>QUAH01000002.1 GCA_003426165.1 Candidatus Saccharicenans subterraneus
CTTGCCTCCTGGCTAATCTCATCCCCAAATCTATCCCCCTGACCAGCCAGAAGACAACCCGATTTCGCGTAGATTTTCTCGTGAGGCAACGAATCGTTTTCAAGTAGATTTTAAGTGAGGCAATTCGCATTCTTGACAGGGGCTGGCGATTGGCGTTTAATTAGTGGGTATTTTTTATTGAGGCAGTCAGGTTGGCCGAGGAACGGAAGATTCTTCTCAGGCTCTTACACATAATAAATAACAACTATACAGAATCCGACCTGGAAGACCTGATCATGTCCATGGTCAGGCTGATTCTTCCCCTTATCACGAAACAGAGCGGCCTTTACCTGAAGCTGGCCGGCTATCAGCCCAGGGATATCGCCCTGTTGACCGTTTCTCCCCTGTTCATCAGGAACAGGCAGGATAGGTTCCCGGTCCTCGAAAAGCTCTTCAACTGGAAAATAGTCGAGAAGTTCATGGTGGCCAGTGAAGCTGATTTCAGGCGTTACCTGAGAAATATCCTGGCCCGGCGCCTGAAGCAGACTTTCTACTACCTGAGCGGTGAAATCCGACCCGAGAGGACCAAGATCAAGCGGGAAATCCTTTATGCCCTGAAAAAGCTCCCCGGCTGCCGGATTGTCAAAGAAAGCGGCCGGACTCAGGTCACCATCTGGCAGGATGGCACGGAAAAAGTAAAGTCAACCCTGCTCCTGGACGACCAGGCAGACCGGTTGCTCGCAATCTGCCTGAACCGGGGACTGGGTGGTCTGCAGGTTCCAAAATTCTTCAAGAAACTGGTTGAGGTCATGTCCGACCAGGGACTGGCGGCCGAAGTCTCCCTGAATACCCTCCTGGAAATCTACATCGAGACCCAGAAAAATTTCCTGCTGTCCGAAGTCAGCCACGGGCCGGTTCCCTGGACCCATCCCGAAACCGGTACTTCCAGAACTGATTTGAGTAACTGGATTGAAGAGTTAAGAGCCAGAAACGCCCTGCTTCTTAACCGCTACCTGGCCAGAAACAAGATCGGAACAAAGGAAAAGGCTGCTTTTCTGCAGGCTCTTGACGACCTGCTCCAGGACTGGCAGGACGGGGGGCAGGAAAAATCGCTTTACGAATACCTGAAGAAATACGCACCGGAGATATCCTCGGAGGAATACAGAAAGGAAAAGAGAAAAATACTGGAGTACCTGGTCAAAACTTCCAGGGATTTCCTCAAGATTAAACTTCACGAACAACAGACAGCTTCGGGGGGAATGTGATGGACGGGAATCAAAAAAAGGGAACCAATCAGAAACTCAGGGACCTGTGTTCAGAGATAACCAGGCCGGCAGGTTTCCGGAACAGGATCAAACTATTCCATCATCTCAGCCAGGTGTCACCCTTTCCTCACCTGGTGGGCTTCAGCGGCCTACCCTCCTATGAAATTTATGCTGAAAAGAGGGCCCTGGTCTCCGCCGACCATAACTTTCTTCTGAGAATTCTCCATGACCAGTTGAGCGGACGCCTGGAAGCCCATCTGCTACATCCCCTGGAACACAAGTACCGGTATGCTTTTGTTGTCCTGGAAAGCCTGAACCGGGAATTCCTGACCAACCTTCACGGCTGGGTTACCCTGGGCCAGATTGACGAAGACCGATCACTTTCCCCGATTTCCGTCTGCCCGCCCTCGGCCGTGTTTGAACTGAAGCCGGGTGGAGAGCCGGTTCAAGTTTATGCCGAGGAAGGCCTGAGGGACTGCCGGCTCAGGGCCGAGTTCTTTTCAGTAGGACCTCAACCGACGCTTAAAGTTCAGACCGTCAACCTGCCGGAGGGTGTCGAAATTAAGAGGATGGTCCTGGTAATCGACGCCGAGGAAACGCTGATTGCCGTCCCGCAAAAAGGCCTGGCTTTTTACGAGCTGCCGGAAGGTGCCCGGTCCTTGAGAATTTACCTGTATGAATAACAATAAAGATAATCAAGCAGGAAACCCGGTGATCAACCTGGAAAACCTGTACAACCAGACTCTATCCAGCCTGTCCATCGCCGCCGACGAACAGGAAAGGGTCAGGCTGATCATCGAGTTTTTGCGGTCCACCCGGGACCTGCCCGAGGACCTGACCCACTCATTTCACCTGCAACTGGCCGGTCTGTTTTTCTTTCTGACCTCCTCCTTTCAACCCGACGGCCTGCCGCCCGAGGAACTCAAGGACTACCTTGAAACTTGCTGGCTTCTTTACAGAAGGTTCAAGGATAAAATTCAGCCCAATCAGTTAAAGGAAACGCTGAGCAATCTTCTTTTCTACCTGGCCCTCAGCCACTTCTACCTGGGTGAACTGGAAGACGGCCTGGGTGCTCTGCTCCAGAAACAGAAACTGGCCGGGGAAGCCTTCCCTGACCGCCTGGATAACGGCCCGGATAGAACCAGGCCAGAGTTTCCGGGCGATTTCCAGGAACTCAAAAACCAGGGCAGTTCCAACTGGTTGATTTTTCAAGAACTGGCCAAAAAAATCGGCCGGGAGAACGGTCTGGCCCTGGATTTTGACCTCATCCAGGAGAAATGGAAAAGGTTTTCGGGCTGGAGTAGCGATAGCCTTTTCTGTCCCCTGGTCGAAAGGCGCGGCTTGCTGCAGGCCGGGCAACCGGCCAGGTTGCTGCTGCTCGAAAGCCGCTGCCGGAGGACGGGAGCGGCCGAAGGCCATAACCTGGTCAGGTTTTCCACCCTGCCCGTGCATCACCAGGAAAAAACCTACCTGATGGCCACCGATGCCCTGGAAGCGGCTGACTATTTGCTCAAGACCGAATACGGGCTGAGCCTGCCTCCCTGCACCCTTCTTTTTTCATTCAGCGAAAAAAATTTTATTTATTCCGGCGAGAGCCTCAGCCTGCCCCTGGCCACGCTTTCCCTGAGCCAGAAATTGATTGCCAGCCAGCGCCGCTTCTATTTTGCCTATTCGCGGGAAGCGGCCTTTACCGGCAAGGTTGACTTAAACGGAGAAGTCCAGCGTATTTCTCCCGAGGCCCTGGAAGAAAAGGTCAGGGCTGTTTTCTATTCCGGCCTCCGCTACCTGGTCATTCCCGCCCAAAACCTAAAAGAAGCCAGGAGCTTCCTTTTCAACCTGCTGGCCAAACACCCCTGGAGAAGACTGGAACTCATAGGGGTTGACAACATAAGAGAAATAATTGCCGACAGTCGAATCTGCCAGAAAATAAAGATACCTTTAATCGCTCACCTGGCCCGGACCAGGGGCCCGCTGATCCGCCGGTCGGTGCTGGCCGTCCTCGGCCTCGCCGTCATGATCACCGCCCTGGTCATCATCAACAAGAATCCATCCTTTCACTTCTGGAAAATCAGGCACCCGGTAATAATCGAGCTTCACGACAGCCGGCTCTTCGCCCGCAACCCGGAGGAACAGCTGCTGTGGACCTTTCCCCTGAAGAGGCCTTTCAGACCGGATAGCCTGCAGCAGAAATTCGTGGACCTCGACGGAGACGGGGAAGATGAAATCCTGGTCTCGGGAGATTACCTGAGCGAGGAAAAGCTCAGCGCGGAACTGTTCTGCCTGAAAAAGTCCGGAAAATTGTTGTGGAGCTACCAGCCCGGGCGGAAGATAAAGACCCTGACCGATGAATTTTCCAACCACTATACAATCAAAAAGTTCGAGGCTGCGAATTTTAGCCGCACTTCGCCCGAAAAATCTGTCCTGGTCATAGGAAACCACGTCACCTGGTATCCAACCCAGATTGCCCTGCTTGACGCCCGGGGCCAGCTCCTCGGTGAATACTGGCACACCGGCCATCTTGGCCAGGCCGCCCTGTTGATAGAAGACCTGGATGAAGACGGCTGGCAGGAAATCATTACCGGTGGTACCAATAACGACTTCCAGCAGGCCTGCCTCCTGGTCCTGGACCCGAGAAACATAAGCGGTAGCTCGCCTGGAAGCGGCAACCCGGATTTCAGGTTCAGGGACCTGCCGGAGGGGACACAGGAATACTACCTGCTCCTCCCCAGGACCACCATTAATCAGGCCATGAATCTTCGCAACTATATTGTAACCATCCAGCTCTTCCGCGAAGAAAAGATCCTGGAAATAACCACCCATGAATTCAGCAAAGAGGTATCCTGCCGGATGATGTACAACTTTGATTATCAAATGAATCCGCTGTTATCCCGGCCAACCGATATCTTGACAGAAGCCGTTAAGGAGCTGGTTATGTCCAGGGTTCTGCCGCCTCATGCCGAAACAGAACTCAGGAGCCTAAAAGAGAGAATTAGATACTGGGATGGCCAGGCCTGGGTAAATTACCCGTCCAGGAACAAAAAGCTCGATTTCTAACCACTTAAAAAAACCCGTCCATTTTTTCTGCAAAATCAAAATTGGTGAGCCTATATTTATCTCTCCAGGTGGAGGCGAGGGCAAAAGGGCAAAAGGAAAGAAGGATGGGAACCTTCTTTTTTTAAATGCTCAAAAAGCCAAGAATTGCAGCCACGAGCCAATAAATTTTCCCCTTAAAAAACCGGGGTGCCAGCATAAAAGAACCGAGATCATATTAAGCCTCTACTAAAACATTTTCTCCTGTTCTGGCTGGAATTTATCAAGGGCAGGAGCCGGGTGGTAGAAATGTCTCTTCCGGGGAGCATGGTCCTCACGCTCAATGGCGTGTTTCTAACTGAAAATAAGAAAGATTGGCTTAAGAATATGATTACTGTTAGCCCGAGAGCCTGAAAGACTCAACCTGGCCTTGAAAAGCTCTCTGGTTCAGACCGCCAACTGAGGATTAAAATTAAATAATAGATAGAAAAATCACGGTGGCCATATCGCGAATAAAACGCGACCAGGACCTGGATTACACCCCCCCTCGAAATTGGTGTATCATAGTATCAGCTGAAGGAAAAGAACATATGAACGGCGCCAGAAATAAGATTAATGAATTCCTGAATGAGAAGGAAATTGCGGTGGTCGGGGCCTCCAGGAACCCGGCCAAGTACGGGAACATAGTATTCAAAAAGCTCAAATCAGCCGGTTACCTGGTCTACCCGGTCAATCCCAGAGCTGACCTAGTAGACGGACAAAGGGCTTATCCCGACCTGGCCAGCCTGCCGGAAACGGTCAGGGCCGCCGTGGTGGTTGTTCCGCCAGAAATTTCGGAAAAAATTGCCGCGCAGGCCGTTGCTGCCGGCTTCCGTTACATATGGTTTCAACCCGGAGCCGAATCGGAAACAGCCATCTCCCTACTTGAAGCGGCAGGAATCAGCGTCATCCATGGAACCTGCCTTCTGGTCCGGGTCAGTCCCTGAAAATCTGCCAGTGAAGATTTCGCCTGAAGCTGGTTAGAGCCAGGCTTAAGGCCGGTCAATCAGGACCGATAGATCTTTCTTACAAAGGATTCCTTTTCCTTCCACTTCTCACTAACCTTAACCCGGAGAGACAGGAAGACCTTTTTGCCGGTCAGGAATTCCAGTTCTTCTCTGGCCAGGGTACCAATCTTCTTGATCATTGAGCCTCCCTGACCGATGATGATCTTCTTCTGGGAGTCCTTTTCCACGTGGATATCAGCCTCGATTTCCAGAAGGCCGCCGGGTGTTCTTTCTCCCACCCTGAGCACCTCGACGGCCACGGCATGGGGAACTTCCTGGTAGGTATTAGCCAGGATTTTTTCTCGTATGATCTCTGCCGCCTGGATGGCCAGGGGGTAATCGGTCATCATGTCCTCAGGATAAAGAAGGGGACCTTCCGGCAGGAGGGAGATTATCCTGCTAACCAGGTCCTCCAGCCCGTCTCCCCTGAGCGCGGACAGGCTGACCACGTCCACAAAATCCAGCAATTCCCCGGCTGATTTCCGGGCCACTTCAATCTGTTCCTCGGAGCACAGGTCCTTCTTGGTCAGGACCAGGACTACCGGCCGGCCGGTTTTTTTTACCTCCGCCGCCAATTGCCTATCTTCGTCGTTTAAGGCCCTGGAGGCATCGACCAGGAACAGGACCAGGTCAACTTCTTTAATTGTCCCGGTCACCTGGGAATTCAGAAAAGCACCCAGGGCATCTCTGGCCTGGTGGAAGCCGGGGGTATCGACCAGGATAATCTGGCCTTCGGGCCTGGTTATGATTCCCCTCAACTTAAACCGCGTGGTCTGCGGTTTCTCGGAGACTATGCTAATTTTCTTCCCGGTCAGGGCATTGATCAGGGTTGATTTTCCGGTGTTGGGTTTGCCCACCACGGCCACAAAACCCGATTTCATGCTGGACCTCCAAGGCCGGTTTCAGGAATGAACATGAATGGTAAAATACAGAATTATTTTATCTTAAATTATTGGAAAGGCAATCCTCCAGCAACCCAGAACCGGGGCCCCGCTCAGTGTTTCTCGTGGCTCGAAGAAGAGGATTTCTGGCCGCCGGAACGGTCACCGCTCGAGCCCCTGGAAGCCGAGGCACTGGAAGTGGTGGCGCTGTCGGAGGAGCTGCCGGGAGAGGAGCTGCCGGAATAACTTGAAGCACCGGAACCCGGCCTGTAGCCAGGCGGGGGTCCTAATTGAACCAGGCCATGAGGAGTAATCCTCAGGCCCAGACCCCTGGCCTCCTGCGAGCTCAGGCCCAGCTCCGGGGAAACCACCGAATTCCTGGAACTGTCATACACGATGCGGACTCCAAGCTGGTGAGCGGTCTTCAGGTCAGGATTCCAGTCACGGAACCGCAGGCTGGAAGCCACGGGCTTTTCTGGCAGGGACCTCTGTTCCGTGTTTCTCCTGAGCTCCGGCCTGCCCTGAACCTCGGGCTGGGGGACCTGTTGCTTCAGGGCTTCCCGCTCCATCGGCTGGGCCTTCAAGGTTCCAGGACCGGTCATGGAAGCTTTTACAGTTTCCGTTTCATTCCTGTCCTTCAGGAAACGAAAAACAGCCAGGTTCCAGGCGGGAACAGTTCCCTGGCCCGGCCCTCTTGTTTCTCCTGCGGACTGAACCTGCTTTATTTTTTCGGCAACTTCATTCATAGAGACTCTTCGGGCCAAGACATCACGGGCCCCGAGGTCATCCGGCTTGACCAGCATCGGTTCAGGCGGCCTGGCTGAAATTCTCTTCAGGACTTCCTGGTCTCCCCTGTCAATGGCCTTGGCCAGGCTGGCTACCATTCTTTTATAGCTTTCAGGAATAGGAACGGTCTGGGCCTGGCCCTGAGGCTTTTTCAACTGGTCCCTGGTGATCTTGCGGAGAGCCGGCTGCGCCTGGGATTCACCTGGCGGAAGAACCGTGCCACTGGGGCCATAATAATCCCAGTATCCATAACCGTACCCGTAATAGCCCAGCCAGTCATAAAGAAACCAGGGTCTCCAGCTATAATAACCGTAATAAAAATCCCAGACCGCCCAGGCCGGGGCAAAGGCCGAACCCGGAATCCAGATCCAGCCTTTCTTCTTATCCCACTGCCAGAGGCCCAGGTGGTAGGGCACCCAGCCCCAGGGTTCAGCCGGCACCCAGAACAGCTGCCCGTTCAGGTAGGTCCAGTTACCATAATAATAGGGACTCCAGTTACCCCAGGGATAGTAATCATTATAAAAAGGCCTCCAGACATAGCCGAAATAATCGTCCCAGATCCATTCCCCGTACTGGTTGGAATAATACTGGGCAAAATAAAAGACGGCCGGTGGAAGTTTCTGGATGGGCTTGGGCAGTGGGGTGAGCCCTTTATGCAGTTCCAGGAAATGCTTATTAAGGTCGGCATTCCAGGCCTCAAACTCGCCGAATTCAGGAAAACTCTCTTTTATCTCTATCCTGTGTCCGGGGTCGACCAGCAGGCTGGTTCCCTTTCTGGCAACCAGGGTCTTCAGTTCCTTGCTGGAGGGTCCGTAAAGCAGGCTGGCCTTGCCTTCCTTCACCGTCAGCCAGGTCTCCCCGTTCTCGGTGAAACGGGCAACCACGACTGTCTTGTTTTTCATCTTCAGGGCGGTGTTGGCGGTTAAAAGCTGAAACACTTCCCAGGAATTGTAAGCGGTATACATCAGGTAAACCTGTCCCTTTTCCAGCAGCAGGTTGGACATCTGGTCATCAGAACTCAGGCTCTGGGCCATGATGGTTTCAATTTTCAGCCGGGTATCCGTTCCCAGGCGAACTATGGTTCCGCTGTCAAACTGAATTTCACAGGGCTTATCGTAGGTGACCACAACGTCCCCGGGCCCCAGCGGAAAGTTAAGGCTGACCGGCTCGGGCCTGGGCAGACCGGGCCTGATCACCTCAGGCACCCTGGTCCCGGGTTCCTCGGGAATGTAACTGATAAAACCGTAGTAAAAATTTCCCTCGCCGTTTAACAGGGTATAATGCTTGCTGGCAGCAACAGCCGGCTGCAGCAGCCCGACCCCTAAAACCCCTATGATCAACCAAAATCTTATTCTTTTCATTTTGCACCCCACATCACATTATACAGCACAAAACGTGCCAGCCCGGGCCAGGAGCCTCTTTCCGTTATCCTGTCCTGTAAAGGCCAGGTGCTGTCCTATTCATGATACTCCTGACACCTTAATAATACACCCCCTGAGCCCATATTACCGAATATTAGACTAAAGTCTTCCGTGGAGACCCTCCCCGGAACCGGTTGACCCGCGATTCGCAGACGGCAGCAGCCTGGAATTCCTCTGCTTGGTGTAGGCACGAAACCCCGGGCCTTGACCCGGGTGGACGGCCTTCCTCCACTCAGGCCCGCAAGCCAGGTCAGCCAAGAACCGGCAGTTATAGATGGCCCAGCTCTATTCTCTTCGGGTGGCTTTTCGGCGATCCCAACCGGAAGGCCGAATTCAGCTCCCGAAATCATGTTGCTTTCCAGTATTTCTCTATTTCTTGCGAATCGTGTTGCTTCTCACCGCCGAAGACGGGTAAAATGGTACCAGGATGGATAAGCCGGCCAAGCTACAGGAGCAACTCTACAAGCACCTGCCCGGGGTGATTGCGGTGCTGGTGGCCATCTGGCTCCTTTCACCCTTCATTAAGATCGACCGCTCTGATTATGCCCAGGGCAAGGTCCTGGTTTACAGGCTGGCTTTTGGCCTGATGATAATGATCGTCATGCTGGGCAAGATGGGCTTTGATGTTTTCTTTCCCCAGGGAATCGCCCGGCCGGTCTCTAACGTCAAGTCAGCAATTTTCCTCCTGCTGGGAATCCTGCTCCTGGCCTTCGTGATTTACATCATCATCCAGGCTGGCTCGCTGTTCATGACCAGCTACCCGGACACTTCAGAATTCGGCCAGTAAAACCCATCACCCAACTGGCCTTCACTCTGTCTGAGTTACAACTGGAGCCTGTTATTCAGCAGGGATGATTGCTCCCGTTCGTTTAGCCGGGATAGCAAGGCCCGGCCTGTAAAGAGCAAGTCAAGAGAAAAGTTGTTTGCCATCCGGTTCCAGGGTGCCAGCGCTGATCATAGAGGTCGGCCCCGGGATAACAAAAATCTATTACTTAAACATCTCTTTATTTCTGACCGCAATGAAGATGGCCGCCAGCAGGTAAAGCGCGGTCACCAGCCCCTCGGTGATGGGAGTCAGCTCGAAGAGCTGGCCGGTAAAATTTATCATGAAATGGAACAGGATGGCCGCCAAGGTGCTGCGCTGGTTCCTGAAGAACAGGTAGGTAAAGATGACTGACTTGGGAAAGAGGTCAAGAAAATAAAAGCCCAGAAGCAGCGGCTGGTCGGCTTTGGCTTGCAGGGGATAGCCTTTCACCATAAAAAGCGGGATATGCCACAGGGCCCAGACTGCGGCAATGAGCAGGCTGGCCCTCAGCCCCGACATCCGACTTTGCAGCTTGTCCAGCCAATAGCCGCGCCAGCCCAGTTCCTCGGGAAAAGGGCCAATGAAAAATGTATAAAAAATAAAAACGAGAATTGACGGGATATGGGCCCGGACCTGGGGAACCAGCCGGAGCTGGTCCAGCGATTCTCCGAGAAGAAAAGAAACTAGAATGGCCATCACGGTGATGACCAGAGGCAGGAAAAAGATAAGACGGTAACTGCCGCGGCTTATCAGGGTTGGGTCAAACACCCGTCGCCAGTAATCCCAGTGGTATTCAGCCTCTTCTCCCAGCAGGATAAAGGCCAGGGCCACCACAGCCGGCACCAGTAACCCGCCCAGAAGCAGCACCTTTACCGCCAGGTTCTCCAGGCCCCGGCCGGTGGATACAGCCAGCAACCACGGTATCCAGGTCAGGGCCAGCACAAAAGGTATGTATAGGAAAGGATTAATATGAATTTTCTTTGAGAACATGGGTCACTCCTGTCTGTGCTCAGCCTCTCTTAAAATACAAGAAAAGGCCTTCCGGATAAAGAAAAAATTTTTGCCGGCCCGCAACTGTCCTTAAGCCAAGTGACCTGGCTTGCTTGAAAATGACAGGATAAAAGGACCGCGGTTGATATGGACACCGGGAAACCCTTAGGCCAGTCACAATTCAATCCATCCACAATTACCAAGCGAGCTGATACTAAAAATTACTCCCATGAATGCTGCTCTTTTATGGATAAATTGTAGTATCATGTTATCTCCGGATAATGGCTGTTGAGCTAATCCTCAACAGAACTTATCTATATAAAGGTTAGACCTCCTGCGGAGCAAGATGATGAAAGCAGTGCTATTAACCGGTACAAGACAGGTTCAACTCATGGAGAAACCAGATCCCGAGCTGCCCGACAGAGATTGGGTTCTGCTCAGAACCAGGGTGGCCGGTATCTGCGGCAGCGACCTGCATTACTTTATCTCCGATTCGGTCGGCGGCGAGAAAGTCCCCTACCCCTGCCTGGCCGGCCATGAATGCTCGGCTGAGGTGGTCCGGGTTGGCCCGGAAGCCGGGGACTTTAACCCCGGCGAGCTGGTAGCGGTTGAGCCATCCATCTCCTGCGGAGCCTGCGACCAGTGCCTGGTCGGCCGGTTCAACACCTGCCGGAAGATTAAATTCCTCGGTCACCCGGGAGAACTGGACGGCTGTTTCGCCGAATACTTCGTGATGCCTGCCAGAAACTTAATCAGGCTGGATTCATCCCTGACCCCGGAAGAAGCCATGCTGGCCGAACCGCTGTCCATCGCCCTGCACGCCATCAACCTGGCGGCACCGGTGGGCGGGGACAGGGTGGCGGTCCTGGGTGCCGGGCCCATCGGCCTGTCGTTGATATTACTTCTCCGGCATCGGGGGCTGAGTTCAATCTTTGCCACCGACCGCTCGGAAGCCAGGGTCAAGGCCGCCCTCAGGGCCGGGGCCGCCTGGGCGGCCAGCGTTGAGCAGGAAGACGTAGTCCGGGAAATTCTTTCCCGGCAGCCTTTGGGGCTGGACCTGGTGTTTGAGGCAAGTGGCGACCAGGAAGCCATAGACCAGTCCGTGGCCCTGGTCAAACCGGGTGGCCGGATAATACAGGTCGGGATTCCGGTTCCGGAGAGGGTGTCTTACCAGATAGCCCGCCTGCGCCGCAAGGAAGTTACCATAATCAATTCCAGGCGGCAGAACCGGTGCCTGGAGCCAGCCCTTCAGATGATCAAGAACAGGGAAATTGAGGTGGACTGGCTGCTCACCCATCGCTTCCGGCCGGAAGAAGCCCAGCAGGCTTTTTCCACCGCGGCCGACCGCCTGGATGGGGTCCTCAAGGCGGCCTTCATTTTCTGATTGGTGAGGAAAGTTAACGGCGGCCCTGGAAACAGGGCCGGATTGAAGCGGCAAGAATAAATTCGGGAAAGGCTTATGCCCGAAATTTCCTAAAAAATAAAGCCCAGCACCGCCGAAGCCCGGGTTCCACCGATCTTGAAATCGACCCCTTCGTAGGTATCACTGGCGGCGCAATAACTGCCGCACAGTCCGAAGAGGACCGCCTTGAACCTTAGGTACAGTCCTGCCTCCGCCAGAAATCCCAGCTTGTTGCCGCTGACCTTGATGTCCATGGCCTCTTCTTCGTAGGTGGCCGAGGCCACTCCGGCCCCGATGAAGATTTTCAAGCTCCGGGCCACGGAGGGGAAATAGGCCAGCCCTCCGCCCATAAATTGCTGCTTGGAATGGGCGGGTTCATTCAGCTCCGGGGTGGTGCCATTTTTGCTCAGGGTGGAAAACATTCCGTAGATATAGACATCGCTGATAACCCTGAACCCCAGCTTGAATTCCGGCACCATGACCTTGCTTCCGTAGACTTCCTTGTAGCCGGAATCGGCGGGAAAAAGATAACCGTAGCTGAACGACAGCATCACGGTGTCAGCCCGCAACGCAGGGGCCAGAAAAATTGAAGACAGGATCAGTGAAAACAAAACCGCGAGGGTGCCTGTGGCTTTGTAGTTATTCATGCTATCCCTTCTTGTTTATGATTTTAAGAATTTTTTCCCTGGTTAACTCCGAACCGGTCTTCTGCTGCGAGGAAGAGCTGATGACCCGTCCGTAGCAATCGAGGGCCTGAATGGTGTAGAGGTAAGTTTTATCTGCTTCCAGGTACTTGTCAATGTAGACAACCTGGCCTGACGAAAAATCAGAATCCCTGAAGGTCTGGACGATATGGGGATTGGCCCCGCTGCCCGCTTCCTGCCGGGTAAGCTGGTAGCTATCGACGTTGAAGGGCGCCGCCTTGCTGACCTGAATGGTAATCCGGGCAAAGGCCCTTTGCAGGATCCAGGCTCTTTCCACCTTGCGCTCCACCTGGATATTGATGTTTATTTCAGGAATAAAACCTGTCCCGCTCAGGCTGAGCAGGGCCTGGGGTGTGGAGGGGTCGTTAGAATTTATGGCGAAAGTGGCGGTCAGAGGCCCGGTGTTGTAGGCTCCAAGCCTGAAGCCGACTTCCCGGCTGCTTCCGGCATTGACCGTAAAGGGAAAGGTGGTGGTCAGGCAGGAAAAATCCGTAGCCCCGGATAGCCGGCTGATGCTGTTGACGATCAAGGGCCCGGCCCCGTCATTATAAATCGTCAGGGTCAGGTCGGCATTGGTGCAGACATTGACCTGGCCGAAGCTGAGACTTGAAGACGACAGTCGCAGGGCAGGGTTGGCCCCGGCATACATCCTGAAACTTATTGGAGTGCCGGAACCGGTGATTTCGGTCATACCCATTCCGGTCGGACTGCCGTCATACCGCAAGGTTGCCGGGTAGGTGGAAGGACCCAGCTCCGAGCCCGGCCGGTAAAAATCAGCCGCATTGACGCCCCTGATGCCCAGCTCGATCTCGTCCAGGCCGTCGGCCTGGACCAGCATCAGCAATTTATGTTCGGTATAGGAATTGTCATAGAGGAAGTTGGTGCCGTAGGAATTAAGCCTGGCATCAACGTGCCAGACGGCCAGGCCAACGTTGCCGCCGTTAACGCTGACCAGCCTGGAGTCGTTCTTTATGGCATACCGGTTCTGGACCAGGTAATATTCGTTGAAAATGTCTCCGCTGATCGCCCCCGGAAAGAAAATCAGGGCTTCTGGATAATTACCCGTGGCTCTCAGGCTGTAAACCTGGCTGCCTGAACTGAAGACTGCCGGGGTTAGCCAGTCCAGGACAAACTTGGAAAAGGCGTTGTGGTCGAAGTTGTTGGAGTCCATCATGTCAAAGCCGCCCACGCCACCCTTGGGACCAATCGAATCATCATAATCATAGTAATCCGGCAGGCCCAGGGCATGTCCCGTTTCGTGGATGGCCACCTGCGGGGTGAACTGGCCGGAAGGATAATTATAAAGCTCCCACTGCCAGGAATATCTCCTGAGCCTCTTGCCGTCAAGCAGATAACTGGTATCACTGAAAGTCGTCTGGTAACCCCACCAGAAAGAAGCCCATTCGCCGTGGGGCCCGGTCCAGAACACCAGAAAGTAATCAATGTAGCCGTCATTATCGTTATCGTACTGGGAAAAATCGTGCCCCTGGGTGTCGTAATAATTAAGAACTTCTTTAATGAGATTCTGGCGGCCCTGGGTTGTTTCTTCCACCTGGGAACGGTTATAAGCGGTGGTATACCAGCCGAGCACATTGCCCTGAATATCAAGCTGACTGTAAGAGGCCCGCGAATAATAGGCCCTCATGGTTTCATATGGATAGGTTGGGTCGTAAATGTCTTCCGAACCGAAAAGCTTTAGAGCGATGAAATCAGCACTGGTAATGGGCGCATAATCCTGGAAGGCAACCAGGATGGCCAGGACCTTAACCTGGCCCCTGGTGGGCATTCCCCGTCGGCTCGGTGGCGGAGCCAGCAGCCGGTCAATCTCCTGCGGGCTCAAGCCCTGGGCTTCCAGGGCCAGGCGTTTCACCCGGTAATTCAGTTGAGCTACAACGTCGGGGTCCATCCGGTGATTGCCGATTTCCCTGGCCGCGGCCACCCGGGCGGCATAGGTGCCATCCTGCTTGTATTTCTGAATCTGCTCCCTGGTGGGTGGCTCCAGGGCCCGCAGGCCCGCGTTTAACAGGAGAATAAAGATTAACAATAAAAAAAAGACCCTGTTTCTTATCAGCACAGGCTTCCTCCCCTCTTCACTCTTTCGAAACCTCAATTCTATTATCCTGATTGAGTCCCGTCTGTCAACCGAAAATTGGCCACAGCAGAACCGGGCCCGGGCCACCAGCCAAAAAATCAGTTAGAGCATCCGATTGGAATCCGGCAATATATTAAATTGGCTTTTTAAGCTTGAGCTCAGGGATTGTCTCTTCATTTTACACTTCCCCTGACAGTTCCCTGGAAGCTGGGGGGCAGGCTGTGGCCAGGTCGGAGCCATAAATTTTCTTTGTTTATCATCATTCTATTTGCTTATAATATCCCTGATTAATCGGGCTGGCGAAAAAGCCGGAGATGAGGAGTTAGCCATGCAACTTCACTGGTTGGACCTTTCGGTCTTCATACTCTTTTTCATCGTGGTGGTTTCGGTCAGCATGTACAAGAGCCGCAAGGAGCGGACCGGGACAGATTTTTTCCTGGCCGGGCGGGGGCTGGTCTGGCCACTGATCGGTTTCTCGCTGATAGCGGCCAACATTTCCACCGAGCATTTTGTCGGCATGTCCGGCCAGGCCGCGGGTGTGGCCGGCATGGCCGTGGCCAGCTACGAGTGGATGGCCGCCATCACCCTGGTTTTCGTGGCCCTGTTCTTCCTGCCAAAATTCCTGCGCAGCGGGATTTATACCATTCCTGAATTCCTGGAGTACCGCTACAACCCGGCAGCCCGCGGCATCATGGCTTTTTACATGATCCTGATGTACACCCTGGTCAGCATCGCGGCCGTGGTTTACACCGGGGCCCTGGCCCTGCACACCATATTCGACTTCGACCTGGTGAAAGCCGTCTGGCTCATAGGCATTATTGCTGCCGTTTACACCACCTGGGGCGGGCTCAAGGCCGTGGCCTGGGCCGACCTCTTCCAGGGCTCGGCCCTGATCCTCGGCGGGCTGGTGACCATGGTCCTGGGCTTCAGGGCCGTGGGCGGGATCGGAGCCTTCGTGGCCGCCAACCAGGACAAGCTCCACATGATCATGCCGGCCAACCACCCGGTGATTCCCTGGACCACCCTGGTCATCGGGCTCTGGATCCCAAATTTTTATTACTGGGGACTGAACCAGTTTATTACCCAGAGAACCCTGGCCGCCAAGAGCCTGAAGCAGGGACAGCTGGGAATCATGTTTGCCGCTTTTCTCAAACTGCTCATACCTTTCATCATCGTCATGCCGGGCATAATCTCCTACCAGCTCTACAAAGACCAGCTGCTGGCCCCCGGCCATACCACCGACCAGGCCTACCCGCTTCTCATCCGCAACCTGGTTGGGCCTGGAATGAGAGGCTTCATCCTGGCCGCCATCGCCGGGGCCGTGATCAGCACCCTGGGTTCACTCCTGAACTCGGTTTCCACCATCCTGACCATGGACCTCTATAAACGCCACCTGAAGAAGGAGGCCAGCCAGCAAACCCTGATCAAGATCGGCCGGGTGGCCACCATCGTTTTCGTGCTGGTGGTCTGCTTGCTGGCACCCAAGCTGGGAGACCCCAGGTTCAAGGGCATCTTCAACTACATCCAGGAATTCCAGGGCTTTGTCTCGCCGGGCGTGCTGGCCGCCTTTGTTTTTGGCCTGTTCATCAAGCGGACGCCGCCGGCGGCCGGAGTGACCGCCCTGGTTCTCTCCGTTCCGGTTTATGGCTTCCTGAAATGGCAGTTTGGCGATGTAGCCTTCTTGAACCGCATTGCCATCAACTTTATCGTCCTGGTGCTGGTCATGGCCATCATTACCCTGGTCAGACCGCTCAAGCAGCCAAAAGAACTTCCGGTCCAGGAAAACTTTGACATGCGTTCCACCCCGGTTCTCAAGTACCTGTGCGCCGCCATCATCATTCTGACCGTCGCCCTTTACATAATTTTCTGGTAATCCTGAAAAAGCGAGGAATGTTTTAAGATGCCAGCGGGCCCGACCATGAGATTGTCCCGGGCAACAAAGATCCTGCCTGCGCTGTTCCTGGCCACATTCATTGCTCTTTCCAGCCTGGTGGTTTCCCGGGGCCAGCCGACAGAAATTACTTTCAGGAATGTCCAGATCATTGAACCCGGCGACCCGCCCGATATCATAATTTTGAAAGCGGCCCGGGTTGTCCCGACCAGGCGGCAGATAAAGTGGCAGGAAAAGGAACTGGCCGCCTTTGTCCATTTCGGGCTTAACACCTTCACCGACCAGGAACACGGCGACGGAACCGCCAGCCCTTCTCTTTTTCAGCCATCGGCCTTCAATCCGAGGCAGTGGGCCAGGGTATTCAAGGAGGCCGGCTTCCGGATGATAATCCTGACCGCCAAGCATCACGACGGATTCTGCCTCTGGCCAACCCGGACCACCGAGTACTCGGTCAAATCGAGCTCCTGGCGGAAGGGAAAGGGCGACGTGGTCAGGGAAGTGGCCATGGCCTGCCGGGAAGAGGGCCTGGATTTCGGGCTTTACCTTTCCCCCTGGGACCGGCACGAAAAGAGTTACGGCAGCCCGCAGTACAACGAGTTTTTCCGTCGCCAGTTAAAAGAACTGCTGAGCGATTATGGCCCGGTGGCCGAGGTCTGGTTCGACGGATATTGCGGAGAAGGCCCGAACGGTCGGAAGCAGGATTATGACTGGAACTCCTACTACCAGTTGATAAGAAAACTCCAGCCGGAAGCGGTCATCGCCATCATGGGTCCCGACGTTCGCTGGGTTGGCAACGAAAGCGGCCTGGCCAGGGAGAGCGAATGGAGCGTTCTTCCCCTTAACATTTCTGAAGCTTCTCTGAACCTGCTAAAGGCCGGGCGCACGCCGCTGGAAAGAATATTCCAGCCGGCCAACGTCATGGGTGAAGACCTCGGGAGCCGGGAGGTGATCGGCGGAGCCCGGGCGCTGTTCTGGTACCCGGCCGAAGTCGATGTTTCCATCAGGCCAGGCTGGTTTTACCACCAGGACCAGGACAGGCAGGTTAAATCGCCCCCGGAGCTTTTTGAAATTTATCTTAAATCGGTTGGCAGAAATTCTGTCCTGCTGCTTAACGTTCCGCCGGACAGGAGGGGCCTGGTCAATGAAAACGACGTGCGGGCTCTCCGGGGCTGGCGGCAATTGCTGGATCAGACCTTTAAGGAAGGCTACATCAAAAAGACCGCGGCCAGAGCCTCCGGCCAGTCCCCCGGAACCGAGGCCAGCTACCTGGTCAGGAAAAACCCGGATGGGGTCTGGAGCCCTCCGCCCGGCCAGTTTCCGGCCTGGCTGGAGTTCACGCTGGAAAGAAATAGCCGCTTTGATTGCCTGGAAATAAGGGAAGACATCTCCCGCGGCCAGAGAATTGAGGACTTCTCGGTCGAAGCCTGGCTGGCGGGTAAATGGACTGAAATTGCCGGGGGTACGACGGTGGGTTATAAAAGGCTGCTGACCTTTTCCCCCGTTTCGGCTGACCGGGTGAGGCTGGTGATACGGCAATCCCGTGATGTTCCCCGGGTGAAGAGTTTCAACCTTTACAGGCTGGCCCACCCGGCTGCGCGGCCGGCCGGCAATCGCTGAATTGAATTCATTCGGTTCCGACCCTTACGGCCCAACCTAATTGTTCAGAAACCGGCCGGTATGCCTGGTCAAGTATAGTTGGCAATATGTTCGGCGCAATCCCTCCATTCCCCGATAGCCATCAGAATTCTGCACCTGATTGACAGCCCCAGTGAAGTGATTAAATTATTTAATACGGGGAGAAAAAACGATGAAAAAGTTAGCGGTCATCCTGGTGCTGGTCGTTTTTTACTGGAGCTGCCTGCCAGCCGGAAAAGCAGGTTCGGAAGCATCTTTTGACCGGCATCTCAACGCCGGCCTCGCCCACATGAGAAACAGAGACTACGCCCTGGCCAGGCAGGAATTTTCCCGGGCCTTGAATCTCAATCCGAAATCGACACGGATTCATAACCTCCTGGGCCTGACCTACTTTCACGAGCAGAACTACGACATGGCCGAGATGTACTTCCAGCGGGCCATAAAAATTGACCCGCAATTCAGCCTGGGCTACCTCAACCTCGGCGGTGTCTATGCCATGAAACAACTCTATCCCCGGGCCAGGGAATACTACGAAAAGACCATCAGCCTGGCCCCGGGCCTGGTGGCTGCCTACTACAGCCTGGGCGCGGTCTGTTTCCAGATGGGTGATGAGGAGGCAGCTCTTAATTATCTTTCTAAGGGCTTTGAGCTCGAGCCTGATTTCCTGGAAAAACACCCGGACAGTTTGGTCGGTTTGCCGATGAAAGGGGCCTCCCTGGCCGAGCTTTACTTTTCCTTCGCCCGCCTGTATGCCGGGCGGCAGGACCTGGACCGGACGGTTGATTACCTGAAGCGGGCCAGGCAGGCCGGCTTCAGGGACTGGAAACGGATAGAGCAGGAACCGGAATTTGAAAAAATCAGGGACAACCCGGTCATCAGGGAATTTCTGAAGTAAGACCTGCAACCTTTTATTCCGTACCTGGTTTTTCATGAAGGAGAGTATTTATGTTTCCCGGGGCTGGCCGGATTTCTTGACAGTTATCGCCCCTTGGTTTAGCATTTAGTTGACTTTCGGGCAAACCAGAGTGAAACGACCTAAATTTTAACAGGGAAAAAAATGATGAGAAGAATCGGATGGGTCCTCGTTATCCTGATGACAATAACCGCCGCCGTTTCAGCCGGACAGAAGCAAGCGGATATCATCAAAGGGCTTAACCCCAAGTACCAGGACTGGCTGAAGCTGGTCAATTACATCATCCTGCCCCAGGAAAAAGACGTTTTCCTGAAACTAAATAACGACAGGGAAAGGGACCTGTTCATAGAAACCTTCTGGAAGATGAGGGACCCGACTCCGGGCACCCCGGAAAACGAGTACAAGGAAGAAATAATCAAGAGATTTAACTACGTGAACAAGACCTTCCGGCGGGGCTCCACCCGTGAAGGCTGGCAGACGGACATGGGCAAAATCTACATGATTCTCGGCCCCCCGGAGAGCATAGAAAGGTTTGAGGGTGTTAACGGCATAGTCCCCTGCCAGGCCTGGACCTACCACGGCGACCCGGAAAAGGGGCTGCCCCCCGTTTTCATATTCATTTTTTTCCAGAGGCACGGCAGTATTGAATACAAGCTCTACGACCCGTTGATAGACGGCCCGGCCAGCCTCCTCCAGGATAAGCGCGGACTGGACGGACTGACCTACGAAGAACTTTACGAGAAAATCCTGGAAATTGCCCCCACCCTGGCCAACACCGCCATCTCCCTGATTCCAGGAGAATTTTCTTACGATTATTCTCCTTCTCCCCGCTACAACCTCATCCTGGCCGATATCCTGAACTCGCCCAAGAAAGATGTCAACCCGTCCTATGCCACCCACTTCCTCAATTACAAGGGCGTCGTTTCCACCGAGTACCTGACCAATTTCGTCGATTCCGAATCCATGGCCGAGGTCATCCTCGACCCGGTCACCGGCCTGAACTTTGTTCATTTTTCGGTGGCTCCCAAAAGCGTCTCGGTTGATTATTACGAGCCGAGAAGCCAGTACTACGTCCCCTTCCAGATGGATGTCAGCCTCAGGTCCAAGGATAAGATAGTCTTCCAGTACAACCGCAACATGTCATATTACTTTTCCGAAAACGACCTGCCCCGAATCCAGGGCAACGGGCTGGCCCTTGAAGATACTTTCCCTGTGGCCGAAGGCTCGTACCAGTTAACGGTCCTGCTGCGGAACCCGGTCTCCAAGGAATTCACCATCCTGGAGAGGCAGATTGAAGTGGCTGAAGCCGGAAACCAGCCGCGACTGGCCAATCCGCTCATCGGCTACCGGACAGAAAAATTCGCCCGGAACCAGCATCTGCCTTTCAAGGTGGATGACACCAAGATCCTGGTGGACCCGAAGAATACCATCTCCGCCTCCGATATCCTGGCCGTCAGCATCGGCGTCCTCAACCTGACCGAAAGCCTGCGCCAGAACGGCAAGATCAAAGTGGATATCAGGGGCCTGGGCCAGAACAACCAGTTGACCAGGACCGTAGAAATCAACCTGAATGAAAAGGAATTCAGCCGGGTCAGCAACTACCTCAGGGAGATCCCGGTACGAGACCTGATTCCTGACTATTACGAATTAAAATTGAGCCTGCTGGACGGAGCCGGCAACCAGCTTGACCAGAAAAAGGGCACTTTCATCATCTCGCCGGAGAAGACCATCGGTCATCCCATAGTCCAGGCCAAGAGTTTTAACCTGGGTAATCTCTTCTACTATCATTACATGCTGGCCAGCCAGTACGACAAGCTGGACCAGACGGACAAGGCCGCCTACTATTACGAGCAGGCTTTCCGTCAGAATCCACAGTTCAAAGAAGGCCTAAAAGAATACTGCCAGTTCCTCATCAAGGTCGGCCAGTTCGACCGGGTGTTGGAAATGGCCGAAGGACTGAAAACCGACGACAGCCAGGCCTTTGATTATCATCTGTTCCGTGGACTGGCCCTGATGGGCAAAAAGGATATGGCCGGAGCGCAGGACGAGCTGTTGAAAGCCATAACCATCTATGACAGCGATACCCGGGCCCTTAACGCCCTGGGCCGGGTCTATATCCAGACCGGCCAGAAAGAGAAGGCCAGGCAGCCACTGGAGGCCTCCCTGCGGCTGAACCCGGACCAGCCTGAAATCAGGAAGTTGCTATCCGAACTGGATAAGAGGTAGGGCAACTAAACCCAGCTTACCCCGGGGCGGTTTCAAGAAGGTGTAACCCTGCCAGAAAGACGATGGGTTAAAATCCCATAAAACTGAAGAAGAGCTACTCTGTTATCGTCCAGGACAAGCCGTTAACGCAATCCCGGGTTTATATCTTTTCAGGACGTGGCGAACCGGCAATTTTCCCGGCCATCGCGGCGAAAGTTAAAGCTCATTAAACGTAGTGTAGGTATCCTGCCGTTAGCCAAAGAGACTTCGCAATGCTATCCTCTGAATTCCACCTGCTCTTGATAACATGAAACGGCGCTGGCCCCGGTCATAACTATCAGTGAATAGATAGAATCCAGCCGGCCAGGTCATTGATCACTTCTTCCGAGACATTCCCAACCCGGTACATGTACTCGTCTGGAGTGATCAACCCCTTGCCTTCCATGAACAGATGGTTGCAGATGGGATAGAGCTTGAAGCTAACGTTTTTCTTCCCCTCCAGCGCTTTTTTCCAGGCGTTAAAATCCACCTCGGTCACCTGGTAGTCTCTCTTGCCCTGAAGAATGAGTAGCGGCTTTTCAATTTTCCTGGCCTCTTCGGTTGGGCGATAATCTCTGAGATCAAGCCAGTAAGAAGGAGCGGCCCCGATCAGGATTTCTGTAGAGTTCTTATCAGCCTCGGTCAGCGATTTAATCTTTCCTACCGTCGTTTCCAGCTCCTGGAGCTTTTTCTTCGTTTCTTCCGTGGCCGGACCCTGCAGGGCCAGAAGGTACCTCGTCTGCTCCAGGATGGTGTCCTCCATCGGCCTGGTCAGCCCGGCCAGGATGATAAACCCGGCGGCCCCTGTGGCCTTCCGGGCAATCCTGGGCACAAGCATTCCTCCCAGGCTGTGCCCCAGGACAAAGACTCTGCCCGGGTCAATCCCTTTAGTTTGCCGCAGCAGGTTCACGGCCGAAACCGCATCGTCCACGGTTTCCTCGTTAACTGTAAAGGAACTCAAAATCTGTTTATCAGTGCCCAGCTTCTGACCGTAAACTCTGGTCCGCTTTTCGTACCTTAAGACCGCAATGCCTTTTGAAGCCAGCCCCCAGGCAATATCACGGAAGGGCTTATTGGGACCGACCGTCTCATCGCGGTCGTTGGGACCAGAGCCATGAACCAGGACCACTGCCGGAAAGGGGCCGGGCCCAACAGGCCTGGTTAAGGTGCCGGGCAGAACCCAGTCCCCGGTTCTGACCTGGACTTCCTCCTCCCGGAAAGAATCAGGGCGGGCATAGGGCGGGGGTGGGCTCTCCTTGACTTCAAGATGGGGCACGAAGCTGAATCCGGCAATTTCCGCCTGTTTGTTGAAAACCACCCTCAGGTCCAAGGTCTGCTTTTCGAAAAAGCAGGCCAGGTAGACAAAATCGTAAGGCCCCTGGGATTCGAACCTTGACCCCTTTACCTCCTTCAAGACCCCGAGCTGAGCCTGTAGTCCTTCCCAGATCATCTTGAGCGTGGCCGGGGTGGCCTGGGTTTTCATGGTCTGGTCAAAATGTTCGCTGGCTGCGTCGTACTTTCCTTCACGGAGGTTATCCACCAGGGCCCTGGCCCTTGCTTCCAGCTTATTCAGGTCGGGCTTTTCCTGGCCGAAGACCTGGCTGCCGAAGGCCAGCAGGCCAGCTAAAATGACCACTATAAAGATGTGTTTCCTGTTTGTTGTGATGATTTTCATGTGGCTATTTAAACTCCCTTTATGTCAGTCAGAGCCCCAGAAAGAGTTCTATAATCTCTTCTTTATCTGACCTATTTTCTCAGTAAATTGCTTCCTGCCGGGGCCTTAAGCAAAGAGTCCGGCTACTGAGATTTAATGCCAGTGCATATCACCTCTATTTTATAAGGCTAAGTGCTCATTTTTTCAAATGAAGAAAAATAAAATGGCCCTGGCCTTGATACCAGAAGTGCTCTCTAAAAAAGGATTTGCCCCTGGCCTGCCCCTGAAAATAAAAATCCCTGCCCCCGGTTTTTATTCCAGGAGGCAGGGACTTGATTCTGCTTCAACAATAACAGCCGATGAAGTTCTGATCCAGCTCCACCTCAGAAACGGTAGTTTATGCCGACAGCCGCATCCCAGGTGCTCCTGTTATAGGTCACCGGGTAAGCGGGGAAGGGATATACTGAATCCTGCTTCTGGTACTTCTTGTAGAAAACGTAAATGGCCCCGAGTTCCAGGCTGAGCCGGTTGGTCAGGTTAAGTTTCAGGCCGCCGCCAATGGTGTCGCTGCTGAGTTCATGGTTGATATCATCCTGGTAATCTGGAGCCAGGTCGAACTGGGTTCGGAGATAACCGGCACTCAGAGTAACCAGGCGGCTCAGGTCATATTCCAGCCCGGCTCCCAGCTCGTAGGTATTCTTGTTAACCAGCGTTTCAGCTCCTCCCCAGTTGGCACTCCTGTCGAAATAGTAGCTGAAGGACAGGTAGCTGCGGAAAGCGGGAGTGAAGGCATAACGCAGCCCGGCTGACAGGATGGCCGGAATGTCGTTCCGGAATTTCTCGCCGTCCGGGAACATTCCGGTGTCATCGACCGTGGTCTTGTTGGTCAGTTCCAGTTTGGTGTTGAACTCATACTTCAGGCTGAAGGCCAGCGACTCGCTGGGCGTGAAGTTCAGGCTCAGGATGGGAGTGAAACCGGTGCCGGTCTGCTTGACATCGACCTGCTTGTCAGCCACCATGGCGGCATAACCCGTCTGGCCTACAGACATGAAGAAAGCATAGGCACTGACCCAGGTACCATTGGGGTTGATCATGACGTTGGTTATAGACCCCTCGTACTTGTTGGTGGCGGTGATAAGGCGAGCCCCGACGCCCAGGGCCAGGCTGGGGCTCAGGGCATAGGAGAAATTGAGCTGGTAGCCCATGAAGACCGATTCCCCCTTGAAGGCGATGTCCACGTCGTAGCCCGTAGTCGGCACCCCCATGTTGGAAATTAGCACGGGCAGGGTGGAAAAAGGAATCTCGAACGACGGCAGCCCGGTTTTGAAGTCGGCTGTTCCGCCACCGGCATTGGGTCCCACTCCGAAGGAAATGGCCAGGTTACCCTTCTTATAAACCGCGTACAGGTTGGGGAAAAAGGGCACCCGGACTTCCCCCAGGTAATTGGGGTCGTTGAGCAGCGGGAAACCGTTAAGGATCTTCTTGTCCTGGGTGATTATCTGGTTGTGCAGCGAGAGGTGAAAGCCGTCTGATAGCTTGACCAGGCCGGCCGGGTTGTAATAGACGGCATCTACGTCGAGGGAAGCGTTTCGGGACAGGAGCCGGATGAAGGTAGCACTCTGGTTGTTGTTGGTCAGGATGCCGGCCGTGGCACTTGAGGCCAGGAGGGCCAGAATCCCCATAAGACACACCGTTTTCCTCATTCTTAACCTCCTTTGAGATGTGCTGAATATTATTCGAATTTTTGAATTAATTGCAACTAGTTTTTTTAGCCCGGCAGGCCGGGCCAAGGGTCAGAAAATTTCAGGATGTTCATGCAGATAGGCATGGTATTTCTGACCTGGCCAGAGGCCAGGTCTGGATGATCAGGACTGGATTGCTCCTCCTTAAGGATCATCCAGGCGAAGCCTGAAAGAGTTCTCTCGTGTACCAAGGGCAAGATTTCAACCCACCCCAACCATCCGGAGACGATCTCCTCCCCGGCCGGTTCTTTAATTCTTAATTTTTCTCCCTTAAGTTTTCTACTGAGTGTGTTCGTCTTTTACTTGACAGGAATTGACCAAAGGTTTAACTTAAAAACATAGCGGGAGGCCAATACAGAGAAACCGGGGAGGGGTAAGTATTGCTTTTTGAAGCCGCGTCGAGTCCTGCACGAGAAGAATTCCGCACCGGGTGGACTGCATTATCAATCTCCGCAATCCCTTGTATTTTTATCGGAATAGTAGGATAATGGAAGAGTCATGACAGCCGACAGGATTGACCGGCGACCTGAGATAAAAACCAGGCCCGGTTTTCATAACCGGATCAGACCTGACTCAATAGTAACCAAAAAGGAGGCTTGATATGTCCGAACTTACACCAGATGTCACCCTCGATAACAGCGGGCTGGCCTGTCCCATGCCCATCATCAAGACCAAGAAGGCCATCGACGGGATGCAGGTCGGCCAGGTGCTGAAGATGATCGCCACCGACCCCGGTTCCATCCCCGATGTCCAGGCCTGGGTCAGCAAGACAGGTCATGAGCTCCTGAAGCATGAAACCGAGGGCAACAGGTTCATTTTTTACATCCGCAAGACAAAATAGCAGCCGCCAGGGAAGACCATTCTTTCCTGGCCGTTAGAATAAAAGCCCCGGGCTGAAGGAGAGCTAAGAGTGGCGGAACTCAAGCGGGAGGCTTTTTTCGGAAAGCCGGTTAATCCCTCTCTGCCGGGAATATTTTTCAATCCGAACTATGCGAAACGATACTCGCCCCCTGCCATCCTCGACTCTTTCAGCCACTCGTTTCGGAATTTAAGTCAAGCTAACTTCAAAAAAGGAGGATAAATAATGCCTGAAGGAAAAAAGAGACTGGCCATCATCTGCTTGCACGGCAGTATTGACGTGGCCTTTGCCACCTTCGTCCTGGCCACGGCCGGGGCCGCCATGGAAATGGAGACCGCCGTTTATTTTGCCTTCTACGGGCTGGAAGTCCTCAAGAAGGGGAAAATCAACAAGCTCAAGGTTTCACCGCTGGCCAACCCGGCCATGCCGGTGAAAATTCCCAACATCATTGCCATGCTGCCCGGGATGACCGCCGCGGCCACGGCCATGATGAAATCCTGGATGAAAAAATCCAAGGTGGCCACCCTGGGCGAACTGCTGGACACGGCCCGGGAACTGGGCGTCAGGCTTATCGCCTGCCAGATGAGCATGGACGTCATGGGGATCAAGAAGGAAGACCTCATAGACGGCGTTGAAATCGGAGGGGCGGCTACCTTCCTGGAATTTGCCAGCCAGGATGCCATCACCCTGACCTTTTAGGAGGAAGCCATGGCCGACGATAAAATCCTGATCATCATGACCAGTGGTCCGGATACACCCCGGCGCTGTGCCACACCCTTTTTCTTTGCCACCCTGGCCACCGCTATGGATTACGATGTCACCATGTTCTTCACCATTGACGGAACCCTGCTGCTCAAGAAAGGCCTGGCCGATACAGTTTTCCCCAAGGAAGGAGGCAAATCGGTCGGCGAATTCCTGAGAGAGGCCATCGACTCCGGGGTCAAGATGACCGCCTGTACCGCTTCCCTCGAGCTTCACGGCCTGAGCCCGGATGACCTGATTCCCGAGGTCAAGATGGTCGGGGGAGCGTCCATGTGGCAGATGGCCGAAGAGAGTAAAACCGTATTAACTTTCTGAGCGAATCAAAAAGGAGGAAACCATGGCCATAATTCGCGGCTGTAACCTTCCCGAAGATCTTTACTATTACCCGGAAAAGCACCTGTGGCTAAAGCCGCTCGGCGGCAACCTCTTCCGCATCGGGCTAACCCCCATCGCCGGAAAACTGGCCGGCGGGAAACTCAACGCCGTAACCATCAGGTCCAAGAACATCGGCCAGGAAGTCCAGCAGGGGAAAAGCCTGGCCACCCTGGAGAGCAGCAAGTACGTGGGCCCGGTGCCGGCTCCCATTACCGGTATCGTCAAGTCCGGAAATGACAGGCTGGCCGCCGATCCCAACCTGGTCATCAGCGACCCTTACGGCGAAGGCTGGGTGGCCGAAATCGAAGCCACGAAGTGGGACCAGGAAAAAGCGACCCTGCTGACCGGGGCTGAAGGCCTGGCCGAGTACGAAAAGAAACTGGAAGCGGCCGGGATCTCCTGCGGGTAATATTTCTTTGGGTGCGACGGAAAATTAAAAATTAAAGTTTATAAATCGCGAAAAAATAACTCCTTCGCCAAGGAGGGCAAATGAAGGAAAAAACGATTTATGAGCATTTGAGGGAAAAGGGGCTCTCCCGGCGGGATTTCATGAAACTCTGCGGCACCATTGCCGGAATGATGGGCCTGGAGTTCGTACCCCCGGTCAAAGCTCTGGGCAAAACACTAGGCCAGAGCCCGGAAGAAGTGGTGGCTCAGGCCCTTAAGACCAAGCCAAAAGTTCCCATCATCTGGCTGGAGTTCCAGGACTGTGCCGGGTGCAGCGAAGCCATCTCCCGCTCCAGCTCTCCCCTTCTCAGCAACCTGGTCCTTAATGACATCGCCATCGAGTACCATGAAACCCTGATGGCCGCAGCCGGTTTCCAGGCCGAAAAGGCCAAGGAAGAATGTATGAAGCAATTCTTCGGGAAATACGTGCTGGTGGTTGAGGGCAGTCCGACCCTGGCCGACGACGGCATCTACTGCACCGTGGCCGGAAAAAGCAACCTGGACCTGCTAAAGGAAGCCGCGGCCGGGGCTGCCGCCGTCATCGCCACCGGAAACTGCGCCTGCTTTGGCGGAATCCCGGCAGCCCATCCCAACCCGACCAGGGCGGTCGGCGTGGCCGAGCTCATCAAAGACAAACCAGTCGTCAACATACCGGGCTGCCCGGCTATTCCGGAAGTTACCACTGGCACCATACTCCATTTCCTCATCATGGGCCAGCTTCCTGAAACTGACCAGCTGAAAAGACCTTTGCCCTTCTATGGCAACACGGTTCACGACCATTGCCTGCGCCGGCCATTCTACGAAGCCGGAAAATTCGCCGGAAGCTTCGATGACGAAGGAGCCAGGAAAGGCTATTGCCTTTATAAGCTGGGCTGCAAGGGCCCGACCACCTACAATGCCTGCGCCGGCCTGAAGTGGGAGCGAGGCCTTTCCTACCCCGTTCAGTCCGGCCACCCCTGCCTCGGCTGTTCCGAACCCCATTTCTGGGATGGCGGCGGTTTTTACCAGGGCCAATCGGCTCCCATCATACGGCTCGATAAGGGTTCCACGGCCAACCTGGTTGGAGTCGGCGTGGCAGCCGGGGCCGCCCTGGCTGGCCTCAATGCCGTCAAGAAGAGCCGGGCCAAAAAGGACCTGAGAAAAGATCAGTCCCAGGCCCCCGGGTCTGAGCCCGGGTCAAAGAAGGAGGGCTGAGATGAACTGGACGAATATCTTGAATTTCAGCCGCGGGCCACTGCTTCATGTGGCCATGATAATTTTCGTGGCCGGCCTGAGCTACCGGCTGGTCCGGGTTCTTTTGCTCGGCTGGGCGAGAGACAGGGCCAAGAACAAGGGCAGCAAGCTCTGGGGGGTAATCGTCAATTACCTGAAGGGCCTTTTCGTCCTGCCGTTTATTCCCTGGGTCCGGCGCACCTTCCGCCACAACGAGCTGACCTTTATCGCCGGCGGGCTGTTCCACCTCAGCCTGTTCCTGGTCCTGGTCTTCGGCACGGCCCATATTTTGGTCTGGAAGAGCCTCTGGGGTTTCGGCTGGAAGGGCCTGCCAACGCCCATCCTGGCTTTCTTCTCGGCCGTGGGCATAATCTCCATGATTGTCCTGCTGATAAACAGGCTCACCCACCCGGTGTTAAAAATGCTGACCAAGTTCCCGGTCTGGATAAACTGGCTGGTAGTTTTCCTGCCGATGATTACCGGCTTCATCATGGCCAGGCACCTGTGGTTCAGGTACGAGGTGATTTTCAGCCTGCACCTGATATCGGTCAGCCTGCTTCTAATCTGGATTCCCTTCGGTCGCATCTCCCACTTCCTGTTTTACTTCTTTTCCAAGACCATCCACGGGGCCCAGGCTGGTAAGCGCGCGGTAACGCCCTGAAAAGGAGGCAAGCCATGAAAAGCCAGAAAACGCAATCAGCCATAAATACCTACCTTAAGGAGACAGGTGGCTGGGTGGCCAGTCAGCTCGAAGCCTGTACCCGCTGCGGCATCTGCGCCGAAGCCTGCCATTTCTACCAGGCCCTGGGCAATCCAGAATATGCTCCCATCTGGAAGCTGGAGCCGCTGCGCCGGGCCTATGAGCAGCGCTTCACCGTGGCCGGCAAGCTGAAATTAGCCCTTGGCCTGGAGAAACGGCTCGCCGACTCCGACCTGGAACACTGGAGCAAAATCGTCTACGAAGCCTGCACCGTCTGCAACAAGTGCGCCCACGTCTGCCCGATGGGCATCCAGCTCGGGCCGCTCATCCACGAGGTCAGAGCCGGGATGGCTGCGGCCGGAGTGGTGCCCGCAGACCTGGCCGAAGCCACGGAAAAGCAGAAAACCATCGGCAGCCCGCTGGGGGTTACCGACGAAATGTGGCGGGAAAGAATCGACTGGATCACCGACGAATGGGAAGCTCAAATACCAGTTGATAAGGCCGGGGCCGAGAGCCTGGTAGTTTTCACCTCCATCGAGCTTATGAAATTTCCTGATAACCTGGCCGCCATAGCCAAGATTCTCAACAGGGCCGGAGAAAACTGGACAGTGAGCTCCACCGGCCGGGAAGTGGTTAACTTCGGCTACTTTGAAGCCGACGAGGAGCTGACCAGGCTTTTCATGTACCGGGTCTTCAAGGCGGCCGAGGAGCTGGGCGTAAAGCGCATCATCATCAGCGAGTGCGGTCACGCCTACGACGCTTTCCGCTGGGCAGCGCCCAACATGATGAAAGTTCCGAAGGGAGTGGACATCGCCCACATCAGCGAGTACATCCACCACCTCTGGAAGACCGGCCGGATCAAGCTCAAGGAAGGAGCCTTTGACGGTGAGACCATCACCTTCCACGACTCCTGTAAAATTCAGCGCCGCGGCGGCATCATCAAGCAGCCGCGGGAGCTGCTCAGGGTACTGGCTCCTAAGAGCTTCAAAGAAATGACACCCAATAAGGAGCAGTCACTGTGCTGTGGCGGCGGAGGCGGTGTTATCTCCATCAAGGAAGCCGACGCCAACCGCTATGCCGTCTTCGAGATGAAAATTGAGCAGCTCCAGGAAGTCCAGGCCAAGGCCGTCTGCATGGTCTGCAGCAACTGCCGCTTGCAGTTCGTGGACAGCGTGGGGCATTTCAACCTGCCGGTAAAAGTCCACGGCCTGGCCGAGCTGGTTTCCAGGGCCCTGTTATAAGGAAAGGAGGGCAACATGGCATCCTTTAATCTGACCCCGGTGGAAAAAGGAATCCTCAGGTGCCGCCACACCGGCCCCTTTACTCCTGAGGATATCCAATCCCTGACGGTTTTCTTTAGGGAATACCACGGCAAGCTGCTTATTGACCTCAGCGGGACCGACCCGTCCGAATGCCTGCGGCACATTAAGCACATGAGGCCGATCATGCCAACCGCGGCCATTTTCGGGGCCGAAATAGACCCCAAGATTCTGGAGATAGACCGCAGCTACTACGCCAACGAAGTACGCTGGTTCCGGACCGAAAAAGAAGCCCTGGAATGGCTTCGCAACCAGTAATGGAAGGAGGGCAACATGGCTAATCGAATCGTCATCGATCCTATAACCAGGATAGAAGGACACTTAAGGATTGAAGCCGCGCTCGACGGGAACAACACCATCACCGAGGCCTACTCGGCCGGGACCATGGTGCGCGGCATCGAAAACATCCTGAAGAAGCGTGACCCGCGCGACGCCTGGGCCTTTGCCCAGAGAATCTGCGGGGTTTGCACCACGGTCCATGCCATTGCCTCCATCCGGGCGGTGGAAGACGCCCTGGGCATAAACATTCCCAAAGCCGCCAACCTGATGCGGAACATGATCATCGCCCAGCAGTACATCCACGACCACGTGATGCATTTCTACATCCTGCACGCCCTGGACTTCGTGGACGTGGTCAGTGCCCTGAAAGCTGACCCGAAGAAAACTTCGGACATCCAGCAGAGCATCTCCGGCTGGCCCAATTCCTCCCCGGCCTACTTTGCCGAGGTCCAGAAAAAAGTAAAGGCCATCGTCGATAGCGGCCAGCTGTCGCTATTCAGCAATGGCTACTGGGGCCACCCGGCCTACAAGCTCCCGCCGGAAATCAACCTGCTGGGCGTGGCTCACTACCTGGAGTGCCTGGACTGGCAGTCGCAGGTGACCAAGATCCACACCATCTTTGGCGGCAAGAACCCGCATCCCAACTTCGTGGTGGGAGGGGTGCCTCTCCCCATCGACATGAACTCGGACCAGGCCCTGAACGCCGAGAAGCTGGCGGTCATCGCCGATTCCATCCAGCGGATGAATAACTTCGTTGACCAGGTTTACCTGCCGGACCTGCTGGCCGTGGCTCCCTATTACCTGGAATATGCGGCGGTCGGCGAGGGACTGGGTAACTTCCTGGCCTGGGGCGAATTTCCTGAGGGACAGCTCAACGAGATTGATAAGCTGATTTTCCCCAGGGGTGTGATCGTCAACCGAGATCTGAAGAACGTTATTGTACCCGACCCGAGAGATGCGACCAAGATGAAAGAATTCGTTACCCATAGCTGGTATAAGTACAGCCAGGGCGATGAAGCCGGGCTTTTCCCCTGGGAAGGCGAAACGGTCTTTAATTACACCGGGCCCAGGCCGCCCTATGAATACCTGAACGTCGAGGGCAAGTATTCCTGGTTGAAATCACCCCGCTGGAACGAGCTGCCAATGGAAGTGGGCCCCCTGGCCCGGGTTCTGATTCTCTATGCCACGGGGCATAAGGAGACGGTTGCCCTGGTCAATGCCGTCCTGGAAAAGCTCAAGGCTCCGGTCAGCGCCGTGTTTTCGACGCTTGGACGGACAGCGGCCAGGGCCATTGAGACCAAGGTCATCGCCGGGCTGCTTCAGAAGTTCTATGACGAGCTGGTGGCCGAGATTAAAGCCGGAAACACCGATACCTTCAACGACGAAAAATGGGAGCCCCGGACCTGGCCGAAAAAGGCGCTCGGCTTCGGCTATACCGAGGCACCGCGCGGAGCCCTCGGGCACTGGGTGGTGATAGAGAACAGGAAAATCAAGAATTACCAGGTGGTGGTGCCGACCACCTGGAATGCTTCGCCCCGCGACCACAAGAACCAGGCCGGCGCCTATGAGGCCGCGCTCGTGGGAACCAGGCTGGTCAATCCAGAGCAGCCACTGGAAATCCTGCGGACGATACACTCCTTCGACCCGTGCCTGGCCTGCGCCGTGCACCTGGTCGATGCCAGCGGGAAGAAGGTCGGGGAGGCGGCCACCGGCTTTAACCTGGTAGTGCGCTGAAGCTTCAAGCGAACTGGGTTTATGAAGTGATTGGATGGCCAAGAGCTTGAAACGCAGGTACTGGCCCGCTGACCGGGTCCATCATAATTCCGGAAAGGCGAGAGTAAAGACGGAGTGCTAACGACGGCAGATGTCAGAAACGTTTGAAAAATTAAGGAAATGTAAATCCACAAGAACAAACGGTCCGGGTACGACTCCAGCCGGCCGTGGACAAAACGATCTTCAAGAAACCACCCTATTCCAGGTTGGCCACAAATGGCTCGTAGCTGCAAACCAGGACCAGACTGCGTGCGGTCAGCCGTCCGGGCCAGAAAGAAGCAGCAGTCAAAAAACGTCGTCAGGGATAGCAAAACGCATGAGACATATGAATGGTTGTTCATATATCCTGAACCCAGCCGAATCTCATGGTGAAAACTGAAATGGCCAAGAGAATTGTGGTGCTTGGAGTGGGAAATATCCTGAACCGGGACGAAGGAGCGGGAGTGCAGGCGCTAAAAGAACTAGAAAAAAGGCTGCCCGACGACTGGAAGGCGAAAGTGGAGCTGTTAGATGGCGGGGTGCTGGGGATGGACCTCCTCCCCTACGTGGAACGGGCCACCCACCTGCTCGTCCTGGACGCGGCTGATTTCCAGGGCCGGCCGGGAGCAATCAGGGAGTTTTCGGGAGGGGCGCTAAAAACATTTTTCTCCGGCAAGATTTCCTGGCACCAGCTCGGCTTCCAGGAGGTGCTGGAAGTGGCCCGGGTCAGAGGGCACTATCCGGGACAGGTTCACCTGATCGGCGTTCAGCCTGGGGACATGGAAGTCGGACTGGGGTTAAGCGAAGCTCTGGAGCTTTCCGTGAGGGATATGGCCAGAAGGGCTCTGGACATACTAAAAAACTGGCTCGAGGATACTGACCATGCAGAATAGATTCCGGAGGATTCTCCATCGAATAAAAATGTTAGCTTGCACCATCTACAGGGCCAGGACCAAGTACAGGAAACAGAGGAGTTATCATGCAGTTGGGGTTCAAGCGGCAGCAAGAATTCTGACTGGCTGAAGTCTTGATCAAAGGTTCCTGGCCTTTACCAGATATTCAGCCCAAGAAACCTTGACTGCGAAGCCTGGCCTGAGGCGTTAATAAAACAAATTTTCGAGGGATTGTCCGAGAGACTGATTTATAATAAGGCAAAAAATAAAAAAATTACTGGCATGCTAATAAGTAAACAAAAGATAAATCATTTGAAGAACCCCGAAAGGAAATAAAGGATGGACGGAAACCAGAGGAAAAGATTAAGGGTCATAGACCTGGGGGAAGTGTCGGCCGTTAGGTCGCAGACCTGCTACCATGCTGTCGGCTATGCCTTCGGACCCGAAACTCCTGATACCATCATACTGGTCAGCCCCGCGAGTCCTTATGTCTGCGTTGGCTTCCACCAGGAAGCGGAGAGGGAAGTTGACCTGGAGTACTGCCGGCAGGCCGGGCTACCCGTCTACCGGCGCGAAGTCGGGGGCGGCGCTGTCTATCTCGACCGGAATCAACTTTTCGTGCAGTGGATTTTCCACCCGGAAAGCCTGCCCCTGGAGCTTGATGATAAATTCAGGTTCTACGTGGAACCAATTATCCGCACCTACCGGCAGCTGGGAATTGAAGCCTCCTACCGCCCGGTTAATGACATCCACGTGGCAGGAAAGAAAATTGGAGGCACGGGCGCGGCCAGGATCGGCCAGGCAGACATCCTGGTCGGAAGTTTCATGTTCGATTTTGATAAAAAAACAATGGCCAGGGTGCTCCGGGTGTCTTCAGAAAAGATGAGGGACAAGGTCTTCCAGAGCCTGGAGCAGTACATGACTACGATGAAAGAACTGTTGCCGGAACTTCCTGCCAGAGAGATGGTTAAGAGAATTTACCTGAATAAGGTGGCAGAACTGCTGGGAGCTGAAGTAGAGGCAGGCGGGATGAGCGAGGCGGAACTTCAAGAGGCGGAAAGGCTGGACCGCCTTTTCCAGAGCAAGGACTGGAGTTTCCAGAAGGGACCGCTGCGCCGGCCTTCCGTCAAGATCCACGAAGATGTCCACGTGCGCGAGGTAGACTATAAAGCGCCGGGCGGATTGATCAGGTTGACGGCCAGGATCAGGACGGAGGGTGAAAAACCGATCCTCGATTCGGTCTGGATTTCCGGCGACTTTACCGCCATTCCCAAGGAGGGTGTTTCCATCCTGGAAGATAGGCTGCGGGGTATGGCCATCGAGGAAAAAAGCATTGGAGAAGCGGTCTGCCGGGCGCTTGAAGAATCAGGCCTGCAGTGTCCCGGCCTGACAGAACAGAGCTGGATTTCAGCCCTGCTCAGGCTGGCCGGTTCCGAGTAAATATTGGTTGGCGCCTGTCCCCCAAGCAGATAAGATCCATCAAGCCGGAGAAGTAAATTATAAAAGCTTTTGACCGCCGGATTTTTATACTATCGAGTGAGCCCTATCGGTTCTCTCTCAGCCAACGTATATAAAGTGAATTTTTCACCGGGGCAGCCGGCAAATGACCTTTTCAAGGTCTGCCGCAGGAACTACATCACGCTGTCAGATAAAGCAAACGGCCTGGCCGGCCCGTAACTTCCTCATAATAATAAAAATAAATGAAAGAATACGCCTGGCTCCCGGGCAAATAAAATCAGGTCTTTAAGTTGCCTAACATCACTTAGCCATCTATAATAGAGGATAAGGCAGGAGGTAAAACATGATCAGCAAAAAGATGGAAGAAGCCATCAACAAACAGATCAACGAGGAAATGTATTCGGCCTATCTTTATCTGTCGATGGCCGGGTACTTTGCCGAGCAGAACCTGATGGGTTTCCACAACTGGTTCTACGTTCAGTACCACGAAGAGCTGGCGCACGCCGAGAAATTCTACAGGTATCTGGTGGAACGCGGCGGGCAGGTCAGGCTGGCCGCCATCAAGGAACCCGAGCACACCTGGAAGGGCCCCCGGGATGCCTTCGAGGCAGTGCTCAAGCACGAACGGCACATCACCGGCAGGATTAACGAGCTGGTGGACATGGCCGAAGCCGAAAAAGACCGGGCTTCCTTTGCCATGCTGCAGTGGTTCGTCAACGAGCAGGTGGAAGAGGAGGCCAACGCCCAGGACATCCTGGCCAAGCTGGAGATGGTGGGCGACCACAAGCAGGGCCTGCTGATGATCGACCGGGCCCTGGCCGAGCGGAAAAAAGGCTGACTTAAAAAGGGGGACACAATATCGTGTCCCCCGTTTCACTTTTTCCTGAGGACTATCGGCTGACTGTCGCGGGCCTGGACGAAGTCAAAAAACTCTTTCAGGTGAATATACTCGGTGACCGGAAATAGGTTTTTCTTGATGGCCACCCGTCTTTCCACACGCAACTGACCCGGCCCTTCCTGGCTGCAGGCCAGGCTAAAACCGGCCCTTTCTGAATCCCTGATCTTGGCTTCGGGAAGCGCCTCCACCTCGTAGCCATCGGGTAATTCGATTACGATGTCGTCAATTTCAGTGTACGGGTAATTGAAACATACCGGGTATTTCCTGAAAGCGGAGCGGAAGGGATAGCGGCCCGGATTGGTCAGGCCATAGACCGGAAGCAAGAGCTTGTCACCGGCCTCAGTAACCACCCCGGCGACCGTGGCCTCAAACTCCGCAGCCAGGTCGGCTGCCCTTGCAGAGAGCCAGACAAGATTCTTGAACTTGACCTTGCTACCGGCGGGCAGCTTCTTGAGCAGCTCTTCTTCCAGGATTTCCTTGAACTTTATCTCATCCTTTTCCCGGTACTCGAGCTTCTTGGACAGGGCTTCCTGGCCACTGTACTCAACCCGGATGGTGCCGGCCAGATTGCCCTGGCCATCAGGTTGCAGTTTCGCTATTTGCCTCCGGCTTGAGTCATCAGCCGAAGTCGAGGGACTGGTGAAAAAGCTCATCCGGTCATTCTCGAAGGTCAGGGCCGTGGTCCCGGTCCTCGGCCAGTAAACAATACCGTAAGGGCAACCGGGCAGGCCGGGGTCAAAGGCCTGGAACTTATTTCCCATTTTTACCATGACGATTTCCGAATCGAATTGTCCGTAAAACAGGGGAAGATTTGGGTTAAAAAATTTATCATCCCGGCTGACCACCCGGACCAGGTAGGTCTCGAAGCCAGCCGCCCGGGCCAGGGCGGCAAAGGTCCTGGCAATAGCAATCTCTCTTCCATAATTCCTTTTCAGAACGTCGACCACGTCTTTATTCTCTTTTAATTTTTCCCTTTCTTTGGTCGACATCTCTCGAGCATAGTCCAGGTTATTGATGCCCTGGACGCGTTCATAAATTTTCTCCAACCTGGCCTCGGGATCGGTCTCCTCCCCGACCAGGTTCTGAACCTCTCTATCCAGCGCCTTTCCCCCTTTCATGTATTCTTCATAATCTTTCTTCCAGGCCTGGGCTGATTTTTCCCAGTAGGTTTGAATATTCTTTATCGAGGGATCCAGGTAATAAACCTCGAAGGCCATCTTCTCATTGCTTTCCGGAGCCATGAATTCTTCTTTCTCGAAAGGCAGTATATCGTTCAGCTCCAGTTCCAGCCCTTTATCGCCAATTGTGGGCTGGACGTTTTTCAGTTGATTTGACACCCAGGCCAGGTTGTATTTACTCTTTCTGGCCACCGCGATCGCCGGATCCGGCACAAACCGGTACCTGGCCTTGCGGATATAGATTGAATCCTGCAGGCTCCAGCTTACCCCCAGCGCAGAATAGAGGTCGGGGATGGATAGATTGAGAAGGAACAGTTTTATCCTTATATAAAGCAGATTGCCCAATATCGTAATCCAAGAATTATCCTCTCTGGGCTGGATCCTGTATTCATAATCAATTATCTGTCCCGGAGAAACGTCCGGAATGGCCAGGGTCTTGATTCGGTACTCGGATTCGCCCCGCTTGGCGGCGATCTTTTCCAGGATCTCCGGTTTTACCTCGCGAGTCTTTCCGCTGGTTTCATATACGTTGACTTTTATATCCTTGACCTCGTCCATGAAAGCATAATAAGGGATCTCAAGGTTAGCGTAGTCTCGCCCAGAAGGTGTCAGAATCTTTATCCTCTTAAAAACGGATAGCTCCATTTTCTCCCGGTCATCTATTCTTTCATAATACAGGCAGACAGCCGGGGCCCCGGGGAGTTCCGGCAGGTCGGTCAGGGCCAGGTCTTCGGGAGTTATCGGGGGCCTGGGCCTGGCCGGTTCCTTGGTTTGAGCGGAAAGGCAAAAATCAAGGAGCGCAACCAGCGAAATCAGCAGAAGCATCATCTGGCCTAAATGGTAACCGGATTTATTCTTTCGAAATGAAAACCGACTTTCCATCCCTGCCTCCTTCAGTCCTGCTTGCCGGTCTTCTTGAGGAGCAACCGGCGCCGCTCTTCGCTCGAAAGCAGCCTGAACATTTCCAGGATTTCCCGGAACCGGTCAGGCGGCAGATAATCCTGCTTGATTTTGAATAACCTCTTCAGCCGCAGCGCCCCCCCATTCAATTCCAGACTGCTGTAATAATCGGCAAATCCATTTCTCAACTCAACCGGCCCCGGAACAACCTCTAAGATGTAACCTGCCGGGAGCTTGATTTCAAACTCGTCTTGGCTGGTGCCAACCACAGATAACAGGACCGGATATTTCCGGTCGTCTTTCTGTTTTAGGACCTCATAGTCATCAACCATGGCCAGGATATTCGGCCTGAAGCTGAAAACGTCGCCGGTCTTACTTAGGTAAGAGGCAGCCCGGAAGCTGTACTGAAGCACAACTTCCCTGTCCGGTTCGTTAAGGTTAAGGTACTGATAATTTTCGAGGGTGAAGGACCCAACGCTCCTGGCCAGGAAATCTTCCATATCCTTCCGTCTCTCTTGCTCGTGGACATCCCGGAGCCTCAACCGGGCTACCTCCGCCTGGAAGCCAGCCAGGGTTTCGGTTACATCTCCTTTAAGGGTGCCATCGGCCAAAAGCACAAATTGCCCCCGGCGGATTAATTCCAACCTGTCCGGGGATGAGCCCGGAAAGTGGAGCAACCGGCTGTGCTCCCCGGCCACCAGCAGTCCGTTGTTTTTCTGCAGGTAGAATGGCAGCCGCCCGGGCGGGCTGTGGGGCATGGTTGGGTCAAAGATCAACAGTCGGCCCAGGCCCGGGATTGAGACCACGGCCTCAGAACCTTCGTAGAGCTTATCATCAGGCAATTTTATCCCGAGGATAACATGATTAAACCAGAACAGGGAAACGGGGGAATTCTCTTTGACCACCTGGGGCTCGATATTAACAATGAGGTAATACGAATCTATGTTCAGGGAACTCAGCAGCGCGGCCAGCAGGGTAGCCTTATCCTTGCAGTCCCCGTAGCGGTTGGCCAGGATTTCAGAAGCCCGGTGCGGTTGATACCCGCCGATACCTATCTGGATGGAAACATACCTGATTTCCTGCTGGACGAAGGCAGCCAGTTTTTCTATCTGGGTCCTCTGATCCGTTATCCGGGAAACCAGCTCGCTGGCTTTTGCCCTGACACTTTCATCCGGCTGGCGCCGCTCCCTTGAGAGCTGCTCATACCAGAGTCCCATATCTTTCCAGTCGGAGAAAAAATAGCCGTACCTTGGGGCGTTTTCGGTCTTGAAACGCACCAGCAGGCGCCCGGCGATGGCTTCATCCGGGGGTTTGAGCGGTTCATCTTTTATGGCGGGGACATCTGACAGCTTGACTGAAAATGACCGTGGTCCAATGGTCACCGAGGATTCAGGCCAGTTTATCCAGTCCAGCCGGGGCTGGCAGCCTGAGGAATACTCGGCCTGGTAGATGGCCTGAAGGACAGGAAAGCGAAGCTGAAAAATGAAGACGTCTTCCAGGGAAAGTGGCTTGACTTCCTCTTCCCATTCATAGCCGATCAGGCTGCCTTGGGTTACTTCCGACATAACCAGGAACAGCGTCTTGACATCCCAGTAAAGCGTATCCGGCGCCAGCGAGGTGGAAATAGCCGATTTTATGTCGTAACCCTGCTTGCTGCCATCAGGATTGATTACCCAGGCATTCATCTTCCGCACCCGGGTATTAAAGGTGTTGGCTCTGGCCAGAAATTTCAGCCGTTCTATGCCTTCCGACCTCAGGATCTTGATAGCCTGCCGGCCGTAGCGAACCATGTTCCCGGATGAGCTGTAGGTTATCTTCTGCTCGTTTAGAAGGTAAACAGCCTCTGTTTCTGGCGCCAATTCAGGCAGCGGTGTTTCCGCCATTTCGGTCAGCCAGCGCGGCGGCCTGGAACCCCCCGGAACTGCCCCGGCCCGAATCCCGAAAAGTATCGTGATTAAAACAATCCCCAATAATGTCTGCTGACCTATGTGGTATAAAAATCGCTTACGAGATAATTTAGCCCGACTCTTAAGAAGGAAATTAAGAGGGTTTACCTGATATGGACATCCTTCCATTATTTAATACCCCGAGCTTCTGATGCATGACACTTCTATCTTAAAAAGGCAGGGTAATTCAGTCAAGATAATTCTTTCTGAATAGGGTAGCCAACCATGCGCACCCGGTGTCAAGGAGATTTTATTAGACTTTCACGACATTGCGCCCAGTTTTATTTTTTCCTGAGGGTAATTTCGGTGGCGCCCCAGCCGCCGGCGGTCAGGTCGGCCTCCCTGAAGCTCAGCACCGCCGGGTGCTTCTTCAAGACGCCGTGGACGATGGCCCTTAAGGTTCCAGTCCCCTTGCCATGGATTATCCGCAGGTCATAAATGCCCCGGTTGAGACATTCCTCAATGTAATCACCTACCAGCCCCTTAACTTCCTTCGGCTGAAAGGCATGTAAATCCAGCACCCCGTCTATCGGCATTTCTACCGGTTCTTCCACTCCCCCGGCTCCCGGTAACTCCGCCATTCCGGCAGCATTTTTCTTTTCTGTCTTGACTGTCTTCTCGGTTTGATCTTTTTTCATGACATCTTATTATTCACCCATTTCACCGGCAAATTCAAACCCGAAACTTTGCCTTTTTGATGTCGATTATGAGTTCATGAATATCAAACCGGGAGTTTACCGGATTTCAGTCAAAGGACCATATCAACCCCAGGACGAGCCTCTGCTGAAATTTGTGGTTGCCCTGAAAGGTCCGGTCTCAGGAACGTTCTGCGTCCCCCGAGAAAAGTACCCCTGGGGACTGTAAAAAATTTAAGCCAGTCCCTCAACCGAGTCTTAAAGCGAAATTGAAGATTCTCTTCAAGACTGATCAACCGGAAGCCCGGCGCAGCATCTCGGCATATTCCACCGGCAGCCCGCTCTGTTCCACGGCCCGGGCCATGGCTTCCACCTCGTAAGGCACCCGCACTATTTCATATTTTATGCCCCCGTCCTTAAAATCTAACAGGGCATATCCGGCCCGCGGGTCTCCGTCCTTTGGCTTGCCCACGCTTCCGGTGTTCACCAGGATATAGCGGCCGCCTGGCTTTCTTCTGGTGACCTGCCGGCCGTCAGCTTCGGTTACCGTCTCCAGGCCCTCCTCGACCATGAGGTCATGAACATAAGGCAGATGGGTATGGCCGCAGGTGATGATGTCAACCTTCTCCGCTTCAAACATTCTGATTATGGAAGCGGTCGGCCGGTCCTCGAACAGATACTCATTGATCCTGCGTGGACTTCCGTGAACCATCAAAATCTTTTTTCCGTCTATGGTCAGGCTTATTCTCTCGGGAAGATGGCGCAGGTAAGACTTGTTTTCGGGAGTTACTGTGTCTCTGGTCCAGGCTATCGAGCGCTTGCCCAGCGCCCTGGATAACTCGTCCCGGTAGGCGCAGCCGCAGTCGTCCGAGTCATTTCCGATACCCTGGTCGTAATTGCCCATGATTGTGGGAATATGATTTTCCCTGATTAGAGAAATTACCTCGTTGGGAAAGGCCCCGTAGCCGACCAGGTCTCCCCCGCAAAAGACCATGTCCACCCCGCGACTCTGGATATCGGCCAGCACGGCCCGCAGGGCCATAAGGTTCCCATGGATGTCAGAAAATATGGCCACTTTCATTCCCTTCCCTCCCGCAGGACTCGGGTCATCATAGCCCGAGCCTATCCCGAATTTATATATTTCAGGAATAACTGCATTTACTCAGTCTTTCTAACTGCCATCTGCTTTACCTTCGCCCACTTTTTCTCGTTATTGAATCAACATCAAAAAATCCCGGCCCCGCAAAATGATCGTGGCTGACGGTCTTAAACTTTTATTCAGAATTAAATTGGCACCGGTCAGGACCCCGGCTATCCCGCCACTTTAACTTTACCAGGCTGCCACTCATCGTGTTCCAGCTTCTATTTTACCTCCCTGAAACAGAGGCCTGAAGCGCTTAACAATAATTTAACCAAAAAAATTACCCGGGAAGCTCAAAACCCGTAAGCCTAATTTTCTTCCCCGGGGGGCAGGTCGCCGGCTTCCTGCTGGTCACGGCGTTCATCCTTCTTAATCTGCACCACGTATTTTTTGGATGGTTCCAGCAACTGCTGGACCTCCAGGCAGGCATTGCTCAGGGCGCTGGAACTCGGTTTCTTCTTCCGGTAATAAATCCAGCCCCTTCCCTCCATATAAAGAAAAAGGCGGTCAAGCAGAAGTAAAACAGCAATTCCGCAACCCATCCAGATAATCACTTTCAACATTTCTTCTCTCCATGGCTATTTTCCCTCAAATGTCGAGGGCAGGCAACTGAATCTATCCCCGGGGAAAAAGCCCCCGCTTTATGAAAGGGTTTTTTGCCACTAAAAAATGGCCATCTGCTCGGGACCGGTCAAGAACCTCGGCCCCCTACCAGGCGACGGCTGGCCTGAAGCCAGCAGCTTCTACCCGGTTTACAAAATGCGGTCCCGAATCTAAGCCTTTTCCGAAAATTTGACAGGACTCCAGGGAGCAGAAAAGACGGTGGAGCTTGTTCCCTCAGGCCGTTTTGGAGACGTTGAACCGGATGCTGAGGATGTCTCCGTCCCTGACCGGATAATCCCGGCCCACCAGCTTGAAATGTCCGTTGCCCCTGACCGCTTTATCAGAGCCGGCGGCCATCAGGTCATCATAGTGGAAGCATTCGGCGGCGATGAAGCCCCGGGCCAGGTCGGTATGGATGGCAGCCGCAGCCTCCAGGGCCGTGGCTCCCCGACGGATGTTCCAGGCCCGGACCTCGTCCTCGCCGACGGTAAAGAAACTGATATAACCGAGGGTCTCATAGGCCAGCCCGGTCAATCGGTCCCGGGCCGATTCTCTTATCCCCATGTCTTCCATGAAGGCTTGCGCCGACATTTCATCCAGCCGGGAGAGCTCCAGTTCAAACTGGCCCGCGAATTCAATAGCCGGGTACCGCTGGCTGATTCCAGAAAGGACTCCAGGATTTTTGCCGTATCTATCTTCACCAGAATTGAGTATGACAATGGCTGGTTTTCGCGTTAGAAACTGGAAGCAGCGAATGGCCAGTTCCTGGTTCGGGTCAAGGTCAACTTCACGGGCGGGTCTGGACTTATTTAGAGCTTCAGCTATCAGGCGGAGCGCCGACTCCTCAACTTTCTGGGCCGGGGCGACGTTTCCCTTTCTGGAATTAGCTTCGATTTTCTCCAACCTTTTTTCAGCAATGATCAGGTCGGCCAGCAATAGCTCCTGTTCTATCCTGCTCAAATCGAGAAGCGGCTCCGGTTCCCCCTGCCAGTCGGTCCGGAAGTTTCTGAGGACGATGGCCAGGGCCTCGCAGTTTCGGGCCAGTTTCATCAGGTCACCGGAAAAGGCATCCGCCTTCCCATCGCCCTCGCTCACACCGGCCAGGTCCACGATATCTATGGTTGGATACACCTTCCGTTTCGGATTGTATATTTCTGCCAGTTTCTCAACTCTCTCGTCTCCAATTTTAACCGCAGCCAGGTTAGGCCCCGCCTTAACAGTGGAAAAAGCCGAGACCTCGGCCGAGGAGCCGGTCAGGACATTGAACAGGGTTGTCTTGCCTGATTTTGGAAGCCCGATAAAACCGATTTTCATAGATGAAGCTCCAGATTTAAGCCATTGACGGATAAAAGTTCCAGGTGGGGAAAACCTGACTGTAACTTTTTAAGGCTAAAAATATAGCAGAAAGTCCGTCGCCTGTCGATATCCGGGCCAGTTTAAATCGGCCGCTAATTTCAGGGTAGGATAAGATTTATCAGCTCAATAGACCGGCCTCGCTCGAATCACCTTACGAACAGGCAGCCAAACGTGGCCGGGCTGCCCGGGCCGCAACTTGACAGCATTTCAGGCCAGAGATAAATTTTTTATGTAAGGTATGGTTGGGGCTTATCATGAACATGGGGGTAATTAAATTATCAGGCCGGAAGCTGATCATTCTGTTTTGCTGCCTTATATTCACCGCCCTTCCTGGCTGCCGGAGTCCCTTCTCTCCGATCGACGACCTGGAAAACATCCCGGAAGCTGCTGTGATCGAAGGTACAAAAATCACCATGAAGGCTTTCCTTTACCGGGATTTCATGCCGGGCGGTGAGCCAGGGGGCTCATCACTCATCGCTGGAATCGAACTCACCGCTGAAGGGGTATCTAACTTCCCCGATAACGTCGCGGCCGACAGGCTCTGGGTAACCAACAGGACCGATACCTGGGAAACCGGGTTCGAGTCAGAAATAAGGCCCAAGAGTCCGGGCGAGCCAAACAAGATTGAAGTCGTGGCCCGCGGCGGCCCGAAATGGGAAATCGGCACCAAAGCTGACGTGGTGGTCAGGCTCAAGGTTGACGGGAAGCTTTCCCTGTTCATCAAGTCGCTTAACAATGAGGTCGGGGCCGTCTATTGAAAGCACAAGTTTTTCTTAAAAATTGACCTGGCCAGCAGCTTAAAATTGAGGAATGAGTATTGTGTCCCGCGTCTTCACTGCTTATGGATAACTACGGGGCCGAGAAGGCCGGAGGGGAGCAGCGGGTCGCCTTGCTTGTAAAAACGGTGCGTGGTAAAAGTATAGCGTCGGGTGGGGCGGGGTTCATCTTTTAAGAGCCACTCGGGCCATCTGCCGTCGGCCACTCCATCCCAGGGCTCATTCTCATCGCCGATAAGTCGGTTAACCCAGAGGTTGGCCACTTCAATTTCCAGGAGATTATTTTTCTTTTTAAGCCCGCCTTTAAGGAGAACCCGGGGCGGGGCCGTCCAGACTATACCCAGCTCCTGTCCGTTAAGTTTCACCCGCGCCAGGCAGTTCACTTCACCCAGGTCAAGGTAAAGCCGGTTCTTCCGGGAAATTTCCAGGCCAGCCGGCAAATCGAAGTTTATGCTATATACCGCGGTTCCCGAATAATACCTGATACCCTCGGCCGGGTGTTTCGTCCAGTCGAGCAATTTTTCAAAAATGACTTCCCCGGGACCTCCCCATTTCGGGTCAAACCACACCTTCCAGGGACCAGCGATCTCCATCAGGTTCTGCCCCTCGGGAAAATTTTCAAGGATAGCTTTCTTGAGCCGGTCCAGAGACTGGTTATTAATTTCTTCATCTGGCCAACTGCTGTGTTCAGGTTCAGCTTCAGTGACAGCATCATCAATTCTCTTGCCATTTATTTGGACCGCCAATCCTTTAGGCTTTTCTTTACCGTTTTCGCTTTCCTTTTGGGTTATAAAATTGAGTGATTCGAATCCTTTAGTTGCTACTTTTGCTTTTTCTATTTCGTTACTTCTTATTTTTTTCTTGATTAACTCATTCTGCTCATCTTCATTTCGTAATCCTGTTTTATTTCCTGACACAGTTTTATATTCAGCTTCAGATTCAATCTTAGGTTTAACCCCGCTCTGGCCCTTCTCAAAAACCACAAAGAAGCTTTGGTACGGTTCAAGCCTGATTCCGAGTTCAACGCCCGCCGGGCCAGCTTTAACTCCCTCAAGTTTGCGGATTTCCCCGGTAACCGGGTCCCAGAGCTCGGCCCGCAAGGAACCAGCTCTGAACCGGCAGACATCTTCCACCCGCTCGGCCGTCCGGTTCGAAATAAAATAGATTTCGCACTCCAGTTCAGGCAGCAAACGGTGGGTATAGCGAATCTTCCCCGTATGGCAGGTAAAATCGGGCCTAACACCCATCGTTTCGAGCACCGCTACCGTGTCTTCATAATCAGGATAAAGCCGGGCCTCAAGCGGGTTGGAATCACTTCTCACCGGCGCCGGGCTCAGCTTTCCACCCCAGAATATTTTTCCCTTTCCATAATCGCGCAGGGTGGAATCTTTTGGCCATTCCAGGCTTCCCCAGACCCTTTCGGCTGCTTCCTTAACCTGCCGGTCGCAGTCGGGATAATTTTCCAGGGAAGGCGACCTCCGGGGTGGACTGCCGACGACCACCGCCCCCTCCTTCACCAGCTCTTCAATCCTGGCCAGGAGCTCGGGCGTCATGGTTTCCAGGGCAGGAAGAACCATCAGCCGGTAGGAAGCCCCTCCCGGAAAGACTATTTTTCCATCTTCTACCTTAGCCAGCTTCATCAGCGCCGTCGGAGAACAGCCGTCAAAAGCATAACCGCGCTTATCAGGAAGGAACTCAGTACCGTCAGTGGCTCGGGCCGCCGGCCTGAAAACCTGTGGCGCTCCTTCGGGCGTCAGGTACAGAATATCAGCCACCGGCTTCCCCTGGCTCAGGAGAAACTGGCACCTGGCAATGTATTCATGATACGGCCTGACCATTGACCACCAGGTCTGGCCGCGGTCCCAGTGCACACCGTAGGGGCCCATTGTCATTCCAGGCTTAAGCTCGTCATCGAGCGGATTATGGACAAAGGTATGAAAAATCAGCCGGTTCAATCCCTGGCAGAAAGCCCAGTCGGTCTGGCTTTTCATGTTACCGGGGTATTTCTTCCAGGCTTCCTGGGGCATGGCCGTAAAGGATTCGGCCGCAATCACCGGACGCCCCATCACGTGTCCGATTGAAGTGGCTTCGATAACGCTGAAGGCCGAATTAAAACCATAGCCGTCGCTCCAGAACTCACCCATGGGCACATCGGCCACGGCCCCCAGGTCAAAATCAGCCGCCGGGTTCATATCGTAGGGCTCAATTGAAAGGGTAAACCCGTATCTCCGACCGAGCTCCTTGAATTTTTCGGCATGATTTTCCACGATGAGTTCGCTTGAGGTGCGCCTCAGGTCCCAGAGAAAACGCTCGCTTTCTTCCAGGCTGCCAACAACGAGGCCGGCATAGACCGGGTAATAGGGCAAGGGGTCATAGCCACGACGGCGCTTGAATTCTTCCCGGAAATTCTGCGTGAAGTTCTGGGCTCCCATTTCCCAGCTATCGATGTGGATCATAGTCCAGCCACCGCCGGCTGGCGACTTCTGCGGCCCGGCCCGGTGGATGAGCTTTCCCGCGTAGGCTTCAAAATGGGCCTCAAAGGCTTCCCGGCTGAACTTGTCGCACTCAAATCCCAGCCCCGGCACCGGAGCCGGCCTGGTCACCGCGCCGTTATTCCTGGCCACAAACCGCATCACCGTCCAGCGGCCGGGCGGCACTTCCCAGGCCAGGCTGCCATCGGGCTGCAGGCGGTCAGTAAGGTTCACGAGGCGGTCTGGAGATATGGCGGCTTTCATCAGTTCCCATTTCTCGTTCCCGCGGTTATCAATTGCTTCCACACTAAACGGCGGCGGAAGATAAGGCCAGACACCCGGTTGCGAGGTATAAGGCGCGCGGTAATAAAGAGCCTTCTCATCTATCAACGAAATTCTTGGCTCAGTTTCAGGCGCCGGAAAAGCCAGCACGGCCACATCCCGGTACCATTCATCGCGCAGCTTCTTCAGTTCCGGGGTCAGGCTGCTCTCGCCGAAAAAGGGTTTTTTAGGTTCGGGCAGGGGCAGCTTCAAATTCATGGCGCCCGGACCCCTGACTGTAACTTCGGAAGCTACCAGGTGCTGCATCGATTGTTCCGGCCTGACCCAGGGCCCGCCGCTTCCGGCCCAGCCCGGACCGGAACCGAGGATGAGCCTTATTCCCAGCCTCTCCGCTTCCCTGACCGCATGGGTGAAAAGCTCCTGCCACTCTTCACTCAGAAAATCAACCTTTCCCCTGGGCACACCCACGTTGACTTCCAGGAAAAGGGCCCACCTGATTCCGGCTCTTTTCATGGCTTCGAGATCCGCCGTCATTTTTTCCCGGCTAAGATTGCCATCCATGAAGTACCAGTAAACGCCGGGCCAGCAATCGTCGGGTGGTGAGATGAACCCCTTTTTCAGGGCAGATTCTTTTGAAGGCAGGCAGGCCTGGTTGAGCAGAGAAAGAACCACAAATACAAGGATAAATAAAGAAAACGATACCGACCTGGCCACGATTAGACCAGACTTGGCAGCCTTTGTGTTCTTATCAGCCATACTAACCCTTGAACCCTCAGACGAAATTTAAGAACCTGACCCGACCAGAATAAAACTCCGGCAGAAATGGTGTCAAGAAATTCCTGGCTGAGAAACTAACTTAAAAGAGTTCCCTGGTTTGACAGCCGCGGAAGGCAAAACTTATAATCCGGCCGTAAGGCCTGAGGATTAGAGGAAAATGCGCTCCAGGTACGCTCCTGTTCTGTTCCCTTACCGGCAATGTTCAAAAAGGTGCCAGCCACATGCTCCTGGCTTCCGGCTGGAACACCCGGATTCCATTTCCAGCCTGTTTGAAAACATTACGCAAATAAAAAGCGATGACTTATTGGCCGGAAAACATAAATTTATTTAACTTGCGGGCGACTGGAAAAGCCCGGCGCTGAAAATGGCAGTAAAGGGAGGCATGAATGACGCCCAGAACCAAAATCCATAATGGGTTCTTATCATCATTAATTTTAACGTCCACACTCATTTTTCTGATTTCAGGTCTGGCCCTGGCTGGCAACACGGGAGCGCCAAATGTTCAAGCCGCAAAAGCCGAACTCAATCCTGCGCCCGTGAAAATCGGCCTGTTCGGTATCGGGCTTAACACCTACTGGGGACAGTTTGCCGGCCTGCGCGATCGGCTCGAGGGCTATCTCAAGACCATAGAAACCAGGCTGTCTTCGGGCCAGGGTTGCCAGGTAATCTCCGCTGGCCTGGTGGACTCCGTGGATAAGGCCCGGGAGGCAGCCAGCCTGTTCAAGGCCCGGGATGTAAGAATCATTTTTCTCTATGTCTCCACCTATGCCCTGTCCTCAACCGTTCTGCCGGTGGTCCAGGAAGTTAAGGTACCGGTCATTGTCCTCAACCTGCAGCCCGCACCGGCCATCGATTACAGGTGGTTTAACTCGCTCGGCGACCGGGGCAAGATGACCGGTGAATGGCTGGCCTTCTGCCAGGCCTGCTCGGTTCCGGAAATAGCCAATGTCTTCAGCCGGGCCGGAATTGACTTTCAACTGGTAACCGGAACTCTCGATGACCCCGAGGCCTGGAAAGAAATAAACGAATGGGTGGAAGCTGCCCGCGTGGCCGAAATCCTGAGCCAGACCACCCTCGGCATTCTCGGGCATTATTACAGCGGTATGCTCGACGTCTATTCTGACCCGACCCAGCTGGCAGCCAGCCTTGGACTTCATATCGAATTTCTGGAAATGGCTGAACTAAAAGTCCTCAGGCAGAAAGTAACCAGGAAAGAAATTGAGGCCAAAATCAAGGAAATGCAGGCCGCCTTCAAAATCCTGCCCGAATGTTCCCCGGCAGAAATTGAGCGGGCAGCCAGGACCGCCTGCGCCCTGGATCGCCTGGTAGCCGAAAAGAACCTGGGCTGCGTGGCTTACTACTACGAAGGAACTCCTGGAAGCGAAGAAGAAGACATCGTTACTTCCATGATTGCCGGGAATTCCCTGCTGACCGCCCGGCATGTGCCCATGGCCGGGGAAGGCGAGCTCAAGAATGCCGTGGCCATGAAAATTATGGATGCCTTCGGCGCCGGCGGCTCTTTCACCGAGTTCTATGCCATGGACTTTAACGAGGGTGTGGTGCTCATGGGCCACGATGGCCCGGGGCACGTTGGCATAGCCGAAGGCCAGCCGCTGCTCAAGCCGCTCGGCGTTTTCCACGGCAAGCCGGGTCGGGGCCTGAGCATTGAAATGAAGGTAAAAAACGGGCCGGTGACCCTGCTGTCGGTGGTGCAGACCAGGAACGGGGAACTCAAGCTGCTGGTGGCCGAAGGCGAATCGGTTCCCGGGCCCATCCTGGAAATCGGCAATACCAATAGCCGCTACAAGTTCTCGCTTGGCGTAAAGGGCTTCATAGAAGCCTGGAGCAAAGAAGGCCCGGCCCATCACTGCGCCGTTGGCCTCGGCCACATTGCCTCAAAAATTCAGAAATTGGCCGCCATAATGGGCCTGAAATTCGTCAGGGTCTGAACTGGGAGCGGGAGTTACTGCCTGTTGATTATCTACAACTCATTCAGGAAAAGACGGCTAATTTTTTAAAAATTCTGAACCAACAAGGGCTGAAATCGACGAGGCTATTTCTAACCCTGCAGTTGATTCGATATTTGCGATTTAAGAGGTTGATAAAGAATAAATTAAACCCATCCCCAAAGGCAGAAAAATCTTCTTGACACCCCCGCCGGAAATCATAATCATAATAGTCAAGGAGGGCCAAAATGTTTACCAGGGTTAAAGGGAGTATTCTTTTCTTTTTTCTGGCGGGGCTGGCTGTCTCGCTGCTGGTTTTCTTCGCACCGGCAGCCGGCCAGGAGCGCCTGATAGCAAAAAAATCCACGCTCCGGACCAATTCCCTGCTGTTTGTCCCGAAAACGACACTGCTGGCCGTGGGCGACAGCCTGACCCAGGGTACCAGGGACGCCACCAACAACCAGTACCATCTGCAGAATGCTTACCTGCAGAAGGTGGCCAATAAGCTGAGCCTGGTTCTGCCGTTGAAATTCAGCCAGGCCTGGCTCGATGTCAACGGCACCCGGCTTAACCCCCTGACCGTTCCCAGCAACCTCGGCGTCGACGGAGAGGACATCTTTTCGGTGGAAGGATACGAATACTACAAGCGGGCCGGCACCAGTTCAAATTATATTTCATCGGATTACCTCTGCGACCGGCTTCAGCCCTACCTCTTCACCGACATGCACGACAAGGTGCTCTACCCGATCAACATCCTGGCCGGAAAGCCGGTCAGCCAGATCGATGCCCTGATCTGGCACCTGAACAACCGGACCGGACCGGCCATCGTCATTTTCTGGGTGGGAAACAACGATGCCGCTCTGTCGACGCTGGGCCTCGGGGGGCAGAACCCGCAGTACCTGCCCATTCCGTTTGACCAGATCAAGGACAGGTTGAAACCGGTAGTAAGTTACCTCCTGAACTACGGGCTAAGCCAGGGAGCCATCGCTTTTGAACCATACACCCCGGCCCAGATCGAGCATAACCTGACCGATATTGCCGATTTCCAGGCTCAGCTCACCAGGCTGGTCACCCGGATTAACCTCAACCGCTCCGGGGTCAAGTATTTCTTCCTGACCTATCCTTACTACCCGGAAATCGGCTACCTCATGGGCAAAGAGGACCTGGAATTCTATTTGACCAACAAGCTGGGCTACGTTGTCCCCGATGGCTTTACAGGCCGGATTCCGCTTCTAACCTTCCTCTGCCTTTATGAGCTGGCCAGGGAAGGCGAGTTTGTCCGGATTGGCACCGTTCTGGCCAACGACCGGCTGGTCATGAGCCCGGATGAAGCCTTGATTATCAAAAACCGCATTGACCTGTTCAACGCCGCCGTCAAGTCGCTGAACGGCCGGCCCAATTCTTACATCGTGGATATTGGTGACAGGCTCAACCAGACTTTCTACACCGGCCTGCCGGTTGGCAGCTATACTCTGACCAGGAACTGGGGGCGCGGTGGCTCTTTCTCCCTGGACGGCGTGCACGCCGGGCATACTGTCCACGCTCATATTGCCAATATTGTTCTTGAGGCCATAAATAATGCCACCGGCCTGAACGCTCCGCTCTGGGACCTGGCCTCGGTCCTGCCTTCTGACCCCTACTTCGATTTCGACGGCGACGGCTGGGTGCCCGGGCCCAACCTGGCGGCTTCGGGCCGGACCAAAATCCTCTACCTGTTCAAGGACTACCAGGAAGGCGTTTACGGCCCGGCAGTAATTGACACCATGAACCCTGCTGACGTCTGGTCGCTTATCTCCGATGCCCTGCTGGAAGAGATCCTCGGCATTTCACTGATCAGGGCTGAAGCTGAAAGAATTGGCGTGGTGCAGCTCAAAAAATAATTGCCAATATCGAGAGCGGAATGTCCTGTAAAAGGGAGCAGCCTCAGTTTTCCAGAGAGGACCTTCTCATTGCCGGCTGAAGAGGTTGCAGGGAAGACACTTATAATCAAAGGAGTGATTTCTTTTGCCTTGAAGGGGAAAACATCGATAACTTCTTGGCCATGATGAGAATCACCCTGCGGGATAAAGGCGGCCAAGTTACCTAAGGTTGGAGATATTTGTGGCAGGATAGCCAGGAAAGGACAGAATTTCATTCCCAAATAAAGCAGGGGAAATAAGCGGGAAATCCGAAGTACGGTTCTGCGAGAGCCCGATGTCCGTATTTACCAGTCTCCAGTAGCACAATCACTCTCAACGCTGGAATAAGAACTGGAAATAAATAAAATAGTTATAAAAACCCTGGTATTTCCTGGCAGGAAGGGAGAAACAAATGGAAGAAAATCAGGCCTTTCTCAGGGGGCAAAGACCCGAAATCAGGAAGCGAACAGCCGGCAACTGGCTGGCCTGGCTCAACCTGGCCGGCTTCCTGGGCATGGTTGTGGTCAACTACCTGGCCAATGCCCTGCCCATCAACAACCTGAACACCGGACAGCTTTCCGACAAGTACCCCAACCTGTTCGTCCCGGCCGGCTTTACCTTTTCCATCTGGGGAGTTATCTACCTGCTCCTGGCTGTCTTTGTCTTCTTCTCGCTGAAGCAGGCCATAACGGGGCGCGAGGTTTTCCCGGCTTTTAAGACCATCGGGCTTCTGTTTTTCCTGACCTGCCTGGCCAACGCCGGCTGGATTTTCGCCTGGCACTACGAACAGCTTCTTCTTTCGCTCCTGATAATGTTGACCCTGCTGGCGCTGCTCGTAATAATTTACCAGCGACTGAGCCGTCGCCCCTACGAAGAAAAGCAGCACGACCGCTTCCCGGCCCGGCTGCCCTTCAGCATCTACCTGGCCTGGATATCGGTGGCCACCGTGGCCAACACCACCGCCGTCCTGGTTGGCTTCAAATGGGACCGTTTTGGCCTGAGCGAGCAGTTCTGGACCATCGTCGTCCTGGCCCTGATCACGGTCCTGACCCTGGTTTTCATGCTAAAGAAAAAAGACCTCCTGTTCGGGCTGACGGCCATCTGGGCCCTTTCCGGGATTCTCTACAAGAGGGTCCAGGATACCGCGGCCGCCGACCGGGCCGTAGAAACGGCAATTGTCGCCGCCCTGTTCATCATCCTGCTGGCCCTGATCCTTCGGGTTGTTGTCCGTCAGGCAGGGAAAACTGTTTAACCAGAAGGCGAGAAATAGAATATCAATCAGCACATAAACTTATAAAGACTAAAGAAGCGGGGCAGCAAAAATTCTCTTATTTGCTTTAATTGCCCGGTCTAGCCATGACCTCTTCAGGCTATTCTTCAGTTCAGGAAAGCAAAGATGCCCTGCTCATTTATGGGTATGGTTTCAGGGCGGGGTATTGGCCAGAATAATTATTTTCTTGACTTTTTTAGCCCGGGTGGAATAAAGAGAGAGTATAAAGGAGGGAAGCACCATGAAAAAGCTGGTTATCCTGTTCTTTCTCTTTATTTTCCTGGCCACCTTCCCCGGCCTGGCCGATAAGACGGTCAGGGACCCGGAAGAGGCCACTCACATCCTGGTGGGAGAAGTGGCCGAGGTGGAAGGGTACTACGATTACAATGAATACGGCGACTACCTGATCTTCAGCCGGGTGACGGTCCGGGTGGACAAAGAGCTTAAGGGCCGGGCCGAGAAATTCGTTGCCTTCTCGGTCGAGGGCGGCGAGGTTGGGGAGCTGGGGCTGAGGGTTTCCAACACCCCGGTCTTCAAGAAAGGCCAGGTCCACAAGTTCTACTTAAAAAAGCTGAATGCCGTCTATAAATTAATCAAGCAGGAAAAACTCCAGCCCGAGGTCAAAGCCCAGACCGTATGCTGTCTCACCTTTGCTAAATGGCCCTCAACTACCGCCACCTTCTACCTCAATCCAAACTGCAATGACATGACCTCAAGCTGCACTTATTCAGAGATCGACCTGGGCTCGGGCAGCTGGCAGCCAGTTTTCAATTTGGTCATCGGCGGCACCACTTCCCTGACCAAGGTCAGGCAGGACTACCAGAACATCGTTTTCTTCAGAAAAGTCAAAGGCGGGAGCACCATCGCCGTTACCTATACCTGGTACAACCGGACCACCGGGATAATCATCGAATTCGACATGATGTTCTATGATGGCTGGAAGTATTTCAGCTTTAATAACAACTGCACCACAGCCTGCAATGGCGGCTTTTACCTGAGCGTCATCGCCGCCCACGAGTTCGGGCATGCCATAGGTATTGACCACAACGACTGCCCCACTTCCATCATGTACCCGTACGCAGATTATTGCGAAACCGGCCTGGTGCAGAGCGATGATAGGGCCTGCGCCGCCACGATTTATTGACGGGATAGAAGATCGCAAATCATAGAGCCACACGCGCCTGGCTTGGCCGCCAACGAAAGAAAAGATAACGGGAGTATGATTTCCGGGCTGGATAATCAGCGGTGATATTCCCAAGTTTTCTAAGCTTTTCCCTGAACCAGGCTATCTTTACTCTAACTAAAACCGATTAATATTCAAAATTTTCTACCGGGATCTTTTACCTAAAAGAGAGGGCAAAAATCATCTTTAACTTATCTCTTCTTTTTCCTGTGCTAAATCCGTATCCCAGTTCTTTTAATATAAACAATTTTTGCTCTGACCATAGCCATCATTTTTTCTTGTTCTCAACCGGAACAGGTCTCAATTTCCGTCGACTCCAATTATCCAATTTATTATCCGCACTATCTCCGCTCTCCTGGTCAGCTGTTCCTTCCTGATTCCCTTCTATATATCAGTCCGGGCGAAAATAGGATAAAATTTGAATGCTGAAAGAAGTATTAAAATGGGCAGAGAGCCAACCAGGGAGACCCGGAAGGAGCCGGCCGGCCCCGAGCGAACCCGGCTGCAGGACCTGAGGAACGAAATCTCCCGGCTTCTGCCCGAAGCCATGCTCCGGGATTCTTACCAGGCGCGGGAACGGCTGGTTCAGCTTCTTAGTTCCAGCCTGCCCCGAAAGAACCCGGCCAGGGCAGCCGAAGTCTTGCTTCGCCTGAAACAAAGACTTCAAGATTCAGCCGAGGAAAAAAGGGCCCGCCACCGTAAAAAACCCCGCCTGTCCTATCCCCGCGAGCTGCCCATAACCCGGCACCGCCAGGAAATCGTCCGGGCCATAAGGGACAACCGGGTCATCATCGTCAGCGGCGAGACCGGCTGTGGCAAGAGCACCCAGCTGCCCAAGATGTGCCTGGAAGCCGGCCTTGGACTGGCCGGGAAAATCGCCTGCACCCAGCCCCGGCGGATTGCGGCCATGACCATCGCCCAGCGAATTTCCGAGGAGCTGGGCCAGCCCCTGGGAAAAGCCGTCGGCTACAAGATTCGCTTCCAGGACCGCACCTCTCCCGGCTCTTACATCAAGGTCCTGACCGACGGCATGCTGCTGGCTGAAACCCAGGGCGACCGCCTGCTGACCGAGTACGACACCATCATCATCGACGAGGCCCACGAGCGCAGCCTGAACATTGATTTTCTTATCGGTCTCTGCCGGCGCCTTCTGGAAAAACGTCCAGAACTCAAACTCATCATCACCTCGGCCACCCTGGAAGTGGAAAAATTCGTTGAGGCTTTCAACCATCCCCCGCTCTTCAAGGTCAGCGGGCGGATGTACCCGGTGGAGGTGATTTATTATGAGCCGGAACCTGCCCGCCAGAAAAAAGAAGAGCCCGACTACGTTGACCTGGCGGTGGAGGTCGTCAACTTCATCAAGCGGGAAAAGCCGCCCGGCGACATCCTGATTTTCATGCCCACCGAGCAGGACATCCTGGAAACCTGCCAGCGCCTGCAGGGCAAGCACTACCCGGATTCGGTCATCCTGCCGCTTTTTGCCCGGATGCCGGCCCACCAGCAGAAACAGATATACCATGTAAAAGAAGGAAAAATCGTGGTGGCCACCAACGTGGCCGAGACCTCGCTGACCATTCCCGGAATCCGCTACGTGGTGGACACCGGCCTGGCCCGCATCTCGCAGTACCAGACTTCCTCCGGAATCCACAGCCTGCCGATTCTGCCCATCTCCCGGGCCAGCGCCGAGCAGCGCAAGGGTCGCTGCGGCCGGGTGAGCGCCGGCCTGTGCCTCCGTCTTTATTCGGAAGAAGATTACCGGTCCCGGCCCGAGCACACCCCGCCCGAAATCCTGCGCAGCAACCTGGCCGAGGTCATCCTGCGGATGCTCGACCTGGAACTGGGCGACCCGCTCAAGTTTCCCTTCCTGGACCCGCCGGCCGCCAGGGCAGTGCGCGACGGCTACCGGACCCTGGTTGAGCTGGGTGCCCTGGAGAGCTCGGAATCCGGCTACGAACTGACCGACCTGGGCCGGAAGATGGCCCGCCTGCCACTCGACCCGCGGCTCTCGCGGATGCTGCTCGAAGCCGAGCGGAGAGGCTGCCTGGAAGAGGTGGCCGTGATCGCCGCCGCCCTGAGCATCCAGGACCCCCGCCTGCGGCCCCTGGAAAAGGCGGCCGATGCTGACCGCGTCCAGTCCGTCTTCCAGCACCCGGAATCGGACTTCCTGACCTTCTTCAACCTGTGGCAGGCCCTCCAGACCGCCAGCCAGGGACAACCCTCAGGCCCCGGACTTAAGAAATTTGCCCGCGATTACTTTCTTTCCTACAACCGGCTGCGGGAATGGATTTTTGTCCACAACCAGATTTTAGAAATTCTCGAAGAACAGAAAATCCGGGTGAGCCGACCGGCCAGGCCGCGGGAAGCCGAGACGGACCGCTACTCGGCCATCCATAAGTCCATCCTGGGCGGTTTCATCTCCCACCTGGCTGCCCACAAGGAAAAGAATATCTACGAAGCGGCCCGTGGCCAGGAGGCCATGCTCTGGCCGGGCTCGGCCCTTTTCCGGAAGCCGCCGACCTGGGTGGTGGCGGCCGAGCTCATCAAGACCAACCGGCTATACCTGAGGACCGTGGCCCGCATCTCGCCGGCCTGGGTTGAAGAGCTGGCCCCGCATCTCTGCCGCTATTCCTACGAAGACCCTTACTGGGACCGGAACCGGGGCCAGGTTCGGGCCAAGGAGAGAGTTACGATCTTTAACCTGTCGATAATCAGCGGTCGGGATGTGCCCTTCGGCCGCCAGGACCCATCGCTGGCCCACGAAATTTTCGTAGACGAAGCCCTGGTCAAGAACCAGGTCAACCGCCAGCTTCCCTTCCTCGAACACAACCACCGGCTGGTCAGCCGGGTGCGCCTGCTGGAAGACAAGCTCCGCCAGCGGAATATCATGATTCCCGGGCAATATCTTTTTGATTTCTATTCCGGGCGCCTGCAGGGGGTTTACAGCCTGGAAGGCCTGGAGCAGAGGATTAAAAACGCCGGCGGCGACGACTTCCTCAGGCTCCAGGAAGAAAACCTCTACCTGACCAGGCCGAAAGAAGAGCTGGTGGAAAAATATCCCGACAGCCTGAAGATTCTCGGGCACACTTACCAGCTAAAGTACCGCTTTGCACCGGGCGAGGACGATGACGGGGTGACCATTGTGGTCCCGCGGAAGCTCATCGAACAGGTGCCTGAAGCGCTGCTGACCTGGCCGGTTCCGGGCCTGCTCCAGGAAAAGGTCGAAGCCTGCCTGAAAGCCCTGCCCAAGGAATACCGCCGGCTCCTGCAGCCACTGGGAGAAAGGGCAGAGCAGATCGCCCGGGAGCTGAAGCCAGCCCCCGTGTCCTTTTTTACGGCCCTGGCCGCGCTACTCAGGGACCGCTACAAGATGGATATTCCCAGGGACGTCTGGGAAAAACTGGAAATCCCGCGCTACCTCAAAATGAGAATCTCGATCGTTAACGAAGCCGGCCAGGAAGTCCTCAGCGGTCGCGACCTCGATTTCCTTAAGAAAATGCTCAGCAGCCAGGCCAGGCAGCCGGCAGCCGAAGAATCGCCGGGCTGGCGGGAAGCCCGGTCGAGGTGGGAAAAGAGCGGCCTGGCCGGCTGGGAAGAAACCATCCCGGAAATTCCAGAGGAAGTGGCCATAGACGATTTCCTGAAAGGCTACCCGGCCCTTGCGGCCAGCGGGGAAAAATATGAAGTCCGGCTTTTTAAGAGCCCGGACGAGGCCAGGCGGGCCCATCTCCGGGCCGTGGAAGAAATCCTGAGCCGGCAATTCCAGAAGGACCTGAACTTCATCCAGCGAAGTTATGTCTTTCCGGAAGACCTGCGCCCGGTGATGCTGTTTTTCGGGGGCGAAGCAACCCTCAAGAGCCGCATTTTACAGAGGATAAAGGCGGAAGTTTTCCAGAAGAACTTCCGAAGGCGGGAAGAACTCCAGGCCTTTATCATGGACAGCGCCCTGAAACAACTTTTTGAGACCGGGCACCGGGTTTTTTCCGCCGTCCAGGAAATTCTCCAGGAATACCGGAAAACCAGGGCCCTGATCCAGGAGATGGAAGAAGCCAGGAAAAAGCTCGGGGTGAGTTCCACCCTGCCCGAGCTGCTGAAAGAGGAGCTTACGCGCCTGGTGCCGCCGGACTTTCTGGCCGCCTATCCTTCAGACTTCCTGGCCCGGTTGCCGCGCATGGTCCAGGCCCTGGGCCTTCGGGCTGAAAGGGCCAGACTGTCGGCCGAGAAAGACCGGGCCAAGGCCGCCCAGGTCGAGCCTTTCCTGGCCGAGTTCGAGCGTCTGAGCCGGCTGGCCCGTAAGAAGCCTGACCCGGAAAAAGAGAAATTGCTCTTCGAGCTGCGCTGGATGATCGAAGAGTTCAAGGTCTCGCTCTTTGCCCCGGAAATCAAGACGGCCTTCCCGGTCAGTGCCAAGCGCCTGGCCGCGCGGGTCAAAGAAATAGAAGCGCTCCTGGAACAGGGTTAAGGGCCTTTTTTCAATTGCGGTAATGCTCGGTTAGCTTTCACCTTTCCGGTGTGCCAGCTCAGATACATTAGCGACTCTCCAGGGTGAGAAGGACAGGTGTTAATATTTATACGCACTCGGCGCGGGTCTGCAGTCATATCATTCCGGGCTCAGGGTGAACCAGGTTTATGCTTCACCCGGCGATAATCTTCAAGAACGCGGTCAACAGGCTGAGGCGGTTTGACTGCCACGCTGCCTGTGGCAATTCGGGCAGGAGCCGCCGTTATCAGCATTCGGGCTGGCCCTCTCAATCTGACCGGTCAAGCTTCAATTTGTATTTCTGTATCCCGGCTGCCAGGCCATATATGAATGAAGTTTCATATAATAAAAAGGGTTGAAGTGAAGCTTAAAATTAAATAGATATATAATGCCCTTAAAATAAGGAGGCTGCTTCAAGCAGGTGGCCAGGGATGGATGGTCAGATGGTCCGGTCAAACCCGGGGTCAGCCTGGCCTGGCCGGAACCAGGGCCCGTGGAGGTTCAAATGAGTGATGAGAAGATAAGCGGGAACAGCTTACAGGGAATGGACGAAAAGAAGATAAAGCCCCGCCTGCTCAAGAAGATGCTCGGCCAGGAATTCTGCCTCTCCGACTGGCTGACCATGACCCAGGACCGGATCAACGCCTTTGCTGATTGCACCGAGGACCACCAGTGGATTCACGTCGACGTGGAGAGGGCCAGCCGGAGCCCGCTCAAGAGCACCATCGCCCACGGCTTTCTGCTGCTGTCGCTGCTGCCCCATTTCCTGGCCCAGTCGCCCCTGGCCAGGATCAAGGTCCGGATGATTTTCAACTACGGCCTGGACCGGATCAGGTTCATCCAGCCGGTCAGGCCGGGAGACCGCATCAGGAACCGGGCCGTTCTAAAAGAAATTAAAAGGAAAGGTTTCCGCCGCTGGCTGGTGAAAATTGAAAACACCCTGGAAATAGACGGCAACCCCAAGCCGGCCCTGGTGGCCGAGCTCCTGGTCTTCGTGATTTTCTGAGGCCGGAAACCACGGCCCCAATCAACGACCGGCGGCCAGGTCTTTCAGGATGTCCACGGTCCCGTCTATTTCTTCGAAGGAATTGTAGATATGGGTGGACTGGCGCACTCCGTAGACTTCTCCCATGGAGCGGGGCCGCAGTCGGGCCCTCTTCCAGAGCTCATCCTGGATAAAATTCCCCGTCAGACCTTCAATATTGTAAACGGTAATACCGGCGGCCATTTCGGGGTGAAGAGGTGTAAATAGCTTAATTCCCGGAACTTCCTGCAACCTGGACCTCAGGTAATCACCGAGAGCCTTAATCCTGGCATAGACCCGCTCCGGGCCAAGTTCAAAATGAAAATCGAGGGCCTCGTCCAGTCCGAAGAGAAGCGACAGGTTGCCGGTGCCCCGCTGGCTCAGGCGGAAGCCGTGGTCTTCCCGGTTATCCCACTGGGTGCTGGCCAGGGTGGTCCAGACTTTCCCGGCCATGTCATGCCGGAGATATAAGAAGCCGTTACCGGCCGGGGCGCAGAGCCACTTGTGAAAGCTGCCGTAGTAAGCGTCGCAGCCGAGCTCTTTCAGGTCAACCCGGATCTGGCCGACAGTCTGGGCCCCGTCTATGACCGTGAAAATTCCACGCTGCCGGGCTTCGGCGCAGAGCTCTTTAACCGGCAGGATGGCCCCGCTGCCGGTGATGATATGGGGAATGGCCAGGACCCTGGTTCTGGGGCCCATGGCCCGAACGAAGGTGTCGATAACTTCCCGGGGCGATTTGATCGGTTTTCCCAGAGGCAACTGGCGGTAGACAATACCGCAACGCTTGGCCTTGAGCAACCAGCCGGACTCGCCGCCGGGATGTTCCTGGTCGGTCCCCAGGACCTCATCCCCGGGCTCCAGGTCAAGGCCGTTCGAGATGTAGTTCATTCCGGCCGTGGCGTTTTCGGTCAGGGCGATTTCCCCGGCCTGACAGTTCAGCAGGCGGGCGATTTTCTCCCTGATCTCAGTCCAGGGCTGGTAGCCCGAAATCCAGTCGGCCCCGTAATAATCCCACTCGGCAATCTTTTCGGCCGTGAGCCGCAGGTGGTTGACGACCCGGTCAAAAACCCGGCGGGGCATGGCTCCCAGGGTGCCGGTGTTGAAAAAGACCTGGCCGGGGTCGAGCAGGAATTCCGCCCTCACTTTCTTCCAGAATTCTTTTTCTTCGGTTTCACGCTCTAACATCTTCTCCTCCCGGACTGAAATTCTCCAGAAATCTTCCCGGCCCGAAACCGCTGAGCCGACCGGGCCAGGTCCAGGAGCCTTCGACTACGGCTCAAAGCCGCTTCATGGATTCAAGGCTTCAAGTCTCCTGGTTCCTGCCTGAGCCAATAAGTTTAGCCGATTCTTGCCCATGGATAAAGTGAGCCACGTCGCACAAGAAATAAATTCTGCGGACCGGTAATTCTTCGGCCAGGAGCTGGTCTCCAAGGCTTAAGAAAAAAAATTAATATATGAATGACCATTCATATATTGTTCTCGGGACATGGAGATCTTGATAACCCTTCTTTGAATACAGAAAAAATTGCTGCGCCGGGGAACTTATCCCCTCGATGCCTATCAGTTCAGTTAATCAGGATGTTATGGTGCTCTATTAAATCCTGTCCTGGCTCAATTACCTTTCAGCGAATAAGACTTTTCTATGGCCTGGTAGACCATGGCCCGGAACTTGTTCTGCAGGTCGCCCAGTCCGGCCGGAACCGGCAGGACCTGGATCATGAACACCGCCACCAGCTTCTCCACCGGGTCAACCCAGTAGCTGGTAAAATAGGCCCCGCCCCAGCCGTAGGAACCAACGGTGCCCGGGAGTCCGGAAGTCCCCAGGCTCTTGGTGACCCAGAAACCCAGGCCAAAGCCGGTGGCTCCGCCAGAATAGAGCTGCCCCACGTGGTCGGCGGTCATCAGCTCAACCGACTTCGGGCTCAGGAGCCGCGAGCCGCCCAGCTCGCCGCCATTCTGGAGCATGAGCAGAAAGCGGGCATAATCCTCGGCCGTTGAGACCAGCCCGGCCCCGCCCGAATAGCATTTCTTCGGGCCATAGACATAAGGACTCCTGGCCGGGTCTTCGGTCATTTTTAGCTCGCCTTTTTCATCGGCCCCGTAGGACGGGGTGAGCCTTGACACCTTGCTTTCCGGCAGGAAGAAGTGGGTATCCTTCATGCCCAGCGGCCCGGTTATCCGTTTTTCCACGAACTCGGCCAGGGTCATCCCGGAGACAACTTCCACCAGGTAGCCCAGGATGTCGGTGTTGTAACCATAGACGAACTTTTCTCCGGGCTGGGCATCAAAAGGCAGCCTGGCCAGTTTTTTGACCAGCTCGCCGATGGTCATATCCTTGTCGGTTAAGAACCAGCCATGAATTCCAGCTTTCAGGTATTCTTCCCTGGCCGGGCCTTCTCCATAGGATATGCCGGCCGTATGGGTCAGCAGGTCGCGGATGGTAATCTGGCGCCTGGCCGGCACCAGGCTGTACCCCCTGGCTTCCTTGTTTTCGGCCCTGACGGCCACAAAGGTTTCTTTGAACTCGGGAATATACCTGGACACCGGGTCGTCCAGAAGCAACTTCCCTTCTTCCATCAGCATCATGACCGCCACCGAAGTCACCGCCTTGGACTGGGAAGCAATACGGAAGATGGCGTCCGGAGGCATCGGCTCCGGCCGGTCCAGCCTGAATTTTCCAAAAGCCCGGTGGTAGGCGACCCGTCCATTCCTGGCCACGAGAACCACCATTCCCGGAGCTCCCTTCTGGTCGCAGTAGCCCTGCAAGACCTGTCCCAGTCGTTCCAGGCGGCTGGCCGAAAGCCCGACCTCGCCCGGGCGGGCAGCGGGCAGGCTGGTCGACCAGGCAGAGAGGCTTAATGTCAGGACCAGCAAAGCCAGGCCGAGAAGGCGGATAAGAGGCCTGGAACCGATTCCCGAAGTTCTATCCGCGGTTTTTCCTTTTTTGACGGAAGATCTTTCTTTTTCAGACGCTTCACCCAGATAACCCGAAAATACTCTCAAGTTCATATTGCCTCCTGTTTCCTGTTTTATTTTATAGTCTCTGGCAGGACTGCCATCATTTTTCCGGCGAGGTAGAGAAGCACTCCTTCTTTTCTTTTATAAATTCCTGGAAGGCAAGCAATCAATGACATTCTCGGTTTTATTACCTGACTATATCCCATCCTGCCGACGGCTGTCAAAATGGAGGCCGCACCCCGGCCTGAGCAGGGCCCGCAGATGGTCCCTGGCCGAGTGACCGCGCCGCCACCTGCTTAATTCAACTCTGATTAATACCTCCTTCCCGGTTGCTGCCAGACTGAATACCTGGACCCTTTAAATTGACTAATTTCAGCACAACACGATTTAGGCTCATCTCACCAGGTCAACTATTTTCCTTAGTGCCTATCCATCGCGGAGCCACCATCTCATTCTTCTTTTTCCCCATCACCCCCTTGACCGAAGAACCCCTCTCGTCCCGGTTGCCCCATGAGAGAATTTATATGAAGACCTAATCACTGGCTCGCCTGAGAATTCATACCAAAATTTGTGCAGTTTCTGTTCACTCCCGACAACCATCACAGCCTGGCCCCGGGTCTGCCCGTCTCCGCTTTTAGGTTCACCACCTTGAGCTCCTGGTTGGCGTCTTGACTGAACTGAAGTGGCCATAATATACTCACGGGCGTGACCAAAGACTCTCCGGCCCGCATCTGGGAAATAGACTTCCTGCGGGGGCTGGCCATCATCCTGATGGTCGGCTACCACCTGCTTTATGACCTCGGCGATTTTGCCGGCCTGGAAAAATTCCTGGGCTTTACCACCGACCTGACCACCCCGGCCTGGCTCCTGGCCCAGCATTTCTTTGCCGGTTTGTTCGTCGTACTTTCCGGGGTGAGCTCCAATTTCAGCCAGAACAATTTCCGGCGCAGCCTGAAATACCTGGCCGTGGCCCTGCTGATCACCGCGGCCAGCTATGTTTTTGACCCGGAGTCGGTCATCCTGTTTGGTATCATTCATTGCCTGGGAGTCTCGGCCCTTTTATATGGCCTGTTCTTTAAGAAGTCCACGGCCACAACCTGCCTGATTTCCGGCGCTATCATCACCGGCCTGAGCACCCTGCTGCCCTCGGCTCACAGGATACTGGCCATAAACACCAACTGGCTCCTGCCCCTTGGCCTCCACCGCCCGGACTTTGCTTCCTTCGATTATTTCCCGCTCATCCCGTGGCTGGGGATCTTTTTAATCGGGGCCGCTCTTGGCCGCTGGCTGTACCCGTCTCGAAAAAGTCTCCTGGGCCGAGAACTGTCTCCGAATCTCTTCAACTGGTGCGGCCGCCACTCCCTCTGGATTTATCTTCTCCACCAGCCGATAATTCTCGGGATTCTCTATATCCTCGGATACGTCACCCTATAAGAAACAATAAGGTGGAATAAATAAAATGCCCTGGAGGGACCAGATTTCAGATGTTTTTCATCAGCTTCTGGAAATCGCTCTTTTTCAGCATCTTTTCCATCTCGAAGAACTGCTTTAAGAGCTGGTTAACTTCCTGGATCGGGCGGCCGCTGCCCCGGGCGATCCTGGCCCGCCTCCGGCCGTCGATGATTCGCGGATTTTCCCGCTCGGCCGGGGTCATGGAGTTGATGATGGCTTCGAAATAAACGAGCTTCTTATCGTCAACGTCCAGGTTGCCCATCTTCTTGAAGGGCCCGGCCTTGGGCAAAAGGTCCAGCAGTCCCGACAGGCTGCCCATCTTTTTTAGCTGCTGGAGCTGCTTGCGGAAATCTTCCAGGGTGAACTGCTGCTTCTTGATCTTCCTGGCAATTTCCTCGGCCTCCTTCAGGTCAGCTTCCTGCTCTGCCTTTTCAATCAGGCTGAGGATATCCCCCATGCCCAGGATCCTCGAGGCCATGCGGTCGGGGTGAAAGACTTCCAGCTTGTCGAATTTTTCGCCCACACCTATGAACTTTATGGGCTTATGGGTCACGTAGACAATGGACAGGGCGGCTCCGCCCCGGGCGTCGCCGTCCAGCTTGGTCAGGATGATGGAGGTCAGGCCTATTTTTTCCTCAAAGGCCTGGGCGCTGCGGACTGCATCCTGGCCGGTCATGGCATCGCCCACATAGATGACCTCGGTTGGCTCCAGGATTTCCCGGACCAGCCTCAGCTCCTCCATCAGCTCTTCGTCAATGTGAAGGCGCCCGGCCGTGTCCACGATGAGCGGGTCATAGCCGCGGTTCCTGGTGAAGGTCATCAGCTCCTTCAGGGCTTCGGCCGGGTTCTTCATCTTCTCGGCCGTCATCCCGTAAAAAGGCAGGTTTAGAGACTTGGAAATGATCCTCAACTGGTCCTGGGCGGCCAGCCTCTTAAGGTCAAACGACACCAGCAACGGGTTTCGCCCGAGCCCCTTAACGTACCTGGCCAGCTTGCCTGAGGTGGTGGTCTTGCCGCTGCCCTGCAGCCCGACCAGCATAAAAACCGAAGGCGGGTGGCCGGCAAAGGTCAGGGGTTTAGCTTCCCCGCCCAGGATCTCGGTCAGCTCATCTCTTACTATCTTTATGAAATGCTGGGCCGGGGTCAGGCTCATCATGACTTCCTGGTCGAGGGCCCTGGCCTTGACCCGGGCTTCAAATTCCTTAACCACCTTGTAATTGACGTCGGCCTCAAGGAAGGCCAGGCGGAGCATCTTCAGGGCTTCGGCAATATTCTTCTCGGTTATTTTGCCTTCGCCCCGGATGAACTTGAGGGTTCTCTGGATTTTTTCGGCAAGCTGTTCAAACATTCAGGCCACCTGACTGCCTTAAATCTTACGCCAGGCCGCCCCCGAGGTCAATCAAGCGGAAGCCCAGCGGCGCCTGGTCTTCCGGAAGGTGTCGCCGTAACCGGCCATTTACCCAGGAGCTACCTTCCTTAGCTCAAACAGCAAAAAAATGAAGGAAACGCTCAGGCTGGAGCCTGGTTAATGCTTCCAAAAGAATCGGGCTTCAGGCATTAAAGCCTGAATGCCTCCCCGGAGCAGTTTACCCGCCAGGCTGGATTATTGATGATCGGACCAAAATAGCCCTGAATATCCCTTTCCGGCAGCCACTGCCCATCCCTGATTCTTAGCCAGGCCTGACCACGAAAAGGGTTGCCCGGGCCGACCGCTGGCATCGGAGAATCCCGGTCGGGGACAATTCGGAAATAGGACTTTCATTAGATTAACATATTGATTATAAATAATATATATCCAGGCCCCGGCTTCTGGCTTGACAATCCGGGTTGTTCTGGGTAAAGTTTTACTAACTTTCAGGAAGGTGAATAATGACCCAAAAGAACGGTAAGCCTGTTGATTCAGGCCAGGCGAGTCCCTTCAGCTCGAAAATTGACTATGAAGAACTCCGAAAGCTGATCTCACTCCTCGAAGAGAAAAACCTCACCCAGTTCGAGCTGGAAGTGGAAGGCTTCAAGATAAAACTGAGCCGCAGCCTGGGCAATTCGTCAGGCCCGGCCCAGGTGATGTTCACCCCGGCCGTGCCGGAAGCCGCGGCCAAAATTATGGCCACCAATGGCGAAATTCCCGCCCCGACCCCGGCTGAAGACAAGAACATACATTACGTGACTTCGCCCATGGTCGGGACCTTTTACCGGGCACCTTCTCCCACCTCTCCCCCCTTCGTGGACATAGGCGACCCTGTCAAGAAGGGCCAGACCCTGTGCATCGTGGAAGCCATGAAGCTGATGAACGAGATCGAGTGCGATGTCAATGGCCTGGTGGTGGACATCCTGGTGGAAAACGGCAAACCGGTTGAATACGGGCAGAAACTCTTCGCCATCAAAGTGAGCGCCTGAGAAACATGTTCTCCAAGATTCTGGTGGCCAACCGGGGCGAAATCGCCTTAAGAATCATAAGGTCTTGCAAAGAGCTTGGCGTCAAGACCGTGGCCGTCTATTCCGAAGCCGACCGCAATTCTCTCCACGCCATGCTGGCCGACGAGAGCGTCTGCATCGGGCCGGCCAGGGCTTCAGACAGCTACCTCAACATCCCAAATATCCTGAGCGCGGCCGAGATTACCGGGGCTGAAGCCATCCATCCCGGCTATGGCTTCTTGGCTGAAAATGCCAAGTTCGCTGAAATCTGCCAGAATTCCGGTTTCGTCTTCATCGGTCCCCCGGCAGACATCATCAGGCTGATGGGCGATAAGGCCCGGGCCCGCCAGGCCATGAAGAAGGCCGGCCTGCCGGTGGTGCCCGGAAGCGATATCATCCTGGAAGACGTGGCCGAGGCCAAGAAGGTGGCCCAGAAGATCGGTTACCCGGTCATCATCAAGGCTGCGGCCGGCGGGGGCGGCAAGGGCATGAGAATCTGCCGCAGCGCCGCTCAGCTCGAAGAACAATTCCCCATGGCTCAGAATGAAGCCAAGGCCGCCTTTGGCGACCCATCCCTTTACCTCGAGAAATACATTACCGGCGCCCACCACATCGAGATCCAGGTCATTGGCGACCACAAGGGAAAGGTTATTGCCTTTGGCGAGAGGGAATGCAGCGTCCAGAGAAAGTACCAGAAAATAATCGAAGAAACTCCTTCACCCTTCATAGACGAGCGTACCAGGAACAAGATGATGAAGGAGACCCAGGACGCCGCCGAGGAAATCGGCTACCGCAGCCTGGGCACCTTTGAATTCCTGGTTGACGACAAGAAGCGGTTCTACTTCATGGAAGCCAACACCAGGGTCCAGGTGGAGCACCCCATCACCGAGATGGTCTACGGCATTAATCTTATCAAGGCCCAGATTCGCGTGGCCGCCGGCGAAAAGCTCAACTTCCCGATGGAACTGGAAATGCGCGGTCATGCCATAGAGTGCCGTATCAACGCCGAGGACCCGGAAACCTTCATCCCCTCTCCCGGGAAAATAGATTTCCTGGTGTTCCCCGGCGGCGAGGGCATCCGGGTGGATTCGGCCGCCTATGCCGGCTGGGAAATCCCGCCTCACTACGATTCTCTCCTGGCCAAGATCATCGCCTACGCTCCTACCAGGTCCCTGGCCATCGCCAAAATGAAGGCCGCCCTGGAGACCACGACCATCGTGGGCATCAAGACCAACATTCCCCTCCTGCTCAACATTCTTTCCAGCGATGACTTTGTCAAGGGGAACTACAACACCCAGTTCATGGAATATTTCCTGAGCCAGAAAGAAACTCCAGGCTGAAGCTAAGAATTACCGAAGAGGGACTGGCTATTCTTTTTTCTTCCTGAAAATGCTAACGGTAAACTGACCGTCGTTATCGGCAAAGACGTTGTCGTTCACCCCGAGATAAAGTCGCCCTTCCAGGGGCATTTCCACCTCGGCCACCAACCCGATGTAAAAGACGTTGCTGACCTCTTCCCTGATTTCCTCGCCGGTTTCTTCATCCTTGGTGACGCTAAGTACCTTGACCACCCGGCCCACCGCCGCCCCCAGGTTCCGGTCGGGCAGGGGCTGTTGCGGGGTTTGCAGGTCCAGGCCTTCCGGGCCGCAGCTGGCGATGGGATTGCCTTTCTGGAGTGAAATAGAACCCGTAACCCGGAAGACGAACCTTTCACCCTCCTTGACATCAAGACCGGTGTCCACCCAGCCCAGGACGGCCAGGACCTCCAGTTGCTTGACGGGCACCAGGCCTTCATCCTGTTCCTGGCCGGTTGCGGACTGAACCGTCCTGGCTCCTGCCAGAAAAGAAACCATCACGGCCAAAAGGATGGCCAGCAAGACCGAATATCTCAGGAACTTCATCTTCCCTTCTCTCTCCTGGCTATTCTACACAACCCAGGCTCAGAATTTCCAGCATTGGCCGGTGAATGTAACCGTTGCTGGCCACGATGTGCGGGCCGGGCAGCCTGAATTTTTTCCCGGCCAGATCGCTCACCCGACCCCCGGCTTCTTCAACCAGCAGGACGCCGGCAGCCAGGTCCCATGGTTTAAGCTTTTTCTCCCAGTAGCCGTCAAAGCGGCCGCAGGCCACATAGCAGAGGTCCAGGGCGGCCGAGCCCAGCCGCCTTATAGCCTGGGCCCTGATCGCGAAATTGGCAAAATGGTCGAGGTTATTATCCTGGCTTGTCCTGACGTCGTAGGGAAAGCCGGTGGCCAGAAGGCTTCGGTCCAGCTTCCTTGTCTTAGAAACCCTGATGGGCTTGCCGTTCAGGTAAGCGCCACGGCCCCTGGTAGCCGTGTAGAGTTCTTCCCGGCTTGGGTCGTAGACCAGGCCCAGGATGATTTCATTTCTGAAAGCCAGGGCAATTGATACGCAGAAAACCGGCAGCCCGTGAGCGTAATTGGTGGTTCCGTCAAGGGGATCGACCAGCCAGCAGTAATCCGAATCCCGGTCGCGCTTAATTTCTTCCTCGGCCAGGAAACTATGACCGGGGAAGGCCCGGCTTAACCGATCGTAAATTATTTCCTCGGACCGGCGGTCGAAGCTGGTGACCAGGTCCACCTGCCCCTTGTAGGTCACCCTCTTGGCCTGGCTTAACCCCTCGAGCAAGTAGCGTCCGGCCTCCAGGGCCGCTTTGCGGGCCGCGGGCAGGAATATTTCTGGCCTGTCCATGAGAAAATCTTATCAGCTTGGCTTATTCCTGGCAACAGGTTAAACTTTTTAGCCAAAATTCCGTAAAATCAAGTATAATTACTAAGAATCGTTTACCTCAAAGGACATGGATATGGCTGAAAAGAAAGCTTCAAAGAAGAAAAAAAGACTTATCCTGTTTGCCGGGATTATCCTGATAATTGCCGCGGTGATATTCCTGAACCTCCAGGCTTCGCGCGAGAAGGCCATCAAGGTCACCGTGGACAAGGTTAAGAAACAAAACATTACTTCGATAATTTCCGCTTCGGGCGAGGTTAAACCCAAGAAAAACATTAATATCAGCGCCCTGGTGGCCGGACGGATTGTAAAAATTGGGGTAAAAGAAGGCCAGGAAGTCAAGGCCGGCGATTTCTTGCTGCAGATTGACCCTGCCTACTTCGAGGCCCAGGTGGACCGCATCCGGGCCAACATCAACCAGTTCAAGGCGGAACTGATCCGGGCCGAAGCCCAGTACCGCCGCGACAAGAGTTTTTATGAACGCCAGAAACAGCTTTACGACAGCGCTCTTATTTCCAAGGACCAGCTGGAAGGAGCCCGCGTCCAGTACGAAGTGTCATCGGCCACCCTGCAATCACTGAGATACCAGATAAAACAGGCTGAAGCCAACCTGAAGAGTACCCTGGACGACCTGAAAAAGACCACCTATACCTCGCCCATTGACGGCATGGTCACCAGCCTGAGGGTGGAAGAAGGCGAGGTGGCCATAGTAGGCACCATGAACAACCCCGGAACAGTTCTCCTGACCATAGCCGACCTGTCCATCATGGAAGTGGAAGTCGAGGTGGACGAGACCGACGTGGTCAACGTCAAGATAGGCCAGACCGCCAGGGTGAAAGTCGATGCCTTTCCCGACCAGGTTTTCCTGGGACAGGTTACCGAAATTGGCAGCTCGGCCCTGGATAAGACCTCCCTTGGCTCCCAGGAATCCAGGAATTTCAAGGTGGTCATTACCCTGGAAGATACCGGTCACCAGCTCAAGCCCGGGCTGTCGGCCTCGGCCGACGTCATAGTCGCCGAAAAGAAGGATGTGCTGGCGGTGCCCATCGCTGCCCTGGTCACCAGGGAAACTAAGAAAAATGATCAAAAAGGCGCGGCGACCTCACCCGCTCCCGAAAAGGCCAAAGAAGAAGAAGGTGTTTTTAGGATAGAAAACAGCCGGGCCAAGTTCCAGCCCGTCAAGAAAGGAATAATGGGCGGAATGATGGTGGAAATAGTTTCCGGCCTGGAAGAAGGCCAGGAAATCGTAACCGGGCCCTATTCGGCCCTGCGCGACCTCAAGGACGGGAGCCTGCTGAAGGTGGAAAGGAAATGAGCCATGCCGGTTCTGCCTGCCGATGACGAGCTGATCCTGGCCAGGGACCTCAAGAAAATCTACCAGCTGGACAAGCAGCAGGTGGAAGCCCTGCGCGGGGTCAGCCTGACCATCAAGAAGAATGAATTCGTGGCCATCATGGGGCCCAGCGGCTCCGGCAAGTCCACCCTGATGAACATTCTCGGTTGCCTGGACACGCCGACTTCCGGTGAATATTATCTCAACGGGCAGCTGGTCAGCACCCTGTCCGAGGACGAGCTGGCCCACATCAGGAACAAGGAAATTGGCTTTGTCTTCCAGGTTTTCAATCTCCTGGCCCGGGCCAATGCTTTCAAGAACGTGGAATTGCCGCTGATCTATGCCGGGGCCAGCAAGGAGGAGCGCCGGGAAAAGGCCCGCCGGGCCCTGGAGATGGTGGAAATGAAAGACCGGATGCATCACCTGCCGGCCGAACTGTCCGGCGGTGAAAGGCAGAGGGTGGCCATCGCCAGAGCCCTGGTCAACGAGCCGGCCCTGCTTCTGGCCGATGAGCCCACCGGCAACCTGGACAGCCGGACCGGCCAGGAAATCCTCAGGCTCTTTCACAAGATCCACGACAGCGGCAATACCATCATCATGGTCACCCACGACCGCGAGGTGGCCAACCATGCCCAGAGAATTATCCACATCAGGGACGGCATGATAGAAAAAGAAGAAAGGAAAGGAGACTGGATATGAACTTATGGCAAAGATTCATCGGGGTCTTTACCGGGCCCAAGGAGACCTTCAGCGGGTTGGCCGAAAAACCGGTCTGGCTGGATGCCATGGTCATAGTTCTGCTGGCCAGCTTTGTTTTTGGCTTCCTGATTGCCCCCTTCTCCGCCCGCGACACGGCCGAACTCACCGACAACAGCCCCAAGATGAAAGAAATGCTGCAGCAGAGAATGGGAGAAGAAGGATTTACCAAGTACATGGACAAAATCCACAAGGAAGCCGAAGCCACTTCCCCCGCCTACAAGATCCAGAGCGGTCTGAGCCTCGGGATAATGGCTCTGATCAGCCTGTTTCTCCAGTCTCTATTGCTCCTGGTCCTGGGACGCCTGGTTTCAGGTTCGGTCCAGGGTAACTACCGGCAGTTGCTGAGCGCCATGTTTCACGCCAGTTTCATCAACGCCGTCCTGGGCAACGCCCTCCGGTTTTTCCTGATAACCGCCAAGCAGTCGGTCTACAAGATTTCCACCGGCCTGGCGGTCTTCTTCCCGAAACTGGAATTCAATTCCACCCCCTTCATCGTTCTTAACAACATTGACCTGTTCCAGCTGTGGATATTCGGGGTCCTGGGTTATGCCCTGTCGGCCATCTTCAAGGTTGACCTGAAAAAATCCCTGGTCATCTCCTACCTCTTCTGGGCGCTGAAGGCCGCGGTCAACATAGCCCTGACCCTGTGGGGGATGAGCCGGTACCAGTAAGCCAGGCCAGGTTGACAACTCGGCCCGGCCTCTATAAATTAAGGCTATGGCTGAGCCTCCAGAAAAAAATACCCAGAATAGTTTTCTACCATTTTACCTGTTTAATCTCTGGGAAGGACAGAAGACCGGTCGACTTCTGCTCAACCCCGGGCCCTACGAAAAGGTATTCTGCCTGGTCAAGGGTGAATTAACCCCGGTAAAAAAGTACTTTCCGGAAAAGGATTTCCTGGACTGGCTCCAGGAAACCGGAAGAATAGAGCCGCCCCTGAGGCTGAACCGCCAGCTCCTGGGAGCGGATAACATCAGTTCGATTCTGGCGGTGCTCATCGAGCATGGCTTCCTGCCGGCCCGCGAAGCCCTGGACCTGACAGCCGAGTTCCTGGCCGTGAAGCTAATTGATTATTTTAATCTCCCCCCGGTCCGGCTGCTGTTCGAAGAAGAAGACATTCCCGCCGAGGAGGTTATCGTTTTGGGGCTGTTCACCCCGGACCTTATCCTCCGCGGTTTCAGACAGATATCCCGGATAGAGCACCTGGCGAGGTGGCTGCCGGCCGAAAAGGAGATTATCGTTCGCCAGGCGCCGGCCTACGCCCGGAGACTTGATCTTAAAAGTCCGGAGCTTTACCTCTGGCACCAGCTGCAGGCCCCGCAGAGTTTCGGCCAGTTGCTGCAGAAATCCTGGCTTGGTCCCACCGAGACCAGGAAGACGCTCCTGGCCCTGGCCTGCCTGAAGCTGGTGGACTTCAACCTCAACCAGGCCGCCCTGGAAAACAACGGCCGGGGCAGCCAGCCCGACCTGGAAAAATGCCTGCTGGCCTTCAATGAAAAAAGCGCCTTCATCTATCGCTACGTGGCCAAGCAGCTGGGCCCGGTGGCCTTCAACCTGATAGAAAAATGTTACCGGGAGGTCCAGGAATACCTGGACCCGATTTTCCGCAACCTGGAAATCAGGCCGGACGGAAGCTTCGAGCCCAGGGCCATGCTCAAGCTGAGCCTGAACGAGCTGGGCCCGGAAGACAAGAAGAACCTGTTGCGGGGTTTTGACGAGATACTGGCCGCCGAGCTGCTGATGGTCAAAAAGAATCTCGGCAACCAGCACGAGGAAACAGTGGCCAGATACCTGGCCAGAACCGGAGAGCTGACTTGAAGCGGAAACAGCTGCTGGGACTTCTGATTATACTCAGCCTGGTATTCATCTATCTGGTCATCAGGGCAAGCCTTGGACGTTAAATCCAGAAACCTTCTGACCATTGTCGGACCCACCGCCGTCGGGAAAAGCGAAACCGCCCTCTACCTGGCCCGGGAATTTTCCGGCGAGGTCATAAGCTGCGATTCGATGCAGGTCTACAAGGGATTCGACCTGGGCACGGATAAACCCGGCCCTGAAGCGAGAAAATTTGTTCCCCACCACCTGATAGACATAGTCGAACCCTGGGAACAGTTTTCGGCGGCCGACTTTGCCCGCCTGGCGGTCGAAACCGCAGAACAGATCATCGCCCGCAGCCGATTGCCGATCGTGGTCGGCGGCACCGGTCTTTACCACCGGGCCCTGGTGGAAGGGCTTTTCCCGGGACCTGGCCGTGACCCCGAGCTAAGGAAAAGGCTGCGACAGGAAGCCGAGCGGGCCGGCCTGCTTTCACTATACGAGAAATTGAAAGAGGTAGACCCGGACTATGCCGCCAGGATTACCCCGTCTGATGGTATCCGTATAATCAGGGCCCTTGAAGTCTATTACCTGACGGGAGTGCCGTTATCCAGGCAATTTCTCCAGACCAGGTCGCCGGCCAGGGAAAAGGGTTTTAATCTCATCCAGATTGGTTTAAAATTAGATAGAAAAGAACTATACCGGAGAATCGAAGCCCGGGTGGAGCGGATGTTCGCCCTGGGCCTGGTGGAAGAGGTCAGGAACCTGCTGGCCCGGGGAGTGCCGGAAACGGCTACCCCGTTTAAGGGTCTGGGTTACAGGCAGGTTTTGCAATATTTGCGACGGGAAATAACGCTGGCTGAAGCGATCGAGAAGACCAAGCTGGAAACCAGGCACTTTGCCAAGCGGCAGTTAACCTGGTTCAGGAAATCGCCCGGGATTACCTGGTTCGAAGCCCAGGACCGGCCCGGACTGAAAAAATTTATAGAAATGAAACTGAGCCAATAAAAATATGGAAAAAGCAATTCTGGTCAACCTGGCCGTTTCCAGGAAAGACAGGGAGGAAGCGGCCGAATCCCTGGCCGAGCTGGCCGGTCTGGCCGTCTCGGCCGGAGCCACGGTGGTGGAGAAAATCTATCAAACCCGGAACAGCATCAGTCCCAGGTTTTTCATAGGCGAGGGCAAGGTGGAAGAGCTGGCCGCCCTGGTAGAAAAAACCGGGGCCGACCTGGTGATCTTCGACGCCAACCTGACCCCGGTTCAGCAGCGCAGCCTGGAAGAAGCCCTGAGGGTTAAGGTCCTGGACCGGACCCAGATTATCCTGGACATTTTTGCCCAGAGGGCCAGGACCAACGAAGGCAAGCTGCAGGTAGAGCTGGCCCAGCTGACCTACCTGCTGCCGAGGCTTAAAGGTCGCGGCCAGGCCATGTCCAGGCTGGGCGGCGGCATAGGAACCCGGGGCCCCGGCGAAAAGAAGTTGGAAGAAGACCGGCGCCGCATCACCGACCGCATTACCAGGATAAAAAAAGAAATCGATGGCCTTCAGAAAAGACGGGCCCGGCAGAGAGAAGGCCGCCGCAGGTCGCCCGTCCCCGCCGTTTCCTTGGTCGGTTATACCAGCGCCGGGAAATCAACCCTGTTCAACCAGCTGACCAGAGAGAGCCGTTACACCTCACCCCATCTTTTTGCCACGCTGGACCCGATGGTCCGGCGGGTGACTTTTGCCGACGGCCTTTACTTCTTCCTGTCAGACACCGTCGGCTTCATCAAAAAGCTTCCGGTGGAACTAATTTCGGCCTTCCGGGCCACCCTGGAAGAAATCAGGGAAGCTGATTGCCTGCTGCACGTGGTCGATGCCACCTCGCCCGAAGCCCTGGACCAGGCGGCCGCGGTCGAGAGAATACTGGAGGACCTGGAGATTTCCGGACTTCCGGTCATCAAGATATTCAACAAGATAGACCTCCTTCCGGAAAATGAAAAGAAAGAGCTGCTGGCCGGGAACAGGGAGTCGGGAAATTCTCCTCTTTATGTTTCGGCCCTGAGCGGGGAAGGACTGGAACAGCTAAAAAGCCGCCTGAGGGGACTGCTGTTTGAAAATTATGAAACCTTCAGGCTGCGCATTCCCAGGACCCGAGCCGAGCTGGCCAGCTCCCTGGCCCGGCAGGCTATCATCATCACCCGGACCGAAACCGACGAGGGCTGGGAATACCAGGTGGCGGCTGACCGCAGCCGGGTGTTTCCCTACCTTCCCTACCTCCAGAAAGGAGAGCACCCATGAAGAAGATTATAATAATGGCGGCCCTGGCCGGGCTGATATTATTCTTAAACGCCTGCATCAGCCTGCCGCTCAAGACCGAGTACGTTCCGCCAGCTTTTCACCTGGAAAATCCCCAGCCGGTGGTTCTGGCCCAGCTTAGCCTGAACGAACGGCTGGCCTTTGAAGAGGGCTGGAAGAGCCTGAAGCAGGGAAACATCGACCGGGCCAGGAAAGAGTTCGGCAAGCTCGACCGCCAGAATGCCTTTTTCAACCTGGGGGAAGGCTACTGCCGTCTTTACGAACAACAGCTCTCCGACTCCGAGGCCTTTTTCCTGAAAGCCCTGGAGCTTAACCCGGACCTGATATCAGCCCGGGTCGGACTGGCCATCATCTACGAACAGCTCAATAACCAGGAAAAAGAGTTCCTGCAGTTGCGAGAAATTTTGAAGAAAGCTCCCGACCACAACTGGGCCAAGCCCAGGTACGAAGACCTGCGTTCCCGGATGACCGAGGCCCTGATGGCCGAGGCCCGGAACTGGCTGAACCAGAAGCGTCCTGACCAGGCCCGGGAAGCCCTGCTCAAGGCTCTCTTCTATTCGCCAGAGCTCGCGGAGGCTCACCTTCAGCTGGCTCGACTTTACCGCAACGAAAAGAAACTGGCCCAGGCCCTGACCCACTACCAGGCCCTTTACAACCTGCTTCCCCGGGACAAGCAGGTCCTGAAAGAATACGCCGAAACGCTGGAGGCCAACGATGATTTGAGCAAGAGCCTGGACATCTACGAGAGATTGAGAGAGCTGGCGCCCGGCGACAAACAGATCCAGGAGAAGGTTGAACACCTCAAAAATTCCCTGGGTATTATTGAACTGCCGAGCATGTACAATGAGATCGCCGGTTCCCAGGCCATCACCAGGCAGGACCTGGCCGCCATCCTGGCCGTCAAGTTCAACCAGTTTCTGCCCCAGCCGTCCGCCCCGCCCATCATCGTCGACATCTCCACCAGCTGGGCGGCCCGGTTTATCATCAGGGTCGTGGCCGCCAGGTTGATGGATAAGTATGACAACCACACCTTTGAACCGACCCGGCAGATTACCAGGGCCGAGCTGGCCGACGCCTTTTCCCGGTTAATAAGCTACCTGAAGGGAAAGGGCAAAAAACTGGTGCCCATAGTTCCCCCGGAAAGGGTCCAGATCAACGACCTGCCAGCCGATAACTACTATTACCAGCCGGCAGTCAACATGATTGCCTACCAGCTGATGGAACTGGGCGGCCAGAGACGATTCAACCCCGACCAGCCCGTCTCCGGCATAGAGGCTTTAAGAATTGCCGATATTCTGTTAAACTTGGTTAAATGAACAAGACGGCAGAACCGATGGACGAAACCGCCAGGCAGACAGTCGAGCTGAAATCAAATTTTGGAACCATCCCAAACTACCTGACCCTGCTGCGGATTGTCCTGGTCCCGGTCTTCGTCTTCTTCCTGCTTAAAAACAAACATACCGAGGCCTTCCTGGTTTTCCTGGCCGCCGGGTTGACCGACGTCCTGGACGGCCTGGCCGCCCGAATCTGGCATCAGCATTCGGTGGCCGGCCTCTGGCTCGACCCGCTGGCCGACAAGCTGCTCATCTTCAGCAGTTTCTTCCTGTTGAGTATCCCCGATTTCGCCCATCCCAATACCATGCCCTGGCGGGTTTTCTGGGTGGTCCTCGGCCGGGACCTGTTGATTGTCATCGGGGCGGCGGTGCTTTTCTTTTTGAAAATCAAGCAGAGTTTCCCGCCCACCCTCATGGGCAAGACCAGTACCGTCTGCCAGGTGTTGACCGTCCTGGCCGTCCTGTTTTTCAATTTTCTGCAGAAGGAAGTCAGCCTGCTCGGCTGGCTTTACGACCTGACCATCCTGGCCACCGTGCTCTCCGGTCTTCAGTACATCTGGGTGGGAATTTCAGCGCTCAGAAGAAAATAGGATTTCAGATAATATTCCTTCAAACTGTTCTTTCCAGGCGCCGAGGCTATAATGTTTCTTAACATGCTCCCTGGCCGATAGGCCCATCTGCCGGCCCCTCTCCGGGTTTTTAACAATCACCTGAAGAAAAGCTCCCAGCGCGGCATAGTCCCGGTAATCAAAAATAAAACCGGTGCGCCCGTGAATGACCAGCTCGGAAGCCGCCCCTTTTTCCACGACCACCGGAACACCGGCCAGCCCGGCCTCCAGGACCACCCGGCTTAGCGGGTCAAAGCCGGGGAAGATGACTGCCGCCCGAAAGCTTTTCCACCTGGACTGGAGCTCTGAAAAATCGGTGAATTCCAGTTCCAGGCCGCTTCCGGTTGAAGTCCGACCAAGGCTTTCTTCCAGCTTCCGTTGTCGGGCCTGGCTCAGACCGGGGAAAAATATGGAAACCGTCTGGATGGGCCACGGTCCGTCTCCGGTGCTGGCCGCAACCTGGCCCAGGGCCTGGACCGCTTCCCTGACTCTTTTCAGGTCCGGCCCGCTGAAAAACATGGCCACCGCCGCAGGCGGAGAGGCCGGGTCGTCACGGGTTAGCCTGCTCTCAAGCCACCCGGCATCAATGGCCGGGGGCAAGACCAGGGACTTGGCCCGGGTCCTTTTTCGCCTGAACATCTCGGCCGCCAGTGAAGATTCCAGCAGAACCCTGACCGACAGGTCGTTGGCCAGGCGGCTGGCCAGCCACCGACCCCAGAAGAAATTCAGCTAGTTGGTCCGGCCGGAGAGCACTTCCCTTATCATCCAGATATGACTGACCCCTTCCTGGCGGGCGGCCAGGGCCCCGGTCCAGTTGATAAAAGACAGGCTGACCACCAGTTGAACTCTTTTCTTCCTGATAACGGCTGAAATCCTGACGAAACTGCTGAGGTTATAAACCCAGGCTACGGGCTGACGCCACAGCTCCCGGAAATCGGTCAGGTAATTATGCCCCTTGATGACCCGAGACGGTACCCCTGCTTCTGAAGCCTGGCTGACCAGCCGACCCCCGGCCGGAAAAATCAATTCGGCGGAAAAAGGTTTATCACCAGGAGTCCTTAGGTAATCAAGGATCTGGCACTCGCCGCTGCCGAACTCCCCCGAGCCGGCGACAAATAAGACTTCGGGCTTGTTTTCCAGGTTCAAAAACACCTCCTGGCCTGGCCAGCCTGGATGGCAGGTTTATAACAAGATTTTATCCCCATCCGACATTAAGTCAAGCCGACCGTTCTTTCAGGTTAAGACATGGCATCCAGTCTGGTGGGTCTGTTTGGAAGCAGCGGGGTGGTAGTCCGGCTGTTTCAGTTTTTTATTGAATTGGAGATATGCCAGATGTTATCATCTTACTGTAAAAAAAAGAATATCAAGAAGGAGTGATTTATGCCCGACACCAAAGTTTTCAACCGGCTGGCCAGAAGGCTAGAAAGTTTCCGCGACCAGATGGTCGAACTGCAGATGAAGCTCTGTGCCATCCCGGCCATAGCTCCCGCCAGCGGGGGCGAAGGAGAGGCCCGGAAGGCTGAATTCCTTGAAGCCTACCTGCGGCAGCACGGTATCACCGACCTCAGGCTCATCAAGGCCCCTGACGTGGAAGCCCCGGCCGGTTACCGCCCGAACCTCCTGGCCATCTACCGCGGACGTAATTCCAGCCGAACCATCTGGGTGATGTCTCACCTGGATGTGGTTCCGCCGGGAGAGCTCTCCCAGTGGCGGGGCGACCCCTTCAAGGCCTGGGTGGAAAAGGGTCGCATCTACGGACGCGGCGTTGAAGATAACCAGCAGGACATGGTGGCTTCCATTTTTGCGGTCAGGGCCCTCGTTGCCGAAAAGCTTAAACCATCTTACGACATCGGTCTGGTCCTGGTGGCCGACGAGGAGACCGGGAGCAAAAAGGGTATCGAGTACGTCCTGAACAATACCGAGGTCTTCAGGAAGGACGACCTGATCATCGTTCCCGATGCCGGCAACAGCCAGGGCACGATGATCGAGGTGGCTGAAAAGTCCATCCTCTGGCTCAAGGTCCGAACCCTGGGCCGTCAGGCTCACGGGTCAACCCCGGAAAAGGGAATTAACAGCTTCAAGGCGGCCAGCTTCCTGATAACCGAGCTCCAGAAACTCTACCAGATTTTCGACAAGAAGGAGCGGTTGTTCAACCCGCCAATTTCCACCTTCGAACCGACCAAGAAAGAGGCCAACGTGCCGAACATCAACACCATCCCCGGAGAAGATGTGTTTTACATGGACTGCCGGATTCTGCCCCTGTACAAGGTTGAGGATGTCCTGAAGACAGCCGGGAAAATTGCCGCCGGCATCGAGAAGAAATTCAAGGTCAAAATTGAAATTGAGATCGTCCAGAAGGCCCCGGCTGCCCCGCCGACCTCACCCAAGGCTCCCGTGGTCCAGGCCCTGAAGAAGGCGGTCCGGGATGTCTACCACAAGGAAGCCCGGGCCATGGGCATCGGCGGTGGAACCGTGGCCGCCCTTTTCCGCCGGGCCGGTTTCCCGGCTGCCTGCTGGTCCAAGCTGGACGAGACCGCCCACATGCCCAATGAATACTGCATAATTGACAACATGGTGGGCGACGCCAAGGTCTTTGCCCATGTTTTTGTCCAGGAGTGAGGGTGAAGAATGACAGAGGGAGCTTCCCTGATCCTGGTCCTGACCACATTTCCCGAGACAGAAAAAGCGGCAGAAGCAGCCCGGATCCTGCTGGAACTCAAACTGGCCGCCTGCTGCACCATTGTTCCGGGAACATCACTCTATACCTGGGAGCGAAAAACCTGTGAAGAAGCCGAAGTGGTGATGCTGGTAAAGACCCGGGCCTCTCTGTATGCCGAGCTTGAGAAAAAAATCAGGGAAATTCACCCCTACCGGGTACCTGAAATCATAGCCCTGCCGATAGTGGCTGCCAGCCAGGCCTACTCGGACTGGGTCAAAGAAGTTACCGGGGAGTAAGGCTTTCGTCGCGCGGCCTTGATGGCCACCCGGATGGTGTTGAGGTTAATCCCGACCGTTTCCTCAACCTCGGCCGTGTAACCTCCGCCCAGAACGATGGCCACCGGGATGTTCAACTTCCTGGCACTTTCTATCACCAGGCGGTCCCGTTTTCTCAGGGCCTCGGCCGAAACGTCCAGGCCGCTCAGCATATCGCCGCGATATGGATCCGCCCCGGCCAGGTAGACCACCAGGTCCGGCCTGAATTCCCGGTAGATCCTGGGAAAATGGGGGCTGAGAGCCTGGAGATAGGCCAAATCATCATCACCGGACCACAGCCCGACATCCAGGCTGCTGGGTGGTTTTTCGGAAGGATAGATGTCCATCTGGTGGATGGAAAAAGTGAAGACGTAATCCTTCCTTGCAAAAAAGAAAGCCGTGCCGTTTCCCTGGTGCAGGTCGCAATCGACCACCAGGGCCCGGCCTATCCGGCCAGTTTTTTTCATCTTTTCTATGGCTATGGCGATATCGTTGAACAGGCAGAAACCCTCGCCGTGGTCGGGAAAGGCATGATGGAAACCGCCTCCCAGGTGCACGGCCAGCCCCGTCCTCAGGGCTTCCTCCACGGTCTGGATGGTGCCCCCGGTCATCAACAGGAAAAACCTGACCACGTCCAGCGAAAAGGGCAATTCCAGGGCCTGCAGCTCGACCGAAGACAGGTTGCCGGTCATGACCTTTTTGACGTATTTTGGGGTGTGGACGAGCAGCAGGTCTTCCTCTCTGGCCGGCCTGGCCTGGATGAAATCTTCTGGCCCGGCCCCGAGGGCAATCACCCGCTCGTACAGAAGGCGGTATTTCTTGACCGGAAAGACATGATGGCCAAGGTTGGCCATCCAGTATTCATTGCTGTAGACAAACCTGAAGGGCAACTTCCAGCCCAGCAGGGTTAGCATGGTACCGACCAGGTCTGCCATTTTTTTCAGGATATCAGAAAACGACTCTTCTTAAAAGAAATTAATTCAGGTGGTCAGCCGGAGGATCGGGTCAAGATGGCCAGTCCTCGGGCCTCCGGACGATAAAAAAGAGCCCCGGACTTGAACCAGCCCGGGGCTCCTGAAAAATTCGCTTTCTTATTTACGGGCCTTACGGTTCTTCCGGCCGGCAGCGGTAACTTTCTTGGCTTTCCTGGCCGGAGCTTTTTTAACCGGCTTTTTTCCGGCTGCGGTCTTTCCTCCGGCCACCTTTTCCTGGATGGCTATCTGGGCCGCGGCCAGGCGGGCAATCGGTATCTGGTAGGCCGAGCAGCTGACATAATTGAGCCCGACCTGGTGGCAGAAGACGATCGACCTGGGGTCGCCACCGTGCACGCCGCAGATACCGACTTTGAGGTCGGGCCTGGTTGACCGGCCCTTCTCCACCGCCCACTTCATCAGCAGGCCGACTCCCCTCTGGTCCAGGGTCTCAAAAGGATCATCAGGCCAGATGCCGTGATTCAGGTAAAAATTCAGGAACTTGGCGCTGTCGTCACGGGAGATGCCGTAGGTGGTCTGGGTCAGGTCGTTGGTGCCAAAGGAGAAGAACTCGGCTTCCCTGGCCACCTCCTCGGCAGTCAGGGCAGCTCGGGGTATCTCCACCATGGTACCCACGGTATACTTGAACTTAACGCCGTATTTTTTCATAACCTCGTCAGCCACCCGGTTGACGATGGCCTTCTGGTTGGCCAGTTCCAGGACGTCGCCCACCAGCGGAATCATGATTTCAGGGAAGACCTTGTGCCCTTCCCTGGTCAGCTCGCAGGCCGCCTCGAAAATGGCTTGGGCCTGCATTTCGGTTATCTCCGGGTAGGTGATGCCCAGACGGCAACCGCGGTGCCCGAGCATGGGGTTAAACTCGGACAGGGCCTTGACCCGGGCCAGGAGCTTCTCCAGCTCGGCGATTTTTTCTGCTGAACCGCCGGTGGCTTTAAGAACGGCCAGTTCGACCATCAGGTCTTCTCTTTTGGGCAGGAATTCGTGGAGCGGCGGGTCGATGGTCCTGATGGTCACCGGATGACCTTTCATTTCCTTGAAGAATTCGTAGAAATCCTGCTTCTGGAAAGGCAACAGCTTGGCCAGGGCCTGGCGCCTGGCTTCCTCGGTCTCGGCCATGATCATTTCCTTGACTATGGGCAGGCGCTCCGGGCCAAAGAACATGTGTTCGGTTCTGGCCAGGCCGATACCTTCGGCTCCGAAAGCAAAGGCCACCCTGGCATCGGCCGGCGTATCGGAGTTGGCCCTGACTCCCAGCCGCCTGGATTTATCAGCCCAGGATAGAAGCTTGGAGAAATACTGGTAAAGCCTGGATTCTTCCGGCTTCAGGCTTCCCTTAACCACCTGTAATATCTCCGAGGGCTTGGTGGGAATTTCGCCCTCCAGCACCTCGCCGGTCGAGCCGTCAATTGATATCCACTGGCCTTCCTCAAACTTCCGGTTTCCGATGTAGAAGGCCTTCTCTTCCTCGTGAACCTTGATGCTGCCGCAACCGACCACGGCCGGCTTGCCCATCTGGCGGCCGACCACGGCTGCGTGGGAGGTCATGCCGCCGGTCGCGGTCAGTATGCCCTGGGACGCGCTCATGCCGTGGATGTCGTCGGGGGAAGTCTCTTCCCTGACCAGGATTACCTTCTTGCCTTCCTTGGCCCAGGCCACGGCCTCGTTGGCGGTAAAAACGATCTGACCGGTGGCCGCTCCCGGAGAGGCCGCCAGCCCCTTGGCCAGGACGGTATGCTTGGCTTTTTCCTGAAGGTCAAAGATGGGGTGGAGCAGCTGGTTCAGGGCCTCGGGTTCGACCTTGAGCAGGGCCTGCTCCCTGGTGATCAGCCCTTCTTCCACCAGGTCCACGGCAATCTTGACCGCGGCCATGCCGGTTCTCTTGCCGTTTCTGGTCTGGAGCATGTACAGCTTGCCTTCCTGGATGGTGAACTCGAAATCCTGGACATCGCCGTAGTGCTTTTCCAGCCGCTTGACCACGGAGACCAGCTGCTTGAAAACGGCCGGCATTTCTTTTTCCATGTTCTTGAGGGGTGACGGGGTCCTGATTCCTGCCACCACGTCCTCGCCCTGGGCATTGACCAGGTATTCGCCGTAAAGCTCCTTCTCTCCGGTGGCCGGGTTGCGGGTAAAGCCAACCCCGGTGGCCGAAGTCGGGCCGTAGTTACCGAAGACCATCTGCTGGACATTAACCGCGGTTCCGAGGTTATCGGGAATGTGATACTTGCGGCGGTAGGTGATGGCCCGGGGGTTGTGCCAGGACTTGAAGACGGCAGCAATGGCCAGCTTCAGCTGTTCCAGGACATCCTGGGGAAATTCCCGGCCGGTCTCGGCCGCCACCAGTTTCTTGTAACCGGCTATCACCTCTTCCAGCATTTTATCGGTAAGCTCATGGTCATACTGAACCTGGCCGGCTTCCTTCCTGGCCCGGAGAATTTCTTCAAATTTCTTCTTGGGAATATCCAGGACAACGTCACCGAACATGTGGATCAGGCGACGGTAGCAATCAAGGGCAAACCGCCGGTTTCCGGTCTTCCTGGCCAGGCCTTCAACCGTCCGGTCATTAAGGCCCAGGTTGAGGATGGTATCCATCATTCCGGGCATGCTGAACTTGGCTCCCGACCTGACCGAAACCAGAAGGGGGTTGGACGGGTCGCCGAACTTCAGCCCGGAGGCTTTTTCCAGCCTCTTCAGGGCAGTCATCACCTGCTGCTCCACGTCCTTCGGGACCTTGTTCCCTGCCTTGAAGAACAGGTTGCAGACCTCGGTGGAAATGGTAAAGCCGGGAGGAACCGGAAGGCCGATGCCGGCCATCTCGGCCAGGTTGGCACCCTTGCCGCCGAGAATGTCCTTCATATCCTTGTTGCCTTCAGCCACGCCGGGTCCGAAGAAATAAACGTATTTTTTTGCCATAACACTCACTCCTTCTAAGGCCTAAGTAAATTCAAGAAAATATACACTTTCAGAGGCAAAATTTCAAGGACGACGGCGGCCAGATATGTAAAATATCAGATTAAACTAAGAGGTTTTTGGAGATCTCTTGAGCAGGCAGAAATCATTGGCCGGAGAGAAAAGCAGAACCAGGGATAAGGCCAGCCAGACTGAATCTTCCAGGATCAACCAGAGGTCGGCTTTACGACTGAAGGTGCCGAAACAACCACAGTCTACGTCTATGCCGCGCAGCATGGTCACCGCCACCAGAACGATAAAGAATACCAGGAGCCCGCTAATGAGCAGGGCACTGGAACGGGGAAAGACCCCGATGATCAGGCAGATACCGGCAATGAGTTCCACCCAGGGCAGGACGATGGCCGTCAGAAAGCTCAGGGTCTGGCCCACCAGCCGGTAATTCCTGACATCCTGGGCGAAGGCCAGGGGGTCGGCAATCTTGGTGACCGCCGCCCAGATAAACACCCCGCCAACAATAAGCCGCAGGAGCAAAAGAAAATTTCTATTATTAATAACCGCCATCTTCTTTTTCCACGGGAAGCCCGGCCGCCAGCCACTCGGCCCAGCCCCCGCTGAAAACCCGGAGGTCGCGGAAGCCCCGTCCGTAAAGGAGTCGGGCCAGGTTAAGGCTGGTCAGGCAGTCTCCACCCTCGCAGTAGATGATTAAAGGCTGCCCTGGCGACAACCTCTCCAGGAGGCCGTAATTTCCACTCTTAACCTCTTCCATAGGAACCGAAATCGCGTTCGGGACATGGCCGCGCCTGAACTCGGAAGCCGGACGGCTATCCACTATCACGGCTTTCTGGTTATGCCAGAGTTCTTCCATTTCCGGCAGGGTTATGAACACCAGTCCGGGATAATCTGCGCTGGTAAAGAAGGCCCGGCGGAATTCTCCCTGCAGGAATTTCTTTATGAGACCCAGGTTACTGACTGTACCGATAACCAGCGACAGGGCCAGAATGATTATTATCCCTTTCCAGGTCTCCCCGTCCCTGAGAATTTGCTTGAGGTTCATCCAGGATCAGCCGTATAGCTTCTGGTATTTCTCCAGGCCCCGGCGCAGGATTTCGATGGCCTCCACCAGGTCCGCTTCTTTAAGGACGTAGGCGATTCTCACCTCATCCTGTCCGCGCCCCGGCGTGGCGTAGAAACCGGGCCCCGGAGCTACCATGACCGTCTTGTTATTGAGCGAAAAATCGGTCAGCATCCACTCGGCAAAATGCTCGGAGTCCCTGACCGGAAGCCGGCAGATAACGTAGAAAGCCCCCTGTGGTTTCCGCAGGAAAACGCCCGGGATGGAAGACAGGCCCTCGTACAGGACATTCCGGCGCCTCTGGTATTCTTCCCTGATCGGACCAAAATAATCCATCCCCATGCGGTAGGCGGTCAGGGCGGCATACTGTTCCACAGAGGGCGGGCAGAGACGGGCCTGGGCGAACTTCAGGATGGCCTGGTAGATGTCCCGGTTCCTGGTGACCACCGCGCCAATCCGGGCCCCGCAACAGCTGAAACGCTTGGAGATGCTGTCGACTACAATCACCCGGTCCTCGATTTCCTCGAACTCCAGGATGCTCTTGTGGCTCAGGCCGTCGTAGACAAATTCCTTGTAGACCTCGTCGCCTATCAGGAACAGGTCATGCTTTTTTACCAGTTCCACCACCCTTCTTAGCTCGTCTTCGGTATAGACGGTCCCGGTGGGGTTGTTGGGTGAACAAAGCAGAATGGCCCTGGTCCGGGGCGTGATCAGGGCTTCGATCCTGTCTTGCGGAGGCAGCCTGAAACCGTCTTCAACTTTTAACGGCAGAGGAACTATCCTGACATCGGCAAAGGTGGCATAGCCGTTGTAGTTGGTGTAAAAGGGTTCGGGGATGATGATCTCGTCTCCCGGGTCGGCCACCACCGAAAAGGAAAAATGGATGGCTTCCGAGCCGCCGATGGTGATGAGAACATTATCGGCAGAGAGCTTGATGCCATAACGGTCAAAATAATCGGCTATGGCCTGCCGGAGTTCCTCAAAGCCCTGGGACGGTCCGTAACCCAGGATCGGGCCGTTGTACTGGTGAAAGGCCTTGATTATGGGCTCCGGGGTAGGGATGTCGGGATCGCCGATATTCAGGTGGAAAATATGTATTCCCTTTTTCCTGGCTTCGTCGGCAAATGGCTTTAGTTTGCGGATGGGCGAAGCCTGTATCTCTTTAGCCCGGCGGGATATAAACATGGATGAGTCCTCCTGGAAATTATGATTAGTTTTAATTATAAAAAATCGGCCGGACTAAAACAACCTTTTATTCGGCAGGCGACCGCGCTTATATTTCAGGCGTGTCTTAGGATTTGCACGACCATTATCATTTATTATCTTAACTCCCGGGCGGTATCCACGGGCTGGACTGACTGGGAGATAAGATTTGCCATCGGCCATTTTTTCTGGTATTTAATTCGGGAAGCTTCGAGCTTCAAAGATGTTCAGAGCAGGGCAAGAATGGTCATAGACAGACAGGCCAGGCTGGTCGAGGTTGAAAGCTGGGGTGATTACTTTCTGTTTACCCTGGACTCCCCTGAAATCGCCGCCCAGGCCAGGCCCGGCCAGTTCCTGATGATCAGGGTCTCCGAGACCACCCAGCCGCTCCTCCGGCGCCCCATCAGTTTGCACAATGCCGAAGGGAACCGGCTGCAGATTTTCTTCCAGGTCGCCGGCGAGGGCACCAGGTTATTATCATTGAAGAAGACCGGACAGTGCCTGGACCTGATCGGACCCCTGGGGAAGGGATTTAATGTCCGGCCCGAATTCAGAGACAGGGAGATTTACTGCGTGGGTGGCGGCCGGGGCATAGCTCCCCTTTACTACCTGGGCAAGGAACTCAGGGCGGCCGGGGCCCGGCCCGTAATTTTTTATGGGGGTCGGCGCGCAGGCGACCTGCCGCTCAGGAACCGATTGGAGAGCGCCGGCTTTGAAGTCCTGGTTTCCACCGACGACGGCAGCGCCGGTTTCCCCGGTTTTGTCACCTCGCTGGTTGAAGAAGAACTGAAGAAAAGGAAACCCGCTTTTCTCTATGCCTGCGGGCCCGACCCGATGATGGAAAAACTGGCTGAGACCTGCCGCCGGGAGAACCTGCCGGCCGAGTTTTCGCTGGAGTCCATCATGGGCTGCGGCTTTGGCGCCTGCTGGGGCTGCGTCAAGAAAATCCGCATGGATGGCCAGGAGAAGTACCTTAAAGTCTGCCAGGATGGCCCGGTCTTTTCCCTGGAAGAAATCGTCTGGCAGGAGAAAGAGCATGGTTGACCTGTCGGTGGACCTGGGTTTCCTGAAGCTCAAGAACCCGGTGCTGGCGGCCAGCGGGACTTTTGGCTATGGCCTGGAATTCAAGCCTTTCTACGACCTGGAACTCCTGGGCGGCTTCGTGGTTAAAGGCCTGTACCTGAAACCGAGAGAAGGCAACCGGCCGCCGCGCCTAGTGGAGACACCCAGCGGTTTGATAAACTCCATCGGGCTCCAGGGCATAGGGGTGGAAGCCTTCTGCCGGGAAATCCTGCCCGAGCTGGCCGGATTGAAGACCGCGGTCATCGTCAATGTCTGCGGCGAGGAAGAAGATGAATACGCCCGGGTGGCTGAATACCTAAGCCGCCACCGGGGAATAGCCGCGCTGGAACTGAACATTTCCTGCCCCAACGTCCGGGAAGGTGGCCGTTGCCCGGCCCAGAGCCCGGAAGCCACCCACCGCACGGTAAAAAAAGTAAAGCAGGTCACTTCCCTCCCCCTGATCACCAAGCTTTCGCCCAACGTTACCGATATTACGGCCGTGGCCCTGGCCGCCGAAGAAGCCGGGACCGAGGCCATATCGCTCATAAACACTCTCCTGGCCATGGCCATCGACCTGGAAACCAGGAAGCCAAGGCTGGGAAATATCATGGGCGGCCTGAGCGGCCCGGCCATCAAGCCCATCGCCCTGAGGATGGTCTTCCAGGTGGCCAGGGCAGTCAAGGTGCCGGTAATCGGCATGGGTGGTATCTTCAGCGCCGAGGATGCCCTGGAATTCATGATGGCCGGGGCGGCCGCGGTCCAGGTGGGCACGGCCAATTTTGTCGACCCCGATGCCTGCCTTAAAATCATCCGGGGACTGGAGACCTGGGCTGAAAAGCACGGGATTAAAAAAATAAGCGAAGTGACTGGCAGCTTACAGCTCTGAACCGGCTATAAAAGACCAATCAAATTTATAAAAAGGTGTTGAGATGAGAAACGATGAACTGAATATGGCCAGGAAAATAATAATCGCCCTGGATGTCAAGAACCGGGAAGAAGCCTGGGCGGTGCTGGAGTCACTGCCCGAAGCCAGGCTCTTCAAGGTAGGACTGGAACTGTATACAGCCGAAGGTCCGGCCATGATTGACCTGGTCAAGAGCTTCGGAAAAGAAGTTTTCCTGGACCTGAAGCTCCACGACATTCCCAACACCGTGGCCGGGGCCGTTAAATCGGCGGTCCGGCACGGAGTGGCCATGCTGACCCTGCATACTTCGGGCGGCCGGGAAATGATGAAAAAGGCCGTGGAAGCAGCCCGGGAAACCGCGGCCAAAGAAAATAAACCGCTGCCGTTGATTCTGGGGGTCACCGTTCTGACCAGCCTGAAAGACAGCGATTTGCAGGAAATTGGCTTCAGCTCGGATGCCAGAAACCAGGTGCTGCGTCTGGCCCGGCTGGCGGTGGAAGCGGGGATTGAGGGAATTGTCTGCTCCCCCCAGGAACTGGAACCGCTGCGGGCCGAGCTGGGTTCAAGAGTCCGGATAATCACCCCGGGCATCCGGCCGGCCTGGGCCGAGGCTCAGGACCAGAAGCGGATCATGACCCCGGGAGAAGCCATCAAGAAAGGCGCCGACTTCCTGGTCATCGGGCGGCCGATTACCCAGGCCCCGGTCCCCCGGGAGGCCTTCAGCCGCGTGCTTGAAGAATTACAGGCCGCTGTAGAAGGTGCTTAAGGAAAAGATCGCACCGACCACCAGGCCGACCACCAGCATCAGGACGATGGCCACGACCACCGTTACCACAAAATAGCCCATAATCTTGTCGGGCGGCGTCTCCATCAACCCTGCTTTGAATCCTAAGTACAGGACATACAGACTGTAAATTCCGGCCAGCACGGTCAGGATTGAGAGCACCGGAATCAGGTAAAAAATTCCGGCCACGTAATAGGGAGCCATGCTGTAAGCAGCCAGCTTGAGCGATTGAATCTGGTCGGGCTTGGAAGAAAAGGTCGGGGCCAGGGCGTTGATGATCAGGGCCAGGATGAAGACCGAGGCCAGGCTCAGGATATAGGACACGACCGCCCGGCCAAGTGAGGAACCCACACCCAGCCTGATCGGTCCCCGGAGCGGTACGGTAACACCGATCAGCCAGTAACCCAGGAACTGGGCCACGGCCGGGATGGCGGCCATGATCACCAGGTAGGATTTGAAGATATCGGCCACGGTGGCCGTCTCGCTCTTTATCTTGTCCCATTCTTCCTTGGGTTTAAGAATGAGACCCTGAACTCTCGGAACCAGGTTCATGTTTCCTCCTTCTTTCAACCGGATAGGTTGAGTATATAAAAATCTAAAAATTCCAGTCAAACTAATTTTTCATTCCGGTCAAGACATGGTATCCATTCTAAGGCGTACATTCGGAAGCAGCGAGTAGTAGCCCGGCCATCAATTTCTCTCCTTTAATCAAGGGACTGATTCATTATCAATGGCAGAAGAGCAGACAGGTAATTCTTTTCAGTTTATAGCTCCGGCCTCTTGCTATGGCTCAAATCAAATTATTACCGAGAGCCTGGCCTGGCAACGGACAGATGGTGTCCAGGTAAATGGGAGTGTTGGGAAGGGGCCCTGATGTTTCCGGGAAGGCCAGGGGCGGACGCAACCGACAGGATTCCCCGGGAGCAATTGAAGATTTAATGCCCACCGTCTGCTGAAAAATATATGAATGGTTGTTCATATATCAAGGTCTCCGCGGATTGATAAATTTGGTTACCGGCGTCGGCTCATCTTTTATTTCAATCAGGAAAATCCGGCCGGACGAATAAACCATCCGACTTCCGATTCTGACTGGCAGGCGAACCTGGCTCAGACTTTATGGGTTCCAGAAATTATGGACGGGCAGGCGGCAGGATGTCCTGGGGAAGAGTGGAGGCGCGGGTCGGACTCGAACCGACGAATCGAGGTTTTGCAGACCTCTCCCTTAGCCGCTTGGGTACCGCGCCATTATTTTCATGCCTGACATTGTCCCGGAGAAAGTACTGGAGCGGGCGATGGGACTTGAACCCACGGCCTTCTGCTTGGCAAGCAGACGTTCTACCACTGAACTACGCCCGCTCAGGCCTTCAACAGGTATAGAAAAACTAACAAAATTAAGGGCTTCTGTCAACTGACCGGGATGGCAAGAAGTCAAAAAACAGACTTTTTACTTGACCTGGACGGTATCTCCCTTTTCCACTGCCTCCCTGGCCGACATGATCCTGACGGTGGAAGTATTAACCTGGGTATCTATGACCACGACGTTGGCTATGGCTTCCCGGGGCAGGTTGGCTTTCTTATGGCGGAAAACCGTCAGCTGCTGCCCTGGCTTTAATCCCTGGGCCGCGCCCAGGTTGATCAGAGCCCAGTGCCCGGTGGAAACGATATTGAAATCGGTGTCAAGATAGATGACCTGGCCTTCCAGGCTCTCTCCAGGCTTCAGGTTGTTGTCATAACCCTGGTCCTTGCCGATGACCGTCGGTTTTTCTTCAAAGGGAATCAGGTAATTCCCCACCCTGATGTCGCCGCAGCCCTTTTCCACCTTGGCCACGCTGACCCGGTCTTCCAGGCGGATAATCCTGACCTTGCCCTTTTTCTGGGCGATATATCCGAGCTGGGGAATCGGCTGGCCGATGTCAATCGCCAGGAACATCTGGCCGATTTCCATCCCGTCTTCCTTACCCTTATTTATGTAGAAAGTATCGGAATCAACCATCATGGCCCGTTCATCTTCCCGCTCGGAACCGATAATCTGGATCTCGGGCAGAGCTTTATCCCAGACCAGAACCGAGCAGTAAAGGTCGGTATCGGTCAGGAGGGGGTATTCTTCGGCAAAAACCCTGGCTTTCTGGACCTGGCTTTCCTGGGCCAGCAGGCCGAACACCAGTCCGGCAAAAATAAAAAGACAGACGTTAATAATAAGGCTTTTTTTCATCTTGACACCTCTTGGCGTTATTTCTTCCACCTTGCGGCTATTATAATTTTGCTCCTTCCTGCCTGTCAACATAAATTTAGTCGGGGCAAATTTTATTAATTGGAGTTATATTAACTTTTTTTTTGGCCGGAAATGGGCTAAAATTCAGGCGAATGAAAGACCTGCTGACCGTGGCCCTGATCTTTGGCGGCCGCTCGGCCGAACACGAGATCTCCATAATTTCAGCCCGGGCCATCTATAAGAACCTCGACCGGAAAAAGTACCGGGTCTTATCCATATACGTAACCAAGAAGGGAACCTGGAAGCTGGTTTCCTCGCCCGAGGTTACGGCCACGGCCCTGAGAGCCGGCCACGGCTTTTCCTTCCTGCCCTGGGACGGCCGCAGAGAAAGACCCGCTATCAAGGCCGACGTCTATTTCCCCGTTCTCCATGGACCCTACGGCGAAGACGGGACCATCCAGGGCCTGCTGGAAATGGCCGATGTGCCTTACGTCGGGGCTCCGGTCCTGGCCTCGGCCATTGGCATGGACAAGGCAATTTTCAAGCACCTGCTGAGCCGGCTGGGCCTGCCGGTGGTGCCTTACCTTGTGCTGTACGAAGAAGACTGGAATAAGGACCGGAAGGATATTGAGAAAAAAATATTCCAGGAGCTTGGCCTGCCGTTGTTCGTCAAGCCGGCCAACCTTGGTTCCTCGGTGGGTATTTCAAAGGTAAAGAGCAAAAAAGAGCTGGCTCCGGCGGTCAGGCTGGCTTTCCGCTACGACCACAAGATCCTGGTGGAAAAGGCCATCAAGGGGCGCGAAATCGAATGCAGCGTCCTGGGCAACGAGCGACCACGGGCCTCGCTCCCGGGCGAGGTAATTCCCCACCGGGAGTTTTACGACTATGCCGACAAGTACCTGGAAGGCAAGACCAGGTTCCGTATCCCGGCCGGGCTGCCGGAAGACCTGACCAGGCGATTTCAGGAGCTGGCCGTGGCTTCCTTCCGGGCCATAGATGGTTGCGGAATGGCCCGGGTCGATTTTTTCCTGGAACAGGGAACCGGAAACATCTACATAAATGAAATAAACACCATTCCCGGTTTCACCGAAATAAGCATGTACCCCAGGCTGTGGGAAGTCAGCGGGCTGAGCTTCTCCCGGCTTTTAGACCGGCTGATTCAACTGGCCCTGCGCCGCCACCGCCTGAAAAAACGCTGCCTGGAAAGAACCTGAAACATGGGCAGAATCCTGGCCATCGACTTCGGCGACCGCCATCTCGGCCTGGCCCTGAGCGACCCGCTGCAGTTTACCGCCCAGCCCTACGGCACCTATATCCTGAAAGAAAATGAGGCCGAAAACCGGGCCTTCTTCCAGAAACTGGTTGAAGAAAAAAAGGTTGAAGAAATTGTGCTGAGCTGGCCTCTGCGGATGGACGGAAGCGAGGGTCGCCGGGCCGAGGTCACCCGGGAATTTGCCGCCTGGCTGGAAAAGGTTACCGGCCGGAAAGTAATTTTCTGGGACGAGCGGCTGACCACCCAGCAGGCCCAGAGAAAACTGGAAGGTTTCAGGGGCGACTACAGGGAAAAGAAGCGGAGGGAAGACCAGCTGGCCGCGGTCATCATCCTGGAAGCCTACCTGGAAAAGAAACGTCATCATGCCGATAACACCACGGAAGATAATTGATATCCTGTTGCTTTTGCTGGTCCTGGCCAACCTCGGCCTGACCTATTACCTGGCCAGGGGCCTGAATACCGCTTGCTCGCCAGGAGACTCCGCCAGCGTTCTGGTAGAAAAGGGACAGGGCGTCGGCAGCATCGCTCAAACTCTCCGTAAGAGCGGATTGGTTAAGGATACCAGGGCTTTCCGCCTCGCCTATTCCCTTTATTACTCGCCCCGCTTTTTACGGGCGGGAGAATACGGGTTCGAGCCACCGCTTACCCAGAAAAGAATAATGCTCCAGATGATAGCCGGAAAGGTCCGACTTCACCCGATAACCATACCGGAGGGCCTGACTTATAAAGAAATTGCCGGCCTGCTGGAAGAAAAAGCCTATCCCTTCCGCGGTTCGTTCCTGGAGGCCTGCCAGAAGACCGAGCTGATATCCGACCTGGACCCGAAGGCTAAGAACCTCGAAGGATACCTGTTCCCAGAAACCTATCATTTCCCGCGCGGCATTGAAGCCCTGGAAATGGTAAAGGCCATGGTCGAGCAGTTCAGGAAGAATTTCGGACCGGAAGAACTGGCCCGCACCGGGCAGTTGAACCTGACGGCCAGGGAAGTGGTCACGCTGGCTTCGCTGATTGAAAAGGAAACGTCAAGAGAAGAAGAAAAGCCGCTGGTCTCGGCAGTCTTTCACAACCGGCTGCGCCTGGGAATGAAACTCGATTGTGACCCGACCATCATCTATGCCCTGAAACTGGAAGGCCGTTTTGACGGAAATTTGCGGCTCAGGGACAAGGACCTGGCCTCCCCCTACAATACCTACCTTTATCGCGGCCTGCCGCCGGGCCCCATCTGCAATCCTGGCCGGGCTTCGCTGCAGGCGGCCCTGCATCCGGCCCCGGTTGATTATTTATATTTTGTATCCCGGAATGACGGCAGTCATGTCTTCAACCGCTCTTACCAGGAACACCTGAAAGCAGTTTCAAGATACCAGTTGAAAAACAGCCGGGGTTTAAGGTAGAATAATGGTGAGGTTTAGGTTATTATTTATTTTTGATCCTGTAAAATAAATTTACAACAAAGAGATAAAATCAGGCGAACGATAAGAAAAAATCCCCCTTCTTAGCTGGCACGATTATTGCAGTTAAGAAGCTGGTGAGAAGAATAAACAGGAGGAAAGATGAATTTTAAGAAATTTTTCGCCCTTTCGCTGGTCCTGATTCTGACGCTGACCTTAGCTTTCAATCTGGCTCAGGCCGAGCCTCAGAAGAAAGATCAGAAAAAAGACCAGAAAGCCAAGACCACCCTGCCCACCGACGTCAAAGCGCTGCTGGAGCAGGGACTGGCCACCCGCCAGGTTAAGCCGGACCTGCCCTTTAACTTCCATGGACATTACATTCTCCCGGCCAGAGGAACTTACATTGCCATTTTCATCACCAGGATAAAGAATGCCGACCTGGAGTATGTCCAGACTCAATCCATCAGCGCCGGTGATAGTTACCAGACCGAGTCCGACATTTTCTTCCAGATCTATCAGAATGACGGGCCCACCCCCAAGCTTATGACCGAGAATAAAGCCTACAGCCAGTTCTCCATACCGGCCGGTGAATACAATCCCGAAGGCGAGAGCTGCTACTACCTCGGCTATCCGCTGCCGGCCGGAAAATACATCCTGGCCGCGGCCCTGGGCAACAGGAAGACCAAGAAGATAGGAACAACCTACTACGAGTTCGAAATTCCCCGCTACGAGGACAGCTACAAGAACGGCCAGATGGAAACCACCAGCCTGTTGTTGCTGAAGAATTACGAGCAGCTGGACACAGCCGAAAACTATCCCAACTTCCACAAGGATTACTTTGGCTGGATGATCCTGAAGGCCTACCCCTACACCGAGATGAGGTTCAAACCGAACGACCAGCCCACCCTGATGTTCATGATTTATGGGTCCAAGTTCGACGAGAGCCAGAAGGCCGCGCTGGAAATAAACTTTGACATCCGCAAGGGAGATACCAAGATTGTGGCCTTTACCCCGATGACCTACGAATCACCATTCATCGAGCAGCCCATCCCCATCCCGGCCGCCAAGCAGGTTAAGGTAACAGACGACAAGGGAGAGAGGGTGGAAAGCCGTCCGCTGGAAGGCGGCGGTTACGAGCTGGTCATCAGCATCAAGGATAAGATCGGCGGGACCACCCTGGAAAAGAGAGTCCCCTTCGAACTGGTCGTTGAGTAACCAATAGAAGAATAAAGCTACATCTCAGGGGGCAGCCGGTGAATCCGGCTGTCCCCTTTTTTATTTTTTAAGATTGCTTTCCTTCCATCTATCAACCTATCAATGCCATCTGAACCTGCAACCTGAAGGAAGAAATTCCTCTGCCCACACCCGTCATGACGCCAGGCAGAAAGGTCTTGACCTTCCTCAAACATAGGTAATAACCAACTGATTAAGAAAAGAGACCAGGGGTGAATTAATTCAGGTCAGATGGTTAAGGACATGCGTTTGATAAGAGGTAATCTATTACTCGAAACTTGAGATGATATGATCAAGCTTATGGCCATTAACAGACCGAAACCCGCCGCCAGCAGACCCCGGGAAATCTTCTGAGAGGCAAGGCACCCGGCCTGACTTAGCTGCTTTATACTGTGAGAGCGATAATAAGTTATTTTTTCAGATATTCCAGCAATTGCCTGGCCAGGCCGGCCTTTTCATGCTGGGGGGCCAGCTCTATGAACTTCTCCAGGCTGGCGATAGCTTCGGCCTTCTTATTCTGACTGATGTAAATGGACCCCATCTGAAAATAGGCCTCGGCATAATCAGGTTTAAGCTCCACCACCTTTTGAAAATGCCCGAGGGCCTCTTCTCCCTGGCCCAGGTTCACCAGGCAGGCGCCAAGGTTATAATGGGCATCCGGGTCATTGGGACTGAGCTCCACCGCTTTCCGGTAATATCCGGCGGCCGCTTCATACTGCTCCTCCTTTGCCAGGAGTTCCCCCAGCTCCTTGTTGGCGCTGAAGCTATTCGGATTGAGCTGAACCGCCTGGCTGAAAGCCTCCCTGGCCTCGCAGAGCTTATTCAGCTTCTTGTAGGCCAGGCCCAGGTTGAAATGATAGGCCCAGTTACTGGAGCTAAGACCGATGGCCTCCTGGTATCCGGCCACGGCCTTCTCGTAGTCCTGCTTGTTGTAAAACTCATTGGCCTTCATGAAAGCCCTGTCGGCTCCGGACAGGCTCTTGGCCGCTCGCTCATCGGCCGTTTCCAGTTTTATCGTTTCCATGTTGGTGTCGCCATCGATTTCCACGTGAACTTCAAAGGTTTTCGGCAGGAAGCCTTCCTTCTTGATGGTGACCTGGTAATAACCAGGATAGATGCCCACCTGGACAAACCGGCCATCCTTGTCTGTCCTGGTTTCATACCTTTGAGCGGCCGTGCGTGTTGAAACAATGGTAATCGTGGCCTTCTCAACGGGATTATCCTGGGAATCCACCACCGTGCCCCGGAGCTTGCCACTCACCTGGGCCAGCCCGTTAGTGGATAAAAATATTAACAGTACTGAAACAACCAGGACATAGACTATGAGTTTCTTATTGTTCATTGACCGCTCCTTTATGTAATCCATGACTTGCTTTCGGACGGAGATTCAGACTGACTTGAATCCCGCCTATATTATAGCTTTTCATTTTCTCCTTTTTAAATCTTCCAGCCAGGATTTGATGGCCGGCTGGTCGGGCAGCAGCGACAGGGATTTTTCCAGGAACTTTATGGCCTGCTCCCGCTCGCCCAGGTTCTGATAAACTTCGGCCGCCAGGTTGAGAACGCTGACTTCGGTGGCTTCGGCCAGCAGCCCGTCCACGTAGCCCCTGGCCGAAGTCCAATCCTTCAGCCGGGCATAATCCAGGGCGATAACTTTGGCCGCTTCCCTGTCCCTTTTTGTTTCATAGACAGTTAGCGCTGCCGATAACGACCCGCGGTAGTCGCCCAGGGCCAACAGGGTTCGGGCCAGCAGCAGCCGGCTTTCCGGTTCGTCGCGAGAAGCCAGTATCTCTTCCAGGATTTTCCTGGCCTCCTGGTAGTTGCCTTTAAGAAAATGCTGGCCGGCCAGCATTTTCAGGAAATCCGGCGAGGGCATAGCCCCATGCAACCGTCCCAATACCCAGGGAGCAGTCAGGGCTGGCTGGGAAAGAACGATCAGGTTTTCCCTGACCGTCTCCAGGGTCTTGTTTCCATCAATAAGAGAAACTTCCACCCGGTAATACCCAGGTCTTATCTGGCCGAGGTCCACCGGCTCCAGCCGCAGGATATTGCCGGGCTGGAGGGCTTCCTTCAGAAGCATCGTTCGGCACTCAGGACTGGCTTCCGAATCCAGGCTCCTGAGGCAGAACTGGACCCTGGCCTCAGCCGGCCATCCCCGGTCAGACAGAAGCCAGCAGAGAACCTGTAACTTCTCGGTCGGGGAAAATTCATTCCGGGCACTGACCAGGTATTCCTGTCCCTTGAAGGAAAAGGCTTTAACCCTGCCGGCCTGAAGGGGACTGGCCGCATGGTATAAAACCAGGGGGCTCAGGAAGCGGCCGGAATCTGGACCGGGAACCTTCAGGCTTGTTTCCCAGGATGTAAAATCCCGGGAGGTCTTATTCTTGAGAAGAATCAATAGCTTGTATTCACCGGGCAGAACCGGAAACAGGTCCTGGAAGGCCAGCCTCTGGCGGGAGCGGGCCTGGAATTGCTCCCTGTTTAACCTGAGCGGAACTTCTTCTGTCCGGCTCAAAACCGGCTGACCCGCTAAATCCTCCAGCCTGACAGTAAGCTCGTAGGTGGCCGAATAAACCCCGCTGACCTCGGCGAAATTAATCTTATCGGGCTCAATGGACCAGTGGATGAAATAATTCTGGCCCTCGGGAAATACCCTGGCCACGGCATTGGAGTTTATGAAATTATGCGAATAATCAACTTCGACCAGGTCCTTGTAGCTCAGGTAGTTCTTAACATAGGCCGAAGGAAATTTTTTCTCAGGAAGGGACTTAACGGTGGCAATGATGGTCTGGGAGGTTAGCGAACTGAAACCGTCCTGCTGTTCTTCCGGCAAGTAGCTTATGGCCGCCTTGGCCAGCTCGGCATTTATGGCCTTAATCACTTCCAGGGCCTTACTCCGGTTTAACTGGGCGGAGGACATGGAAGGGATGACCAGCTTCTCCGGTCCTTCAACGCCCGGGTAATAAAGACGGTAATCACCCGAACCTTCTGGCTGGTAGAAGATAAGGTAGAAGTATCCAGGCAGGCCGTACTTCGGGTCGCCCTGGTAGAACCAGAGTTCCATCGGCCAGATATCGGACTGGGTGGCAAAAACCTGGCGTTCCCGGGGTTTGCCGAGCAACAGGTAAAAGTAGCCACGCTCGGTCAGGCAACCCCTCTTGGAAGAGCCGATTCCGAAATACCTGTCGGCAAAGTGGACCCGTTCCATGTATTCACGGTAGAATTCGTTTTCGTTGGTATCGGGGATGGGGTCCCTGACCTTCCAGAACAGGCTGATGAACCGGTCGCGCTCCTGCTCGGTCTTCAGCTTGAAGAAGACTTCCTTTTCAGCCCCGGTGATGATCGGGGTAACCATTTCCAGCCAGTCTTTCTGGGCCGGAGTCAGCTCATCGATTGAATCCTTCTGCTTCTGTCCGGTAGCCCGGGCGGGCCCGGCCTGAACTAAAAACAAGCACAAGACCGCTGACAAGAACAAACACTTCGAACTTTTGAAACTTTTTCTGAACATTTTATTTGACTACGATTATCCTTTCCGATTCTGACTTTAGCAGCTGAACGGGAATGGCCCGGTCAGCGCAGGCACCTCTCGCCGGGATTGCCCGCAAGCCCATTTTACCAAATCCGCCAGGATTAATCTTCACTCCCATAACAAACGATAAACTTCACAGAACCCTGGGTTGTCACAGGTCTGCCACCTATTAAAACCACAGGAGTCGGGAATTGGTTCCCCCGTGCCCGGACATAACGCCCATGCCCCGCCTGACCAGGAGACAGGCCGCGATCCTGAATTTGTATGCCAGGCAATGTGCTCACCCGGTCGAGCTTGTTCCAGAAGTGCTCATCCATAAAGTTTCTGTTTGCAATCCGCTTCTGCCAGTCACCCCCAGCCTGTCTGACAAATTACCCGATTATTTTTTCTGGCGGGTATCCGCTACAAACTTCATGTTCTCTACATGTTAAGAATCATAAGTGGCTGGCTGATAATATTTATTTTATTTAAGTTGCTTTTATGGTATCTTGTGTCGAGTTATTTTTTTGAATGAATAGGAAAGTTTAATTTTTACCATAACCAGATCCAATTTCACAGAGAAAAGGGGGTGCCCAAAAATTTAAAACAAATTACTAATTCCACAGGTTTTATCCGGCTCAAACAATTCTGTTGATTTTTGAGAGGAGTGAAAATTGACTAAAAAAGTTCTTGTATCACTGATGATCATCCTGACGCTGACCTCCTTGACCTATTCCCAGTCAAGAGAAACAGGTGCCATCACCGGGACGGTGACCGATGAATCGGGTGCGCCGCTGCCCGGGGTAACCGTGACCATTTCAGGTCCCAGTCTTATGGGCACCAGGTCTTCCGTGACCGATGCCAGGGGCGTCTACAGGTTCCCGGCCCTGCCGCCCGGAACGTACTCCGTCAAGGCCGAGCTTCAGGGCTTCAACGACGTGGTTAACTCCAATGTCCGTTTAACGACCACAACCACTTTGACCGTTGACCTGAGCATGAAGCAGTCCGCCCTGGAGGAATCGGTTACGGTTTTGGGTAAAGCCCCCACCATCGACGTCAGGTCCACAGAAACCGCCTCGGTGGCCCTGACCAACGAGCTCCTGCGCAACATGCCCTACAGCCAGTTTACGGCCGACATCGTCAACATGGCCCCGGGTGTCAATGACAACGTGGCCTTCGGCGCTTCCCAGAACACGGGAATTGCCTACACCATGGACGGGGTCAACGTGGCCGACCCGGAAGCCGGCTCAGCCTGGGTCTTCTCCGACCACAACATCGTGGAAGAAGCCAAGATCATGGGCGTCGGGCTTCCGGCTGAATACGGCAACTTTACCGGAGTTATTTTTAACCTAATAACCAAGTCCGGGGGAAACAACTTCTCGGGCCACATGGAATTCGATTTCCAGGGGAAAAAGACGGACGGTCCGAAGGGTTTCTGGGGCACGGACAATAACTCGGCCTACATTGGCGACTTTCCCAACTTGACCACTCCGCTGGCCAAGCTCATGGACGTTAGTGCCCATCTGGGTGGCCCAATCATCAGGGACAAGTTGTGGTTCTACGTCGGCCTGCAGTACTACCGGAGCAAGGATTATCCGACCGGCTTCCCCGAGGCCGTCGATTACAAGCAGCCCAGGAGCTTCTTCAAGTTAACTTCACAGCTGACCAACCTGACCATGACCGCTTCAGTCCAGATCGACACCTATAACGGTATCAATCGCGGGGCCGGAGCCACGGTTTCGCCAGAAGCGACGCTCACGCAGAAATCCCCGGAGCTGGTCGGCAACTTCAGCCTGACCAAGATCCTCAGCTCCAAGACCTTCCTGGATATCAAGGCTGCATATTTCTGGGGTTACTATTATCTTGACCCTGAAGTCGGCATGGCTCCCTACATGCATTTTGATTACGCCGATAACTTCCAGCGCTACAGCTCGGGAACTTTTGGTTATTATGACCGGCAACGCTTCCAGGCCAATGCCAACCTGAGCCACTTCGTGGACGACTTTTATGGCTCTCACGACTTCAAGTTCGGTGCCGAATTCGAAAGGTCCATGTCCCGCAACCGCTGGGGTTATACGGGTGAAGGGGGAGAGCTGGGCGACCATATTCAGTACTACGATTACTACGGTTATCCTTACATAGCCTACCAGTACGAAGGATATGACACCAACACCCGGTACACCAGGCTGGAAGCTTTCGCCCAGGATTCCTGGCAGGTAACCAAGAGACTGAACATCAATGCCGGCGTCAGGTTCAGCTTTTACTGGGGCCAGGTAAAAGGAGTTTCGGGGAACGTTTACACCAATTCCAGGATCTCCCCGCGCATCGGCTTCTCCTATGACCTGTTCGGCGACAAGACCACGGTCTTAAAGGCCCACTACGGGCACTTCTCCGAGGCCATGCTCACTGCCTATCACGACCGGATGAACCCGCCCTCGGTCTACAGCGACTACAACGGCTACTACTACGACTGGTACGACGATGACGAGGACGGCATCACCGACGAATGGTTACTGTCCTTCTCAATTCCCCATAACCAGTTCTTGATGGACCAGGACATCAAGCACCCCTACATGATCCAGTGGACGGTCAGCCTGGAGCGCGAACTGTTCAAGGATTCTTCCTTCAGCATCAGCTACATCAACCGCCAGTGGAAGAATCTTATCGGGCCCATAGACCTGAATGCCGATTACGTGGAAAGGACGGTGACCGTTCCCAACTTCGGAACCTATACGGTCTATGAAAGAACTCTGGAAACCCTGGAAAACCCGCAGTACCTGATCACCAACCTGGATAGAGCTTACGGCGATTACCCCTGGATCCTGGAAAAACCCTTCCGGAAATATCACGGCATCCAGTTCATGTTCAATAAGCGCTTCTCCAACAGGTGGCAATTGCTGGCCTCCTACACCCTGTCCAAGGCCTGGGGTACCACCGATAACGGTTTCGCCGACGACATCGGATGGGGTGGCGACAGGTACGACCCCAACTTCTGGATTAACAGTGAGGGAAACTCCACCTACGACCCGACCCACGTGATCAAGGTCCAGGGCACCTATGTCATCCCCAAGGTCGAACTGAGTGTTAACGTCTACTACCACGGCGTCACCGGAAATGCCTGGACCACGCGTTATCGGACCTCCCGCTTCACCCAGGGCCGGATCACCTTCTTTGTAGAACCCCGCGGCTCCAATCACTACCCGATGGACCACCAGATCGACATCAGGCTGGAGAAGATCTTCACCTTCGCCAGCAAGTACCGGCTGGGCCTGATGGTTGACGTCTTCAACCTGCTGAATTCCGATACCATAACCTCCTGGGGTACCCGCTGGATGTACGACTGGAACCCGAGCAGTTATCCTTCCACCATGGGTCACGAACTCTACGGAATCGTCAACGCCAGGCAGGCTCGAGTTGGAATTCGTTTGATCTTCTGATAGTTCAGAGCTCAAGTTCAGGGGGCGGCAGAAAAATCTGCCGCCCCTTTTTTATTTGGCCTAAAAAAATTTGCCTAATTTACTAAGGTCCAGAGGAGCTATCGTCCGCATTTTTGGATTAATGCCATCCAATTATTTGGATTTAAAAATTTGCTCAATATTATAAACCTATTTAATTCAACGACTTAAAAAATATTTATCGTGGCACGAATTTTGCTCTCTCCTATAATGAACCGTTGTAAAGACACCAGGAATGGATTTAGCGATTAGTTTGCTTACCTTGCTTGAAGGAAGGAGGTGAGAATAAAAAGGAAAGAACCTTGTTTCTGGTTCTTCGGCCCAAGGAGTAGATTATTGATGGAAAGGAGGAGAGAGATTGATTAAAAAAGTTTTTGTTCCACTGTTGATCGTTTTGTTGCTGACTCCTCTGGCCTTTTCCCAGTCACGTGAAACAGGAGCCATCACCGGGACGGTGACCGACGAATCGGGCACGCCGCTACCCGGGGTGACCGTGACCATTTCCGGTCCCGGTCTTATGGGCACCAGGTCTTCCGTGACCGATGCCAGGGGCGTCTACAGGTTCCCGGCCCTGCCGCCCGGAACCTACACCATTAAAGCCGAGCTCCAGGGCTTCAGCGACGTGGTTAACTCCAACGTCCGCCTGACCACGACCACCACTTTAACCATCGACCTGACCATGAAGCAGTCCGCGCTGGAAGAGCAGGTTACGGTTGTGGCCAAGTCACCCACGGTTGACGTTAAATCGACCGAAACCGCCTCGGTGGCCCTGACCAACGAGCTCCTGCGCAACATGCCCTACAGCCAGTTCACGGCCGACATCGTCAACATGGCCCCGGGCGTCACCAACAACGTGGCCTTCGGCGCTTCCCAGAACACGGGTATCGCCTACACCATGGACGGTGTCAACGTGGCCGACCCGGAAGCCGGTTCAGCCTGGGTCTTCTCCGACCACAACATCGTGGAAGAAGCCAAGATCATGGGCGTCGGGCTTCCGGCTGAATACGGCAACTTTACCGGTGTTATTTTCAACCTGATCACCAAGTCGGGTGGAAATAACTTCTCGGGCCACATGGAATTCGATTTCCAGGGTAAAAAGACCGACGGTCCGAAAGGTTTCTGGGGCACCGACAACAATGCTGCCTACATCAATGACTTTCCCGAGTTGTCCACCCCCCTGCTGAAGCTCATGGACGTCAACGCCCACCTGGGCGGACCCATCATCAGGGACAAGCTGTGGTTCTACGTCGGCCTCCAGTATTACCGGACCTGGCGCTATCCCACCGGCTTCCCCGAGGCCGTCGATTACAAGCAGCCCAGGAGCTTCTTCAAGCTGAGCTCCCAGTTGCCCAACCTGTCCATGACCGGTTCAGTCCAGATAGATACGTATGATGGTATAAACCGCGGAGCCGGAGCTACGGTTTCTCCGGAAGCCACCGTTACCCAGAAATCACCCGAAGTGGTGGCCAACTTCAGCCTGACCAAGATTTTCAGCTCCAAGACCTTCCTGGATATCAAGGCCGCCTATTTCTGGGGCTATTACTACCTGGACCCTGAAGTCGGCATGGCTCCCTATATGCATTTTGACTATGGCGACAACTTCCAGCGCTACAGCTCCGGGTATTTCTATTATGCCGACAGGCAACGGTTCCAGGCCAATGCCAACCTGAGCCATTACGTCGAAGATTTTTATGGCTCTCACGACTTCAAGTTCGGCGCCGAATTTGAAAGATCAATGGCCCGCAGCCGATACGGCTTCACCGGCGAGGGCGGAGAGCTTGGCGACCACGTACAGTACTATGACTATTACGGTTATCCCTACATAGCTTACCAGTACAATGGGTACGATATTAACACCCGTTACACCAGGCTGGAAGCCTTCGCCCAGGATTCCTGGCAGGTAACCAAGAGGCTGAACATCAACGCCGGTGTCAGGTTCAGCTTTTACTGGGGCCAGGTTAAAGGCGTATCCGGGAATGTCTATACCAATACCAGGATTGCACCCCGCATCGGCTTCACCTATGACCTGTTCGGCGACAAGACCACGGTCTTAAAGGCCCACTACGGGCACTTCTCCGAGGCCATGCTGACCGCCTATCACGACCGGATGAACCCGCCTTCCGCCTACAGCAGCTACAACGGTTATTACTATGACTACGCTGATGACGACGAAGACGGCATCACCGACGAATGGCTGCTCTGGTATTCGATTCCCCATGACCAGTACCTGATGGACCCGGATATCAAGCACCCCTACATGATCCAGTGGACGGTCAGCCTGGAGCGCGAACTGTTCAAGGATTCTTCCTTCAGCATCAGCTATATCAACCGCCAGTGGAAGAATCTAATCGGACCCATAGACCTGAATGCCGATTACGTTCCAAGAACGGTCACCGTTCCCAACTTCGGAACCTATACGGTCTATGAAAGAACACCGGAAACCCTGGAAACCCCGCAGTACTACATCACCAACCTAGACCGGGTCTACGGCGACTACCCCTGGATCCTGGAAAAGCCATTCCGGAAATATCACGGCATCCAGTTCATGTTCAATAAGCGCTTCTCCAACCGGTGGCAGTTATGGGCTTCCTACACCCTGTCCAAGGCCTGGGGCACCACCGATAACGGTTTTGCCGATGACATCGGCTATGGCGGCAACGTCTACGACCCGAACTTCTGGATAAACAGCAACGGTAATTCCACCTACGACCCGACCCACATGATCAAGGTCCAGGGCACCTATGTCATCCCCAAGATCGAACTGAGCGTTAACGTCTACTACCACGGCATCACCGGAAACGCCTGGACCACCAGGTACAGGACCTCACGCTTTACCCAGGGCCGGATCACCTTCTTTGTCGAACCTCGCGGCTCCAACCACTACCCGATGGACCACCAGATTGACATCAGGCTGGAAAAGATCTTCACCTTCGCCAGTAAGTACCGGCTGGGCCTGATGGTTGACGTCTTCAACCTGCTGAATAGTGACACAATCACCTCCTGGGGAACCCGCTGGATGTATGACTGGATTCCGACCAGCTATCCTTCCACCATGGGTCATCAACTCTACGGAATCGTCAATGCCAGGCAGGCCAGGGTTGGAGTCCGGTTGATCTTCTAATAGTTCAGAGCTCAAGTTCAGGGGGCGGCAGAGCTATCTGCCGCCCCTTTTTTATTTAGTCAAGCTCGATTCCGGTTGACTCCGGCCAGATCGCAGGCCGGGGGCCAGAGCCAGTGTTCACTCCCCATTTCGCCGTGCAAAAGAATTGTTGGCTCGGGCCCAGCCCCCGGGTCTTAGTCGTCCAATTCCTGCCATCAGAGAATTGATTGCTTTAACGTTCAGGTCATATCCTATCTCAACAATACCGGTCAAATCTTACGCATAATAGATGATTCATGGCTCCCACATATACCCGCAACCTGAACTGACCGCTCCTGCCTGCCCATCCTTTATATGATATAATCAGGGTGATGAAAAAAGGTGCCTTAATTTTACTGGTCCTGGTGCTGGTGGCGGCCGTTGCCTTCTTTATATTCAGGCCCGGTGATTCCGGGGTAAAACAGCTTCGGGGCCAGAAGAATTTTAATGTTATCCTGATCACCGTTGATACCCTGCGGGCTGACCGCCTGGGCTGCTACGGTTTCGTTCCCGACGTAACGCCAGCCATGAATAAAATGGCCGCGGCCGGGGTCCGCTTTGAGAACTGCATCGCCCAGACCCCTCTTACCCTTCCTTCCCATGCCACCATTCTGACCGGGACCCTGCCCATTCACCACGGAGTCCGGGACAACGGCGGTTTTGTTGTGCCGCCGCAACTGGAGACCATGGCCGAAGCTTTCAAATCAGCCGGGTACCAGACGGCAGCCTTTGTTTCCGCCTACGTTCTTGATTCCAAGTGGGGTCTGAACCAGGGTTTTGACTATTATTTCGACCGCTTCGACCTCGGTCGTTTTGAAAAGATCTCGCTGGGTGAAGTCCAGCGCCGGGCCGAAGAAACTATTGACGAAGCCCTGGCCTGGCTGGAAAAGAATAAATCGGGGAAGTTTTTCGCCTGGATCCACCTCTACGACCCGCATACGCCTTACGAGCCCCCCGAACCCTTCAAGTCCCGATTCCCCGACCGCCCCTACCTTGGAGAAATCGCCTATACCGACAGCCAGCTCTCCCGCTTCTGGAGCTACCTGGAAAAAGAAAAGCTATTCGATAACCTGTTCCTGGTGCTGGCTTCTGACCATGGCGAGAGCCTGGGAGAACATGGAGAGACCACCCACGGCTTCTTTGTTTACCAGGAAGCCGTCCACGTTCCGTTGATCTTCGTTACTCCATTTGAGAAATTCAAGGGCAGGACGTATTCCGGGGTAGTCACCCTGGCCGATATCATGCCCACCCTCCTGGAAATGACCGGCCTGACCATTCCGCCAGAAGTTCAGGGTAAAAGCCTGATCCGATATTTCAGGGGAAGCCAGAAGCCGGAAGACAGGCTGGCTTACTCCGAGACCTACTATCCCCGCTATCACTACGGCTGGTCCGAACTGCGCAGCTTCCAGAATAACCGCTATAAATTAATCATCGCACCCGTGCCCGAGCTCTACGACCTGAAGTCAGACCCGGACGAGCAGAAGAACCTGGTTTACGTTGAAAAGAAAGTTTTCGAAGAGCTGACCCGCCTGGCCGAAGACTTCGAGAAAACGGCCGGAGAGAAGGCCATCGAAGCCGACTTTGCCTCCGTCGATGAAGAAACCAGGGAAAAGCTGGCTGCCCTGGGTTACCTCGGTTCGTTTGTCGACCCAACCAGGCTGGCCGGAAAGAAGCTGGCCGACCCCAAGGATAAAATTAACATCTTCAACGAAATCTCCCGGGCCAGGGAAACCGGGATGGCCGGTAATTTTGACGAGGCCATCGCCGCCCTGAGAAAAATCCTGGAAGAAGACCCGACCATCAGCGACGGCTTCTTTGCCCTGGGCAACGTTTACTTCAAGGCCAGAAGGTTCCAGGAAGCGGTCGAAGCTTTCACCCGGGCCCTGGAACTCAAGCCCGACGATTCCTTCGCCGTGATTAACGTGGCCAACTGCTATGCCGCCCTGAACAAGCTGGAGCTGGCCGAGCAGTTCATCCAGGAGCAGGTAAAGAGGGGATTTGACGACCCGCAGTTCTACCACGTGCTGGGCACGCTTTACGCCCTAAGAAACAATTACGACAAGGCCCTTCCCTATTTTGAAGAGTGCCTGAGGAAAAATCCCCGCTCGGCTTCGGCCCATAACGCCATCGCCGCCATCTGCCTCAACCGGGACAACCTGGCCTGCGCCGAGGAGCACCTGCGGGCCGCCCGGGAACTCAACCCGACCCTGCTGAACCTGCGCTACAACCTGGCCCAGCTCTACGAAAAGCAGAACCGGCTCCAGGAAGCCATGGAACTTTACCAGCAAGAAATTGCCGATTCTCCCAGCCACTACAAGGCCCTGTTCAACCTGGCCCGCCTCTACCGCCTGCAGCACCGGGAACAGGAAGAACTGGAAACCCTGCAGCGGGCCCTTCAGGCCAACCCGGATTTTCCCCTGACCTATTTTTACATTGCCCGGGTCTACCTGAGGCGCGGCGAACGTTTCCAGGAAGCGGTGGACCTGGTCAAGAAGGGCCTGGAACTCAAACCCGATAAAGAAAACCTGCCGCTGGGCTATTTTCTCCTGGCCGACCTCTACAACCGGCTGGGTGACTACGCCACCTCGGAGCAATACGCCAGCAAGGGCCGGCAACTGGTCAATTCTTCACGCTGACCGACAGGCCGGCTGGCCTGCCGCTTCGAACCTGTTTCAAAAATCAAACTTGAGTTTCTTCTCCGATTTCTTGTTCTCGGTCTTGTTCTCCACCGTAACCTTCAGGGTAAACGGCCCCCGGCCGCTGACCCCGACCTGAAACTCCAGGTCGTAGGTCTTATCAAACCTGTCCTTCAGTTCCTGCGGGGTCACCGCAATTTCAACCGTCCGGCTATCTCCGCCAGCTTTCTTTCCCTCGGCATCCTCTATTTCCAGGCTCACCTCAAAAACGGTTTCCAGCCGGTCCTGCTGGGCCTTAAACCAGATCTGGTTATAGGGCAGGCTGACCACAATTAAAGCTTTCCCCTCGCCGGTCTTGTCCATCCGGACTTCAAAATCCATGGCCCGGCTGCCCTGGAACATCCGGCCGCCGGGCTGGTTCCAGCTGACCTGGACCTGGGTGATCTCGGCAATCTGCCGGGCGCTGGCCGGGTCCAGCTGGTAATTGCCGTTCCAGAACCGATCGATAAAATAAATCTGGTAGAAACCGTAATGCCAGATTTCCACCGGAAAACCGTAAAAACTCTGCCCCCGGGGATAGGTCTCCCGGTGGTCGGGCGGCCCGAGGGTAATCCAGATCCGGCCCCGGTCGCTCAGCCAGCCCTGTTTTCCGCCCTCACCGAACAGCTTGTTGGCCTGCTCGATGCGGAGAAAGTATTCTTCCTTGAACTCGTTGATAGCCGTTTCGGGAAGCGGGTCCCGGCGTTTCCAGAACTCTTCCATGAAGCTTTTTCGCTCGGTCGGGGGCAATTTCAGGAATATCTTTCTTTCCTCGGAGGTAATGGTGTACCTGACCGTCGACAGGAATTCTCTCTCCTCGGGTTTAAGCGATTTTTCCAGCCGGCTACTGCTGCAGTTGTTGAAAATCGCCAGAATTGCCATTAATAAAAAAGAAACCCACCAGCCTTTTGTCTTGGTTTTAAACATGGTAGTTAAGTTCATTATACCACATTCTTCAGGAATGCCGGCAATCACCAAAAGCCGGCCAGCGCGGCCAGCTTTTTCTTGACAACTTATCCCCCCGAATCTATATTAAATTTGTACAGAGAGGGAGCTTCGAATGGAAATTCTTATGAAAATAAAGGGTCTGGTGGTGGACCCGATTTCCAAGATGCCAATCGTCGTCCTGGAAGACCCGCTGTCTGACCGGATCCTGCCCATCTGGATCGGTGTCTTCGAAGCCAACGCCATCGCCCTCAGCCTGGAAGGGGTGCCCACCCCGCGGCCGATGACCCATGACCTGATGAAGAATTTCCTGGACCAGCTTCAGATTTCGGTTGACCGCATCGTGGTGAACGATGTCCGGGACAATACTTTCTACGCCATCATCCACTGCCGCCACAACGACGTTCCCTACCTTATAGATTCCAGACCTTCCGATGCCATTGCCCTGGCCCTCCGGCTGAATGCCCCGATATACGTGGACGAAGAAGTCATCAAGAAAGCCCACAGCCTGAAAAACGAGGAAAACCTGGAAAATTCCGAAAAACTCAGGCAGTGGCTGGAGAGTCTGAAACCGGAAGACCTGGGCAAGTACAAGATGTAATCCTTCCGCTCTCAGGTCCTGACCCTAAGCAGAAGATAAGTTCCCAGCAGCAGAAAGACTACTGGTGCGCTCCAGGCGGCCACGAAATTTCCCAGGAGCCCGGCCAGGCCCAGGCTGCGGAAGATGGCCAGTCCCTGCCAGTAAACGAATGTGGCCACCAGGCTGGCAGCCAGCGGCCAGAGAAATCCCCTGGGAGCCAGGAGCCCGGCCGAGGCGCAGGCGAGTAGGACCAGCACCAGCCCGGAAAGGGAGAAAGCCAGGCGAAACCAGGCTTCCAGGCGAAAACGGTTTCCCGGCAGGCCCGTGTCTTCCAGTTCCTGGGCGTAATTTTTAAGCTCTGAGAATTTCATGGTAGCCGGCTCTTTCCATTCCTTGAAAAAATATTCTTCCGCCCCATTCAATTCCAGCGTTGTCAGGCTGAACCTTTTAAGCTCGGATTCCTGACCTGAAAAGGATCGCTCCCAGCCCTCTTTCAGGATAAGACGGTCACCCTGAACCTGGGCCTCGCCGGCATAAACCATCTTCCTGAAGCCCGGCTCTTCAACTGCTTCTTCCAGAATCAACAGGCGAGAAAGGGAACGCCGCTCAGGCCTCAGCAGCTCGTAATGGTAGAAACGACCATCGGTTCGGGACCGGAGCCAGTAGCGGTTGAGGTAACTGAAAGTCCGAACCGGCCGGTCAGAGAGCCGGGCCCAGAGTTCCTCGGCCCGGAAATTACTCCGGCTCAGGACCCGGTCCTGCCAGACGAATATCAGCGGCGCCAGCAACAGCCCAAAAATTAGCAGGGACCGAACCACCCGCCAGTAGCTCAGGCCTGCAGAAATTAAGGCCAGCATTTCTTTCCGACGGTGCAGAAGCCCCAGGCACAGGGCGGCCGCGGCCGGGATGGCCAGCAGAAGGCTGAACAGGACAAATTCCGGAGTTTTGAACCAGATAAAGGCCAGCAGGTCCTTCATGGTCTTATCGCTGCCCCTGATTAACTCCAGCCTGAGAAGAAAAGCTACTGTGGCCATGACCAGCAGCAGGGCCAGAAATAATTGAACTAACAGTCGGAAGAACCTGGAAAATATATAGCCATCGACCAGGGAGGGAAAAACACCGCGGCCCGCAGCCGTGGTTACAGTCCTTGTTCTGAACAAACCCCTTTTCTCGCTTAACCGGGATATGGCCTTCTTGATTTGAGCCAGACTTAAGCTTTTCCCGGGCCGATCCTTTCTCAGAACCCGAACAAAAAAATACAGGCCGACCGCCAGGATGATGAGGTTGGGCAGCCACATGGCCAGCCAGGGGGCCAGGCTACCCTGCAGGGCTTTCTGTTCGCCGGCCACCAGGAGAAAATAGTAAGCCAGGATTACGAGCAGGCTCAGGCCAAAACCACCCAGTTTCCCCCCGGGCCACCGCCTCCAGCCCAGCCCCACTCCCAGGAAGACAAACAGAAGGCAGGTGGCCGGCAGGCTCAGCCTCTTGTGAAGCTCAAGGACCACAAGGCGGCTTTCCGGGTTGTTCTTACCCGCCAGGCGCTCCCGGTCGAGCCAGAGCTCTTTGATATTTTTCTCGCGGCTCTTTTTTTCCAGCGAAAAGCTCGGCCTGAGTCCCTTTAGCTCCAGCGCCTGCTGGCTTCTTTCAAACTCAACCAGGTCCAGGCTGTCCGGGTCTTCAGGGAGCAACCGGTAAACCCGACCCTTCTCCAAAAGAATCCAGGCTTCCTGTAGCTCCGGTTGGAGCACCAGCCTGCCCTCCCGGGCCGAGACGATTTCCACCCTGCCGGTTTCATCTTTCTGATATATCAAGATATCCCGCCAATCCCGGTCCGTTCCCGGGCTTTCCATGTAAAGAACCTTACCCGGCAACGATTCCACAAATCGGCCCGGCTCCAGCTCCAGCCTGACCTCGCTCAGGACCGAATTGACCATGGTCTGCAGCCAGCGGTAATTGGCGGCCGGGGTAAGCCAGAAGGTAAAACTCAGGCTGACCAGGAAAAGAACGGTACCCAGCAGCCAGACCGGCTTCAGCACCCGGCCCGGACTTATGCCCAGCAACCTCAGGGCCTCGGTCTCGCGGTCTCCGGCCAGGCGCCCCAGCCCGCCCAGGACCCCGGCCATGAAGGCCAGGGGCAGAGCCAGGGCCAGGATGGAAGGCAGCAGGAAGAACAGGACCCTGAGAATAATCTTTAACGGTACCTGCCTGGTCAGGAAAATCTCGGCCAGGTAGAACAGTTCGTTCATCAGCATGACCAGGATGATAAAACCCAGCGAAATCAGGAAGGCCGGCACAATTTCCCGGAGGAGATAACGGTCGAGAATTTTCATCTGAATGTTCTATGACCGGATGTCGTCAACGGGCCTAATATACCACAAGCCAGCTGGCGGGCTCAAAAAAGAAAGGCCGCTTCCGGTCAACCCGGAAGCGGCCTTATCACTAACTGCCGAGGTTATCAGCTATCAATACATGTCGCTGGGCGGGGTGGGATAAGACGGTTTCTTCTCTTCCTCGGGAATTTCGGTAACGCAACCTTCGGTGGTCAGCAGCAGGCCGGCAATACTGGAGGCATTCTGCAGGGCGGTGCGGACGACCTTGGTCGGGTCGACGATTCCAGCCTTGATCATGTCTTCGTACTTTTCGGTCAGGGCGTTGAACCCGAAATCCTGCTTCATTTCCCGGACCTTCTCCACCACGATGGAGCCCTCGTGCCCGGCGTTCTCGGCAATCTGGCGCAGCGGCTCTTCAATGGCCCGGCGGATAATCTGGACACCGATCTGCATGTCACCGTCCAGGTTCAGCTTTTCCAGGGCCTTCTGGCAGCGCAGCAGGGCCACTCCGCCACCGGGGACGATACCCTCTTCCACGGCCGCCTTGGTGGCATGCATGGCGTCTTCGACCCGGGCTTTCTTCTCCTTGAGCTCGGTCTCGGTGGCCGCGCCGACCTTGATCAGGGCCACGCCGCCGACCATCTTGGCCAGTCTTTCCTGCAGCTTTTCGCGGTCGTAATCGGAAGTGGTCTCTTCGATCTGGGTCCGGATCTGCTTGATCCTGGCCTGGATCTCGCTGTGCTTGCCTTTACCCTCGACGATGGTGGTGTTATCCTTGTCCACCACGACCTTGGCCGCTTCACCCAGCCAGTCCAGGGTAACATTTTCCAGCTTGACGCCGATGTCTTCGGTGATGACCTTGCCGCCGGTCAGGATGGCGATGTCTTCCAGCATGGCCTTCCGTCTGTCGCCGAAACCGGGGGCCTTGACCGCGCAGCACATCAGGGTGCCTTTCAGTTTATTAACAACCAGGGTGGCCAGGGCTTCGCCCTCGACTTCCTCGGCCACGACCAGCAGGGCCCGGCCCATCTTGGCCACGCTTTCCAGCAGGGGCAGGAACTCTCTCAGGTTGGAGATCTTCTTCTCATGGAGCAGGATCAGCGGGTTCTCCAGGACGCACTCCATTCTCTCCGGGTCGGTGATGAAATAGGGGGAGAGGTAGCCGCGGTCAAACTGCATGCCCTCGACAAATTCCAGGGTGGTCTCCAGGCCCTTGGCCTCTTCCACGGTGATAACACCGTCCTTGCCAACTTTCTCCATGGCCTCGGCGATGATCTTGCCGATGGACTCGTCGTTGTTGGCGGAGATGGCGCCAACCTGGGCAATCATCTCGCCGGTCACTTCCCGGCTCATGCCCTTGAGCTCTTTAACCACTTCTTCCACCGCCCGGTCGATTCCCTTCTTGATCAGGTTGGGGTTCCGGCCGGCGGTTACGTGCTTGATGCCCTCGGCATAGATGATCTGGGCCAGGACGGTGGCGGTGGTGGTGCCGTCGCCGGCCACGTCGGAAGTCTTGGAAGCCACTTCCTTGACCAGCTGGGCGCCCATATTCTCCCAGGGGTCTTTCAGTTCGATTTCCTTGGCCACGGTCACACCATCCTTGGTGCTGGTGGGGGAACCGAATTTCTTGTCCAGGATGATGTTCTTGCCTCGCGGTCCCAGGGTGGCCTTGACCACGTTGCTCAGGATGTTAACGCCTCTGAGTAAAGCCTGTCTGGCTTCGTCTCCAACGATAATTTGTTTAGCCATTGTCTACCTCCTTTCCCTTTACTTGGTTATGACTGCCAGGATCTCTTCTTCGCGGACGATGACGTGCTCCACGCCGTCAATGGTCACCTCGGTGCCACTGTACTTGCCGATGAGCACGCGATCGCCCTTCTTAACGGTCAGGGGAACGACCTTTCCGTCCTCGGTCACCCTCCCCTTACCGACCTCGATAACCTCAGCTTCCTGGGGTTTTTCCTTGGCGGTGTCGGGGATGATGATGTTTCCCCTCTTCACTTCCTGTTCTTCAATCCTTTTTAAGAGAACACGGTCATAAAGGGGTTGAATCTTCATGAAAGACCTCCTTACTTAGATTAATTTAGCAGTCTGATTTTTAGAGTGCTAATTATAAAATATGACAGGAAAATTGTCAAGATTTTCTGATTAAAATTTTAGCAGACTGGACCCGGGACTGCTATTTTTTCTTCTTTATTTTCAGGACTTTGAAGCGGTTATGGAGGGTATTGCGATGAATGCCGAGGGCCTGGGCCATCTTTGACTTGTTGGCCCGGTACTTGGAGGCGGCTGTTTCCAGGTAAATCTTCTCAAATTCGGCCAGGGCTTCCTTGAGGTGGATTTCTTTCTCGACCATGTCGTGAATCAGCGATTCCAGCTTCTGGTGGATGGTCAATTCTTCATATTTTTTGCTCATGCCGTCCTCCTTTACCCTCGTACCTTTTCACCGTATCGCTAAAACGGTCCCTGAGATTCTGGGGAATCAGCAAAACGATGGCCCGGGATATTTTGACCATGGCCGGAGCCAGGCGGGAGCCGATTATGGCCTGGCGTTGAAAGTCGAAGCTGAGCATGGCAAAAATTATGACCGCCCCGATCAGGACTCCCTTCAACAGTCCCAGGGCGCCACCCAGGAGGTGGTTGGCCAGGCTGAGCGTTCCCTTCATCAGCTTGCTCAACAGAAAGCCTATCAACCAGCCAACCAAGACCACCCCGAAGAAGATTACCAGGAAGCTCAGCCCGTTTCTCCAGAAGTCCGATTCAATCCGGCTGAACAACTGCCAGGAAAGCCAGCCGTAATACCGGGAGGCCAGGATAATACCGGCCACCACGGCCAGGATCCCGATGATCTGCCTGATGAAACCCTTGACCAGCCCGATAATAAAAGTAATAAGAAGAATGACCAGCAGCAGGGTATCCAGCCAGTTCAGATGAAAGGACATCAGGCCCTTCTCTCCCTTAACTTTTCCACCATAGAATAATCGCCGTTTTTTATCAAGCCAAATTTTACCCCGGGCTTGATCTTCCCGTGAAAATCAGAACCGGCGGTGGCCACCAGGTCCAGCTCCCGGGCCAGTGCCAGGTAATATTCAGTTTCATTCGGATCATGGTAGGAAGTATAGACCTCCAGGCCCTTGAGCCCGAGCTCCTTAAGGAACACCAAATCTTCCCTGGTTGTCCTCTGAAAATAGGCGCCGGGGTGGGACAGGACCGGCACTCCGCCGGTGAGCGGCGCCAGGTGGAGGACTTCCTCAAGCAAGATGTGCTGTTTGGGGACGTAAGCCGGAGCCCCTTCGGTGAAGAAATCCTGGTAGAAAACGTAGGGAGCCTTAGGCTGCTGGTTCTCGTCATAATATTTCTGGAGGCCCGGGTTAAGCCGGCTTTCCGGTTTGTCCAGAAGAATCTGGGCGATCTTGACTCCAAGAGGCGGGGTCTGGCCCGATTTCTCCCAGACTTCCTCCCAGTCGATTTCCAGGCCATTCTCCCGGAGCCTGGCCACCCTGGTCCTGGCTTCTTCCACCCGGGAAATTTCCATCCTGGAAATTATGTATTTTAAAGCTTCGCTTTCCCAGTCGACGAAGGGCAACATCAGGTGAAATTCGCGGCCATCAAAGACGGTTGTGACCTCGATGCTGGGGATTACCTCGATGCCACCCCGCTGGCCGGCCTCGATGGCTTCTGGATAAGCCCCAACCGTATCATGGTCGGCTATGGCTATGGCCCGGAATCCTTCCTCCCCGGCCATTCTGACCAGCTCCTCGGGCGAATAGTCACCGTCGCAGCTGAAGGAAGAATGGATATGAAGGTCGACAGCTCCGTCTATCATGGTCCGATTGAAATTATCTTAATAATTTATGTTTATCTCAAAAATTTAAGGCAAGTCAGATTTCCCGGTCAGAAGCTGGTAAATCTCCAGGTACCTCTTAGAGGTCTGCTCGATGATGTCTTCCGGCAGGGGCGGAGGCGGCGGGGTCTTCCTGTCCCAGCCGGTACTGATCAGGTAGTCCCGGACAAACTGTTTATCAAGACTGGGCTGGGATTTTCCCGGAGCATATTCCGCCAGCGGCCAGAACCGGGAAGAATCGGGCGTGAACAACTCATCAACCAGAATCAGCTCGTTATTTTCGTCCAGGCCGAACTCGAACTTGGTATCGGCCAGGATGATTCCCTTGGAAACGGCATACAGGCTGGCTTTCTGGTAGAGTTCCAGGCTGACCTTCCTGATCTTTTCGGCCAGTTCCTCTCCGGCGATTTTCTCCATTTCCTTGAAGGTGATATTCTCGTCGTGACCGACCTCGGCCTTGGTCGAGGGCGTAAAAATCGGTTCTTCCAGGCGGGACGACTCCTGGAGCCCTTTCGGCAGCTTTATCCCGCAGACTTTACCCGTCTCCTGGTATTCCTTCCAGCCCGAGCCGGAAAGATAGCCCCGGACGACACATTCCACCGGAATGACCCTGGCTTTTTTGACCAGCATCGACCGTTTTTCCAGGAGGTCAGCATAAGCCTGAAGTTCCTTCGGAAAATCGGCCAGCTCGGTGGAGAGCATATGGTTGGGGCAGACCAGGTAAGTATAGTCGAACCAGAACCTGGAGATCTGGGTCAGGACCTTTCCCTTGTGAGGAATCAGGGAAGGCAGGACAAAGTCAAAGGCCGAGATCCGGTCGGTGGCCACAATCAACAGCTTATCACCCAGGTCAAAAACATTTCTGACCTTGCCTTTCTTAAAAACCGGGATGCCGGGAATATCCACTTCCCCCACGGGCTTGGTTTTCGGTTCCATTTAATTTCTCCTTGAAAACCTGCAACTCGGGTAAAAATCGATTCCTGATTATCTTAATTAAAAAAAAATTTTAAATCAATCAGGCTGAGATATTGCTTTCCTGCCTGGCTGCTCTGCCTCTAAATCCTGCCACCGTGAAGAAAAAGGGCTGACCCGTCCCCAGGTTGGGTAATCCAGAACATCGGATCTTGACTTTAACCGAGCTTTGTCTGTCAATAAAACCGGCTCCGGGCCGATCCGATGCCGACAATTCAGTCGGTCTCTTTGATCCCTATAAAATTTATCAGGCGCTGCTCGGTCTGCCGGTCACGGCGGTAGGAATAGAGGTCTTTCGAACAGAAGGTGCAAGCTGATACCTGGTAGATATTTTCAGGTTTAAGCCCGACTTCATCTACCAGGAGCAGTCGGTTGGCCTCTCTCAGGTCAAGATAGAACTTATCCTTGTTTAAAGACGGAGCAAAAATTTTCCCGGTATCGAAACCTGAAGCCTTAAAACTTTCCAGGACCTCGGGGCCGACCTCGTAGCAGTTCCGCTCGATGCAGGGACCAAGTCCGGCCAGCAGTGTTTCCGGCCGGCTGCCGAATTTTTCTTTCATCAGGCCGCAGGCTGATACAAGTATTTTCTGCCAGGTGCTGCGCCAGCCGCAGTGAACCGCCGCCACCGCCCGGTTTTCCGGGTCAACCAGGAAAACGGGCAGGCAGTCGGCTGTTTTTATTATGAGCAACAACCCGGGCGAGGCCGTGACCAGGCCGTCCCCGTCCAGCCTGGTTTCAGGGAACCTGTCCAGCCAGAAAACCCGGGCCGAATGGAGCTGCTTCATGACCACGGACTGAAATGAGTTCAGGCCGGGTTCCTTATGTATATCTTCCAGGTTAAACCCGGCCAGCCCGAACCCGTGCACCAGCCAGGGGAAGATATCCAGCTCGGGGATTGATAGATACTGTTTTGGCACGCTCATTTCCCATCTTTATAATCAACTCGACCGGATTAATCAAGCCTATAAGCTGCCCAAAATCCCTTTGAATATGATTCGTTGTCTCACGAGGAGAACAGATTTATAACCGGGGATGGCCATATTCAGCGGGTGGGAGTCCGAGCTGGTTACGATATTCACATTTATAAAGCTCATAAATCTTTTTTAATCAGCAACTTCAAATGAAGATCCGAGAAAGCAGGTTATCTGGTTATACAGAATGGTCCCAGAATTAGAGGAAATCTCTCTGCCTGGCTCACAATCACCTTGAATTTCTTGATGGAAGCCGCAGATTAATAACCTGAAATCAATTTATCCTTCCAGCCCGGAGAATCAGATCCCGAATACCGCCGGATAGTCCGGGTGCACAAAATTGCTTAAACTCTGTTCCGAATATCTATAAAATAAAAAGGTAAATGATTGAAACCAGGAGCCGGACATGAAACTGCTCGCCCTTTCTTTCTTAATATCCCTCGTGCTCCTCTTTTCCGGCCTGTACCCGGAGGAAGCACGTCCCCGCGTCCGGGAATTCGGGCTTAAAATCGGGGTGCTGGAACCCGGCCCGCTGAATGCCATAACTGATGTTCCCGGGGTCCGGGTTGGTCATAGGACCATTATCCAGGGAGACAGTATCCGCACCGGGGTTACAGCCATAATGCCCCACCCGGGCAACGTATTCCAGGAAAAGGTTCCGGCCGCAATTTACGTGGCCAACGGCTACGGGAAGCTCACCGGTTACACCCAGGTGGAAGAGTTGGGCTACCTGGAAACGCCGATAATCCTGACCAATACCCTGAGCGTACCCGAAGCCGCTTCAGCCCTTATCGATTACATTCTATCTCTTCCCGGAAACGAGCGGGTGGAATCGGTCAACCCGGTGGTGGGGGAAACCAACGACGGCTGGCTCAACGACATCCGGGCCCGGGCGGTAAAAAAAGAACATGTCATGGAAGCCATCAGGGCTGTGGCCGAAGGCCCGGTGGAAGAAGGAGCAGTCGGGGCCGGCACCGGGACCACCTGTTTCAGTTTTAAGGGCGGCATCGGCACCGCCTCCAGGAAACTGCCGGCCAGCCGCGGCGGCTGGACCGTCGGCCTCCTGGTCCAGACCAATTTTGGCGGAGTGCTGCAGATTAAGGGACTCCAGGTTGAAGAATTGCTGAAAAAAGAGGCCGGAACCCCGGCCGGGCCATCTGCTTCGGCTGGCGACGGCTCTTGCCTGATAGTGGTGGCCACTGATGCCCCACTCGATAGCCGGAACCTTAAAAGGCTGGCCAAAAGAGCTCTCCTGGGTATCCCCAGGACCGGCGGCTATTATTCCAACGGCAGTGGCGATTATGCCATCGCCTTTTCTACCGCACCGCAGGTCCGCCTGGCCCACGGCGACCGAAGCCTCACCCAGAAGGTCGAACTGGTCAGAAACGAGGCCATGTCGGCCCTGTTCCAGGCGGCAGCCGAAGCTTCAGAAGAAGCCATCCTGAATTCTCTCTTTAAGGCCCGGACCATGACCGGAAAAGATGGACGCCGGGCGGAGGCCCTGCCGCTGGAGAAACTGAAATCCTGGCTGGAGAAATCAGGGCATGAGTAAGAAAACCGTCCGAATCGCCGGCATACTCGGGGGCATGGGGCCGGAAGCCACCGCCCGTTTTTTCGAGCTGGTCGTAAAAAATACCGACGCGGCCTGCGACCAGGACCATCTCAAGGTTATCGTCTGCAACTGGCCACAAATTCCGGACAGGACGGGGGCGATACTTTACGGCGGAGAAAACCCGGTGCCCCTGATGATAGAAGGTCTTAAAGTCCTGGAAAGGGCCGGGGCAGAACTGGTAGCTATACCCTGCATGACTGCTCATCATTTCCTGCCAGAACTAAGGAAGAGAACCCGCCTCAGACTGCTGGACCTGGTGGCCGCAACTGCCAGCTGGACTGAATCCAACCTGCCCGAAGCCAAAACCGTTGGCCTTCTGGCCACCGAAGGCACGGTGGCCACCGGCCTGTTTCAGAAGGCTTTCCGCCGTAGGACAATGAAAATCATCCTGCCCACGCCGAAAAGCCAGCAAAAAATAATGGAAGCCATCTACGGAAAGAATGGAATCAAGGCCGGATTCGGTGCGGGGCGACCGGCCCGACTCCTCAGAGAGTCAGCCCAGGAGCTGGTTGAAGCCGGCGCCCGGGCCATCATCGCCGGTTGTACTGAAATTCCCCTCGCCCTGAAGCCGGACCGGCTGCCGGTTCCGCTCATCGACCCGATGACCATCGGGGCCAGGGAGCTTATCAGGCAGGCCGGGGGATGCCTCAGAAAAATGCCGGTTTCTTGACAAAATCGAGCCAATCGAGTATAAAAATCAATGACTTTCCAGAAGTTAGGAGGTGAAATTTAGTGGCTTTTGTGGTTGTTGAAGACGGAGAAAGTCTGGAATCGGCACTCCGACGGTTCAAGAGAAAAGTTCAGCAGGAAGCAATCATCAAGGAAATCAAGAAGCATTCAGTCTACCTGAAGCCCGGAGAGAAGCGACGGCTCAAAGAGGCCCAGGCCCGGAAAAGGATGCGCCGCAGACTGAAAAGAGAACGCGACTTCGAATATTAAGCTCCTTTCGGGAAAGTCTTCCTTATCAGCCTGAATTTTTTAAAAGAGTAACGGGGTTGGACCATTTAAAAAAGCCCGACTGGCTGAAGGTCAGACTGCCTTCCGGCGAAACCTTTTTCCAGGTGTCTGAACTTCTGAGGAGCCGGGGCCTGAACACCATCTGCCAGAGCGCCCGCTGTCCCAACATCGGTGAATGCTGGGAAAGGCGCACGGCCACCTTTCTGATACTGGGGGACGTCTGCACCAGGAATTGCGGGTTCTGTGCCGTGGCCAAGGGGCAACCCCTGCCGCCCGACGACAGGGAACCCGAAACCGTCCTGGAAGCGGTCAAAGAGATGGGCCTGCGTTACGCGGTCATCACCTCGGTCACCAGGGATGACCTGCCCGATGGCGGCGCCGGCCATTTTGCTCGAACCATAAGGCTGATCAGGGACAACTGCCCGGAAATCAGGGTGGAGGTTCTTATCCCCGATTTCGGCGGCGACGAATCAGCCCTGCGCCGGGTGCTGGAGGCCGGGCCTGACGTCTTGAACCACAACCTGGAAACCACCCTGAGCCTCTACCCGCGGATAAACCGTCCCCCGGATAATTATTTCCGCTCCTTAAAGCTATTAAGAAACGCGGCCAGCTTCGGAGCCGTAACCAAGTCCGGACTGATGGTCGGGCTGGGCGAAAGCCGGGATGACCTGAAACAAGCCCTGGAAGACCTGAGGGAGGCGGGTTGCCTGCTGCTGACCATCGGCCAGTACCTGCAGCCTGGCCCCCGGCAGGTTCCCGTGGCCCGTTATTACACCTTGGAAGAATTCTCGTCCTGGAAGGAATATGCCCTGGACCTGGGATTCCGGCAGGTGGTGGCCGGGCCCCTGGTCAGGAGTTCCTACTTCGCCGAGAACCTTTATCAATCAAGCAGGAGTCAAAACTGATGCGTTACCTGGTCTTTTCGGATATTCATGGCAACCTGGAAGCCCTGGAAGCCGTGCTGGAACATGCCAGCCGGAAAAAAATCGACCACTATATTTTCCTCGGCGACCTGGTGGGCTACGGAGCCTCCCCCAACGAGGTCATCCAGAAAGTCCTATCCCTGAAGCACCTGGTCATGGTCCGGGGCAACCACGACAAGGCAGTCTGCGGCCTGGATTCCATTCAGACCTTCAACCCGATAGCGGCCGCGGCCATCCAGTGGACCAGAAAAACCCTGACCAAAAAATACATTCACCTGCTGACCGGCCTGGCCAAGGGCCCGCTGGTTATTCACAAGAGCATTACCATCTGCCATGGGTCGCCCTTCGATGAAGATTATTATATTTTCGGAGAGTTCGACGCGGTGGAAGCCTTTGGTTATTTCGATACCCAGCTCTGCCTCTTCGGTCATACTCACTTCCCCTTTGTCTACATCGAAAAAGACCAGACGGTGGAGGGCATCTTTGTCCAGGAGAACCCGTTTGAAATCAAGCTGGAAAAAGGGGCCCGCTACCTCATCAACCCGGGTTCGGTCGGGCAACCCCGCGACCGCAATCCAAAAGCCGCCTACGCCATCTATGACGCCGAGCAGCGCCGGATAAAATTCTACCGGGTTGAATACGACCTCAAGGAAAGCCAGAAAAAGATCCTGACGGCCAACCTGCCCTCGGCCCTGGCCGAAAGGCTGGGCCTGGGAATTTAGCCCCGGCCGACCGGTCGCGGCAGGGCCACTCCGGCACACGGGTCACATATCATTTCCTATGCACAGCCAGCCTTATGACCTTTTGCCCATTCTTACTTATTATTAATAGTCGGGGTCAGCCATGACATATGAATGAGTTTTCATATATTGCCATCTTCAGATTGGCTGGCGTAAATAATATGTCTGACCGGGGAAAGAAGTTTCACGATTTATTCTTTTAATAAGATTTTCACCCGCTCAAAACGCCGGGAATGCTTACCTTTCTTACTTAGACATTATTCAGACATTCTGGCCCCTGATCAGATTTTTATTCCAATGTAATTTTATTTTTGCCCGCCAGGATACTTTATTTCTCATATTTTTAATCAGATAAACGTTGGATTGACCCCATAACCTATTAACCGAGAATAGAAAAGATTCATCTCTCTCACCAGCCGGTCCAGACCAGTCGCTCAGATCAGCGCCGGCCCGATGACAAAGGAAAGTCTTTCATCACCCCGGGCCGGGTTCCTTAAAAGGTTCCCAGGCGGGGGTTGGCATAACAATAAACGCAGGCTGCCGGGCAGCTCTGGGTATAGCTGCCGATGTCAATAGAATCGGTGCAGAGGCAATCCTCCCTCTGGGTCCGGTCCTTGACGGTCGAAGCTGGCTCCCCCGCCGGATGAAGCCTGGTGAGTAAGGCTCCATCAATGCAGGCCGAAGCTTTAACGCCGGGAAGCCGGGCAATTTCGGCCTGGGAACAGCTCCAGAGTTCCAGGCCGTATTCTGCGGCCACCTCGACCATCCTTTTGACCGCTTCCTTTTTTTCTTGCGGGCCAGGATCGTAAAAATCAAGTCCGACTTTCCTGGCCCTGGCCACCGCTTTCTTATACCACTGGGTAAAGCTGAAGCGGATTGTCTTTATCCCAAGGCGGCTCATCTCCCGGGCCAGAGCCGGGAAAAAATCAAGGTTGGTCTTGAGCTGCCCGCCATCACGCCAGAAAACAACCGGGTCAAACCGGATGGATATTCTTTCCGGCCGCCCGACCACTTTCAGCAAGCCGGGTATTTGTTCCAGGGCGGCATCAGGAGATGGCGCCATCCTTTCAATAAAGGAGCCGCCCAGCCCGGTTATGGTGAAATGCAAATAGACCTGGTCGTAATCAGCTAACAGCTCCTTCAGCCCGTGACGATTTTCAAGCAACGGCTTGAAGTTTTTGGACCAGAGGACCAGGGTATGCACCTCTTCGGGATTAAGGTCCACAGTGATTTCCGACCTCCGACCATGATGGAAAAAAGTGGCCCGGCGTTTTCTCAGGCAGCTGGCCAGCCAGTCTGGATAATAAGCCACCAGGTCCGTTCGCCTGGAGGCGCTGATTACCCGTTTCCTGATCATCCTGAATCCTGTTTCTGTCTAATTATAGGCCAGACAGTGGACCCATGGTAACTGCCGTGGCCTAAATGCAACCAACTCCTGCGTACACCGGGGCAAGCCGGGAAAGACTTGACCAACTTTCAGTTAAATGTCCGGCTATCCCCTTACAGGCATCAGTTTTCGTTTCTTGAGAAAAGTCCTCACGTCCAGTCTGCTGAATCCCCTGGATTAGATAAATTAAGGACCTGTTCTTAGGGGAGTGAGAATTCAACCCGGCGTACCCCCTTTTTCTTCATCCAGCGATACCAATAATTACTAATTATTAGAATTTTTTTGCCGGCCGAAATAAAAATGTATCAAACTGATAAAGAAGAAACTAATAAGGAAGACGGAGGCTGATGAATTCTCCCGGGATCAGAGGCGGTCCTCTTCTTCCTCGCCTTCCCGGAACAAGCGGTCGCCCAGGGTTTCCCCGATAAAGAAATAAAACAGGAAAAAGTAGAAAAAGGTCAGGATCAAAAGGTAAAGCAGCAGACCGCTGCCGGCCAGCCCGAACAGCTTGAAGATGGTGGTCTGCATCGACCTGGCCGCTATCCAGATGGACACCAGCCAGAACATAACCAGGAAAAGAAGGTCAAAGATCTTGGCCTTGACAAAATTCTTAAAACCCAGTGGAGGCAGTGAGTGGCTTTCCCCGGCCTGAATACCCCCGGTGGAGATAACCCCGCCGGCCACCGCCGGTTCTGCCTTCTCCCGGTAAATTTCCCCGGTTTCGCCCTCGATTTCTTCTTCCGGTTCTTCTATTTCCTCTTCCAGTTCCATTTCTACCTCTCGGCTCGCTTCATCCTGAGCTTCAACCGCTTCCAGCCCGCTGCGGGTCAGCCGTTCCGGAAAACCCATGGTCGGCTCGGTTGGGGTTTCTTCTTCCAGCCAGAGTTCGTCCGTTTCAGCTTCCACTTTCTCCGGGGCCTTGACCTCTCCGGTACCCTCGCTGCTACCCAGCAGCTCGGTGGAGGCCGTTTTAACCTCCTTAATCCAGCTGGGAACTTCACCCGTTCCCTCGGCACCCTTGCCGGAAGTCTTCAACCTTTCCTTTAGATGTTCTTTTTCCTTTTCTTCTAACACCTTGAAGAAATCTTCCACCTCTCTCCGGCCCAGTTCGGTGGTGGCCCCGATTTTGTCCAGCTCGGCCGTGGCGTAGGTCTGTGGCATATCCGCTTCTTCTTCCCCGGTTTCAGCTTCGTACGATTCGGCCGCGGCCCTCTTTTCTTCCAGTTCCAGTTCTTCCACCATCCGGGTGACCAGTCCGGGACGGGCTTCCGATGTAGCCTCTGTAGCTTCTTCCTGTTCCTCTTTCCGGAGGAGCTCTTCCACTATCCTGGTGACCACACCCGGCCCCGTCTTGGCTGGCTCTTCAGGCTCAGGCTCGCCCTCAGACAGCACTTCCTTTTTTATTTTTTCCACCAGGAAATCTTCCGTCCCGGGTGAAGCTGCGGGCTCAATTTCAGGGGATTCCGGCTCTTTCTCCCCGGCAAAAAGCAATTTTTCTTCTGCCGTTATAGAAAGGTCCCTGGACTTGGCCCTTTTTCGGGAAGTGGCGGTTATCTTTTCAACTTCAGTCTCTTCCAGGGGAGCGGTGTCTTCTTTCAGGACAACTTCTCCGGTCGGTTCGACCGTTTCTTCTTCGAGCTCAAGTTCCTCTTCGAGTTCTTCTTCCTGCTCCGATTCTTCTTTATCCGGTTCTTCTCCGGCCAGGAATTCAGAATCATTTTTCTGCCGGTCATCTTCAATTATTTTATCGCCCGGGATTTCTTCTTCTATTTCTTCATCCTCTGGAAAAAGAAGCTGGGTGCCACAGTTCTTACAGTATTGATCCCGGTCACTGATTAAGGCCCGGCAGTAGGGACAGCGCTTGATACCCATATTGTTTTCGCTGTTTTATTTATAAAACTAAAAAAAATTCCTGTCAAATAAATTTTTCTTTCCGGTTAAGACATGACATCCAGACGAAGGGGAATATATGGAGGTGGTGGTGGCAGTCAGGCCTGAATCGAAGATGAACAGACAAGCCATTCAGGTCAGAACCGGGCCACCTCCCTGAAAGCGGGCCTGATTCTCAAATTGCCCCGGGCCTGGTAACCGGAAGCGGCAGAACCCGGGGAACAAGATCGCCCCTGACCAGATAATACCTTGGTATCAAAAGCACCTGGCAATAAAATAAAACCGGCAATAAAATAAAAAAAGAAGATGAGCCTTTAAAAAGTGAAGCATCCGGAAAGTATCCGTCCCGCCTATTCCTTCTTATTTTTCCGTTTCCCCAGCCCGATTGAAAATTTCACATGGCTGGATTTCAGGTTGACAGCCGCACCGATTTGGATAAAATTAAATCCGCTGGGTGGGCGATTAACTCAGTGGCAGAGTGCTACCTTCACACGGTAGAAGTCAGAGGTTCAAATCCTCTATCGCCCACCATCTACCCCCCCATAAAATAGAAGAATCAGCAAAAATTCAACTTTTTGAACAACAATTCAAAATTATGAATTTTACTCACCGGTAAAGATTTTAATTTATTTGTTTACAATAACATAAAATAATTTTGGTTTGGCACGATAATTGCTAATGATAAAGAACGATGAAATGTATAAATTTGATATTTAAGGAGGTGATAAGCAGAAAGGTTCGTCAAATTTTTCTGGTAAATATGGGCCGGGATGACCGCCAGGCCATCCCAGGGTGAAGGGACAAGAAATCATTCGAAAGGAGAACTGATTCGAATGAGGAACAAACTTCTTATTTTCGCTTTGCTCGTCTTGCTGGCTGGCGGCACGGCCATCGCCCAGATCAACCCAGAAGGCAAGATTACCGGAAAGGTCAGCGATGACCAGGGTAATCCCCTCCCGGGCGTGACCGTCGAAGCTACCAGCCCCAAGCTGGTCGGAAAAGCGGCCACCGTGACTGATGCCACCGGCACCTTCCGGTTGCTGGCTCTTCCTTCCGGAACTTACGAACTGGTTTTCACTCTGCCCGGCTTCAAAACGCTGGTCAGAAAGGACATCATCCTGCAGCTGTCACAGACCATCGTGGTCAACGTGACCATGGAACCGGCCGCCATCGAGGAACAGGTGACGGTTGTCGGACAGAGCCCGCTCATCGATGTTAAGAGCACGGTTAAGGGCGCTGTTCTGACCAAGGAAACCTTCCTGAGCCTGCCCCGTGGCCGTAACTTCGAGTCGCTGATCACCACGGTGCCCGGCGTGTCCAGCGAAGGCATTGCCGGCGGTATCTCGGTTGACGGCGCTTCCGGTGCTGAAAACATGTGGTATGTGGACGGCACCAACGTCACCGAAATCCACGTGGGAACCAGGGCCCAGAACGTCGTCCTGGAACTGGTTGACGAACTTAAGGTCACCGCTTCCGGGTACAATGCCGAGTTTGGCGGCTCCATGGGCGGCGTGGTCAACGTTGTTACCCGTTCCGGCGGCAACACCTTCCACGGTGATATCATCGGCTTCTACGAGAACAACAAGCTCTGGATGCAGGGTAAAGCCAGGGACTATCTGCGGCAGAATCCGTACGACCCAACCACTTTGACTTATGAGTATGTGAACGATGACGACCTTTACTTCAATGGCGGGAAGAACAGAGATCCCTACTACAGAATGGAAGGAGTATTTAGCCTCGGTGGTTACATCATCAAGGACAGGCTGTGGTTCTTCGGCTCCTTCAACCCCATCTTCAGCTATACAAATTACCTAAGAGACTTCAACAGTCGGCAGGGTCCATTCTACACTTTTCCCCAGAAGAATTATAATTATAATGGTTCCATTAAGCTAACTGCCGCGCCGATCACCGGCTTAAGACTATCTGCCAGCTGGGTTAACAACTATTCTGAGTATACCGGAGAAGTTCCTTCCATAAACGGTACCAGCCAATCTGACCTTCCTTACCACCTTGGCGGTTATAAATATCCCAACTGGAGCGCAGCTTTTACAGCCGATTATTCTGGAAGCAGAAATCTGCTCGTTTCTCTGAGAGCCGGATGGCACAGGCAGGACATGAACCAGAAATATCCTCCGATCGCAGGCCCAACCTATTATTTCAATTACAATAATTATTACTATCAGACTGATCCGTTTTTCCAGGCACACCCAAATCTGCTCCATTATGCCGGTTGGACTAACTCGCTGTACTGGCTTGATTATAAGAAAGAGCTGAGAGAAAAGATCAGTACAAATTTGGATGCAACCTATTACATGAATCTGGCCGGTGAACATGCCTGGAAAGCCGGTGTTCAGTTCATCTACCTGCATGAAGACTACGACGCATCCCCAGTTGCACCCCGCATCAACATCTACTGGAACCGTACTGGATCTTTTGGCCGCGGAACCTACGGCTATTACATCATCAGGCATGGATATGGTTCTTATCCTTATGGCTGGCTGTGGAACATCCACAGCAACAACTGGGCCCTCTACCTGCAGGATTCCTGGACCATCGCCAACCGCCTGACCCTGAACTTCGGTGTCAGAACCGAGTACGAGTACATCCCATCGTTCGACCCGAATTTTGACGTGACTCCTATTAAATTTGATTTTGCTGATAAACTGGCCCCGCGGTTTGGATTGGTTTATGACGTTTTCGGTGATTCCAGCCTGAAGGTGTTTGGAAGTTTCGGCATCTACTACGATGTCATGAAACTATACTTGGCTGAAGGCGCTTTCGGCGGTTTCAAGTGGAAAAACAGTTACTTTGCCCTGAACAACCCTGACTGGACCCTTATAGCTGCTAACTTTGTTAATACTGGAGATTTCGAAGATCTGGCCGACCAGGCTCCGGGTGGTAACCAGTACCTCGGCACCATTGACTTCCGTTATCCTTCATTTGACGCCGTTGATCCTAGCATGAAGCCGGTTTCCCAGATGGAAATCAGCTTCGGCGCCGAAAAGAAGATCTTTGAAGACCTGTCTTTCTCGGCTCGCGCCGTTTACAAGCACCTGATCAGAACCATCGAAGACATCGGCGCCTACGAAGAGGTTTCCCCCGGAAACTTTGCCGAAGTTTACATGTTCGCCAACCCCGGCTATGGCTGGGCCAGACCCCAGTCCCAGGGTGGCAGACTTTCTGACGCCTACTGGCCGATGCCCAAGGCCAAGAGAGATTACTATGGCTTGAACCTGGCCCTGGAAAAGAGATTCAGCAATAACTGGCAGGGCGGCATCAACTACACCCTGAGCCGCGTCCAGGGTAACTACGGCGGTCTGGCCAGCTCCGACGAAGCCGGCCGTGTATCGCCCAACGTAGAAAGGTACTTCGACTACTGGTTCATGCCCTTCAAGGCCGACGGTACAGAGCTGGGCGGACCCCTGCCCCATGACAGAACCCACTACATCAAGGCCTACGGCTCCTACGTGTTCCCCTTCGGTCTGACTGTCGGTGTCACCGCCTACGCCCGGAGCGGCTACCCGCTGAGCACCAGGATCAACCTGTGCAACGCCTACATGTGGCCGAACGGCTACGGCGACCTGGGCCGCCTGCCCTGGAACGTCTGGGCCGATATTTACGTTGAGTACACCCTGCGCTTTGCCGGCAAGTACGGCGTGGGCATCAACCTCCAGGTCAACAACATCACCAACACAAAATCTATTACCAACAAGGTTTTCGATCTGAATCGGGTAGGAAGCCGCTATTATGTATATGCCCCAGGGACTACAACCAGAGTTTACTTTGAAGACGATATGTTAGCCGGTACCTTCAAGGACTACTGGTACGAATACTTTTCCAACAGAAGCCTTGACCTCGACGGAAATACCAGCACCACTTCTAACCCTCTTGACCCGCATCCCGCTTTCGGCTGGTGGTCCTCCAGATTCGGCACCTGGTCGATGAGACTGGGCTTCAAGTTCACCTTCTAAGCTGAGTTAAAGCAGACGCTCGAGCCCGTCCCCGCCGCAAGGCGGGGGCGGGCTTTTTATTTTCCCCCTTAAAATTCGCTTCTTGACTGCCCGCAAATCTTTCAATATATAGCTTGAGAGCCGGCGAAATCGGTTCTGCAATCCAGGGCAACCTTAATTCCTGCCGGTTAATTCTAACCAAACAAGATTTCCGATGGGGATTCCCCTCAGGTGATAAATAGGCAGCTGGCCACATTTAACCTGAAGCTCATGGGCATATAGTCCTGGCCACTATCTTTTACAAAATTTTTGAGCGCTCACTTAGCAATTAGAAAACTTACCGGATACTCTCTGCCTGTGCTGTCAGTCTTCTGCTCCTGGCTCTCAACCTGACCTGCCTTTTTCAGATCACTCAACCTTCCTGAAACGGTGTTCTATTAATCTGGTTTCTTGATTCAAGAGCTCCGATGACCAGATCGCACAATTCCCGGCAAAGCCCGAAATCTGCCAAAACCAAAAACTGAATGTTGCTGGAAACCGAACAGCTATGAGAAACACTCCGCCCCGGTTTCCCCGGTCATTGTCCGGATTCTGGCTGTGGAAAATGTAAAAGAAGCCCCGGCCTGGCCCAGGGCCTTCTCCAGGCCGTCCAATAAACTGAACCTAAGCTATTTGCAGGCCTCTGCCAAATCAGAAACCAGACTTGGCTTTATGTGATGGTAGAGCTATCTAAATGGGGCCTCACAATTGATGCTTATGAGATAAGCCCAGTAATGTTGTGCCCGGATAGCCGTGGCCGCACTCGCTATTTTCCGGTAAGCTTCTTCTCCAGTCGTTCCAGCTCACGCCGGGCCAGGAGGATGGTCTCTTCTCGGTCACCGCTGGAATTTTCCAGGTAGCGGCGGAAATATTCCACCGCTTCCCTGGTCCGGCCGGCCTTCTCGTAGGCCACGGCCAGGTTGAAATAACCGGACCTGGTGGGAGTGATGGCCACCGCCTGCTTCAGGTAAAATATGGCCTGGTCGTGGTCGCCCAGGTAGGAATAGGCCAGGCCGGCGAATTGATAAAGGCTCTGGTCATCCGGGAATTCTTCTATGAGTTTCCGGTAAATCTCTATGGCTTCGGTTAACTTCCCGGCCGAGGCCAGGCTGGCCGCCAGGCTGGTCCTCAGGCTCTTGCTCTCCGGCTCGACCTCCAGCGCTTTACGGTATAATCTCCAGGCCTCTTCTTTCCTGCCGGCGGCATCCAGGATTCCGGCGCTGACAGTCAGGGCATCGACATTCCGCGGGTTGAGCTGGAGAACCCTTTCCATCGTCTTCAGGGCCAGCACGAACTTACCGCTGACGGCGTAGGTATGGCCCAGCCTGATCAGCAGGATTTCAGAGTCCGGCAGCCTTTCCAGGCCCCGGTTCAGGATATCAATGGCCTCGTCGATTTTCTTCTGCCGGGCCCGGGCCAGGGCCAGGTTGACGTAGCTGGCCGGGGAATCCGGTGTTTCTTCCAGAATTTTCTGGTAGGCCTGCTCGGCCTGATCGTATTTCTCCTGGTATTCGTAGGCCTGGGCTTCCTGTATCAACTTCAGGAGCTCAATTTTTTCCTTGGGATCAGGATAGCTGGACTGCCCCCTGGCCGGGGCCAGGTTGAGATAGCCGAGGGAGCGCAGTCTTTCCAGGTCCTCGGGCCTGGCCGCTCCACCGGAAGCAGGAGCCGACGAGCCCAGAAGAATGTTTTCCAGCTTCTGTTTCAATTCAGCCGCCAGTTCCGGGCTGGTAGAGAAAAGATTCTTTCTTTCCTCGGGGTCGGCCTTGAGGTCAAAAAGTTCTGGCCTGGGTGACTGGATGAGTTTCCACCGGCCGGAAACGATCCCGATCAATTCCGACCAGCCGAAGTTCTCGCGCGGATAGAAAGTTTCGATGACAGCCTCCCGGTCCTTTTTCTCTTTTCCCCGGAAATGGTTCTCCAGGCTGACACCCTGCAGGCGGCTGGCTTCCTCGCTGGCTCCCGCCCAGGAGAGTATGGTGGGAGCGATATCGGCCAGCCGCACCCTGGCCTCCAGCACCTCCGGCCTTGTAAATACCTTTCTTCCCCAGAAAATCAGGGGCACCCGGACCGTTTCTTCATACAGGAAGACCCCGTGGCCCAGTTCCACCCGGGCGCCCAGCCCTTCGCCGTGGTCGCCGGCTATGATGATGATGGTCCGGTCGGCTAGGCCTTTCTCTTCCAGGGCCTGCAATATCTTCCCAACGTAAACATCCATGTAGGCAATTTCGCCGTCGTAGGGACGGCCGCTGAATTCCCGGTCGAAGGGGGCCGGGGGGTCATAGGGCAGGTGCGGGTCATAATAGTGGACCCAGCAGAAAAATTTCTGCCGGTAATTATTGTCCAGCCAGCGGGCAAACCGGGAAAAAGTATCGGCCGCCCGGCGCTCGGCATTCATCGTCTTGAAGGGCAGGTCGGCCTGGAAGGTATCGTCATAAACCTCAAATCCCCGGTCCAGGCCAAAGCGAGAGTCAACCGAAAAAGAAGAAACGAAAGCCGCGGTTTTATATCCCCTTTCCTTGAGGGCCTCGGTCACGGTCCTGATATCTTCAGGCAGATAATGTCCGTTGTTTCTGACCTGATGGCGAAACGGTTCCAGCCCGGTCATAATGGTGGCGTGGGAAGGCAGGGTCAACGGAGCCGGGCAGTAGGCGCTGACAAAACGAACTCCTTCCCCGGCCAGCCGGTCGATGTTCGGTGTTTTTGCTTCTCTGTAGCCATAACAACCGAGATGGTCAGCCCTGGTGGTGTCGAGAGTTATCAGCAATATGTTGGCCTGGGGAATATTTTCGGGCTGGTAGCCGGATGGTTTCCGACCCAGAAAATACCAGCCGGCCAGGAGAACCAGAATCAGTGCTATTCCGCTGATAATAAATAACTTAGTCTTTCTGCCGGTGGTCTTTGAAACACTGGCCATCTCTCCGGCGGGCCTGCCTGAAGCGACGCCCTCCGCTTCAGGCAATAGTCTTTTCCCTGAAACCTGCGGCTTAATTGTCTTTCTCTGTTTCTTTTTTTTCCCCATGAGACCAGCCCGGAATGGATTTCTTATTGCTCCTGATTACCCGGTCGCGCCGGTATTATAGTACATTGCCGCCCCTTAGGATAAAATAAATTTTAAGGCAAAGCTCTTGCCGGCTTTACTGCAAACAGCCGGCCCGGCACTTCTGGTCCTTATTTTTTTATAGCTTGCAGGATCTGCTGGACCATGGCCACCCTGGGAGAGTCCTGTGGCTCCAGCTTCAGGAACTTTTCGAAATACTCAACGGCCGCAGGCATGTCATTTTTGTTCAGGGCCACGTAGCCGAGTTTGAGATAGGGTTCCGGCCAGTCAGGCTTGATGCTGAACGCCATCTTGAAATACCTCTCGGCCTCATCCAGCTTCTGGTTGGTAAAGAATACTTCGCCCACGTTAAAAGCTACCACTTCATCCTGGGGAGCGGTATCGACCGATTGCTTGAAATACCTGGTGGCCTCTTCCAGGTTGTCCTGCTTGAGATAGAGCAGACCGATGGCGGCCAGGGCCTTGGCCGTCATGTTAACCCCCATGGACAGATCGCTCTTGGCCTTCTCCATCACCAGGTTGTAATACTCCATGGCTTTTTCCGTCTCGCCCTTTTCCCGGTAGCAATCGCCGATGTTGAGCAAGATCTGGTAGGCCGAAGGGTTCTTTTCATAAAACTGCTCGAACATGGCCAGGGCCGTATCGTATTTGCCTTCCTTGAAAAATTCGTTGCCCTGGTCCAGGAGCTCCAGGGAGGCCTGATCCTGGATGATGGAGACACCGCCGCTGGCCTTCTGCAGCTTGATGGTAATTCTCGGGTTTTTTTCCAGCTGGCTGACCGTGACCTCCTGGGTGGCCGGGGCAAAGCCTTCGGCCGAAACCATCAGGCTCCAGCGACCGGAACCCAGACCGATGAAAGACCACTCGCCTTTCTTGTTGGTCGTGGCTTCAAGTTTAAGTCCGCCGCCGGCATCCTGGACGTAGGTCAGGACCAGCCTGGCCCCGACCACCGGCTTATCGTTGTTATCGAGAACCACTCCGCCCAGCCGGCCGACTCCCCGCCCGGCCTGGGCCAGGGCCATGGTCTGGGACAGGAAAAATATCGCCAGCAGGATTGTCAGAAAACGATAATGATTCTTTTTCATCAAGACCTCCATACCATATTATATATCCAATCAGGATTGATTGATTATTTTTTCTTATCCTTCGCGGCCTTGACCCGGTCTTTTATCCTGGCCTGGTTGGGCTCGATCTGAAGCGACCTCTCCCAGGCATAGAGGGCCTCGTCCATGTCTCCCAGCTGGTAATAGCATTCTCCTATGGCGTTAAGAACGTTGACGTTGGTTCCGAAATGGGCCAGGTATTGCTTGTAATAATCTATGGCCTGCTGATACTGCTTGAGGGCCTGGAAGGACTCGCCGGCGATTTCCAGGAAATCCTTGTTTCCCTGGTTGACAAAGGGCAGGGCGATATTCAGAACTTCCTGGTATTTTTCCTCGAAAAAGAGGAGGCGGCAAAAATCCAGGGCATAGGCCGGTTCGGCCGGGTCTATTTTCTGGGCGGCTTCCAGGTACCTTCTGGCCCGGGCCAGGTCTTTCCTGTTCCAGTACTGAAGGCCTAGGGCATGCTGAACAACCGCCGAATTATCCCCGTCCACCGGCTGGGTCATGACCCAGGACCGCGGCAGGACAGGCAGGTGGCTTATGAAGAAGTTCGCCTTCTCGCTGAGCAGAATATTGCCATTGCCGTCCTGCAGGTTTACTCTCAGGGTGTAATTGGCCGGGTTCCAGCCTTCCAGGACAAACTCCTCGTAGAAGACATTGCCCTCGGTATATTCGGTCAGCTTCTTGCTGAAGCTCTTAACGATTTCGCCGTTCTCGCGAACCACCTCATAATTCAGGCTGCCTGAATTTCTCAGTTGCGGGCTCAGGCCCCAGACCTGGAAGAAGGCATACATCCTGTCGCCCAGGACAAAGTCGTTACGGGGCGTTGGTGAAAATTGCAGGTCGTTCAGCAGGAAGGCCTTGTTCAGGCCGCGGTACTGGGAGCTTCTGGCCAGGCGGGTTGACAGGAGAACCGGGCTCATCTGCAACTGGCGCTCGGGAATGTTCAGGGTGGTCTCGACCGAGGTGAATTCCTTGGAAATGAAATTCTTGAACAGGATGCTCAGCCGGTACTTCCCCGGAATCAGGGGGAAGACGTCCTGGAAACTCATCTGGCGGTCCCTGATGCTGGAGACCTGGTCTCCCCTGAGGTTAAGAGGCACCCGCCGGTCGAACTGGTAGACCGGCTTGCCGTCCATATCGGTTACAATGCCGTTAATCACTACGGTCGTCTGGTAATTGTTATCGTTTCTTTCGAGCGACAGTTTCTTGGGTTCAATCAGATAGTGAACGTAATAAATTCCCGACGGCGATTGATAGACGCTGACCAGGGCATCGCTGTCGATGTAGTTAGCCGTGTATTCGACCTCGATTATATCCTGGTAACGGAATAGTTTTTCTGCATAGGTGCTCCGGACCTTGTAAGTCGGAGCCGCCGGAATTTTCTGGTTGATCAGAATGTCGGAGGAGATGGAGGGGACCAGGTCGGTCAGCGGCTCTCCCTCGATCAGGCTCAGGGAGACCTTGGCTACGTTGGGCTCGATATCGATCAGCTTGCCGAAGGCCTCAGAATAGCTGGTCATATCCCCGCTATAGTGGGGCATCAGCTTCATCGGGCCGTCTTTAATGGGCGAATAAAGCCTGTATTCACCGGTGCCGTCCGGCTTGTAGAAAACCACCGAGAAGGCATTGGGCAGCCCGTACTCGGCCATTCCCTGGTAAAACCAGATTATGGTCGGGTACAGGTCATACAGGTTTTCATATTTTTCCGTGGAGTTGGGTTCGCCCAGCATTATGTAAATCTTTCCCATGTCGGAACGCCAGCCCGGCCCGGGTGATTCCTTGCCGAAATGCTGGTTGGCATATTCAATGCGGCGGTAATGTTCAATCTTGAACTCGTTCTCGGGGGTGTTGGGGTTGGGGTCGCGCTGCTTCCAGAAAGCCTCGATGAAGATATCCCGCTGGCGGTCATTCTCCAGCCTCAGAAAGACCTCCTTTTCTTTCTGGGAAATTATGTAGACCACCTCCTCCTCCAGCCACTTACGGTACTTATCAGGCAGGGCCCGGACGAGCTCTTTCTGGGATTTTGGTTTGGCCTGCCCGGGAGAAGCAGCCGGAGGGGGTAATAATACAAGGCTAAATAAGACGACTATTGCTACTGCCGACCATCTGGTTTTCATCACGACTCCGCTTTACTAATTAGATAGTTATTCTATAATATATAACCCTGTCCTTCAAGGATGGATGCATTAAATTTGCTTGACAAAGGAAGCTCGGCGGCTTATTTATAGTAAGGAATTAAAGATAGAAACACTTTCTCTCCCTCAGTCGCAGGCTAAGGGGCGAGAATCTCAGGGGTTTCATGGTTAAAAAGACTAAAAAAGACAAGACTATTTCTAAGAAGAAAACGGCCAAGAAACAGCAGGAGAAGTCTGAATTCATGACGCCGGAGCAAACTCTATCTCCGGAGATTTTCAACCCGGAACTCGACCCGCTTTTTCTGAATAAGGCCCTGGAGCCTGAGCTGCAGCAGGCTAACAAGCTGAAAAGTATTTCCGACGATTTTGATGAATTTGAACTGAAAGATATACTGCCAAAGACCGCCAAGGCCGAGGCCAGCAAGGCCACCGAGCAACTCGAATCCGACCACGACCCGATCAAAATTTACTTCCGGGAGATGGGCAAAATTTCCCTGCTTTCCCAGCAGGATGAAATTGACCTGGCCCGCCAGATGGAGAGGGGAAAAAAGATCCAACTCCGGGCCCTGCTCAAGACCAGGCTGGCCATCAAGGATATTCTATCCCTGCGCGAACTGGCCGAGACCGAGCCGGAGCGCTTCCTGAGGTTCTTTGACGAGACCGAGGACTTCGAGGACGACGCCGCCTGGAAGAAGGTCAAGAGCCTGCGCCAGACACTTGATAAATTTTACCGGCTATCGGAAAAGTTTTCAGGCCTTAAACCTACCCCCAGAAAGGCCTTTGCCCGCGGCCGGTTGATCATCAGGATGTACCAGATCCTGGAAGAGCTTCATCTCTCGCCGGAAAAGATGGCCGCCACCATCGGCCGGCTGCGCGACATCCTCCAGGTCATGAACGAGCTGGAAGAGAAAAGGGAAGAAGTCCAGCTGGCCCTCCAGAAGACCAAGCCGAAAACCGCGGCCGAAGCCCTGAAACAGAAGCTTAACCGGTACCTGGCCGAAGAGAAAGTCTACCGCCAGGAATCCGGCCTGGAGGCCAGCGAGTTGCGCCGGGTGCTGAGAGATGTCAGCCGCGGCGAGAAGATCCAGAAACATGCCGAAAACAAGTTGATCGAGGCCAACCTCAGGCTGGTGGTGTCAATTGCCAAGAACTACGTCAACCGCGGGCTGAGCCTGTCCGACCTCATCCAGGAAGGAAACCTGGGCCTGATGAGGGCGGTCCAGAAGTTCGACTACCACCGCGGTTTCAAGTTTTCCACCTATGCCACCTGGTGGATCAAGCAGTCCATCACCCGAGCCATTGCCGACCAGGCCCGGACCATCAGGATCCCGGTCCACATGGTGGAAACCATCAACCGGCTCAAGAAAATTCACCAGGAACTGGTGCAGAAGACCGGCCGGGAACCGACCGTCCAGGAAATCGCCGAGGCCGTTCGCATGCCGGTCCAGAAGGTAAGCAAGATTCTCCAGGACAGCCAGGAACTGCTGTCGCTGGACTCGCCCATCGGTGATGACGAGGAGAGCTTCCTCAAGGACTTCGTCCGGGATGTTTATAACCCCTCCCCGGCCGACATCGTCATCCGGGCCAACCTAAAAGAACAGATAACCAGGGCCCTCAATTCCCTGACCGAAAGGGAAGCCACGGTCATCAAGATGCGCTTCGGCATCGGCGACGGCCAGGAACACACCCTGGAAGAAATCGGCCAGAAACTGAAGGTCACCAGGGAAAGAGTCCGGCAGATTGAAACCAAGGCCCTGCGCAAGCTGGCCGAGTCCACCCTGCGCGACAAGCTGAAATCTTTTTCCGACGGTAGCTCCGACCAGACGCCCGGTCCGCCGCGCTCCTGACCGGGTTCAGGCACTCCCGGTCTTTTCCGCCAGGGACAACCCCATCTTCTTCAAGGCCTCGTCTCCCCTGGACTGGGATGGTGCCTCTCCCGGAAGATAAAGCAATACCCCGCCTTTTATCGGCCTGATTTCAATCTTTTTTTCCTCGGCCAGGCGGTTGGTGGCCTGTACCGGGTCCTGGCCAAAATATTTCTTGAAGGCCTCGTTGAACCCGCTGTAGACCGAGTGGATGCCCTTGAAATCACCCATCCTCAGGGATTTAATGGCCAGCTGGACGAACTCCTCCACCGTCAACCTGTCTTTTTTGTTAGGGTTGAAGTTCCTCTCTGCCATGATTTCCTCCTTTCTGCAATTACAGACGGAGCCCGCCCGGATTTTTCTCAACTTTCTTGAGGCCGGCCTTTCCTGTATAATTCATTTTAATTCTTTTCAAGCTGGAGCCCTTAGTCATGAGTCAAACCTTCCTGATAAACCTGGCCGGCTGGCTGGGAGCCCTGATGCTGCTGCTGGCCTACGTCCTGGTGTCCAGCCGGAAGCTGGACGGAGATTCCCTTCCCTACCAGCTTCTAAATCTGGCCGGCAGCGCCTGCTTGCTCTTGAATGCTTTCCACTTCGGCGCCTACCCTTCGGTTGGAGTCAATTCAGTCTGGGTGGTCATCGCCCTGGTGACCATAATAAAGAGCCAGTCCATAAACCGGAAGGAGGGATGAAATGAAAAAGAAACTCCTGGTATTTACCGGAAGCCCGCGAAAAGACGGCAACAGCACCATCCTGGCCCTGGAAGCGGCCCGGGCCGCCCGGGAAGCCGGGGCTTCGGTTGAAGTCATCAACCTGGCCCGGCTTAAAATCAACCCCTGCCGGGCCTGCGACCGCTGCCGGGACAGGGGTCCGGGTGAATGCCTTCAGAAAGACGATATGAAAAAATTATATCCCCGGCTTAAAGAGGCTGAAGCCATAATCCTGGCCCACCCCGTGTACTGGTTCACCATCAATGCCCAGACCAAGCTGTTCATAGACCGCTGGTACGCTTTTGGCGGGGACGAGTACGCCAGCTTCAAGAATAAAAAGGTGGGCCTGATTCTGACCTATGCCGACCGGGATGTCTTTTCCTCGGGCGGGGTCAATGCCCTCAGGGCCTACCAGGATATTTTCGGCTACCTGGGAGTTGAAATTAAAGGCATGGTCTATGCCTCGGCTGCCAGTCCGGGCCAGGTTAGAAAACAACCTGGTGTGTTGAAGGAGGCATACAACCTGGGAAAGGACCTGATGTCCTGAAAACTTTAGCCGGGCCTCAAAGATAGAACCATTGCGCATACTTTTCGTATTTACATTAAAAAGGTCTATAAGGAGACTTTCATGAACATTCAAAGGAACTTAACCATCCAAACTACGGTCAGGGCACTGGCTTTCTTTCTTATTGCTATTCTATTAGCAGGCACCTGGCCGATAGCGGCCCAAGCCCAGAGCTCTAAAGAAATTGATATTCCCTTCCAGAAACACGTTCTGCCCAACGGCCTGACCGTCATCCTGCACGAAGACCACAAGGCCCCGATCGTGGCTTTCAACGTCTGGTACCACGTTGGTTCCAAGAATGAGAAGCCCGGCAAGACCGGCTTTGCCCACCTGTTCGAACACCTGATGTTCAACGGCAGCGAGCACTATAACGATGACTTCTTCAAGGCCCTGCAGAAGGTCGGAACCACTGACATCAACGGCACCACCAACGAAGACCGGACCAATTACTTCGAGACGGTACCCGCTCCGGCCCTGGACCTGGTCCTCTGGCTGGAATCAGACCGGATGGGCCATCTCAAGGGGGCCATCGACCAGGCCAAGCTGGACGAGCAGCGCGGCGTGGTCCAGAACGAGCTAAGGCAGTACGCCAACGAGCCCTACTCCGTGGCCGAAGAACTGCTGGCCAAGGCCCTGTTCCCGGCCGGCCATCCTTATTCCTGGACCGTGGGCGGCTCCATCGAAGACCTGGACCGGGCCAGCCTGCAGGATGTCCACGACTGGTTCGCCACTTACTACGGACCGAACAATGCCGTGGTGGTCATTGCCGGCGACATCAACCCCAAAGAAGTCCTGGAAAAGGTCACCAGGTATTTCGGCAGCATTCCACCCTCACCGCCGGTTGCCCGCCACACTGCCTGGGTGGCCAAGAGAACCGGCGAGCAGCGTCAGAAGGTGGAGGACAGGGTCTCGCAGGCCAGGCTTTACCTGGCCTGGAATATTCCCCAGTGGGGCACGGCCGAGGCTGATTACCTGGACCTGGCCAGCAGCATCCTGGGAGAAGGAAAGAATTCCCGGCTTTATAAAAGGCTGGTCTATGATGAACAGATTGCTTCCAGCGTGTCCGCCTTTGTCGACCTGCGTGAAATAGCCGGGGTGTTTTTCATCATGGCCGACGTCAAGCCCGGCGTCGACCCGGCCAGGCTGGAACAGGCCATCAAGGAAGAAGTGGTCCGCTTTCTTAAAGACGGACCCGAGCCGGGAGAACTGGAAAGGGTTAAGACCGGTTACCTCACCAATTTTATCAGGGGAATCGAAAGAATAGGTGGTTTCTCCGGTAAGTGCGACATCCTGGCCAGAAGCCAGGTTTTTAGCGGTCGTCCGGATTATTACAAAGAGAACTTGAAACACGTCAGGGAAGCCACCCCGCAGGTCATCAGGGAAACCGCCCTGAGATGGCTGTCCGACGGTCTTTATGTTCTGGAAATCCATCCCTATCCCCAGCTCACCGCCAGCCAGACAGACGTTGACCGCAGCCGGATGCCCGAACCGGCAGCCGCCCCGGAATCCAGGTTCCCGGAAATCCAGAAGGCCACGCTCAGCAACGGACTGAAAGTCATCCTGGCCGAGCGCCACACCATTCCCTACGTCCGGCTGGGCCTGATGGTCGACGCCGGCTATGCCGCCGACCAGTTTGCCCTGCCCGGGACAGCCTATTTCGCCATGCAGATGCTGGACGAGGGCACTGCCCGGCGAACCTCACTCCAGGTCAGTGAAGAGCTGGCCCAGCTCGGGGCGGAACTGGGAGCCAGTTCAGCCCTGGACTTTTCCTACGTCAGCCTGGGGGTTCTAAAGGAAAACCTGGACCGGGCTCTTGATATCTATGCCGACGTCATCCTGAACCCGGCTTTCCCGGAAGATGATTTCCAGCGGCTCAAGAAAATCCAGATAGCCAGGATCCAGCAGGAAAAGTTCGCCCCGACCACCCTGGCCATCAGGGTCCTGCCAAAACTGATCTTCGGCGAAGGACATGCCTACAGCAACCCCCTGACCGGAAGCGGCTACGAACAGACGGTCCAGAAAATTACCCGGGAAGACCTGAAGAAGTTCCACCAGACCTGGTTCAAGCCGAACCACTCTACCCTGATAGTCACCGGCGATATAACCATGGCTGAAATCAAGCCCAGGCTGGAAAAAATCTTTCAGAACTGGCGGCCGGGGGAAGTGCCCCGGAAAAACCTGGCCGCGGTCAGGCCCCGGTCCAAGCCCGCGGTCTACCTGATAGATAAACCCGGTGCCCCGCAATCGATGGTCATGGCCGGCCTGCCCGTTCCTTCCCCGGCTGACCCCGATGACCTGGCCATCGACCTGATGAATTATATCTTCGGGGGAGACTTCGTTTCCCGGATAAACATGAACATCAGGGAGAACAAACACTGGAGTTACGGGGCCTTCTCGGTAATACTTCCGGCCAGAGCCCAGCGGCCCTTTATAGCCGTGGCCCCGGTGCAGCTGGATAAGACCAAAGAAACCATCCAGGAGCTGACCGCTGAAATGGAAGGCATGCTGGGTAAAAAGCCGGTAACCGTGGAAGAATTCCGGAACGCCCTCAGCAGCCGGATAAACCAGCTCCCGGGCCGGTGGGAAACCATGGCCGCCGTGGAAAATTCCCTGGTGGAGATGGCCAACTTCAAGCTGCCTGACGACTATTTCCAGAAATACGCCGGCCGCATCCGCCAGTTAAAAATTGAGGATATCAACCGGGCCGCCAGGAAGGTTCTCCAGCCGGAAAGCCTGGTCTGGGTGGTGGTGGGCGACAGAAGCCAGGTTGAAAAGTCGTTGCGAGAACTCGGGCTGGGTGAAATCGTCTACCTGGATGGAGACGGGAACATAATTAAATAGTGGGCCGGAGGACAAACCCGGGACTGAAGCCGGTCAGCTGACCGGGAGATCTCTATTTATCCCGGCTGGCTGGATCATTGCCAGGTTCTAATTCGGCCAGGAAAAAATATTTTCCCGGCGAGATTTTTTTCAAACATCTGAGTATAATTACGACTTAAAAAATTGAAGGGAGGATTTATAGGGAGGAACCTCCACATGTTTCGCCTCAGACCTGGCCTCTTTATTTTTTCTTTATTTGTTTTGATATTTTTATTGCTGGTTATATTCCCGGGACCAGGCTTCGGCCGACAGGCCGGCCAGTCCGCCCCGGACAAGGAAGCCCTGAAGAAAGCCCAGGAAAACAAGGTGGTCCGGGCCTTTCGCCTGAGCGGAGATTTTGAGCTGGACGGCCTGCTCAATGAAAGCATTTACAGCCGGCCGGCCAGCCAGGACTTTATCCAGACCGACCCGGTGGATGGAGCCGCGGCCAGCGAAAGAACCCGGGTCTGGGTTTTTTACGACAGCGCCAACCTCTACGTGGCCGCCTTCTGTCACGATTCGGACCCGAAGGGCATAATCGGCCAGCTCGGTCGCCGCGACTACTCGGTGGATTCCGACTGGTTTATCTTATGCCTGGACCCCTATTTTGACCGGCGCAGTGGCTATGCCTTCTGGGTGAACCCTTCCGGCTCCATCATCGACAAGGCCCTTTACAACGACATCAGCGAGGATAAGAGCTGGGACGGGGTCTGGGAAGCCAGGACCAGGGTGACCGCCGAGGGCTGGTCGCTGGAGATGCGGATTCCCTTTAACCAGCTCCGCTTCCCCCGCCGGGAAAAGCAGGTCTGGGGGGTAAACTTCCAGAGGATAATCAAGCGGAAGAATGAAAAGGTGTCTTTTGCCTGGGTGCCCAAGGAAGACAATGCCTTTGTTTCTCGCTTTGCGCGGCTGGAAGGAATCGAGAATATAAAACCCGGGCGCCGGGTGGAGGTTTTCCCCTACTCCGTGGGACAGGCCCGGTTCCGTCCGGCTGAACCCGGAAATCCCTTCGAAACCGGGCATAAATACCAGGGTAACCTCGGCCTGGACCTTAAGGCCGGCTTAAAAAGCAACCTCAACCTGGACCTGACCATCAACCCCGATTTCGGCCAGGTGGAGGTGGACCCGGCGGTCATCAACCTGACTGCTTACGAGACTTACTACGAAGAAAAACGGCCATTCTTTATCGAAGGCTCATCCATCTTCAGCAACTTTGGACGGGGCGGGATTTACATCAATGCCGACCTGAACTGGCCCAATCCCAGGTTATTCTACAGCCGGCGCATCGGGCGGGAACCGCAGGGCTATCCCCAGCACGACGGTTACGTCAGCTTTCCCGACCGGTCCACCATCATCGGCGCCTTCAAGCTAACCGGAAAACTCGGCGGCGGCTGGAACCTCGGGATGATCAATGCCATCACCGCCAGGGAATTTGCCACGGTCGACGACCTGACCACCCGCTACCGGGACGAGGTGGCCCCCTTTACCTATTACGGAATCTTCCGCGGCCAGAAGGAATTTAACCGCGGGCAACAGGGGCTCGGTTTCCTTCTGACCTCGGTTATCAGGGACCTGAGGGAAGACAGCCTGAAGTCCCTGCTGGCCGGCGAATCGTTCAGCCTGGCCGTGGACGGCTGGGCTTTTCTCGATAAGAAAAGGAACTGGGTCCTGGGCGGCTGGGCCGGCGGAACCTTTCTCAGCGGCAGCGAAACCGCCATTTACCGCATTCAACGCTCTTCCATTCATTACTTCCAGCGGCCGGATGCCACTCATGTCAGCCTGAACCCGGAAGCCACCAGCCTGACCGGGCTGGGCGGCAAACTCACCCTGGCCAAGCAACAGGGCCATTCCATAGTCTACCTTTCTGGCGGAGTTCTGAGCCCCGGGTTTGACCCCAACGAGGCCGGCTACCAGAGAAGCATTTCCGACCGGATAAACTTCCAGGCTCTTTACGGTTACATGTGGACCAAACCGGGAAAGGTATTCCGGCAGGCCCTGGTGATCGGGGGGCTGGAACAGAACCACGACTTCGGCTGGAACAAGACCTTCGAGGGCTGGCTGTTCAACCTGCAGGGAGTTTTTCGTAACTGGTGGACGGTGGACGGAACTTTCATCTATTACCCCGAAGCCTATAGCAACACCCTGACCAGGGGCGGCCCCCTGGCCCTGATTCCACCAGGCTACCTGGCCCAGCTCAGCCTGGAAACCGACTCGCGCCGGCGCTTTGTTTTTTATGGCACCGGATACTACGGGCAGACCAGGAATAAGCAGGAACAATGGAACCTGAGCCTGGGCCTGCGCTGGAAGCCCCGGCCCAACTTCAACCTGTCCTTTGGACCGACGGTCGGCCAGGACAACAACGAAACCCAGTGGCTGACCTCGGTGGCCGACCCCCTGATGACCGCCACCTACGGGCGCCGGTACATATTCGGCCGGATTGACCAGACCCTGGTGGCCGCTGAACTCAGGCTCAACTGGATCTTCACCCCCAGGTTAAGTCTCCAGGTTTACCTCCAGCCCTATATTGCCGTCGGCCGCTATGACCGGTTCAAGCAATTGAACCTGCCCCGGACTTACGACTACCTGGTTTTTGGCGAAAGCCCCTCGACCATAGAATACCAGGACGGTTTCTACCGGCTCGACCCGGACGGCAGCGGGCCGGCCGCGGCCTTTTCCATCTACAACCCTGATTTCAATTACAAATCGCTGCGGGGCACGGTCGTCCTGCGCTGGGAATACCGCCTGGGTTCACTGCTCTACCTGGTCTGGACCCAGAACCGGGCCGACTATGCCAACCCCGGAGATTTTTCCCTGGGCCGGGACCTGGGCGACCTCTTCACCGCCCCCGGGGATAATGTCTTTCTGGTCAAGTTCACCTACCGCTTCAACCTGTAAGCGCCGCAGCCCGGACAGACACAGTTATTTCTACGGTTATTCCTTTTTTTATTCCTTGAGAAAAAATCTTTTATAGAGCGGGATGCTTCCTGGCTACCAGCAGCCTTTATATTGTCCACTGGCCCCCTGGGTTCCCGGAGATAGACGCGGCTATTCCAGTGAACCGATCCCGGCCTTCTCCGTTCTGACCGCTATTGACAAAAGAAAAAAGGGGGCTATCATTATTGGCTAATTTTACCCGTTGAGGACCGAATATGCCCTGGATAACAGTTGGCCTGCTGGTGGTGTCCAATATCTTTATGACCTTTGCCTGGTACGGCCATCTTAAATTCAAGAGCCTGCCGCTCTGGAAAGCCGTTGTCCTGAGCTGGCTGATCGCCTTCCTCGAATACTGCTTCCAGGTTCCGGCCAACCGCCTGGGCTACGGACGGCTGACTGCCGCCCAGCTGAAAACCATCCAGGAAGTGGTGACCCTCACCGTCTTTTCCTTCTTCTCCGTACTTTACCTGCGCGAAGATTTCCGCTGGAATTACCTGGTGGGTTTTTCCCTGATGGTCCTGGCCGCCTACTTCATCTTCAAGCCCTGACTCGGAGCACCAAGCGGCCCCCCTGCCACCGGCTTCAGGGATTGGAAATATGCCGGTAATACTGGACTATGAATTTTTCCTGGACCTCGTATGACCAGTGGACGTCGCGAACGTACCTGGCCGCTTCTTCCCTCTGGCCACGGCGCAGGTATTCAATCAACCTGGCATGCTCACCGGTGGAGGACTGCTCCCACTCCTTGACGAAACCGCTCGGCCGGGGAAAATCATAGAGCCTTTTTTTCAGGCTGTTAACTATCTTCATCAGCTTATCGTTACCGCAGGCCTCAAGATAGACATTATGAAAGGCCAGGTTTTTTTCATAATAGAGGTCGAAGTTATCGGCTTCAATGGCCTGTTTCATTTCCAGGTTAAGCTGCTCCATGTGCTCCAGGTCCGCCGGCTGCAGCCGGGCCGCGGCCTTGAGGATGGCAATGCTCTCCAGGGCCCCGATTATTTCGTAGTAATTCTTTATATCCCTGGCCGTCAGGACGTTGACCACCACCTTGCGGCGGGGCAGGATGGTGACGAAATCCTCGGTTTCCAGCTGCAGCAATGCGTCCCGCAACGGAGTGCGGCTTACCCCCAGCTTGCGAGAGGTTTCTTCCAGGTCGATGACCGAGCCGGGCAGGATTTCCCCCCGGCGCATCTGCTCCCTCAGAAAATCATAGACCTGCTCCTTGAGAGATTTGACGTTCAGTACCGGCTTTTCCCTGTCCATCTTGCTTTCTCCTCCCGGCCTTCAATTAACTCTGGTAATAGTCCACGTTGTCGGCGGTGATGATATCAATCTGTGTCATTATCTTGTTTCTGACCTCTTCGCCCAGGACAACCTTGCGGAACAGGGCGTAGATGCCCTCGTAGCCCTGACGCTCCGACTGCTGGCTGATCAGAAAATCGATGGCCCCGACCTTGAGCAGGGCCACATTCCTGGGAATGGGATCATAGCCGATCAGGATGATCTTCTCCTTCCCGGAATTCCCCTTCCACCACTCGGCCACCTTGTGGGTCATGGCGTTGGTCACAAAAATCCCGGCCAGGTCCCGATGCGCCCGGTAAAAAGCTTCCAGGTACTCGGCAGTCTTGGCCGCGGGCCAGCTCCCGACCAGGTCCAGGGTCTCCGTTCTCAAACCCGACCAGTCCCGGCTGCCCTGTAAAAAGCCCTCTATCCGGCCGACAATGTGATAGTCTTCCGGGAGAATTTTTATAACGGCCACCAGGCCACTTCCGCGGTGAACCGTCTGGCACATCAACCGGCTGGCCAGCAAGCCGCTCCGGAAGGCATCCTGCCCGATAAAGGCCAGGGGCTTTACCCCGGGCAGGTAGGAATCAAAGAAAACCACGGGAAGTTCGGGTGGCAGGTCGGCCATGAACCGGTTGAAACCTTCGGGCAGAACCGGAGCCGCCAGCACTCCGTCAGGGTTGGTCCTTAACAACCTCCGCCCGGTGTTGAGAACGGATCTTTCATTGTAGCGGTCAAAGAAGAAGAAATTCACCCTCACCTTGTGGGACAGGAGTTCTTCCTGGGCTTTCTGGATGCCCCGGTAGGGCAGCAGCCAGTAGTAGCTATCCTGCTGTGGCCTGGGCATCAGGACGCTGAAATTGAACACCCGTCCCATCTTCAGGTGCTTGGCAAAGATGTTGGTCCGGTAATTCAGTTCCTTGAGAACCCGGCGGACTTTCTTTTCCGTTTCAGGATGGACCCGGCCCCGGTTGTGCAGAACCCGGTCAACGGTGCCGATCGAGACCCGGGCCTTCCTGGCTATGTCTTTAATGGTAACGATTGCTGGTCCTCATTAAAAACTAAAATTTCCAGCTAAAATTATTATCAAATTCCGCCCGAAAATACAACCTCGGCTCAGTAACCGAGACCCTTCTTCAGGCGGTCGTATTCCTGCCAGATTTCGTAGGGCATGTGCCGGCCGAATTTCTTCAGGAAGTCCTTGATGTCGGCCAGCTCCTCTCCCCATTCTTCCGGGTTGATCCGGAAAAGCTCTTCCAGGTTTTGGTCGGGAAGGTTCAAGCCGCTCAGGTCCAGGTCTTTCTTGTCCGGAATCAGCCCGAGAGGAGTCTCTTTGGCCCCGGCCCGGCCGTTAACCCTTTCTATTATCCATTTCAGAATCCTGATATTCTCGCCGAAGCCCGGCCACAGGAATTCTCCCTTTTCGTTGCGGCGGAAGGCGTTGATGGAATAAATTCGGGGCGGTTTACTCATCAGCCGGCCCATGTTGATCCAGTGGCGGAAGTAATCACCCATGTTGTAGCCGCAGAAGGGCAGCATGGCCATCGGGTCGCGGCGCAACACTCCCACCTTGCCGGCAGCCGCGGCCGTGGTCTCCGAGCCCATCCTGGCTCCCAGGAAGACCCCGTGTTCCCAGCTGAAGGCCTCGGTGATCAATGGAATCAGCCTGGTCCGGCGGCCTCCGAACAGGATGGCCGAGATGGGCACCCCCATCGGGTTGTCGTATTCCCTGGAAAGGGTGGGGCAGTTGTAGACCGACACGGTGAACCTGGAATTTGGGTGGGCGGCCGGTGTGCCCTGCCCGGGCTTCCAGGGACGCCCCTGCCAGTCCAGCATGTTCTCCGGCACCGGCCCGTCGAGTCCTTCCCACCAGGGAGACATGGTGTCCAGGTCCAGGCCGACGTTGGTGAAAAGCGTCGGATAGTAATTGGAGTTGCGCAGGGTGCGCATCATGTTGGGGTTGGTCTTCATGGAAGTGCCCGGGGCCACTCCAAAGAACCCGAATTCCGGGTTGATGGCATAAAGTCGCCCGTCGGGGCCGATGTTCAGCCAGGCGATGTCGTCGCCGATGGTCCAGATGCGGTACTCGGGCAGGGCCGACTCCAGCATGGCGAAGTTGGTCTTGCCGCAGGCCGAGGGGAAAGCCCCGGCGATGTAGGTTATGTTTCCGTGAATATCTTCTACCCCGATGACCATCATGTGCTCGGCCAGCCAGCCGTACTTGCGGCCCATCCAGGAAGCAATCCGCAGGGAAAAGCATTTCTTACCCAGCAGGGCATTCCCGCCGTAGCCAGAGCCCACGCTCCAGACCAGGTTCTCTTCGGGGAAATGCATGATGAAGCGCTTGTTGGGGTCAAAATCGCCGACGGTGTGAATGCCCTTGACAAAATTCTCCGAGTTGCCGATCTTGTCCAGGATGTGCCGGCCCAGCCTGGTCATGATCCTCATGCTGACGGCCACGTAGGAGACATCGGTTATCTGGATGCAGGCCTTGGCGTAGGGAGAGTCGGGGTGACCCATCATGTACGGTAGAACATACATGGTCTTGCCGCGCATGGCTCCCCGGGACAGCTTGGTCAGCTTCTTCTTGGCCTCTTCCGGGTGCATCCAGTTATTATTGGGCCCGGTGGTCTCCTTATCGGAATGGCAGACGAAGGTCAGCTGCTCGGTCCGGGCCACGTCGGTCGGGTGGCTGCGGTGAAGGTAAGCCTTGGGCCAGAGCTTCTGGTTGAGCTCCAGGAAGATATCGTGCTGTTCAATCTTTTCTTCCCGCAGGCCCATTTCAATGATGCGCCGGGCTTCACCTTCCGAACCGTCGCACCAGTAAATGGTCTTGGGCTGAAGGAGTTCAGCCTGTTTTTCCACCCATCTTTCAACTGCCGTGGCCATTTTCTTTTTCCTGTCAGTTAATATCCGGAAATTCTCTAATAACACAGGGGGAGGGTTTTGTCAAAACATGGGTGGCGGCACGGCCAGAAGTGTGGCAGATACAGAGTAGGATGGAAAACGGGAAGGCGCGGGCCTGGCCCGATGGCCACCCGGAGCAACCCCCGCTCCCATAGGTCTTACCTTCGAACGGGCCATTCAATAAATGAGCCTGGAAGACAAACGGAGTTGATGATAGAATCTATCTACCAGGAGGAACCGATGAGATCGAGAACGACCGCAACCCTGTTATCATTGCTTCTGCTGGCCGGCTGGGTTTTTCTCTGGCCGGGTAACGTTTCCGGGCAGGAAACGACGGTCATCAAGCTGCCTCCCCCGCAGCTCGAGGGCGGGAAACCGCTGATGGAATGCCTGAAGCTCCGGCAGAGCCAGCGGGAATTCAGCCCGGATAAACTCTCGCCCCAGGTTCTGTCCAACCTGCTCTGGGCGGCCTACGGAATTAACCGGCCGGAGTCCGGGAAAAGAACCGCGCCTTCGGCGGTCAACTGGCAGAACATAGACCTCTACGTGGCCACGGCCGATGGGCTCTTCCTATATGAAGCCAAGGACCATTCCCTGGTCCAGGTTCTCAAAGAGGACATCAGGGGTCTGACCGGGACCCAGGATTTTGTCAAGATTGCTCCAGTCAACCTGATTTTTGTAGGAGACTATGCCCGCATTCCCCGCGGTTCGGACGAGGACAAGAGGTTTTATTCCGGGGCCCATGCCGCCTTTATTTCACAGAACGTGTACCTGTTCTGCGCTTCCGAGGGACTGGCCACGGTGGTCAGGGCTTCCCTCAACCGGGAAGAGCTGGCCAAAGCCATGAAGCTCCGGCCGGAGCAGAAAATCATGCTGGCCCAGACCGTGGGCTACCCGAAGAAGTAACCGGCTCATTCCTTCCGGAGCAGCCAGACGGCCATTTCCCAGGCTCCGCGGTTGGCCCAGCCAGAGTAGGGAATAAGGAAGAGGTTCTGTTTCCGGATTTCGTTCCCTTTATCGTCCACCACCAGTCCGCCGCCGGTGATGACGGTCACCCCGCCCAGGAGGTCATTGCGGTACCACTGTTGAAACCGGGTGGTATCCGGAACGGCCAGGTTCAGGGCTGTCCCGCCGTTATCCCGTCCTTCGGCGCAGAAGACCACGGGACCCCGCTCGATGGCCACCCGGCCGCGGTTCTCAACCACATCTGGATGGGCCACCACCCTCCTGACGGGCATGGGAAAGAGAATTTCCACTACGTCGCCCCTGACCCATTTTCTTTTTATCCTGAGGTAACCGCGATCTATTTCCACGGGAATGACCTTTCGGTTCAACCTGACCACCACCTGCCCGGCTTCCCCGTCAAGGTAGCGGTAAAGGTCGGAAGGAACTGGCCTTCCCTGGACCCATCCGGGAATCCGAAGGCAGAGGACAAATTCCCGGAGCCGGGACGGGTTGACCCCGACCTTGACCTGTCCCAGCCATGGATACTTGGTTTCCTGGATTATTTCCAGCCTGGTGTTCTGGAAGTCAAACTGGGCCGAGGAATTCACATAGAGGTTGATGAATACTTCCTGCCACGAGTGGGCATAGATGTACTGGGGAAAGGTGGCCAGGAAGCGGGCGGCGTTGGCCGGGCAGCAGGCCACCTCGAACCAGCTGCTTCTTTCGTACTTGCCCCTGGAGGCCAGTGGGTTCTGGTAGAAGAAGCGGTCCCCGGACAGCCCGACCCCCGATAGCAGGCCGTTATAGATAATCCTTTCCAGAACGTCTATGTAGCGGCCGTCACCCTCCATCTGGAAAAGACGCTGGTTCCAGAAGGCGTTGCCAACGGCGGCGCAGGTTTCAGCATAAGCCTGCTCGTTGGGCAGCTCATAGCCAGGCCCGAAGGCCTCGTATTCGCCAGTTGAACCGATTCCGCCGGTCAGGTAGAGTTTCTGGCCGACCACGTTTTCCCACAGGGTCCGGCTGGCCCGGGCATACTCCGGGTAACCTCCCACCGCGGCCACGTCCAGCATTCCGCTGTACATGTAGGTGGCCCGGACGGCGTGGCCCACGGCCTCGGTCTGTTCCAGCACCGGCTTGTGATTCTGCAGGTATTCTTGAGAATTGTAAATGTGGAAGGGAGAGGTAGCGGGATAGACCTCGCCGCCGTGGTAGTGGCCGCGCTCATCCAGAAATAATTTGGCCAGCTTCAGGTACTCTTCGTTGCCGGTAACCCGGTACAGCTTGACCAGACCGATTTCAATTTCCTGGTGCCCGGGGAAGCCCCGCCGCCGGTCGGGTCCAAAGGTCCTCACCAGCAGGTCGGCGCTTTTTACAGCCACCTCCAGCAGGTTTTTCTCCCCGGTAGCCTGGAAATAGGCCACCGCTGCCTCGTACAGGTGGCCCAGGTTGTAAAGCTCGTGGCTTACCCGGAGGTTGGACCATCTCTCCGCCCCGGAGCCGGGAGCCGGGTTTTTAGGGTCGATGGTCCTGGTGGTAAAAAGGTAGCCGTCCGGCTCCTGGGCCCTGGCGATGAGCTCCACCAGCTCATCTATCCGGCGCTTCAGGTCCGGGTCGGGATGGGTCTTCAGGGTGTAGGCCGCCGCTTCTATGGCCTTGTAAACATCGGAATCGTTATACCTCTTTCCGGTATGCTGACCCTTCTTGAGGCCGGCGGCAATCCGGAAATTGTCCACCCGGCCGGTTTCCTCGTTCATCCGGAAGAGATAGGGCACGGTCACCAGGCGGTTGGTTTCCATCCTGGGGGCCCAGAATTCATCTGTTACTTTAACCTCCCAGAAATTTACCGGCTGGATGGGGTAATCCCGGCCGGCACTTTCCGGGGCTGAAGGCGGTTTTTCACAGCCAGGAAAAATCAGGCTTGAAACCAGCAGGCAGGCTAAGGCTATTCTTTTCATTTTTCCTCTCCAGGCCGATTTTACCACATCGGCTTCCAGAAAATCCGGCCGGCCTGAAATCGAAACCGGGCCGGCCCTAATTCCTACTATTTTAGTAGGATTTCTTATCTCAGCACATAAAGGGTGATGCTAAGTGGGGGCAACTGCAGGCGTTCGGGGACAAACTTCTCGTTAACCGTGGTGATTTCCACTTCCGGCTTCTGCCCGGGAACGTTGCAGGCTTTCTCGTGCGGGCCGGTGATTCTCAGAATTTTCTCCACGCCCTTCACCCGGAACCCGGCCAGGTCCAGGGCCAGGGTCTGCTTTTCGGCCGTCGGGTTGACCACGGCCACGGTCAACGTCTTCCCGTCTTCTTTCCAGGCGGCCATGACATCCAGAGGTTCGGGCTGGCCGGAGACCTTAACCGGCACCGTGCCGAATTCCTGGCGGTAAAGCTTCAGCACCAGACCGGTGGTGTCGAACACGGCCTCGGTCTTGGAGGTCTTGATGGCCCCGATGACATTAACCGTCTGGGCATAGTTGGCCATGTAGATGATGTCCGCCTGGCGGTAGTATTCGTGCAGCCCGGCCGCTATGCCCAGGGCATCTTTCAGGAAATACTGGGTGCCCAGCTCGCCATATACATACGGACCATACCAGTAGTTCCACTCGTCCAGGGCAATCCGGATGTCCCTTCCCTTCAGTTGCGGAATCGTTTTCCGGTACTGGCGGTGAGCCTCGGCAATTCTTCTTATGGCCCGGGGCACCTGGTAGACATGGCTGAGAAGACCCGGGCGCTCGCCCACGTAAAAATGCTCGCTGATGTAGTCCATGTGGTCGGCACAGGCTTCCAGCATGCCCCGGCTCCAGTCGCCAACTGCCCCCACGGCAATCAGCTTGATATTCGGGTCCCTGGCCTTCATGGCTTCAGCCAAACGGTTGTGTTTCCTGACGTAATCGGCAAGCGGCATGTGCCCCAGCTGCCAGTCGCCGTACATCTCGTTACCAATGGACCAGAAGCGGCAGTTGAAGGGCTCGGGATGACCGTTCCAGGCCCGGAGCCGACCCATCGGGGTATCGGCAGAGCCGTTGACGTATTCCACCTCGTCGGCAGCCATGGTTTCATTTCCCTGGCCGCTGTTGACGGCGATGTAAGGCTCGGCCCCCACCAGCCGGCAGAAGGCCATGAATTCATGGATACCCACGTCGTTATGCTCGATTCCCTGCCAGGCCGGGTTCTTGCGCGGCGGGCGGCGGTCGGGGTCGCCGATTCCATCCCGCCAATCGTACCCCGAGACAAAATTTCCGCCCGGCCAGCGGTAGACGGGAGAATTCAGTTCCTTCAGGATTTTAATCACTTCCGGCCGGAAGCCCTCCAGGTTATCGGCCGGCATCAGGGAGACGGCAGCCACCCGGAAAGCCTCGCTACCCCGGCTGACGATTTCCAGGCGTCCGTTCTCGGTATCTGCCCCGGAGGTAAAGTCAAAATAGAATTTCTCATAATCAGGACCGATCCTGTCAATCCTGACCACTTCCCTTTCATCCCGCCCCTCACCCCAGACCAGCCTGACCTCCAGCGGCAGCACTCCCGGGTCCCCGGCCAGGACGAGGCGGCCGGTATATTTTCTTCCTTTCTGAAGGGCGAGGGACTCTTGATAAATCCCAGCTTCCCGGCCGTTCCCCTTGAGGCGAACCTCGGGTACCGGGACTCCGGCATATATCAGCAGCGGGTTCATGTGGACGGAGTGCGGTTCACCGGCTATCTTCCAGGGAGAACCCGGCGTACCAACCGCCTGGTAGAATTTCCTGTCTTCCAGCATCTCGGCCCAGATGCCCTGGTAGATGCATCGCCCCAGATGTTCGATAAACTGGCCATAGAGGTAAGGAGAAATCGGCTCCAGTTTCCGGGCCGGATTAACCGTGGCCCGGGGCCGGAGCTTCCGGGCCGAAAGCAATTCCAGGCTCAGGTCATCAAACCAGGCCTGCCCGGTAACCTTTCCCCAGCCGCCGAACAAACAGTTGATCTGCAGGGCATCATTCAGCTCCGTTTCTATGATCATTTCCAGGCGGGTCCAGTCGTTACTGCCGGTAAGGGCCCTGGTTTGAAATTTTTCCAGGCCATGAACATTAAAAAGAACGCCTTTCCAGCCCTGGGACTTGATATTCTCGGTCCTGACCCAGCCGCTGAACCGGTACCGGGCAAAGGGAAGAACCCTGACATGGGTGGACCAGGCAGCATCGGCTCCTTTCTCCGAGCTGATTTTAAGACTCCAGGAACCGGTCCTGGCAATTTTATCCATTTCAAACGCAGCTTCCCGCTGGTAGGTGGCCGGACGCCAGCCCACCGGCTTTCCATCTTTTGTCTCTTCGAAGGACGGATTGGGCAAAAGCTGCTGCCCCTGGTCAGCGAAGGCACCCGGCCAGGCCAGGGCTATGATCAGAATCAACATGGCAACTGACCGGCCGGGCCGGAGCAATCTCAGAAATCCGTGAGAAGAAAGACGGATTTTTCCATCCTTATTAAAATTACGGCTGATCCTCATCTTCTCCTCCAAAAGAATTTATAATTTACGTTTATCTTATTCTATTTATTCTCTGAGCCAGTTCTCATATCCTGACCACAACCATCCGGCCGGACCAGCTGACCGGTGAGGACAATCCCTTCTTTTCCGGCCGATACGCTGGCCATTTCACTCACCATTTCTGCTTTTAGCCAGGGCCTTCGCTTTCAGCCTCTCTATCTTCAGGTCATCTATTATTAGCCGGTTCTACCCTCTGCCAGATACCCGACCGGTAATTTCCTTCGTTCAAATCAAGCCAGGCTTAATTTTCTTCCCTCCGGCTCTTTCTCTCGTCTCGGCTTCAGGCCGAAATTAGAAACCCTGGAATCCGGTTCCAGCTTTTCCGGACTGGCTAAAGCATTGTCCTGGCAGCCAGCCGGCCGCTCATCCTCAGACCACCGGGCACCTCAGCCAGTTCGAATTCTCCGGCTACTCTTTGTGCTGATCCGGGTCGACTACTTCACCCGCCATTCCTGGATGCCGGCTGAAAATTTTTCCTGGCTCTTGACTTCAACCTTAAGGGCGGTGGTAACCACGGGAGAAAATTTAACCAGGTTGTACCGGTCTTTCTCCAGGCCGTAGGGAGTCAGGTTCTTGACCGGAACCCAGTCGTTGCCCTTTTTATAATAAAGCTTCCAGGATTCAGGCACCCGGCATTCGCCCAGGCCGGTATCATCGAACCAGTAAACGGCCACCTCTGACACCCGGACCGGAGCCGGAAACTCGTAGCTCACCCATTCTGTGGTTCCCTTCTTTGGCCACCAGTGAAGATAGCCGACCGAGTGGTCGATGGAACTGTTGGGCTCATACTGGTCGTTGATGAACCTGGCCCCGCGGGCGCCCTCGGAGGCTTCCACTTTGGCCTTTGAGGCCAGGGAAGGTTCGGGGGTCGGCCTGACCTTTCCTTCTTCCCGGGCCAGCCAGACGGCCATTTCCCCGCGGCCGCGGTGAGCCCAGGCGTAATATGGGATAAGGGTAATCTCTTTATCCTGGGCCACAACCTTTTCTTTTTCCATCCGGTAAGCCCGGCCCGCAGCCCTGACCACCACCAGTCCACCCAACAGGTCATTCCGGAATTCGGAGGTCAGGGTGGCGCCGTCGGGTAATAGCAGGTTGCTGACCCGGCCACCGTTATCAGGCCACTCGGCGCAATAGACGAGGGGCCCCCGTTCCACGGCCACCAGCCCCACATCATCCTTGACCTTTTCATTGGCCAGGACCGGGCGCGGCTCCAGGGGCAGGCTGACCTCTATGGTGTCGCCGGCCTTCCATTTCCGGGCAATCGGCAGGAAACCATTTTCCAGGTTGAGGGCCAGCTCTTCTCCATTAACCTTAACCATGGGCCGAACCTCTTTCTTATCACCATAACGGTAGAGGTCGCCCGGGATGGGTTGCCCCAGGGCCCAGCCGGGTATCCGCAGCATGACCGTAAAATCGTCTTCCCTGGCCGGGTTGACCTTGATTTTAATATCCCCTTTCCAGGGGTAATCGGTTTCCTGCTCCAGTTCCACCTTAAGGTCGTCCATCTCCACCTGGCCCCGGCTCCGGGCAAACAGGTTGACGTAAAGCCTGTCGCCCGAGGTGGCGTAGACATACTGTCCGAGCTGGGGAATGAAGCGGACTATGTTCGGCGGACAGCAGGCGCAACCGAACCAGGGGCTTCTTTCATGCTGGCTGAAGGAGGCCAGCGGGTTGGCATAGAAGAACCGGTCGCCGGTCAGGGCGATTCCGGACAGGAAGCCGTTGTAAATTATCCGCTCAAAGACGTCCAGGTATTTAGCCTCGCCGTGCAGCCGGAACATCCGGTAATTCCAGAAGGCGTTGGCGATGGAGGCGCAGGTTTCAGCATAGGCCGAGGCGTTGGGCAGATTGTAGGCCGGGCCGAAGCCTTCCCAGGCCCCGGTGGAACCGATGCCGCCGGTCAGGTAAATCTTCCGGTAAACCACGTCTTCCCACAGGCTGTCCAGGGCCTGGACCAGGGACTGGTCGCCGGTAAGGGCGGCCACGTCAGCCATGCCGGAGTACATGTAGGCGGCCCGAACGGCATGGCCAACGGCCTCTTTCTGCTCCCTCACCGGCAGGTGGTCCTGGGAGTAAAAACCATAAAGTTCATGACCTTCCTTGTTGCCACGCTGGTCGAGGAAGAACCTGGCCAGGTCCAGGTACTTTTTCTTGCCGGTCAGGCGGTAAAGCTTGACCAGCCCGATTTCAATTTCCTGGTGTCCCGGGGGCAGCATTACCTTCCCGGGTCCGAAGTCCTTCCCGATGAGCTCGGCATTTTTCAGGGCTACATCCAGCAGGGTCTTCTTGCCGGTGGCCAGGTAATGGGCCACGGCCGCTTCGTAGAGGTGACCGGCGTTGTACAGCTCGTGGGCATCCTGCTCTCTCTCCCACCTCTTGTCGGTCACCCACTCTTCCAGGGGTATCTTTCCGCCCTTGTTCTTGATGGTCCGGGCTGTATAAATATAACCGTCCTTCTCCTGGGCGGCGGCGATTCTGGCAATCAGGCCGTCCAGGTACTTATCGAGTTCCGGGTCGGGGTGGAGCATCATCTGGTAGGAGGCACCTTCTATCATCTTGTAAATATCGGAATCGTCAAAGGGATAACGGGAACAGAAATCGCCCTCGGCCATCCCGGCTGCTATCTCGAAGTTCTTGATCCGGCCGGTCTCCTCGCTCTGCCGGAAAGAATGGGGTATAGTAACCTTCCCGTTGGTTTCTATCCTGGAGCTCCAGAAGCCGTCGGCAAAGCGGACCGCGGTCAGGTCGACCGGCTTGATGGAATAATCCCTTTTTTCCGCGGAACAGGCTGAAAACAACCAGGCTCCGAGCAGCAGGCAAAAAATCGCCAAAGTTTTTTTCCCGGTAATTACTCCCGACATCGAAACCTCCTTGATCGTTGTCTTTCTGGCCATTCACCGACATCATAGCCGATTTGGGGCCGGCCAGAAAATATTTTATTCAATTCCTTTGAAGGCCCGCTCACTCTTCTAAATTATCCTGCCGGTCAGGGGTCATCAGGACAACCGGCTGCGGGCCCAGGGACCAGCTTATCCTCTTGCTTATGAGCGCCGGTCTTTCGAGCCTGGCTCCGGCTACCTGCAGAACCACGAAATACTTGCCGGGCTCAACCCTGGGGCCAGGCCGACCTTCTCCGGCCTTTCTCATGTCCCAGCTCACCCGGTTCAGTCCAGCTTTACCGGGGCCTTCGAGCTCCCGCAGAAGTTTTCTCTCCGCATCATATATGCCGACTTTCACCTTTTCCCCGGACTCCTGCTTTAGGTAATAATGTATCACCACTTCATCCGGTTCGTTGGGAGTGAACAGGTGGCTATCACCGGTCAGGTGATAATTGCCGAAGACTGGATACTGTTTCTGGATGGCCGGCCTGACGGAAAATAAATGGACCGGTTCGTTCATAATTTCCGGTTTCATTTCCCGCAGCGGCCAGATGTTGACCACCCAGATGCCGCGTCCATAAGTCCCGACCACCAGGTCGGCCTCGCGAGGATGAATCACCAGGTCGGTTACCTTGACCGCGGGCATATTGTTCTGGAAAGGAAGCCAGCTCTTCCCCCGGTCGAAAGAAACATAAAGGCCGTTATCTGTGCCGGCGAACAACAGGTCTGGATTCTGGCCATCCTGGACTACGACGTTGACCGGGCTGTCCGGAAGGCCGGCAGAAATCGTGGTCCAGGTGCGGCCGTAATCAGTGGTCCGGAAAAGATAGGGCTTAAAATCATCGTTCCGGAAACCGCTCTTGGCCACAAAAGCCGTCCCGGGATCATGTGGAGAAGCCAGGACCCGGCTGACCCAGAGCTGGGCCGGGGCCCCGGCCCTGGCCAGGGCCGGCGTGCAGTCGCTCCAGCTGGCCCCGCCGTTTGTCGTCAGCTGCACTTTCCCGTCGTCTGTGCCCACCCAGATGACCCCGGGTTTGCGTGGCGACTCGGAGATGGTGGTTATTGTGCAGAAGGTTATATTGCCGGCGCCAGACTGCTTGCTCTTATCATTGGTGGTCAGGTCCGGGCTTATCTCTTCCCAGTCGTCACCGCGGTTAAGAGAACACAGCAGGACCTGGGCCCCGATATAGACGATGGAGCTGTTATGAGGCGAAATATGAATCGGCGGGGTCCAGTTAAAACGGTAAGGCTCTTTATCCTGGCTTCTTACTGGCTGGATCCTCTGGCGGGTTCCGGTCTTCTGGTCGAGCCGGTAGAAGTTCCCGAACTCCCGGCAGTTATAAACCCAGCGGCTGTCGGTGGGGTCAACCACGTTGTACATCCCGTCCCCACCCCCGACCGTTACCCAGTCGCTCAGGTTTACCTGGCCCGACCAGGAATTGGACGGGCCCTTCCAGGAATCGTGGTCCTGGAGCCCGGCATAGATATTGTAGGGTTCGTCCATGTCCACCCCCAGAGCATAGATTTCGCCGAGGGGCAGGTTGTAAAAATGGTGGCAGGTTTTTCCACCGTCATAGGAAACATAGACGCCGCCGTCGCTTCCAAAAAGAATTCGCTTCGAATTCTGAGGGTCAATCCATAGGGTCCTGACGTCGCCAAAGGCCGACTGGAACAGGGCCTGCGGCGGCCAGTCGGCATCCCGCCAGGTCCGACCGCCATCCACCGAGCTGGCCAGGGTCACTCCGGTTATGTACAGAACCTGGTCGTTGTCGGGGGCAATGTAAAGTTGATTAAAAGAATACGGAGCCTTGTTGGCCAGCGGTTCTTTCCCGCTGTTGACTTTAACCCAGGTCTGGCCGCCGTCGTCAGTCCGGTAGACTTCGCCAAGCGGAACCGGGCGGGCCGGACGTCCGGCCTTGCGGGCCGCAGCCACCTCTTCGGCGGTCGGTTGCCGGAAATTTTCAACCACAGCATACAGGACCTGGGGATTTTTCCGGTAGATGTCGATTCCGATGCGACCGACATATCCGGATGGTAATCCCCCGGCCAGCCTCTTCCAGGTCATCCCGCCATCGGTCGTCTTGTAAATCCCGCTTTCCGGGCCCCCGGCTTCGTAGTGCCAGGGCAAGCGGACCTTGTCGTAGCTGGCGGCATAGAGCACCTCGGGATTGGCGGGGTCCATGACCAGGTCGATCACCCCCACCCTGTCGTTGATGTAAAGGACCTTCTTCCAGGTCTGGCCGCCGTCTTCGGTCTTGAAGACACCCCGCTCGGCATTGGGGGTAAAGAGATGGCCCATGGCCGCCACGTAGACGATGTCCGGGTTGCGAGGATGAACTATGATCCTGGGTATGTGGTGAGAGTCTCCGAGTCCCATTCTCTTCCAGGTCCGGCCGCCATCGGTCGATTTATAAACGCCGTCACCGCTGTGGGAACTGCGGGCACAATAGGCCTCGCCCGTTCCCACCCAGACGGTTTCCGGGCTGGATGGGGCCAGGGCTATGGCTCCGATTGACAGGTGGCTCTGCCCGTCGAAGACCGGCTCAAAGGTGGTGCCGTTATTGGTAGTCTTCCAGACGCCACCGTTCCTGGTTCCCACGTAGAAAGTGTAAAGATGGGCTTCCGAGGGAAACTCGGGCACGGCAAAACAGGTCACCCAGGAGCCGGCCCGGAAGGGCCCGAGGTTCCTGAACTGAAACAGGCCTAAATCATCACTGCTCAGCTTGAGCTGAGCCGGCAGATGAGCTGCCATCAGTACTAACATGGCCAGGGACATAACCAGCAATTTGATAAAGATAGGCTTAGATACAAGTTTTCCGGGCATCTGCCACCTCCTGTTATTTCCAGGCATTTTTAAGACCTGAGAACCCGCTATATTTGGTACCGTCAGGGGGCTTCGGTTGTCTCGCTGCCGCCGTTATTTTAGCCGCCTCGTTATTTATACCAATTTTAGCCCCGGGATTAAACAGGATAATTAAGACACCAGGTTTCTGAAATCGGGGCAAAAAGCAGATCGGCTCACTTCCAATTGACTGTCGGCTGGTCGGGAGAATTTTAAGCATCAGACTCCTGGCCTGACAAAATTCAGAGGGCAACTGATATACCGAAATAATTGCCCCGGGCCGTTACCCTCAAACCTTAACCGGGCGAAAAAAGAGGGGGAAGAGCTTGCGCTCTTCCCCCGAAAAAAACCTCTTGGAACAACGGTTAGAATTTGTAACGAATGGAGAACTTGAAGACCCTGGTGGCCGAAATGCTGGTAACCCGGTTGTAGTTGTAGTCCAGGCTGTAGCTTCCGCTGCTGCTGCCCTCATCATCCGGGAACCAGGTGGCAATCGGGTTCAGGCCGTAGTTGACATACTTGTTGCCAAAAAGGTTGTAGATGTCGACGAAGGCCCCGATGGTGCCGTAGGGGAGCTTGAATTCTTTCTCCAGGTGGAAGTCAACGTTGGTGAAATCCTGCTCTCTCCTGGTGCCGTTGGGCTCGAGCATCACCCAGACCGACCAGGGCACGGCATTGTTGGCCAGGGCCCAGTCTTCGGGCGGCACGATTTCCACGCTGCGGCCCCAGGGATAGCCGACCCGGTAATTCATGAAGAAGGAAGCGATGAAGCCGTAGGGCAGGTTGAAGGTTCCGTAGAGTTTCATCATGAAGGGCACATCGTAGCTGTCGCGGCCCGGGGTGTTGACGAAATCGTTCGGGCTATCGCCGCAGGACTGGGAAGTGGTCTTGGAGAGGGTGACCGAACCACCCAGCGACCAGCCGTGGGTAAACCTCTTATCGAAAGCCAGTTCCAGGCCGTCGTACTTAACGAACTGCTCGGGGATGTTGGTCTTGATGTAGACCATCGATTCGTAGGGAGAGTTTTCGCTCATGAAGTAGACCGTCACCTGCTGTTCCGGGAAACTGCCGTAGGCCGGGACAATGGTGGTGAAGGGCACGTACCAGTCGGGGGCCTGGTCCAGCTTGTACCAGTAGCGGCCGGAAGCCAGGTCGTACTTGGCCCAGCCGAAAAGGTCGGTCTTCTTCTTGTGCAGGTAGGTCAGCTTAACGGCAAAGTCCTTGAACAGCTGGTGCTCTATACCGGCCGTGATCTCGTTATGGATGGGGGCATGCAGGCCGTGGTCAACCATCTGGCTGAGGTACTGGATGTCGGGCAGCTTGAAATCGCCCAGGCTCCACCGGTATTCATAATAGTCGGTGCCGGGAGAGTCTGGCTGTCCGTTTTCGTTGAGGTCCCACCAGTTAAACTCGTACTGGCCCATGACTGCCGGCAGCACCTCCGAGAACCACATCACCGGAACCTGCTCCGAGTACCTGGCATAGGACAGCTTCAGGGCCGTCCGGCCGTTGCCGAACAGGTCATAGCTCAGGCCGAGCCGCGGGGACAGGCTGGTGAAGACCAGGACGTCCTTTATGCCGTCGACTTCAAAGCCGCCGTAGGGGTTGAAACCGAGGTCCTGGGCCAGGACCTGACCGATTTCGTAGGACAGGCCGGTGGTCCCGGTGGACCGGGCCTTGCCACTCCAGCCGTTGTAAGAATCAACTCTCAGGCCGAGGTTGAAGGTCAGCCGGTTCTTGATGGTGAAGTTGTCCTGGAAGTAAGCGCCGATCCGGTATTCATAGAGGTCGGTGACACTGTCGCCCTTCCCCGGACCGCAGTTGGTAAAGGACAGGCGGCCGTCGCCGTAGATGGTCGGCTGGTCAACCCCGAAGTAGCCGCGCCAGTAGTATGGATTGCCGTTATAGTAAAACCACTCCATGGGTTGCTGCCTGGCGTAAGAATACCGGTCCCAGCCGAACTGAACTTCCACTCCGGCTCCCAGCTCGTGGTCGCCGCCCAGGACGTTATCGGCAAAATGGGTACCCCTGACCGAAGCCTGGTTGGTATGGCGGATGATGAAGCTTTCCCAGCTCTGGATGCCGTTCCAGATGTAACCGGTATAGCCATCCTGGTATCCGATTTTATCGGAGCCGTTGCGGGCCGTGATGGGATAATCCAGGTGGTTGATATTCAGCCTGAAATCGATGAAGGAACTGCTGCTGGGAATCCAGGTCAGGTTGGCAGTACCAACGTACTGGGTGGGCTTGGCGTCAAAGGTGCTGTCCTCGGTCTTGTTGGACCAGGCCTCAAACATTCTCTGGCTCTGGCTCAGCGAAAAGTAGGTGTAAAATCTCAGCTTTTTTGAAAATTCGGTGGTCAGCTTGAGGTTGCCCCTCATGTTTTGATTGGGGACTTTATACTGGTCATATTGTGTGCCGAGGATGGTGGTCGGCCGGAAGGGAGCCCAGTTGCTGGACTTGGTGAAGGCCACGTCGGTGAAGAACCAGATCTTATCCCTGATGATCGGGCCGCCGAACATGGCCGAGGTGTCCAGGTCGTAGAGGCTAAAACTGGGCTTGCCAATCCGCATCGACTTCAGTTGCTCATCGGGGAAGAGAACCTGGGCCAGGTGCTTGTTGGTGTAGTAGGCCTGGACCTGGCCGGAGAAGTTGTTTCCGCCGGACTTGGTCACGATGTTGACGAAAGCCCCGCCGGTCGTTCCGACCTGGGCCGGGATGGCCCCGGTCATCACCTCGATTTCTTCGATGGCGTCAAACTGGGGGGTGCCGAAAGCTCCACCTGTGGTGGGACAGTTAGCGTTGATGCCATCAACTTCATAGGTGACCCCGTTCCAGTCGGTGCCGTGAATGCTTCCCGAATAGGTGGCGATGGTACCGACGGTGGAGGGGACCAGGTTCATGACGCTGGTCAGGCTGCGGTTGAGGGGCAGCCTGGTAATTACCTCCGAGGTAACGGCCGTGGTGACCTTGGTCTTCTGGACGTCAATCTCCGGTGCCTTGGCCACAACCGTCACCTGCTCTTCGACCGCTGCCGGTTCCATTTTGACATCCAGGGTCACGGTCAACCCTACCCTGACGATCACTTCATTCAGGGTAATGGTCTTGAACCCCTGGAGCTCGGCGGTCAGGGTGTAGTTACCCGGTGGCACCGCCGGCAACCGGAACGTTCCGTCCTCCCGGCTGACATCGGTGGCCTTACCCATCATGCTCGGCCCGGTCAGGGTTATACTGACCCCGGGCAGGGGTGTGCCTTCCGAATCCCTGATCACCCCGCGCACCGTTCCGGTCTGGCGGGTGATCTGAGCCTGGAGGATGGAAAACGACAGCAGCAAGAAGAGAGCCAACAGGAACCATTGCTTTGGCTTAAACATCAGATCCTCCTATTAATTTTTTTTGTTTTTATATTGATGGCCGGTCCGAAATCGACAGCAGGCAGAGCCTTGGCTGCCCGCCCCGGGCGGGCCCCAGCAAGATTGCCGGGTCCGGTTGCCGCCGCCGACCATCTCCGGGCCATTTACTTCTGTGCAGGCCATCTTTCTATTGCCTTGGCGTTAACGTTAACATTCAAGCGCAAAATAAAATTAAATTAAATGTTAACGTTAACACAAAAATTTTATATAATGAAACGGAAAGCGATGTCAAGGACTTTGTTGCTCACAAAAAATGCCTGCGGAGCCAGGCCGGCCGGCACAAAAATTTCACTTTCTAAAAAGCAGGGGCCTGAATTAAAATTGAAATCAATGAGGAGGCGCGAAAGATGAGGTCAAAAACCAGAGCTTACAGCCTGGGTCTGGATTTCGGCACCAACTCGGTCAGGGCCCTGGTGGTGGACGTGGCCAGCGGCCAGGAAATCAGCACGGCCGTGGTCAACTATCCTTCGGGCCAGGCCGGGATATTGCTCGACCCCAAGGACCCCAACCTGGCCAGGCAGAACCCGGCCGATTACCTGGAATCGATGGTCAAAGTTGTTCGCCAGGTCCTGAGCCGGGCCAGGAAGGCTAAAAAAGATTTTTCCCCGGAGCGGGTGATCGGAATCGGCGTTGATACCACCGGTTCCACTCCCCTTCCGGTTGATAAGAACGGTTTGCCCCTGGCCTTTCATCCGGAATTCAAAAATAATCTCAACGCCCAGGCCTGGTTGTGGAAGGACCACACCGCTTTTGCCGAAGCCCAGGAAATAACCGCCCTGGCCGCCAGGGAACACCCGGAATACCTGGCCAAGTGCGGGGGCGTTTATTCCTCGGAGTGGTTCTTCAGCAAGATCCTTCACTGCCTGCGGGTGGCCCCCGAAGTCTTCGAGGCCGCCCACACCTGGGTGGAATGCGCCGACTTTATACCGGCCATCATCACCGGCACACTGGCTCCGTCGAAGATGAAGAGAAGCCGCTGCGCCGCCGGTCACAAGGCCATGTTCAACGCCGGCTGGGGCGGACTGCCGGCCAAAGATTTTCTGAGCAAACTGGACCCCCGCCTTGGAGAGTTGCGGGACAGGCTATACGATGAAACCCACACTTCCGACCGGGCCGCTGGCTTTCTGACCAGGTCCTGGGCCAGGATGCTCGGCCTCAAGCCGGGCATCCCGGTGGCGGTTGGAGCTTTTGACGCTCACCTGGGTGCGGTCGGGGCCGGCGTGGCTCCCGGAAAATTCGTCAAGATAATCGGGACCAGCACCTGCGACATCTGCGTCTGGCCGAACGACCGGCCCCTGGCTGATATTCCCGGCCTGTGCGGGATCGTGGACGGCTCGGTCCTGCCCGGGTACTTCGGACTGGAAGCCGGGCAATCGGCCGTGGGCGATATCTTCAACTGGTTCGTGAATTACATTCAGCCCGGCGGCCCGAAGAAAGGCAGCCACGAGGAGCTGACCAGGAAGGCGGCTTCCCTTCTTCCGGGAGAATCCGGTCTGTTGGCCCTCGACTGGAACAACGGCAACCGCACCATCCTGGTGGACCAGAGGCTGACCGGCCTGCTCCTGGGACAAACCCTTCACACCAGGCCGGAGGAAATTTACCTGGCCCTCATCGAGGGCACGGCCTTCGGAGCCCTGACCATCATCAAGCGCTTCCAGGAATACGGGGTGGAAATAAACGAAGTCATCAACTGCGGCGGAATAGCCGAGAAGAACCCGCTGGTAATGCAAATCTATGCCGATGTCTTCGGCCTGGAAATGAAGGTGGCCCGTTCTTCCCAGACCTGTGCCCTGGGCGCGGCCATGGCCGGGGCGGTGGTGGCCGGCCGGGACGCCGGCGGTTATGACCGGTTTGAAGAAGCCCAGGCCGCCATGTGCGGGGTGAAACCGCAGAGTTTTAAGCCCAGGCCGGAATACCACGAGGTTTACCGGGAATTATACCGGCTCTACCGGGAGCTCCACGATGCCTTCGGCACCAGGGCCTGGAACGGCAACCTTCACCACCTGATGAAGGACCTGCTGGAGATTCGTGACCGCCAGCTGGAAAAGGCCAGGCAGGCAGCCAAAACAAGGGCGCGGAAGAAAAAATAAGAATCAACTATTGAGGAGAAAAAAACAATCGGCCCAAATGAAAAACTGGCGAACCGGAGAAGAAAGAGCAGGAGAAAAGAGCACAGGGGAGCCTGCAGAAAGAAATTTAACAAGCCACGGGCCTGATTGTGTGAACATAAATATATAAATAAGGAATGACAAAGGAAAATTGAGATGTATGAAGATCTCAAACAACGGGTTTTCGAAGCCAACCTGAAACTGGTCGAATACGGGCTGGTCATCCTGACCTTTGGCAATGTCAGCGAGGTCGACCGGGAAAAAGGGGTGATGGCCATCAAGCCCAGCGGGGTGGCCTACGACCGGATGAAGCCGGAAGACATGGTGGTCCTGGACCTGAGCGGGAAACAGGTGGAGGGAAGACTCCAACCATCTTCCGACACGCCAACCCATCTTGTCCTCTACACTTCTTTTCCGGCCATCGGGGGCATAGCCCATGCCCACAGCGAATACGCCACCGCCTTTGCCCAGGCCGGCGAGGAAATCCCCTGCTACGGCACCACCCAGGCCGATTTCTTCCCGGGACACGTGCCATCCACCCGGGAACTGAAAGAAGAGGAAGTCCTTAACGATTACGAACAGAACACCGGAAAAGTGATCGTGGAAAGATTTAAACACCTTGACCCCACCCATTACCCGGCCTGCCTGGTTACCGGGCATGGTCCCTTCGCCTGGGGCCAATCGGCCAGGGAAGCGGTCGACCATCTCCTGGCCCTGGAAAGAATTGCCAAGATGGCCCTCCTGACCCGGTTGGTCCAGCCCGGGGTCAAGGACCTGCCGGAATACCTGATCAAAAAACACTTCGAGCGAAAACACGGCCCCAAAGCCTATTACGGACAGAGAAAGGAGAAATAAGATGGAAGGCCTCAAGAATATCCCTGAAGTAAAAATCGGGTTGATAGCCGTCAGCCGGGACTGTTTCCCGGTCGAGCTATCCCGCAAGAGGAGAATAGCCCTGGCTGCCGAGTGTCGGAAACTCGGGCTTCCGGTGACCGAGCTGGAAACCATAATCGAAAATGAAAATGACGTCCTGAAGGCCGGACAGGAAATCAAAGAAAAAAGCATCAATGCCCTGGTAATCTTCCTGGGAAATTTCGGGCCGGAAGGGCCGACCACCATCCTGGCCCAGCGCTTTGCCGGACCGGTGATGCTGGCCGCGGCGGCCGAGGAAACCGCGGCCGACCTTTACGACGGGCGCGGGGATGCCTACTGCGGCCTGCTCAATTCTTCCTACAACGTCGGCCTGCGCCAGCTCAAGGTTCACATTCCCGAGTACCCGGTGGGCACGGCCGCTGAAGTGGCCCGGATGATTGAAGAATTCGTCCCGGTGGCCAGGACCTGGCTCGGGCTGAAGAACCTGAAGATATTCGGTTTCGGACCGAGGCCCCAGGACTTTTATGCCTGCAACGCCCCCATCAAGCCACTCTTCGACCTGGGCGTGGAGGTGATGGAAAATTCGGAGCTTGACCTCTATGACCTTTTCCTGAAGGCCGCCGGTTCTCCCGAGATCAAGGCCGTGGCTTCTGACATGGCCAGGGAGCTGGGCGCGGGCAACAGCTACCCGGAGCTTCTGGAGAAGCTGGCCCAGTACGAAGTGGCCCTGCTCCAGTTCATGGAGAAAAACCTGGGTGCCTCCAAATACGGCACCTTCGCCAACAAGTGCTGGCCGGCCTTTGAAAGCTATTTTGGCTTTGTTCCCTGCTACGTCAACTCCAGGCTGGCCACCCGGGGAATTCCGGTGGCCTGCGAGGTGGACATCTACGGCGCCCTCAGCGAATACCTGCTGACCTGCGCCACCGAGCTTCCGGCCACCCTGCTTGATATCAACAACACCGTGCCGGCCGATATGTACGAAAAAAACAAAAAGAAGGTTGGCGATTACAAGCAGACCGACCTTTTCATGGGCTTTCACTGCGGAAACACCGCTTCCTGCTGCCTGCTGGGCCCGGCCTTAAAGTATCAACTGATCATGCACCGGCTGATGGAACCTGGAAAAGAGCCGGAGATAACCCGCGGCACCCTGGAAGGCAGGATAAAACCCGGCCAGGTAACCATATTTCGACTCCAGGGAACGGCCGACTCCCGGCTCCGGTCGTACCTGGCCCAGGGCGAGGTGCTGGACATTGAGCCCCAGTCTTTCGGCAGCATCGGCGTGTTCGGCATCAGGGAAATGGGCCGCTTTTACCGCCACGTGTTGATAGAAAAGAGATTCCCGCACCATACGGCCGTGGGTTTCAGGGCAGCCGGCAAGACACTATTTGCCCTGCTGCGGATGCTGGGCCTCGAGGAAATCTATTATAATCAGCCGATTACCTTGCCCTACCCCACCGAAAATCCCTTCTGAACAGGGGACACCTTACAGTGTCCCCTTTTTGCCCATACCGGCACCTTTTTTTAAGGGGAAGACTAATGAAAAAAACGGGGACACCTTACGGTGTCCCCTTTTAGTCCCCTTCCCGCCATTTTTCCTCCTCTCCCTTGCCCAGCCCTGTCCTGATAAAAAGTTTAACTTGACATCGAAAGTTCAGGGGAATAAATATAATAAGTAAGCGGGGTAAAAGAAACCACGCCCCTTTAGCGAAGGAGGCTAAACCATGAAAAAATCAGCTTGCCTACTGGTTTTCCTCGGTCTTTTGCTGGCCGTTATCTTGAGTCCAGCAACTGCCTGGGAAAGGGGCACTCATGCCTTTATCGCCGACAAGTTGAAAAAGGCCAATGGCCCTTACAACATTGAGGAAATGTACGGAGCCATGGCCCCGGACGCTTTCAATTACCTGTTCACCGCTCCCTCCATCCTCTACCGCGATTACCTTTACGACCAGACCCACCATTACTTTCTCAAGGTCCAGCACGCAGTCAAATACGGTTATGAAAAAGCCAGCTCCTACGGCTTCATCAGCCACAATAACCTCTGGGGCGCAGATTCCACGGCCCATAACGCCTCTCTGACCCTTATGCCGGATGAAGGCTACGTCATCACCAAGGCCAAGATGCTTGACGAATACCTGAAGAGCGTCTCAACCGATTATTACAACCTCTTCAAGGATTACCCGGCCGTGGCCCTGGAAGTCTGCCACAATATAATCGAAGCCGCCGGCGACATTGTCCTGGTTCGCTACGACCATTCCCTGGGAGCCAAGGTCATGCAGATTGCTGCCCGTCCCAAAACCAACATGCAAAACCTGATGGCCAGAGCCTATGCCCAGGGGCTGTCTGATTTCTCCCAGACGACAGCCGCACCCCTGACCCTGACCGAAGCCGAGCAATTCATCCGGGCCACCGAGAATGAATTCCGGACTTCCTGCATAGCCTACGGCTGGCTCCTGCAGCAGGACGAAGCCACCATCCTGGAAAATGTCATCGCCCAGTTCAAGCAGCTGGCCACCGCCTATTTCACCGCGCTCGGACTGCCGGTCCCAGATGAGGCCCTGCTGACCGCTCTCCTCCAGGGTGCCTTCCAGGCGGCCATCGGGCTCATAGAAAATGATTATATGCCGGAGATTATGGCCACCATAGAGATGCTGAAGAAGGGCATGGTCAAGGAAGTCAAGCCCAACGTCATGGCCACCCGGCCGACCGCCGCCCTGATCAAGGCCAAGTTACACTGATAATAAAAAGGGGAATAAAAAGGGGACACCTTACGGTGTCCCCATTTCTTTTCTTGGTTGAAATATTTGGCGGGAACTTATATCTATATCCTGTGGAAATTTCTCCGTCCACTCCACAATTGAGGGATAAAAACCCTGCCGGGAGAATCTCATGAACAATTTTATCAAGATGTCAAGTGTGCCTAAGATTCTCTTTCTGACTCTCATAACCCTATTTTTTGCCTTTAATCCTGCCTGCTCCAGAAAGCCGGCCGAGGTCGCTGACCTTATCTTCCTCAACGGTGATATTTATACCATGGAGCCGGACCAGCCCCGGGCCCGAGCCCTGGTTATTAAAGGAAACCAAATCATCGATGTCTGCGACCTGGACAAGAAGGCTCTCAAATACCGTGGTCCTGAAACGAAATTAATCGACCTCCAGGGAGCATTTGTCACTCCGGGAATTATCGATGGGCATGTCCATTTCAACCAGGCCGGGGCCCTCATCAACGACGCCAACCTGATGAAAGTTTCTGACGAAAAGGGCCTTCGCCAGGAAATCGGCCGGGTGGTCAGCCTCCTGGAAAAGGGCGAATGGATTACCGGCGGCCTCTGGGGCGCCTATGAACAATGGGCCGCAGGTGATGCCGGCCAGGCACCGGCCGTGCAGAAAAGAGAACCCTGGCGACCCCACCGTCGGATGATTGATGACCTCACCCCCGACAACCCGGTTTTTGTCTGCCGCTACGACTACCAGGAATGGTTAGCCAACACCGCCGCCCTCCGGGCCGCCGGCCTGGACAAAAAGAAGCTCCCGGGGATGGAACTTGACCGCCAGGGACAGCCCACCGGAGTTATCTTCCGCGACACCCCGGCCTACTCCGCCCTGCAAAAGGCCAGGAAGCCCAAGTCCGAGCAGAGGCTGCTCGACGAAAACCGGGCCGCTCTCAAGGCCCTCCGCGAGGCCGGAATTGTAGAAATCCACGACATTGCCACGCCGGCCCAGACCGAGCGCTTCATAAAACTTCAGGAGAACGGGGAATTGACCTGCCGGGTCTGGCTGCGACCCGACCTGTCCCTGGCCACCCAGCTCAAAGAGCAGGGCCTGACCATGGGGCTGCACCCAAAGACCAAGCAGAAAGATAGCTGGCTCCGCTACGGAGCACTCAAGGGATACATCGACGGCATCATGGGCACCCACGGGGCCCTCTTCTTTGAGCCTTACAACGACCAACCCGGCAATTACGGACACTGGCGTCCCCACACTTCGGACGACCCGCAGCTCAAGGTCGGCAACATGGAAAAGATGTACCGGCTGATCAAGACCGGACTGGAGGCCGGCTTCGTCCCCAACGTCCATGCCATCGGCGACCGCGGCGTGGCCGAGATGCTCGACCTGTACGAGCGTCTCAAAAACGAAGGTATTGACCTGACAGGCTTCCGGGTCATTCACGCCCAGGTCATCAGGCCACAGGATTTTCCCAGGTTCAGGTCCCTCAATGTCATCGCCGAAGTAAATCCCTACCATATTTCAGACGATATGCGCTGGATGGAAGAAAGAATCGGGCCCGAAAGATGTAAAGGAGCCTATGCCTTCAAGTCCCTGCTGGATAACGGAGCCATCCTGAGCTTCGGATCTGACTGGCCAGGAACCAGTGCGGCTGAATACCACATGCACCCCAGATACCTGATTTATGCTGCCGTTACCAGACAAACCCTGACCGGCCAGCCTGATGGGGGTTGGTTTCCAGAGCAGAGAATTTCAGTGGAAGAATGCCTGAAAGCTTACACCATCAACAACGCCTATGCCGCCTTTGAAGCCGACCGGCGCGGCTCTCTTAAAAAAGGCAAGCTGGCCGATATCACCGTATTTGACCGGAACCTTCTGAAAATTCCACCCGCCGAAATTCTCAAGACCGAGGTTCTGATGACCATCGTCGACGGTAAAATCGTTTTTCAGAAAATATAAGACCCGAGAATTCAAAATGCCGTTCGGCCGGCGCCAGGCCGATAGTCATTCGGTCGGGCCATATCACGTTCATTAACCTGGCAGCCCGACCCACTCGTCCGTCGCTCAGGATAGTTATGGTGCCTACCGGCCACAGCCCGATAAACTGAAAGGATTTATCCACAGGTGACCTTCCTGGCTAAAATGATTTATAATCAGTTAAGGCAGGAACAATTTGAAGATAACCCATAGGAAGGAGTTGTCCCATGAATCCCATCTATGAAAAGCTGGGCCTATTCTATCTCGGCAAAGAAGTCGACCCGGCGACCATGGCTTTGAAGCCAGATTACGTTCTTTATGACTCCAAAGACCTGGTCACCCACGCCGTCTGCGTCGGCATGACCGGAAGCGGCAAGACCGGACTGTGTGTCAGCCTGCTGGAAGAAGCCGGAATAGACGGCATCCCGGCCATCATCGTCGACCCCAAGGGCGACTTACCCAACCTGATGCTGCTCTTTCCAGAACTCAGGCCGGAAGATTTCCGCCCCTGGATAAATGAAGACGAGGCTGCCCAGAAAGGTTTGTCACCGGAAGATTACGCCCGCCAGCAGGCGGAGCTGTGGAAGAAGGGCCTGGCCGAGTGGGACCAGGACGCCTCCAGAATTAAAAAGCTGCTGGAGACCGCCGACATTACCATCTACACCCCAGGCAGCAACGCCGGCCTGCCGCTCTCCATCCTGAAGTCATTTGAAGCCCCGCCGCCGGCCCTGCGAGAAGACGTCGAGCTGCTGAGTGAAAAAGTCTCAACCACCGTTTCCGGTCTTCTGGGCCTGCTTGGAATCCAGGCTGACCCCCTGCAGAGCCGGGAGCATATTCTCCTTTCCAACCTGCTGAGCAACGCCTGGAACAACGGCCAGGACCTCGACCTGCCCACCCTCATCCAGCAGATTCAGAACCCGCCCCTCAAGCGCATCGGTGTTTTCGACCTCGATTCCTTCTTCCCCGGCCAGGACCGCTTCAAGCTGGCCATGATGCTCAACAACCTCCTGGCAGCCCCCGGTTTTGACCTCTGGCTGAGCGGGGAGCCGCTGGACATCAACTCCCTCCTCTACAGCCCCACCGGCAAACCCAGGCTCAGCATCATTTCCATCGCCCATCTTTCAGAGGCCCAGAGAATGTTCTTCGTGACCATTCTGCTGAACCAGCTCCTGGGCTGGGTCCGCCAACAACCTGGTACCTCGTCTCTCCGGGCCCTGTTCTACATGGATGAAATCTTCGGTTTCTTCCCTCCGGTCAGCGAACCACCATCCAAGCGCCCCCTCCTTACCCTGCTCAAGCAGGCCCGGGCCTTTGGCCTGGGACTGGTGCTCACCACCCAGAACCCGGTCGACCTGGATTATAAAGGCCTGGCCAACGCCGGCACCTGGTTTATCGGCCGGCTGCAAACAGAACGCGACAAGGACCGGCTGCTGGACGGCCTGGCCGGGGTGGCTGGCAACATCGACTTGAAGAAAGTTTCGGAACAGATAAGCAGCCTGAAAAAGAGGGTCTTTCTCATGCACAACGTCCACGAGAACAACCCGGTCCTGCTGAACACCAGGTGGGCCCTGTCCTATCTTCGTGGCCCGATGACCAGGCAACAAATCATAACCGTCATGCAGTCCAGGAAGGGCCAGGCCGTACCAGAGACCCCGCTCTCAACCACCCCTACTCAAAAGAAAGTCTCCGGCTTCGCGACCGATCTCAGCCGGATTAAACCTTCGCTACCCCCGGAAATAAACGAGCTGTTCATGCCGGTCCGAACCCAACCGGCCACCTCGGCCGGCTTGATTTACCGACCTTCGATAGCCGTTATCGGACAGGTGGCCATTTATGATAATCGGCTCGGTCTTTCCCAGGTTTCCGACGCCGGCCATTATTTCGAATTAACCGGGGATGTGGCCGGACTGCTCTGGGACGAGGCCAGCCCGCTGCCTGCCCGTCTGGAAGAAATGGAAAGAACACCGCGGAGCGGGGCCGCCTTCGAATCCCTGCCCGCCCGCGGTCTCGCCCTGCTGAAATCAGCCGAAAGTGATTACCTCGACTACCTGACCAGGAGTTACCAGCTAACGCTCTGGAAGAGCGTCACCTTCCAGGCCATATCCAGGCCGGGAGAATCGGAACGCGATTTCCGTCTCCGGCTCGGCCAGCTGGCCCGGGAAAAACGCGATGAAGCGGTGGCCCGTCTGCGCCAGAAATATGCCAGCAAGATTGCCGCCCTGGAAAGGCAATACCTGACCGCCCAGCAGCGCCTGCAAAAAGAGGAAGCCCAGTACAAGGAAAAGGTGGCCCAGAGTGCCATTTCCATGGGAGCCACCATTTTCGGGGCCATTCTCGGCCGCAAGTCCTACCAGGTCGGCCGGGCCACCACCACCGCCCGCAGCGCCAGCCGGGCCTATTATGAAAAAATGGATATAAAGAGGGCCCAGGAGCAGTTGGAACTGGCCAGGGCCAGGCTGGAAGAGATGGAAAAACAGCTCGAGCGAGAGGCCGACGCCATCGCCAGCCTCTACGACCCGGAAAGGGAACCGCTTCAGACCCTGGCCCTGAGGCCCAAGAAAAAAGATATAGCCATCCGCTGGGCCGGGCTGCTCTGGTTGCCCTACTGGCAACAGGAATCAGGGGTGGTGGAGCCAGCTTTCAGGTAAAATTTCTTGACGGTGTAAGAGTTCAAAGTTTTTTGCACCATCCGTCTATCCGCCAGTGTTGTCGAGTGCCCGCAAAGTAAAAACAACCCGCCCGGTATCATAGAAAAATTTAGCGCGGTAAAGCGGGGTTCACTCAGCCTGGAGAATGGGGACAGGCGAGCGAGGTGCGCAAAATTTTTAAGCCTGCTTTTCTTCCGCCTAACTAAACTTTGCTCCATAACCGATGATTTGGGAACCCATTTTTATTTCTTGACAGGTCGCCGAGTTAAATTGTATTCTTAGAGTTGAAAGAAGGGAATCACCTGTTAATGGTCATCTCTCATGATGCTTTTTTAAACACCATCCTCCTCGAAATGACCAGTACCGCGACCTTGTACTCCAAAAGATCCGGTGGGTTTCAACTTCCGCTTGGAGGTAAATCAGATTTTTTATTTTCTCTTTGCGAGAAAATTTAATTAATCAGGAGGCGAGATGAACAATCTGGTAGCCGTAATCATTCAACTGGTCAGCGGTGCCGTGGGTGGAAACATCGCCGGTTCTCTCTTCAAGAAGATTTCCCTGGGAACGGTCTTAAATTCCATCCTGGGAATCATCGGAGGAGGACTGGGCGGACAGCTGCTGGGCATGCTGGGCGTGGCCAGCGGCAGCGGTGGCACTGACCTGGCCGGTATCATCGGCAGCATTGCCGGGGGCGGAGTCGGCGGCGGTATCTTAATGGCCATCATCGGAGCCATCAAGAGCGCACTGGCCAAGAAGTAAATTCTAAAGGAGGCATATAGCCATGAAAAGAACAACCCATCGCAGTGTCAAGGGCACCAAGCTCTACGCGGTGCGAGATGAAAAGGGCCGCTTCGTGGACATTCAGACCTATAAGAGGGCCCATGCCGCTGACCTGAGGAAGAAGAGCAAGGCCGAGACCTCAGCCAAAGCCAAGAAGGCAAAAAAGGCAAAATAAAATTTCCCTGGCCTAAGAATTCCCGGCGGGCCCTTGGTAGCACCTTGGCAGCAGGGGTTTTATTCCGCCTTTAGCTTGCGGGTTCAACTGCCCCTTCTAAGATCTTTCGGCTAAACAAGGCTAAAAGTGGGGGGCTTATCATATTGTCAAGAACCAGGGGTCCCGATAACAGAGAGCAGTTCTTTTAATGTGATTGAACGCTCTTAAACGATATAGATTACCACTCAGCCCAGATTTTCGGACCGGCAATAATTATTTGAGTTATTTATTCTTAATTTTGCCTGTCGGTTTGTCCTTGATTTTTCCCGTCTTCTGCTGGGCCTTTTCTCTTTCCTTTTCTTTCTCTCTTTCCCTTTCCATTTCTTTGTTTCGCAACTTGTTCTTGGCTCTCAGGTGATCAACGTGCCCCTTGGCCTCGGCTTTCATCTGCTTGAACTCAGGGGAACCTGGCTTGATGCCCATCCGCTGGGCCATGACTCCCCAGCCCTGCCCCTTGTTCTGCCTGTACTGTTCGGCCACTTCATTAACATTCCGGTTGGTCCTCCTGGCCAGGACGGTGGCCATGTAGGTTTCTCCAAAATCCAGTCCGTGTTTTTCCTTGGCCTGGCGGATCTCCTGCTCGGGCACATTGTGCCTTTCGCTGAGCCGCCGGATAAAGCCCTCCGGGTCTCCCTTGGCTTCCTCATTCATCCTTTTCAGGTAAGAGTCGAATTTTTTATCACCGGTCTTTGGCGTCTCTTCCTGGGAGAAAGCCAGTCCCTGAACAAGGAGCAAAAGAAAAGCCAGGCCGATTAAAACCGATATTACTCTGTTCATTTTAAACCTCCCCCGGATTATTTGTTCCTGCTTAAATTAATAACAGAAATTGATTACAGAAGCAACCCCCGGTTTCCCCGGCCTACTGTAAGGTCTCTCACAGAAGTTTCCACCGGGTAAGAGTTTCAGACCGGTCAAGGCGAATTTAAGCCCCTTAATAACCCGTAACTTTTAAGGTTGGCGGCTGCCGCCAGAACGGAAAAGGGCTTACCTGGGAAGGTAGCTAAACAGAAGATCTAATAAGCGTGCTGTTTGTTAAAATTTTTGAATTAATTCTATTATACCCGCCGATGGCTTCAGGGCCGGATGGACAGGGTAATCTTGAACACGCCACGGTCGCCGGCGGCGTAGAAGCGGCTGGCCGGATCCCAGCGCCTTTCCCAGTTGGAGTTGTAAATCAGGTAGATGAAATTCCCTGGCTTGATTTCCCAGCGCAGGCGGGCGCTCCAGCCCAGCAGCCTGGAAACGCTGTCATACTGGACGTAATTCATGAAGCCCAGGTCGGGCGAAAAATAGAAATCCAGCTTGAGCTGGTAGACGTTCTCGTTTATTTTTCCCTGGGGCAGGGTTCCCCGTACCAGGTTGGTGTTGAACGACAGGTCCAGGTTTCCCCGAAAATGGTAGGTCAGCCCGGCGCTAAAATCGCCGTAATGCCCGGAATAAAATCCGCCGACGGTATAGCTCAGGTCGAAGGACAGCGGGCGGAAGGTGGCTGTGTTGAAACTGGTCCGCAGGTTGGTAAAATCATACGGGCCGGCGGGCAGGACCACACCCTCGGCCACTTCAAAGTCATAGGGCAGAACGTCATGGTTGACCACGACCGAGGCATTAAAACTCTCGCCACTTTCGGTCCGGAAGCTCAGGGGTTCAAAGGTCAGGCGGCTGGTTTCCAGGGTCCCGTCCAGCTTCCAGTAAAAATCACCGCTGGCTTCAAAAAAGAACTGCCGGACCACCCGGTCCAGCCAGCCCCGGCTGGGGCGCGGGTTGTAGGATAACTTAAGGTAGAAAGTCTGGATGCCCTGGCGCATCATGTAACCCAGGCCCGGGTCCAGAGCCTCCCCGTAGTAAGCGTAGGTGGATTCAATGCTGACCAGGTCGTTGGGATAGTTGGCCCTCAGCCCGAAGCCATGGTGCCGCCCGTCTCTTTCGTTCCAGTTATAAACGGCCCAGCCGGCCAGCCAGATATTCTTGTTGCCGGCAAAACGGGAGCTGGCATAATTGATATCGAAGCCGACCAGGGTGTTGTTCTCGCCCGTCGGGCTCCCGTTGGTGAAAATGAGGCCAATCTTGCTCTCCTCCAGGAAATCATAGGTGACCCGGCCGGCCAGCATGTTGCTGCGGGGCAGGGGGTCAAAGGCCTTCGTTTCCATGTCCAGGACGGAGAGGTTGAACTTGCCCAGCTTGCCATACAGCTTGGCCCCGAAATTTATGGGCACCTGCTGCCCCTGGTACAGTCCGATCCTGCGGCTGAAAAACGGGAAGAAGCTGATGCTGGAGCTGAAATTGAAGGTTTCTGACCCCTCCAGGAAAAACATCCTCTTTTCCGGAAAAAACAGCGGGAAGCGGGTCAGGTTGATGCGGCGCTCGTCCACCTCGGTCTCGGCGAAATCGGTGTTGTAGGTCAGGGCGGCCACCAGGTTGGGGGTGATGTTCTTGTAAACGTCCACTCCGCCCTGAGTCTTCCAGTCATACCTGTTGTCCTCCAGGCGGTCATTCTGGGCAGCCACCAGGCCGTAGGGGCGGATGGTTATTCCCAGGCCCTGCTTGATATCTGAAATGCCTTCCAGCTCGGCCGCGGTCATCGGGTTGTTGAAATTGGCGTCCCGGGAGATACCCGACAGGCGGATGGTCTCCTGCTTGCGGGCGATGTAGCGCTCGATGTTGAGGCCCCAGGCCGGCAGGTCTTTCTTGAAGGAAATGGTCTTGAACGGAATCTTGATTTCGGCCGACCAGCCATCTTCCTGGATTTTGGCCTTAGCTTCCCAGATGCCGTCCCAGTTCAGGCTGGCATTGCCGCCCGAGACCAGCCCCTCGCTCCTGGCTCCCCTGGCATTGACATAAAAAACATAGGCTGTTCTTTTGTCCAGGAAGGGGTCGATGAGAATCCTGACCACGTCATCGCTGGTGCTGGCAGTCTGATGTCCCATTCCCCACCAGCCCCGGCTGCGCCCGGTCTGGTCGTGGGCCAGGGAGTTGGCCGCAATTTTTTTCGGTTCGCTATCGTAGCAATATATTCCCAGGTACAGGTTGCCCTCATCATAAAGAACCCGGAGCTCTGTCTTTTCGCTCGGCTGAGACCCGGGCACCGGCTCGACCATCAGGAAGCCGGAAAAAGGGACGGCCTGGTTCCAGGCTGGTTCCAGGAGGTTTCCGTCAATACGAGGGGCTTCCTCAATGCGGACGGCCTGGAGCCTGACTTCGCCATTTTGCTGGGCTGCCAGCCCGGGCTTCAAGCCGGCCAAGCAGGTCAGAAATATCAAGGGAAGAATTGCTTTTCCGAATTTTTTCATCTCTGCACCTGAAAATATTAAAATCAACCTTCGACTTGAGGTTATTTTCTTTTTCTCCTTAGATCAGCCAGCCAGGACACTGACCTGACCGGTTCTGGGAACCACCACAATTGTGGCCAGAAACTCAGATCTATTACGAGCAAACTACAGGATGTCAATAATAGCCTTTTTGCCCCTTCCAGGCAACCACTTTAAGGCCTCAGCCTTGTGGATGAGGGAGTACTGTTCCCATTCCAGCTATAGAGTTGGCCAGAATTGGCAAGCTCCTGGCCATCACAGAGCAGCCTTTCTTTTAACAGCTTTTCACCGATGACCTCGGTCGGATCTGGGTGCTCCGTGACCATACCGCTTCCAGGAAGACCCAGGGACTGGCCTTAAAAGAATATGACATCTACAGTCGCGATGGCTTTTTCCTGTACCGGACAAAATTGCCTTCCGGCCGGTGTCCGGTCATAAGAAACAGCCACCTGTGGGCAACTCACACTGACGAAGAAAAAGGACCGTTGACAGTCAAACGTCTGCGCATTAAGAACCGGGATGAGATCGGGGCTTTAATTAAATAGAGGTCTCGCGACTCGAACCGGAAATTCTAAGAGTCGGGAATCTAATCCTTTATGAACATCTTCACGTATTCCAGGTTGCTCTGGAGTTTCAGCCTGCAGTCCTCGGTGGCCTCGGCGATGGCCAGCCCTTCCTCCAGAAATTTCTTGGCCGGGGCCAGGTCGGTAGTGGGGTCCTGCTTGTGCTGCTTGATGATCATGTAGGCGGCATTGTTTTTGCCCCAGGCTGCCAGATCGAGGCGTCCCAGCCCTTCCGCCTGCCTGATGTATTCCAGGTAGTATTGAAGAGCCCGGGTGTAATCGCCCTCGGCGTCATATTTTTCGGCGCTGGCCTTGGCTTCCCGCCAGTTATCCCAGGAAATGGGTAGCTGGCTTGCTTCCTGCTCCTGGGCCAGAATTCCCGGCGAAAAGACCAGCCAAACGCAGGCCAACAGGGAAAAAACGAAAATGGCCAATATGCCCTTTTTCATAATCCTGCCCTCCTCCAGTAATTATAAAAAATCTAAGCAGCTTCTTAAATTTAGTCGCGCCAGGCCGCTACTTTATGCCAATTTCCTCCAGCAGGTGGCCGGCCCCGGCCAAGTCCTGAAGAATCCAAAGCACGTACCGGATGTCAACCCCGATGGAGCGGCTGAAACGCTGGCTCCAGGTGAAATCGTTAATTGTGGCCTCCCAGGCCCGGTCAAAGTTGACCCCGACCAGCCGCCCGTCGGCGTCGATGATGGGACTGCCGGAGTTGCCGCCGGTGGTATCGGTGCTATAAAGCAAACAGACCGGTATGGTATCAAGGTCAGGATTGATGAACCGGCCAAAGTTCTTCTGGCTGATCAACCGGAGGAGGTCCGGCGGGGTGTTAAAAGGCTCCTGGCCGGTGGTCTTCTCCACTATTCCCCTGACCGTGGTGAACGGCCGGTAGTAGACGGCATCCCTGGGCTCGTAGCCTTCCACCCGCCCGTAGGTCAGGCGCAGGGTGCCGTTGGCGTCGGGTATGAATTGCTTGCCCAGGAATTCCTGGCGGATGTCCACCAGCCTGGCCTGGAGCTCGTCCATTTGCCCTTTCCTGGCCCGGTTGTTCTCCTCAATTTTTTTATACTCGGGGTACAGGTCCCGGGCCAGCCTGAGCATGGCGTCATCAACCTGGCTGATTTCTTCGGGCTTCTTATCCCAGAGGCTCCTGATGAAATCGGAGTTGGCCATCCTGGTTGACTTGAAAAGATTGTTAACCGCCTCGTCCAGGTTTCCGCCCGAAGGGGCCAGCCGGCTCAGGGCTTCAATTTTCTGGGCTTCGGGCAGGGCCAGGGCCCTTTTCAGAAGTTCCTTGAAGATGGCGATATCCGTCGGCAGGTAAAAGTTGGTGCGAAGACCAAGGGCCAGCCGCTGCCTGGTCTGGTTAAAATTCCTGTCCATGTAGGCCGCGTTCCTCTCCAGGTCCGGCTTCTGGCGTTCGATGGCCGCTTCCAGGACGGTCATGGCATTCTGGAAGAGGATGACCGAGCGCCTCAGGTTTTCCAGCACAAAGACCCGGGGATACTCCAGGCCCATGTCGCCGTAAATTTTTTCCAGGCCCGGCAGAACCTGGCCGTAAGTGGCCCGGCGACCGGGGTCGGCCTGGATGAACTCCTGCAGGGCTGCTTCCTCCTGGCGTTTCTGGGCCAGGTAGTTCAACCGCCTCAAACCGGCCAGCTTGCCACGATAATTTTTCATGGTGTTGGCCATGCCCTTGATGCGGGAATCGTGTTTGAGGGCCACCTCCCGGCTGGCCTTGCTCATTTCCTCCATCAGGTTAATCTGCCACTCGTACCAGTCGGCCACCGCCGGCATCCGGACATTCTGCTCGTAGGCGATGTAGCTGGCCGGGAGGTGCCGGTAGGTGCGTCCCGGATAACCGAGGAGGAATACGAAATCGCCTTCCCGCACGCCCCCGGGATTTACTTTAAGGTAAGTGCGCGGCTGGTAGGGCACGTTTTTCTCGCTGTACTCGGCCGGCTTCCCGTCGGGAGCCACATAGGCCCGCATCAGGGTAAAATCGCCGGTGTGGCGCGGCCACATCCAGTTGTCATCCTCCCCGCCGAAATTGCCGATGGCCAGCGGCGGGACGTAGACCAGCCTGATGTCCCGGAGCACGGTATAAAGGAATAGCCAGTAAGTCTTACCCGGGAACATTTCGGCCACCTCGGCCCTCTTGCCCGGGTTGGCTTTCTCGGCTTCAGCCACGATCTTCTTGATCTGCTGTTCTATGGCCCTGGTCCGGTCGGCATAGCTCATGTTCTTCTTGATGGCGCTCAAGACCCGGGCCGAGACATCCTGGAAGGACTCGGTGATGCGGGCCGTCCGCCCGGCCGCCGGAATCTCCTCGGCCCTGGTCCTGGCCAGGAAGCCGTTCTTGAGGTAATCCTTCTCCGGGGTGCTGGCCGCCACCACCGAGCCAAAGGCCACGTGATGGTTGGTGATGATGAGCCCGTCGGGCGAGATGAAAGACCCGGTGGCCCCGACTTCCACCACCGCATAGAGCAGGCTCTGTTTGGAGGGGTCGTAAATCAGGCTGGGGTCCATCCTCAGTCCCTTTTCCTGCAGGTTGAGACGCTGGAGCTCGCTCAGCGGCCACATCCCTTCGTCGGCCGGCAGCTTTCCCGTGAACAGCAAAAGGCCTGAAATCAAGACGAGAGAAAATAAAATTGCCCGGTGACAGGTCTTTATCATTCTTTTAATCATCAGAACCTCCAGACCAGAAATCTTTTTACATTATGTCAACTTTGGATCAGTTTTGATATGGCATCACTTCACCGCTGATTCTTAAACTCATCAGGATGCCTTCTCAGTGTACCCGAACCAAGAGCCGACGGTCAAACCCTTGTATTAGGCCAGGACATGCGTTAGACGCGGGCTTTCTGATGTCTTTTCCATTGACTATGATACTCATGCGGGGCAAGGTAGTCCAGGGCTTGATGGGATCTCTATAGGAGCATTTCCTGCGGTAAGTTCATACTTCCGGCTCATTGCCTCGCAACTTACATAATAAACGGAAGACTGGATTAATGATCAGGCCGACATGAATCCAGAGAAGCTGAGGCTTATGATAAGTGAATCGCTGGTCGGGGGAGTTAATTGCTGCATTAAAATGGAGAGGTTACGATAGTCACGCATAAAACTTGACATGGCTCTTTTGATTTAACTCGCTAAAGAGATAAATTCTTCAACAGATCTTAACTTCTTTTTTGGAAACAGCAGAGTCTTACAGGGTTCTCTTTCGGTACCTGGTGTTCTCACATAGATCTTCATCACATACCAAATTTTCGACTTATCAACTACTAACCTGGAAATTATTTCTCTTGGGTAGTACTTATTTCTGATAATGAAGCCACCCGAACCGAGCGAACAGAACGTCGACCAGTGTAACTGAGCTGTCACGAAAATTATTATGGACAGACTGCTCATCGCGTAATAAAACCCGGAAGAATGACTCCTGGCTACATGGTAAAGCTAAACTGCATAAAATATGAGAGCAATGCTGATTACAAGGTTAAAAGGGAAAATAACCAATCCACTGGCATACCACTGAACAAATATTTTACCAATACTTTTTTTCTTCTCCGAGATTTCCTTCAGCTTAAGAATAGTAATCAAAACAGCTCCAATTAATAAAATAATCGAAATAATTAGATTGGCTTTCATTTTTCCACTCCTGTAAATCCAAGCAGCCTTTTTAACTTTTCATCATTGAAAGGAAGTTTAATTACATCCACCTTGCCCTCAAGAAAATTGAAGGAAATCAATAAGGGAGGAGTAATATTTTTTTGGCAGAATAAACCAGCTCTATCTACTAATACCGGGAATCTGATATCGTTTCCCATGAGATATCCCTTAACCTGTTTCTCCAGGTACTGAATGTGTTTTTCCTCATAATTAATACTTGGATCGAGCGCCAAGATAGCTAAGATATTACTTTCTAGATTATGAATTTTTACGAACCTGAGAAAGCCGTCCAGTTTATCGATGCATAAAGGGCATTCGACGACTTCTTGATTTATGACTAAAATAAATTCTCTACCTCCTCTCAATTCCAAGGGCAACGTCGGCGTCCCTGCTAAGATTATTATATTTTCAGCCTGAATGATTTGAACGAGAAACAATAAGAAATTCAGCCCGGCGCATTAACTCTTAAATGCATTGATCGCCCGGTCAATTATTACCATAGGCCAATCTATACTTTTTTATGGCCATGCCTTCGTCAGCTCTGGCATAAAGAAAATTATTATGGTCAATGTATATCATATGAGTCTGCTCGGGGAGGGTAAAAGTGGTTAGGTAATCTCCTTTCTCAGATAGAACCATTACGTCCCTTTTGGGGTTAGACGAGTAATGCCCGCACAATATGAAAATGTTATTATGCTGATCGGTATCCACATCCAGATACACGTGGTTTTGTGGAAGTGAGTTCTTAAAAACCGCTTCTCTTGAACCAAAAAAGCTCTTCTTAAATATGAGATCGCCTTTCTCATTAAGCTTGATTACCCTGTCAATAAATTCGAAGACGATTATTATATCCCCTCGCCTGTCCACAGCAATGTCAATCATTCGCATGTTAAATCTCTTTATCTGGTCCACAGGATCAGCTAAACCGTCTTCTTCATAATTTATCCTCATTTTTTCTCTACCCTCGAAATCATATTCTACAAGTGCTGCTAATTCTTTTGAAATCCGGGGAGCAGCCACAATAATTCCTCCCTCCTTGGCATAAAAATCCGCTATTGGTCCAGCGATCGGAATGGAAGAAACGTAACTTAAATCTTTTGTAAAGACCTTAAGACCGGGACGATATAGTTCAGAAACAAAGAGACGATTTCCAGAACTCTTTATTTTTATCGGGAAGTTGAATTCTCCGGGGCCTTCTCCTTTCCTTCCCGCCATTTTTACGAGTTTTCCAAACGCATCAAACATTTTTAAAGAACAATCCCTGGCATCAAGGACATAAATTAGATTTCTTTCATCTACACATAAGTCCGTCCATTGGTATAGCAAATCTTTTTCTATTCCCCCGATCTTCAGCACCTCACCAACCGTTATTTTTTCGGCTGATTCGGCCTGGACAAGAATTCTTAAGATTAAAAGACAAATTAACTGGCAAAGTATCTTTTTAATCATAACCCGAATGCTTATTGAGAAAACTAAGTTCAAATTAATTTTCTATATATTTTTTGCAAAAATATAACCAGAATAGCAATAAGCTCTAAATATCTCTGGAAAAACGGGAAATAATACAAAAGCAGCCAATAGACATTCATCAAGAGCTTCCTCGCAACTCTTCCTCTCTTCTTCAGGATTTAGATAAAAGCTGAAAGCTGAAGTGGTCATAAGAATGATCAGAATGATAGCCATAAATAACCTAAATTTTTTTAGTTTATTCATCTTGCTGTTCCTTTTTTATTTTTGGTAATACCTTTTGCACCAATCATATCCCGCAATGCAAAAAGCTACATATCCCCCTGTCGCCGCCAGAGCCCCCAATGGCGTTGATGTTATCAAGGCGACTACTCCTATAATGCCACCATCAATCAAACAATCTATAAGGGCATCCATGCAAACATCCTCTGCAGGCGTAGCATAAACAGGAATGAGAAGAAGCATCCCCGCGACAAGAAGGCCAGAAGTTATCTTTTATTGGTTCATCTTTACCTCCTTTCACCAATTTGAATTATTTAAGAAACCTGGTGTTAATTTCAAACAAAAGATTTATTTTTTTTTTTTTTTAGTTATCAAAAATAGTAAAGACTTTTATAACTTTGGCCTACTCATCTCTTCTATAATGATTCTTAAGGATTTAGAGCGAGCCTCTGAAGGGGAACTTCCAAATCTCTTCTTGAATTTAATCGAGAAGCTAATCGGAGAATATCCATTATCTAAAGCTATAGATTTTAACGGCCAGGAAATTGCTACACGTTGCCAAAGGCAATAACAAAGGTTAATAGTATCGACAAAGGATTTTAGATTTATGTCCGCATATTTCCTGAATAGTTTGGAAAGATAAAAATAGGAAAGGCCCAAATCTTTAGAAAGCTCTTTTAGCTTATTAAGCTTTCCATGGTTACTGATAATGAACTCCTCAATGAGGATAGCTTTCAAATTAGATCTGTTGCAAATGGATAAATTTTTTTTAATTTGGCTAACAGTCATGCTCTTATCGTGATTACTCAAAGATTGAATTATAAAATTAGGACAGTTATTATTCATCTTAGTCATAGCATGTCTGATTATGAAAAAGTTAGATTCTTGAAAGAAACGACTTAAAGCGAAAATATTCCAGCATCTCAAATTTCTACAATCGTAATTACAAAGATGAAAAATATAGTCTGGAGATAAGTTCAAAAAGGGTGTACAGTTTGGATCAGCAATAATTACCTTAGAATCAGGATAGGTTGATTTCAGAAATGAGAATAACCTCTTCTCCTTTGACAAGAGCAATATTGTTTTCCCCATTTTGCGACTGGAAATTTTAATAACAAACGAAAAAAGAAAAGTCAAGTCGGGCATTCTTTTTTTTGCGAAATAACCAGGAACACGATTACTGGGGAAAGAAAATAGCCAGGCGTTGGGACCTGGATAAAGAGCCGTCTCTTTTTTATTAAATAATCGGCTTAACACCCGTGTGGCCTATTTTCCCGGGCCAGGTGCAGGAAGAGGCCGGCCACGGCCGCATCCTGCACACCCAGCCCGGTCAGGTCGGCCACGGTCACCTCATGGTTGGCCTGCCGTCCGGGCTTCCGGCCCAGGATTATCTCACCGAGTTCTCCGGTAATTTTTTTCTCATCAATCAGGCCCGCCTCCAGGGCGTGGTGAACTTCGCCCAGTCGCCGGCACTGGGCAATCGAGTCGCAGAACAGCCGGTCAGTCCTGGCCAGAACCTCGGGGTAAAGTTCCTGCTTTTCCGGGCCGTCTGAGCCCATGGCCGTGATGTGCACTCCGGGTTTGAGCCATTCGGCCCTGACTATCGGCTGGCGGCTGGGAGTGGCCGTAATCACCAGGTCGGCTTCCCTGACCGCGCCCTCCGCGGATTCGGCCTGGAGAAAAGCAACGCCGGGAAAAATAGCGCTCATTTCCTCGATATACCTTCTCACGTTTTCCGGGTGGCGGCTCCAGACGGCTACTTGCTTAAAATTCCGGACTTCGGTCAGGGCCCGGAGTTGGAACCTGGCCTGAAAACCGGAGCCGATGACCGCCACTTTGTCGATTGAGCTCCTGGCCAGGTACCTGGCTGCCACTGCCCCGGCCGCCGCTGTCCTCAACTCGGTCAGGTAGCCGCGGTCAAACAATATAGCAGCCAGCTGTCCGGTCCTGGCTTCAAAAACCTGCATCAACCCGTTGCCAACCGGAAGGCCGCGCTCCGGGTTGCGGTAAAACCCGGAAGCTATTTTGATGACGTAATAGTCCTCACCTTCAATGTAAGCCGCCTTGACGTGGACTTCCCCCTGAAAAGCCGGCAGGTCCAGGTTGATGACACCGGGCAGGACCGCCCGCCCCGAGTTATAAGCAGCAAAAGCATCTTCCACCGCCCTGATGGCCTCTTTCAGGCTGACCAGTCGTTTGATTTCCGGTTCGAAATAAAGCCTGGCTTCCATGGTCTCAATTTATCCCTTCAGTTCCCGGCGCCGCCAGCATTTTCAATTCTTATCGGCAGCGGGGCTGATTTCCCGCTTTTATCCTGTCCGACAAACATGGTCAGGTGCGGGAAGGGTATGGAAATTCCCTCGCGGTCAAAGGCTATTTTCAGGCGCCGGTTGAACTCCCGGCCTGCCGCCCACTGCCGGCCGGGCCTGGTGGTAATCCTGGCCCTTATGATCACGGCCGAACTTTCAAACCTGTCGAGTCCCAGGACTTCGAGTGGCTCCAGGATATCTCCTTTCCAGGCGGGATCGGATCTCAGGTCCTCATCAATTTTCTTCAGGGTCTTGATCACCCGGTCCACGTCTTCAAAATAGCTCACGCCAATGTCAAACACGTACCGTGAAAAATCACGCGTCAGGTTGGTCACGGCATCTATCATCCCGTTGGGAATGTAATGGACGCTGCCGTCAAAATCACGAAGCACGGTCATCTTCAGAGTGACTGTTTCCACCGTTCCGCTGCGCCCGGCCACCCTGACCACATCGCCCACCCTGACCTGGTCCCAGAGGATGATGAAAAACCCGTTGATGACGTCTTTGATCAGCGACTGGGCGGCAAAGCCGACGGCCAGCCCGGCCACGCCGGCCGTGGCCAGGATGGGCGCAATCTGGATATCGAGGGCTCCGAGGATGGTCATAACGGCAATGACCAGGACCACCACCCTCAAAAACTGGTTTATCAGGTTGGACAGGGTTTGGGCCCTCTTCCGTGAGTCCTCGTCTTCATGTCCCTTCATAAAAACCTTTTCCAGCCTCCGGCTCAGTACCCGGCAGACCCGCAGCAGTACCAGGACAACGACTATGATAAACAGCAACTTCAAGCCGGTGGCAATCAACCAGGCCACGGCCTTCTCGATTAATTCCGGTGTTAACATGCGCGCCTCCTTTGCTTTTATACTTCTGCTCAAATTTTAAACTATAAGTTTATGTTGTCCTACCAGAAATTAATTTTTTTTTGACCTTTTGACCCTTCTTCCCAGGTTACCTTCCGCGGCTTAGACTTCAAGCCTCCGGTATTCTTCGCTCTGACGCAACAAAAACTTCTCAAATCAATGGAAATTTGGCGGGCCAGCCCTGCTGCATAAAACAGAGGTCAAGAGAAACCGCCGGAATCTAATTCTTGCAGCCTCAATAATGAAAAATTCTGGAAAATCAGGCCGTCTTGAGATATCCGTTTAGAAATATGGCCGGCCATTCATCGCTTCAACCTGCCTTCAGGAAGCATTGCTTAACCGTTATTAAATTACTAAAAAGGGGAAAAATTAGATTTCAGCTCAGGGAAGGATAAAGGAGAGGAGAGGAAGGCAGATAAAATAAGAGAACAGAAAAAAGAACTAATGTCGTTGAAACGGAAACACCGCCGATTCCAACTTTCAGGTCAGTCCTCTGGCCGCCGCCGGCAAGACTTAGAAGCCCTGGTGCTCGGTGCGGCGGATGATTTCGTCCTGGAGCTCTTTGGCGCAATCGACGAAATAATCGCTGTAGCCGGCCACCCTGACAATCAGGTCGCGGTACTTCTCCGGGTGCTTCTGGGCCTCGCGCAGGGTGTCGGCCGTGACCACGTTAAACTGGATGTGATGTCCCATCAGCTTGAAGTAGGCCCGGATCAGGTCCTTGAGCTTGACCAGGCCCTCCTCGTCGGCCAGGAGCTGGGGCGTAAATTTCTGGTTGAGCAGCGTGCCGCCCGTCCTGATATGGTCAATTTTTCCGGCTGACTTGATGACCGCGGTCGGTCCTTTCCTGTCCATTCCCTGGACCGGCGAAATTCCTTCCGACAGTGGTTCTCCGGCCAGCCGCCCGTCCGGGGTGGCTCCGGTCACCCGCCCGAAATAGACGTGCACCGTCGTCGGCAGAAGGTTAACCCGGTAAGTCCCGCCGCAGGCCGTCGGCCGGCCATCAATCATCCTGAAATACATCTCGAACACCTGGCGGGTGAGCTCGTCGGCGTAATCGTCGTCGTTTCCGTACTTGGGCGTCTTGTTGATGAACCTGTCCCGCAGCCGCTCGTATCCCTGGAAGTTCCGGGACAGGGCCGTGAGCAGCTCGTCCATGGTCACCGCCTTGCGGTCATAAACGTTGTACTTTACCGAGGCCAGTATATCGGTAATCGAGCCCAGCCCGACACCCTGGATGTACCTGGTGTTGTAGCGGGCCCCGCCGTTGTGGTAATCCCTGCCCTTGAGCACGCAGTCATCTATGAACAGCGACAGGAACGGAGCTGGCAGGTAATCGGCGTAAAGTTTCTCTATGACATTGTTGCCGCGAATCTTGACATCGATAAAATAGCGCATCTGCTTTTCGAAGGCCTGCATCAGCTCATCAAAAGTCTGGAAATTCCTGGGGTCGCCGGTTTCCAGCCCGATTTTCTTTCCGGTCCTCGGATCAACCCCGTTGTTAAGCGTGATCTCGAACACCTTGGGAATGTTGAAATAACCGGTCAGGATGTAGGCTTCGGCGCCGAAGGCCCCGGCTTCCACGCAGCCGCTGGAACCGCCCTTCCTGGCGTCCTCAACACTTTTCCCCTGGCGAACCAGCTCCTGCACTATGGCGTCGGTGTTGAAAATAGAAGGCTGACCAAAGCCCGTGCGGACTATTTTCAGGGCTCTCAGCAGCAGGGAGTCAGGGTTCTTGGCGCTGACCTGCACCATGGAACTGGGCTGAAGCAGCCGCATCTCTTCGATGACGTCCAGAATCAGGTAAGAAAGCTCGTTGGCTCCGTCCCGCCCGTCTGGCCTCAGGCCTCCGACGTTGATCAGGGCAAAATCGGTGTAGGTGCCGCTCTCCTCGGCGGTGACCCCGACCTTGGGCGGAGCCGGCTGGTTATTGAACTTAACCCACAAAGCCTGAAGAAGCTCCGTGGCCTTCTCCCGGTCCAGGGTGCCTTCATCCAGTCCTTTCTTGTAGAAAGGATAGAGATGCTGGTCGAGCCTCCCGGGGTTGAAGGAATCCCAGGTGTTAAACTCGGTGGTCACTCCCACATGCACAAACCAGTAATACTGCAGGGCTTCCCAGAAATCCCTCGGGGCCCGGGCCGGCACCCAGTCGCAGACTTCGGCAATCTTTTCCAGCTCTTTTTTTCTCTTCTGGTCCTTCTCGGCCGCGGCCAGTCGCCTGGCCAGTTCCGCGTGGCGCCTGGCGTAGGTTATTAGAGCCCCGGCGCTTATGGCCATGGCCCTGAGCTCTTCCTGCTTGTCCAGGGCTTCCGGGTCGTTGAAGAAATCAAGCCTGGCCAGCGAGTCCTCGATATCCTTTAGGATATCCAGCAGCCCTTTGGAATAAATCTTATCACCCAGGACGGTGTGCCCGGGCGCTCTCTGTTCCATGAACTCTGTAAATATTCCGGCTTCATAGGCCGCCTTCCACTCCGGCGTCATGCTGGCAAAAATTCTCTCCCGCATGGAGCGGCCACGCCAGAAGGGAATTATCTCGTCGTGGTAGAGTTTCAGGGTTTCCTCGTCAACGGCATAGGAAGTCTTGGGCCGGGAATTCAGGGTCTCCAGGTCTTCCAGGCTGTGGCAGCAGACCTCGGGGTAAGTGGGCGTGGCCTTGTGAGCCGGGCCGCGCTCGCCAACAATCAGTTCACCCTCGTCTATGAATATGGCCTTTTTCTCCATCAGGGCCTTAAAGACCAGGGCCCGTTGCACCGGGATCGAGGCTCTCTGCACTTCCGGGCTGAGGTAGGCCTCGGTTACAATCCTGGCCCTTTCCGAAGAAATGCTCGGCCTGGTATTGAGTGACTGTTCCCTGAGTTTTTTAATCCGCTCGTTCATCTTAACCTCCCCGTTTAACCTGGAATCTCCGGTTCCGGAAAAAATCAATCACGGCCTGGACTTTCTCCTCTGACGGTGGTTCGTAGACCGCAAATTCATCTTCCCGACCCAGCCGACGGAATTTTTCCACGCCGCCTCTATGGTACGGAAGGACATTGACCTGCTGAACAGATTTAATCCCGCCCAGAAAATCGGCCATGGCCCGGAGATTGGCTTCATCATCGTTAACACCGGGAATCAGCGGAAATCGGACCCAGACCGGTTTTCCGGCCGAACCCAGTGATTTTAAGTTCTCGAGGATCAGGTCGTTGGAAACGCCGGTATATTTTTTGTGTCTATCTTCGTCCATTAACTTCAGGTCGAATAGAATTAAATCAGCCCTGGCCGCCAGTGACAAGAATATTTCAGGCCGGGCATAGCCCGAAGTGTCCAGGGCCAGGTGGAAGCCCCTTTGCTTCAGGCCATCCATCAGGGCTCCGGCAAAATCTGGCTGGGCCAGGGGCTCGCCGCCGGTCAGGGTCACTCCGCCACCTGACTGCTCAAAGAAGACTCTTTCCTTTTCGGCTTCGGCCAAGACCTCTTCCACCGACACCTCGCGACCGACAATGTCGATGGCCTCGCGCTGGCAGGCCTCGACACAATCTCCGCACATGGTACAGCGGGAACGGTCAGCCCGGACCAGGCCATCTCCGTTCTGACTGAGAGCCCCGAAGCTGCAGGCCCGGACGCAATCTCCGCAGCGGGCGCAGCGGTTGGACATGAGCATCAATTCGGGCTTAAAGGCTACCCCCTCGGGATTATGGCACCACAGGCAGTGCAGGGGGCAACCCTTGAAAAAGACATTTAGCCTTATGCCAGGCCCGTCGTGGACAGCATAACGCTTCAGGTCGAATATGGTGCCTCTCATCCCTTCTCCAGGTATCTGATATATCACATATCAGATGGCTTGTCAAATCTAAATTTGGCTCTTCAGCTAAAAGATGGGCAGATAAGGAGGGGCAGGATGGCAGCAGCGATAAATGAGAGGAGGACTTTCTTGATGTAGGCTTCCACATTTTTATAGCCGTAGCTCAGTCTTTTTATCCGTTCCATCTTGGTATGTAATCCTTCGGTATAGGCATTGATAGTCTTATGATTGAAGTGGTTGAGAATATACTCCTGCCATCTCCCTAGGGGTCAGTATACTCGCTTCAATTCTATAACTTCCCGGAGGTTGACAAACGGGGAATCTCTTCCACCAACGGGCTGGAGAGAACCACCCGGGAGATAAGGCGTACCAACCGGGCGTCGGGAATACACTTTTCGGTGAGCACATATTTCAGGCTCATTGCCTTGCATCTTACGAAATATACGGAAAACCGGGCCAACGAGTATGCCTGCATCGCGCCAGAGAGGTTCATCAGCCAGATTTTAGAAAGTTAACTGTCTCAGGCTGTCAACCGAGGCTTAAAATAGGGAAATTACGATGGCCAAATCTCGAACAAAACTTGACACGGCCAACATAAAATGCCTCTCTAAAGAAGTTTGTATTTTACCACTTTAGGATAATCTTCTTCTGAAAATACAACAATATAGAAATTATTATCATCATCGATTATAGCCTGAATGACGTATTCCTTTTTTCTAATATCGGCAACCCTATCTAATAATTTAAATCTGGAAATTAGATTTAAGTCCAAATCATAATTATCTATATAGAAAATATTACTTTCAGGATTTAAAAAGGGGACAGCAAGTTGATCGCCATTCTTTATAATATCCATGCCGAGAACTACACGGGAAGCTCCTGGGGGGTTGGTAATAATGCTGGTTCCAAAGCCATCAACTTTATATTTAACTTGGAGATATGTATTAAAATCAACATCGCCCATAATGTCCATTAATATTTTCCCTTCGATGTCATACTTGATGAGACGATAGGGAAAGCCTTGAGAGAATATTAATTCGTTCTTCTTTGTACCAATCAACTGAGTAAAATTGGAATTGTGATAATAATATCGCCACGGTTCAGGTATGGGAAGCTGGCTTATCTGCTTCAGGATACCAACAGCTGGCTCAATAAAAATTCCAAACTCGGCATCAATCTTCCCGAGGGAGCGGGAAACATGAATTGGCTTATGGTTTTCTTTTAGAATGATACTCGAAAGATAATAGGTCTTATTCAATAACTCAATATCGTTATACCAGGCCGACGTTTTCGCCGAATACAAAAATTTCCCATCCTGGTCATAAACATTTATTCTCCGCTGTGGGTTATCAATCACATAGATATTCCCATCAGACAGAATATTAATAATTCGGGCACTTCTAGAGAGTTCGCCAGGCCCCTGTCCTCGTCTACCGAAGCTAAACAGGAAATTTCCTTCCCTTGAAAAGCACTGGACCCGGCCATTGCCTGAATCTAATACGTAAATCCGGCCGTTCTTGCTTATGGCCAATGAAGGGGGGTCATAAAAATCTTCGTTTGGCTTATCTGATCCGATTTTTAGTACAAATTCAGCCCTGATTGGATATTCTTTTGGCTTACTGTCATCAGGAGTAAGAACGATTGGCGTACTTGCCAGAGCACATTTGTTAAGTTGTTCCCCCAATAGAATAAATAAAGATAAGCATAGATAGATAAACCTTTTTTTCCACACCGAAACACCTCGTTCAAACTTTGATGAAAGAATCAAATCTTTTTTGTCATGAATTAAGTTGAAATTCGGCTTCGCTACGAGCCTTTTCGAGTGCCCTTTGCCCATTTTTCCCTTTTCGTTTGTTTATTAATATTAGAATAAAAATAATTCTTGTTTTTTTTTATTTTTGTCTTTTTTACTATTTATTCGTCTTATTTCCCCTCAATAACAGACAAAGCTTAGATACATCTCTACCAAGCGCTTCTTCAAGCTTGATATTATTAGAACGGTAGAAATAGGATTTCTTCCTTAAGACACATGTTTCTGGATTAAGATTACAATTCCTGAACTTCTTGGGCGTACACCCAAAATGTTTCTTGAATTGCTTTATAAAATTTGAAACATCATCAAAGCCACACCAGAAAAGCACATCAGTTTCTGAAAGTTTTTGGTCTGATCTGAGCAGAAAGCCAGCTTCATAAAGTCTCCTAACAATCAGGAATTTTTTAACCGGAATGCCAACTTCTTGCTTGAATATTGTCTCGGCTCGTGACGCGCTCAAATTGGCTGCCCGGAAAACTATTTCATAAAGGGAAACATTTTTGGCGTAATTCGCGTCAACATAACCAATTATTTTCCATACCCTCGCCGAAAATAATACCTTTCCATGCATAAGAAAACTAACCCTTTGCTTTCCCCAAAAATAAATTATTTTGGCGTCCCGCAAAAGTCAAGTCTCTTTTGGCTGGAGACCCGTCTAATTTTTTCCCTTAATCTAAATGTTTCCAGTTGGTTCCAGCGGTTGCTCGCATTTGAAATAAGTTACCAATAACTCCAGGCGCGTTACCCCCCGGAACGACCGAGAAATTGGCCAGGATTCTCCAGTAACCGGTTATTTCTCCCCGCATTTTCCTTCTGCTGCCATTACTGGCCACTGCCCACATAATCTGATTATAAAATTTTAGCGGGGTTATCCTGGATGTCATACATGGTCGTTCCGGGATCAGCCTGCCAAGGCTATTTCTCCTGTTATAGAAAATTAAACTTGCAAGAGGTTCAATTTTATCATTATCCAGGAAAGCTACTGCACCCGGGTTTGACTCCAGCCGGCTAACCGGGATAACTTTTTTCCCGATCTTAAAGAATCATTATTCCGACAGCGCCAGGCCAACTCCGGGCAAATTTCCAGAACCGATGCCGTCGACCGAGCTTAATGCCTGGAATCAGAAAAGAAGGGTATTAAAAGCGCACGCTGAAAGGCTATAAGCCAGGGCTTAAGATTTTTTTAGGCTTATTTCCCTTTAACCGCCTGGAGCTTCTTTCTAACCTCCGGCTGGTCGGGCATTATCTCCAGCGATTTTTCCCAGACGGCCGCGGCCTCGGCTTTCTTTCCCAGGCCCAGATAGCAATCCCCGATAAGGTTCAGGAGCGTGATATTGGTCCCGTAAAGGTTAACCGCCCTGTCCAGGAGATCAATGGCCTTCTGGTACTCGCCCAGGCTATATAGGGCCCTTCCCGCTACAACGTGGGTTTCATAGGCAGCCTGCTTTTCGCCGCCGATAAACCCCTCCACCAGCGCGGCCGCTTTACCATATTCTTTCTGCTCAAGATAGACCTGGGCCAGCTGCCGGCTGAGGTCTTCGTTCTGCGGGGCCCTGGCCAGGGCCTGCTCCAATACCGACCTGGCTTCAGCCAGGCGCCCCAGGTTGTAAAGCTGCTGGCCGAGGATGTGGCCATAATAGGGGTCATCAAGCGGCGGCAGTACCCGCGACAGGATCCAGGGCCTGGGCAGGCTTTCCAGGAAGGTCAGGTCAAATTCTTCCCTGGTGGCGACCTGTTCCTTGCCGTCGACCATCAGGCTGACATTTAGAAAATAATGGGCCGGTGGAAAATCACTCAGCGAGAAAATTTGCACCACCTCGGGCAGGGTGAGAACCTCGGCCAGGGGGACAGTTTTTTCCCTGAAAGTCTCCGTTTCCCTGACAAACTGGAAGCGCAGGCTGGCCTTATCCCGGAGGGCGGGGGTCAGCCCGTAAACCTGGAGGACAACCGCCAGCTGGTCTTTGGCCGTGAACACCCGGCTGGCCTGAAGGTAAAGCTGGTTACCACCGATAAGGAAGGCCTTGACCCTCCCCCCGGCGGCCTCGGCCGGGCTTACCTTGTAAGCCAGAATGGGAGCGGACAGTTCCACCCCGCTCTTGCCGGGAATCCTGATGGTCTGCTCCAGGCTGGTAAATTCCTTGGAGGCTTCATTCTTGACCAGGACCGATAATTTATAATCCCCGGGCACACAGGGCAGAACGTCATAGATGGCCACCGGCAGGCTCTGCCTTTCCTTCATCTGGGCTTCGTTCATCTGGACCGGGTAGGTCTTTTCAAACTGGTAAACGATTTTACCGTCCAGGGTGCTCAGGGTGCCGTTGACCTTGAGGTTGGTGGCATAGCGGTTGTCGTACTGGTTGACCGACAGGCGTTTTGGCTCCAGGGTATAATGGATGAAATAAAACCCGGCCGGGCTCTTCAACACCTTGACCAGGTAATCACTATCGAGGTAATTGGCGCTGTATTCCACCTCCACCAGGTCCTTGTACTCGAAGAACTTGCGGGCATACTTATCTTCTACCATTCTCTGCGGGGTCAACTCGATCTGCCGCAGCAGAAGGTCTGAAGATAGTGACGGCCGCCCGAGGCTGGTATTCTCCTCCCCGGGAATCAACGACAGGGAAACGTTGGCCAGGGTGGGGTCAACTTCTCTCAATTTCTGGTAGGCGGCCATGTAATCGGCCTGGTCGCCCCAGTAGCCGGTCAGCAGGGCCTGTGGCCCGTCGTTGGTCGGGCTGTAGAGCCGGTACTCACCGGTTCCCCTTTCCCGGAAAAACACCACGTTAAAGCCCGGGGGCAGCCCCATCTCAGTCTTGCCCTGGTAGAACCAGATTTCCGTATCGTAAACCTCCGACTTGCTGTCGATGCGCTGGATATCGTTGGGCGGTCCGAGGATGATATAAAAACGCCCCCGGTCGGTTTTCCAGCCCGGCTTGGGTGATTCCCGGCCGAAATACTTGTTGACATATTCTATCCGGCGGTAATGTTCGCTCTTAAATTCATTCTCTTCGGTCTCGGGAACCGGGTCCCGGTGCTTCCAGAAAGCTTCGATGAATAATTCTCTCTCCCGGTCAGTCCTGAGCTTGAGAAAGATGTCCCTTTCCACCGGCGTGATGATGTACACCACCTCTTCCTCCAGCCACTTCCTGTACTTTTCCGGTAGCGGCGGAGTTTTTTCCTTCTTCTGCTGGGCGGCGGGCTTTTTCTGCAGCCCGGGCTCCGGACTCAAGCTGGCCGGGTAGGCTGCATCCAGAAGTAAAATCAATAACAACGCGGAGAAACAGAAAAAGGGAATGATGCCCCGGGGGCGCCGTCTCGTCAGCAATCTTTCAAACCTCATCAGCCATCCTCCAGTGGCCGGGTGGTATCACTCAATTCTTGAGTTAGCCTGACCTTCTCCCGGTTTCCAGAAAATTCTATACAAATTTTTATGTCTTAGAATGAGCTCTTTCTCGACCATCGGTTCTTGTTCTCAGGTATTTTACCACGTTTGGTTGCTCGCTGTCCGCCTATTCCGAACCTGTCACGGCCCCGGATTCAGGGGTTGGGTTACACGTTTTACGCGCTGTCCCTGAGCATTAATTATTCATCTTCTTAAAACTTCCAGTGGCCGAAAGCGTTTCAGGGTTGGAGCCCGTTTTCGGGCACCCGGGTGGTGGCGGCCAGGATCAGCCTGCCGCGCTACGGGCCAGTTCTTTAATGCCCCCGATATTTTCCAGGGTAACTTTCTTCCCGAGGTTAACCACCCTTCTGATCCTGGTGAAATCAAAGGTATCGACGTTGGGATTGATATTGATGATTAAATCTGCCTCCGGCAGCTTGCTCTCGGTAGAATCGGCCAGCACCACCTGGACCAGGCGGTGGACCATGATGAAGGCTGAATCAAAATGGGCGATGGCCATCTTCTTCAGCGGGCGGTGAACGTCGGGCACAAAAACCCTGGTGGCCCCCAGTTCCCGGGCCAGGCGGATGGGACAGTTGTTGAGCAGCCCTCCGTCAACCAGCAGCCGGCCGGAAAACCGGGCCGGTTCGATAACGAAGGGAAAGGCCATGCTGGCCCGAAGGGCCTGGTGCAACGGGCCGCTGGTGAAATTAACTTCCTGGCCGGAAACCAGGTCGACGGCGTTGCAGCCAAAACGAACCGGCAGTTCCTCGATCAAAACATCGTCCACCATCTCCCGCAGGTGTTCTTCCAGCAGGTCTCCCTTCTTAACTCCTATCCGGCGCAGCAACCTTTTTTGGTAGGACTCGAGCATCAGGTAATCAACCAGCTTATCGGGTATGGGTATTTTTGATCTGCGCAGGCCGGACAGCCGGCTGTAACTCAGCTGCCGCCCGAGTTTCTCCAGTTCTGGCGGGAGATAACCGGCAGCAAACAGCCCGCCGATTATGGCCCCCATCGAAGTTCCGGTAATGATGGGCGGCACCAGGTCATAATCCAGGAGCACTTCCAGCACCCCGATATGGGCCAGGGCCCGGGCCCCGCCACCCATCAGCACCAGGGCCCACTTTCCTTCCTGACCCGGGGTTCTGCTGGCTACCGGGGTTTCTTTTATATTGTCCGGCTTTTCTTTATTGATTTCTTCTCTCCTTTGCGGTCTTTCAATCTTCATTTTAATATTATTCCCGGTATTATCTCTATCTTGAATTTTTTCGCGCTTTACGGTTCCTGCCCCGGCCTTTTCTCTTCTCCCTTTTATTGAGTTTCTGAGGGGCTTGATTAACGCTTCCAGGCTGAGAACTTTTTCCTTTCTCATATTTTCTTTAATCCAGACGCCTTCCTTATTAATTCTATTTCCCTTCCGGGCCGTAGCTCGCCCAGCGCGACCTGACCCTGGCCACTTCCTTGCCCGAGGCCAGGCTGTATATCTGCTGAATCCAGAAGCTTCCGGGACTTTCCGGGTTCTGGGTGATGACCTCAATTTCGTCGCCGTAAAAGGCCTCCGAGCGGTAATTGATTTCCAGCTCCCGGGGCCGGCTGGCAAACAGCACCTCCCGGGGCATGCCCTCAACCGCCCAGCGTGAATAGACCACGTTGTTGACGTGCCGGTTGTAATCCAGGTCCTCGAACATCACCCTGAAGGTGGTCTTGTGGTCCAGCCTCTCCACTATTGGCAACGTGGGAAAATCGTCGGGGATGGCCCTCTCCTGTAGAATCAGCTCGTCGGGAAAGAGGTTTTCCACCCGGACCGGCCGCCGGCTTTCCAGCTCGATGATCATCCAGGAACTGGTGGCCAGGGCAATTCTATTCCCATTGACATCAGATACTTCAAAATCGCGCAGGGCATAATAACCGTGCTTGCCGGAAGCCCAGGTCCTGATGGAAATCTTTTCACCCATCCGGGGATAGCGCTCGACCAGGATATGGTAGCGGGAGACGACCCAGGTCAGACCTTTCTCGGCCAGGTCAAAGACCGAAAATTTCTCGCGGAGAGAATGCCGTCTGGCCGCATCCTGCAGGTAATTCATCAGGGCGGAAAGATGGGCCCGGCCCAGGTAATCGGCATCAAAGCTCAATAACTCATACTCGCAGGTCAGAAACTTTTTTTCCTGGTTTTCCATCCTTGACCCTCATTTCAAGAATCAGGCCGGCCTGAAACAACAACGGCCCGACGTCGCCCCTTTCCGGGATTCACTATGCTCCTGGCCTAACCGAGCCCTGCAAACAATCCACGATAGAGCCCGGGCCACGCCTTCCGGCTGTCGGGGCTACGCACCTGACGGGCGTTCTATATCCAGGCCCTGCAACAGGGCTGCCGATTGGCCTTTGAAGATGAGATTTTATTACAAATCGGCCCGGCTTGAAAGAAAAAAGCAACCAGGAACTTCAGGTATAAATGACCCGTTGAATCTTTATGTTGACATCTCCCCTCTTTTCTAATACTAACGGAAGTGGGACTCGTGGCTGGAGCCAATTGACCTAACCTGAAATGGCCAGACCGAAGGAGGAGGGTATGAAACGACTCATCATTCCCGGCCTGATTGTCCTCCTGGCCTGGGCAGTCTGTTTCTCCGCGGCCCAGACCAGGCCGGAGGTCAGGATAGTCAACCGTGGATTCGTGGTAGACAAGACCCATAAAGAGCAACCGGCCAACCTGGCCGAGAAAGTTGACTCCAATTTCGCCTACCAGTCCGACCAGCAATCCTTCGCCAGGACCTGGGTTTATGCCAATGCCTGGATCGGCAATGTGGAGGCCTGGATAGCCGGAACTTTCTACCTGGATTTCGAGGTGATCGGACTGCCCGCTGGCTCGTCTTTCGTAGCTCCAGTGGTGGCGGCCCGGTTCCGACTGTTTGGCCTGGTTGATGCCTTTGGCTACGGACACGCCGACACTAACTACCGGGTCCAGATCACCAGTGGCCTGACTGAAAGAACAGACTTCAGATGGTCGGAAGCCAGGCTGAAAAAAACTATTTTTTCCAAGAGAGACAAGGAAACCTGGAAATCAGCCGACTTTGCCGCCACCCTGGCCACAACCGCTGCCCGGGCCCTGGTTTCCGAAATCCCGGCGGTCGGAGACACCCTGGATGTGATCTTAGAGGCAGCCAGCACAGCCTGGGATGCCCTTGACTGCGAAGCCAAGATAGCCAGGCAGGGCTGGGTGCGATTCTTCAACGTGCCACTGGAAGCTGGTAAGCGCTACCGGGTTTTCCTGACGGTTGAAAGCCAGGTGAAAGCCGTGGCCATACTGGCCGGACAGAGAAGCATCAAGGTTGATTTTTACGGACGGGAACCGTTTTTCAATAAACAGAGCAAGAATCTTAAGGACTGGGGTTTCGCCATAGATACAGTCCAGGTCATCTTTCCCAATTCTCTGTTAGGTCGTTCAGCGGCCCCCGTTCCCCCGAAAACCAAGACGCCAGCCAGGTCTGATCTGCAGTTCGCCGGTCCGCTGGAACTAATCGGCCCGGAAAAAATGGCCCCGGAAAATTACCGGATGATTGAAGGCTTTGCCCCCAGCTTGAAGCTGGGCGTGATTGCTAGATATTCCGAACTCAAGAACGTCAAGCTCCTGGTCCAGATACCAGAAATAAGCTGGAAAGAAACGATCATTTTCCCTATCCTGGATCAGGATAAAACGGTCCCGGTCGAAATACAATTACCCCGGATTGAACTGTCTCCACCCGGAAACCACAGGGCTTACCGCCTTGAAACCATACTTGACCCTCTGGCCGAGCTCAGGAACGAGAACAGAACAAACAACAGCCAGGCCCTTAGCCTCCTGGTCATTCCCAGATATTACCAGCTGAGAGCCAGGAACCTCAGGCTGGAGCCATCACTCACCGAATATTCAGAAAATCAACAGATCAGTCTTTCGGGCACGATAAAGAATGAAAGCAACGTGGACCTGGAAGAAGTTGAAGCTGCCTTTTATTACAACAGCGGAACCCGCAGCCAGCGGAAACTGGTCCTGATCGAAAAGAAAATCATGTCTTTAAAAACCGGCCAGGAAATTCCTGTTTCCTGCAGCTGGAAAGCCCGAAAATCGGCCGAGCACTGGACAGACATCTATCTTATTGTCGACCCGGACAATGCCATCAGTGAACAGGTAGAAAATGCCGCTTTCCATGAAGCCACAACTTCAATCATCGTGAAATAGGCAGGATTGGCCGACAAAAAAGCAGGTGACCCGGCCGGCCGAATAAATTAGAATTATCAGTATGAAAAGAAGAGATTTCTTAAAAACGGCATCCGTCTCTCTGGCCGCGCCCATGATTGTCAGGTCTTCTGTATTTTCCAGGCCGGCACCGAGCGACCAGCTTATTTTGGGCTGCATTGGGGTGGGTCGCCAGGGCCAGGCCAACATGATGGAACTCATCTACCGCGGCCTGGAAACCGGGTCCAGGGTAGTGGCCGTCTGCGACCTGGACCGGCACCGCCTGGACAACGCCCGCTGGCTGGCCGAAAAAACCTATGCCCTGGAGCTCGGGCTGAACAAGTATGCGGGCATAAAGGCCTACCACGATTTCCGGGAACTCCTGGCCCGAAAAGATATTGACGGGGTGGTTATTTCAGTGCCGGATTTCTGGCACGGGATAGTGGCCCTGGCCGCGGCCCGGGCCAGCAAGGACATTTACCTGGAAAAGCCGCTGACCTACTCGCTGGTTGAAGGCCAGAAACTGGTCAAGGCCATCCGGCAGAAAAAGCTGGTGCTCCAGACCGGCTCGCAGCAGAGGTCATCGGTCTATTTCCTCAAGGCCTGCGAAATCGTTCGAAACGGTCTTATCGGCCAGCTCCAAGCCATCAAGGTTCGGCTGCCCGAAGACACCGGTCGCGGGGACCCACGACCCATGCCGGTACCGCCCAACCTGGACTACGAGTTCTGGCTGGGACCGACCCCGGAAGCTCCGTATACCGAAGATAGGGTCCACCCGCAAATGAGCTACGACCGCCCGGGCTGGATGCAGGTCGAGCCATACGGCCGGGGCATGATCACCAACTGGGGAGCCCACATGCTGGACATCGCCCAGTGGGGCCACGATACCGAAAGAACCGGACCGGTCAGCATAGAAGCCGAGGCCGAGTTTCCAGAACGTGGCCTGTTCAACGTCCATACCAGGTTCAGGGCCGAAGCGGTATATGCTGACGGCGTGGTCCTGGCCATGGAGAGTGGCGACCCCTCGGGCGTCAGGTTCGAGGGCTCGGAGGGCTGGCTTTTTGTCAGGAGAGAGGGAATTGAAGTCTCAAACCCGGCCCTCCTCGGCTATCAGCCCGGAAGCGGCCAGGCCAGGCTTTACCACAGCTCCAACCACATGAAAAATTTCCTGGAGTGCCTGCGGTCGAGGCAGGACCCGGCCGCTCCGGTGGAAGTTGGACACCGCTCTAACAGCCTGTGCATAATCACCCACATTGCCATGAAGCTTGGAAGGAAGCTGCGCTGGGACCCGGACCAGGAGAAGTTTATCGGTGACGAAGAGGCCAACCGGCTGCTGGATTACCCGCGGAGGAAACCCTGGCAGATATAGGCCGGGGGCGAAGAAGTGTGGTTCATTCTGAGAAGGCCGGGTAGCGGAATTAATGAAAAAATATCGAAGTTGATAAATTAAAACAATGATTTATTACGGGCACTCCATAAGTTCAGCTATTAAGGCTATCAAGGAAGTCGTGTCATTGCCGGGAGATAATAGAAGAAATTTCAAGAGAAGAGTGATCTCAAGCGCGGTTCCTGGCCCCGGTGGCTTCCACCCGGGAGCAATGATAGAAAAATAAGGAGGCTATGATGTCAGGCCTGAGCCGGAGAAAATTCATAAAGAGCAACCTGGCTGCCGGTCTTTTCATGGCGGCCAATCCTTCGGCCCTGGTTTACTCTGCACGGAAGAATAGACCTTCCTGCTCTGACTGGCGACCGGAAAAGAAGCATGGTTTTTCCCTGGGCCTGGCTTCCTATACCTTCCGGGCTTTCAGCCTGGAACAAACCATCGCCATGACCCTGAGGCTGGGGCTAGAAAAGCTGGTCTTGAAAGACTTCCACCTGCCGCTCACCGCCTCCCCGACCGAAATCAAGGCCGCCGCGGCCAGGGTAAGGGAGGCCGGACTGGACCTGTACGGCTGCGGGGTGGTCTACCTGGAAAAGCCGGAAGAGGTGAACCAGGCCTTTGCCTATGCCCGGACGGCAGAGATGAGAATGATAATTGCCTCGCCGAACCCGGGCCTGCTGCCGCTGATCGAAAAGAAGGTCAAAGAAACGGGAATTTCGCTGGCCATCCACAACCACGGCCCGGGCGACAGGTTCTACCCGACCCCAGCGGATGCTTACCACCGGATAAAGAACCTGGACGGCCGGCTGGGACTATGCCTGGACATCGGGCATGCAGCCAGGGCCGGAGTCGACCCGGCCGAGGCTACCCGAAAATTTTCCGACCGGCTGCTGGATGTTCATATAAAGGATGTATCCGCGGTCAGCCGGGAAGGCCAGACGGTTGAAATCGGCCGCGGGGTTGTTGATATTAAATCTTTTCTTAAGGCCATCACGGCCATCAACTACCGCGGCACCCTGGCCTTTGAATTCGAAAAGGACGAAAAGGACCCGCTGCCCGGTGTAGCCGAATCGGTCGGCTACGTCCGCGCCCTGCTCTCTTAAAAGTAGCCGTTCAAAATATTTCCTGATTTATGAGCAGAAGGAAATCCGGACTGCGCTGCTTTTTCCATAGAGCGAGGCTCCGCCTCCAGAATATCGGAAGGAATTCCCACTTCTTGATGAATCTGTTTTCCACCGGTTGATCAGGGTTCCATTTCTGTCCTTAAATCGGAAAATCTCAAATTAAATTCAATTGCCACCGGGCGGCAAATCGTCCTAAAATCTGTGGTGAAAGCAGGAGAATTAAAAAATAGAAGTGGATTATAAGGTCTCCTGTGATTTTGGAGGGAGGGGCAACATGAATTTCCCGGCTGGAAAAAACACCCCAAAAAATAGAATTTTCGCGTCACTCCTTTTCGCGTTGCTGGCCCTGGTCCTACTTTCCTTAAACGCTTACGCACCGGCCGGGTCGCTTCCCGCGTCGTCCAGTTCGCCCTATATCATCGGCGTCAAAGTCTACCAGCCCGTTGACCGGCCGGAAGCCCTGTTCAACGCCTGGAAAAAACTCGGGATCAACACCGCTTTTATCAGCCAGGAGCTGGCCGGCCAGGAAAATTTCATTCGCCTGGCCAGGGAAGCTGGAATAAAGATTTTTATCATCCTGCCCGTTTTTTATAATCCTGAAAAACTTAAAGCCTCGCCAGAGCTCTCCGCCATCACCGGCGAGGGCCGGCCGGCCAAAGATGACTGGGTGGAATTTGTCTGTCCAGGAAATCGGGCCTACCGCCAGGAGCTAGTGGAAAAGGCCCGGAAGTTGGTCGAAGATTACCAGCTAGACGGCCTCAGCCTGGACTTTATCCGGCACTTTGTTTTCTGGGAAAAGGTTTATCCCGGGGCCGAGCCCGATCTCCTCAAGACCACCTGCTTCTGTCCCGATTGCCTGGCCACTTTCCAGGAAGAAACCGGGATCAAAATTCCCCCGGAAATAACCGGCTACCCGGCCGCGCCCGCCTGGATTCTCAAGAACCACCGCCAGGCCTGGCAGGAATGGCGAAACGGCCAGGTTGCCTCCATGGTCGAAGAAATTTCGCTGGCCGTTCGCCAGGTCAACCATTTCCTCCTGCTCAACATCCACCTGGTCCCCTGGCGCCAGGAAGACTTCGGCGGGGCCAGGATTTCTGTCGCGGCCCAGGACCCGAAGAGCCTTTTCCGTTACGTCGATTACCTTTCCCCGATGTGCTACGCCCACATGGTCAAAAGGCCGCCTGAGTGGATAAATTCCGTGGTGGTCGACCTCAAGAACATAGCGCCCAACCCCATCATTCCCAGCATCCAGGTCAAAGAAGCCTACCTGCCACAAAAATTGACCCTTAAAGAATTCGACCTCTGCCTCCAGTCCGCCCTCAAGCCGCCTTCTGCCGGAGTTGTTTTCTGGAACTGGGAAGCCCTGGCCGAATCAAAAGAAAAGCAGCAGGTTGTAAGCAAACGCATCCGGGAATTCACAAAGCAGAAAGAGACAGAACGCAGCCAGACCCGACAGAAGCTCACCGTCCCCAGGGCCGGCCTGCGTTCCTCACCCTACGGGGCCCGGCAGCCTTTCCCCGGGGTTGATTACTGGCTCGGGGCGGCCGGCGACATGGCCCGGCGTTTCCCGGGAAGTAAACCGGCACTCGTCTGGATTGTCAGCACCATGGAACGCGACCGGGCCCGGAAGGACGCCCAGGTCTATACCAGCCGGACCAGGCTGACCTTCCCGGCGCCATCCGGCGGCGAAAATAATTACGAAAACATTGTCTTTGCCGATAGCGATGCCAACGAAGCTTACCTTGAGGAGTTCGACCGGGCCGGCTACCAGGTCTGGCTCCAGGTGGAACCGGCCATGGCCGACCTGCCCACGCTGATCGACCTGGTGATGGAACGTTACTCCCGCCATCCCTGCGTCATCGGTTTTGGAGTTGACGTCGAGTGGCACCGCTGGAGCGAGCAGGACAACGAGGGAGTGGCCGTGACCGATGACCAGGCCAGGCTCTGGGTGGAACGACTCCGCCGCTGGAATCCCGGTTACCTTCTCTTCCTAAAGCACTGGGAAGCACGAAAGCTCCCGCCCGCCTACCGCGACGGCCTGGCCTTTATCGACGACAGCCAGATCTTCAAGTCACTGGACGAAATCGTCCTGGAATTCGCCAGGTGGTCCCGCTGGTTCTATCCTTCCCCGGTGGGCTTTCAGTTCGGCTACCCTTCCGACCGTCCCTGGTGGCAGAAACTCTCCGACCCGCCGGCGGACATCGGTCGGGCCATCCTGGAGGTGGCCCCCAACTGCAGCGACCTGTTCTGGGTGGATTTCACCATGAAAGAAATCTGGCCCGAGAAAAAATAGACTGAAGGAGGTCTGGATGGAATTCACCGAGCTGATAAAATCACGTTACAGCGTCCGGGCCTACCGGCCCGACCCGGTCAGCCCGGAAAAACTGCAGCGCGTCCTGGAAGCCGCCCGCCTGGCTCCGACCGCGGCTAACCGCCAGCCCTTCCGCCTCCTGGTAGTTAAGACCAGGGGTCGCGAAGAGGAATTGAAACGACTCTACAGCCGAGACTGGTTCATCCAGGCTCCGCTGGTCATCGGAATCTTCACCCTGCCCGAAGTCGCCTGGAAGCGGCGCGATGGCAAGAATTACGCCGACGTTGATGCCACCATCGCCATGGACCACCTGATACTGGCCGCAGCCAACGAGGGACTGGGAACCTGCTGGATTGGAGCCTTTGACCCGGCCGTGGCCCGGGAAATATTCAACCTGCCACCGGGAGTGGAGCCACTGGCCTTTACCCCGCTCGGTTACCCGGCCGACAGCCCATCGCCTAAGAAGCGAAAGAACCTGGAGGAACTGGTTTGCTACGAGAAATGGACTCCGTAGCCTTCCACGGCGGGGAAGAATTGACCAGCGGAAAAACCTCCCTCGGATGGTCAGCCCGGTTTACCTTAGGTAATCAATAACGAGCCATCAACCTGTCCTTGCCCCTGGCTGATGGTGAAAACTTCGCTGGCACCGGGCCGGGCTAAATTTCGGCGCTTGTCTTCCTGGCCCGATAATCATGACAATACCAGCAACACCATAGCTCTTTTTGAACCGACATCGGGACCGCTTCAAACTCGAATGTTTTACTTATGATTTCCTGGCGCAAACCGTTTGTGTTTAACCATATCACAGCCGGGAGAACCCAGAGTATCAAGACACTCGGGGAGGGAGAGATCAATCAGTAAATTTGATCTGCCTGCTTTCCAAAATACCGGGCTCTTAATTTCCGGAGACCCGGGAGCTCATCAAGAGAAGGGCAGGAGGAGAAAGACCAGCAGGTCCCACAGGACGTGGCTGATCACGTTGGAAAGAAGCGAATTAAATTTATGATACTGGAAGCCCCACCACAGCCCGCAGACCAGGGCGGCCAGCACCAGCACCGGGTTTTGGCTCGGCAGGTGAACCAGGGCATAGAGAAGCGACACGCCCAGCAGCCCGGCTGGTTTTCCGAGCCGGGCCGACCAGTGACGCTGCAGCCAGCCGCGCCACAGCAGCTCCTCTCCCGGGCCGATGATTAAAGCCAGGAAAAGGCCTATCCGCAACTGGTTGCTGCCAGACTTAAGGTTGTAGATTGAAGCCAGGTGCTCAGTGCTCGGCGGAAAAAAATTCCTCAAAAAAATATTGCCGGCAAAAAACACCGCGTAGAGCAACAGGGCCGAGGCAAGTCCCAGGGCCAGGCCGTGCCAGGTTTTCTCCCTGAAATCGCCGTAGATAAGCCGGCTGAACAGCGGGTCCGCCCACATGGCCAGGATGAGGAAGACCATCAATCCTCCGGCCAGAAGCGACCAGAAGTCCACTCTTTCGGCAAGCACTCCGGAAAAAATCAGGAAAAAATAGGCGGCCACGGACACGGTCAAAAGGTATAGTGGGGTTGCGCTTATGTTGCGTTCCTTCATTCTTCCATCCGCCACAGGGGTTAGCCACCTTCTGAGCCGGCCACTCCACAACCCGGGCCGGACTCAAAGTTAGCCTCACCAGGCCCGGGCCAACTTCATCTTAACAAAACGGGCCTAAAATTTCCCTACCAAAGAATCAAGCCACAGGCCGGCCACCGACAGCGCCCCGAAAATCAGGTTGTAGCGGGCCGTGGCCCCGTCCAGGGTGACAAAATCAAGCGGCTGCTCGGGCTTAAACCGGCGCCTGGCTCTCTTCCATAGTTTCCTGGCCTCCGGCCAGGCCAGGAAAACAACCAGCATGGTCAGTGGAAGCGAGGGAAAGTCCAGGGAGAGAAGGCGCGGCACCAGGACGTATCCCGCCGTAAGAAAAAGGGAGCCAAAGACAAGTTTCCCGTAATAAAAGAAAGAGGCCCGGTCGCCGATAACCGCGGCCAGGGTGAAGACCCGCTTTTCCCGGTCGGTCAGGGAGTCGCGCCAGTTGTTGGCGTGAAGGATGGCCACCACCAGCATGCCCTGGGGTATAGCCCAGATTACCGGCAGCCAGGAAAACTGCCCGGCCTGGACGAGCCAGGAACCCAGCGAACCGAGCAGGCCAAAATTTATGAACACCACCAGGTCGCCCAGGGCCACGGCCTTCAACCAGGGATAGGCCAGGCCCAGGATAATTCCGACTATTCCGATCTTTAAAATAAGAAATCCCCGCAGCCAGGCCAGGAGCAGGCCCAGGGCCGAGCCAACGGCCAGTAGCAGCATCGCCCCACGGAATACCTGCCCGGGGCCCAACCAGCCCCGGACGATGGCCCCGCTGACCGGGGTGGCTTCCCGGTCCAGGCCCCGTTTCCAGTCGATGACGTCTGACAGCATGTTGGCCGCGGTGTGCAGCAGGGCCATGGCCAGGAGAGTCAGGAGAAGCAAGCCAGGGTTAAGCCGGACCCAGCCGACGGTAGCAGCCAGGGAACCGCCAAACAGCACCGGAATGGCCGAAGCCGGCAGGGCCCAGGGCCGGGCTGCCACCAGCCAGGTTTTTAACCGGGTCGCCTTTTCTTTTTCTGCCATGGTCAATACCAGCCTCAGAATTTTCCTGGCCGGTCTCTTTTCGCTCGTCGTCAATATTACCGGCCAGGCCGGAAATTCTATCAAATTCCAGCTATTTTAAAAGGACAATGTGAATGGTTCAATCGCGGATGTTGCCACCTGCTGACCCGGACTTCCCCGGCTCAGCGCGACCTATAACCGTAAAGCGCCGGACCAGGCGCCGACCTTCGCCGTCCACCAGTACCAGGACATGCTCGCCCGGAACCGGGTTGACACTCACCCGGTGAAAATGCCTGGTGCTGGTCAGGTAGTCTTCATCCAGGTGCCAGTGAATGACTGCCCCTTCCTGGCGGTGAACTGCTTCCAGGACCACCTCGCCCGGCTGCCCATCGAGTTCTATCGGGACGTAGACGGCCGTGCCCGGCTCCGGGTAGAGCAGGTTCATAACCCGCGCCCCGTCGGCCACCTCAACTTCAATCCCTTGACTCTTCTTAAACGGAGGCAGCGGCCGGTACTCGGGGTGGTGCGGCCGGTAATAATATTCCTGGGCTGGGGGCAGCACGAACCAGGCTTCTGACCGCATCCGGGCCACCGACTCCACCCGGCTATCAACCCGGAACTTCCCGGACGGGTCAAGGTGGACCAGCTGGTGAAAGCTGCAGCCCCGGTCAAAGTGACTCTCGACCGGCAGCCAGGTGGTTTTCTTCGGGCAGAGCTCACCGGCGAGGTAGCCGGAATCGGCACAGACCAGGACCGGTCTCAGGGCTTCCCCGGGCCGCGGAATTTCACCGCCGGTGTCCAGGAAACCAAGCACCTCAAACAGGAAGGGCGCAGCCGCGGCCAGGCCGGTAATTTCCGGGCGGCCTTCGCCATCGGCGTTTCCGGCCCAGACTCCAACCGTGTAGTTCGGGGTCACCCCGATGGCCCAGGCGTCCTTCAGGCCGAAGCTGGTGCCGGTCTTCCAGGCCACCCAGCGCGCGGAGCTGAAATTCCGCCAGTAGCCTTCTTCATCGGGCCGGTTAACCTCGGTCAGGGCTTCAAGGGCCAGGTAGGCCGCGCCGCGACTGAGGTCCCGCAGTCCGGTAGTCACCGGTTTTTCATCCTGGAGAAGCCTTATCTTCCGCGCGGCCCCTTCCAGGCCCAGGGCCAGCCGGCCCATTCCGGCGTAGATGGCAGTAATCTCCAGCAACTGCCCCTCGGCTCCGCCCAGGATGAGGCTAAGTCCATAATCGTCAGCCGGCCGGAAAAGGGTGCTCATCCCCCAGCCCTGAAGCGTATTCTTGAACCGCGGAATCCCGAATTGATGGAGCATACGGACCGCGGGCACGTTGAGCGACCAGGCCAGGGCGGTTCGGGCCGGCACCGCTCCCCGGAACCGCCGGTCAAAATTTTTCGGCCGGAAACCTTCGTATCGGGTTGGAATATCCGGTATCAGCATCTCCGGCGTTATCAGCCCTTCCTGCAGCATGGAGGCGTAGAGAAAAGGTTTCAGAATGCTGCCGGTGCTCCGCGGGCTTCGGGCCACGTCCACGTACTGGGCGGTGTCATAATTCCTGTCCAGCCCGATGTTTCCCACGTAGGCCACCACCGCCCCTTTCCGGTTGTCCACAATAACCGCGGCCAGGTTGCGGATGCCACGATTGAGCAATTTCTCGCCATAGGATTCGGCCGCCAGGGAAAGCCGTCGCTGGAGATCGGTGCGGATAAAAGAACGGAAGGGTGTTTTCCTGGCGAAGTCCCGGGCCAGTGAATCCAGCAGGTGCTCGGCCTGCCTGGGCACCGGCCTGAGGCCGGAAGGCAGCGACTCGGCCACGGCCAGGCGGAGTTCCACTTCGTCGATAAACCCGCGGTTCCGGAGCTTTTGCAAAAGCCGGTCGCGCTTGGCCCTGAGTGCCAGCCAGCCCTGCTCCACGGATACCAGGTTGGGGTTCTTGGGCAGCACGGCCAGGAAACAGGCCTCGGCCCAGCTCAGGTCTTCCGGGCTGCGGCCAAAATAAAACCAGGAAGCGGCATCTATCCCGACCAGGTTACTTCCAAAGGGAGCATTGGCCGCAAACAGGCCCAGGATTTCTTTCTTGGAATAACGGGCTTCAAGCTTGAGAGCCAGCAGGGCCTCCTTTATTTTTCGGCCCAGGGTCCTCGGTCCGCTACCACCGGCCAGCCTGGCCACCTGCATGGTAATGGTGCTGGCCCCGCTCCTTACTTCACCCGCCCTGAGGTTCTGCCAGGCGGCCCTGACTATGGCCACCGGGTCAACCCCGGGATGAAGATAGAACCTGCGGTCCTCAAACTGCAGCACGGCCCGGTAATATTTCTCCGGTATAGTACTTTCCCGGGGAAAACGCCACTGGCCGTCAGAGGCCAGCCTGGCTCCCAGCAGCCGCCCGTCTTCTGAGTAAAGGACCGGCGATAGCGGCCGGTCAAAAAGCGGGCCAAGCGGCCAGAAGAGGTAGACCAGGAACAGGAGCGCAGCCATCCCGGTTGCGGCCAGCAGCAGTTTCTTTTTATTTATAGGCAGTTTCATTTATCTCCCGGCCCGTCGCTTGTTTCAGACATTCTACTCATCTTCTGGTTTTGCCCTTTTTTGTTTTCTTTTCCCTTCTTTCTTCTTTCTTCTCTCCCTCCTTCTCGCCTTGGTTTTTTCTTCCCTTTCTTTTTTCAACCTGTTTTTTCCACAAACTTTACGGAAACCCGTCGAGCTTCTCGCCCCACAAGATCCTCAAAAATTCCTGCTTAATTTTTTAATAACCTTTGCCTCTCTCCTTTCACAGCTTTACTTCCGGACAATATTTATCCACTGTCCCCTGGTATTGGCCTGGACCGAGTCATCGTACATGGCTTCCACCAGCACCCCGGGCTGGTAGAAACGACCCAGGTAGGAGGCATTCAAGGCCACGAGGAAGGTCTTCCTTTCTCCACGCTGCAACCTGAAGTAGGTATAGACCCGGTCGTCCCTGACATCCTGGTAATCATACCTGACGGGCTTATCATCGGGACTGAAGAGAGGATTCTTAATCTGGAAGCCCGAGGCCACCAGGCAGGTCAGGGCCAGGTTTTCCAGTTCCCGGTTGCTCTGGTTTTCCACGACGATATCAACCAGGAGGTCGGAACCCTGGCCGAGGTTGCTGATGTCAACCGGGTTCATCTTCATGTCACGATAGGTGACCCGGACAGAAATTCCCCGGGCAAAGGGCTCTTCCTGCCCGGCCAGTGGTATGCCCTTGGTATAAACATTCACAAAGAGCGGAACGGCACTGTCGTTGACCACGTTCAGCACCCGGCCTTCAAGCGGAAAGTCGGCATAAGTCCTTTTTTCAACCGGTAGCGACGACGAGATTTTCTCCGGGGCCTTTTCGTCCCAGGCCAGGCTGAAGGTATAGGCCTCGGTCGCCCCGGTCCCGAAATAGCTGGACAGGGCCAGCAGCATCATGGCCGTTTCGTTGGTTGAAAGCCACAGGTCGGAAGAAACCGCTTCGGCGATTTCCTTGACCAGTGGCCGGGCTTTTTCCCTCAACCCCATCAGGCTCAGGCAATGGGCCACCAGGGCCATATCCCTCATCTCGGAACCAAAGGTCACGGCCGAATCACGGTACCTGCTGAATTCCAGCCTGGCCTTGCCGACCAGTTCCGTGGCCGCATCGACCTGGCCGTTCAGGTAGAAGGCCGCCGCCAGCAGAATGGAAGCCAGGCTGTCCAGCCCGGGCTTTTCCCGGAGACGGTTCATGGCCCCGGTGTCCGGTTCGTGGGCCTGGGCCAGGGCGAAAAGCCGGAAGGCCTGGATGAGCTGCTCGGACGGCCCGCCGGTAACCCAGGCGTTGGTCAGCATCCTCTGGTTTTCCTTCCAGGCGCCGAGCATATCTGCCGGTACGTAATAACCGGCCCGGGAGGCTTCCAGCAGGAACCAGCCGGCATAGGTTGTGGTCCAGAAATGCGACTCGTGCCCTCCCGGCCAGTAACTGAAGCCACCGCCGGGCAACTGGAAGCGGCGCATCTTCTCCACGGCCACCCGGACATAACGTTCTATTTCTTTGAGCTGGTCAGGAGTCAGCCTGACCAGGTTTTTCAGGTAGAGCTGGGGGAAGGCCACCGACAGCGTCTGCTCCAGGCAGCCGTGGGGATATTGAATCAGGAAATCGAGCCTCTTTTCCAGCTGCAGGGCGGGCAGGGTGGAAGCTTCCACGGTTACGGTGTTGGTGCCCCTGAGCCCGAAGGGCGTCACTTTCTCTTTGATGGACTTTCCGGGCTTGATTTCATAGGCAGCCACCCTGGTCAGCAACGGGTTGGAACTCAGAACCTCAACGTAAACCGTTCCCTTGATGACTTCTGAACCGGCCCGGGCCTGGTAGTTAACCACGCCCTGGCCGGTGGTTTCGGCCACGCGGAGTTCAAAATTGACCAGCTGTTCCGAACCGCCGGAAAAATCAACCTTCTTGCTGGTCTCTCCAGCGACCTGGAAAAGTTCATTGGTCTGGAGGCTGACCTCCGCTTCCCTGATTTCCGGCCTGGTCACAAACAGGGTAATCGGCATGGTCACCTGCTCGCCCGGCCGAACTATCCGCGGCAGAGTCGGCAATGCCATCAGGTTCCGCCTGACGAAGACTGATTTTTCGGCCACCCCGTAGGCTCCTTCAAAGCCGGCTACCACCATCACCCGGACCTGGCCGAAGTACTGCGGCATCAGAAACTCGTGGCTGGCGGTGTCGCCGGGCCTGAGCTCGAACGGACCGTCAAACATGACCACCGGTGGAAACCGCCTGGGCTTTTTAGCCTGCTCGGCCGCGGCCTTGAACTCATCGCCGCCCAGGGCCAGGATCCGGCCCAGCTCGGCCCCGTAGGCCTCGGCCACCTGGTCAAACAGGTCCCAGGTGATTATGCCCAGGGCTTCTTTGCGGTAGAATTCCTGCCGCAGGTCAGGGGCCTTGTACCGGGTCAGGGCCAGCAGCCCTTCATCGACCACGGCCACCGTGTAAAACATCCGGCGGCGGTTCTTTTCGCTGACCTGGATCCTGAATTTCTCACCGGGCTTGATTTCCTGCGGAGCCACCACCACCGGTTCCAGCCTGGTGTTGGGGTCTTCCACCATGATGGGAATAACTCCGTACATCCTGATGGGCACATCGCTGACCTTGCCGCTGTGGGGCTGGATGAGGGTGACGTGGACGTAAATGTTGGGGGTCATCTTCTCGGTCAGTGGAATCTCAAACCGGTTCTCACCCTTCTGGGCAAAAACCCACATTTTCTGCAGCACGGCCGAACCGGTCTCCACCGAGACCAGGGCCCGGCCCTGGACACTTTCTGGCAGGTAGATGACCGCTTTCTCGCCCACCCGGTAGCCGGTCTTATCGGAAGTCAGGCTGAGCCTGGCCGCAGCCTCGGCCCCCTCGGCCCGGGACCGACCTTCCCAGGAGGGCCAGTCCACGTAGACCATCTGGCCGGCAGCATGTCCTCCCTCCGGGTCTTCCACCCTGATGAAAAACCTTCCCCAGTCCGGGTACTTGATGTTAAACTTCCAGGCGGCCCGGCCGTTCTCCGTGACCAGGGTGTCGCTGGCCAGTGGCCGGACGGTCGGCCTGGAGATGTAATCGGCCAGCGATTCCCCTTCTCTTTCCCACCACCATCTCCAGCCCATCTTGTAGAGCGATACCTTCACCCGCTTTCCGGAAACCGGCTGGCCCCTGTGATCGACGGTGACGATATTGACCGTGTGCTCTTTATCCGTTTCCAGGAAACCGTAACCCTTTCGCTCCTCGGGCAGGTTCAGGCCCACAAAATGGTCATAGGGATAAAAATCCTGGCTGAAGGTATCTATGCTGAAATCACCCGACTCTTCAAAGACCCTGGTGACAAAGGTCGCTTCGAGCATACCGGGAGCGGCCGTGGCCGGCTCTATCTCCAGCTTGACCCGGGCCCGGGCCTGCTGGTCAAGCTGGCCTTTAACCTGCGATTCCTCGCCGGAGATGGATTCCCGGGAAGGGTCATCGAAGACAAAATCCGGGTACTGCTTGAAAGCTGTCGGCCTGGAAGAGAGGCGCACCGTGACGTCATACTTCAGTCCGGGAGCCGGCGCCCCATGCAACCACTGGACAGCCAGCGTGGCCTGAAGCGGCAAATCCTTCCTGGTGATCACTTCCTTTCCGGTCTGGAAGTCAATCTTGAGCCGGTTGGGAACGACGGTTTCAATCCTGACCGTGCGGCTGAAGGTCAGGCCGCCGACCAGCACCCGGGCCTGCCAGGCACCGGTCTGAATCTTTTCGTCGGTATCTATCCTGAAGGCATAGAAGTTGCCCAGCGCTTTTACCGGCTTCAGGGTCCGGTCCAGCTGGCCGAGCGGCGAATAGAATTCCATGACCACCGGGTGGCCTTCGGGCAACTGCTTCTCGCGGTCGAACAGAACAAAAGTTAAATAGAGAGTGTCGCCCGGCCTCCAGACGCCGCGTTCTCCGTAGATGAAACCCTTCAGTCCCTTCTTAACGGTTTCGCCCCCGACGTCAAAGCTGCTCAGGCTGAGGGCCGCCTCCCCGCTGAGGCGGAGATAACCGAGGTCACGGCCCGACCTGGCCACCACCAGGAAGGGTTTTTCCTTGAGGTCAAAAACGGCAAACCCGTTGCCGTCGCTGTCGGTCGAGGCCAGTAGCTGCTGCTGGAAATTATAGGCTTCCAGGCGCACCCCGGACAGGGGCTGGGCGGTCCTGAGGTCGGTCACCACCACGTGCAGCCGGTTGTTCTTTTCCAGCTTGGCCACCAGTCCCAGATTGGAACAGAGGAAGTTGCGGCTGACCACGGCCTGGCGGTTATGATTCGGGTTGTAATAAGCATCGTGGCAGGGGTCGTTGCGGTGGAGCCAGCCGTCGGGGATATAGGGATAACCGCGGGTCTCATCCCAGTAATAATATTCCTCCGAATCGCCCTCTTCATCCTTGAGAGGCGGTTCGGTGGCCACCGGCTCGGTGCTCTCCGGGCAGGGATAGACGGCATTGCCGCGGTTAAAGGAAAGTATCAAGCGGTAAATGCTGCCCGGGTCTTCCTGGAAAAGCGGGGTGACATCCAGCTCGTAGCGGGTCCAGCGGGAAATGGTTTCCGGGTCGTCCGATAGTTTGATGGTCTTTCGCCAGAGGTACTTGCCAACCCTGGCCATTTCCCGCGAACCGGCCAGTTCGTTAACCTGGAGAAATTGGAGTATGTTCTGGCTGAAAATCTTGAAGACCGTGACCTGGACCGCCCTGAGGTTGATGGCCTCGATGGGCACGGTCAGTCGCTCTTTCCTGGGCAGGATAACCCCCTGGCCGACAAATCGGACCTGGGGCGGTGGAGTGCCGAAGGTTACGGTCCGGGTTTCTTCCCGGTTGAAGACACGCCGGGTGATGCTCTTAATACCCGGGGCAATCTTGACCTCAACCGTTCCCCGGAAGGGCCGAGAGCTGTAGACCTTGATCTGGTTCTGTTCTATCTCGAAGGTCAGCGGGTATCCCTCCACCAGGATCAGGCCGCGGAGATTCTGGTTTCGGTCCAGGACATCGGTAAACCTCAACAGGATGTGTGGCGTTTCCTCGCGAATGGCCGTGACCGAGGCCAGGTCGAACTGGTTGAGGGGAGGCACTTCGATTTCCCGCTCGCCCTTGTCCTTGATGTTAAGCGGGCTGCCGTCCCAGCGGAGGATGACCTTCGACGGCTCCTCGCCCCGGATGATATTACTGACCGTGAAATAATGGTTGATGCCGTCGCCGGAGTGGCTCCAGCTTATGTCCAGGCTTCTTCCTTCCTGCTCGGCCTGGAGGACCTTTTCCACGGCCCGGGACTCTTCCATGTCGGAGGTCAGGACCTGCCCCTTCAGAACCTGGACTTCGGGCCGGTTATAATCCTCGGCATAGACTCCTTCTATATTTATCTCCATCTGCGGCTTGATGGTCCGGAAGCTGAACACGAAGCGGGAATATTCCTTTGGTAGCTTCATGATTTTTCCGAGGTGGAGGACGGCGCTGTACTCGGTATCGGGCTTAAGCTCCGTGGCCGGAATAAACATCAGGACCCGGTTGGTGGCCCACTCCACTCTGCCGGGCACGGATGGGGTTATTTCCAGCAGGCCGGTCGGCTCCTCGCCCGGTCGCCCGACTTCCTGGATAAAGACCACCCGGACCCGGGCCCGGCGGGGAATGGTGCCGGAGGTGTGGGCCGAGATGTACTTATACCAATCAGGTTCCATGGAAACTTCGGGCCTGGCTTTCTCCTTCTTGCAGGCAGCCAGCCCGCCGATTATCAAGACCAGGAGAACAAGGCTGAGTAGTTTTTTCATGGGCAACCCCCTTTACAGAAACTTCGTAAGTTCTTTAAGCGCCACTGGCCGGCAGGTTAATAAGACTGACAGGTTACTGCCGGTCATGCTCAATCTCCCGCCGGGAGAGATAAAATGAGGCCAGCAGACAGTTGACAGAAGGACCTTACCGGGATGATTGGAAAAGGGCCTCCTCCTTTCCACCTTCTTCATCCGAAGCGGCTATAAAGTTATCATAAGGATATAGGCCGGGCATTGTCAAAGCCGGGTTTATTTCGGGTCAAGAGAAAGTACCCTGGTCAGGGCTGTAGCTCGAAGAAATGGGCAGGCTGATTTTTCGATTGAGCCAGATGCCAATTTTTCTTAAAATCGGGTTAGATGATGAGCCCGATGAATAGTGAAGATAGAGCCACGGGTATAAGATTCATAGCAGGAGCTAAGACGCGGTCATAATCTACGGGCTTAAACCCTTAAAATAGTTCAGGAGCAAGAAAGGAGAGCAGGATGAAAATCAGCCGCCACCAATTCTTGAAGTTTTTTGGTCTGGGTGTGGCCTCGGCCGCCTTTTCCGAAAAGCTGGGCCTGGCTTCTCCCCGCCTGGCCGCGGCCCGGGACGAAGTCAAGAAGATGAAAATCAAGAAAATCGAAATATACAACTTTGACGTTCCCCTGTTCGCCCCCTTTCGCATCTCCATCGGCACCATGTATGCCGCTAACGATGTCCTGGTCAGGATTATCACCGACAGCGGTCTCTACGGAATCGGCGAGGCCTGCCCCTTCCCGCCCATAACCGGCGAAACCCAGGAGAGTAACCTGGCCGCGGCCAAGGCCATAAGGGAAATTCTCCTGGACAAAGACCCGCTCAACATCGAGGGCCTGGTGGACGGAATCGGCAACATCGTCCACGCCAACCCCAGCGCCGTGGCTGCTTTTGACTCGGCCCTCTACGACCTGCTGGGCAAGGCCGCTGGCCTGCCGGTTTACAAGCTCCTCGGTGGTTACCGCTCGAGTTTTGAGACCGATATGACCACCGGCCTGGATACCCCGGAAAAGATGGCCGCCAGCGCCAAAGAGAACGTGGAGCAGGGCTACCGCCAGATTAAAATCAAGGTGGGAGAAGACCCGGACCTGGACCTGCAGCGGGTGGCCGCCGTGCGCCAGGCCATCGGCCCTGACATCAAATTACGGCTGGACGCCAACCAGGGCTGGTCGGTGCCGGGTGCCATCTCCGCCCTGAGAAGAATGGAACCTTACCGCATTGAATTCTGTGAACAGCCGGTCAAGGATTCCGATATTTACGGGATGAAACAGGTCCGGGCCCAGTCGCCGGTGCCGATCATGGCCGACGAGTCTGTCTTCGGCCCAGCCGATGCCATCAAGCTATTAAAAGAAGAAGCCTGCGATTACTTCAACATCAAGCTGATGAAGGCCGGCGGCATCCTGAACTCGCTCAAGATCGCCCACGTGGCCGCCGCCGCCAACCTCAAGTGCATGGTCGGCTGCATGCTGGAAACCCGGCTGGGGCTGACTGCGGCCGCCCACCTGGTGGCCAGCCAGAAAAACATCGTCTTTGCCGACCTGGACGGGAATTCCGAGCACAAGGTGGACCCGGTGGTGGGTGGAATCAAGGTTGAGAAAGGCGTTATTTACCTGCCCGAAGCCCCGGGCCTCGGCTGCGACGTGGACCCCGGCTTTTTGAAAAAGATGAAGCAGTTCTGAAGGATAGAGCCAACCCGGCTCAGCGCGGCTGTCTTTAAACAAGTTCCAGCTCCGGGCAGGGAGCATGATTGAACCTCATATCAAGCAGGGCCAAATTAAACTCTTACTGGATTATCTAAAATGATTGGTTCAAGCCGGCTGTAAAAATATTTTTCTTACAGCTCTATTATCCAGCAAAAATCTCGCCATCTGCATACTGGAAGTGAGCTGCCCTTCTTTCCCCGGCAAGCGCCAGGCCGATGGTTATTGGCCCTACTCTGCCAATGAACATGGTTATGCTCAGGAGCAGTTTTCCAATCCAGCTAAGACTTGAAGTAACTCCCATGGATAACCCGGTATTTCCCAAGGCTGAGACTGTCTCAAAAAATAGCGACAAGAACGGGATCTTTTCTGTTCTGGTTAAGATTAAAACATCAATAATAATCACGGAAAGGGACAGGGCCAGAACCAGATAAGCTTTTCTTATTATCTCGTCTGGGACATGGCGTTTAAATAAATTCACCTGTTCCTGTGACCTGAGTTGTGACCTTGTTGATAGAGCTATGATTCCAAGAGTGGTCGTTTTTATTCCTCCGCCGGTACTTCCAGGAGAGGCCCCAATGAACATCAACATCATGATTATGATTAGTGAGGTTACCGACATTCCGCCAATATTTATTGTATTAAAACCATCCGTGGTGGAAGCCGAAACAGCTTGAAACATAGATGAGGTGAGATTTTGAAAACTTCCTCTATCCGCTGGCCAGGTTTCTGAGAAATAAATTATAGCTGTCGCTGAAAAAATAATGACCAGGGTCACAAAAATAGCCAGCCGAGTATGAACGGATAGCCTCTTCGCCTTGCGCTTTTTAATCCTGTCTCCAATCCGATAAACAAATTCAGAAAGCACAAAAAACCCGATGGCCCCGAAAAGCGAAGTTATGCTGATCACTGCATTGATTAGAATATTGCTCTGGTAAGAGGCCAGGCTATCGGAAAACAAAGAAAATCCAGCCGTACAAAAAGCCGAAACAGAATGGAATATTCCAAAATATATGGCTTTGGGAAGTGGAAATTGTCGAGCCCAAAAACCGGTAAGAATTATCCCGGCTACAAATTCAAAAAAAATCGTCAGAACAATAACACTCCTGAAGAAATGGCTGTTGTTTCCAGGCTGGGCACCAGCCAGCGATTCTGCGGCCAGAAGATGGCTCTTGATCGAAAGCCTTCTTTTGAGAAAAACTGCCAGCCAGACTACAATTGCCATGTATCCAATTCCGCCTACCTGGAAATCTATCAGAAGAACGATTTGGCCGAAAAGAGAATAATCCCGGCTGATGTCAACGGGGGTGAGGCCCGTCGTGCTGATTCCAGAGGTCGCTACAAAAAGAGAATCAATGAACGGCTGCGAACGGTGGGCGGCAGAAGATAGGGGAAGCATGAACAATCCAGTAAAGACCAGAATGGTTAAAAGGTATCCAAGGACGAGCTTCTGGACAGTGCTTAACCTTTTTAGCGAGAAAAAAGTCTCCTTCTCTTCCCTGCTCGCTAAAGCCGGGTGTTTTTCTGTGATCAGCCATTCCATCTTAAAGACCTCATCCTTATTATCAAACTCAGGGTTGAAATTGCTTGATGATCGATTCTATTTAGGTTGCTACCATCATTAAAATTCTACGCCCTAATCTGAAATAGACAAGTCAAAAAAGCGTCAATATTTGGGGGACTGATAGGATAGGTTTAGATGCCCGAACGAAGCCTGTAGCCGACGCCAGGTTCGGTTATTATGAATGCCGGACGCTCGGGGTTTGGTTCTATTTTGTTTCGCAGATTGCTTATCGTCACCCGAAGGAGATGATCAACTCCTTCAAAGCTCTCATCTTTGTTCCATATCTCTCTCAATATCTGTTGGTGGGTTACCACCCGGCCCTCATTCCTGATCAGCAACCGCAAGATATCATACTCTGTTGGGGTGAGATGAACCTCCGTTCCTTTAACTTCCACCAGGCGCCTATCAAAATCTACAGATAAATCCGCGCAGCGGAAGATCCCTGTCTGCTCCCATGAGCTGCCACGGCGAAGAACAGCCCGCAGTCTGGCCAGGAGCTCTTCTATATGAAAAGGCTTGGTAAGATAATCATCCGCCCCCGCGTCCAGAGCTGCAATTTTATCGGTTTCATCTTCCCTGACTGAAAGTATGATGATGGGGGTTGAAGCCTTCTCACGCACTTTGCGGATAACCTCTATTCCATCTATATCTGGAAGGCCAAGATCCAGGATCAGAATATCCGGATGAAAGGAGAAGAAAAGCTCGATGGCTTTCCCAGCATTTTCTGCCTCTAATACATCATATCCATAACTGCTCAGAGCAGCTGTCAAGAAGCGGCGGATTGATTTCTCATCATCCACCACCAGCGCCTTGAGTCGCTTCTTAACGTGCCTTTTCATGGCAATTTAACACCGGCCCTATTTACGGGAATATTGATAATAACAGAGGTTCCGATATTTTCCTTGCTTTCTATCCAGATCCGGCCGCCGTGAAGCTCAACAATTCCCCGGCAAATTGATAAACCGAGCCCCGTTCCCTGAACGTGCCCTGTTTTTTCAACCCTATAAAATTTATCAAACACGCGTTCTAAATCTCTGGCGGGGATTCCATATCCATGATCTATCACCCTTATTTCCAGATATCCGTTTTCGGTCTTAGCCACTATTTCTATTGATGAATCAGGTGGAGAATATTTGGCGGCATTATCGATTATGTTAACCAGAACCTTGGTCATCAAGAAAAAATCAACGCTCACTTCACCGATCTCTTTCGAAATTTCAACTCGGACCTGCCGACCGTTCAGTCTTTCTTTTAATTCTTCTAAAGCCACGCCAATAATTTCCCGGAGATCACAGGGCTGATAGTTAACTTTGAGAGCACCAGCTTCTATTCGAGCCATGTCCAATAAATGGCCGACATAGCGATTCATCCGGACAGACTCTTCATAGGCTGTTTCAATCAATTCCTGCCGGACCGATAAAGCGAGCTTTTTTTCCTTTCTGAGGAGACTGCTCAAGCTTCCGGTAATGGATACCAGCGGTGTCTTCAAATCATGGGAGATAGAACTGAGAAGAGCTGAATGAAGCTTCTCTTTCTCGTGAAGAAGCTCTATCTGGCGGTTTTCCTCAAGAAGCTTGATGCGTTCAATGGCCAGAGCGGCTTGATTGGCTATGGCCTCAAGCATCCTTACCTTCTCGGGACCGAGCTCATTATTCTCGTCCTGACCAAAAGAAATGACCCCGATAATCTTGCCGCTGGCCCGCATGGGCACATACCTGAACCCCGATTCTGCAAATAGTCCTGCTTTGCTTTTGCCGGCTCGCTCGCCACAAAGAATCTGGCTGACGACAGTTATTTCATGCTCATCTTCGGGCCTGGATGGACCTGAATTCCAGGATTTTACTGATTCACCTTCCCGGAGATAGACGGTTAAATCAGAATCCGATATTTTTTTAATATGGAAAAGAATGACCTGAACAGCCTTTTCCAGGGAAAGTGCCCCGGCCAGGTCCCGGCTTAAATCATACAGAGCCACCGTCTGGACTTCGCGGTTTCTCGCTTCAATTGCCCTCTCCCTCATTTTTGAAGCCAGTTCACTGATCACTATTCCCACGACCAATAAGCCAGCAAATGTAAGCAGATATTGTGTATCGGCAACAGTGAGGGTAAAACGAGGAGGAACAAAAAGGAAATCAAAAGTGATAACGCTTATGACCGCGGTGAAAATTGAAGGCCCCCGACCCCAGAGGTTAGCTGAAATAATCACCGCCAGAAGATATAGCATCACCAGGTTAGTTGGATTAAAGTACCTCTGAACAAACTCTCCCAGGAGAGACATTAGGGCAACCAAACCTGAGCTAAATAAATAGCCGTAATATCGATACTTTTTCAGTTTGTTCATGATTATTGGTGGGAAAGCATTAAATGCGCTTTTGCGGACAAGATTACTTCTTTGGTCTCAGCCTGATCGCCCTGGCCGGTTTTCCAACTAAGTATAGTCTCAGCCATTACAGAAGTCAAACTGACGACCTGGGCATATCTTATTAAACAGCATCAACTTATCGCCCATTTTGTAGCAATTAATTTAAAATCACGGTATCTTAAAATGATTAGATATTATTAACCATGAGCTTTAAGGAGCCACAATGATAGAAAAAATAAGGTGGGGAATTCTGGGCTGCGCGGCCATCGCCGAAAAGGCCTTTATCCCGGCCCTAAAAAAATCGAAGCGGGCTGAACTCCTGGCCATCGCATCGCGAGACTGGTCAAAGGCCAGGGCCTGGGCTGATAAGTTTGGAATAAAAAAGGCTTATGGCTCTTATGATGAGTTGCTGGCTGACCCGGAGATCGAGACGGTTTACAATCCCCTGCCCAACCACCTGCACCACCCCCTGACCATGGCCGCCCTGAGAGCCGGAAAGCATGTCCTGTGCGAAAAGCCGCTGGGCCTGACCGCGGCCGAAGTTAAAGAGATGTTCACCGAAGCGGAAAGGCAGAAATGCCTGGTGATGGAAGGCTTCATGTACCGGTTTCACCCGCGACTGGCCAGAGCCCTGGAGCTTTTGCGGGACGGATTAATCGGAGAGCCGCGCCTGGTGCGCTCTACCTTCGCCTTTATCTTCGACCGGGACCGCGGCAATTACCGCTGGTCGCCCGAAATGGGCGGCGGTGCGCTCTATGATGTCGGTTGCTATACCATAAATGCGGCCCGGCTGGTGTTTAAAACTGAGCCAGAAAAAATTTCAGCCACTGCCCATCTTGACGAACAAACCGGAATCGACCTGACCTCTTCTCTCCTCTGCACATTTCCCGGTGATCGCCAGGCCCTGTTGACCTGCAGCTTTGAACTGGAATTCCAGAGCAGCCTGGAAATAGCCGGAAGCCTGGGGCGGATTGTCCTGGACCGGGCTTTCTCAGCCAAGCACTTCGAGACCGAAATCCAGATCACCCGGGGCCAGAAAACCGAGCTGATAAAATTCCCCCCGGCTGACCAGTTCCTGCTGATGATTGAGCACTTCGGGGAGGCAATCCAGGGCCGGACCCGGCCCCTCCTCGATTTTCAGGATTCTTACGGCAACGCCCTGGCTATCGAAGAGGCGCTCAGGCAAATCCGGGCAAAATAGCAGCACCTCTTTCTCATCAGTTATCTTCAGGATAGGAGCTTACGCTTCTTCAGCCAGCGCTCACGCAACCTCACCGAATCCAATCCCAGGTAGTTGCCCTTAGACATGATATTCCTGCCCGCGTTTTCAAAGCGCAGGGTGTGCTTGCCCGGGGCCAGCTTGAAGCTCCCGAGGTAGATATCCTTAACCTTGAGGACGGGCGAATAAAAATCAAACTCGGTCAGCTTGGGGCTGGCCATGTAATCTTCGGGCTGGCGGACGTTCTTCCCATCCAGGTAGACGCGGTAAATCCCGTAATCATCGGCGTAGGTGCACCTCAGGATGAGCCCGCGGTATTCTTCTTTCTTGACTTCAAACTCAACTTCAAGGATGGGTTCGGCCGAGGCCGGCCTGAAGAGCAGTTGCCCTTCGCCCGTCCAGTCATAGCCTTTCTGAAGTTCGACCACTGCCGGCGAGTGTTTGGCGGTGGCCAGGAGCGTTTTTCCCTCAAAGATTATATCCAGGTTGGGCAGAATTCTTTTCTCCAGCGGCGGCAACCTGGTGAAACGCTTGGGCTGTCCCACCTGGTACCAGAAAGCCACCGTGGCGATATCGTCCTCGCGTTCCACGTGGCCTTCCACCTTGCCGCTTTCGGTTTCATCTTCGGTTATCCAGCCGGTGTGCTCAATCTCGAAGCGCAACGACCTGGAAAACCTGACCGGGTCGGCGATATGCCAGCGATAGAGGCAGTACTCGGTGCCCAGGTCCTCAAAATCGCTGCTCATGTAGGTACAGCCAAAATAGGGAAACTGGGTTTCGTTCAGGCCCCAGGCCATCAGGAAATAGTCTTCGGTGCCCGTGCCCTGGATGGTCGGCTTGGTATCGCCATCAATGTAGAAGCGGGCATCGCCCTCGCCAAACCAGAACGGGCTGCGGGAACGAACCGACATGACCGTTCCCACGTAGTGCCCCTGGCCCTCAGCTTCCAGGATCAGGTAATCGCGGCCAGCCTTCTCCGGGAATTCGTTCCGGTACTGGGCGCAGAAGTAGGGAGTGCTGTCCGGAAGCGCGGGTTCTTCGGTATAGTCAATGTGGTAGTAGAAGCTTCGGACATTCTTGGCCGGGCTCTCGTTGGTCACGGTGATCAGGGCCCGCTTATAAAAGGGCATCGGCCAGTAGCAGTTGTAGCCGTCGCCGCTTTCCACCTGGACGGGAAGCGACTTGAGCTCCAGGCGGTAGCCGAAGCCGGCTCCAAAGAAATCTCCGATGGGAGCTTCCACCGCCGGCTCCGTGGCTCCATCCCAGTACATCCGCAACACGATTTCATCGGGGCGGGCCGAGCCGGCCGCTTCCAGCCAGTTGGGTCGGGCCTCGTTAAAGGTGAGCCAGATGTGGCGGATAACTCCGGGCCCCTGGATATCAGCCAGGACTTTGGTCTCCCCGGGAGCGATGATTTTAATCCGGTCGGCGTTGCTGTTGAGGTTGGGGTCAGAGGAAGTGATGGCCCGGGAGCGTCCTTTTTTAATCTGCAGCAGGTCCCCCAGGTCCTGGCTCCAGGCAGCTGAAGCCAGGTTTATAACGATGACCGAGCAAATTAGAAAAATCGGGAGAACATTCTTTCCTCTCATGGTCGATTTCCTCCTTCCGTTAAGAAGCAGATTAACTTCCTGCCTAATATATGCCAAACAGAAGACGGGTAGCAACCAGGAGGAATCCTGCTTAAGAGGACAGGCCACTGATAAAGCGCGAGCGAGGTATCTCTTTTTTCTTATTCAGGTATGAATCAATTTCAGCCAAAGAATTCTGCCGGGACCGATTTTAACCTGTTGATATCAACCAGGCGGTCGTGCACGTCGAACTTCAAAGCACAGTTGACAGAACAGCTGGAACAACCGGCGCAGGGATTGTCGGGCAGGTTGAGTGAGCTAACCAGCTCGTGGGCCGCGGCCAGGTTCTTGTAGCCGTAGGCATACATGTAGGCCCGCATCATCTCGGGAATGGGCAGGGCCTTCGGGCACTGCGGGACACAGCGCTCGCAGCCCTGGCAGTACAGCCCGGCCAGGTTCTGGGTTTCGCCCATCTTCAGGTCGTAGAGCTCTTCGGGAGTCAGCTTCAGGTCCTTGACCACTTCCAGGTTGCTCTTGAGCTGGTCAAAGGTGGTCATTCCAGGAATGGAGGTGGTCAGGTTGGGGTTCTGCATGGCCCACTTCAGGGCAGCCTTGGTGTTAATGGGCTGGGTGCGCTGCTTATCCCAGAAGGCCCCGGCCATGGTCTTCATGGCCACCAGGCCAATACCGGCTGCGGCCGCCTCGGCCATGGCCGCATCCAGCTCCTTGATATTTTCCTTCCTGAAATTATAGGCCGTAAGCACCACGTCGTAGATCCTGGCTTCCAGGGCCGCCCGGATTACTTCGTGCTCGTTGGAGTGAGTGGAGACGCCGATGAAGCGCGCCTTGCCTGATTTCTTAACCTGTTCCATGACCTTGAGGTTTTCCTCGGCCAGGACATTGTCGCGCTTGCTAAGGTTGTGGAGGTAGAGAATATCCACGTATTCCAGGCCAAGGCGCTGCAGGGAGATATCCACCATTTCCAGGAACCTCTCGCCCTCGCGGACCTTGGTAGCGATGAAATAGCTATCCCTCGGCCGGCCCTTGAGCACCTGGCCGATGATCTCCTCGTTGCGGCCACGCTGGTAACCGTGGGCGGTGTCCAGGTGGACCAGGCCCGAGTCCAGGGCCGCGCGCACCAGCTCCGGGTTATCGGAATTCATGACTCCCATTGAGACCACGGGCAGGACGACGCCGGTTCGACCCAGGGTCCGGTAGATAAAGCCTTCGCGGCGTCCGCCCGGCGGTTGAGGTCCGGAAGCAGTTGCCGCTTGTTTTTTCGTATCCTGTTTTTTCTTCTTGTCGTCAGCTAAAAGCAGGCCGGTGGCCCCGGTTGTCACCAGGCCGGTTAAACCGACCTTCAAAAAATCGCGCCGGTTGAGGGCAGACTTCTTCATGCTCTCCTCCTTTTCCATCCAGCTTACCCGATTCCCCCCTTCCAGTCAACAACAGGGGACACCTGCTGGTGTCCCCTTTTCCGCTCGTTTTTCGCTTCTTTTCTCGGGGGGACCTCCCCACAAAAAATGGGGACACCTTCAAGTGTCCCCTTTTTCCTTATTGTAAATGTTTCGAAATAAGTCTATCCTGATTTTCAAAAGGAGAGCCAAAGATGCTTACCAGATTCTCCAGAAAGCTTAGAAAGTTATCAGGCAAATTTAATTCATCATTTTCATCATTGAGACTTTTCTTTTCTTTCCTTCTTGTAATCGCCCTTTTCTTAACTTTACAGACCGGTTGTGCCCGAAAGTCGGAGCCAGCCGACCTGATAATAACCGGAGCCAAGGTTTACACGGTCAATCCGGCCCAGCCCTGGGCTGAAGCGGTGGCCATAAAGGGCGAGCAAATTGTTTTCGTCGGTTCCAGCAAGCAGGTCAAAAAATATGCCGGCCCAACTACAAAAATCATCCAGGCCGGTGGCCGCCTGCTGCTTCCGGGTTTCCAGGATAGCCACGTTCACTTTGTCAGCGGTTCGCTCAATCTCAACCGGGTGGACCTGGCCGGCACCAGGAACGTCGAGGAAATCCAGGCCCGCATCAGGCAGTTTGCGTCCGAGCACCCCGACCTGCCCTGGATCCAGGGACGGGGCTGGATGTATTCGGCCTTTCCCGGCGACATGCCCCACAAGAAATTTCTGGATGAAGTGGTCCCCGACCGCCCGGCCATCATGCGCTGCGCCGACGGCCACACCAGCTGGGTCAACAGCCGGGCCCTGGCCCTGGCCGGCATAACCCGCCGCACGCCGGACCCGCCGGACGGTAAAATTGTCCGCGACGAGAAGGGCGAGCCGACCGGCGCCCTGCTGGAAGGAGCCAGCGGCCTGGTCAGCCGCCTCATCCCCGAGCCCAGCCCCGAAGAAAGGCTGGCCGCCCTGCGTACCGGCCTGCAGGAAGCCGCTCGCTGGGGCGTAACCTGTGTCCACGGCCTCGGCGGCGAGTTTGAGGACCTGGAGCTTTTCGCCCGGCTCCGCCAGGAAGGCGCCTTGACCCTGCGCCTGGTGGTAACTATGTGGGTGGATGAGCCCGGGCCGAAAGAAAGCGATTTCCAGGCCTACGAACAGGCCCGCTCTAAATTTAACGACAACTGGCTGGCCGCCCGTGGCGTCAAGCTGATGCTGGACGGGGTCATCGATTCCGGCACCGGTGCCATGCTCGACCCTTACGAAGAAATGAAGGGCAACAAGGGCAAGCTCTTCTGGGAACCCGCCGACTACATCAACGCGGTCATGGAGTTCAGCCGCCGCGGTATCCAGGTTTCAACCCACTCCATCGGCGACCTGGCCATCCGCCTGACCCTCGACGCCTACGAAAAAGCGCTTAAAGAGAGCGGCCATCCCGAGTTGCGCCATAAGATTGAGCACGTGGAGTGCGTGGCCGCCGACGATTTCGCCCGGTTCAATAATCCCGGGATCATCACCAGCTTCCAGCCGCTCCACGCCGACCCCGACCCGGTCTGGATGGCGGCCTGGATAAAGAACGTCGGCCCGGAGCGCGAGCAACGAGCCTTTCCCTGGAAATCCGTTCTCAAGGCCGGCGGCCACCTGGCCTTCGGCAGCGACTGGCCGGTGGTCACCATCAACCCCTGGCCCGGGCTGCAGATGGCCGTAACCCGGGAAGACTGGGAAGGTCAGCCGTCCGGCGGCTGGATTCCGGGAGAGAAGCTGAGCCTGGAAGAAGCCATCCAGGCCTACACCCTGGGCGGGGCCTATGCCCTCAACGAAGAGAACCTTCGCGGTTCCATCGAACCCGGCAAACTGGCAGACCTGATCCTTCTTTCCCAGAACATCTTCGAAATCCCGGCCCGCGACATCCGCCACACCCATTCAGTGCTGACCGTTGTCGGCGGCCGCATTGTGTACGAATCGCTGAAATGAGGTCCGCCCTGATCTTTTTTAGAAAGTAAGGAATACAAGGATAAAACAAGAATAGAAGTTAATAAAAGGGCTGGGGTGATTTGCTTATCATTTCAGACCTGTTCTAAAGGCGCCACCTATTCGACCAAAAAATATGAGCCGTCATACTTTTTTGCATTTCAGATACAGGCCTCAAATATAACGAAACAGGCCCCCGGCCATCCCCTCCTAATAAGAATCCCTAAAAAATTTTCGCCCCCGTTCCTACTCATGTCAGAAATCAATCCGCATGGAACCTGTGGAGCATCCTGTGCACCACCGGGGCCATGACGATGCCGACCAGGGCAATAAAAACCAGTCCGCTGAACAGGGCATAAGCTGAGGCAAAAATTTTGGCTGCGGTTGACTTGAGCGGATTAAAGGGACCCATTCCCCCGAGAATCATGGAGGCCTCGTACAGGGAATCAACCCAGCTCAATCCGGCAATCCAGTGATAACCGGCCAGCCCCAGGGAAAGGGCCAGCGCAATCAAGATCAAGGCGAAAGCGAGATGGACCAAAATTCTTCTAAAATAAACCCGCCTGGAAGCCAGCTGTTCGTGTTTCCTTTCAAACATGCTTTCCCTCCTTCAATCGATCTCACACAATCAGCACCCTTTGGTTCATTTATTTTATTTCATCCCTCAATTTTAATAAACAGAGTTTCACCGGCCTCGATGAGATAAGGGCCCGAAGGTATGGACTTTTATCGAAACAATGGAGTAAGCAAGAATCTGATTATTTTTGGATTAAACTCCGGGTTTACATATGAAGGAACCGGACCACAAGTCCCCACATTTACACAGCCTGTCTTCCCGTGCCGCGAAAAAATCAGGGAACAGTTGGCGTGCTCCCTTTCCTGCCGCGGGCCAGCGAGGCGAAGATACCCGCAAAATTCAGACCGGCAAAGACCACCAGCGTCAACCGCAGGCTCTTCATAAACAGCGGGTAATTCTCGGGCATGATCCGTACGTTTCCCATGACCACCGAGATTATCATCATGGTCAAACCCAGGCTGAACATCTGGCCCATCATCCTCATGGTGGCCAGGGTGGCCGAGGCCACTCCGTAGTTCTTCGATTCCACCGAGCCCATGATGGCATTGGTGTTGGGCGACGAGAAAAGCCCGAACCCCGTCCCCAGGAAAACCAGGCCCAGGACCACCCAGACCAGCGGCGTCCCCTGGCTGATAAAAGACAAAGCCACCAGGCCGATTACCGTCAACCCCATCCCGGCCGAGGCCAGCACCCGCGGCGCGATCCGGTCGGAAGCCCTCCCGGCCGCCGGGGAAAACAGGGCCTGAACAACCGGCTGGGCCACCAGCACCAGCCCGGCCGTCCTTGGCGGGAAGCCATATATGTATTGCAGGTACAGGCTTAATAAGTATCCAACCGCATAGGTTGAGCTGTAATTTATAAGAGCCGCCAGGTTGGAAAAAGCAAAGGCCCGGTTCTTCCTGAACAGGGCCGTTTCCAGCACCGGGCGCGGCTGCCGTCCTTCAAAATAAAAGAACAGGATCAAAAGGGCCACTCCGGCTACGGCCAGCCAGAACCCGTAAGCCGCCGGCAACCTGGAAAAACCCAGCATGAAACTAACCAATCCCAGGCCGTAAATCGCCGACCCCCTGATATCAAAACCAGCAAGGCTCTCTCCCGGCACGGACGGAACATGCTTAAAGGCCCTGGTCACCAGGTAAAGGGCCAGGAGTCCAGGCACCAGGGCAAAGAAAAAGACGCTCCGCCAGCCCAGGTAATGAACCAGTAATCCCCCCACCACCGGACCCAGGGATAGCCCGGTATAGGTGGCCGCGGTGTTAATTCCCAGCACCCGGCCCCTGTTTTCCGGCGGGAAATGAGAAGCCAGTAGGGCAATGCTGGTTGAAAAAATCATGGCCCCGCCTACTCCCTGCACCAGCCTGAAAACAATCAGCGCTACCCCGGAAAAGGCCAGCCCGCTGAGCAGCGCCCCAACCAGGAAGACGCTGATGCCGGCCACGAAAATTTTCCGGCGGCCGACCGCATCGGCCAGCCGTCCCACCGGCACCAGGAAAACCGCGGTGGTCAGGAGATAGGCGGTCACCGTCCAGCCCAGGGTAACGGCACTCAGCCCGAAGGTCCTGGCGATATCGGGCAGGGCCAGGTTGATGGCCGAGCCCATGAACGGCGTCAGGAAGGAAGCCAGGGTGGAAGCCAGCAGGATAAACTTTCTTTCCCTGTCGAGTTTCATGACGGTTTTTCAGTCCAACAGACCGGCAGCTTTAGAGTTAACTAAAATACACTAACAGGGCCAATCAATCAAATACTCGCTCACCTTTAATAAATCATAAAAAATACCCTTAGAATTACCGGGACAACGTTTCAAAGATGTTTTCCCGGGCGGCATTCTGATCATAGGAGCTGTCTTATTTATTTAAATAAGGATGCCGACACCTGCTCCTGCCTCATCTTGAGAGCTGACAGGGTTGAAGGTATTCCCGCCGCAACACCTGCCTGATTCAGCCCCGCCTCTTCTCCCCTTCATTTTTCCAGCCTCTGGGCTATAATGATTTAGTAAGAAAAAACCCGCCGGGAGAAAGGGCAATGGTGATCGCGGAATTTTCCATCTTTCCGACTTCTGAGGGCTCCTCTGTTAGCCGCTACGTTAAAGAGGTAATAAAGGTAATAGAAAATTCCGGCCTGCGCTCGGAGACCGGGGCCATGTCCACCACCATCGAAGCCCCGGACCTGGCCTCCATTCTGAAGGTGGTCTCCGACTGCCACCAGGTTCTACTGAAAATGGGAGCACGTCGCATCCATATCGACTTGCGAGTTGACCACCGCCTGGACAAGGAAGCCACCATCGACAGCAAGCTCAGGGCCCTGGGCAAGCGATAACAATCAAAATCAATAAATCATACACCTGGAAAGGGAGGTTAACATGGTTCATGTCAAGGATGAAGGTTTTTCCCCGAACGCCATAAAAATCCTGAAAACCCGCTACTTCATGAAAAACGAAAAGGGCGAACTCATCGATAAGAAGCCATCCGACCTCTTTCTCCGGGTGGCCGAGTACATCGCCTCGGCTGAAAAAACCCCGGCCGAGCGAAAGAAATGGGCCGATAAATTTTTCGAGGTGATGATGGCCCGCGACTTCCTGCCCAACAGCCCCACCCTGACCGGGGCCGGCCGCGACATGTGCCTCAGCGCCTGCTTTGTCCTGCCCATAGAGGATTCCATGGAATCCATCTTTGAAACGGTCAAGAATGCCGCTTTAGTCCACAAGGAAGGCGGCGGCACCGGTTTCGATTTCAGCCAGCTCCGGCCCAGGGGCAGCTTCGTCCACAAGACCCAGGGTGTGGCCTCCGGCCCGGTGTCGTTCCTCAAGGTCATCGATGCCGCCACCGAGGCCGTCAAGCAGGGCGGAACCCGGCGCGGGGCCAACATCGGCATCCTGCGCGTCGACCACCCTGACATCGAAGAATTCGTCACCATGAAGCGCGACGGTAAGACCCTCAATAACTTCAACATCTCGGTGGCCATCACCGATGAATTCATGCAGGCCCTGCGGCACGACGGCTATTACTGGCTTTATAACCCGTACCTCAAGAAAAAAACCGTCCGGAAAAAGGCCCGTGACATCTTCAAGCTGATCGTGGACTCGGCCTGGGCCTCGGGCGACCCGGGTTTGATCTTCATCGACCGCATCAACCAGTTCAACCCCACCCGCGAGCTCGGCCCCATCACCGCCACTAACCCCTGCGGCGAACAACCGCTCCACCCCTACGAATCCTGCAACCTGGGCTCGATCAACGTTTCTAACTTCTACGACCCGGAGAAGCCGGACGAGTTCGACTGGGAAAGGTTCGCCGGCATGATCGAGATAGCCGTCCGCTTCCTGGATAACGTCATCGACGTCAACAAGTACCCGCTGCCCCAGATTGCCGAGATGACCCGGTCCAACCGCCGCATCGGCCTGGGAATAATGGGCTGGGCCGACCTGCTGCTCAAGAAGAAGCTGCGCTACGACTCGCCCGAAGCCCTGGACTTTGCCGAAAAGCTGGCTTCCTTCATGCGGGAGAAGGCCGACGAGCAGAGCGAACAGCTCGGCCAGCTCAAGGGAAGTTTCCCGAACATCAACAAGTCCATCTTCAAGGGGAAAAAGCGCCGCAACGCCACGGTCCTGACCATCGCCCCGACCGGCACCATCTCCCGCCTGGCCGGCTGTTCCAGCTCCATCGAGCCCATCTTTGCCTTTGAATTCGTCAGCAAGATCCTGGACGGAGAAATCCGCGACATCCACCCCCTGTACGAGGCCTGGAAGAAAGAGCACCCGGATGAGCCCTTGCCCGATTATTTCGTCACCGCCCACGAGCTCCCCTACGAGGGCCATATCAGGATGCAGGCCGCCTTCCAGAAATACGTGGACAACTCGGTTTCCAAGACCATCAACCTGCCCAACAAGGCTACGGCCGAAGACGTGGAAAAGGCCTTTCTCCTGGCCTACGAACTTGGAACCAAGGGGATTACCATTTACCGCGATGGCAGCAAGGCGGAGCAGGTCCTGTACGCCGCGGCCGCGGCCAAGCCCAAGCTCATCCCGCGGGAAAGACCGGTCAGCCTGCCCTCAAAGACTGACAAGATAAAAACCGGCCTGGGCAACCTGTACGTGACCATAACCTTCCTCAACGACAAGCCCTTCGAGGTATTTACTTCGATCGGCAAGAGCGGCTATTCGACCATGGCCGACGCCGAGGCCATCGGCCGGCTGATATCCCTGGCCCTGCGTAGCGGGGTCGACCCCAAGGAAGTCATCCTGCAACTCAAGGGCATCGGCGGTAGCGAACCGGTGTTCACCGAGGGCGGCCTGGTCCAGTCTATTCCCGACGCCGTGGCCAAGGTGCTGGAACGCCACCTGGGCGAAGTCAAGGAAAACAACCGCGACCTGCTACGGGATATCTGCCCGGTTTGCGGGGCCACCCTGCCCGACGACAAGTGCCCCATTTGCGCCAACTGCGGCTGGAACAAGTGCTCTTAGCACCAGAACGTTTCAGTCGTTGTATTTCCTGATGACCACCTCCTGGCCGTCGATGGCCAGCTGGTAAATAACCCCTTCCGGCGTGACCCGGACCGGGTTGTTGATTTCATGCGGTGCCCCCGAGACAAATAGCTGTATCCGGGCCAGCTCCCTTCCGCCCGGTTCGAATATTATCACTTCGTTGGTCTCCTTTTTACTGTCAAAACAGTTGGCAGCCAGGTAAAGGCTTTCATACTTATCTTCCCACACCCCGTAGATTCGTCCCAGCGGAAGGCGAAACGCGGCCCGGTACCGTGTCCAGTTTTGGAACTTTTCATCAGACTTAAGCACCGAGGCCTTTTTCTCCCCTTCCATTTCCACCTTCAGGAGATGCTGTCCGCTCCAGTCGAGCAGGCCGGGAAAGTTCATCAGCTCGGCCAGCGGGCCCCCGTCCGGACCGGCCAGCAGGATCGAACGGCTGTCCATCTGGGCCAGCAACCCCGGCCATTTGCCTTCGTGGCGGAAATAGATGCCGGTAATGGCACCAGGCTCGGGGATTCCCTCGCGCACCAGTGAAATTTTCCTTATCACCCGGCCACTTTCCTCAACTATCACGATGACCCTGTCCACCACGTTATCCAGCAGGGCCACATGCCCGCCCGGCAACAATTCCAGGTCGCTAAAAACCGCGCCGGGTATGGGGATGGTTTTTTCCCGGCGGCCGTCCTTAAAAACCTGGACCCGGGAGTTGACCTGGTCCAGGACGTAAATTTCTCCCTCAGCCGAAACCACGAAGCTCATCGGCCCCTCGGGGTTGGCTTCTTCCGGGGTGATGACACCCAGCTCTGTTTGGCCGGTGCCCATAGGCACCCTCAAAACTTCCTGGCCCTGAAACTGCGGCCGTGGATTCTTGATTTCCTGGGAACCACCTTCTTTCAACAGTGCCGCGTGTAGTCCTGCCGTTGATAGTGATAATAGCGATAAAAGTCCCAACATTAAAACCAGGGCGGCCTCCAAGTTCTGCCGGAAGATTTTAAATATTTTGGAGAAAGTCATTTTTCGCTCCCCTCAGAGTTTTCCCCGCTATTCTCTATCCTTTTAATTATAAACTTTTTATTAAGTTCATTCACCAGGGACTGCTAATACTAATTACTTATCTCGACATAGCTGCTTTCTTTACCTTGAATGTTGAAAGACGTGATCCGGTAAGTATACAGGTCATCTTTTTTCAGGTTGCGGTGGTCGTACTGGAAAGTGTCGAAAAATACTCTGGCCAGGAGCCGATAATCATCATCGCTTGAGCCCTTTGGCTTTACGTATATGAAGTATTGCAGCACCATTATTTTATTTAGTTCATTCGGCTGCCAGGTCAGCCTGTTTACGTACTCTTTATAGAAAATCAGGTCATTCTCCAGCCTCTGTATGTTCACATTCACAGGTGGATAAACCTTTTCATCGATGAAATTGGCCACAAGGGTTTTGGGCCCGTCCATCGTCACGTAAACCGTCCTCGACCTTGACGAGATATCCCCGGACCAGGAAGAAAAACCATAACCAGGATTGGGGTCGGCGGTAACCTGAACCACGGCTCCCTCTTTGAACCAGTTCGTTCCGGCCGGAGTAACACTTCCTCCCTCCGGCGGATTGGCCGAAACGGTCAGAGAATACTGTTTCTCAAAAAAGGCTGTATATCGCCAGGTGCTGGACCGAACGGTTATCTCATGGTATTGCGCCCCGTCGTCGGACCAGGAAGAAAAGACATATCTCGTGCCGCCATCCTGTCCCTGAACCGGGGACGGTCTTTTATCCGGGGTAAGCTTGCCCGTAGTTCTTAAGGTTCGCAGCCGGGAAGAAATCCGACCCGCACCTGCCGGACTTTCTCCCTGGAGCGAGGGCGTGCCGATGGTATGCACTGTGCCCTCTATCCAGTGAAAAGTTTGGGGAGAGGTATAAGAAACTCCGTCCACATTTATGAGAAAACCTGAAGGCACGGTGTCAACCGTCACCTCCATGTCAAGAAGCGTTTCATTGAAGCCCAGCCTGGAAACAAATCCCTCGGCGGTGCCGCCAAATGTTCTGTCAAAGGCATCGGGCAAGACGGGAAAATCAGAAGAAACTGTTGTGCCCGCAACTATCACTTTATCCTGTCCATCCATAAACACAGAAACACAGGTTTCGGTATCTCTTCCGCCAAGATAAGTTGAGCCTTCAAGTACCGATAACGTCGGGTCTAACCTGGCTACAAAGTTATCCACCACGCCGCCGTTATAGCTCATGTCGTAAGCTCCCCAGGTCACCGGAAAATCCGCAGAAGAGGTGGTCCCCACAACATAAACCCTGTTTGAATTATCAATGGTGAGATTCAAACACTCGTCACCAGCACTTCCCCCGAGCAGGGTGGAAGAGACGAGCGAGCCAAGGTCCCCGGCCAGTATCGAGATAAAACCGTCTATTTCGCTTATCGTCTGATCCCTGAATTTCTTCTTGAAAGCCGTGGGAGAAACGGGAAAATCGGAAGATTCGGTGTCACCAACCACGTAGACATTCCCACCCGGCCCGAGCCTCAGGGCATTTCCGTGGTCAGTTCCCCTCCCCCCTAAAAATGTTGAGGCTTCAAGCGTCGTGAGGTCCGCCGATAACCTGGTAACAAACGCTTCCCAATCGCTAAACTCCGTCCTCAGGGCTCCTGGCGTAACGGGAAAATCTCTCGATTCCGTGGTTCCTGCCGCATAGATGCTGGAAAAGCCGTTGAACGCTATGGAGCTGATCTTGTCCAGCCCATTTCCGCCAAGAAAGGTGGAGGCCAGAAGCGCGGTCAGGTCAGGGTCAAGTTTGGAAACAAACCCCTCCTGAGTTTGAACCAGAACCGTCTGAAAAGCGCCCGGTGTAACCGGAAAATCGGCCGAACCGGTCTCGCCCGCCACATAAATATTTCCTGATTGGTCCGGCACTATGGTGTACACGCTCTGGAATGACCAGGCATCTCCCCCGAGGTAAGTCGAAGCCAGTAGAACGCTCAAAGATGAATCGAGCCGGGAGACGAAGCTTATAAAGAAATTATTGAAGCTGGTGTCATAAGCTCCAGGTGTGACCGGGAAACTGGCCGAAGCTGTCCAGCCGGCCACGTAGACATCACCCGAGGCTCCAATTTTCAAGGCCTGACATATCCCGCCTTCCAGGAAGGCAACCGCATGAAGCGTGCTGAAGTCATTACTTATCATCGCGACAAAGGTTTTATTAGAACCATAAGCGGGAGCGAGCCGGCTGACACCCATGGCCTGCGGAAAATCTGTCGACCTGGTCACTCCGGCTACATAAATATTACCCGAAGCATTCACTTCCGCACAGACGTAAGATTCATCATCGTTTCCGCCCAGGAAAGTTGAAGCCAGCAATTTATCAATGGTCGGGTCAATTACCAGAGGCAGGCTTCGGTCATAGGAATCCACCTGAAAGCCATAGGTATTTCCCGCATAAACCGTAAAACTGGCTTCCGCCTCGACCCTTTTTCCCTCGACCTCCTGGTAGGCAACCGGTTTGCTAAAATAGATGGGGCCCTCATCCGTGGTTAAAACAAGCCTTCCTTCCGGATCCACCGCTATGGACTTAACTCCCTCCACTTTTATCCTGATCTTTTCCGGAGAGATACCGGGCTCAAAGAGAAAAATCTGTTCGACATTTCCGGCCTCCGCCTTCAGCTTTAGATTCACACCGGGATATATCTCTCCGAGAGATACGGTCCGGTAGGTAGCCAGGGCTGTTTTCCAGGCCCCGGGGTCTTTTCCCCGGAAATAAGAAACCCTGGTAGGAGTTTGTTCTTCGCCCTGGGCAACAAATTTTACCGGCCGGCCATTTTCACCAACAAAAAGTTCGCGGAAAGAAATCAGCCGGCTCTGTGTCCCGGAGAGAAAAGTTTCCGGAGTTAAAAAACTTTTTTCCTTTGCGGAGCGTCCGGAATGCTTCTGTTCGCTCTGCCGTAAAGGTTCTGTCCTACAGAAGGAATAAACCAGTGATTTCTCCGTAAGGAATAAAGAACCGGACGGAAGAGGTGCATGGAATCTTACCTGCTCCGGGAATTGTCCGGAGTTTTCAACAAACGGCACAGATATGGAGGAAGGTCCGGCCGTTAATTCCATTCGAGAAACAGCGGCTCTGTCTGCTTTATTATTTCCACTCTTGATTCTTGATATCGACCCTGAAAAACTCGAGGTAGCGACAGTAAAGTCCAGAACCAGGCCGCACGCCAGAACAATAATAATTAATGTCGCGGAGAAAATAATTGCCCGAAGCCAACCTGTCCTTTTCAAGGAGAATCTAAGCATCAATAACCATCCTTTCTGGAGGTGTCCTCCATTTTCAATTTTATTGTTGCTTAGAAAATCATGACCATTTTATTTAGACAAAACAAAGCCTTCCACCTGCAGAATGGACTTTTTTGCTTCGTTGCCGGGACGATGGATTTGAGAAGCATGTTCGCCGACTCAGTTTGCCCGTCTTACCCTGTAATTATGCTAAGGTGAATACGGGGAATAAGTCAAGGGAGCTTTCCTATCAAGCCACGAAAAGAATTCCTATCAAAAGGAAAGATCGAGCAGAACTAAATAACCCGGCAATTGTTACAAAAAATCTACCCGGCGACACCGTAGTCTTCGCCGTAGTTGCCAGGGCCACCCCGGCTCAAACTTTAATTTGACTTAAAAAAGCCAGTTATTATTAAATAGGTGCATAACGACCCGCCAAAGGAAGGAGGGAAAATGAAAAAAATTCTGGCCGGCGCCATGTTTCTCTGTTTCCTCATACTATTGGTCGCAGATTGTTCCCGGAAAACGGAAAGTCCGCCAGAAAAGGCAGGTGCCGGGACCCAAGGTGCTGTTTCAACTGCCACCGGAGCTTTTGATTCTATGATTGGCTCAATGCAGGAAGCCCTCCGGGCCCAGGATTACTTAAAAGCGCTGGCGGCAGCCGACTCCATCAAGGATAAAATCTGGGAAGAAGCCCCCCTGATGCTGAGAAATGTCGTCCTGGTCAAGGGGATTAACAACACCTACGGCGTCTATGAGCCCGAAGAAGACGACGTCTATTCCCAGGGCGAAACCATCTATGTCTACCTGGAGCCGGTTGGCTACAGGATAATGAAGAATGAAGCGGGTTACTACGAATTCCGGTTCACGGCCGATTTCCAGCTGGTAAACGAAAACGGGGAGATCCTCGGCGGCCAGGAACAGTTTGCCAACCTGCCCTTTAAGTCCTGGCATCCCAATAAAGAAGTGGCCATTACCTTCAACTACAATTTCAGCGGCATTCCGGCCGGAAAATACAAGGTGGTAACCACTGTCTTTGACGCCAACTCTGACCGGAAAGCTTCGGCCGATACCTGGTTCACCATTGAGTAAATACCTCTTTAATAGAGGCGGTCAGGGGCCTTGAATATAAATTCCTGAATTAAAAAGTTGCAAAGGAGGATCCGATGAAGGCAACGAGAATCTTGCTCACCGGAGCGGCTCTGGTTTGCTTTATGCTGCTGGGAGCCGTTTCCCTCAAGGCTGATATTTACATGAAACAGAAAACCCATACCGATGGCTTCACCATGATGGGGCAGACCCAGCCGGCCAAAGATGAATTCACGGTTACCTGGATAGCCAGGGATAAATCCCGGAGTGACACCGGCGATAAAAAAACCACGCTCATGCGACTGGACAAGGGACTTATTTATGAAATTGACCATCAGAAAAAGACCTACCGGGAAATGCCTCTCAACATCAAGCAGATGATTGACGAGAACGTGGCCGAAAAGGGAGAAGAGGCCAAGGAGTTTGCGGCCATGGCCCAGGAAATGGCTGAAGCCTTCGCCGAGAGCATGGAAGTTAAGGTCACGGAAACCCCGGAGAAGAAGAAAATAGGCAACTGGAATTGCCGGAAGTATATCATCAACACCAGCATGGCCATGGGCGAGACTGTTTCCGAGGCCTGGGCTTCACCCGAGGTTCAGATCGACTGGAAGAATTACCTGATGCTGACCAACGCCATGATGGCCGGAAGCCCCGGGTTCGAGAAGATGATTGACAAGATCTACAAGGAAATGTCCAAGGTGAAGGGAATGATCGTTCTTCAGTCCAATTCAACCAAGGTGATAAATACCGAGGTCAAATCCACGACCGAGCTCCTGGAATTCGGCGAGCAGAATCCGCCAGCCGGGACTTATGATGTCCCGGCCGGTTATAAGAAAGTGAAGTAAGACAGGGCAAAAGACGAACAAGTTAAACCATATCGACCGGTTTAACCCTATCCCGGTCTAACCTCATCCTCGGTTTGGATGAAATAAAAAGGTCGTCCGTCCAGAAATATTTAACAGGAAATCCGTCATCGTCCCCTCGCCTGTGAGAGCGGTCAAAGAAAGGTTTTGAACTTTTAAAATAGATAATCTTTAAAGATAACCCTCCTGCCCGCTGACCTTTACTTCATCTGGGTTCTCCGGGAACCAGGTGGCGTGCCGGCTCCAGGTCCACCGCTGCTTTTCGGTTTCGGGCATTCCACCCTCACCTGCGGTCCTTCATAGATGGAAACATAACCGGCCATTTCGCCGCCGCTGAGCTTCATCACCCAGATTTCATACTCGGAGCCGGGATTTTCTTCGAGCTCGAATGAATTTCCCAGGTCGGTGTTGGTATAGGTCTTCCCGGCCTTCTTGTCGGTGACGAAAACCAGCGGGGTTTCCTGGGTGTTGACGCTCATGACTGAAACCCGGAGCACGTTGCGCCACCAGGCGTTGGGGGAAGACTTGCTACGGTAGAGGAACTGCCTGGCGTTAAGGGCAGGCGTTTCCGGAAAATAAAAACCCAGGGTGGTCCGGCCGCCGGCCTTTTCCCGGAAAACTTCATAGTAGACCGCGTACTCGGCATCGCCACCCTTGATCTGAAAGCCCGGCACCCAGAACAGGTTGCTTTCGATGAGCGACGAGTTGGCCGCGGTCGGGCCGTAGCCACGCCTGGCAAAATTGGCGTTAGCTTCGTTGACCGACACCGCTCCCATCAAGTTTCCCGGAGCCCATTCCCCATCCCTGGCGTCGTTATGCCAGTTGCCCGAAGTCTGTTGAATAACCACGGTTCTCTGGCCGAGATGGTCGTCCGGGTCAATCAGGGCCATGATCATGTAAAAAAGGTCCACCAGCGACTTTATGATCTTTCCAAAGAAATCAACCAGCAGGGGCACAACGGTTATTATTTTGAAGAGGTTGACCAGGCCGGTGTTCACGTCTCCGGCCGAGAAGGCGTTGACCATGTCGGAAAAGGCCGGCCCCACAATGGCCAGCCCCAGGATCACCGCCCCGACTACGGTTGACCCGCCTCCAATCATGGCCAGGGTCTGCATAAGGTCGCCGCCGGAGAACAGGAAATAAATCAGGTACCAGCTAACATCAAAGGCCCGGCCTGAATACAGGTTAAAAAGCAACTGCTGGAAATCGGCCAAGCTCAGGTTGCCGGTGAAAATCTGGTCGAGTAACTGCATGGCCCCGGAGGAACTTATTCCGCTGGAGCTGAGGACGGCATCGGCAATGTAAGCCTGAACCTGGCTGATAACGGCCGCCTTGATATCGTCCTGAACCCTCAACATTATGTCCAGTGCCGCGTTTCTCAAACCATCGGCCACCGAGCCCTTGCTGTAATCCTCTTCCCAGAGATCGATGGTGAAGGAGGCCGGGCTGTTAAAGGTCAGGTAATCAAAGATTATCCGGTCATCCCCTTTAAGCCCGTGGTCGGTATTTTTCTTGACGCCGCCATAAGTCCGGGTGACATAGGAATCGGTCCGGTTAAGGCAGCCATCTTTAAGGTGCTTGAAATAATTGGTATCGCCCGGGTCAAATTGTGGCAGGTTGGTCAGGATGCCGAAGTAGGGCTCGTCGTTGCTTTTTTCGTTCTTATCCAGGCAACGGAACCAGTCCAGGGTGACCAGGTACCGGTAATATTCGGTCTCAAATTTTCTGCCATCAATCTGGCGAAGCGCACCGCCGGGGTCGGCCACGCCCATCAGGTCATGCACCAGGGACCCCCTGGTCAGCCCGTCGGGAATCTGCACCCCGGCCTGCTGCAGCGCCTGCTTGAGGCTGCCGAGTTCCATCTCGGACGGCCTGGCCGAAAGGCGTGGCACAAGGGCCGAGGCCGCCTGGACCGCCGGCCGGCTGGCCTGAACCTGGGCCCTCGTCACCCGCTGCTGCCCGGAAAGTTTCTTGAGACCGGCCACTGGAACAACTTTCTGGCCGGCCAGAACCTGTTCCCGCGTAAGGACATATTTCCCCGAAAACGATTCCCGGACAACCTGCTTGACCTGGCGTTCCAGGTTGGGGTTGACCTTCTGAACAACTTCTCGCCCGAGCAGCTTCAGGTCCACCCGGTCGCCCTTTTTCAAGTCCACGTAGGCCGGGTTAAGGTAGCGGGCCTTGAACTCGCGCGGGATCTGTTTGTAGGCGCGAACCGGCCTCTGCAGAAGCCGCGTCAGGTCGGCTTCGGTCTGGGCTCTTTTATGACCTGAATCCCGGTAAAAATCCCGCAGCAGCCGCTGGTTATCGGCAGCTTCTTCCAGGTACTTGAAGAAAAGCGGCACCACTATCCCGCCCAGGAGAGTTTGCTGGCTAATTTTCTGGATCCCTGATTCGATGCTTTTCTGAAGCGGGGACAGGTCTTCCGCGGTTTCAACCGTCTGGACTGACTGCTTCTCTTCAGTCTTTCGAGCACCCAGCAACTCTTTCAGGCTGGGCTTTTTTGTAGCCAGTCCGGTCTTGGACGAAGCCGATTCAGTCTTATAAGCTGGAACCGTCTGGGTGGTGGCCCCGGGCTGGGCCGGGGTAGCCGTGGAAACTGCCTTATCCTGAACGGCAGCCGCCGGCTGACCCGACTGCTGGACAATTGAGGAGCCCGCCGGCAGCTGAAACTCAATTTTCCCCGCGGCTGTAACCCCCGGCTGGAAACTGACCAGGCTCAGCTTCCAGCTACTTCCCTTCTGCAGCAATTCCTGGGTGATGTCAAACTCCAGGGTCAAAGGGCTTCCGCCGTCGTGCCGGGCATAATACTGGGTCTGACCGGGGCCATTTAAGATAAGCGCCAGTGAACCGGACGTTCCTGTCCAGCTGGCCGTGGTTTTAATCTTGCCTGCTGCCCCGATGTTCAGGCTGAAGGCCGCTTCGCCCGTCCCTGTTATCGAAAAAGTTAGCGTTTGGCTAACGGTTTTCTGATTCAGGGGAACGACTCTTTTCATCGGCTGAATCTGGGGTGCGGCCGGCCTGGCCTGGAGTGGCAGGTAGATGACCTGGAGAAAAAGGAAAACGCAGATTAAAGCCGTTATTTGTCGAAGCCTGTCGGGGAGACTTTTCACGGAAAGAGCTGGCTGCCTATGCCCGTCTGGAATAAACCTTCCTTCTGACATCTTTCCCTCCTTAGAGAAAAACATCATCGCCTTAAGGGGAATAATGGCTGAACGGGTGATTATTTTAGGCTGGTAGGTCTGGCCGTTATTTTGCCCCTCTAACCGAATTAGAATTCAACCGCACAAGCCTGTCAAGAATAATTTTCTCGCTATGTTTAACAGATACTCACTGGCTTCACGTCATTCATAGGAAACAGGGGCTGAGATTAATATTAGATAAGAATGAAAACCAAATAGAAAGGCCACTCCTTTAAACGCCAGCACTTTCTTAAAAATAACCTTGTTTATCAAAAGCGCAAGGCATTCAATACTTCAATCTATTCCTCTGGCCTGTCTACAAACCGCTAACACTCGTCCGAAAAAATTAGAACTATTCGGCGTCTTTGCCGGCATTCCTCGTGGCTTCCTTGATTATGCTTCCAATATCATAGATCAGCAACTTAAAGCCGGTATCAGTCTCAAGCAAGACCGCCACTTTTTCTCCATGCATTGCAAAAGAACTACCCCGGGGCCTGTTCCTTACACTTATCAGGTAATCCAGATTCCTGACGTTATAAATATCCCAGAAACTCGTCTCTTCCTTATAATCATAGGCCCGGACCAACAGGATGTCTCCAAAAAGCGAGTATTGATAAACCGTGTCCATATTCCTTTGAACTATCTGGGCCGTTATTCCTGCTGCCACTGCCTTATTAACCGGAATATTCTTTTTACCGGCCCTTAGTCCATCTATAGTCTCCTTTACAAGAAAAGGCTGTTTATCTTTATACATTGCTATAAAACCAAAAAACCTGGGCATGTAGAGAAAGCAGTTTCCAGAAAACATCTCAGACAGGAAGTTGTCCTGATAAACCATGTTTTCTTTAGCGTTCTTTTCTATGTAGTCACCAAAAGGTCCCTTAAACTTGCCTGATAGATCATAAGCGTAAAATAAAGTTTCCGCGGGGACCAGGGTTTCAATGATAAGTTCGCTTTCATCGATGGTAAACATTCTGGGGATATAACCGTTACTCGGTCTTATGGTGTTGATATATTCCCCTGAAGTTGAATAAACTTCAAGGCCTCCTTTCCCCTCATCCAAGAGGTAAAGTCTGTCCTTGAATATCTTGAAATCCAGTAACCTGGTTATTTCTCCGGGACCCCGGCCGAGTCCTTTCCCTATGACGGAATGATCAATTTTTTTATAGTCTCCTGAAAACTTTATCTTGTGTATCAAACCGGCCTTAAAATCATAAAAGTACAATAGGCCATTCTGATCAAACTTTACAAAAGTTGGGTGTAATGGCGGGTTATCAAGTTTGTCCAGGTCAAATTCCGCCAGCAAAGCAGGCTCTGAAGAAGAGAATACCCTCTTGCTCTTCTGTTGCGACTGGATTTCTACCGCATCCCAAGGTTTCAATACGCCACCTGTTGTTGTTTTCTCGACAGGAAATAATTTTAGCCGGCCAATTACAAACATGAACAGTGAAACCAGAATTGATATGATGATGATTGCTTTCTTCATAGTTACCCCCTGCTTTTGTATACTTATATATTAAAAATGATGAAAACAGGTTGTCAATTCCGTCTTCTTTTTTTCGGTGCCGTAGCAACCATAGCCGCCACGATAGAACTGTCAGGAGGCGCAGTCGGCCTCTGCGCTCTGGCTTCAGGAATTGGGCTATCGGTCATATTAATTTGAGATTGGACGTCCTTCTTTGGTATTGTTTTTGGTATGAATTATGTTGCGCAATATAATTCTTAACCATATAATCAGGATATTGAAACTTTAGGGGGACCTTAAAGATGAAGCCTCACCTATTCTCTGAATATAATGATGTTTGTGATATTACATTCCTAAAAAACATTATAGCCCTAATAGATTCCAGATCAACTAGACATTCCAATCGGGCTGTCTACTATATAATTCATTCGGTAATTGCGCTTATCCTGGGGATAGGCTTTTTTGCTGTTCTTTTTGTTGAATCAAAGAACCGGCAGCATTTCCAGATTACAATCGAGATAATGTTGCTTTTTGTTTTATATATATTAATAATCTCAAACCTGGCCAGATATATTTCGCATGCCGAAATAAGACTTTGGAAAATAAACCATTTTCCCATCAAAAAAAGAGATATTTATCTTAGCTATCTTTTTTCCGACCTCCTAAGTTTTAGGAATATACCTTCGCTTACAGCTATTTTTATTATTACTGCGTTTTTGATAAAAATTTATGGCCTTTTTGCTGTCTTCTCATTGCTATTTCTAATGGTCTATTTTTTTTCTATCATAGTTTGGATAAGGAATGGTTTATTTATTCTTGAAAGGTTTCTGGTCAAAAAATCCATCAGAGAAAACCTTTATTCGGTGCTTTTAGCAACTGTCATTATTGTTTTTGCCCTTTCATATATTTTGGATAAATTAGACACAGAGGGGATTATTCTCAGTATTTTTGGCTATATGCCAATGGGGTGGGCAGGAAACGGCATATTTGGCCTTCAAGAGCGGCTTTATATCCAGGCTCTTCTTAATCTTGCCTGGCTTTGCATCTTTTCCTTCGTCGGTATCAAGGTTGGACTGATATTGGTTAAAAGGTTAAGCTATGCATGATCGGTTTGATTTTAACCCCGATACCATCAAAAAGATATATTTTTTCGAGCTTAAATACGCCTTAAGAGAAAATTCTCTAAAAATATTATTCCTTTTGCCTATCATCATTATTCTTATGTTTCTCATGGTGGGAGAATTCAAACATTTAGTGTTTGGTATTAATGAATTTTATATCCTTGCAGGAATCTTTATTTTTGACTCTGAACTGTTTATAAATCAATTTTCAATAATCAAAGGAGAATTAAGATTCTTCCGATTATTTTCTTCTCCTGTTATTAGCTTGATTATGGCCAAAAATATCTTCGCCTTTACTTTTGTTTTATTTCAATGCGTTGCAATTAATATCATTCTCCTTATTTTCAACTTAACTCAAATAAACGTTCTTGCAAAAGCCCTCATTTATTTTGCCATTACCTTTCCGGTATTATCAGGGATAGGCAATATATTATCCATCTTAATGCCCCGTGGTTATATAGAAGGGAGAAAGAGAGAGATGATTTTATCTTCGATCATTATTCCCCTTATGACTATATTATTATCTTCTGTTCCCTATCGGCTCTTTCAATTATTAGCGGCGGGCCTTCAAACCTGGCCTAAAATATTTGTTGCTCTTCTATTCATATTATTATCCTTCTCTGCCTATTATGCTTCCTTAATAAAGTGTGCTTATTCGTTAAATAAAAATATCTTTAGATTGCTGCAAAAATTATGAGGGAACCATGAATTGTTTGGAGCTTACAAATTTACGGAAGGAATTCAAAGAGATAGTAGCCGTTGATAGCATAAACCTAAAGATAAGAAAAGGCATATTCTTTGGCTTTCTGGGACCTAATGGAGCTGGAAAAACTACTACTATACTGCTGATCGCAGGCCTATTAAAACCTGATTCGGGAAGGATCATAATACTCGATCTAGACATTGAAAAAGACGAAACCGAATATAAGCGCCATATCGGAATCGTTCTAGATAGACCGCTATACTTTGAAAAGCTTACCGGGAAAGAGTATCTGCGCTTCGTGGGGGAAATGTATCGTCTGGATAAGATAATAGTTAAAAAAAGGACCGAAGAATTATTATCCTATCTTGGAATTGAAGAAAAAAAGGACGACTTAATTGAAACCTACTCCGCCGGAATGAAAAAGAAACTTTCTTTAGGAGCAGCAATAATTCATAACCCGGACTTATTAATACTGGATGAGCCATTTGAAGGAATTGATCCAATTTCAGCAAGATCTATAACTAATGTCCTGAAACAAATGGTTTATAAGGGCACGACTGTTTTTATGACTTCTCATAACCTGGAACTGGTCGAAAAACTTTGTGATGAAGTTGCTATTATCAACAAGGGAAAGCTTATTTTTGAGAGCTCGGCAGAAAAGATTAGAGAAGAGATGAAAAACACGGGCCAAGCAAATCTTGAGAATCTTTTTATTGAATTATTGGCCGCAGAAAAAGAAATGCGAAGTTTATCATGGCTGGAGTAAGAGATAATGGATAAAATAAAAAACATTTTTAAGATACTATATTCGCCCTCTGAATTCGCTATGATTAGACATTATCTTTTCATTATCCAGTTCTTCTTCAATCAGGAAGAACCTATGTTTCTTAAAGTTTGATTCTCTCCAGTAAAAAAATACGCGACTTAGAAGAGCCTCTAATTGCCTTATATTTCCCGGCCAATCATAATCCCATAGCAAAGCTATCTCTTCTTCCCTAAAATTGTTTAACCTTTCACTCTTAAACCTACTGCTGTTATCACTCAGGGTGCTCATTTTTATTATCCTTCCCCAGACCCCTTCTGCAATTTCTCTAAAATCTTGTGCTCTCTTTCTTAAAGGTGGTATCTCTAAAACATATTTATTGATTCTGAATAACAAATCTGCCCGAAATTTCCCAGAAGAAACATCATCCCGGAGGTTTCGATTCGTAGCCATAAGAATCCTTACATCAACATTCCTTTCAAAGTTTTCTCCAATTCTCCTTATCGTTTTTTCTTCAAGAAGACGTAAAAGTTTGGTCTGGCATTCAAGGGAAAGATCTCCAATCTCATCAAGAAAAATTGTTCCTGTACTGGCAGATTCTATTAATCCAATCTTATCTTCCCTGGCATCGGTAAAAGATCCTTTTTTGTGGCCAAAAAGCTCAGACTCAAACAGATGGTTGGGAATAGATGGCAAATCGACGGTAATAAATGGCTTGAAGTTCCGGGTTGAGCTATTATGTATGGCCTCGGCGAATAATTTCTTCCCTGTTCCTGTTTCTCCAATGATCAGAACATCAACTTCCTGCTTTGCTAATAGTTTAGCCTTTGCTTTTATTTCCCGTTTGCCTAACCATTATCTGAATCTAATAAGAATTTTCTTATTCTAGTAAGAAAAGGGAGATAACCACACCTCAATTCCGGCTATATCTCTGGCATAAGATTTGCTACTGTTACAAATGATGAATCGTTTGAAATCTTATTACTACTATCGGGTTTGATAAGAAGGGTGATATTATTTTTGACCAGAACATAAAGAGATGAAATAACTTTTGTGATGATGAAACTTATTTCGAAATCAAATAAAAAGGAGATTTTAATGAGTAAAAAGAGCATTTTGTGTATCATGTTTATGTTGGTATTAGGGCTTCTTTTTTCTATGGTTTTAGCCGGACCTCCTGTCTTACGTGGGCATACGACAAGCATTGACATCGGCGGAGGAATTCATGTCATCGCATGTGATTGTACCGCAACTGAAGATCTGGATTGTTCATGTATAATTAAGAATTAGCGTGGCGACCAAAAATAAAGTCTGGCGATGAATTGTCGAGGGAGGTAAGATGAAAGACAGAAAGAAAAAATTTATTTTGATTATCCTGGGTTTCTTTCTGATCGTAGTGCTGGCCGTAGCTTCTCCATCCGATCCGCCCACTATTTTAAAAGGGTGGATTACATTCAACGGTCCAGATTGGGAATGTACTTGTCCACAAAAGCTTTATTATGATTGTTTTTGCATCGTTCCCGCAAAATAAACAAATAATAAGAGCAATTTTTTCAGTAAATTGACCCGGCGGGAAGGTACATAAACAGCACAGAACCTGATCGGAAAATGAATTGTTCATTGAAATTGCCTCATTCACTAAATAATTGGTAATTTATTCACATCAGAGCAAAATGCGGGTAGCATCCTTCAGCAAGCTTGATAAGTACTATTAAATGGATATCCCAGCAAGAGGAGGAACTCTGTTTCATGAAAAGAGAAATGATTTTTCTGTCTCTCATTGTTCTTATACCAATCTCACTTTATTCAGCGGGAAATTTGCCGCAGCCCGTTTTACGGATAAAGGATAAGATTCAGATAAGAATCTCTCCTACTGAAGGTTCAGCACTACTCAAAAGCCGATATGAGGTTTTGCCGATTTTATTAACCGAGGGTTATCAACAAGAGATATTAATCTGGAGAGGTACCTATCTTGAGGTCTTTTCAAAGGAGGGCCAGTTTATAAAACGAGTTGGCAGAGAAGGAGAGGGACCAGGGGAGTTCTCGGGAATAATAAAAGTAATTTACCGCAATGGCAGATACTATATTTTAGATTTTCCCAACAAGGTTTCAATATTTGATCGGGAATTCAATTTTATCGCCAGAACGATATACGCGGGCAAGCTTACTTCACCATTTATCCACGATTTCGATATAAACGAAAGTATTTTTGTCGCGGTGCAAAGGAACCGCCCATATGATAAAGACATGAGACAATCTGAAGCAGCAAATAATAATGTTATAAGTATTTATTCGCTCAACGGAGAATATAAGCATTCCTTCTTCCCTCAAAATGAAGGCTGGGCTGTTTATCCAGAAGAGTCTCTTCTTGGGGGACATATATTACTCAATGAAAACAAGTTGTTCTTCGTTTTTAATTCCATAAACAAGATTTGGATGACTAGTTTAGATGGCAAGCATATTCGGAAAAAGGAATTTGGCAAGAACTGGTGGAAACCTATCATCTTCAATCAAAATTTATATCGCGAGGCGCGAAAGGCTGGCAAATCGGCCGGCCTTCTTCTTGAAAACGCACTTCTTTCTGGAGATGTCATTGATGGCATTTACGTTTATAAAGATGACATCGCCATTAAAATACTTCGAACGATAGATGGTAATCCAAATACCTTTTTAATTATAATTAAAAGTAATCTGATAAATGAATCGGATCCAATTTACCTTAATTCCTATCAGTTTTGCTATGCTGGCAAAAACGACCTCTATTTCTACCGATATCTCAGTGAGTACAACCCAAATATGATTAACATTATAGAAATTGTGAAATGCGATATCTGATAGCGATATTTGCAGAATTATTAATTTCTGCTACTCTACACGCGGGATTTTATCAAAATTGGGATTCGAAATATCTACTGGTCAATAGGTGGGCCTATCCGGAAGCCAGGTTAACCGGCTATCTTTTTGACGCATTCATAGATCCAAAAAATAATACCCTGATTATGATGCTTTTCAGGGACGGCATAAAACTGATATCAAAGGACGGAATTAGCGATCTGGCCAAAATAGGCCAAGGCCCCGGAGAGATAGCCAGGTGGTCAGCAATCTCCCTCGAAGGTGATCATCTTATAATTTTTGAGGCAACGGGTAAAATCATATATTACAGACGAAATATATCCTCTTTTACATACGAAAAAACGAACTGGCTCCGTTGGGGAACCGAGTTTCCAGTAATTAGAGGGGCAGTCAAATTAAATAATAAATATTATATAACAGGTTTTTCTCTGAAATCAGAACCCAGCACAACTAATAGCGAGGCATTTTTCCTAACAATATTTAACGATAACGGACTCCTCATAAAACAGTTGATTTGGAAAAACTTCAAAGGCTTTTGGCGGGGTCCACCTCTTCTTACATCTCATATTCAGCAACATGGATCTGAAGTTTGGGTGATTCTTGAATCAGAACCGACCTTATACATTATTGATACCAGAGAAGATAAGGTTAAACGTGAGGTGAATCTCGAAACACCCGTAGGATTTAAGCCAATTGGTGATTATATGCCTGTTGATAAATATACCATTTCGACACTGCAAAAGAAGTATGAAGAGTGGGTACTGTCCTATTCCAGAATAGAACGGTTTATAATAACTGATAACTATCTCATCCTTCAGGCGCGAACCTGTAATAATTCAGGTCCTAAATATTTCGTTATGCTATATGATGTGGAAACTTTTGCACTTAAAGAAACCTATCTTACTGACCATCTTCTTCTTGCAGAGAATGACGGCCACTATTATTTTCTGGCAAATGGAGACCCAGGTCTTGATGAAAATGCATGTTCGGTAGATATCAGAATCTACAAAGGGAGAGGCAAATGAAGTTGAGAAAGCAAAGTAAAGACATATTATTAGATTCGTCAATAATTATTATGACCACATTGGTCTTGATTGTTTGTTATTTCCGATTTATAAAAAGAGATGAGAACTCATTTGAATGCCGGTCTTTTGAAGAAATTAAGATACTTGATCGAAAAGGAAACGAAAAAAGAATCATCGAGCTATCAAATGCCAGGGGAGAAAGCTACGTTCTATTCCTGGAGATTAACTCCTGCCCTTCATGTATCTTTAAGGGATTCAACGAACTCAGGTCCCTGATGGACGAAGGGAAAACCGCCTTTGCAGTTGTTATCCACGACTGGTTTGAAGAATGGAGCTCATGGGCTGCAAGCTACGAATCTTTCCCAGTATACCTTATGAGAAGAGAAACTTATCATAATCACATTTTTTCTCCCTACATGCCCGTCCTAGTCAAATTCAATAAAAACAAAGTAGCAAAATACCGATATGTATACTGAATCTTCCTACTCGAAACAATCAGATTATTAATGCCATACAAACTAATCGCTTTTATCATATCATTTATGTTATGCATCCGGAGTTTCCTGGAAGCAGATAAATGGTTGAGGATTATAATTGGGACGGTAATTTTGGGGTTATTTATTTTGCCAATGTTATTACCAACACTATTTTTATTTGACAAAACAGGACTGGTGCTATTGAATACAAGAATAGTTGCCGGAATTTGCAGCTATCTGTATCTTAGAATAAAGGGCATAAAAATTTCCTAGAAAGACGTCTCCTCCCACATTATGCTCGAAGCGCTGAGTTCTTGATCGTTAACAAAATAGACTAACTGGGAATAAAACCAATCTTCCCTTTACATTTGTCTCAAATCCATAAGCTTGATGCCCTGCCCCTGTAGAAAATTCAAAAATTTCTTATAATCAGCTTTTTTAATATTAAACAAAGTAAGAAGTCGCTTAAATGACCAGCCACTTTTCTCTAAGCCTTTAATTATTATATCCTTTAATTCATCTCTTGATATTTCATGTTTTAAATACCTTTTATGCACCACCTCCCAGAAACTTAATCTGCCCTTGGTCATCTCTTCAAAGGGGTCAGATTTTCTTCTGAATTCGCTATGATTAGACATTATCTTTTCATTATCCAGTTCTTCTTCAATCAGGAAGAACCTATGTTTCTTAAAGTTTGATTCTCTCCAGTAAAAAAATACGCGACTTAGAAGAGCCTCTAATTGCCTTATATTTCCCGGCCAATCATAATCCCATAGCAAAGCTATCTCTTCTTCCCTAAAATTGTTTAACCTTTCACTCTTAAACCTACTGCTGTTATCACTCAGGGTGCTCATTTTTATTATCCTTCCCCAGACCCCTTCTGCAATTTCTCTAAAATCTTGTGCTCTCTTTCTTAAAGGTGGTATCTCTAAAACATATTTATTGATTCTGAATAACAAATCTGCCCGAAATTTCCCAGAAGAAACATCATCCCGGAGGTTTCGATTCGTAGCCATAAGAATCCTTACATCAACATTCCTTTCAAAGTTTTCTCCAATTCTCCTTATCGTTTTTTCTTCAAGAAGACGTAAAAGTTTGGTCTGGCATTCAAGGGAAAGATCTCCAATCTCATCAAGAAAAATTGTTCCTGTACTGGCAGATTCTATTAATCCAATCTTATCTTCCCTGGCATCGGTAAAAGATCCTTTTTTGTGGCCAAAAAGCTCAGACTCAAACAGATGGTTGGGAATAGATGGCAAATCGACGGTAATAAATGGCTTGAAGTTCCGGGTTGAGCTATTATGTATGGCCTCGGCGAATAATTTCTTCCCTGTTCCTGTTTCTCCAATGATCAGAACATCAACTTCCTGCTTTGCTAATAGTTTAGCCCTTGCTTTTATTTCCTGGTAGCCAAATATGTCATCCCATCCATATCTCGCCACCCCCATCAGGCTCCTCCAAGGCGTACATATAAGAAAATTAATAAAAAAAAAACAGCTTGTCAAGTTTGCGGTTCGCGGCAAGTGGCAAGCCTTATAGACCTTATGAGATATGTTTCAGAACGCTGATGGGCGATTGGCCAGATTGATGCGAATGTCAAGAATTGAGCTTTTGAGCGTGACCTGGCCGAACTTTTGCTGGTAATCGATGAAGACAAAGCCTGATGGCCCGGTCTCCAGAATTTTATGATAGGGGTCAAAATTCTGCTGAAGATGATGAAGCGCTGCCCTGGCCCTGGTTTCGTCCGGGTAGGGAATGATAATCCGGGTCGTGATGTTACCCTTTTCATCCCGGTAATTCCCGACCACCCCGAACACCTTGCCCTCAAGTAACAATATATCCCCTTCGCCGAAGGTGAATATGGGCTGCAGGGCATAAGGCCCGCGAATGAGCCGTTCTGAATTCTTGATCAGATTCTCCCTGGGCAGGTGGTCGAGTAAAGTTATCGGCCGGTCAGGCGGCAGGCTCTGAAGCGCGGCCCTGGCCAGAGCCACCATCACCGGTAACAATCCCTTCTGCCCTTCAAAATTATTTATATGGATAAAATACCGTTCCCTGAGAATGGTAAACTGGGATTCTTCGCCGGAATTTCTGGCAGCAAGTCCTTCAACCGGTGTCTCCTGCCCGCACTTGGCGAGGTAAACACCCAGGGCTGCTTCCGGGCTTTCCATTTCATAAATCTCCAGGGAAAGCTCGTTTTCACCGGAGCGGTAGCGCTGGATGTAGAGCTTCTCAAAGCCAAATTCCAGGAAAAGTTCCGCCCCGCCGTCGATGTAGTTGTAAAGGTCAGCCCGGGTAAAAGTAATCAACCGGTCAGATTTTTTCCAGCCGGGATGGAATTCATCCCCGGGCAGGACAACAGCGGACTTGAGCGAGGCGGGCAGGACAAATTCAAGAAAAAGCAAAAATAGGCTCAAAGGAATAAGCTGCATCCAAATAGACTGTGCTGATTTCCCGGGCTTTAAGTGCTGAATTGGAAATTGTCCCATTTTAGGTCTATTCGTCACGAATCTATGAGTGCCCAATTTTAGCTTGAAATAGCCGAACATCTTTCCCACGCTTATCGTTCAATATCTTAATCCAGCCTGAATTTTTCGTCCCTTAAGCGTCTTACTTTTTGGGCCTGTTTTTCAATCCTGTGATGCTCCGCTGCACCTGGACGTGTTTTATCCTCTCATCCACCACACCCAATCCTAACTTCTGGGCGTAGCGCAGGTACTCGGTAAACCGCGGATGCTCGTTGACCTGGATGCCCATGCTCTTTCTCTTTTCCACCAGCAGCCGGTGACAGACCATGTCCAGGGCAAAGGGATCGGTGGCAAAAAACAGCCGGTTGTAGAGATAGGTGAACTTGGCTTCGGGTCCGGGACCGCCCTCGTACTGGGCCCGCAGACCGTCGGTAATGTTGAGCACCATCTTGTCCCTGATGACCGGGAAGGCCAGCACCTCGACGCAGACATCCAGGAACAGGGGCTTGTGCAGCCGGTTGGTGTTGCAGACCGCGCCGTAGCCGATGTTCTTGGTGGCCATGGAAATGGCGTTTCCGGTATTCTTGAAAACCGGGACGTTGATGATCTTGGTCAGCTTCTTGGTGAGGAGCTTTCCGAAATAAGAATACTTTCCGTTGAAGACGTGCTGGTTGAGATAGGCCAGGTCCTTGGGACCTTCCACGTCAGCCCAGTAGTAAACTTCCTGGTCAAAGTTGGGGGCGCTGACATGGGTGCCGTCCGGCCGCAGCCAGGTGGAATTGTCCTGGGACTTGCCTTCGGCCGCAGCTTCATCCATCGTCTGAAGTCCCTCTATGCCCACGCCGGGAAAGCGCTCGGGCGTAAAGCCGGCATCCTTGAGCATGTAATCAAAGCGGTCCCAGATTATGATGTTCTCTCGCTTCATCCCGTTCTTTTCCAGCCAGTTGATGATGGCGTCCACGACTTCCAGGCGGGTGCTTATCAGGCCAGCACCGACCGGGTTGACCTTGATTCCGACCACGTCATCCCTGGTGAAAAACAGGTCAAAGCTCTTTTTAAGGTTCTGGCCGGTCAGGTTGATAATACCCCCTTCAAACATGGCCTTGACCAGCTCGGCCGAGGCCTTGCCGGTTTCAGCATCCATGGCCCTGGGGTCATGAACTTCAACCACTCTCCCTGGGAAGAGACCGGGAAGGGAATACCTGGTGCGTGGGACATTGAGTGCCTCATCGATGTTGGTGGCCGGTCGAGCAGGGACGGCCACCTGTCCGGTTTGGGCAGCCTGTTCCTGCTCGGCTGAAAGAAGCGTCCGGCTCATCAGCAGCCCGAGGCCGGCAGTTCCGGACATCTTGAAAAACTCGCGCCGGTCAAACCTGAACGGCGGGTACATCGACCGATAACCGCGTTTTCCCATATATTTCTCCTTAATTAATAATGATAAGTCTTAAGGCCGAGCTGATTTGCCTGAATACTTAAGCACGAGAGCATTCTATTCACGATGACGGCTCATTATAAGCCATTCTCAGCACCTTTACCACTGATAATTTTTCGGGTTCAACAGGATCAAAGCAGGTTTCGCGGAGGAGCTTCTAAAACGTAAATCCCGGCAAAAATCCTGATAAATTTGCCGGCGCTAAAAACCATACCCGATCTTATGTATAAGCATACAACCCGGGATATAAATTAAAACCTGAGCGGAAGAGGAAAAAACAGGGACCGGCGGCATCAGCCCTGACATATGAACATCTGTTCATATATCAGACAGCCCCGGCCAGGGAGAATTTAAAAAACCGGGAGGGCTACGAGCAGCCGGGAGAATTCGCGCAGGGCTCGGGCTAACTCCCTGGTTGATTCATAAAGGCTCGCCGCTCCTTCTAACTCCCGGCCGCTGAGAATTTCAGCCCTCATTTCTTCAATTTCCGCCGCGGTCAGGTTCAAGGCCCGGCAGACCTCAAGCTCCTCTGGACCGAATCCTTGCTGCCGCAAAGAATTACGGTAAGCCTCGACGATTTGGGGCGTTATCTCAAAATCAGGAATCTTTTCCGCTTGAGCCAGCCCGGTCAGGGCCTCCAATCTATCCGCCACCACCAGCATGGCCAGCCCGGATTCTCTTTCATACTTGATGGCATTTTCTAACTGGCGCCTGGCCCATTCTTCATCGCCGGCCAGCATGGCGCCTGAATAGCGTTCAACAGAAAAACGGGCCGCTCTCATCTTAGCCGTCAAATCTACGGCTGCGGCCAGCAGGGCATTAACCGCATCGGCCCTGGCCCTGGTCACTCCGCCCTCAGCACGCACCGGGGTGAAAGTCCCGGGCTCCGTCCTGGCCAGGACGGTGTAATCGCTTCGAGGCGGATCCATCGATATGGCATCAATGCATTCTCCCCACAGCCCCACGGTGCGACCGATGGTGTAAGTGGCAACAGCCTTCGGAATTCCATATGGCGTGGCCGCACCCGGACCGACAGCCTTGCCGATCACAAACGACCCGGCCGAAGTTCCCCTGGAAAACCAGTTGATCATCTTGCGGGTATTTTCAGCAGCCTGCCGGCCGCTATCGGAGCCTGACTTTCTACCCGATTGGCCGAGCCTTTGCTTACCGGTATTCCCGGGTTGAGCCACCTTCTTATCCGGCTGGTATAATGGCAACCCGGAAGGGCCCAGTTTTCTCGGCCTGGTTTCTTTTTCCCATTTCGGAGCCGGCTTCTTAACCCAGACAAATTTCGGCAACTGGCGCGAAGGAGCGGCTTTTTGAATATATACAAGATTTTTGCCCGGGCCTTCAAAATAATATTCATCAAATACATCACCGCCACCTGTGTTTAATTCTTCCAATGCAGGAAAAGTTTGATCCTGATTTATTGCCAGTGGACCAGAATGCGCAGTGGAGGCTGCTGCAAGATTCAGTGGCCTGGAGTCATTCTGATCTTGAGCCTCAAGTCCTTCAATTTCGCCGTTGGCCAGAAGGGCCAGGCCTTTCATCCAGGCCCGGTAAGGAAGTGAGGCGAGGCTGGATTCTGGCTCTTCCAGCTGGCCACCCTCTGGATTTACTGCGGCCTGAACCGCCTGTCTTATAGCTTCACAGAAATTGCCCAAATAAATTACGCTCCAGGCTGCGCTGTCAGGTAAATTTTTTAAATCAGGATTGACCTTAGCCGGCTTTTTTATCAAATCAAGAACTTCATCCCGGTGATGAACGGCAAGTTTGTAACGGTCAGAAGCGTCGGCAAAACGCGGGCCCGCCGGTCCGGCTGGTTTCCCACCACCCGCCGGCACTCCGGCCAGCACCCAGCCGGTATTTTTTATGCTTGAGGTTTTAACCGCCCCACCCGCTTCGGCCCGGGTAAATATCAACTCCTTGAAGGCCAGCCCGGCCACACCCTCATAACCGGCAAAAAGAAGCGGTTCAGTATTCGGGTCATAGACGATATTAATCTTTGTTCCCTGCCGGTCGCTTATGGCCGTTATTAGCCCGTTTTCATCAGTTTCAAGGGTGAAATCTTCAGGGTAATAAAGCTGAATTCTGGTGGTCGTATAGTCATAAGGAAAATAGCGGATGAAATAGCCGTCGGGGTCGTAGCTCCACCTTCCCCGGCTTATACCCCGGCTGTCTGGCGGCGGCAGAACTTCGCCCACCCGGACCGCCACTCTTTCAACTTCATGATAGGGAGCCAGGACCGGGCTGACCAGCATTTCCCGCAGCCTGGCTTCGGCGTGAAAGACATCGCGGGCCAGCGGTGGCAACTTCTCCAGGGCGGCGTTCAGGACCGGCTGTGGAATTTTTCCGATAGCCCCTCCATTGAGCCGGTCATATTCCTTCGATGTTAATAGCACCCTGGCTGCTTTTTGAATTTCCTTGTTGCATTCGGATGGTTTGCTCCTGGCTATTATGGCCCATAGCAGAAGCTGAACATCTTCCTGCTTGATTTCGGGGTGATAGACTGAGTTTTTAAGCACGTTAGCCACGATCTCAGCCTGCTTTCCCTTAAGCGGCGCATAGGCATAACCGTCGCCCTCCCCCGGGCCGTAAGTCCCCGCCCTGAGGCAATAGCTCTGAAAAATACCTTCCCACAGGCCCGGGAGAAGAGGGACTGCGGCCTGTGGCGTCAGCGGCAAGAATGTGACCGGAGCGCCCTTACCGGGATTATAAGCGTCAAGAAACCGGACATCATAGATAGCATCGTCGAGGGATGTGCTTACCGGCGGTTCTTCCTGGAAAAGTTTATCCAGGTCGGGAACCTGCGGCGTCTTAACCGGAAGCTTTATCTTATCTTTGAGCTTATTTAGCTGAGAACTGGCTGGAAGAGCCAGACACAGACACAGGAAAATAATGATTGATGTTCTTATGGCCGATTTAAGCATGGGAGCCCTCCTTCACCGGTTTTATTCCAGCTTATGAAACCCCCGCAAGAAAATCAAATCCGCCTCTTTCTTTAATCCCGGGACAAAGACCGAGGCAGAACGGGTGGGAAAAAACATGATCCGGCCGCTCTTGTCCCTGGAGCGGCTCCTAATTTATGAACGAGAAGGCAAGGTCGGCTACCGCTCCCATACGGACCCCTTAGACTGGATACCATGTCTTAGCCGGAAAGAAGATTTTTCTTGACATTAGAAGTAGAAGGGTTTAGTAATGATGGATAGGGGCTTTTAATTAAATCATAGGAGGGGATTGCTATGGCAAAGAATTCTGCGTCTATCAAGGTCGTTTTGTGGATTTACATCATTCTGCTGGCACTCTGGTTTCTCCTGTTTTCTTTTGCTCCAGCTAAACTCCTGGCAGCTATTGGCTCTTCCGAAACGTCTGGCTTCTACCTGCGTCTTTATGGAGTTTTCCCGCTGGGCTGGGTAATACTTTTTTTGTTTGCTCTAAAAGACCTGGAAAAAAACCTGGCCATTCTCAACAGCGCTATTATCGTCAGCATCTTGACCGCTCTTTCTGTCATCCTGGTTCATCTGGGCAAGCCTGGAATGGGCCTTTTCCAGTGGGTGAGCGTGGCCATTATGGTCATTTTCGCTCTGCTTATTTATATCTATAAGCCAAAAGCAGCCAAACAATAAGCAGAGTCACAACATCTCTTTTGTTATTATTGAAGGGCTAAGTCTGTAATTTTAAGGAACCCGAGATTCAATTTTTGTATCGCAGTGGCTACCCTGCTTTCATGAACCATTCGCCTATCCTTGAAAACTCTTCTAATTATCTTCCATAATCCGCTAAGATGGTTAGGCCGAGAAAATCGCAAATAAAATGCCATATCGCTTAGGCCCCCAAAATTGAACCCTTATCAGGTTTGATAATTGCTTATCAATTTTGTATTATCTGGAAGTACAAACATAATAATATGGTTTTTATTAACAGATTATAAACAGACCCATGTCAATTGGCATTAAACCGGGTGACCGAGTTCTGGTACGCGACCGGCCCTGGGTGGTGCGTGAGGTAAGCGCCCCCTATGGCACGCAGGCCATTCTAAAGCTTCAGGCTACTGACGAAGCAGTTCCTTCTGACCTAACAATTATCTATCCACCCGAAGAAATTTCTATCCTGCCTACTCAGGAAGTTGAATTCGACCTTCGAGGGCTCGACTCTTTCGCTGCCTGGGCGATGGCTCACCGTATCCTCGGAGCTACCTTCATCAAGGAAACGGGCATCCTCACCGGGGTGCGATACGGCCGTGTTAATCTTGAAGCCTATCAGCTTGCTCCTGCACTTCGCATTCTATCAAAGGTACGGCCTTCTCTTCTTATTGCTGATGACGTCGGCCTGGGAAAAACGATCGAGGCCGGGCTTGCCCTTCTCGAACTCACGGCTCGCGGCCGCGCCAAGCGAGTTCTTGTTGTTGCCCCTCCTGGACTCATGGATCAATGGCATGACGAGCTTCTGGACAAATTCGGGCTCGAATTTACTATCATCGGAAACGCCTCAGAGCTGGCCGCGGTTCAAACCCGCCTTCCGGCCGGCGTCAGCCCCTGGGATGCGCTCCCTCGTGTTATCACATCGCTTGATTATATAAAAAAAGAAACAGTGCGCAACCGGGCCCTGCGGAAGCGATGGGACCTTGTTATTGTCGATGAAGCCCATGCCCTGGCCGAAGCTGGAACTCCAGAGAATCCTTATCGAACCCAGCGAACCAGGCTTGGCCTGGCTCTCCGCGATTGCTCTCGCGGCCTCCTCCTTCTGACGGCAACTCCTCACAACGGCTATTCCCACTCTTTTCGTTCTCTTCTCGAGCTGGTCGAGCCAACGCTGGCCACATTTCACGGGTCGCCCGCTGACTTAAATCGGCGCATGGAAGCAGCCCGTATTCGGCGCATGAAAGCGCAGATTGTTCGACGGCTCCCTGATGGAAGCGAGGCACCGCTCTTTCCGAAGCGACACGTTTTGGGAATCCCGGTGACAGGTCTGAGCGACCAAGAGAAGGAGTTTTTAAATAGAGTAGCGGCTTACTGTTCACGAACCGCCCGCCAGGCCGAGCAAACCGAAGAGGCTGAGCTTATCGGGTTTGCCATGCAGGTTATCAAAAAGCGTGCCCTATCGAGCCGGGCTGCCCTTAGCAAGACCTTAGAATATCGCCTTGAAGCCCTGCGCCAGGAACAGCTCCGGGAAGAACCTCCTTCTCGAGCCGAGATTCGCGACCTTCGCGCCGACCTTCCACTTTCTGAAGCTACAGCCGAAAGGACGGCCATCAAGGTTATTCGCAGCGCCATTCCAAAAGAAGAAAGACGGAGGAAAGCCGAGATAAGCGCCATTAACGGGATCAAGCGGTTATTAGCCAGGCTGCCCGTAACCGACCCAAAAATAGAGGCGCTTATAAAAGAGCTAAAGAGCGTGTTCTCTAAATATCCAGAAGAGAAGGTCATAGTATTCACTGAATACAGGGATACCCTGGCGGCAATCCAATCTCGCTTCGATAAGGACCCAGACCTTGCCAATCGATACGTTTTGTTCCACGGCGGCCTGACCCGTAGACAGCGCCTGGCGCGTGAAGCGATTTTCGAAAGGCCAGAGACTCGGGCTCTTTTAGCGACAGACGCCGCCTCAGAGGGCCTCAACCTTCAGAGATTTTGCCGTCGGGTCATCCATTTTGAGCTGCCCTGGAATCCAAATCGGCTCGAGCAACGAAACGGTCGGGTTGACCGTTACGGTCAAACTCGAAACCCGGTCATTCGCTATCTTTTTTATCCCGACAGCCCTGAAGACGACGTCCTGGATAAGCTCGTCCAAAAAATTGAAGAAATGGCCCGGCAGCAAATTTCAACTCCTGATACACTGGGGGTCTATGCGGATAGGGCAGATATAAGGGAAAAGCTCGTTGAACTTGACCCCGAATCGCCGGATATAGAAACTCATAAAAGGCAACTTATCCACCTGTTCGAAGACAGAACCGCTGAGTTTATCAAAAACGCCGGCCAGCTTTTAACTCTAAGTCAGGCCCAGAGTTGGGAAGAAGAAAGAATTGGCCGCCTTCTTTGCAGCTCAGAACCGCTTCTTCCTGACGATCGGGAGTTCGAAGAAATCATCATTACAATGCTTGGCCCACAAGCGGTGAAGCCCGACTCAACCCGCGCGGGTGTTTTTCGCATTGAGGTCCCGCTGCACTTCCGCGGAGAGAATGTGCGCCCCGTCTATCCAGCTGCCACCTTCCGCCGTTCCATCGCCACGCTTTACCGAACAGACGAGGTTGAATATATAACTCCGCTCCATCCTCTCGCCCAGGCTATGGCCCGGCAGGCCCGGAGCCGTTTGCTTCAAGTCTATTCCGCGAGCCGAGGCCTAACCCCTCGTCGCCTAGCCGCAAGGACGATTTCTTCAAATGAGCCGCCTTCCGTTATTTTTACTTTTTATGGAACAATCAGGGATAAAGAGGGTGGAGTCGAAGAGCACCTGCTCGCCGTCCAGGTCGGGACAGATGGGGAAATCCTGGGCGACCCGGTCGGCAACCTCCGTTACCTCAGTCTGACAGATTCCATTGAAGATGTTCATCCGAAGAAAATCGAGTCTCTGTTTGCTTCGCGCTTTGATGCCCTCCGGGACCTAGCCCGGCAAGAAGCCTCTAGGTGGCTTACAGCCCGCGCTTCTGATTTGCACCAGGAACGGAAACGATTGGCAGAAAAAATGCTCCTCGAACTCGAGCTTGACACCGCCGACAGGATTTCTGAAATCGAGGAAGAGGAAAAACGAGCCCGCAGGGTCATCGAAGAAACCGGCCAGCAGCGAATTATATTTGAAAAGGAAGACCAGGAAAGTAGAAGTTTCGCCGCCCGGAAATCCATGGTTGAGACTTTCAAGAAACAAAGACAACAAGAAATTGAGAATTTCACCAGGATTCAAGACCCCTCACCTCCCCAACCCCTCGGAGCCCTCTTCCTTGTTCCCTCGGGAGGCGGCCGATGAGCCTGAGGCATATCAGAAATTTTCGGGGGTTTTTCTCTGATTATTACCTCGGGAGTGTTTTCGCCCAGGCAACGGCCCAAGACCGAAAAAAAAGAATAACCGACCGAGAGATAGATCTGGCTTTCATGCGCTTCCGTCGCATCCGGGAGCGGGCCGAAGGCCGCGCCCGTGATGTTGACTCCTGTCGAGAGAAGTTCATCCGGCCTTTGTTCCGTGATGTTTTAGGATTTCATCTCGGGAAAGGTGCCAATCGAATACATGAACTCTTCATTTCAGCCGAGGCTGAAAGTCGAGGAGATAAACCCATCCTCCTTGCTTACTGCGGCTCGTGGGATGAGGACCTTGACTCCGGTCGCGGCGATTCAAACCCGATGCACCTGGTCGAAAAGGCACTGGCCACCGCTGGCCTCCGCTACGGATTTCTTATAACGGGCGAACGCTTCCGCCTCGTCCGGGCTCCAGGCGAAGGCCCCCGAAGTGCCTGCCTTGAAGCTGACCTTTCCGGTCTGGCTGAGGAACAAGATTCCGGGCCCTTTACCGCTTTTCTCCGGCTTTATTCTGTTTCAAACTTTATCCAGGACTCAGAAGGAAAAGCTCCGATTGATGAAATCGAAAAAGAGAGCCTGGCCCACGCCGAAAAAGTATCTGATGACCTTAAAGCAGCTGTTTTCACCGCCGCCGAATCCCTCGTTTCCGGTCTCATTGATGAGGCCGCAGCCAAAGGCCGAATCGCCTCGCCCCTCGGTCTCGACGATGAAAGCCTCCGCCTTTACCGCGACGCTGCGCTTACCTGTCTCTATCGCATTCTTTTTATCCTCTACGCCGAAGCCCGCGACCCCCGTCTCGACGGGCACCAGATCTACCGCGAAAATTATTCCGCCCAGGGACTCCTCGAGGAAATCCTCGCCTCCCCGGAATTTTCCTGGCCGGAGAACCGTTCCTCGTTCTGGCTCCGCCTTCTGGCGCTTTTCCGGATTTACGACAAGGGCCTTCCCCGAATCAGCCAGTGGGAAAACATCCCTCCCCGGGGAAGCGACTTTTTTAGCTCCAGAACTCCAGAAGGAAAAATTCTGGAAGAGGCCTCTCTCTCTGATAAGCTTGTTGCCCGCATCATGCTCGACCTGGCAACCTCTACTCCCCGCCACGGCGTTGGCCGGGAGCGCATCTCTTTTCGGGAACTTGACATCGAAAACCTTGGCGCTGTTTACGAAGGTCTTCTCGAATATGAGCCGAGAGTGGCTCGCGAAACAACGCTGGAAATTCGCGTCCAGGGCCGGACGTATTGTCTCTCGCCCGAAGATACAATCCGGCTTTGCCAGCAGAAAAACCTGAACCTTTGTGGCAATCTCGAACTTTTGGCCGGTACCGCTGCCGAGAAGCTCCGTCAAGCATGTTTACTAGGAAGTGAAATAACCGAAGATATAACTGAAGAATCTCAACCTGATTTCTTTGATGAAGTTTTGGATTCGAGGGAAGAAACAGAGGGTGAGGCTGCGGCAGAGGAATCTGGCAAAGATGGCCGGGATGAAGAGGAGGAAGAAGAAGCCATCGGTAGAGGCGCCACCGCCCGTATTGTTCGAAGGATTGAGCCCGGAACATTCTTTTTTGTCCCCGGACCGGCCAAAAAGGGTTCGGGCTCATTTTACACGCCCCGTGCTCTTGTCCGCGACCTGGTGAGACACACCCTGGGACCCCTCGTCAAAGACAGATCTGCGGCCGAAATCGAGCAGCTCCGCATCCTCGACCCGGCCTGCGGAAGCGCTCATTTTCTTGTTGAGGCCATGCGCTTTCTCGGCCAGGCTCTCCATCAGGCCTATGTTAAGGAAGGAAACGGTCGACCGCCGCGCCACTTCCGAAGCACAACCGGGCAGGGCTGGGATGAGGACTGGCAGGCGTCCGACGAGGAGGCTCGGGCCGCCAATTCTGAAGCCCGCGCCTGGTCGAAACGCCGGATCGCTGAACGATGCCTCTTCGGTGTAGACCTCAACCCGACAGCCGTCCAGCTTGCCCGCGTTGCCCTCTGGATAGAATCGGTGGCCGGTGACAGGCCCTTGACCTATTTCGAGCATCACATCCGCTGCGGGAATTCCCTCCTCGGCACTTGGCTCGAGCGCGTAGATTCTCCACCCCTGCCTTCGCTCGAAATAAGAAGCTCCAGCCGTAAGAAAAAAAATTCCAGGGCGGGAGTGGCCAACCGATCCACTTCTGGCCTCGAACCATCAGTTTTTCGCCATCAGCTTGGGCTCTTTCAAAAGGCTGTGCGTGAAGCAGCTGCAGAAGCGGCCAGGCTCCGCGCTCGCATCGATGAAATTACTCCCGAAGACCTCCGCCGGGAGAGCATAGAACCGGAATCAGTCCAGGAACAGGAATACAAAGAACACCTGCGTGGCCAGTCCGAAAAGCTCCTTGAGACGGTGAAGCTCCTGTTCGACCTGCGTTCGGCCTCGGCGTTCGTCCCGGAGATCTGGGTCGAATGGGACTATCTCTGCAACCTTTCCAGCTCGCCCCAGGAGCTCCTCCGCTACATCAAAGCTCAAGAATGGTGGCCGGCTTTCGATGAAGTCCGGAGGCGCGAGCGGTTTTTCCACTGGGAGCTCGAGTTTCCAGAGGTCTTTCTCTTTCAGGAACGCCCCGGTTTTGATGTCGTCCTCGGCAACCCGCCCTGGGAGAAAATCAAGCCGGACCGCAAGGAATTCTATGGCCGATATGATGTTCTCATCCGCGCTTTCAAGGGCGGCGAGCTTGACCGTCGCATTGCCGAACTGCAGGCTCGCGACCCTTCTTTAGCCACGGCGTTCAAAGCTTACGAGGAACGCTTAAAAACGACAGCGTTCTCGTTGAAAAAGGGCGGCGATTTTTCCTTTCAGGACTGGACGATCGAAGGAAAGAGCACTGGAGGCGACCCCGACCTTTTCAAGTTTTTCATCGAGCAAGCCTGGAAACTCGTTGCCCTGAACGGCCGGGTCGGTTTCGTCGTTCCCTCCGCTATCTACAACAACGAAGGCTGCACGGGGCTGAGGCACCTTCTTCTTGAAGAAGCCCAAATCGAAAGGTTTTACGGGTTTGAAAACCGGAAAAAAATATTCCCTATCCATTCGAGTTATAAATTCGTCAGCCTTGTCTTCAGAAAAACGAAGCCGGAAGGCACGGCCTTCAATGCGGCTTTCATGCGTCATGACCTCGAAGAGCTCGAAAAGACAGCCTTCTGGCGCGAACCGGGAAAAGCATTCGCTTTCCCCGGGCCGAATCTCTGGATGGTGAGTATCAGAAAAGATGAGCTCCAAAGGCTTTCGCCCGGCACACTTGCTTTTCTTGAATACAGGAATCCCCGCGACCGGGAAATTTTGCTCAAAATGTACGGCTACGACGCGGAGGGAAACCCGGTTAACCCGAGACCTCTTCTCGGCGACCAGGGCCCGGGGACCTGGAACGCCCGGTTTTACACGGAATTCCATATGACCAACGACCGGGACCTCTGGACCGACCCGAAAACCGGAAAGCTCTGGAACCCCCGCCAGATTCTGGGCGTTGTGCCAGGGACGACGGACCGCCCGCCATACTACGACCCGGCGGCCTGGCCCGAAATCCGCGCCCGCATGGCTGAAAAAGGCTTCTGGCCCCTTTACGAAGGCAAACACATCGAGCAATTCCTCATCGACATCCGGCCGATTGAGCGCTGGGTCAGCCTCGGCGCCGCCGAGAAAAAGACCGGCCACCTCCCCGACCCCCGTCCGAAACTGGTTTTCCGCGCTATTGCGAGCAATACTAATGAGCGAACATGCATAGCGGCTGTATTGGCAGAAAAAGCCTGCTTTGGCAATTCTTGTTGGGGGACGGCACTTGCAGAAGAGCGTGCGCATGCATTATGCGTAATCCTAAATTCCATACCGAACGATTTTTCTGTTCGTTTCCGAGTTTCGGCTAACATGAATTTTACTCATGTGGGCCGAATGGCTGTCTTGGCTCCTTTGGTATCTGCAAGTTTACCCATTTTTTCTACGCGTTCTGCATATAATTCAGAAATACAAAGTATTTACGAAGATTCCCGATTTTTTGAAAATATATGGCTACTGAATAGAGCTGTCGCAATAAACTATGATCTTACTCCAGACGACTTCGAGTACATTCTCTCCACCTTTCCTGTCTTTGCCCGCAAGCGCCCTGAATTCTTTGCTTATCTCCAACAGCGCCTTGCCGAGTGGAAATCTAAAGCCCGAGAAGCTGAATCATTAAGAAAAAGATACCAGATACCTCCCCATCCAGAAATCCAGGTTATTGCTGAATCTCACGAGTCTTACGGAAAAAAGGGGCCTAAGGAAAAGGCAAGAAAATGATAGCCTTTATAGCCAAGATTAAATTGAAAAAATGGAATCGGCCTTCTTGTCTCGTTGCCTCAAGAGAAAATATATATGAAATCATATTCATTACCTGAAGCAAGAATGTGTACGAAAAATTGTATATTTGTTTTTATAACATCGGAGCCTATGAAGCTTCTACCTTATCGCCCTCTCCATCTTTAACTCCCTTTGTTCCTCTATCTTAGCGATAAGCCACCTCAATACCGCCTTCAGCCTCTTCGAACAGCTATAGTCCAGCAACTCCCATAGCCACACCAAAACTATTTTGAACCGGACATCATAAACTTCCTCCTGCTCCGCTTGATCTTCCTCACCTCGCCAACAAAAACCACCATCTCTCCATTGCCCCTATCATCACTACCCGCTGCACCCGGGCCGCAACAACCCGATCTCATAGCAGCTATTATACCAGGTCAGAACTATAAACTCCTCCAATAGATGGCTCTTAAGCCCTTTCGTGCTCCTCTGATAGCTCCAAGCTAGCTCCCTTAATACCCCGCTGATTAGCTTCCATCTCTAATCCCATAGCCTTTCCTCCTGGCTAACTCATCCCAAAATCTATCCCCCAATGCAGCCAGAAGACAACCCCATTTCGAGTAGATTTTCTCGTCAGGAACGAATCCATTTCATATAGATTTTAAGTGAGGCCATACCACTCTTTACAAACGCCCATTTTCCTTTTAAAATTTTGTTGGGGAATCCGGTCCGATGAAAACCATTAGTCCGCCGAAAAGATTCTATCTAGACGACAATCAGTTCTCGTTTACGGAGAAGTTGTGGCCCAGGGAGATTTATATCATCGGCGGCTTCTCAGTAGACTACGATAAGGAAAAGGAGCTTGAACAGAAAATCATCGCGGTAAAACAGAGATTTGGGCTGGAAAAAAGACATCCCGTCAAATGGAACCTCAAAGATCTCAGAAAGTACTATGCTGATAATGATGAGGAAAAGCTTTTTAAAAGTCTGATGAGCGTATCAGATGAAATCCGGTTAGACTTACTTAAAATTCTCTCCGAGAACGACCTGGATATATCTGCCTTCGTCAGCGCCATAGTCCGCCTTAAAAGAAAAGACAGGCCAGGAATCTCATATCAGCGATGCCTGACTAACCTGCTCCAAAGATTGGCCATGAATACAGTCCCTACGGACCATTATCATTCGGTTTTTCTAGATTTCTTCAAGGAAGACTCGTCGGAGATAGCGGCCTGCTACTCTTACGGCTTTCACTTCGGAAAGGACCGGGAAGGCAACATATACAACGCAGGTCCTCTGGCTGACAAAGGCTTCTCCCAGTGTCTCTATTTTGGCAAAACCATTTTTAATCAATTCCTGCAACTTGCAGACATTGTTACCGGCTGTGCGAAGGACTTCATCGAGTGTTGCCTCAGGAAACGGGAATTTGATAGGGTGCGTAAGTTCTTCCCTCTGGTTATGAACAAGCTCTATAAAGAGCTTGGAACAGATAAGCCGTTTAGATGGGGACTGGTGATAGCGCCGTCCGAATATTATAAACAACTGGAAGAGGGATACGCTCAACTCATTGGCTCTTCAGCCAAAAGTGTGGTGGATAAGGAGGGGGAGCATGGCAGCCGGGATAAATGAGAGCAGGACTTTCTTGATGTGGACTTCCACATTTTTTAAGCCGTAACTCAGCCTTTTTATCAGCTTCATCTTGGTATGTACTCCTTCAGTATAGGCATTGGTGGTCTTATGATGGAAGTAGTTGAGGATATACTCCTGCCATCTCCTCAGCATCCTGCCCCAGTCGTTAAGGGCGGCATCGTCAGAAGCCAGAAGGCATCTGGCCAGGCTGATAAGTTGCTCCCTGGCTTTCTCTTTCGTCTTAACCCAGTAGATCCTTCTCAACTGTTCCCTGGCCCAGTACCACTCACGCAAAGAGGGATATAATCTGAGATAATGGTCGAGAAGCAACCGCTGCTTCTCGCTCAACCTCTCCTCTGCTTTCAAGAACAGGTGCTTGGGGATAGGCTTTCGAGCTGCTTCCTGTTCTATCCTCCGGGCTTCATCCACCCTGCGGTTGGCATCATGGATTACGTGGAACCGGTCCAGAACTATGCTGGTACCAGGTAACTCCTTCTCCACCGCAGCGATAAATCCAGGCTTAATATCAATACAGACCTCCTCGATTTTTCCCCTTATAGAACCAGGTATCTGGCTCAAAAACTGCCGCAGTGTCTCCTGCCGCTCATCCGGTAAGACCGTAATTACCTTCCTCCGTCCCAGATTGGTAACAGTTATCACTAAATCCCGACCACGAAAACTGTGTTCGTCTATCCCTAACCATTGAACTCAGGCCAGACCTTCCGCTCTTTTTGATATTGATGTAGATACCCGGTCCTCTTGCCGCAGTGAGGACAGCTGCCTGTCCTCCGCCTTAATTCTACCCTGATTAATACCTCCACCCCTGCACTCCAGACCCCCCCTGACTTATATCCTCGTAAATTCAGGAATTTCAGCATAAAATCTCTGATGCTCATTGTGGTAGGTTAACTCCTTTCCTGAGATGTTATTCATCAAGGAGTTCCTACCAAATCCCCCATTATTTTCACCATACTTTTAGCTGAAGAGCCATTTTCTCCTTGACAAAAGGCGATAATAGCCATAAATTCTCCTTATGAGAAGGAGATAATTAGTGCTCAGGGCGAAAAACGCTAAAAATTACCCACCATCGTTCGTCCGGGATAATGCGGCTTTTCGGTCTCGCCTTGTAGAGCAACTTGCCAATTCTTTAACAGCCCCTTTTCCCGAAGCTACTGAAAGGCGCGTTTTCAGTCAAATCGCTTTTCCGGGCAAGGCCACTGCCGTGGTCGGCGTGCGGCGCGCCGGCAAGACCACGTTTCTCCATCAGGTCAGGCAGACGCTCATCGGCCAGGGCTTCCCCCGGGAACGTCTGCCATACATAAACTTTGAGGATGAACGGCTCGCCGGCCTTACAGCAAATGAATTATCAATTCTTATTGAGGAATATTACCGGCGATTTCCCGCCTGGCGGGGAAAGGAGACTGTGGCCTGGTGCTTTGACGAGATTCAGAATGTGCCTGGATGGGAAAGGTTCGTCCGCCGGCTGCTCGACAGCGAGAAAGTCGATGTCTTTGTCAGCGGGTCGTCGGCAGCTCTTCTTTCCCGGGAGATCGCCTCGGCTCTTCGCGGGAGGGCCTGGGAAGTGACCATCTTTCCTTTCAGCTTTGAGGAATACCTGCGGCATCACAAGAAGGAGGTTCCGAAGAGGTTCGACCTGCTCTCGGCAAACGAGCGGTCTGCTTTACAGGGCGCGCTCAGAGAATACCTCGTCGCCGGAGGATTCCCCGAAGCCCAGGGCCTGGATGCTAAAACCCGCTATCAGCTCCTTCTGGATTACGTCGATGTGGCCATGCTTCGTGATGTTGTCGAACGGCACAGGGTGAGCAATGTGGTAAGCCTTCGCTGGCTGGTCCGGCATCTGCTGGGAAATCCGGGAGGGCTTTTCAGTGTCGAAAAGTTTCATGCGGCCTTGAAATCCCAGGGGCTTGCGGTGGCTCGAGACACCCTGCACGAACTCCTCGGCTTTCTTGAGGACTGCTTTCTCATCAGAATTTCCTGGATAGAAGGGGCCTCCGAGAGGCGGCGAATGGTCAACCCGCGCAAGGTTTATCCCGTTGACCCCGGCCTGATACCTGTATTCGACCGTTCCGGCAAGAGTAACCTGGGCCACGCTCTGGAGACAGCGGTCAGGGTAGAGCTCGAGCGCCGCGGTCTCGAATGCTCTTATGTGCGGACAATAGACGGCTTTGAGGTTGATTTCCTGGCCCGCTCTCCGGAGGGCAATGAGGCGCTGATTCAGGTTTGCCTCGACCTCGCCGAGACAGGCGTGATGGAAAGAGAGGTGCGGGGTCTGCTGTCGGCAGCGCAAGAATATCCCCGCGCCGCCCTGGAGATAGTAACTCTTTTTCCAGAAGCGGCCCGGAATATTCCCGAAAATATCCAGGTCCACGATGCCGCAATCTGGCTTCTTAATCCATTAGCGCCGTGGACAGAGGAAAACAAATAGCGGGGTTAGCTTATGAGCGTTAATATTCCGCAAGCGGTGAATGACCTGATTCAGGAATATCGCCGGTTCTTAAAAACTTCTTACCGATTTCTTGATGATCATCTGAGGAAACAGTTTGAAGACCATCTGGCCCGGACCGATGTCATCGTTAAAGGGCCATATGTGACGCTCGCTCGCGATTTCGTCAGGGGACGTTCTCTCCAGGAATTAGCCGACGACGAAGTTATCGACAGGGCACCTCTGAAGGCCAACTGGCCCTTTGGCGAAGGTCGACTGTTTGCCCACCAGGAAAGAGCTCTCGAGGTTGGGAAGGCTGGCCGGTCATTCATAATTACAACAGGAACCGGTTCCGGGAAGACAGAGGCATTTCTATTACCTGTTTTTGATGGAATTATCCAGCGGAAACAACAGGGCCTATCCGGGGTCCAGGCCATTTTCCTGTATCCTATGAATGCACTGGCCAATGACCAGCTCGAAAGGATGAGGCGACTACTAAGAGGGTCAGAGCTTGATATTTCTTATGGCCTGTATACAGGGGATAGCGATGCGGCCGCCCAGAGCCTGAGAGAATCGCCGGCTGAAACAGAAAGAACGACCCGCCAGACAATTCGACAAAATCCGCCTGACATTATCCTGACCAACTACAAGCAGCTTGAATTCTTACTCATTCGAAAAATTGACCGCCAGTTATTCACCCCTTCGCTTCGGTATCTTGTTCTCGACGAACTCCACAGTTACAGGGGGGCTTTGGCCACCGAAATTGCCTGTCTGATTCGTCGCCTGAAAGCGCACGCCGGCTTGAAACCTGGTCAGCTTATTGTCATCGGAACATCGGCCACCGTGGCTTCGGGCGAGGATGGAACGCAGGCCCTTGCTTCCTTTGCCTCAACGCTTTTTGGCGAAAAAGTGCACACCGCGGATGTTATTAAAGAATCATACGTGGAACAGAAGGATGTATCACCCGAATGGATACCCCCGGCACCAGGCCTGGCGGGAAATGAAATCGATAGCCTTAATGTTGATGATGAGTCGGCAGTTATCTCTTTTGTCGAACGTCTGACGGGAAAATCCTGCCCGCCTGATGGGCCAATTGCTCATAGAATATCCGCAGTCCTGGCTGGAAACCTTATAGTTAAGGCCCTCGAAGAATTCTTTGCTGAACCGAGAACCCTTGAAGAGGCGGCCAGGGCAATCCAGCGCCGCTTTGAAGAAAGGAAACATCTCGACCTCGAAGCTGTCCGGCGCGAAATCGAAGCTTATCTTCTCGTCGGAAGTATCGGCGACGATGAGCATCCTCCCCGGCTTCAGCCCAAGCTCCACACTTTTTTCCATGGAATCTATGATGTCTCTCTGTGCACCAATCCTGATTGTCGAACCCTGGTTCCGCAGGGCGGAACGGTGTGCGAACGCTGCGGCTCTGTGGCCAGGCCGGCAGCCCTGTGCCGGACCTGCGGCCAGGATTTCATAAAAGTCAGCTTTGAGAAGCCTGACGATAATCTGCCCGTAGGGACAGAGGATTTTTTCAGCAATGAGAATACAGCCTTCTTGACCCACCAGATTCGGGAGCTTCCCGACAAGCCAGAGTCTGAAAATGAAGAAGAACCAGAAGAGCCGGGCGGGGTTAGTGGCAGAGACATAAAGAGAGACCGGGATGACCGCCAGGTCGAGGCGGAAGCCAGGCTGGAGCGCGTGGGGTTCTGTCCCGGGTGTGGTCGCATCCTCGGGGAAGAAGAAATCTGCCCGGCCTGTAATCGCTCTTCGGTCATCATGTTTATGCATCGCGGAAAGCTCAGCACCTGTCCCGCCTGCGGCGATACTTATCCAAGGGGCGATATAGTCACGCCCCTTCGAACGGGCACAGCATCGACTGTGGCCATACTGGCCGAGCATCACCTGGATAAGCTCAACGGCCAGGACAGGAAGCTTCTTGTTTTCGCCGACAACCGTCAAGATGCAGCCCATCAGGCTGGATACACCGCCGATAAACACAGGAATTTCGCTCTGCGACACATAATTGCCAAAGAAGTCAGTAATCAGCCTGAACGCGGCCTTTACCTGGATGAACTTCCGGAAAGAATCTTTGATGCCTACCGGGAGATGGGGATTATCCCGAGACGGCCCACTCGCCCTGAACGCGATAAATGGCTTCTTACCCTCAGCTATAATGCTGCTAATGAGTTTACACGCTACAGTCGACAGCGCGCCTCGCTCGAAAGCCTCGGCCTCATTGCCGTGGATTACGAGTTTCTCGAGGAACTTGGCAGGAATGAAACCTTCTTGCGCGCAGCCCGGGAAGCCCAGATGGATGTTGAAACGGCCTTAAAGGCCACAAGGGCTGTCCTCGATGTTATGAGAAAGAACCGGGCCATTAACTATGATTTCTTTTTGGAATTCATCGATCCCGGCAATAAGAGGAAGTATCGCGAAATTGAGGCCGAGCCGTATAATGTACGTTTCCCAGAACGCGACCGTCATCCCAGGGCCTTCGCCTTCGACCGACCGGAACACATTCGCCGGACGCATCGCCTGATGGGCTTTGTTCAGGAGAACCCGAGAGCCGGACAGCTCACCGCCACCCAAAAAATTATTGCCAGGTTAACCAAAAGCAGGGAGGCCTCAGAATTATTTCTCCGAATGGTAATTCCCCTGCTTGAAGAACTGGGAATCTTAGTCCATGTTCCAGAATTCCCCATCCCTCCGAGGGAAAAGACATTAAGTCTGCGTCCACTGCAAATTGCTCATCGCGTTGTTCGCCTTTATGTCCCTGAACAGGGCTTCAGGTGTAATGCCTGTCAGACCTGGCGTCCTTATTACTTGCCTGCCTGTCCGGCACCAAAATGTTCGTCCGGGCGGCTAATTCCAGCAAAATATGATGAAGAGAATCATTATGTCCGTTCCTACCTGAAGCGAACTCCCCGCCGGCTGGCAGTGGCCGAGCACAGCGCCCAGATTTCAGGAGAAGAACGCGCTAAGCGAGAAACAGATTTCAAGGAAGGCCGGCTGGACGTTCTGGTTTGCACTCCCACGCTCGAGCTGGGAGTGGACATCGGACCATTATTGACGATTGTTTTAAGGAACGCCCCACCTGCACCGGCAAATTATACCCAGCGTGTTGGCCGCACGGGAAGAAGATTAAGAATCGGTTTCGTTAGTACCTTCTGCGCCGGAGGAGCGCACGACCGTCATGCTTTTGAGAGGCCTGAATGGTTTGTGGCCGGAAAGTTTGACCCACCACGCTTAAGACTTGACAACCCCAAGATTGTTCATCGCCATATGCGTTCCTTCGTCCTCGAAAGATTAGATTCTCAACTTCCAGAAAGAATGGGGGATCTTCTCGACGACCTGTGCCACCCGACAAGGTGGAAAAACGAATTACTGGAAGATTTTTACCGGGAAATTGAGCGAAGACGTGATGAATTAATAAGCGCGACGGCTGATTTGATGGCCCCCGATCGGCTGGAGGGAAGGTCAGACCGTTTCGACCAGAGCGAGGCTGCAAACATCGTGGATGGACTGAGAGAAGAACTCAACAATGTCTTCCAGTCCTGGTGGCAGAGGGTTAGTCAGCTCGATAAAGAATTCAGGGAATTTTCAACAATCGGCAGTCCCCGTCAAGATGACAAAAAGGCAGCAGCCAGGAAACGAGCTTACTTTGAAATAACACAAGACCCCGAGCGTGCCTACACCCTTAACTACCTTGCAACAAAAGGAGTTCTCCCCGCCTATCAATTCCCCGTGGACACTTTCAGCCTTGACCCGGGCGTGATTGATACGCCCACGCTATTTCGGGCCTCGGCCATCGCCATCGAGGAATTCGCCCCCGGCAACTATGTTTATGCCAACGGACATAAACTTAAATCCATTAGAGTACTCTTTCCTGGTGGCCCCGGCACAACCGCTACCTCCCCTGGAAGGACCGATGCCGAGACCAGCGGCAGGCTTCAGGCTTTCCATTTCTGCGAGCGATGCGACGAGGTGGTTGAATCAGGGAGGAACAAATGCCCGAGGTGTCATGAACCGCTGCCAGCATCAACTGATGTCATCTTCGTTGACGCCTTCGAAGCCGAAGAAAACCTCAGAATCAGTTCTGACGAAGAAACGCGCCAGAGAGAAATGCAGGATCGTCGAGAAGCACTCATAGCCGAGCGCGCCGAAAAGAGTCTGCTCTATCCCTACCCCCTTACTCCTGTGGAACACCTCAAGTTGGCCGAAATTCTTATTACCAACTGGGGAAAAATGGAAAGCAAAACAGGCACTGGAAGCAAATTCTGGATTTGTCCTGATTGCGGAAGGCATTTGCCATACGCTCCTGATGACCCGAAAAAGGTAAAACTGGTGACTAATTGGATGTCTTATCATAAAAGATTTTGTTCGGGAGAGCCTGTTCCTCTTGTCCTTGCTTATAAATTTTTAACCGATGTCCTGGTCCTTAACATTCCTGCCCGGGTGGATATCAAGGAGATTGGCTATTTGCGCTTTTCTCCAACCCTTGTTACCCTGGCAGAGGCCTTGCTGGCCGGGGCGCAAAACGTACTCGAGCTCGAAGCTGATGAAATTTCGAGTTTTCTAAGGAAAAATGTTCCCGGGTCAGTCTCTGACCAAATCGTTTTTTATGAAACAGTCCCTGGTGGTGCCGGTTATTTAGAGGAAATGGCAGCCAAATTGCCCGAGGTTGCGCAAGCAGCGATGGCAAGGCTTTTTGGCCATTCCTGCCGAAAAGCCTGCTATCTTTGCCTTAAACGTTATGGGAACCAGCGCTGGCATCCTTTCTTTGACAAAGACGCCATCCGGGATCTCCTGGTTATTTTATCCGAGCAAGAACATGTTAAGCCAGAGGAAGCATCCATCGGAGCCGGGCTGGTCGCAATCAACAGAATGATTCAACAGCGCCTGGAAACTACAGGCGGCTCCGGGCAACGCTATGCCAAAGGGGAAATTGAAGAACCCCTCCGTCGAGCCCTTGAGCGACTCGAAGGCTTGCCTCGAGGTGAGCGCGATTATGAAATCAGAGACGAGCAGGGACGTCTGGTTACGGTTCCTGACTTTACCTGGCCTGAGGCTAAAATTGCTGTCTTTTGCGACGGATTCGCTGTTCATGGAAATAAAGAGACACTGGAAGAGGATGCTAAAAAAAGAAACTTTTTGCAGACCAGGGGCTGGGTTGTCCTTACCTACTGGGGAAGGACAATTCTAAAAAATGCCGAGGCCTGCGCCAGACAAATTTTCGAAGTATACAAGCAAAGAATAAAAACTTAACAGGCTTAAAGCAAGAATTGGAGGTAAAGCTTTATCTTTTATATAAACTTATACATATGATTAATGGGCAACCATCTTTCCCGGCTGTGAATATCGCACCCGGGGCTACGGTCCCAGAGGAGAGTTTAAACTCAGGAATCGGACTCAGATATTTGTCCCCGGAGCTAAACCCTCTCTGACGCTGGTCCGGCTGATCCTCGAGCAGCCACTTTTTCTCTTTTTTTTAATAAAATAATCTGGCCTATGGATCGATGAGAGAACAACGCATCTACAACCTTCTTTTGAGCTTTCCCCGGCTGCTTCCATACAGACCCCTTTACCTGGACACCAAGTCTTAGCCGGAAAGAAATTTTTTTCTTGACAACAACAGTGCTTCGTCTTATATTCACTGGCGAGAGCTGGAATGGAATATGAAGGCCGGGGCAAGCCGTCAACCCGCTCAGATTAAAACCCGTTTAATACCCTCCTTTCGGGCCGAGAAAACAATAAAATAATTAATGCTAATGAAATTTAATGGTTTATATTTAATTTTGAGGATTTGCCATCGGCCCCAGATGAAAACAACCAAACATAATTACTGAAAGGTGGAAATAAAACGCGAATTCCTTCGGCATTGCCCGAATGCAGAAAGGTGGCAAAAAGGAGAAAATAATCATGAATGAAGAAAACAAACAAATAATTATACTGGAATGCTCTGCAAGTTATTCTCTGAGCGATGATACAGGACTGATAACTGCAAAAGATGATGTTCGGGTCAGACTGGGCGAAGATAATCTCTCCGTCTTGCCAAAGTTTGGCGAGCCGTTATTTCTGGCCTTGAGGGATATTCTTGAAATTTCTGAGGATGACTATAAGATTCATCTCAACCTGACTTCAAAAGAAAAACTCACGATTTTTAATCTCGGTTACAAGTACGAAGATTTCCTCCGGATACTTTCACGCTTGCGTAATGAAATTCTTCTCAAAGATATGCTGATGCAGGAAACCCTCAGGAAATCTGGAGTGGAATCAGAGTTCGTTCATTTTGAAGAAAACGGCGAGGAGTTGCAAAAGGGGAAATGTGAACCGCGCTTGTACGAAACTGCTCTGGTGATAATCCCGGAAAAAGGAGAACTTATAAGAATTCCTTACAGCGATATTTTAGAAATTCAGGTTGAGGATTTTCAACTTGCCATAACCACGGACTTCGGGGAAAAACTTGTTTTTTCCAGAATGGGCAAACATTTTGACCCGTTCACGAAAACCCTCTCTGACCTAATGAATGAACTTTCTCTTAAAGTTCAATCATCTCTCAAAGAACTGCTGCCAGAGGCTGATCCATCTGTTATTAGAAGAGTGGCCCGATTTATGAAAGAAGGCAAGGCCGCTAAAAGAAGCGACCTGGAATCAATTTCTCCTGACCTGTGGGTGGAACTGGAAAAGAAATTAGAGGCGGCTGGTATTAAAGAGGAATATGATTTCTTAAAATCTCTTTCACAGAAAGAAAAAATGTGCATCGGATTAAAGAGGGGACTCCTGGGAGATTTAACAGGAGAATACATCTGGTTTCTCATCCCTGTTTATAGCACCAACCCGCAGGAACCCGGTAACGCGGTGGCCATGGAGGCCATATCCGGAGAAGGTCGTGGAAAGGCAACATATTTTTTCAGAATCGTAAGCAGGAAGGATTATCCGAATTTTAAGAGTATAGATGAGCTTCACAGAGAAGCAGATAATTTTATCAAAAGAATAAACCGCTGTATGCTGGCAATAAACTTCAGGAGAGAGCCAATCTATTTGCCGGATGAAAGGCTGGAAGAACCACAATATCAAAAATATAAATTTGCTATAGCCAAGATACCTGCGCTACGCCAGCTGCGTCAGCTTTTTATCGGCAGGGTAATTCATTCTTCACCCGAGCAATGGAAGAATGACGTAATGGATTTATTAAAATTTAATGTAAGCACCATGGATGATGCCGTAAGGCGAACAAAAGGAGAAACAGTTGATACTGGATACGTAACCACTCTCGATTTTAACCCCCAATCGTTAAAGGATATAACCGATACTTCTGAGGGCGATGCTCTTTTTTCAGAAAACCCGATTGAAGGGATTTTATTACCAGAATCCAGAGTTCGTATAACTTTCAATACTTTTTGTATGGATGAAGGTAAGCCAGCCCCAGACTTCACGATTCCTTATATATTCTCCTACGAAATGCTGGATATGCCAATGTATCTTAAAGTCTTGCGATACCTTGCAGAGAAACCCGAAATAGAACAATCACTGGCCCAAAATCTGCTCTGGAAACTAAGTAAAAAACCAAAATTTGAAGAACTTACCAAACAAGAACAAGATTTACTCTTCGATATAGATCCATACGCCGACGCTGAGGTAAATAATTATGTAACCCAGAAGCACGACCCGTGGCAGGGATACCCGCCAGAAATTTGGCCGGATGAAATTGTGCCCCAGCCAATACCAAACACTGAATTATTTGGCAAGATAGTAAGGATGAAAGGTTTTTCTGAAGCAGAAGTAGAGATTTATAACCCTACAAAATCACCTCAAAAACTTTTATTAATAAAATCAAACCCTGGAGGTTTTAGTGCTAAATTCTTTGACGGTATGCGACAGAGGATTGGTTTTAGAAATAAATTCAATGTGAAAGGGCCAACATCATCTACCAGTATAAGGGGGTAAAATGGTTTACTGGTTTATCGAGTCCGTATCAATAGCAAATACCCCAACTCTGCCAGCAAAAAAGAATATGGAAGAATTTTTTCCAGCCAATTTGCCGTCAGGCTGGGAGATTATAAATAAGAATGTAAAGGATGGAGTTTATAACGTAACTCTTGGTCACCGCAACCCTAAACCCAACAATATAAATGAGTTTTACAAGGCATTAGCTGAAAACCCCTTCATTTCCCCTCAGCAGCTCTCAGACATTGTAACATCCATGCAGAAAGCACAGAATGCCACCGGCCTGGATATGACACCTGGCGGCGGAAGACATGACTATTACGCCACCCTGAGTATAACCGGTTATCCTGACATGAAAACTGCCAGACAGTTCTTTGAAAGCTATGTTAATGATTTCATCTCTTTTGATAACAAAGCCCCCGGGACAACTTTTGATATTAATATCGGTGACCTTTTAGAGGCTTTCGCCCCCGAGGAACTAGTCAAAGAAGCCAGACAGGCTCTGGATAAAGCACAAAAATCGCTATCGAAATCTGGAATTAAAACAAAAAGGGGGAAATTTCTTGGTGAGGAAGCGCTATTCGTAACGGGTAAAAATGGCGTCGAAGTTTGCCAGGCAGTTCTCATCAAAAATTTTATAATGACGGGAGACATACTGGGATATCCTCTTCTTCCAGCGGGAAGCACGCCGATTCATTCTGTTGCCTGTCAAACCGCCAGAGAAAACCACAAAAAATCCGGTCCTTCTATCCTGGTTACTAATGGCAATCGTGTTGTCAAAAATGTTAATCCACAATGCCAGTGCAATTATTGTAAATACCACCCCGAATGTTCCACCCTTCAGGCCGAAGACTTCATCCACAGGGAAAAAGTTGAATCGCTCCTCAAGGACGTGATTGCCAGAATTAAAGGCAAAACAAATGAACCATCAAAAGAGGTAACAGCAGAAATAATAAGAGGACAGAAGAAAATAAAAAATCCCGAAGAAACATCAAGAATTGAAAACGGCGATGTTATTAGAACGAATAGCAACACTCAAATAAACCTTAAAGACAGGGCCGGCAATAAAATCACAATCGGCGGGAAAACCGAAGTAAAAGTAGAAAACGCCAGCAATTTGAAACTTATGGTAGGCTCAATAACCATATTTTTTAAAAAAATAAAACCTGAATCAAAATTTGAAATTCATACGCCAATTTGTGTTGCAGGTATCCGGGGCACAATTTTCTCTTTGTGGACAGACGGGAAAACGACATCTCTCACAGTAGTTGAAGGCGAAGTTGAATTCTCTGACTTAAAAGGTAACAGTGTGATTGTGACAAGTAACCAGACCTGTGTTTGCTCGAAAGAAAAGGGTTTACAAAGACCGGTTGCCCTGCCAATTAACCTTAAGAAAAACTTTAAAGAGATATAAATTATGTCACTCCAGGGAACAATTGTTTCATGTATTTCCGGAGAAGTTTTTGTAAAGCAAGGTGCTGTGAAAAAACAGGTTAGAGATTCTTTAAAGCTAAAAGAGATTGCTGAAGTAGAAACAGGTTCAAATTCTTATAGCCATATTGGCGATAACCCTGATCCCGGCTCAGGTAAAAAATCAAGTGGAGCAACCTTGTTTCCAAACAGCAAAGTTACAGTCAAGGTTAAGCGGGGTTATATTGAAGAAATTTTGATAACACAAGGGCTGGTTTGGGTTTCCGTTTCCCCTGGAAAGCCGGTTCTTACGCCAGTTGCTGAGTTTAGTGGTATGGCCTGGGTTGATGTTTCTTCTGACGGAAGAACAGTAGTTGCTGGAAGCAGGGAAACCATTTACAACCGAAAAATTCTTCGGGCAGCCACTCTTGACATGAACAAGCAGGTTCTGGTTACTGAAAACAATATTGGCGAACCTGAACCAATGGACCAGAGGTTTTATCAGGCTCAAAAAACATGGGAAAATCTCGGTGTATTTTATGGCACTAAAATGTATCAGCGACTTGCTGAAAAATCAGATGACATGCTTGATGCTTATCTTATTCCACTTAAAATTATATCTGAGAAAACAGGGCAGGATTTTGAAAAACTGAAAGAAGAAGCAATAAGACAATATCAAAAGTATAAGCAATGGGTTCAATCTGAAGCCGAAAAATATAGAGAAGAAGTTGAACATATTAAAAAAACTGATTTTTCTTCTTCTTACACAATACCGGTCAATCAAAGTACAGAGTATCGAGGTATTGAATTAAAAATTTTATCGGTTAAAAGAGATTCAAAAAGCAATGAGACCGACATATTATCTATACAGATTGAGGCAAAAAATATATCAAAAAAGCAAGTTTTTGTCTTCTGGAATGAAGAGGCGCGCTTAATAAATGAAGAGGGTGAAGAATTTCCTGCTGATGATTATAATTTAGAAACAAGTTTTATGGAAGAGAGTCAGGCAAAGGGATATTTATTCATCCCTGTCAGGAAACAGGATCAGAATTTTACACTGCAGTTTGGTAAAAAAAGCTTGCCAAAAATAGAGACCAAATTAGACTTATCAAAAACCATAAAAGGAGGTGATTGATCATGCCTGGATATAAACATCCTTGCCGCTACTGTGGCAAATTAATTCCACCGGAATCAAATGTCTGTCCTTTCTGTGGAAAAGTAAATCCTTCAGGACCATTAAGATGCCCGAAATGCAGGAATCCAATCCAGAAGGACTATTTAAATTGCCCAAACTGCAGATTGAATTTGAGAATAATTTGTCCATATTGTGGAAAGGAAACTTTCTTTGGGGATTATTGTGAGCATTGTGGAGCACGACTGGTGGTTGTTTGCCCTAATCCAGGATGCAAAACCGAGCAACCACCAATCGAAGATAAATGCATTAAATGCGGTAAACCAATAAAATAAGAGGAGGTGTAATTTTGGCCTTACAACCATTCACAAGTAATTTTGCGGATAACAGCACGGAGGCAGGGTTTCAGTTTACCTTTTACTGCGACCTGTGCCGGGAGGGCTACAAGACCAAATTTATTGAATCCAAAACCCACAAGAAAGGAAAATTGCTGAAAGGACTTGGTGGTCTGATTGGTGCAGCTTCCCAGATTGCCGGAAAATACAGCGTAGGTTACGGTACCCAAAGGGCCACAGATATAATAAGTGAACGTTTTCGTGGGATGTCTCCTGAATGGCACAAGGAACACGAAGCAGCATTTGAACTCGCCCAGAACGAGGCAAAAGAGCATTTTCATCGCTGTCCGAGATGCAAAAAGTGGGTTTGCGAAAACGACTGGAACGAACAGGAAGGCCTCTGTGTGGATGACGCGCCTCGCCTGAACGTTGAGGTTGCCGCTGCCAAAGCGCAAAAAGCAGTTCAAGATATTCAGGAAAAAGCAGCAAGCACACAGGTTTTTACCGGAGAGATTGAAAGCAAACAAACGCTCTGCCCCCAATGTGGCAAACCTGCTGGCGAAGGTAAATTCTGCAATAATTGTGGAGCGCCACTAAGCTTGATAAAGTGTCCGAAATGTGGAGCTCAAAGTCCCTTCGGAGCAAAGTTTTGCGGTGAGTGCGGAACAAAACTCGGCTAAATTAAAATACCGTCATTTTATCGCCTAACAGCGGATTAGAGCGAAATCAGTGTAGGGCGAATGAAAGGGGAAGTGTGTATATATTCTTTTCGACACTTCTTGTTGCTTCATGAGAAAATCTATATGAAAGCGTAATCGTTGCCTCACGTAAGAATCCATACGGAAATTTGAGCGGTTTTTCTTAGCTTCTGGCAGCTGCTACAGCCTTCCCTTGAGCCTGTCTATCTCTGCCTTTAACTTCACCACGTTTAGCTCCAGATGGGTTCTCCCCGGCCGGGACTTCTGCTCTGAGCTGAGAGCCGGTGATTCCAATAGCCTCTGATAGGGAGTCTGGGGGTAGTCAAAGCGCTTTATCACTCAACTACCCGCTCTCTCCTTATTGACAAGCTTCATGTTCGGCTGGAAGAAGTTACAATACAGTCGGGAACGGCAATAAAGTCGCTCTAATAGCCTTTGCTCTTCTTCAGTGTCATATCTGAGGTATCCCGCCAGGCGACGGACCACCGAATAGTTCTTCTGCTCCACATAGCAGTTGTCGTTCTTCCTGTAGGGTCGACTCCGGGTAAAGGTCAAGTTGTTCTCTTGGCAGTACCTGACCAGATGGTCGTTGATGAA
>QUAH01000016.1 GCA_003426165.1 Candidatus Saccharicenans subterraneus
CGCTTTTTCAAGTACCAACCTGATAAATCTCCCCGCTTCCTCCACCCCAATCCCTATGGCCGGACTACCACCGCGCCGCTTCCAAACAGACCCATTAGACTGGATACCATGTCTTGACCGGAATGAAAATCAGGATTGACAAGAAAGAATCTGATGGATATAATTCTGACTCTGAAGATTGGACCTCAACTGGGAGGCAGTGGAGACCCGGCAAGCCAGATTAATAACTTGCTGATAAGAAAAGAAGTTACGTTGGCATAAAGATGGCCAGGTAGCTCAGTCGGTAGAGCGAGGGACTGAAAATCCCTGCGTCGGCGGTTCGATTCCGTCCCTGGCCATTCTCCTTCCCCAAAGAAGATTCCTCTCCCTGAATTCAGTTAGTTTCCTGCTGTTTAAGAACAGGCCAGAATGGCCATCCTTCTTATTTCTCTCGGATTTTCTCCCGGATTTTTCCAGAATTTCTCGCAGATCTTTCTCAGAACCTGTAGGAAACCGAGACGCTGGGGACTATAAGGTGCATGCGATAGATTCCGGGCATGGCCTGGCCCAGGGTTCCGGCTGTCAGCAGTTCTTCAAAGGTCACATCCCGCTTCTTGCCAGACAGGAATTCCACTCCCCAGTTAAGGGAAAGTCCCTTCCACTCATAGCCAATCCCAGCGTTAAAAGACTGAAAATCAAAACTGGGTAGGAGGATGTTCATGGTGTAATCGGGAGCCGGCGATGGGTCAGAATAATAGCCCGCTCTCAAGGAGAATTCCGGAGTCAGCCGGTATTCCAGGCCGAAGCGAATCTGCATCCGATTTTTCCAGTCAAGAAGGATGCTGTCGTTTCCGGCCAGGGCCATCATCTGGTTCCAGAAGGGGTCGAGGTAAGAGGTGTCCATGCTTTTCAGGGCCGACCAGCCGGTCCACTGGAGGTCGGTGGTTACCACCAGGTTTTCCACCGGTTTGAGGGCCACCCCGCCACCGACAAACCAGGGCCAGCGGATATTCCTCTTGAGGTCTGAGCTCTCCGGATAACCGGCATAGCCCAGGTAAATCATTTCGGCCGTACCCTTAAATTTAATAGTAGAGCAAGTCTTGACAGTTAACCCGGCACTTATCCAGTCAGCCGGGCGGGCCAGGATTCCCAGGGTCAGACCGAAGCCCCAGCCGTGAAGGCTCTCTTCATACTGGCCGAGGTCCATGGGCCCTTCACCCATGTCGGCCTCTCCCGCCCATCTCTTCAGGCTGAACATCCCGTAATTGATGTTCAGGTTGGCCCCTATGCTCAGACGGTCGCTTATCTTCCAGGCCACAACCGGGGAAATGGTAAACATTCCTATCTTGCTGGTCCAGTCGTAGGCCACCCCGGCGGTCATGTCCTGGAATTCTTCTCCCCGCCAGTTGGCTCCAAGCCCAGACGGCGTATAAACCCCAACCCCGACAGTCAGGTTGTCAGACACGGGGCGGTAATAAGCCATCATGAAGCCCAGGTAATGGGAGAGCTTGGATTTGGCGTTAATCGAGATATCCGGAGGCAGGGTAACCTGGTATTTATTGGTTGGGATGAGGTCGGTCAGATAGGCCCCGATGAGTGGTTGCTTCAAGAATCCGGCCCCGGCCGGGTTCCAGTAAACCAGGCTGAAGTCATCGGCCAGCCCGATGAAAGCCCCACCCATGGAGACAGCCCGGGTGCCCAGGCCGTTGAGGTTGAGGCCGTTGGCCAGCCCCGAGCCAGTCAGCAGAACCAGGGCCAGCAATCCGGCCGCCATGATTCCGTAAATTCTCTTTTTCATGACGTTTTCTCCTCTTTATCCGTTCTCTATTTCTTGTGGAAAACAATCCGGCCCTGGCGGTCGGCATCGATTTCCACCAGGTCACCTTCCTTGAATTCTCCGGCCAGAATTTTCATGGCCAGCGGGTTCTGGACTTCTTTCTGAATGGTTCTCTTGAGCGGCCTGGCCCCGTAGACCGGGTCGTAACCGCGCTCGGCCAGGACCTCCCTGGCTGCCGGCGTCAGCACCAGGTCGATCTTTTTCTCCTGCATCCTCTTCCGGAGCAATTCTATCTGCAGGTCGACGATCTTGAAAATCACGTCCTTGGTCAGCGGCCGGAAGATGATGACCTCGTCCACCCGGTTCAGGAATTCCGGCTTGAAATGGCTCTCCAGGATCTGGCGGACCTCCCTTTCCATGGCCTCGTAATCATGGCTCAACTCTTTGATGACCTGGCTTCCGAGGTTCGAGGTCATGATGATCAGGGTGTTGCGGAAGTCAACCGTGGTGCCCTTGCCGTCGGTCAGCCGCCCGTCATCGAGAATCTGCAGCAGGATGTTAAAAACGTCTGGGTGGGCCTTCTCCACCTCGTCCAGCAGGATGAGCGAGTAGGGGCGCCTCTTGACGGCCTCGGTCAGCTGCCCGCCCTCCTCATAACCAACGTAACCCGGGGGAGCCCCGATCAGCCTGGCCACGGTGTGCTTTTCCATGTATTCCGACATGTCCAGCCGGACCATGGCCTTCTCGTCGTTGAACAGAAATTCGGCCAGGGCCCGGGCCAGCTCGGTCTTCCCCACTCCGGTGGGGCCTAAAAACAAGAATGAGCCTATCGGCCGGGTCGGCTCCTGCAGTCCGGCCCTGGCCCGGCGAACGGTATCGGCCACGGCCCGGATGGCCTGGTCCTGGCCGATAACCCGCTTGGAGAGAATTTCTTCCATTCGGAGCAGCCTTTCCAGGTCGCCTTCCAGCATCTTGGAAACGGGGATGCCGGTCCAGCGGCTGACCACCTGAGCCACGTCCTCCTCGTCCACCTCTTCTTTGAGCATCTTGCCTTTCTTCTGGAGCTCGCCCAGTTCTGTCGACAGTTTCTGGACCTGCTTGTCGATTTCAATTAACCGCCCGTAGCGGATTTCGGCCACCCTCTCCAGGTCACCCCGCCTTTCGGCGTTCTGCTCCTCGATCTTGAGGGCATCTCTCTGTTCCTTGAGCCGGCTGATCTGGTCGATTATATCTTTCTCTCTCTTCCACTGTAATTTCAGGGACTGGCTTTTCTCCTTGAGCTCGGCCAGTTCCTTTTCTATTTTCTGCAGCCTCTCGGCCGAGGCCGGGTCCTTTTCCTTCTTCAGGGCCTGCTTTTCAATCTCCAGCTGGGTAATCCTTCTTTCCAGCTCGTCGATTTCTTCGGGCAGGCTGTCCAGCTGGACCCGGATCCGGGAAGCCGCCTCGTCCACCAGGTCGATGGCCTTGTCCGGCAGGAACCGGTTGCTGATGTAACGGTTGGAAAGAACGGCCGCGGCCACCAGGGCCGAGTCTTTTATTTTTACCCCGTGGTGAACTTCGTATTTTTCCTTTAAGCCGCGGAGTATGGAAATGGTCTCCTCAACCGAGGGCTCACCCACGAAGACCGGCTGGAAACGTCTTTCCAGGGCCGGATCTTTTTCTATGTATTTTTTATATTCGTTAAGCGTGGTGGCCCCGATACACCTGAGCTCGCCCCGGGCCAGGGCCGGCTTCAGCATGTTGGAAGCATCCACCGCCCCCTCGGCCGCGCCCGCCCCCACGATGGTGTGGAGCTCGTCTATGAACAGGATAACGTTGCCGGATTCTTTTATTTCCTTGAGAACGGCCTTCAAGCGGTCCTCGAACTCGCCGCGGTACTTGGTCCCCGCCACCAGCGAGCCCATGTCCAGGGCCAGCAGCCGCCGGTCCTTCAGCGACTGCGGAACATCGCCGTTGGCTATCCTCTGGGCCAGTCCCTCGACAATGGCCGTCTTGCCAACCCCGGCCTCCCCTATCAGCACCGGGTTATTCTTGGTCCGGCGCGACAGGACCTGGACCACCCGCCTGATCTCTTCTTCGCGCCCGATAACCGGGTCAACCTTGCCCTGCCGGGCCAGGGCGGTCAGGTCCCGGGTATATTTTTCCAGGGCCTGGTACTTGGACTCGGGCTCGGGGTCGGTTATCCTCTGGTTTCCCCGGATGTCCATCAGGGCCTTGAGCACATCTTCTTCCTGGATCCGGAAACGTTGCAGCAGGCGGCCTACATCCAGGTTTTTGAGCCGCAGCATGGCCAGGAAAACGTGCTCGGTCGACAGGTATTCATCCTTCAGTTTCCCGGCCTCTTTCTCGGCCTCGTTCATCACCTCCCGCAACTGTCCGGAGAGGTAAATTTCGCCTCCCCCCTGAATCCTGGGCAGCCGGGCCAGGGCCTTTTCCAGCTCCTGGTTCAGCTCGGCCGGGTTCACCTCGATCTTTTCCAGCAGACTGCCGATGATGTTCTCTTCCTGGTTCAGAAAGCTCCACAGCAGGTGCTCAGGCCGCAGTTCCTGATGGCCGAGCTCCAGGGCCTTAGATTGAGCCTGCTGGAAAGCTTCCTGCAATCTGACGGTCAGCCTGTCCCATCTCATGGTCAACTCCTCCTGGTATTATATACAGAATATCTTATAAACAAAAAAGCTAAGGAAACCGGACAACCCTGGAAGAACAGGGTTAATAAGCTTATTAACTAATATACTCCAGCCACCGGGCTTTGCCAAGAGCCGCCCCGGCCATCAAGACACTTCCAACTGCTAAAAAAGTTAGCCGGCTGTGGCCCGAAACCGGTGCCAGGCGGCCGCGGCCGATCTTCCGATCATAATTTTTTTTGGCACTTGACAAGGAAACAAAAATAAATATTTTTTTCTTCAAGGAGTTAATGATGGAAGAAATCGAAGTCTCCAGCTGGGCCACCTTAGACGCTCTGAAAAAGGCCGCCGACATCATCGATACCGTCGGCGACCTGCACGAAGCTCATCAGGTCTCCATTTTCTGCGTGATCGAGGACGACTACCTGGAACTCTGCTACACCGATTCCACCACCAACTACCTCCGGCGGTACGAGGATAACGAGGAATTCGAAGAAGCCATCGAGGAGAGAAAAGAGGAAATCGAAGAGGGGCTATACTCCGGCCAGGATTACGAAGACGACGAGGATGACCTGGAAGAAGAACTGGATTTTGAGGAAGAACCAGAAGATTACTGACCTTCTTCCAGTTTCTTTATATCTTCCCTGAGTTCGGCAATTATCTGCAGGGCCTGAAGCGGGGTCAGCTTTTCCGGTTCCAGCGATTTAATCCTGTCTCGGATTTCTTCCAGCCTGGCCCTTTCCCGGTCTTCCGGAAAGAGCAGCAGCTGCGATTTATTCTGGCTGTTTAAATGGTAGGCCAGGCGGGGCCGGCCCTCTTCGTCCAGCTCCTGCCTTTCCAGGTTAAACAGGATTTCCCTGGCTCGCTTTATTATTTCTTCGGGCAGTCCGGCCAGCCGGGCCACCTGCAACCCGTAGCTCCGGTCGGAAGGACCGGGCTTTATCTTCCGGAGAAAGATGACCGTGTCCTGCCACTCCCTGACCGCCACGTGAAAATTCTTTATCCGGGGAAAGGTCAGGGCTAGCTCGGTCAGCTCGTGATAGTGAGTGGCAAACAATGTCCGGGGCCTGATATTTTCCAGCTGGTGCAGGTGCTCGGCCACGGCCCAGGCGATGCTCAGGCCGTCGAAGGTGCTGGTCCCCCGCCCGACCTCGTCCAGCAGGATCAGGCTGCGCCCGGTGGCGTTGTTTAAAATGTTGGCCGTTTCCACCATCTCCACCATGAAGGTGGACTGCCCGGCCGTCAGAAAATCCATGGCCCCGACCCTGGTGAAAATCCGATCCACCAACCCAATTCTGGCGGCCCGGGCCGGAACGAACGAACCCATCTGGGCCAGCAGGCAGATCAGGGCCACCTGCCTCAGGTAGGTTGACTTTCCACCCATGTTGGGCCCGGTGATGATCAGTATCTGGTTTTCGTTCCGGTCGAGGTAAGTGTCGTTGGGAATGAAGGGTTCGCTCTGAACCACCTCGACCACCGGGTGCCGGCCGTCAGAGATGGACAGGACGTCGCCCTCATCCACCTGGGGCCTGACATAATTCCTCTGGTGGGCCAGCTCGGCCAGGGACAGCAGGACATCGAGCACGGCCAGGTTCTGGGCCATCTGCTGCAGCCGGGGAACCTGCTTGCCTATTTCCTCCCGAATTTGAAGGAAAAGCTCATACTCCAGCTCGTTAATCCTGGCCTCGGCCCCCAGTACCCGGTCCTCGTATTCCTTCAACTCCGGGGTGATAAACCTTTCGCTGTTAACCAGGGTCTGTTTCCGCTGGTAATCGGCGGGCACCAGTGGCAGGTTGGGCTTGGTGACCTCGATGTAATAGCCAAAGACCTTATTATAACGGACTTTAAGGGAGGAGATACCCGTCCTTTCCCTCTCCCTTTTTTCAATCTGGGCAATCAGGGTCTTTCCGGAGTGACTGATCTGCCTCAGTTCATCCAGCTCCTGGTTAAAGCCTGCCTTGATCAGGCCGCCTTCCTGGATCAGGTGGGCCGGTTCATCCAGGATGGCCCGGTCGATCAACCCGGCCACATCCTGCAGGTTGTCCCAGGATGACCTCAGCTCGGAATAATAGGCGGTTTGAAATTCCTTCAGAAGAGCTTCTATTTCGGGTAAAGGCCACAGCGACTTCTTAAGAGCGACCAGGTCCCTGGGCGTGGCCGCGGCCACCGACACCCTGGTGGTCAGCTTTTCCAGGTCCAGGATCTGGCGGAGCCTGGACCGGATTTCCTGCCTGGCAATGGGTTTTTTCAAAGCTTCTTCAACCGCTTCCTGCCGCCGCCCGATTTCCTGGCAATCGAGAAGTGGATGGAGCAACCAGTTCCTGAGCAGCCGGGCCCCGGGAGCAGTCTGGGTCAGGTCGATCACTCCCAGCAGTGATTCGGCCACCTGGCCGGTCCTCAGGTTCCTGACCAGCTCCAGGTTGCGGACGGCTATGGCATCAAGAACCATGGCCTGGCCCGGGCTCTGGAAGGACATCTTCCTGATGTAACCTGCTGCCTCCTGCCTGTTCTTCTTCAAATAATAAAGAAGGGCCCCGGCCGCCGATACGGCCAGGGTCCGGCCCTGGAGGCCAAAGCCTTCAAGAGAGGCCACCCTGAAATGGTCGATCAGCAGGCTGGAGGCCTGGGAATAATCAAAAGACCACGGCTCCACCCGGCTGAGGGCCAGGCCGGACAGGTCGGTTGAAGCCAGCAGGTTCCTGACCGCTGACTCCTGGTCTTCCGGGCAGATGACTTCCCGCGGGCCGAGCCGGAAAATCTCGTCCAGCAGGGCCTTTCGCTCGTTCTCCTCTCCCTCCAGGGTCAGGATCCTGCCCGATAGAAGGTCAGCCCAGGCCGCTCCCCAGCGGCCATCGGCCAGGACCAGGCTCAGGACTCCCAGGCTCTCGCCCCGTTCCTCGCCCTCTATTTCCACTGCTGTGCCCGGGGTCAGCACCTTGATCACTTCTCTTTTGACCACACCCCGGGCCTGTTTCGGGTCCTCCACCTGCTCGCAGATGGCTACCTTTTTCCCGGCTTTAAGCAGCCGGGCCAGGTAGGAGTCTACCGAATGATAGGGAACGCCGCACATCGGCACATTCTGCCTTGAGGTCAGGGCAATTCCCAGCAGGGATGACCCCAGATAGGCGTCCTCGAAGAACATCTCGTAGAAATCTCCCAGCCTGAAAAATAGCAGGCAATCACGGTGCCGGGCTTTAATCCGGTGGTACTGCTCCATCATGGGAGTGAGGGCGTCTTCTTTTTTATTCATGGGACTGAACCGACAGCCTATAAACTATATTATATCCAGTCCCGGATTTGCAACCGGGCCTGGTTTTCCGTGGCCGTATTTGACAATCCAGCTCAATAGTTTTAGTATAAGAAACTGATAATTTTCTGGAATTAATAGATGAATACACCCACAATCCTGACCATATTCAGATTGCTGGCCATACCCGTCCTGGTGGTGGTCATGCTCACCCCCTTCGCGGGACACGAGGTCATTGCCTTTATCATTTTTGTTGTGGCCTGCCTGACCGACATGCTTGATGGCTTCTGGGCCAGGAAAAAAAAGATGGAAACCGTCCTGGGATCGCTGCTTGATCCGCTGGCGGATAAATTGCTCATCACCTCGGCCCTGATCTGCCTGGTGTCCAGCGGAGTGGTGGCTCCCTGGATGGCCATTATCATCATCGGCCGGGAGATAGCCGTCACCGGCTTCCGGGCCATCGCTGCTTCACGGGGTTATCACATCACCGCTTCCGGCTGGGGAAAGCTCAAAATGATCTTCGAAGCGGTGGTTATTTCCATACTAATTCTGGGCGAGCATTACCTGGGAATTATTTACCGGCTGACCCATACCTTCGGGCTATGGCTGGTGGTTATTATTGCCCTGGTTTCAGCCCTTGAATATTTTATCCGTTTCGGTCCCCGGGTGATTAAAGAGACCTCAGGCTGACAGCGCCCGGCGGCAATTTTCCAGGGAAGCCAGGTCCTCCACGTTAAAAAGAGTCGGCGCCTCCGGCCATTGTCGGGAAATCCTTTTGAGCAGCCCGGTCAGGACTTTTCCCGGGCCGAGTTCCACCGCCTGCCCGACTCCAAGTTCTGGCAGCCGCTGCATGGACGGATACCAGAGGACAGGGCTGGTAATCTGCCGGAAAAGCAGCTCCCTGGCTTCGTCCCCGGTCCTGACCTCGCCTGCCGTAACGTTGGAAATAATCGGGAATTCAGGGTCGCGGAATTTTATTCTTTCCAGGTCAGCCTTCAATCTTTCAGCCGCCGGTTTCATCAGGCTGGTGTGAAATGGTCCGCTTACCTGGAGCAGGACCGAGCGAGGAGGTTTTAACCGGGCCAGGGCTTCTTCCACGGCTGCCCTTTCTCCGGCTATAACCACCTGGTCCTCGGCATTCCAGTTGGCCACCTGAACCAGCCCAGAGCCCACCGACTTAATTCCTTCCTCTACCTGGTTGAAGTTCAACCCGAGGACGGCAGCCATGCTCCCCTGTCCCGGGGGCACGGCTTCCATCATGTAGCGGCCGCGGTTGTAGACCAGTCTCAGGGCTTCGGCCAGGTCCAGGCTGCCGGCGGCCACCAGGGCCGAATACTCCCCCAGGCTGTGGCCGGCCGCCAGGTCGGGTTTCAGGCCGAGCAGCCGATAGGCAATGTAACTGACCGTTAGCAGCGCCGGCTGGGTATAACAGGTCAGCCGGAGCTCTTCTTCCGGTCCCTCAAAGCACAGTCTGGACAGGCTGAACCCCAGGACTTCGTCGGCCAGCTTGAAAATTTCCCGGGCCTCCTGACTCTGTTCGTAAAAATTCTTGCCCATGCCCACTGCCTGTGAGCCCTGACCGGGAAATAAAAAAATTCGCTTCATCTGATCTCCTCTTTGTATTCTATAATTTGCAGCTTATTTTATGCGACTGAGGCAGTCACCATAAACAACAACCTCCGCTCTCTGCCGGAGCTCCCGGGTCCATTCCCGGACCCGTTCCTCCCGGCGTCTGGCCTGCAGCCTGGCCTCTATCTCATCCAGGACGTTAACCAGTTCCGGCGGTGTCCGGCCGGCAGCCTTCTGCTCGGGCAGGTAGACCTGCTGGTAATAATCTTCAATTTCTTTCAGTGAAACATACAGCCTCTGGTTGAACCTGGTGCCGATAACCTTCTCAAACAGAATCTTATCCTGAAGATAACTCCCCAGGTCTTCAGGCTTAAGGCCCAGGAGCCGGCATTTCTCTTCCAGGACTTCGGTTCCCAGCCGGGCTTTCAACCTCTCCAGCTCTGCCCCGATTTCTTCCGGGCTAACCTGGAGCTGTTCCCTGGTCAGTCTTAACACCAGCAGGACATCTATGTACCTTTCAAGCCTTTCCTCAACCGTCATGGCCCCGGCGCCTCCACCCGGCAACAGCTCAAAGTTTTTCAGCACCTCCAGGTCAAAAGCAGTAACCGGTATGTGGTCAACACTGGCCACTAGGCAGTTCAGCAGTTCCTGACCGGCCAGCGGACGGCCCAGCAGCAGCAGGAGCAGGCTCAGCACTTGAAGCCACCGGCCTGCCCGTTTCACATTCATCATGATTATCACCTCAACCATGCCAAACCCTCAGAACATATTGCCGATGGTCAGGAAAAACCGCGGCTTCCATCTACCGTCGGGTGGATTCAGGTTCCAGCCGACATCAAACCGGACCGGACCCAGCGGCGTGCGATAACGCAGACCGAACCCGGCGGCCTGGCTGAACTTCAGGAAGTTAAAATCCCGAATTTCTGGAAAGACCTGGCCCATGTCATAAAAAATCGCCCCGTAAAGGTTTGGTAATTTTTTCAGCATCAGGAACCTGGCTTCCATGTTAAGCAGGAAAATTGCCCGCCCGCCCACCGGCAGGCCCGATTCCGGGTCCTTGGGGCCCAGCATTTCGAAGGGTTCGCCCCGGAAAGAATTGCTGCCGCCGGCAAAAAACCTTTCAGGAATGGGCACCGTGCCCGAGGCCAGGCCCAGGCGCAGCGTGGTGTGGAAATTGATGCTGGCCGCCAGGGGATAAAAATACTGGTACTTGGCAAACATCTTCAGGAAATTGGACTCGGTCTCCAGCAGGGGGTAAGCCCGTTCCAGGGCCAGACTGAAAAAATAACCGCTGGAGGGATTGAAGGTGTCATTCCTGCGATCTCGGATGAAGGTGGCCGACCCGTAGGCAATGGAGTAAGGCAACCTTTCCCTCTCCACCTCCGACTCGGCAATCTGCAGGTTGGTCAGCTTGGTCCTCAGGGCGCCGGCCGCCAGCAGCAGTGAGAACCCGGCCGGCAGGTTTCTCATGGTGGACAGGGTCAGGCCCCGCCGCTCGTAACTGAAGCTGGTCCGGTCCTCCTTTTCCAGGTAGCCGCTGAAATAGGTCCTCATCCGCAGCCCCAGGAAATGAGGCTGCTGCCAGGTGGCCACCAGCCTCTTTTCCACCAGGCTGAGCTGACCGACCAGGCTGACCTGGGAGGCGTTCCGGAACAGGTTGTATCTTATATACTCGGCCGTGATTCTCGGTCTAAGGTCATTTTCCCAGAGGGCCAGGGAGCGGGCTTCTTCCCTGGTTTCAATGCCCAGCCCGACTCCGGCAAAATTCTGCTCACCTTCTCTGACCTGGATCGACAGGTTGATGGAATTATCGGATGCCGGAAGTTCTTCCAGCTTGACCTCTGAGAAAACCCCCAGGCTGTCCAGGCCCCGCTTGGTTTCCAGCAGCCGGTTGTACTCGGCCCAGTCTCCGGGGCGCAACCTGACCTCGCGCAGGATGGTATTCCTGTGGGTCAGGTGATTACCGGTGATGAAAATGTTGTTGATCTTAACCCGCTGGCCCTCGCTCACCCGGATGACCAGGTCCAGATTGTTGTCCCGGTCGGGAGAGGCTTCCACTTCCAGCTGGGTCCCCCTGAATCCCTTATTAAGGTAGAGCTGGTTTATTTTTTCCAGGTCCCTCTGCATCTGGGGCTTGTAATAAGGCCGGCCGGGTCGGCTGTCCAGAAGCCTGAAAATTTCCGCCGTCGGAACGGCCACCGCCCCCTGGATTTCCAGGCTGCGGATGACCTGCCTCGGCCCTTCTTCTATGAAATACACCGGTCTGGCTGAATTATCCTTGCGGCTGAAATTAAGGGTTACCCGGGCCTGGGCAAACCCGTGCTCGGCATAGAACAGCCTGATCTTCTCGGGCAGGTCATAGACCTGCTGCCCGTCGAGATAAGGAAAGAAAAGAAATTGTTCGCCGATACCCAGGGCCTTCTTGATTTCCTTCTGGGTGAAACTCTCCAAACCCCTGAATTCCAGGCTTCGAATCCTCAGCCTCGGACCCTGGTGGACTTCATAGATTACCAGGAGTTCGTTTTCCTGCTTCTGAAGCCGGGGCCTGACCGTGGCCAGCAGGTAACCCTGCTTTCTGAGCTGTTTCAAGAGCAGGGCCTCACCTTCGGACAGGGCCCACTCTTCAAAGACCTTCTGTTCCCAGACGGGCTGGACAATCCTGGGCGATAGGTTGGTCCCGAGGAGCCTGATTGAAATCCTGGTTGAAGGGTTCAGGCCGATGGCCAGGTCGACCGTTCCTCTTTCCTGGTTAACCTCCTCCCTCGCCAGCCTGACCTCGGCCCAGGTATAACCAAGCTTGTTAAAGGCCTTCTTAATTCTGGCCAGGCCACTTTCCAGCTTTCTCGGCACGTAAAAATCTCCGGGCTTTAAGCCCAGCAGCCGCTGCAGCCGGGTCTGGGGGATAAGCTCTGGTCCTTCGAAATTTATCTGCCGGATGGCCAGGCGTCTCCAGCCAGGGAGCCTGACTGCAACATCGGCCAGATTGGCTCCCTCAAGCTTCTTAATCTCCAGTCCTATCTGGGGGGAGAACAGGCCTTCGTCCACCAGGATTTTTTCAATATCGGGCACGGCCTTGTCCCTAAGGTTTTCAGAAAGAATCCCGCCCTTTCTCAAGTAGGGCAGCTCCTCGTTAATCCGCTTTCTCAGACTGCGGGGGCCGTAGATCCGGAGGTTGCGGATAAAAGTATTCCTGGTCAGGGTAAAGGTCAGTTCCCCCGCCGGGGCCGGGCTGTAGTAGACTTCGGCCCTTGAAAAAAGGCCGGTTCGCATCAACTGTTTCAGGCCCTGGTCAATCTGAAAATCAGAATAAACCTGCCCGGGCTTCAGGTTCAGCAGTTCGGCCACGGCCGGCTCGGCCTCTTTCCCGTCAACCAGTATTTTGATTCTTTCAACCAGCCGGTTGTTCTCTGCCGGGTATGCAGCCAGAGCCGTCAGCAGAAGCCAGATAAGAATCGCCGGCCGGATACACTTTCTCATGAGCCTAAAACCTTCTCCTCAGCTTGACATCCAGGCTGACCCGCCCCAGCTCATTCCTTATGGCCACCAGCGACAGTCCACCCGAAAGTTCCCACTCCAGCCGGACTATTTCTTCTCGCTGGGTGGCCAGGTTGGTGGAATAAACTATGAAAAAGTTTTTGGACAGTCGTTTGCCCACGGTCAACCGGGCCGTAATTTCAGAGGTTGAACCCATGAGAAACGGGTCCAGCCGGAAACGGTCCAGGCTGAACAGGCTTTCTGATTTCCTGGCCAGCTGGTAGGAAATCATGGAGGCGGTGCTCATCTGGGTCGGGTCGAGTGAGTACCTTCTCTGGTAGGACTCGCCCAGGGCCAGCAGCGACAGAATTTCTTCTGTCGGCAGTGGTGGCGATGAAGAAAATTCCGGCTTCAGGCTGCTGGCCAGCCCGCTCAGGCTGAAAATGACATGGTAGTCCTTGACGTAAGTTTCGCCCTGGAAATCGATGTAGGGGTCTATCACCAGCGGGTTGAAGAAACTCAACCGCCCCCGCAGGACCCGAAAATCTCGGTCCTGGAAATAGACGGTTCCTGACAGCGCCTCGATCTCACCGGTTATCACCGGGGCCCCGACCGTTCCGGAAATGGTCAGGTCCAGCCTGGCCCTGATCCGACCCAGGGAGTTTTCCATCCAGACATTGTCACTGGCCCGGAGCCGGAAATTCAGGTTGAGGTCATCAATCCAGCTTCCCCGCCCCTCGGCATTATAGACCTGGGAGGAAAAAGAGAGTTTTTCATACAGTTCCTTTTTCCACAGGGCTTCCTTCAGCAGGAAATCTCCCTCCAGAGTCGACCTGACACCCTTTTTCAGGAACCTCATCTGACCATCGGCCAGCAATCGGGTACGCTCGAATACCGAAAGCTCCATGTTCTGGCCGGACATCCGGATTTCTGCCTCGCCCAGCCCTTTTTCTCCGAAGGAAAGTTCGCCGGAACCCTGGACCGGACCGCCACCCAGAAAACCCTGGAAGGACCTGATGGAAACCTGGCCGTTCTTGACGAAGGCCAGTCCTGAGAAGTTATTTAGAGCGTGGGCGAAACCCGGTATCGGGATCAGCTCGCCCCTGAGCTCCACCGCACCGCTGAGGTCGATGGCCGCGATCGGTCCCTGGAAGCTGAGCAGGTAGTCGACGCTACCGCTGGCTCCTTTCCAGGGAAGCAGCAGGTCCAGGTTGGTCAGGCGGCCCTTCACTTCGCCCGAGAGAAAGTCCCGGTCAAACGGTATGTCCATTTTAAGTTCAAAATTGCTGTCACCCGGGAGCAGTTGCCCCTTGAGCTCGACGTTAAGATTATTATCGAGGAAATTCAAACGGTAATCGCCGGCGGCTCTCTGGGCCTTGATAAAAAATACCCCGAACTTATCGATGGAAAACTTGCCGGCCGGCCGGTCCTGGCCAAAAACACCCTGGCCCTTAAGGTCCAGGCTGATCCGCCCGGCAAAGTCCGAAGAAAATGGTTTCAGGTCAACCCCGGTGGCTTTAAGGTCAAAATCGTAAGTGGCCGGGTTATATCCGATGGCCAGCTGACCGGCTACCTCCCCGCCATTCAGGTTGAAGCGAAGCTCTGGAAAACTCAGACCCCGGTCGTTCCAGATAATTTTCCCGCTGACCTCTCTGATCGGGCTGCCCAGTAAAAGCATTTCCTCTGAAGCAAAGTCGCCCTGAAAATCAACCTGGCCTTTTCCGGTCAGGTAAATAAAATTGCCCCGGACCGGACCCCGGACCGGGAAAGTTACCTTCAGGTAGTCCAGGACGGTTTCCACCAGGGCCCTTTCCAGGGCCAGCCTGGTCTCGGTCTGGCCCTCAAGAGTCCGGAGGTCTATCTGCCCCTCAAAGTTCTTATCCAGGACATAGACTTTTCCCTCAACCTCTCCACCCTCAACCGCCACCTGGCCTCGGGCCGTGGTCACCTGGAAGCGCTCGAAGCCGGCCGGAGACAGCGAGAATTCAAAATTGAGACGCGGGCGATGGTAGTCTCCCTTTATTCCAATCTCGGCCCGACCGGCTCCCCTTATTTCGGGAAAATCAAATTCCGTCCGGAACAGCCTTTCGGTGAATTGCCGGGCCCCGTGGACATCGCTGAACTGACCTGTAATGCCCAGGTCCAGAAGTTGCCCTATGACCACCCGGCCGGCCACGTTAAGACGGCCAAAAGGGGTCTGCAGGTCCTTAGTCTGGATTTTCAGGTCCTTGTTCTTTAAATGCAGGTTCACTTCAACCTGGCCGTTCAGCCGGTACCTGTCGTTGACCTGGCCTTCGTTAATCGTGTCGCGGAACTCCGCCGTGGCCTGCAGCTCTCCCCGGCTGAGACTGAATTTGCCCCAGGCCGGAGACTCAACCGGCCAGGGGACCGAAGCGTATTTCATGATGGGGTCCAGGTGGAAACCGGACATCTCCCCTTCAATCCTGCCCCCACCGTAGGTGATGATGACCTTTTCTGCTGGCCGACCGTTCTTCTTTATTTCGGCCAGGATCTGCCCGCCCCGGCCCTTCTCCACCACCACCTGGCCTTCAACCGAGCCCATGTCCACCTGGTTCAGTTGAAAATTCTTGGTCAGGTAATCGGTCTTGACGACCAGGGGCCCGCCCTCATTCGAGATGGTTACCTGGCCCGAGGTCTTGCCCCTCCAGTCAAAAGGAAGGTCAAGAGCGCTCATGATGAAGCTGGTGTCAAGGTTATAGACCGCCCTCAGGTCGACCCTGGTTTTTTCGAGGAGAGCGATTTTCCCCTCCAGCCGGACGGCCGAATTTTCCCCCTGGACTATGAGCCGGCCGATATTAATTGTTTTTCCCCGGCTGGTGACCAGGGTTTCCAGTTCGCCTTCCAGCACCTCGGGGGAATCATAGGGCCGGATCCTGGAAGCTCCTGCCCTGAGCAACAGGGTCAAACGGTTGGTTTCCAGCCGGAAAAAGGCTGAAACCCCGGATAGTTCGTAACTTCCCTGCTTGAGCTCGAAAGAAAAATGCCCTTCATTTATGTAGCCGCCTTCTATGACCAGTGGCAGGTTCAGGGACAGGCCTTTCTGGCCGCCCCCACCTTTTCCGCTCCTGCCGTCATAAAAAAGTTCGGGGCGGTAGACCTCTACCGTTACCGGCTTTTCTTTTTTCAGGAGCGACAGAAACGGCAGGGAAACCTTCAGGCTCTCCACGGAGAACCTGGGGCTATCCGTCCTTGATTTGAGGTTCTTGATGACCAGTGAAGGAGGCAGGTAGTTGAGCTTTAACTCGCCCACCTCGAAGCTCCGGTCCAGCCGGCGCCCGAGCTGTTTCAGGAAAAGGCTCTTGGCAAAGGACAGGGCTATGTACAGAAAGGCAACCACCACCAGGATGGCCACCAGGCCTTTCCTTTTTTTCAAGAAGCCCATGAATTAAAGCTCAATTACAATTTTCCCCGGCTACTTGCCTGCCACCTTTTTCCAGTCCTGGAGGAATCTATCAATGCCGATATCGGTCAGAGGATGTTTGACCAGCTTTTCCATGACCGAATAGGGTACGGTGGCGATATGAGCACCCAGCAGGGCTGCCTCCACCACGTGCCCGGGATGGCGGACGCTGGCCACAATGACCTCGGTTTCGAAGTTGTAATTTTCATAGATGGTCAAGATCTGTTCCACCAGCTCCATCCCATGATGGGAGATGTCATCCAGCCGGCCGATGAAAGGGCTGACGAAGGCCGCCCCGGCCTTGGCCGCCAGCAGGGCCTGAGAAGGAGAGAAGACCAAGGTCATGTTAACCTTGATGCCCTCGGACGAGAGAATCCTGGTCGCCTTCAGGCCTTCCAGGTTAACCGGTATCTTGACGGCGATGTTCGGGGCCAGGCCGTTGAGCTTTCGGGCTTCGGGGACGATCTCCTCGGCCCGGGTGGAAACGCACTCGACGCTCACCGGTCCCGAGACCAGGCTGCATATCTTTTTGATCAGCGTTTCGAAGGGTACGCTCTCCTTTGAACAGAGTGTGGGGTTGGTGGTGACGCCATCCAGAATACCCCAGCTGGCCACCTCTTCGATTTCCCGCAGGTTGGCTGTGTCCAGAAATAATTTCATCCTACCTCCTTGCCTCTATTTTTTTAACATGATTGGATAGAGTTCCGATGCCTTCAATCTGAACATCAACCCGGTCACCGGGCTGCATCGGACCGACACCGGCCGGCGTTCCGGTGGCGATGATGTCTCCCGGTTCCAGGGTCATTATCCTCGAAATGTAGCGGATAAGAAACGGAACAGGGAAAATCATGTTCCTGGTGCTGGCCGCCTGCACCAGCTTGCCGTTGAGAAAGGTCTTGAGCTGGATAGCTCCGGGGTCCAGGTCGGTAACCAGGCAGGGGCCCACGGCCGCAAAGGTATCAAAAGACTTGGCCCGGGTGAACTGCACGTCTTTCATCTGCAGGTCCCTGGCAGTTACATCATTGAAGCAGGTATACCCCAGCACGTACTCCTGCCACGGAGCCTCCTCCGTCAGCCGGCTGGCCTTTTTTTTGATAATCACGGCCAGTTCGCCCTCGTAATCAACCCGCTGTGACTCCTCCGGGTAGATGATGGCCTGAAGCGGCCCGATGACGGCGCTGGGCGGCTTGAGAAAAAGCAACGGTTCGGCAGGCACCGGGTTCCCCAGTTCCTCGGCGTGTTCCCGGTAGTTACGGCCGACGCAGACTATCTTGGATGGGATGACAGGGGCTAACAGGGTAACTTCCGAGATGGGAATGGGGCTGTCCTCGATCCTGTAATTTCTGAAGATGGAACCCCTGACCGGGAACAGGACATACTCTTTAAGCAACCCGTAGAGTATTTTTTTTCGGTAGCGAAAACGGTAAATCTTCATTTTTCAGGTCTTGACCTTTACCCTGGCCGGCGGGCTTTCGTTTCCGAATTTATCCACCGCGCATATAGAATAAACATAGCCGGTATTCTTTTCAACCGAGCCGTCCAGAAAAACGGGAACATCCAGGTTCTCCGGGGTCAACAGGACGGCAGCCCCCTCACCGGCAGCAACCTCCTTTGCCCTGTACACCCGGTAACCGGCCAGGTCACTTTCCCGGTTTGGCAGCCAGGAAATGGTCACCCCATCCGTGCCGCTTAGAGCCCTGACCTCGGCCGGCGTGGCGGGTGGAAATACATCCACAGCCTTCACCTCCAGGATTTCAGAATCGGCACTTTCCCTGTATTCCCCACCCCGGGCCACCAGGCTCCTGGCCAGATAACGGTAAGTAAGGCCAAAAGAAAAGTTCAGGTCTTCAAACCGCGTCCGGGTCAGGGGTTGATCATTGAGAAGCCTGAATACACCAGCCTCTTCCCGGTAAAGGTTATAGAAAACCCTCTCGGTCAGCGGCCGGCCATCCAGCCCGATTTCCGGCGGTTCCCAGCTCAGGCTGATCTGGTGTTCCTCGACCTCAGCCCTCAGGCCCGAAGGCGGAAGCGGCAGAACTTCAGGCCGAACCGAGACCAGGTTGGAGATTTCCGACCAGCCGCCTTTCCTGCCCCTTGTCCTCAGGCCGAACAGGTAATTTTTCCCGGTAACCTTTTCCAGGTCCAGGCGCACAACTGCCCGGTTTGTTACAACTTCCGGCTTGCCCAGAGACAGTTCAGCCAGCGGCCGGGAATATTTCATAAAGGAATCAAGGCCTTTCTTCCCGGAAATACCTTCATCCTTTAATTCCATGAACCTTATCTCTGGAAAAGACCCCCCAAGCGGAGTTCCGTCCAGGTAAGAGGCGGGTTCCGTCCAGGTGAAAATCAGGCTCTCGCCCCGCTGGACGACCCTGAAATCCGAGACAGCCTGGGGTACCATGGGCACGGGTTCCCGGAGCGGGCCCTTTCGGCCACAGGCGGAATTGAATAAAGCTAAAAGAAGAGCGGCCACTACCAGAACATTTTTCTTCATCACAGGATGAATTTTCTGAGGTCCTGGTCCTTCAGGATTTCGCTGAGCTGCTTCTGGACGTATTCCCTGGTTATCAGGATTTTCCGGTCAGCCAGGTTGGGCGCCTCGAACGAAATTTCCTCCATGACTTTTTCCATCACGGTGTGCAGCCTCCTGGCCCCGATGTTCTCGGCTTCCTCATTGACCTTTTCGGCAATGGCCGCGATTTCATCGATGGCCTCGGGGGTAAATTCCACCTCCACGCCCTCGGTGGCCAGAAGAGCCTTGTATTGCTTGATCAGGGCATTTTCGGTTTCGGTCAGGATGCGGACGAAGTCCTCCTTGGTGAGCGGGGAAAGCTCCACCCTGATCGGAAAACGTCCCTGGAGCTCCGGGATCAAATCCGAGGGCTTGGTGACGTGAAAGGCCCCGGCGGCTATGAACAGGATATGGTCGGTCTTAACCAGGCCGAAACGGGTGTTGACGGTGGTACCCTCGATGATCGGCAGCAGGTCCCGCTGCACCCCTTCCCGGCTGACATCGGGACCGACTCCCGATTCCCGGCCGGCAACCTTATCCAGCTCGTCCAGGAAAATTATCCCGGATTGTTCCACCCGTTCTATGGCCAGGCGGGCGACCTGGTCCATGTCCACCAGTCTTTTTTCCTCGTCTTCCAGCAGGATCTCCCTGGCTTCCTTTATCTTGACCCGGCGCTTCTTGGTCTTGCCGCCGAACATGCCGGGCAGGATTTCCTGGATCTGGATGCCGATCTCCTCGAAGCCGTTGCTGCTTATGAACTCAAAGGGCGGGGCGGGTTTTTCCTTGACCTCGATTTCCACCATCCGCTCGTCGAGCTGGCCGGCCCGGAGCTGACGCCGCAGGCGTTCCCTGGTCCTGAGCATTTCTTTCTGTTCTTCCTCTGCAGCCGCGGGTTCTTTTCTGCGATTGGGGAGCGACCGACCCGGCAGGAGCAGGTCCAGAAGTTTCTCCTCCACGTTGGCCATGGCCTTGGCCTCGATTTCTTTTATCTTTTCCTGCTTGACCATGTCGACCGCAATCCGCACCAGGTCGCGAATCATCGATTCCACGTCGCGGCCGACATAGCCGACCTCGGTAAAGCGACTGGCCTCGATCTTTAAGAAGGGAGAGGAGGTCAGCTTGGCCAGCCGGCGGGAAATCTCGGTCTTGCCGACACCGGTCGGCCCGATCATGAGAATATTCTTGGGAGCAATTTCATCCCCCAGCTCGGGCGGAAGTTTCCGGCGCCGGAAACGGTTGCGCAGGGCGATGGCCACCGCCTTCTTGGCTGCCTTCTGGCCGATTATGTACTTATCCAGCTCGGCCACGATCTGCTGGGGGGTCAGTTCCCCTTCCTGCTCTCCAAAGACGAGCTTATTCTCTGATATTATCTTTCCTTCCAGTTCTATGGCCATCAGATTTCCTCAACCGTAAAGTTATCGTTGGTGTAAACGCAGATTTCAGAAGCAATGCGCAGGGCTTCCAGCGCTATCTCCCGGGCAGAAAGGTCGGTGTGCTTGACCAGGGCCCGGGCTGCGGCCAGGGCATAAGGGCCACCCGAGCCAACCGCGGTCAACCCGTCGTCGGGTTCGACCACGTCCCCGGTCCCGGAAATTAGAAATGTATTGCTGGCATCGGCCACGATCAACAGGGCATCGAGCTGGCGGAGTGATTTATCCAGCCGCCAGTCCTTGGCCAGCTCAATGGCCGCCCGGGACAGGTTGCCGCGGTACTCCTCGAGCTTGGCCTCAAACCGCGAAAACAGGGCAAAGGCGTCGGAGGTGGCCCCGGCAAAACCGGCCAGGACCTGTCCCTTATAGAGGCGGCGGACCTTCTGGGCCGTGCTCTTGAGCACCGTCTGACCCATGGTCACCTGGCCGTCTCCGGCCATGACCACCCGGCCTTTATGTCTTACACAGAGAACTGTCGTTGACTTAATCATCATTTTCACCTTCGTTGCTTTGATTATACAACAAAAAATCCCTGCTGGTAAGAACGGGCGGGACCGGTATGTCTTCCCTCGGTTGTTAACCGGGAGTAATGGGGCATTATCTTTTAATCTAATATTATCAATAAATTACATTCTTACTGATAATGAAACCAGGCCCCGGCCAGGGCCACATAAAAAACCGCAGGTCGAAACAGGGTAACCCCGTATTCTTACCCGGAATCATCCTGGAATATGCTCTTAAAACCAGCTGTCAACAAAGATTGCTGATGGCTCCCAGGATTTACCCGGGCCAGGGCATTGGTCAGCCACCTCACCTGCCTGGCCATGAGGCGGATTCCGGGTTTTATTTGCTACATATAATCGGGGCCGGAGAAGCAGGCATCAAACGGGGTTGGAAATTGATTCTGGTCTGAATAAGCTCAATTATTTTCTTGCTTAACGGGTTTCACCCGGGCAGGTGGCCATCGCTTCTGTCTTTCACTGCCATTAATTTTATGGTAATAATCCAGTAAAGAGGTGCCCAGATGAAAAAATTGACCCTGGTTATCATGGCCGCGGGCATAGGCAGCCGCTATGGCGGCCTCAAACAGGTGGACCCGGTCGGGCCCAATGGCGAACTCATCATCGATTACTCCCTGTTCGATGCCAGGAGGGCCGGGATCGAACACGTGGTTTTTATCATCCGCCGCGACCTGGCCCGGGTTTTCCAGGAAAAAATCGGCTTCCGGGCCGAAAGATACTTCAGCGTTGATTACGTCCTGCAGGAATTGGACAGGGGGCTGCCGCCTGGGTTCAGCGTTCCTCCAGACCGGGTCAAGCCCTGGGGAACCGGCCATGCCGTCCTGCTCTGTCGTCGCGTGGTCCCGGGAAATTTCCTGGTAATCAACGCCGACGATTTCTACGGCTTCGACGCCATCAAGAAGCTGGCTGATTACATGCTGGAGGTTGAGGACGAACCCACCCATTATAACTACGCCCTGGTCGGCTACCGGCTTGGAAACACCCTGTCCGAGCACGGGCATGTAGCCCGGGGCATCTGCCGGATATCAGAAGACGGCTACCTGCTCGACCTGAGGGAGAGGACTAAAGTCCAGCGGTTCCCGGACGGTATTAAATACACCGAGGACGGCCAGACCTATCACCCGCTGTCCGCCGATGACATCGCCTCGATGAACATCTTCGGCCTGACCCCGAGCATCTTCGACGAGCTGGAAGCCCGGTTCCGGAGATTTCTAAGCGACCCGGCCACCAACCTGAGCAGGTCGGAATTCTACATACCGGAGGTGGTGGGCGCCCTGTCCAGGGAGAAAAAGGCCCGGGTCAGGGTGCTGACCACCGAGGACCAGTGGTACGGGGTGACCTACCAGGAAGACCGGCCCTGGGTCCAGGCCGGCATCCGCTAGCTGATTGAATCCGGCCGCTACCCGGCGAAACTCTGGAAATAAGAGATAGCTTAACCTTTAAGCCAGCAAAGTATAAGGGTACATTTTATCTGATATTGACAGCCAGAATTAATTTACTTATTTTGAAAATGGGAGGGTGTCATGAAAAATATCAAACGATTTGTCTTGCTAGCCTTTGTCTTGATTTTATTATCCATAACACAACTTCCTGCCCAGACCAGGGTCCGCTACCCCAATGACCTCAGTCTGGGTGTGGGTCGCTTTGGGCTGTGCCAGATAAGTTATCAACGAATGGCCAGCACATCTCTGGCTATCAACATCGGAATGTCTTTCCACCCGGATAGTGAATTTATATTTTTCAATACAGGCGGGACATTGTATCTAACTCAGAAGCGCCCATCACTCGTCATCTCGGGTGGAATAAATTATGTATTTCTGATGTTCATTTCCGGCTACATTGGGCCGGGCCTTGAATTTCCAGTGAAGAACGGCTTATTTATCAAAGCCTGGACTCATCTCTGGTTCGGTCCGCTTGACGAAATCGACGCGGCTATTGTTCCGGGTATATCCATCGGTTACCGGTTTTAGCATTTATGCCTGCCCGGATAATAAAAGCCCGGTCAGCTCCCCCTTCCGGGCTGAAACAAACACCTGGTTCAATCCAGCCTAATTCCTCATCATAATTTGCCCGCGGCGAAACCGGCCGGGGTCAGGCCATCCCTCAAGTCATTTCCCCCGAGACTCTAAATGCCATCGCCAAGAAGATCCACAGCTTGGCCACACCCTTTACGCACACATTTAATTGTGGACGAAAATCAGAATTCCTGATCCGTGAAAATACCGGGGCTGAAACGGATTTAAGAAAAATGGCACCAGGACAGGCTGCAATGTTTCCGGTTGACGAAATGGGGGCAAAAAGAAAAAAATAGGGGCAAGGAGATAACAATGAGAATGGCCATAAGGAAACGAATAAGAAACTTCAGGATGGTAATGTTAGCAATGTTTCTTCCTGTGATTTTTTTAGTTCTGTCGTCAGACCGGCTGCCCGCCTCGAGCCCGGGAGAAGAGGCAGTGAACGACTGGGAAAATCCCCGGGTGTTTGCCATAAACAAAGAGGCCCCGCATGCCACCTTTATCCCGTTCCCGGAACTCAACCGGGCCCTGGGCTCTGAGCCCAAAAAATCGCCCTGGTACCGGTCGCTAAACGGCCGCTGGAAATTCAACTGGGTGCCGAAACCGGCCGACCGGCCGCTCGACTTCTGGCACCCGGATTACGACGACAGCCGCTGGGCCGAGATTGAGGTTCCAGCCAACTGGGAGTTAAACGGCTACGGAATTCCCATCTACGTCAACAGCGACTACGAATTCGCCCCCGATAATCCCCAGCCGCCACGCATCCCCCATGACAATAACCCCGTCGGCTCCTACCGCCTGAAGTTCACCATTCCGGAGGCCTGGAGGGACAAGGAAGTTTTCATCCACTTCGGCGCGGTCAAGTCTGCTTTCTACCTCTGGGTCAACGGCCAGAAAGTCGGCTACAGCCAGGATTCCAAGACCCCGGCCGAATTCAGGATAACTCCCTTCCTGAAACCCGGGGAGAACTTGCTGGCCATCGAGGTCTACCGCTACTCCGACGGCTCCTACCTGGAATGCCAGGACTTCTGGCGGATATCTGGCATCGAACGCGATGTCTATCTCTACGCTGCGCCAAGGACCAGGATCAGGGATTTCTTCGCCCGCACCCTGCTGGATGAACAGTACCGGGACGGGCTTCTGAACCTGGACGTGGAGGTGGTGGACGGAAACCAGGCCCCGGCCGGTCGCCCAGGAAAACTACAGGTCTTTAACCTGACCGCTTCCATCATCAATGACAGCGGGGAGAAACTTTTCCTGGAAAAGAAGACCTTCACCCTGAAACCGGGTGAAAAGAAACTTTTAAACTATAAGGGAGAAATCCTGAATGTAAAACCCTGGAGCGCCGAGAGGCCCAACCTTTATACCCTGTGCCTGGAACTCAGCGGAGAGCGAAATTATCCCGTTGAGGCCATAACCAGGAAAGTAGGATTCCGCACCGTGGAAATCAAGAACGGCCAGCTCCTGGTAAATGGACGAGCCGTCTACTTTCGCGGCGTCAACCGGCACGAGCATGACCCCTGGACCGGGCATGTCATTTCCGAAGAATCCATGGTCCGCGATATCCAGCTGATGAAGCAGAACAATATAAACGCCGTCCGCACCTGCCACTACCCGAACGACCCGCGCTGGTACGAACTCTGCGATTACTACGGGATTTATCTTATCGACGAGGCCAACATCGAGTCCCACGGCATGGGCTACGGTGAGAAGAGCCTGGCCAAGGACCCGGACTGGGGCCCGGCCCACCTGGACCGCATCATGAGGATGGTGGAAAGGGACAAGAACCATCCCTCGGTGGTCATCTGGTCGATGGGCAACGAGGCCGGAAATGGTATCAATTTTGAAGAGTGCTACCGCTGGATCAAGCAGCGCGACCCCAGCCGGCCCATCCACTACGAGCGGGCCCAGTTAGAATGGAACACCGATATCTACTGCCCGATGTATGCCCGGATTGAACACCTGGAAAAATATGCCCGGACCAACCCGGCCCGGCCGCTCATTCTCTGCGAGTATGCCCATTCCATGGGCAACAGCACCGGGAACCTCCAGGATTACTGGGATACCATCGAAAAGTATCCGGCCCTCCAGGGCGGATTCATCTGGGACTGGGTGGACCAGGGTTTCGCCAAGAAGAACGAAAAGGGCGAGCTCTTCTGGGCCTACGGCGGGGACTACGGACCACCGGGAACACCGTCAGACAGCAATTTCTGCTGTAACGGCCTGGTGGCTCCCGACCGTAAGCCCCACCCGGCGCTCTGGGAAGTCAAAAAGGTCTACCAGCCGGCCAAGTTTGAGCTGGCCACGCCGGTTGGGCCAGACGGTACCGAAATCAACATCAGGATTACTAACAAGTATGATTTCCTGGCGTTTAATCCCGAAGATTTTCAGATCCGCTGGAAGTTGCTGAGAAATGGAAAGCAGGTAGCCGAAGCCTCCAGTACCTGTCCCGAGGTCGAGCCCTGGAAATCAACCGAGCTTAAAATTACCCTGCCCGAAACGGTCCGGGACGGAGAGGGTGAATTCTTCCTGAACCTCGAGCTGCTAAACAGGAAGGACCTGGCCCAGGGCCTGGTCCCGGCCGGTCATACCATCGCCTCAGAGCAGTTAAAAATCAAAGAAAGCAGCCGGGCCCTGACCGGCAAACTCTCAACCACAACCCAAATCAATAAAGCCACGGTAAAACTGCCCGGCTTAAAGATTAAGGAAAACAAGAATAACAAGAACGAATTCACCGTGAGCGGCCAGGACTTTGTCCTGACCTTTAACCGGGCCGAAGGCCGCCTGACCTCGTACAAATACAAGAACTTCGAGTTCCTCAAGGAAGGGCCTTTTCCTCTTTTCTGGCGGGCCCCGACCGACAATGACTTCGGAAATATGATGCCCCAGCGGCTAAAGGCCTGGAGAGAGGCCAGCCTGAACCGCCAGGTGAAGGCTTTCCAGGTCAGCAAGGAAAAATCGGGGCGGGTGGTGGCCAGAGTCGAGTTCTTCCTGCCATCGGTCGGAGCCAGCCATATCGTTAGCTATGCCGTGGCCCCGGACGGAACGGTTACGGTCGCTAACGAGTTCAAACCGTCCAACCCGGACAAGCTGCCCGAAATCCCGCGGCTAGGCATGCTGCTCGGACTGGCTGAGGGGCTGGAAGAAATTGAGTTCTACGGCCGCGGTCCGCACGAAAATTACTGCGACCGCAAAACCTCGGCTTACGTCGGAATTTACAGGACGAATAAAGACGAGCAGGTTATACCCTACGTGGCTGCCCAGGAATTTGGCAACCGGACCGATACCCGCTGGCTGGAGGTTAAGAGCAAGGGCGGACTGGGCCTGAAATTCACCGGCCTGCCCGCTTTCGAATTCACGGCCATCCCCTACACCCCTGAAGACCTGACCCAGAACCGCCGCGGAGAAAAACACTTCGTGGACGTCCCAAGGCGCAGCCACCTTTATGTGACCATAGACCTGGCCCAGATGGGAGTCGGCGGGGATGACTCCTGGGGAGCCAGGCCCCATCCCCAGTACCTGATAAAGCCTCAGGCCTACTCCTGGTCCTTCAGCCTGGAGCCGATTAAATAATAGGTCAACCGACCTTGATTTGTTATTGCCTGGTAGACTGTAACAGGTTATTTGCTATCTTCCGCTTACAATCAAGAAGATTGACTGTGCCCAGGGCATAGAGAGCAAGATAAGCGAAAGCCACTGCCAGGCCAAGCCGAAGGTGTTGTGAGGCATCGGCCAGCGCCGACCACAAAGCACCCAGGTTGCTCGGTTCCTTTATTACATAGGCCTGAGCCCAGAAGGCTATGTAGGCATCACTGGCAGCCGCAAAAATTCCAAGAAGAAATGCTTCGGGGCTAAATATTTTGACGGGAAAACAGCTTAAAAGAATTTAATTGAAAGAAATGGCCCGGTTGTTCGTATATATATATGGAGTCAAGATTATACCTGCCCCTGAAAAGGTTGATTGACTGCCCTGATATATGCTGGTATGCTGAAACCAATCAGAGCATAAATTAATGAAATGTCCGAACTGCGGAAAGGAAAACGCCCAGGATACCCGCTTCTGCGGTTATTGCGGGAGCGAGCTTCAGGTCTCCCCTGACCGGCCGCCCCTGGAAGTAACCAAGACCTACCAGACTCCCCCCGGTCGCTACAGTCGGGGCACGGTGATCGCGGGTCGATACGAGGTCATAGAATTTCTCGGGGAAGGCGGGATGGGAGCCGTCTACCGGGTCTATGATAAAAAGCTCAAAGAGGTCGTGGCCCTCAAGTTCCTCAGGCCTGAAATCTCGATGGAACCCAGGCTGATCGAACGGTTCCAGGCGGAACTCAAGCTGGCCCGCCAGATCTCTCACCGCCATGTCTGCCGGCTCTATGACCTGGGTGAAGAGGGCTTTTCCCTTTTCATCACCATGGAATACATCCAGGGTGAAGACCTGAAGCGCTTCATCCGCCGCACGGGCCACCTGAACGAAAACAAGGCCAGGACCATTGCCAGGCAGGTGGCCGAAGGGCTGGCCGAGGCCCATCACTTCGGAATAATTCACAGGGACCTTAAGCCCCACAACATCATGATCGACCAGGAAGGAAATGCCAAGATAATGGATTTCGGCCTGGCCCGCTCGGTGCAGCAACAGGGGATAACCCAGAAGGGGATGATCCTGGGAACGCCGGAATACATGTCCCCCGAGCAGGCCGAAGGCCTGGAGGCCGACCGCAGGTCAGACCTGTATTCGCTCGGCGTCATAATGTTTGAAATGGTCACCGGCCAGGTACCCTTCAAAGGAGAAACTCCCCTGAGCGTGGCCGTCAAGCACAAGCTGGAGACCCCGCCCGACCCCCGGGAACTCAATCCGGGCCTCTCCGAAGAAATGAGCCGGATCATTCTCCGCTGCCTGGAAAAAAATCCCGATGACCGCTACCAGCTGGCCGATGAACTTATACTCGACCTGAAAGCCAGTCCAGACGAGCAATCATCAGTCCAGAGACCGACCACTTCTTCCAGGAAGACTCCGGTGGTAACTCCACCGGCAACACCACCGCCGCCAACCGGCGAGCGGCTGTCCACCCCGAGCGCCGCGGATAAGGAAGAACGGATAGAAATTCAACCGAGAGGCAAAAAATCCCGGACCAGGAAATTCTTCCGGGCCCTGTTGCTGCTCATCATCATCCTGGCAGCCGGCTCGCTGATCAAAGTGGCCCTGGATAATACGCTTTTCAGGTTTTTGTCTGGCAGCAAGAAAGCCGAACAGCGGGTCCCCCGTCCAACCGGAGACAGGAGAGAACCATACGGGATTGAAATCAAAAAGGAAGATTTCTCCGGCCAGAGCCAGGCCACGCCGGGAGTTAAAACCGAGTTGCCGCCTTTCATCACCTCGGCCCTCAGGGAAAGCTACAAGTACCTCCAGAGCAAAGATCCAGAAAGCTTCCAGAAAAAACTGTCCGAGCTGAGAGCAGCCATCCCTCCCGATTCGCCCTACCTCCAGGCCCTCGATGAAATTGAAAACAAGGTGGCCGAGAGCCGGAACCTGGAAAAGGCTGGCAAGATCGAGGAATCCAGAGGCAGCCTGGCCCACGGGGAAACCAGGTTGCTGAGGCTGCTGGACCAGGTGCAGGAAAAAGAGCTGGCCGATGAAGCCCGGAAAAAGATGGAGGAGTCCCGCTCGCGGGCCGAACAAAACCTGAAAAAAGGAACCCCCAACCTGCTGTTCTGGGTGGCCTCGGAAAAAGAAAAGGAGGCCCTGGCCGCCTACAACAAGAATGATTTCAGCTCGGCTGAAACCCTCTACAAAATTCTCAACCTGGTATACACCATGAGCCTGAAGGGCGGCAACGAGGACAGCAGCCTTCAACAGCTGAGGTCCATGTCCCTTAACGCCAGGAAATCTGCCGAAATCACGAAAGAGCAGGCCAAACCGGATGATACCTGGCTCTACGACTGGGGCAACGATTACCTCAACCAGGCCGAGCAGGAAGCCCGGAAGCGGGCCTACCCGGTTGCGGCCGAACTGTACATCGCCGCCACCTTCCTTTTTGAAAAAGCCCGGCTGGCCTGGGCCCCTGCTAAATAAAACGGGGGACACAATACTTATTCCCCAATTTTCTTATCTTCCTTATCTCCCTTCTTGATTATCTTTCTTAACGCAGACTAAAAAAGGCATAAGACATCAAGTCATCAGGTATTTTTACTCGCCTTTCTCCACTCTGGGTTTAACGCCAGAAACGCCGCTGCCCCACCCCTCCCCGCCTCCTGAAACCCGATCCCTATCGCTGGACTGCCACCGCGCCGCTTCCAAACAGACCTATTACACTGGATACCATGTCATAGCCGGAAAGAAGAATTGTATTATCAGGGAAGTTTTTATAAATTATTGTTGCCACAATTATCAATCTGCTTTTCCGGAGAAAAAGATGAAGGGTAGAAAGATTAATTTTTCAACAAATCATTTATTGATATTCGCTGTCCTCATGGCCGCTATTATCTCGCTGGCCGTCATTTCAGGCGCTGGAGGCAGGGCGGCAGATGATCAGCTCAGGAAGTCGCAACCGGCCCAGCTCCCCTTCCTGAAGCCGGACCTCTCGCCCGAAGAAAGAGCTGCCGACCTGGTCAGCCGGCTGACCCTGGAAGAAAAGGTCGGCCAGCTGATGAACGCCGCCCCGGCCATAGAGCGCCTGGGCATTCCCGCTTACAACTGGTGGAACGAATGCCTGCACGGGGTGGCCAGGGCCGGGCTGGCCACGGTCTTTCCCCAGGCCATCGGGCTGGCGGCCACCTGGGATAACGAGCTCATGCTACAGGTGGCCACGGCCATTTCCGACGAAGCCCGGGCCAAGCACCACGAGGCGGTTCGCCGGGGGAAGCGTGGAATTTACCAGGGGCTGACCTTCTGGTCACCCAACATCAATCTCTTCCGAGACCCGCGCTGGGGCCGGGGCATGGAAACCTACGGCGAGGACCCCTTCCTCACCGGCACCATGGCCGTCAGCTTCATCCGCGGGCTTCAGGGTGACCACCCGAAGTATTTTAAGGTCATAGCCACTGCCAAGCATTACGCCGTCCACAGCGGGCCTGAGCCCGACCGTCACACCTTTGACGCGGTGGTCGACTTTCCCACCCTGCGCGGCAGCTACCTCCCCCACTTTGAAATGGCCGTCCGGGAAGGGCGAGCTTACTCGGTCATGTGCGCTTACAACCGCTTTCAGAACCTGCCCTGCTGCGGCAGTCCGTTTCTCCTGAACGATATCCTGCGGAAGGAATGGGGCTTTGACGGATACGTCGTTTCCGACTGCGATGCCGTTGACGACATCTACGCCACTCACAAGCTGGTTCCGACACTGGCCGAGGCCGCAGCCATGGCCCTCAAGGCCGGGACTGACCTCAACTGTGGCCGGGCCTACTCTGCCCTGCTGGAAGCGGTGAAAAGAGGCCTGGTGGAAGAGGCGGTGGTTGACGTGGCCGCGAGAAGACTTTTTATAGCTCGCTTCAAGCTGGGCATGTTCGACCCGGCCGAACGCGTGCCCTATGCCAGCATTCCTATTTCAGTGGTGGATTCGCCCGGGCACCGGGCCCTGGCTTTAGAGGCGGCCAGGAAATCCATCGTGCTGCTGCAGAACAAGGATGAGGTCCTTCCCCTGCCCAAGTCCATAAAATCTTTAGCGGTCATCGGCCCGAACGCCGACGATATCGAAGTATTGCTCGGAAATTACAATGGCTTCCCGGCCGAGCCCATTACTCCCCTTCGGGGTCTCAAGGATATGCTCAGCCCGCACACCGAAATCATCCATGAGCCCGGGACAGACTGGGCCGAAGGGATACCGGTGATGACGGTAGTCCCTTCTGATTATCTCAAGCCGACACCCGAAGCCAGGGAAAACGGGCTCAAGGGAGAATATTTCAACAACCAGGAATTCAAGGGTAAACCGGTGATCACCAGGATAGACCCGGCGGTCGATTTCAACTGGTGGGATGAAGCCCCAATGGCCTCACTCGACGATGATAATTTCAGCGTCCGCTGGACTGGTCACCTGATTCCGCCAGAAACCGGTGATTATTACCTCGGCGGTGAAGGCTTCAACACTTTTAAGATCTATCTTGATGGCCAGCTCATAGCCCAGTATAACGGCACCCACGAGACGCACAAGATTTACAAGCAGGTTCACCTGGAAAAGGGAAAACCAGCAGCCCTGAAGATAGAATTCAGCCACCGGGCCCGCACCGCCAGGATGCACCTGCTCTGGAAGAGACCCTCCGCTGAGTCCCTGGAGCGAGCCGTGGCCGCCACCCGGCGGGCCGAAGCCGTGGTACTTTTTCTGGGTCTCTCCCCCAGGCTCGAAGGCGAAGAGATGGATGTTCCGGTCCCCGGATTCAAGGGGGGCGACCGCCTGACCCTGGGGCTTCCCGCCAACCAGGAAAAACTCCTGGAAGAAGTGGCCGCGGCAGCCGTGGGCAAGCCGGTCATCCTGGTGCTGCTTAACGGCAGCCCGCTGGCCGTCAACCGGGCCGTGGAACTGGTCCCGGCCATAATTGAAGCCTGGTACCCGGGACAGGCCGCCGGCCAGGCCATAGCCGAGGTTCTTTTCGGCGATTACAACCCGGCCGGGCGGCTTCCGGTAACTTTCTATAAATCGGAGACAGACCTGCCAGACTTCTCCGATTACCGGATGGAAGGCCGCACCTACCGCTATTTCAAGAAAGAACCGCTCTTTCCCTTTGGATATGGGCTGAGCTATACCCGGTTCAGTTATTCCAATCTCTCGGTTCCCGGGACGATTAAAATCGGAGAAGAGCTTCCCATTTCAGTTGAAGTGAAAAATGCCGGCCCGCGGGACGGCGAAGAGGTGATCCAGGTTTATTTAAGCCGGCCGGATTCGAAATCACCGCTCAACCCGGTCCGTCAGCTGGTTGCTTACAGTAGAATTTTTCTGCGGGCCGGAGAGAAGCAGAAAATAACTTTTACCATAGGCCGGCGAGAATTGATGACCTATGATGCCGACGGTAATCCCGTTATCGAGCCGGGCAAGCTCCTGGTTTCGGTCGGTGGACAGCAACCGGGGTTTAAGGGGCGGCTGTCGGCACCCACGACCCGGGTCCTGACCAGGGTCATTAATCTGGCCAGGTAAAACGCTGCTTCTGGCAACAGTGGCGGCCAAGGCTGAATGAATATGAGCTGTCCCCGGCCAAGTTCAGACTAACTAAATCCCCTGGCGATGCTCCAGAAAAAGATCTTCCGCCCGGAACATTTCTGCTCGATTACGGCAGATAAATTCTCTTTTCAGAAAAACGGGGTCATAAACCAGCACTCCGGCTGCGGAGGCAACAGGCTTTCGCCCGGGTTATAGCCAGGAATTGAGAAGGCGGAGCTGGCTTCCGTCAATTTCATCAGCTAACTTTATGGAATAGCTGCGACGTCCGTTCTCGCCCGGCGTTACCTCGAGTTTCAGCCCGGCATATCCCAGGTACTTGTCATAATCTATGGATTCCGTGGTGTAAACATATTTAAAAAATTCGGAAAGGTCAGTCCCGGCCACCTCTTCGCAGGCCGCCCGGAATTCTCCGTCCGTAAAACCGCGCCCCTGTTCCCGGTAAAACCTCCGGTACAGAAGTTTCATCAGGTCATCCAGGTTTCTCTGAGCACCGGTCTCATGCCTCAGCTTCAGGTCAAGCAGCATGGTCAGGACCGCACCCAGGTCATAATAGGAAATGGTCTTCTCGCTGCCAAAAAAGGGCTCTTCCCAGGCCCTGTGACTGGCCTGGGCTGCGCTCTCCATTTTTCTGGCCGGGGAATTTTCCACCCTGTCTATTATCCGGCTCAGGGTGTTCAGTATTTCCTCCCGGTTCATGAAACCGGCCCTTTTCAAGATGAGGTATTCATAGTAAACCGTCCCGCCCTCGGAAAACCAGAGCATGTTCGTCCTGTTTTCCCGTTCGTAATCAAACGGCCCCAGGGCCACGGGCCTGATGGCCTTAACGTTGTAGAGGTGAAAAAACTCGTGGGCGATGAAACTCAGCCAGCCCTGAAGACTCCGCCGGTCCTCAACCCGCGGCAGGCCGCTGAAAACGGCCATGGAGTTCCTGTGTTCCAGGCCGCCCCTTCCGGGCCCCATCATGATAAAAACATAGCGGTTGTATGGAACCTCGCCGACCACTCCCGTGGCCGCCAGTATCATTCGCTTCAGGACCGAGATGGTCTCTTCGCGGTTGAAATCTTTCGGCTCCTCCACGGCCAGCTCGTAGGGCAGGCCGGCCACGTTAAAGGTCAGGACTTCTTGGTTCCCAATATAGATGGGGCAATCATAGAGCTCGTCAAAATTTTCGGCCTGAAAGGTGTTCTCTTCGTCGAGCACGGGGGCCAGGCCGGTTGAAATCCGGGTAAATTTCTCATGGGGCCTGACGGTCACCCGCACCGGGTGATTCAGCCTGCCGGCCACAAACATGAAGACACCGGTCGGTGAAATATAAGCCCTCTTCTCCGTTAACTGGCTTTCGGCTACACCCTGGCCTTTGGCCACCACCTTATAACTCGTCTTCAAGACCCGGGTTCCACCTGTCTTTATTTTCCAGGTGTTTTCGGAGGATTTTTCCCAGGTCAGGACCCGTCCGTTTCCGTCTTCAGCCTTGAAATCTTCAACATTCGCGGCGAAGTTCAGAATCCGGTAATAACCGGGTGACCAGGCCGGCATCTTCAGTTCCACGTCCCTGCCCTGGACTCCCTCGTACCTGAAAACAACCTGAAACCTGCTGGATGCCGGGTCTTCCGTGGAAACCGTAAAGGACATGACCGACCGGGCTTCGACTGCTCCGCCGGCCATAACACCCGGGTGACCGGAATTCACCCGGCAACCGGCAGTCAGCCCGAGGATTAAAATTAACAGCCAGGCCAGCCCCCTGATTTTATAGAACCTGAATTTTTTCAGCATCTACCAGACCACCTTTCCTTAAAAATGGGTCCCGCCTATTTTATTACCTAATCATCTTCTTACAAAGAGAATTCCTCAGAGCGGTGAAGAGAGATTACCCAATTGACTTCTGGATAATTGAAACGCCCTGTCCAATGAGCCGGGCTTCCTTTGCAGCGCTTAACCTATATTAAAACTTGAAACCCAAACCACCGAGGAAGCGAAAACCGCCGAGGTCAACTTCCTCTTCTACCGGCTTGACTTTCATCCTGACATACTTGAGCTCCGCCATCAGAAACAGATTTTTCCCGATAAAATACCTGGCCCCGCCGGCAACCAGCTGGGTAACTGTCCAGTCGTCAACCTTATAAGGCAGGTCCGGAACGTCGATAAACTGTTTGTACCTGTAAAAGCCCAGCCCTGCCCGGGCATAGAAAGATATGGCGGTCAGATTGAAGGCATACCCGGCAAAACCTTCCACCCCATAAATTTTCAGGCTCGAATAATCTTCAAAAATCCCGATCAGTCCGTTTCTGGAATAGCCTCCCTCGTAACCCGCACCAACAAAAAAGCCTTTCTTTATACTAATTGACAGGGCCGGATAATACACAAAATCGTTGCCGTATACTTCTCGAATCGCGGCACTGCTCACGGTCCTGTAACCATACAGGAAGAAAACCTCCGGCTTGACCGCAGCCCGCAGAGGCGAAACAAAAGCAAAAATAATGATAGTGGCCAAAAAGGCGATCGACCAGAATCCTCTCTTTCGCGCCATCGGGCACCTCCTCCTAACTTCCCATTTCCACCAAGGCACTTTCCTGGTTAAAGATACTAAGGGCAATAAAAAATGATAATCCAATTCCCTCCAAAAATCTTACTTGCTCAGGATATTGCCCGCTATTTTCCAGGAATGGCATGAGATGAATGACCCATTCATAATAATCTTATTATCCGCTTGAAATTCAAGTCAAGCCAAAAGGCGCCTGGTCGATAATTATGCCCTGAGCAAGAGCGACTATATTTACGATCACTTGTTTTATGATTCAGCGCGAGGCTAATGGCCAGGCAAGAAAATTGAAACTCCTTTTGGCTGCTACCCCTGGCAAACTCTCCCACCGGCTAAAAAGCCATTTCAAATAAAGGGCGGTTTTAAGGGCTTAATTTACTTGCCCCCGCCTGCCGGTGGACGGACGATTAGCTCCGGGTCTTCCACCAGCAGCTTGCCGTCAGCGAAGGTGGCTGCCAGGTAAGGATATGTTCCTGGCGGCGCACAATCCAATACCCTGGTTTGAATGACCTTGAGGACCCCCCGTTTTAGCGAAGTCACGTAATAGTTCTGGAGGAGCGGAGTAATCGGCGACTTGATGACCAGGCCGAATGGAAAATCCTGTCTTGCCCTCCACTTCCAGACTATTAGGTCCCTGGGTCTGACTTCAACCCTGGCCGGCTGGCACTTCAGCTTGCCATCCCGGGTAATGCTCAGGGTCACCTCATGGGTGACCGGCACCTTTACTTTTTTTTGTATCATTTTGCCCTCCTTAAAAGCATCAGACCTTCAGACAGATAAGCGGCCTCAGCAACACAAGAATATCTATAATTATCAGGACACCGGTCCTGTCATCCGGCCGCACTGAAGTCATCCGCTCGGGTCAATCTGCTTCTGACCCCTCCGGCCAGAATTACTTTGCCTTTCCCATTATTTCGTTGAATTCCGGAACCCGGCGGAGGTCCGCCAGGAATGGATCCTTCTGGACCTCTTCTTTTAAGCCTTTGGCCGCCACGTATCTCTTAAGAGCCTCGAGCGCTTTCTCCCTCTCCCCCGAAAGTTCATACACAATGACCGACTTGAAAATGATGGCCGGATCTCCGGGCTGTACCCGCAGAGCTTCAGCCATCTCAACCAGAGCCCTTCTGGCCTCACCTTTCTTGACAAGGTAAACGGCCAGGCTGGATCGTAAGGCGGCGTTGCTTCGGTCGGCCAGCAGGGCCTTTTCCGCCAGTTCAATGGCCCGCTGGTAGGCCTGCTTTGATTTTTCTTCGTAACCCGGAACGAAATGGCAGGCATCGGCCAGGTTGCCCCATAACAGGGGTTCTTCCTGCTCGTAAGACAGAGCCGATTCGTTCATGGCCACGGCATCCGCATAGCGACCCCGGTAATAATAAATATGACCCAAATTGGAACAGGCATCCGGGTTGCGCTTAACTGCATTTGACCTTTCGAACAGTTCTTCAGCCCTCCGGTCATCACCGAGCTTATAATAGGTGGCTCCCAGGTTATTAAGGCCGTTAATATTGTCAGGAACAATCCGGGTGACTTCCAGAAACATATCCCTGGCCTCCATCATCCGTCCCTGGTAAAAATAGAAGAGGCCAAGGTAACTGAGGGCCACCCAGTACCGGGGCCGCAATCGCCGGGCCTCCTGGTAAGCCGCTTCCGCCAGCTGGGGCTGTTGCCTTTCGGCCTGGGCCTGGGCCAGATTTATGAGGGCATCAAAGCGCAGGGCAGAATCAGGGGGCACCAGCTGCGCTTCTCTCACCGCTTCCTCCTGCCGGCCGAGTCCACGGCAGATTCTGGACAGCGACAGATGGGCCAGATCCTCACAACCACCAAGCTTCAAAGCCTCCTGCAGGAGGTTTTCGGCCTGACTGACCAGGGAATTGTCCCCGTTCAGGGTGAACAGCCACCACTTGGCCCGGGCCAGGTCGACCATGGCTATCGCAAACGAGGGATCCTGTTTGATTGTTTCTTCCAGGGCCTCAACGGTCTTAACAGCATTATCCAGCCCGTCCCTTGAAAAATAGCCCAGGCCCCTGACATAAGCCAGGAAAGCTGCCGGCCTGGTGGTCCAGCCACGGGCCAGCATTGAACGCCAGTCTGACCCGGCCCCGAGGCCAGCCGCCCGGCCAGTTTCCAGGGCCAGGTCTTCCCGCCAAGTGGCCACGTTGGCCAGGTTATCGGTCTTGCTTACGGTCTGAAATCGGCGCAGACTCCCGGTGTCAACCAGGTCGATAGCCACCGTAAGCAGGTCGCCAGCCGCCTTGATTGACCCGGAGAGGACCAGGTTGGCCCCGAGCAGGCGCCGGGCATCGGAGGCTTCCTTGACCTCGTAATTCTCGACATGATTGAGAGGGGAAATCCACGAGTCTTTAGCCTTCCCGGCCAGCAGGCCGAGCTGTCGATTCAGGAGTTCGGACAGGCCATCGGCCATCAGCTGATCTTCTTCGTTGCCCGATACCGCTCTCAGCGGGAGCAGGACCATATGCAGGCCTCCCTGGGACCTGCCCAGACCGGTATATTGACCCAACCGTCTGAGCCAGCCGCCTGCGAACAAAAAAGCAAGCGCCACAACCAGAAAGGCCAGTCCACCCCAGGTCGCAGCCCGGCGTTTCGCAGACCTTGCTTTTCTGATGGAAATTTCCCGTCCCTCCAGCAAGGCCCTTAAGGCACCGGCCATTTCCCGGGCCGAGGAAAACCTGTCCTCGGGGTCCTTGGCCAGGGCCTTTTCAACAATGGCCGCCAGGTCCCGGGGAATATCAAGGGGCAGGCTCTGTATCGGCCGGTGCTTCTTATGAACTATGGAATAAATGCAGGCCGGCTCGGTGTCGGCCTCAAATGGAAGGTGGCCGGTGAGCATTTCATACATCACCACTCCGAGCGACCAGACGTCCGACCTGGCATCAATCTCGCCACCCGTAAATTGCTCGGGCGACATGTAGGAAAGAGTGCCCATGACCACTCCCGGCCGGGTAAGCCGGGCCTCGCCGGCCAGCTTGGCCAGGCCGAAATCGACCAGCCTGACCTGCCCGGTTTCGGAAATGAGAATGTTGGCCGGCTTGACATCGCGGTGGATTATGCCCAGGCTGTGGGCGGCCCCCAGGCCCTCGGCTATCTGGAGGGCTATCCGCAGGGTTTCATCGGGACTCAGCGGCCCCCGGCGGATTCTCTGTTTTAAGCTCTCGCCCTGGCACAGGGCCATGGCGATATAAATCTGTCCTTTTTCGCTTTCACCGATTTCATAAATGGGGCAGATATTCGGATGGTCCAGGGCCGAGGCCGCCTGGGCTTCGTGGATGAATCGCTCCCTGGCCCGTTCCTCTCCGAGCAGCTCGCCCGGCAGAAGCTTGAGGGCCACAGCCCGCTTCAACTTGAGGTCCTGGGCCTCAAAGACCAATCCCATGCCACCCCGGCCAAGCTGGCGAATGATCTTGTACTTGCCGGCAAATCTTTCGAGCTCTTCCGGCCAGCCGGTCAGGTCAGTACTGATGGTGAGAGTTCTTTCAACTTCGCCACCGGAGGACGAGAAAAGCAAGATCCCGCATTCACCGCAGAACTTCTGGGTGTCGCTGTTGAGGGCCCCGCAGCCGGGGCATTTCTGTGGCATGGCCCTTTCCCCCTGCCGGCCAGGGCATAATAAAGCTTGAGCCCGAGGAACTCCCCCCGCAAACTTCCAGCGTCCAGGCTCCTCTCTTTCCGCTGGTTTTAATCATAAATTTAAAAACCTTTATAGTCAACTAAAAATCGGCCAGCCGGCAGGCGGCCCTAAGGACATCCCTGGAATGGCTATTTTTTCCAGGTGACCTGGTATAGACAGAGATACGGGTAATCCTCTTCATCCTTCTCCACGGCGCACAGCTTACCTCCCTTAATGAGAAGCGTATTTTCCGGTATCTCCGCCCGGGCTATCAATTTCCCGTCCGGGTCAAAAACATCCCAGGTGTACCAGTGTGGGACCTGTCCTTTCTCAAAAGTCCTGACATACAGGCGGTCTGCCTCGTCGATAAGAAAAGCACTAAAAGGCGGAAAATAGTCGGGGAAAGCCAGCATTTCCTTCACGTTGACCCCGGCAGTCTCGGGCAACTGGCTCAGTATCTCCTGCCTGTCTTTTTCAGTTATCGGCTGCGGGCGGTATTCCTTGCGAATAATCCTGAACAATTTACCTTCGGGATTGAAGCACTTGATTTCATAGGCAGACGACAATCCGTACAGAAGGTTTCCCCGGCTGTCCAGGCAAAATTCGAAATACATCTCATAGGGATTAATCTTTCTGCCGCTGATGGGAATTGGTGTCAACAGGGTGTCAAATTTCACCAGGCGGTTAAAGCCTGAATCGTACCTGGCTATGGTGTAGGCCAGGGAATTGCCCTCCAGCCCCATTTCGGCTGCCCAGTACTGGCCGTTTTTTTCCTGCAATTTTATCAACCCCATATTCCGGGCATAGGAGACTTCCCTGATCAGGTTCCCCTGTGGGTCAAGATAGGCAACCTTGCGGTTGCCGGCATCGGCCACCATTATTTCATTTTCTGTAATCAGTTTAACCATAAAAGGAGTGTCCCATTCCCCAGGGCCTTTCCCCTCCCGCCCCAACTCTTTTAGCAGCTTTCCGGTGGCATCGAATATTCTTAGTTTCCTATTTATTCCATCAAGGATGAACAGGCGACCATCCCGGGCCAGATCTACCCCGGCGATGTTGCCAAACAGGCTGCCGCCTTCCGCCGTTTGGCCCACTGTCAATTCTTTTTTAAGAATCAGTTGCTGTGAGCCCTGCGGCTTGAGCTTGTTCTCCACCACCTGGACATCAGGTGGACTGCCTGCCGGGAACAGGCCGGGACCGACAATCAAAAAGACGGTAAGCGCCAGGGCACAATTCATAAGCTGGCTCTTGGCCTTGAATTTCTCTCTTCTCATTTCTTTCCCTCCAGCCTTCTGCCAATTTGTTATCATTTTATAGTTATTAAAAGTGCCGATTCAAGACCAGCCCTCAACCCCGGGACCAAAGCCTGCCCGGCGATACCCGGATCGGATTTCTGAAGCCGACAGCAGTATCGGGGAATATGACCCGTTCGAATAAGATTCAAGAAGCGTACCGTGCGTCTTGCTATTTTCTTTTTGACAAGATGTTCGGGCCCGAATTATACTTGCCTCTTATGAAGCCAGGATATTTCTGCCAACAAGAGGAAACTTTCGCTGCTGGCTGGTTTCGAGAGATCATGCGACCAACTGACCCAATCCAGACCACCTGCCTTCACGAGAAAATGATTTCCCCCGCTCTATTCCAGCCAATTCCCTGTCGAATGATTTCCACAAGGAGGTTTCAGAATGATGCTCAAGCCCATTGACTGGGTAGTAATCGCCGGCTACTTCGCTTTAATCATGGGCATAGCCTGGTGGACGATAAAGCGCCACAAAGAAAAGACAACCGACCAGTACTTCCTGGCCGGGCGTCACCTCGGCTGGTTCATCGTCGGGGCTTCAATCTTTGCTTCCAACATCGGCTCCGAGCACCTGGTCGGCCTGGCCGGCTCCGGGGCCACCGACGGCGTAGCCATGGCCCACTACGAGCTCCACGCCTGGTGCCTGCTGGTGCTGGCCTGGATGATGGTTCCGTTTTATACCCGCTCGCGCGTCTTTACCATGCCGGAATTCCTGGAACGCCGGTTCTCACCGCAGGCCCGGACGGTGCTGTCTGGCATCTCGCTGGTGGCCTACGTTCTGACCAAGATTGCGGTCGGCGTGTTTGCAGGCGGCGTGGTGTTCTCGGTGCTGCTGCCGGAGGTCAACTGGTTTGGCCTGGACAGCTTCTGGGTTGGTTCGATCCTGGTCATCGTGATAACCGGTCTGTACACTGTTCTGGGCGGATTGAGCGCCGTGGCCTACACCGAGGCCATCCAGACCATTGTACTCATCGTCGGCTCGGCCCTGGTAACCATTTTCGGCCTGAAGGCCATCGGCGGCTGGTCCGAGTTGCGCTCGATCGTCGGCTCGGAGATGTTTAACCTCTGGAAGCCGCTCGTCCCCCACGGCATAGCCGGCACCTGGGCCCCGGTTAAAGAGGCAGGCCGAATGGCCTGGTACTTTAACGACAACTATCCCTGGCTCGGGATGTTATTCTGTGCTCCCATCATCGGCCTCTGGTACTGGTGCACCGACCAGTACATCGTCCAGAGAGCCCTGGCCGCCAAGAACGAAACCCAGGCCCGGCGCGGCTCCATCGCTGCTTCCTATTTCAAACTGCTGCCGGTTTTTATCTTCATAATTCCCGGCATTATCTGCTACGGGCTGGCCCTGAGCGGCAAGATACCGGCCCTGCAGCAGCAGCTCATCGGACCCAATGGCCAGATCATCCGCGACCAGGCCCAGCAGGCCTTTCCGCTGATGGTGGCCCATGTCTTGCCCATAGGAATCCGGGGAATAGTGGTAGCCGGGCTGCTGGCCGCCCTGATGAGCTCCCTGGCCGGAGTCTTTAACGCCTCCTCCACCCTGTTCACCATAGATTTTTATTCCCGGATTAAAAAGAACATTTCCCAGGAAAGGCTGGTTCACGTCGGCCGGGTGGCCACCACGGTCATGGTCCTGATTGGCCTGGCCTGGTTGCCGGTCATCCGCGGAGGCAAGGGGCTCTACGATTACCTCCAGGGTGTTCAGTCCTACTTAGCCCCGCCGATATTCGTGGTGTTCTTTACCGGCATCCTCAATAAGAGGTTGAACGCCAAGGGCTGCCTGGCTGCCCTCTACACGGGATTTTTCCTCGGCCTGTTCCGGCTGGCGGTGGATACCCCGGTCAAGCTTATTCCGGGCTTCAGGTATGCCGAGGGTTCGTTCCTGTGGATACTGAACAATATCTACTTCCAGTACTATAGCCTGTTCATCTTTCTGGTGTCCATGGCGGTGATGTATGGCGTGAGCTACGCCACCGAAAAACCGGACGAGCAGAGAATCACCGGCCTGACCTTCGGCACGGTCACGCCCGAGCAGCGGCAGGCTACCCGGGCCAGCTGGAGCAAGTGGGACGTGGTGGCCTCGGTGATCGTGGTCCTGTTGATCATCGCCGCCTATCTCTATTTCACCGGCTGAGGACACGGCGAGGCATCGGGAAGGTCCTGGAAAACCTACAGCTCGACTCTGAGCAAGCCGGCCCGTTTATTTTTTAATTTCGTCCCTGAGAACGGTATCTGTTATCAGCCGGCCGTGTGCTAGGCGGGACATTAACAATTCATGAAAAAACGAACGGAAGGGCAGTCATGGTAGACGGGGCCTCCGCCTTAAAACCACAACAACGGGTGGCCCCGGACGGGTTTGATGTCAGACAGGACCAGGCCCCTGAAACGCCAGTAGGTTCGAGCGAGGGGTGAATTCTTTTTAAGTTTTCAGGTGTGGCCCTGGCCAGCCGGGAATCAATCCGGCCTGAGCCGGGCCATTAACAACCAAAGCCGACTACGACTCCGCACCCGAAAATATAAGTTGACTGAGATGGTTAATCTCAGTTAAAAGATATTTCTTGCTTTGCTCATCTAACATGATTCGGGGAGGCCATAATGCTTGGCGCTAATTTCAGGAAAAAATGGTCAGGCCTGGTGGTAATTGTCCTGGTGCTCTTTGCCCTGGCCCAGGCCCAGACCGGGAAAAAGCCGATAGGTTATGATGTTTACGATTCCTGGAAGTCCATCCAGGGGACAAAGCTCAGCGGCGACGGCCGCTGGCTGGTCTATTCCCTGGCCCCCGGGGAAGGAGACCCGGAACTGGTGGTCCTCGACCTGCAGAGCGGAAAAGAAAGCCGATTCCCGCGCGGTCGCGAGGCCGTTATCAGCGCCGACGACAGGTTCGTGGTCTACACCATAGTCCCGCCCAAAGCCGAGGTGGATAAGGCCAAGAAGGAAAAGAAAAAGCCCGAAGAGCAACCCAAAAACGGATTGGGCATCATAAACCTTCAGACCGGCCAGCAGGTCAGTATCGACCGGGTCAAGAATTTCAAGCTGGCCGAAGATTCCGGCAAGTTCGTGGCCTACCTGCTGGAACCACCGCTGCCAAAAGAAGCGGCCAAGGACCAGCCCAAGAAAGAAGAAGAGAAGAAAGAGCCTGAGAAAAAAGAATCGGAGGCCAAACCGGCTGAAAAGAAAGAACCCGAACAGAAAGCCGGGGAGAAAAAAGAAGAAAAGAAGCCGGAGAAGAAAAAGGAGCCCGGGACCGAGCTGGTTATCAGGAACCTTGAAACTAATGAGACGATTTCCGTTCAGGAAGTTTCAGAATATACCTGGTCCAGGAACGGGCGTTATCTGGCTTACGCCGTTTCCTCCAAGAAGCCCGAAGATGACGGTGCCTTTATCCTCGACCCGTCATCCGGAAAGACCGTGGCCCTGCTCAAAGGGCAGGGACATTATGTCAAGCTGGCCTTCGACGAAAGGGGTCAGCAGCTGGCCTTTCTCAGCGACCGGGACTCCTACCAGGAGAAGGCCTCGCCATACAAGCTCTACCTCTGGCAGGAAAAGATGGCCGCCGCCGTGGAGATGGTTGGGCCGAAAACCACTGCCCTTCCCCCGGGCTACAGCCCCAGCGAAAACCGCGAGCCTTCCTTTTCCAGGGATGGCAGCCTGCTCTTTTTTGGCTACGCCCCGGTTCCCGAGCCGGCCCCGGAAGACGCACCCGAGCCGGTCAAGGTGGATATCTGGAGCTGGACCGACCCCGAACTCCAGCCGATGCAGAGAGTCAGGGCTGAGGAAGAGAAGAAGAAAAATTTCCTGGCCGTTTGCCATCTAACCACCAAAGACAAAAAAATCGTCCGGCTGGCTTCGGATGACCTGCCGGAAATCCGGTTGTCCGACGACAGCCAGAAAGCCCTGGGTTCCAACCCCCTTCCCTACCGCCAGCTGGTTTCCTGGGACAGGAGCTATTCCGATTATTACCTGGTGGACATCAAGACCGGGGCCAGAACCAAAATACTGGAAAAGTTCCCGTCTTCGGTCAGTTTCTCACCGGTCGGAAATTACCTGGTATATTATGACGACCAGACCGATGCCTGGTTCACCTACCGCCTGGCTGACGGCCGGAGATTCGACCTGACCTCCGGGCTCGGCGTCAACTTTTTCCGCGAAGAATGGGACACCCCGAGCGAACCGCCGGCCTATGGCCTGGCCGGCTGGACGGAAAATGACGCCTCCGTTCTGATCTACGACCGCTATGACCTCTGGGAGATCAAGCCCGACGGCAGCTCAGCCCGAGTCCTGACGGGAAAATACGGCCGGGAAAACAAGGTCAACTTTCGCTACCTCCGGCTGGACCCGGAAGAAAAAGCCATATCCCTGAAAAAGCCGCTTATCCTTTTGGGAACAAATGAAATTACCAAGGCCTCGGGATTTTTCCGGCTGGAAGTCGGGAAGAGCGATCAACCCGAAAAGCTCGTCTATATAGACAAGTTGCTGGGTGGACTGCAGAAGGCTAAGAAGGCCGAGAAGTACGTCTTCACCATCCAGACCTTTGAAGAATTCCCCGACCTGTGGGTCAGCGGGTCTGAATTCAAGGACCTGAAAAAGGTCAGCCAGGCCAACCCCCAGCAGGCCGAATACATCTGGGGCCAGGCCGAGTTGATAACCTACCTGAACGCCGACGGAAAAGAACTCCAGGCAGTGCTGATCAAGCCGGAAAACTTCGACCCGAAGCAGAAATACCCGCTCATGGTTTACATCTACGAGCGCCTGAGCGACCAGCTTCACCGCTACTATGCCCCCGGTCCCGGCACCAACATCAATTTCACCCGCTATGTCTCCAACGGCTATGTCATCCTGATGCCGGATATAGTTTACGAGGTGGGCTACCCCGGCCTGAGCTCCCTCAAGTGCGTGGTCCCGGCGGTTGAAACCGTGGTCAGGATGGGATTTATAGACCCCAGGAGAATCGGCATCCAGGGCCATAGCTGGGGCGGCTACCAGATTACCTACCTCATCACCCGGACAAATATCTTCGCCGCCTGCGAGGCAGGGGCAGCCGTTTCCAACATGGTCAGCGCCTACGGTGGAATCCGCTGGGGAACAGGCATGTCCCGGGCTTTCCAATACGAGAAAACCCAGAGCCGAATCGGCACCCCGCCCTGGGAAAGGGCCCTGCAGTTCATCGAAAATTCGCCCATTTTCTGGGTGGAAAGGGTTCAGACGCCCTACCTGACCATCCACAACGACGAAGACGATGCCGTTCCCTGGTACCAGGGGATCGAGTTCTTCTCGGCCATGAGACGCCTGGGCAAGCCGGCCTGGATGTTTGTCTTCAACGGGGAAAAACACGGCCTGCGCCAGCGCGAGAACCAGAAGTACTGGACCATCCACCTGGACGAATTTTTCGACCACTATCTCAAGGGCGCCCCGCAGCCAGAGTGGATGAAGAAAGGCGTTACCTACCTGGAACGCGGGAAAAGGGATGTCTCTTTGCTTTTCCAGCCCAAAACTGAAGAAGGTAAAAAATAAAAACTGATTTATAGAAAAATTAAGAAGATTATTGAGCCGGGTATCCGGCCTGCGTAGAAATAAGCTCGAAGTCAGGTTCCCGGCCTTCCCTGCAGATGAACATGCAGGATAAGTTCTGAAGGGGATGGCCTCCTCTTCAAGACCTGTTTGTGGGGCTACCGCCTGATATCTTAAGGGCCAGGCAATCATAAACCACCCGCCCCTTCTGGTAGACAGCGGTTGACCGCCTCATCACCCGCCAGCCGCCATTCTGGTAGAACCCATCCTTTTCCAGCTTATCCACCAGGTCAGGGGCATTTTCCAGGTATTCGGCCAGGGCCGGATTCTGGACCAGGACCACGGGCTTCAGGCCAGGCCCGGCGACCACGGTCACCGGCTCGACCATCAGGCTGCTGAGCTCCGGCAGGGGCTGGGCCGTGGCCAGGGGCTTGGTCTGCAGGGTAATCATCCTGGCCCTGGCATCGGGGCTGAGACTTTTTCGGCTGTTTTCAATCATATCCAGAAGGTAGAGGCGGACATCGTCCAGGTTCCTGGCTTCATTGATCCGGCCGATTTCCGGATAAGTGCTCAGCGCCTTGGCCAGGCTTGAAATCTCCTTGAGGTAGCGACTGCGCTGGTTGTCGGGGACGACATGCATCACTATTATGGAAACCGGCTGGCTGTCTGGTGCCTGGTAATCGATTCCGCCCGGACTCCAGCCGATGACGCAATTTAAGTCCTCCTCATAGGAGACCCGGGCATGTGGACAGGCCCAGCCCTTTCCCAGGCCTGTATTGGCCGTCTCTTCCCGTTTCAGGACCAGCCCGACCACATCGGTCCCGGCCGGAGTTTCCGGGAAGGCTTCGATGATGTGAGCCAGAAACTGCAGGGCATGATTCTTATCATTTTCTGGGAGTTCAAATAACCGACCTTCCTGAAGGGCCTCCAAAAGAGTCTCCATCAATCACCTCCGAACTTATTGAAAAACCAGCGCTTGACCTTATGGGCCAGCGCCGAATACATCAGCAGGAAAGCTCCAATCCATAACCAGTAAATTGCCGGCAGCGGGACCAGGCCCAGAAGCGAAGCCAGGGGCGAATAAGGCAGCCAGGCTCCAATCAGCATGATGATTAGGGTGGTCATCATCAGATGAACCGAGGCCCGGCTCTGGATAAAAGGAATTCTTTTGGTCCTGATGATGTGGACGATGAGGGTCTGGGTCAGGAGTGATTCCACAAACCAGCCGGTCTGGAAAAGCCTCATCAGCAGGTCTTTCTGGCCGGAGCTAACCGCCGGGTCCAGGTAGGCCCGGCAATTGAAAAAGAACCACATCAGGCCAAAGGTGGCATAATCAAAGAGAGAGCTGACCGGCCCCAGGAAAATCATGAACTTTTTTATCCCGGAAATGTCCCAGCGACGCGGCCTGGAAATCTGGTCTTCATCGACCCGGTCGGTTGGAATTCCGGTCTGGGAAAAATCATACAGCAGGTTGTTGGTCAGGATCTGGATGGGTTTCATCGGCAGAAAGGGTAACAGGTAGCTGGCTCCAAGGACGCTGAACATGTTCCCGAAATTGGAACTGGCCGCCATCCGGATGTACTTGACTATGTTGGCAAATATCCGGCGGCCTTCAATGACGCCTTCCTCCAGGATCAGCAGGCTCTTGACCAGGAGGATGATATCGGCCGATTCCTTGGCCACGTCAACTGCCGAATCCACCGAGATGCCGACGTCGGCCGCCCGAAGCGCCGGGGCATCGTTTATGCCATCACCGAGGAAGCCGACCACGTGACCATTTTTCCTCAGGGTCTCCACTATTTCTTCTTTCTGGGCCGGGGTGAGCTTGACCAGGACATTGTTTTCTTCTATGGCCCTGGAAAATTCTTCCGGTTTCAGGTTGACCAGGTCAGGCCCGGACATTATCCCCTTAATTTCCACTCCAACTTCCCGGCAGATTTTCTCGGTTACCAGGGCGTTATCGCCCGTCAGAACCTTGACCTTAACTCCGGCCCCCTTTAGCAACCTCAGGGCCTCTGAAGCCATGGACTTGGGCGGGTCGAAGAAAGCTATGTAGCCGAGCAGTATCAGCTGGCTTTCGTCCTCCACCGTGAACACGGTCTTGCTCTTCGGGAATTCCCGGTAGGCTATGCCCAGAACCCGGAAGCCGTCCTGGTTCAGCCGGTCCACTTCTTCGAACAGGTCGGCCCGCATCATATCGATCAAAGGGTAGATCTCGTCTCCGATCTGATAGTGGGAGCAACAGGAATATATTTCTTCCACGGCCCCCTTGCAGATTAGGACGTGATCCTGCTCGTAATCGACCACCACCGACATCCGGCGGCGCTGGAAATCAAAGGGCAGCTCGTCCACCAGCCGGCAATCCCTCTCCACTTCCAGCTCTTCATGTTCCAGAATGGCCCGGTCAATCAAGTTTCTCAGGCCGGTCTGAAAATAGCTGTTCAGGTAAGCATAGGTCAGCACGTCCTCGCTGGGATTTCCCAGGATGTCCACGTGCTTTTCCAGTACCACCCGGTCTTGAGTTAAAGTCCCGGTCTTATCGGTGCACAGGACGTCCATGGCCCCGAGGTTCTGGATGGCCGGCAGTCGCTTGACGATGACCTTTTTCCTGGCCATGGACAGGGCCCCCTTGGCCAGGTTGGCGGTTATGATCATCGGCAGCATTTCAGGGGTCAGGCCGACGGCTATGGAGATACCGAACAGGAGCGCTTCCAGCCAGTTGCCCTTGGTGAGCCCGACTATAAAAAAGACTGCCAAAACCATGACCAGCATGAAGCGGATCATCAGGAAGGTGAAATCCTTTACTCCCCGGTCAAAGCTGGTTGGTGGTGGTTCCTCGGTCAGCTTTTCGGAAATGGTGCCGTAGATTGTTCTCTTACCCGTGTTTATGACCAGTCCCCGGGCCGTGCCGCTGACTACAAAGGTGCCCAGGAAACAGGCATTGTTAAGCTCCAGGGCGGTCTTGGGCGGGGCAGCCGGGGCGGCCGCGGTTTTTTCCACCGGCATGGATTCGCCGGTCAGGGCTGACTCGCTGACAAAGAAATCCTTGGCCTGAATCAACCTTAGGTCGGCCGGAATGATCGATCCGGCATTCAGGATCACTATATCTCCAGGCACCACCTCGGAAATTTTTACTTCGGTTTCCTGGCCGTTTCTGAGAACCAGGGTTCTGGATTTAACCCGCTTGCCCAGGGATTCTACGGCCTGGAAGGACCGGCGGTCAAGCACGTATGACAGCCCGACACTGAGCAGGACCATCAGGCTTACCAGGAAAGTAGATTTTAACTCGCCCAGGAAAGCCGAAATGATGGCAATGGCCAACAACTGGAGGACCAGGGGGCTTTTCATCCGGCGGAGCATATCTTCCAGGAAATTAAGCTGCCTTCTGGTGGACAGCTCGTTCGCTCCGTACTCATCCAGCCGGTCTTCAGCTTCTCTGGCCGACAGGCCCCTGGGCGAGCTCTGTAACCGCAATAAAGCCCGCTCCAGGGGCTGGCTGCAGAACTCTATCAGCTGGCTTTCAAACTGGCTGACGTCCCTGACGATGGTCGATTTTTTCTCTTCTTCGATCCGGCTGTTAAAAAGTCGCGCCCATATTCCTTTTCTTCCGGTCGGCATCAAGATTCCCCCCGCCTCAAATCTTTTTCCGAACTGAAGCCGAAAATGCTCCCCCTTTTAAGCCAGAAAGAAAAAGCGGTTAGTTCGAACTTTCCTGAAGAATTTTGAGTCTTTTCCAGGTCCACCGTTCGCCTCCGCTTTCCTTACCCGTTCGCAAGGCCGGGAGGCGAACTGCCAGTTCAGATGGCCAATACCGGAAGGCAGTTTCCCTCCCGACCGCTAATCATAAGCAGCCAGGAAAATACAGGCGAGGTACTATTGCTACCATCCGCCTCGCTCATCGGTCAGCTTGCCTCCTAAGCTTTCAATAGCTTTTTCTATAACTTCAGCTAAATTTACAAGCCTGCGGGAAAAAAGTCAACCTCGATAGGCTGAATTTTTTTACTTAGCCAGGCCGGATTTACCAGGCGGAGCAGAGGTGCTAGAAGATATTATCTGGACGTAGCACTCTGCTTTTTAAATTACTGATAATAAAGGGCTTTCCCTTGTGTTCGGCCCGATAAAGCCAAACCCGGAGATAATCAACCGGCAGGTACGGGTGCAAAACATTATGCAACAAAGCCTGAGTGTTCGGGGGCAAGAGACTTTGAGCTGTCAACGATGTGATGACAAAGGACGATGTCAAGAAATGATCGGGTTCCCCGAAATCATTGAAATTAAGGCGGTTATTCTGGTATATTTACTTTTCCTAATATTTAAAAAGGAGTGGAATTAAACATGAACGTATTTGTCTTAAATTGCGGCAGCTCATCAGTCAAGTTCCAGATCATCAACACCGACTTGGACATGTTTGAAACCGACAGCGACCGCCGGGTGGCCAAGGGACTTATCGAGAGGGTTGGCAGGGACGACGCCATTATCAACTTTGAAGCGGACGGGCAGGAACCGGTTAAGACCATCGAGCCCATCCATGACCACCGGGAAGCCATCCTCAGGATCAAGAAGTGGATGGAAGACCCCAAGACCAAGATAAACGGCATCCACAGCTGGGACGACATCCACGCCATCGGCCACCGCGTTGTCCACGGCGGGGAGAAGTTCACCAAGTCAGTCAAGATTGACCAGGAAGTCATGGCCCAGATCGAAGAGTGCGCCGACCTGGCCCCGCTGCACAACCCGGCCAACCTCAAGGGCATCCACGCCTGCTACGAGATTTTCGGGGACAGGATTCCGCAGGTGGCGGTGTTCGACACGGCCTTCCATTCGACCATGCCGGAAGAAGCCTATCTCTATGCCATCCCGATGGAGTACTACGAGAAATACCGGATCCGTCGCTATGGCTTTCACGGCACCTCCCACCGCTACGTTGCCTACCGCTACCGCAAGCTGGTCGGAAAGCCGCGGGAAGAAGTCAACGTCATCACCCTGCACCTCGGTAACGGCTGTTCCGCCGCGGCCATCAAGAAGGGCCAGTCCATCAACACCACCATGGGCATGACCCCACTCGAAGGTCTGGTCATGGGCACCAGGTCCGGGGACATCGACGCGGCCATCGTGGAGTACATGTTCAACAAGGGCATCGGCAGCGTCACAGATATCTTCAACATCCTCAACAAGAAGAGCGGCATGCTGGGTGTTTCCGGCTTCAGCAACGACATGAGGGACATCGAAAAGGCCGCGGCCGAAGGCAACCACCGGGCCCAGTTAGCCCTCAAGATTTTCGCCCTCAGGGTCAAGAAATACATCGGGGCCTACATGGCCGAGATGAACGGCACCGACGCCATCATCTTCACCGCCGGTATCGGCGAAAACAGCGTCCTCATCAGGAAAATGATCTGCGAGGGCCTGGAGAACCTGGGAATCGAGCTGGATGATGAGCTCAACAAGCAGGCTGTTCGCGGAAAATGCATGAAGATTTCCAGGGAAAGCAGCCGGGTGGCCGTCTATGTCATCCCGACCAACGAGGAGTTGCTCCTGGCCAGGGACACGGTCCGGGTGGTCAAGGACGCGCCCCGGATTTGGTAAGAATAAACAAGACTTCAAGGAGGATAGAATGAGCGGAAGCAATTTTGTTAAAGAAATAAGGGAAAAAGCCGCTAAAAGGTTTCTTAAAATTGCCTTCCCGGATGCCGAAGACATCCGCACCGTCAGGGCAGCCCGGACCATCATCGCCGAAAAAATCGGCCAGCCAATCCTGGTCGGAAACCCTGACAACATCAAGAAGATTGCCGCTGAAAATAACGTTAAGGTCGACGACATCGAAATCATCGATCCGTTGACCTCAGCCTGGAAAGAAGAATTTGCCAACCACGTTTACGAAAGACGTAAGGCCAAGGGTCTGACCCTGGACCAGGCCATAGAGCTGGTGAAAAACCCGCTCTATTTCGCCGGCTGTATGCTGGCCAAGGATAAGGTGGGCGCGGTGGTCGGTGGCAATATTTCTTCTACCGGTGACGTCATAAGGGCAGCACTTTACACCGTGGGCACTGCACCCGGTATCCAGACCGTTTCCAGCTACTTCATCATGGTCTTCCCGGACAAGCTCCTGTGCTATGCCGACTGCGCCGTGGTCCCCAACCCGACCGATGCCCAGCTGGCCGATATCGCCATTACTTCGGCCAAGAACTTCCAGGCCGTGACCGGGCTTGAGCCCAAGGTGGCCATGCTGAGCTTCTCCACCAAGGGTTCGGCCACCCATGAGCACGTGGACAAGGTCATCAGCGCCACCAAGATTGCTAAAGAAAAAGCTCCCGACCTGCTCGTTGACGGCGAAATGCAGGCCGACGCCGCCCTGGTTCCTTCAGTAGGCGAAAGAAAGTGCAAGGGCTCTCCGGTGGCCGGCAAGGCCAACGTGCTGATTTTCCCCGACCTTGATGCCGGAAACATCGGTTACAAGCTGACCGAGCGCCTGGCCGGAGCCGAAGCCATCGGACCCATCGTCCAGGGTCTGAGCAAGCCCTACTGCGACCTCAGTCGTGGGTGTTCGGCCGACGACATGGTCAACGTGGCCGCCATCTGCAGCCTGATGGCCTGAGAACTTTATACTTAGAAAATTGCGGGGATTGGCCCTCCGGCCAATCCCCTTTTTTTAATTACCCGATCTTACCTCTTCCCTGGTAATAACAAGAAAGCTGCCTTGCGCTCAAATTCATCCAGATACTCAACGAGGTAATGTTCTTCAAGACCAACACACGGCAGGACGAAATAAACCCGTCCATCCTGACCAACTCCAAATAGGGTCGGAGCATAGTTGGGAATAAACTTTTTCCATTTTTTGACAGTCCTGACGGGAAACTCGACGCCCAGCGAGTTACGAACCTCCTCTATTGAACCGCCTTCATCCTCAGGAATGATACCGACCACTGATATCCCTGGCCGCGGTTGATTCAGAAGATCAATTACGCTTAGGCAGGGAGGACAACTTTTCCTGGAGAAAAACAGATAGAGGTTAAGCCTCGGCCCTTCTTTTGAGACATCCTCATTTTCAATCACCGGGAACCTGGCCAGAACCGGAGAGGCTTGTTCCCTGTAGATCACACTAAACAAGAACATTATAACTACCAGGCATAAAGCTAACCGCCTATTCATGTTTTAATTTGATATTTGTATATCACATATTTTGGGTGCTCCACTCCGTAGATAATTGAGCAAAGATAAAGGAGACGGTTATCTTTCTGATAATACAAAGGCACGATTCTCTCTTCTGAATAAAATGGCGTTAAAGGCTGTTCATATAACAGTTTTCCCGTGCGGTCGTAAACTTGCAAATATGGAGCGTAATAAAGAGTTTCACTTATCTTTTTCTCCCGGTTAAGGTAGATAACTCCAACAAAATCCCTGTCTGCGAAGATCCCCCCGACAAAAGAATTCTTTGTCATTATTTCTTCAACGATCTCAGGGGCTCTTAATAAGTCTTCCCTTAATTTTTTATTCAATACCACACGACGAAAATTTTCAGGTTCCTGTCCGAAAAACTCAATCTTTTCTGACCTAAGATTAATCTTAGCGACTTTTAACCGTACATCACTCACATGATAGGCAAAGTCTTCGCAAACATCTATAAACGAAAGAGAATAGATACCAGACACTTCGTTATTTACCTTCTCGTATTCACCTTTCGAATGGTGACCATATGTATACTCGACAGGCAAGAGGTATCTGGTGTTTCGGCCCGAAAAGCCCCTCATAAAAACCAGATATTTTTTCCCCTCCGATGAAATTGCGACTCCTGTGATCAGGATATTTTTATCATAAATTTTAATATTCCCGTTCTGTTCCCAGGCCAGAATTTCCGCTATTTTTTTGAATTCATAATTAGAAAGCTTTTCAAAAATGTGAATCCTGTGTTTTCCCGCATCTGAAACAGCAAGATATGGTTTTTGGTAATCGGGAAACCCCAGACCCCCAAATTCTTCGGGACCAGGCCCCAACTGGCCCCAGGCCCTGATAACCTGACCGTCTTCGTTAAATATTTTGAGCTGAGCCTTTTTGTCTCTAATATCTGTAAAAAGAAGATCTCCATTCTCAAGCACAACAAATGAAGCTGATTGATAAAGAGCGCCTTCGGCAATATTAATTTTCGAAAGATACTTGGCCTCCCAGCTCCATCCATAATTAAATAAATATAAACTCATAATCGCCATAAGGAAAAAAAGCTTTTTCATCTTATTTTCTCCTGGGGGAGTAGAAGAAGAGATTTCGATTCCCTAAGGGTCAACTATACAACAGTTAGACTCAGTCCAAACGCAGTAATATCGAATACCTCCTGCTGTATACAGATACCGACCACTTAAATCCCACCAGCTGGCAAGATACGTAGTTCCTGGCGTTATGGTTCCCCATATTGTGGTTGGAGCAGAGGCATAGCCTTTCGAACCGAAATTCAAGACACTTAGCAAAAGGCCCGCGGTGATTATAATCATATAGGCAAATGACAAAATTTTTTGCTTCATATAGCACCCCCTTTTAATAGATTTTATATCTTCTACTCCCCGCTGTTAAGAATAAAAAAAAAAACACCTTGTCAAGTACTTTTTTTCAGGTTGTTCCGTAAAAATCAAAAGTAGACATTTTGTAAAAATCAAAAGTAGACGTCAGGGGTAAAATTTAGAGTGGGAACTCGGCCACTTTCTGGTTATTTTTCAGGACATACAGCTTCTCGTTTGGGATAAGGGCTACGGTAATCCTCTCTCCAGCCAGG
>QUAH01000017.1 GCA_003426165.1 Candidatus Saccharicenans subterraneus
CGCTTTTTCAAGTACCAACCTGATAAATCTCCCCGCTTCCTCCACCCCAATCCCTATGGCCGGACTACCACCGCGCCGCTTCCAAACAGACCCATTAGACTGGATACCATGTCTTGACCGGAATGAAATTTTTAATTGACAAAGCCCGCAGTTTGCAATAAAATCATTTCCTAACAACTTTAAGGAGGAGAGTATGGCGAAAGCAGAACCCAATGTCGTTCCGCTGTGCGATGTCTTACTCGTCTTATTGATCATCTTCATGGTTATCACCCCCATGGTTCAGATGGGCATCGATGCCAAGCTGCCCGAAGTCCAGGCTGAGAGCAAAGGCGGCCAGGACCCCAACGTCATCGTTCTGACCGTTAAGAAAAATGACCAGGTTGAAATACAGAGAAACCCGCTGGAGCTCAGGATGCTCCTGGAAGAGCTGCGTCGTCTGTATGCGGCCCGCCAGGATAAGACCATCTTCATCCGGGCCGATGCCAAGCTGCCCTTCAGCAAGGTCATGGAAGTCATGGATATCTGCAAAGGCGCTGGCGTTGAAACACTGGCTATCATCCCCGAGAAATTCGAAGAGTAATATCCCCCACCGATTTTCCTTTTTTCTTAACCTGAAATGAAAAAGGGCCTCGAAAGAGGCCCTTTTTTTATCTTCCAGAAACCGCTTATTTCCTGATAATCGGTCCGATCACTTCCCGCGAAATCACCAGGCGCTGAATCTCGTTGGTGCCCTCGTAAATCTGGAGCAGCTTGGCGTCGCGGACCAGCTTTTCCACCGGGTAGTCCTTCATGTAGCCGTAGCCACCCAGGATCTGCAGGGCTTCGAGCGAGGCCCACATGGCCAGGTCGGAGCCGAAGCACTTGGCCATAGCCGAGTTCAGCCCGCAGGGTAACCCTTTATCAACCATCCAGGCCGCCTTCCAGACCAGCAGCCGGGCCGCCTCTATTTCCATGGCCATCTGGGCGATCTTGAAGGCAATGGCCTGGAAGGTGGCGATGGGCTGACCGAACTGGACCCGGGTCTTGGCATAATCCACGGCGTATTCCAGGGCGGCCCGGGCCAGGCCGACCCCGGCCGCGCCCACGGCCGAGCGGGTGCGGTCGAAGGTTCTCATGGCAATCAGGAAGCCCTGGCCCACCCGGCCGATGATGTTCTCGGCCGGCACCCGGACGTCCTCGAAGAAAATCTCGGCGGTGTTGGAGGCCCGGTGACCCATCTTGTCTTCAACCTTGCCGATGGTCACCCCGGGTGTTTCCTTGGGCACCAGGAAGGCGGTGATACCGCGGGCTCCCTTCTCCGGGGCGGCATTGGCAAAGACCACGTACAGGCTGGCCACCCCGCCGTTGGTGATGAAACACTTGGAACCGTTGATTACGTAATCGGAGCCATCTTTTCTGGCAATAGTCTTGATGGCCGAGGTATCTGAGCCCGCTTCCCTTTCGGTCAGGCAGTAGGAAGCAAAGGCCATTTTGCGGGTAAAGGGCGTCAGGAATTTCTGTTTCTGCTCTTCGCTGCCGAACAGGATGATTGGAGTGAAGGCCAGGGAGTTGGCCATCATGGTGGTGTACATGCCGGCGCAGCCCCAGGCCAGCTCTTCTGAAATTATGGCCACTTCCAGGTCGCTCAACCCGCCGCCGCCGTATTCCACCGGAACGTTGCAGGTCAGGAAACCGGCCTCAAAGGCCTTCTGCATGACCTCTTCCGGGAATTTCTCTTCCCGGTCGTAGAGGGCGGCTTTGGGCCGCATCTCCTTTTCGGCAAAGAAATGGGCCATGTCCTGCAAAGCCTTAAGTTCTTCGGTAAGCTCAAAGGAAATCACATCGCACCTCACTTCTATGTAAATTTATAAAGCCCTGATGATGAGCTTTTATAGTTTATCGGCCGCCTTTTGTCAAATGCGTGGATCCGGCCCGCGCGGCCAGGACAACCGGCAGGCGTCTTAAAAAATCTGGCCTGTGCCGTGTGGAAAAACCGGCAGTAAAAGTTCCGGGTCAGTCCCCGAAACCGGCACCGGCAACCACCGGGCTTTTTTCAACCCGTGTCCGCCTTTCCACTCTGGCCAGGAGCAATTGAAAAATGCCGGCGGTTGTTATATAAAAAAACTTCATATTTCTGAAACCGGAAAGGATTCACAAGATGAGAATTTTTGGTTCGCTCGGAATGGCCATCCCGGAAATCCTGCTCCCGGCCGAGGGCCTGGACCTTCAGAAATGGGCGGTGATTGCCTGCGACCAGTACACCTCGGAACCGGAATACTGGAAAAGAGTGGAAGAGCTGGTCGGGGAAGCTCCGTCCACCCTGCACCTGATCTACCCCGAAGTTTACCTGAACTCACCGGATAAAGAGGCGCGCATCGCCAGGATCCAGGCCGCCATGAAGGACTACCTGGGCCGCGGGCTCTTCCGGGAGGTATCCGGAATGATTTACGTCGAGCGGGAAACCGCCCATGGCTGGCGACGGGGACTTCTCTTCTGCCTGGATCTGGAAGCCTACGATTACAATCCCAGGGCCAGCAGCCTCATCCGGGCCACCGAAGGCACCATCATCGAAAGAATCCCGCCCCGGGTGAAGATAAGAGAAGGAGCGGTTCTGGAAGTCCCTCATATCATGATTCTTATTGATGACCCGGGCCACCTGGTCATTGGCCCGGCCGCCGACCACAGCCGGGAACTGAGCAAACTTTACGAGTTCGAGCTGATGTTTAACTCCGGCCGGCTGCGCGGCTTCCTGGTCGACCGGACCGAGGTGGAAAGAATGGTCATGGACGGCCTGTCCCGCCTGGCCAGCCCGGAAGAATTCCAGAAAAAGTACGGGTTGCCGGAGAGGACTCCCCTGCTGCTGTTCGCCGTGGGCGACGGCAACCACTCCCTGGCCACGGCCAAGACCATATGGGAAAGGACCAAGGCTGCGGCCCGAAACCCGGAAGACCTGAAAAACTCTCCGCTGCGTTATGCCCTGGTGGAGGTGGTCAATCTCCACGACGAGTCCCTGGTCTTCGAGCCTATTCACCGGGTGCTGTTTGAGGTGCGCCGGCCGGACAACCTGGTCCCGAACCTGGTGGAGTTCTTCAACGGCCGGGTGGAACTGCGGGAACACCACGACTTTGAAGAAATGAAACAGGCAGTCAATGCCCGCCGGAACCAGGAACAGATAGCCGGACTGGTCGGGCAGAACAGCTTCCAGTCCATAAGGTTCCTGCAACCAAAACACAACCTGACGGTGGGTAGCCTCCAGGCCTTCCTGGATGATTACCTGAAGAAGAAGGAAGCTTCCGGCCTGGATTACGTTCACGGCGACGACTCGCTGCTGAACCTCAGCCGCCAGAAACCCGGGAACCTGGGTTTTTACCTTCCGGCCATGGACAAGTGCCAGCTTTTCCCCACGGTCATCCTGGACGGGGCCCTGCCCCGCAAGACTTTCTCCATGGGCGAGGCCTGGGAAAAGCGGTTCTACCTGGAAGCCAGAAAGCTTACCGGCTGAGCCAGGCCCATAAGGGAAAAAGGCGGCGGGCCGAAAATATCCATAAATTCTCCCGGGCGCTGGCTGGCAGGAAAATAATCGTAAATTACTTCAGGGCCACGATCATCATTTTTTAACTCATTCAGTTCTTGAGGCCGGGCTATAACTTCTCGATACGGTGCGGGCCTAAGAGAACTGGCCGGGATTTCACGGGGCAAGACCCGGGGCTGATATATGAATGACCATTCATATATTAGAGTCCGGGCAGCCTCGGCCGGAAGCCAATCGGGGCTTAATTAATTAGCGGTAATGGAGAGGCGCTCAATCTAACTGAGCCAGCAGCTGAGAAGACTGGAGCTTCGGCCAGAGGATTTCCGGCCTGGTCTCCCGGTCGACCTTCAGGCTTATAACCGGAACTTCAGACTGGCGGAAATATTCCAGAAGCGGCCCGGTCTTTTCCTGGTAAAGGCGGTAGCGGCGGACAATGACCTCCAGCCGGTCATCCTCGCGCCCCTGACGTTCCCCGTCGAGGTTGGCCAGGATTCTTCTCACGGCCACGTCCTCGGGACAGTCAAGGCTTACCACCAGGGCGATGGTCAAAATATCTTCCAGCCAGCCCAGCTGGGCCCGGTGACGCGGCAACCCGTTAAGTACCAGGATATCGTCTTCACCGATCGTGTTTTTTTCGAGGAAATGGCGGACAATTTTTCTGACCAGCTCCCGGTCAGCCTCTTCAAACAGGCTGGCCGTTTCCACCGATTGCCTGATCCGCTCCAGTTCCTGCCGGCTGAAATGGCCGGCTGCGGCCAGGCCGGCTTCTCCTTCCTGCCCTGATGTTTCTTTTTTTCCTGCTCCCTTTTCAGCCTGGCTGCCGGACCCGGCCGCGGAATGCTCCTTGAGTATTTCCCGGAGCTCCCGGCCGAAATCAAGATGACAGAACCTTTTCCCGGCGATGGATTGTTCCTGGAGGTAATCTCCGAGCGGACTCTTACCGGCACCGGGTGGGCCTATTAAAAGAAGTGCTTTCATCAAGCGGAGATGAAGAGTGCGCCCGGCAGGGCTCGAACCTGCGGCCTACTGATTCGTAGTCAGTCGCTCTATCCAACTGAGCTACGGGCGCATAGCGAAAATCTATTAAATATTATCTTACCGGGACAGATTTTTCAACCGGCCTCAGCCAATTTTAAGAACGGCCGCCCCGTTGACCAGGCTGTGCTTGACTTCATAGAGGGCCCGGTTAGCTTCTTCCAGGGGGTAAATTTTGACTTCGGTCTGGATGGGGATGTCGGCCGCCATCTTCAGGAACTCGACTCCGTCCTGCCTGGTGGCGTTGGCCACGCTCTTCAGGCATTTTTCGTGGTAAAGTTCGCTTTCATAATTAATTTCAGGAATCGGGCTCATGTATATTCCGGCCAGGGCCACGGTCCCGCCGCGGTCCACCGCTCTCAGGGCCAGGCGGGCCACTTCTCCGGCCGGGGCAAAAACAATGGCGGAATCCAGTTTCTCCGGTGGAAGCTCATCGGGTTTCCTGGCCCAGCAGGCTCCCAGTTCCAGGGCGTGTTGCCGGTGTTCCTGGCTTCGGGAAAAAACGTAAACCCGGCAGTTCCAGTGCCTGGCCACCTGGATGGTGACGTGGGCCGAGGCCCCGAAACCGTACAGCCCCAGTTTCTGCCCGGGCTTGATGCGGCTCAGCCGGAGCGCCCGGTAGCCGATGATGCCGGCACAGAGCAGCGGGGCGGCCTGCTCGTCGGGGAAATTTTCGGGCAGCTCGTAGGCAAAGTCTTCGGGAGCGACCAGGTACTCGGCATAACCGCCGTCAACCTGGTAGCCGGTAAACCTGGCTTCCAGGCACAGGTTCTCCAGCCCCCGGCGGCAGAAGCCACAGTGGCCGCAGGCGCTGTACAACCAGGCCACGCCGACCCGGTCCCCCTTCCTGAAAAGTTCGGCCCCCTCTCCCTTTTGCTCCACCACCCCGACCACCTGGTGCCCTGGAATTCTCGGCAGCGGCACTTCCGGCAACTCCCCCTCCACCGTGTGCAGGTCGGTATGGCAGACGCCGCAGTAATTGACCTTTATCAGGATTTGGCCGGGCCCGGGATGCGGGCGGTCGACTTCCTGCAGTTGCAACGGATTTTCCTCAACGGGTTTGAACCCGGAAACAACCATGGCTCGCACCGCCAACCTCCTTGTCAAGGACTGAGCCGGGTGAAGACCTGACCGGTCAAGCGGGCTTCCTGTCCCTGCCAGAACCTAACTGCCCTTCCCCGCTTCAGTCCAAGACCGGCCGGGGCTCAGGACCTGTCTGGCCTGGTGGACTTCAGCCTGCTGACCTTGTTATTGAGGCGCTCCACCCTTTTCTCGAAGTCCCGTTCGTACTTTAAGTCACGCCCCCGGGACAGGGCCAGCCCGTCCAGGGCATACTTCAGGGCCTCCTCCGGGTCTTTCCGGTGATGTTCATAGTAGATGGCCAGCTCCCGGAAGCATTCCAGGTCCTCGCTGTTTTCCAGGAGGTTCTGCCAGAGCTCGATCGATTTCTCCCACTTCTTCTGTCGCTTGAAATACTGGGCCAGGTTTTTCCGGACCCTGGCCGAGACCGGCTCCGGCAGGTTTTTATCCAGGGCCTTTTCATAGTAGGCGATTGACCTTTCCACCTGGCCGGCCCGCTCCAGGATCTTACCCACCCCCAGTAGCTCGGTAGCCTCGATGTCCACCTCATCCTGTTCCAGGGTCCGGGCCACCAGCAGGGAGCCGGCCACCACCACTCCGTAGAGAGACATCAGGTCTTCCTGGTTGTGGTAGAAAATCGGTTCGACCAGCGAGAAGTCCCCGGTCCTCAGGTATTGAAAATACCGCCAGGGAATCTCCTCGGAGGGGATGTCCTCGGCCCGGTCCACCCCCAGGTGGTTAAGGGCCAGCTCGTACAGGCGGCAGCTTTCATACCTGTGCTTCCAAAGGTGCCGGGCCGTGTACAGGAAATCGAGGTGGGGCAGGCCTGTCAGGACCAGCCGCATCCGGTTCAGGGTAAACCGGGTCTCCAGGAGGGGCAGGTCAAAGCCCTTGCCGTTGTAGGAAACGACCGAGGTGAATTTTTTTTCTTCCAGGAGCTGCCTCAGGTCCTCCAGCATCCGGCCCTCGGCCGCCAGGTCGTTCAGGAAATACTGGACTATCTTCAGGTTATCATTCTCGAAAAAGCCCAGGCCGACCAGGAAGGGCACGGTCCCGGTGCCACCGGCCAGCCCGGTGGTCTCCAGGTCGATAAAGACTGCCCCGGACAGTGACAGGCTTTCAAATTCCCGGTCCCTGGCCAGGACGGCCAGGACCTGGCCGGGAATATTCAGGCCCAGCGACAGCGGAATCTGTCCGTAACGGGCCCCGAGGTGGTAAGAGTTTTCCAGGATGAGAAACGGCTGGCTGCTTCCCCCCCGGCCTGGCCGTTCCCCGGGCAGGATGGTCTTCCCTTCCGGTTCTTTCTTCTGCTTCCTGGAAATTTCCAGCAGCTTTTCCAGTTTCTCCCGCGTGGTCAGGTTTTGCCGGGAATTGAGCTCCTGCCAGATGGCCTTGACCTTATCCGGAGACTGGCCCCTGGCCTTCTTCCTTAGCGATTCCCTGAGGTCATCTATATCCATCGTGGCTCTTCTCTTTCTGGCTTACCTAATTATACTCCATCGGCCGGGATTATCATCCCCGCGGACGGGCCCGGGGCAAAATTTTTGAGCGGCGGCTATTCTCCCACGAACTGCAGAAGGACATTCCGGCTCCTCGGCCGGTTGTCAAAATCAACCAGGACGATCTGCTGCCAGGTGCCCAGCTGCAACCGGCCCCCGGCAAAGGGCACCATGAGCGAGGGCCCGAGGAGCGAAGCCCGCAGGTGGGAAAAGCCGTTGGCATCGCCCCAGGTTTCATCGTGATGGTAGCTGCGGTTTGATGGCACCAGTTTTTCCAGGAGTTCCGGCAGGTCCCGGACCAGCCCGGGCTCATATTCCATGGTGGTGACCCCGGCCGTCGAGCCCTGGACAAAAACCAGGGCCTGTCCCTCCTTCAGGCCACTGGCCTCAAGCCTGCGCTCCACTTCCGGGGTCAGGTCCTGGATATCATTGTGCCCGCGGGTTGAAATGGTAATTACTTCCTGGACAATTCTCATCTCTCGCTCCCGCTCTTTAATATAAACCATCCGGGACGAGGTTTCAAAAAATCGCGGCCACAATGCACCATTTTTCATTATTATTCTCACTTTCCTCTGCGCGGGAATACTTTTCAGACAACACCTTCCAGTTCAGAGCAGAGGCGCCCGGGTCAGGCTACCATCAAGAGCCGGATTCAGAGTCCAGACATCCAGGCGCTCAGAATTAAGAGCCGATCTTACCCGGGCCGCATGAATTTGAAACCTGAGTCTGGATTATTCCGGGCCAATGCGGTTAAAATTAGGTCTTGAAAAAAATTGAAAGGCAATTTCATGGGCACTCATAACTTCCTGGCATTTGACCTGGGAGCGGAAAGCGGCCGGGCCATGCTGGGCCGGCTGCAGGCTGGCCGGCTGGAGTTAAAAGAAATCCACCGCTTTCCCAACAAGACCATCCTGCTGGAAAACCGCCTCCACTGGAACATCTATTACCTTTTCGAAGAAATCAGGAAAGTCCTCCGGGACTGCCGCCGGGACGGCCTGGAAGTGTCCAGCCTCGGGGTGGACACCTGGGGCGTGGACTTTGGCCTGCTGGATGAGCGGGGTAACCTCCTGTCCCTTCCCTACTGCTACCGGCACCGTTCCTTCCCGCAAGCCATGGAAAAATATTTTAAGAATTTTCCCGGGGAGGAGCTCTACCGCCTGACCGGAATCCAGTTTCTGCCGTTCAATTCACTCTTCCAGCTCTACTGCTACCTCGAGGAAAACCCGGGAATAATCCGGGCCGCCCGCAGGCTGCTGTTCACCCCAGACCTCATCAATTACCTGCTGACCGGAAAGCAGGCCACCGAGCTGACCATTGCCTCCACTTCGCAGATGCTTTCGCCCTTCACCCGTAGCTGGATACCGGAGCTTCTGGAGAGGATGGGAATTTCTCCCGGTATACTTCCCGAAATCAACCAGCCCGGAACCCGGCTGGGGAAAATTTCGAGCTGGCTGGTGGAAGACGGGGCGCCGGACATAGAAGTTGTCCAGGTGGCCAGCCACGACACCGCCTCGGCCGTGGCCGCGGCCCCGGGCCGGGGTGAAGACTGGCTCTATATCAGCTCCGGGACCTGGTCGCTGGTCGGGGTGGAACTTCCGGAGCCTGTGGTCAGCCCGCAGTCCTTTGCCTCAAACTTCACCAACGAGAGCGGGCTGGGCCGAACCATCCGCTTCCTGAAGAACGTCACCGGTCTCTGGCCGCTGCAGCAGTGCCGCAAGGTCTGGGCCAGGAACCGGGACCTTAACTATGAACAGCTGGTGGAAATGGCCAGGGCCGCCCGGCCCTTCCAGCTTTACCTGGACCCGGATGCCCCCGATTTTCTCCACCCCGATAACATGGTCGAAGCCATAAATGCTTACGCCCGGAAGACCAGGCAGAAAGAACCGGGCGACATCGGGACCATGGTCCGGACCATCCTGGAGAGCCTGGCCTTCAAGAGCCGGCTGGTGGTGGAGGAACTCGGCCGGCTGACCGGGAAAAAGTTCAGCACCATCCACCTCGTCGGGGGCGGTTCGCGCAACCAGTTGCTCAACCAGTTCACGGCCGAGGCCACCGGCCTGAGAGTGCTGGCCGGTCCGGACGAGGCCACCTCGGCCGGCAACATCCTGGTTCAGGCCCTGGCCGCCGGGGCGGTGAGCAGTCGCCAGGAAATAAGAGAAGTGGTCTGGCGTTCTTTTGAAATAAAAGAATTCAACCCACAACAGCAGGGGCTCTGGTCAGACCGTTACCAGGATTTCCTGCGGGTGACCGGGCTGAAGTAGATGCCCCCTGCCCCCGGTCTTGACAGCGGAACCTTAAAATTATAAAAAATCATCATCCAGGAGGGTTGATAATGGACCTGACCGTGGTCGATAAACGTTACCGGGAAGCCAGGGAAAAGTACGCCGAGCTGGGTATCGATACCGAAAAGGCCCTGGAAGAACTGCAGAAATTTCAGCTGAGCCTGCACTGCTGGCAGGGAGACGATGTCCAGGGCTTCGAATGGCAGGAAATCAGCTTCGAGGGCTCGGGCCTGCAGGTCACCGGTCATTACCCGGGCCGGGCCCGGAACGCGGCCGAGCTCCGCCAGGACCTGGAAAAAGCCCTGTCCCTGATCCCCGGACACCACCGGGTCAACCTCCATTCCATTTACGGGGAATTCAACGGGCCAGTTGAGCGCAACGAATATGAGCCCGCCCACTTCCGGGGCTGGGTGGAGTGGGCCAAGGTCCTGAACATCAAGCTTGATTTCAACGCCACCTGCTTCAACCATCCCAAGGCGGCCTCGGGCCTGACCCTGAGTCATCCCCGGAAAGAAATAAGAAAATTCTGGGTCGAGCACGTCAAGTGCTGTCGCAAGATTGCCGCCTTTTTCGGCCGGGAACTCAAGTCCTATTCCATCCATAACCTCTGGATCCCGGACGGATTGAAGGATATACCCTCCGACCGCTGGCTCTACCGTCAGCTGCTTTACGATTCCCTGGAGGAAATCTTTGAGCTGGAGTTCTCCCAGACCCTGCTCAAGGACTCGCTGGAAAGCAAGCTCTTCGGCCTGGGCAGCGAGGCTTTCGTGGTCGGTTCCCACGAGTTTTACCTGGCCTATGCCCTGAAGAAGGGAAAGATGGTCTGCCTGGACCTGGGCCACTTCCACCCGACCGAGTCGGTGGCCGATAAGCTTTCCTCCATTCTTCAGGTCAGCAGCGAGCTTCTTCTCCACATCAGCCGCGGCCTGCGCTGGGACAGCGACCACGTGGTCATCGGGAACGACGAGCTGGACACCCTGGCCGAAGAAATCGTCAACTCCCCCATCCCGGAAAAAATTCACCTGGCCCTGGACTACTTCGACGCCTCGATGAACCGGGTCGGGGCCTGGGTGCTGGGTGCCAGGTCCACCCTGCGCAGCCTGCTGCGGGCCCTGCTCCTGCCCTGGGAAAGAATCAAGCAGGCCGAGCTGGCCGGAGAAAGCCTGGTCAAGCTGGCCTGGCGGCAGGTGGCCCGCGACCTGCCCCTGGGAGCGGTCTGGGATTACTACTGCCTGAATCATGATGTTCCGCCGGAAAACATGTGGCTGGCCGAGGTCAAGGACTACGAGGAACAGGTGCTGAGCCAGCGCTGAGCCATCCCACCGGCCTAAAGTTTGACTATTATTCAGTAGCTGCATTAAACTATGGCTGAAATCTGACCATGACCCCAGAGGATAAGACCACAGACCAGACGTTATCCGAGAAGGAATACGAGGCCCTGGCCTTCCAGAAGGCCCGGGAGGTGGTCCTGTCCCTGGCCAACACCATTTCCGCCCTGAAGATTTTCCCGGCCCACCACGCCTCGGCCATTCACTTCCGCCAGGACTTTATCGCCAAGCTAAAAGCCTTTTTAGACCAGTTCCAGAAGCTGGAACTGGAAATCGGCGAATTCGCTTTCTATTTCCAGGGCAAGCCGGTCTACCAGGATGAAATTTCCAGCAAGAGCCTGCCCTTCTTTTTCTACAAGGATGGACTCCGGGTGCTGGCCCTTTACCAGGGAATGGACGACCAGGAAATCAGCGATTTCCTGGACCTGGTCCGCTCGGAGTCGGCCAAGCCGGCAGAAGAATCCGACCTGGTCAACGCCCTGTGGTTGAAAGACCTGGCCAACGTCCAGTACTATGCCCCGGAAGAATTCATCGAAAACCGCATCCTGGAAGAACGGGCCGAAAGCCTGAACAAGAAGGGGCTGCAGATAATCCCCCAGGAACTGGCCAGCCGGACGGTGGAGATCAACGTCAACCGGGAAAAGATTTTTTCGGGCAAGCTGGAGCTCCGGCCCGAGGAGAAACAGGCCCTGGAGTCTTTCGAGGACCAGGAGCTGCCCGAGCTGCCGGAGACCTGGCAGCAGACCCTCGATTTTGCCGAGGGCGAGGGAGAAACCAGGCCTGAAAAAGAAGAGATAGGGCCGGAGCGGGAGAAGACTGCCGGTGGCCTGGCCGGCCGGGTGGCCCTCAGCCCGGAGGAAATGGAGCTCTTAAACCAGCTGGTGGAGCGCAACCGCCAGCTCTCCCCGGAAGAAGAATTTCTTAACCTGATGATGGAAATCCTGGCCCTGGAAAAAGACCGGGATCAGTTCCAGACCAACCTGGACATTCTCCGTAATTTTTACCAGGAGAGCATCAGGACCGGCCGGTTTGAAATCCCGATTCTCCTGGACAAGAAAATTAAAGACCTGAAGGCCCTGATATCGGCCGACCAGCCGGAAAAGCTGCCGGGACTGGAAGCCTTCGCCGCCAGCGCCGGCAGCCTGCAGATCCTGGACGAGATCAGGAAACTGGTAGACCAGAAAATTGAACTTAATTACCTGGCCCTGTTTGATTACCTCAGGCAGTTCGGCGAAAGGGCCCTGCCCTTCCTGGGCGAGCTCTACGAGAAAATTGACCAGCCGGAATTCAGGGAGAATGTCCGGAACCTGGTCAGCAGCAAGCTCCAGGAAAATCCCGGGCTGGCCGCCATCTTTATAGACGACCAGAAGCCAACCCTGACCGGGGCCGTCATCGAGCTGATGCGGGCCATGCCCGGCCAGAAAATCATACCCCATTTCAGCAATTTCCTGACGCTCAGCAATACCGGCCTGAAATTAAAGGCCATCGAGGCCCTGGGGACCTTCCAGGATGAAATGGCCAACAAGATACTCCTGGGCTTCATGAACGACCGGGATTCTGAGGTCCGGCTCAAGGCCACCTCCAGCCTGAAATACCTGGGCGATTCCAGCCGTTTGGGCCAGCTGATGAAGGAGACCGCGAGCCGGGCCTTCCGGCAAAAGCCCTTTGAAGAGAAAAAGGCCCTGTTTGAATTTCTCGGCCGGAGCCGGAACCCGGAAGCCTTCAATTTCCTGCGCCGGATGTACCTCAAGAAGTCCTGGCTGCCCTCGACCACCGAACTCAGGCTGTGCGCCGTGGCCGGACTGGAAGCTAACCGCAGCCCCGAGGCCGTGGAGCTCCTGCGCCGGGGAGAAAAGTTCCTGAACCGCCGGGTGCGGGAAGCGGCCAGCCAGGCCCTGGTCAGGTTAACCGTGGGCGAAGAAAAGAGAGACTGGACATGACCGAGGAAACATTGAAACCGGACACAAAACAGGCCAGCGGCCCGAAACAGCAGAAGCTGGCCATTAATTTCTTGATCCGGTTTTACATAGTCTTCAAGATTCTCAGGCTGTATGCCGAGAACAACGAGCTTCTCCAGGAACAGACAGAGCTGCTGTACCAGACTCTCCAGGAACTGAAAGAGGCTGCCCCGGAGATAAACTTCAAGATCAAGCGGGAGTCGATCTTCTTCAACCAGGCCCGGCTGAAGTTTTCCCTGGCCAACTACCCGATCTTCAAGTTCCTGCTGGAGGAGTTCCGCAAGCGGGAAATCGGGCTGCTGACCATCGAACCGGATGTTTCCCGGGAGGAACTTCTCCGGGCGGTCAACGTCCTCGGCCTGAAAAGGACCTCGGCCACACCCTTCGAAGACATAGTCAGCGAGCTGGTCCAGCAGAACGTGGAGCGGGTCAGGCTGGAGAAGCTGGAGGCTTCCGAAAAGCTGCCCAGCCCCGAGCGCAGCGCCGCCCGTCTGTTCTTCCTCAGCATCCTGCACCTGCGGGAAGTGTCGGAAAGGAACAAGGAAAACGAGCAGATCAGGCTCAACACCACCCGCCGCCTGATCCAGTCCATCTTCAACCACCTGGTGGACAACGAGTCTTTCCTGCTGGGCCTGACCACCATCAAGAACCACGACGAGTACACCCTGAACCACTCGGTCAACGTCAGCCTGCTGGCCGTGGCCCTGGGCCGGCGGCTGGGACTGTCCAGGGCCGAGCTGGTGGACCTGGGCCTGGCCGCTTTCTTCCACGACCTGGGCAAGATTGAGACCCCGCTGGAGATTCTCAACAAGCCGGGTCAATTGACGGATGATGAAAGAAAGATCATGGAACTCCATCCCCACCAGGGCGCGGAAAAGCTGGTCCAGTTGCGCCAGTTCCGGAGGCTGCCGGTCAGTGCCATCCACGTGGCCATGGAGCACCACATCAAGGAGGATTTGACCGGCTATCCCCGGTTAAAAATAAAAAATGACGTCAACCTCTACAGCCGCATCGTCAAGGTCTGTGACTTCTTCGATGCCATCACCACCAAGCGGGTCTACCGGAAGAAGACCTTCACCCGCTCGGAAGCCCTGAGCCTGATGCTGGAGAATATCGGCAGCGAGTTCAACCCGGTCATCCTCAAGACCTTTGTCCAGATGATGGGCATCTTCCCGGTGGGCAGCCTGGTGCTGCTCAACACCGGGGAAGTCGGCCTGGTGGTGGAAAACAACCAGGAAACCAGGTTCCTGCTGCGACCCAGGGTCAAAATAATCGTCGACAGCCAGGGTCAGAAAGTCGACGGCGAGGTGGTGGACCTGACCGAGGTCGACCCTCAGACCAGAAAATACAGGCGGACCATTGTCAAGGAAATCAACCCGGAAGATTACGGCCTGGAGGTCCCGGACTACTTCCTGGTACAGGCCATGTAAGCTGGATAGAAACAGCAATGACCAGACCGAGAAATAATTTTCAGGCCGGTCTGAGTACGGCCGGCCCGAAAACATCATATGCAGGAGTTGAGAATGCCGATTCATCCGCCCTTTGACCTGAGGGTAGAATACCTCAGGGACCCAGAGATCATCGATATCCCCAGACCAAGGTTCTTCTGGAAACTCAGGAGCGATTTCCGCGGCGACCAGCAGACCGCCTACCAGATCATAGTTTCTTCGGAAAGGGAATTCTGCGAGAAGGAGGTGGGCGATTTCTGGGACAGCGGCAAGGTCAGCAGCCAGGAGTGCACCCACATTCCCTATGGCGGCGAGGAACTGCTGAGCTGCCAGAACTACTACTGGAGAGTCCGCTGGTGGAACATCTCCGGGCAGGTCAGCCCCTACAGCGATATCGCCGTCTTCGGCACCGGTTTCATGGGAACCTCAAAATTGCGGGCCAGCTGGATTACCATGGAAGAGCCCGAGACCTATGCCGGCCCAACGACGGTCCTGCTCGGACAGAGCGAAGAACCGGACATCCAGTGCCTGGGAATCTACCTCAGGAAAGAATTCAAGAGCCGGGGCCGGGCCACCCGGGCCATGATTTATATCAGCGGGCTCGGGCATTACCGGCTTTACTTTAACGGGCAGAGAATCGGCGACCGGGTGCTGGACCCGGGCTGGTCGGATTATAATAAGGTAGCCCTGTACTCGGCCTACGAGGTCACCGACCTGGTCCGGGAACAGAACGCCGTGGGGGTTGTCCTCGGTAACGGCCGCCACATCCAGAAGTATGGCTACGGCCAGCCGCGGTTGCTCTGCCGGCTGGAGATCTACTACGAAAAGGGCGGCCTGGACATCATCACCAGCGACGAGAGCTGGCGGGTCTCTGGCGGCCCGGTCAGGGAAAACGGAATCTATTTCGGCGAAAACTACGACGCCCGCCTGGAACAGCCGGGCTGGGCCGAGCCCGGTTTCGACGACTCCGGCTGGCAGAAGGCGGTGACCGTTTCCGGTCCGGTCCTGGATGCCCAGAACATTCCGCCCATAAGAATTACCGAGCGGTTGAAGCCGGTAAGCATCAGGCCGGCCGGAGAAGGCCGGTACATTTTTGATTTCGGGAAGAATATCTCGGGCTGGGCCAGGCTGCGGGTCAGCGGCCCGGCCGGTACCCAGGTCCAGCTTCGCTACGGCGAGCTCCTCCACCCGGACGGCAGCCTGAACCAGGCCACCTGCGACCGGGCCAGGGCCACCGACGTTTATATCCTGAAGGGCGATGGACTGGAGGTCTACGAACCGCACTTCACCTACCACGGCTTTCGCTACGTGGAGCTGGACAGCTTCCCGGGCACCCCGGACGAGAATACCCTGGAAGCCTGCTTCATCCACAGCGATGTCGAGAGCTGCGGGCAGTTCGAGTCGTCAAGCCAGCTGCTGAACAGGATTCACCACTGCTGTCTGACCAGCTTCCGCTCCAACCTGATGAGCATCCCCACCGACTGTCCCCAGCGCGACGAACGTCACGGCTGGCTGGGAGACGTCCTGGCCACGGCCGAGGCGGCTTCTTATAATTTTGACCTGGCCGCTTTTTATACCCATTTCCTGAATTTAATCCGTCAGGCGCAGAAGGAAGACGGCAGCCTGCCCGATTTCGTTCCCCCCTACAACCCGGCCGTCTACCCGGCCGACCCGGCCTGGGGTTCAGCCTACATCAGCCTGTGCTGGCACCTTTACCGGTTTTACGGCGACCGGGACATCCTGCGCAAGCACTTCCAGAGCCTGAAGAATTACGTAGAGTTCCTGAGGCAGAAAGCCACCGGGAACCTGCAGCTCGGCCTGGGCAAATACGGCGACTGGTGCCAGCCGGGGGGCATGGTGCCCAAGAAAACCCCGCTGGAGCTGGTGGCCACCTGGTTCTACTATCATGACGTGAAGATTTTTGCCAGCATCTGCGAGCTGGTGGGCAGGAAGGAAGAATCCAGGCAATACCAGGAGCTGGCCGGACAGATAAAGTCTGCTTTCAACCGGGCTTACCTCGAAGAAAGGCAATACAAAGCCCTGAGACAGAGTCCGGTCGACCGCTTCCCGGACCAGACGGCCAACCTGCTGCCGCTCCTCCTGGACCTGGTTCCGGAAGAGGCAAAAGAAAACGTTCTTAAAGCCCTGCTGGAATCGCTGGTCATCCGGCACGATTATCACCTCGATACCGGGGTAATCGGTACCCGTTTCCTGTTCGAGGTGCTGGATAAGTTCGGGCTGCCGGAAGTGGCCCTGAAGATAATCCTCCAGGATTCTTATCCCGGCTGGGGTTACATGGTCAGAGAAGGAGCCACCAGCCTCTGGGAAAGGTGGGAAAAGCTCACCGGCCAGGGCATGAATTCTCACAACCATGCCATGTTCGGCAGCGTGGACGCCTGGTTCTACCGGGGCCTGGCCGGCCTGCAACCGATCGAACCCGGCTGGAAAGTATTTGAGGTTAAACCCTACCCCGGGCTGGAAGAGGTCAGGTGTCGACTGGTGACAGTCCAGGGAGAAATAGCCGTGGACTGGAAGAAAAAGGATTCCGAGTTTAGCCTGACCCTGGCCGTTCCGGTCGGGACCAGGGCCCGGTTAACTTTTCCGATCATCTGGCGTGATTACCTCATCAAAGAGTCGGGGCTTCTTATCTGGGAAGGAGGTCAATTCGTGGCCGAAGACCCCCGGCTGGGAGTGACCCTGGCCGAACTCAACCGGGAACCTGTCTTCTGGGTGGAATCAGGAAAATATGAATTCCTGATGAAGAAAGCTTGAGGCCGTACTTACGAAATTGTAGCCGGTCTTTCCGGGTCTTACGATCTAAACCCAGGGCTATAAACACTGTCCCCACTTACCTGCTAAGAAAATTTAGCCCGGGCAAAGTGAAAATCAGTCCAGGCCTGAACATGGATGGAATCAATCTTAAAATGATACTGACCGGGCGAGTGGTTCTCATCGAGGGAATAATGGTGGGCAGGATTAAATTATAAGAATCGCCTGAAAATGCGGGCGGCCTCGGCATAGGCCTGGATGGTCCGGTCGATATCTTCCGGCGTGTGAGCGGTAGACAGGCAGCCCCCGCCGTGGACCACGTGGACCCCGTTAAGAAGCAGGGCCAGTTTCAGGACCTCTTCTCTCAGGGTAACGTCGGAACGTTCCGGGTTCCAGAGGTCTTCAGGCTGGCGGTATTCAATCTTTTTCTTAGGAAAGTTGACCATGAAGAAGGACGAGTCCGGCACCAGCTCGTTGCCGTCTCCGGTGCAAACCGCCTCCAGGCCCTCGTCCCGGAATACCCTTTCTATACCCCGCCTGAGCCTTTCGGCCTGCTGCCCGAGGTAGGGATAAACCCGGCGCTGGTTCTTTTCCAGGTAGTCCAGCATGGCCAGCCCGGCCCTCATGTATTCTTCGTGCGAGGAAAAGGTGCCGCCCTCAAAGTGGACCCGCCTGTGTCCCAAACCGGACGGTTCGCAGCCTTCCATGATCTCCTCTTTACCGACCACGGCCGCCACCGCCTGTCCGCCGCCGATTAACTTGCCGAAAAGAGAAATATCAGGCGAAAGGCCGTAGAGCTTCTGCAGGCCCGAGGCACAGAACCTGAAACCGGAGATGATTTCGTCGAAAATCAGGACCACGCCGTAGCGGTCCGTAAGCTCACGGGCCAGTTCCAGGTACTGGCGGGAGCAGAACAGAAACCCACCGACCCCGATAAATGGTTCCAGGATGAAGGCGGCCAGTTTCCGGCCATGCTTCCTGAAAACATCGGACAGGTGCTGGCAGTCGTTGAACCTGGTAACGAGCACCCGACGGGTAATATCAGGCGGCACCCCGGCCGAGTCGGAGGCCCGGAATCCAGCCCCCGGGTGAAACTTCACCCCTTTGAGCAGGTAGGGAGAGGCCCCGTGCCAGCCGCCGCCGACCTTAAGTATGTGCTGGCGTCCGGTGTAACCCATGGCCAGCATCACGGCGTAGGTGGAGGCCAGGGTTCCGGAAGTGGTGAAGCGGACTTTAAGTCCCCGGCGGTCCAGGCTGGCCAGCAGCCTTTCGGCCAGCTCCACCTGGGACATGGTCTCGAAGCCGGTATGAAAGGTTCCGTGCTGGAAATAGGGCTCCACCGCCCGGCGGATGACCTCGGGGTTATGGCCCAGGATGTTGGCGTAATGTCCCTGCCAGTAATCCAGGTAGCGGTTGCCGTCAACGTCGGTGACTTCGGCCCCGGCGGCCGAGGCCGGGAAAAAGGGATAGGGTTTCCACAGGCGGAGAGAATGGCTGCCCCCGCGGACCATGACCCGGGAAGCCCGGCGGAACAGGGCGGCGCTTCTCCCCGTTTTCTTACGATATTCTTTTTCCAGGTAGCGGAACAATTTTTCCATTTTACTTTCGCCGCCCGCAGGCGTAATATTGAAAAGAAGTTTAATTTAAGCCCATTCTTCGCTGAATGTCAATCCGGCCGACCGGGGCGGGGGGCTTGATTCCTTCCGGAATCTATATTAAACTTATAGGAATAGTAGGAATTTAACCTTAATTACCAAAAAAGAAAAGGAGAGCGAGAATGCAACTTCTCAATGAAGAAGTCAGGGATTTCACCCGGAAAAAATTCGAGGCCGAGCTGCAAAACCCGGTCCACCTGGTTTATTTCCAGAAGGAAAAGAGCCCGCTGATCGTGCCCGGTCGCGAGGTGCAGGAGGACTGCGGTTTCTGCCCGGAGACGAAACAGCTGCTGGAAGAGCTGGCCGGGCTGAGCGACAAGATCAAGCTGACGGTCTACGATTTCGAGAAGGAACCGGCCCGGGCGGCCGAGTTCCGGGTGGACAAGGTGCCGGCCATCGTGGTCATGGGCGAAAAGGACGCCGGCATCCGGTTTTTCGGTATACCCTCAGGCTACGAGTTCATGAGCCTGCTGGAGGCCATCGTTGACGTCAGCCGGGGCGAAACCGAATTAACGGAGGAAACCAAGACTGCCCTGAAGAAGCTGACCAAAGAGGTCAACATCCAGGTTTTTGTCACTCCCACCTGTCCCTACTGCCCGGTGGCGGTCCGCCTGGGTCACCAGATGGCCCTGGAATCGCCCCTGGTCAGGGCGGCCATGGTGGAAGCCACTGAATTTCCTGAACTTACCCAGAAGTACGAGGTATTCGGCGTCCCCAAGACCATCTTCAATGACAGCCTGAGCCTGGAAGGGGCGGTGCCGGAGGAAATGTTCCTGGAACAGGTCCTCAAGGCCGGCGGCCAGGAAGTGCACTGAAACTTCGGTTTAACCTATAATTTATTATTTACCAATAAGATAGCCGGTTTTTTGCCCTGCTAAAATTGACAGCCGGCCGCCTGATGTTATAATAATCGGGTACATGGCCATCATCAAAAAGCAAAAACCCCGCAAAAAAATCTGCGTCGTCGGGCTGGACGGCGTTCCTTACTCCATGCTCCTGGAGCTGGCCAGGTCCGGGGTGATGAGCACCGTGGCCCGCTTGCTGGATATAGGCCACCTGCACCGGATGAAGGCCAGCCTGCCCGAAATATCGGCCGTTTCCTGGACCAACTTCATGACCGGGACCAACCCGGGCAGCCACGGCATCTTTGGTTTCACCGACTTCAAGCCTGGCACCTACGACATCAGGCTGCCCAACTTCCTGGACGTCAAGGCCGAGACCATCTGGGACCGGCTGGGAAGCCGCGGCCTGAAGAGCATCGTCATCAACCAGCCCTCCACCTACCCCGCTCGCAGAATAAACGGAGTCATGGTCTCCGGCTTCGTGGCCGTCGACCTGTCCCGCTCGGTCTTTCCCCAGAGCTACTTCACCGCCCTGGAGCAGATGGGCTACCAGATAGACGTGGATTCGGGCAAGGTGGCTGATAACCCCTCGATTCTCTGGCAGGAAATTTCCAAGACCATGGCCAGCCACCAGAAGGCCCTGAACTATTTCTGGGAACAGGACTGGGATTATTTCCAGTTTGTCATCACCTGCACCGACCGGCTGCACCACTTCCTGTGGTCGGCCTACGAGGATAAAGACCATCCCTACCACCAGGCCTTCCTGGACTTCTACCAGCAGATAGACCGCATCATCGCCAAGGTCCTCAACACCTTCAAGAAGATGAACGAGAGCGAGGAAAACTTCTTCCTGCTGTCTGACCATGGTTTTACCGGCATCGTCCAGGAGGTTTACCTCAACGCCTGGCTGGCCCAGAACGGGTACCTGTCATTCAGCTCCCCCGAGCCCAGGACCCTGAACGACATTTCCAACCGGACGGTGGCCTTTGCCCTGGACCCCAACCGCATCTACCTGAACCTGAAGAAAAAATTCCCGCGGGGCCGGGTGGACCGGTCGGACCGGAAAGAACTCAAGCAGGAAATCGCCGAGAAATTGCTCAAGCTGGAATACGAGGGCCGGAAGGTGATCCGGCATGTCTTCAAGTCAGAAGAGATCTATGACGGGAAGTACACCTCACGCGGGCCGGACCTGGTGGTGGTGTCTGAACCCGGCTTCGACCTCAAGGGCTCCATCCGGAAAAAGGAAGTCTTCGGGCGCAGCTACCTCCAGGGAATGCACACCTGGGACGATGCCTTCTTCTGGTCGATGGAAGAACACGGACCCGACCTGGCCATCGAGGACCTGGCCGAGCTCATCATCAAAAAGGTTAAATGAAAGCCCGAAGCGGTGAAAACGCCTGCCAGACCCGCCGGCCAGGGGTAGTCCCGAATTACCGGTTATTCTTTTTATTGCTGCTCGGCCTGGCCGGAAGCGCCGGGGCTTACATCGGGCCGGGAGCCGGATTTGCCTTTCTGTCGTCGTTCCTGGTTTTTTTCCTGACCTTCTTCCTGGCCTTTTTCTCTTTCCTGAGCTGGCCGTTCCGGCTGCTGCTCCGCCTGATCCGCGGTCAAAAGGCCTACCGGAACAGCCGGGTGGACAGGGTCATCATCCTCGGTTTTGACGGGATGGACCCGGTGCTGGCCGAAAAGTTCATGGCCGAGGGCAAGCTGCCCAACCTCAGCCGGCTGAAAAAAGAGGGCACCTACCGACCCCTGCAGACCACCACCCCGGCCATTTCCCCGGTGGCCTGGTCTTCCTTCATGACCGGCTGCGAACCTTCCAAGCACAATATCTTCGATTTTTTGAGTCGCAACCCGAAGAATTATCTGCCGGACCTGTCCTCGGCCCGGATAGGACCGCCGCGCCGGTTTATCCCGCTGGGTCGGTACCGCCTCCCCCTGGGCCGGCCGGAAATAAATCTGCTGCGACGAAGCCAGCCCTTCTGGAAAATTCTGGGGCAGCAGGGAATCTTTTCCACCGTGCTCCGGGTGCCCATCACCTTCCCCCCGGAAAAATTCTCGGGGCACCTGCTATCGGGCATGTGCCTGCCCGACCTTAAAGGCAGCCAGGGAACCTTCCTTTTTTATACCAGCAACCCGCAGCGCCTGGAGAAAAAAGAGGGGGGAGAAAGCCAGCTGGTCACAGTCGAAGGACAGATAGTCAAAACTTACCTCGGCGGCCCCGAGAATTCTCTCCTGAAAAAGCCGGAAGAAATCCGCCTGCCGATGACCATCAAGCTTGATTACGAGCGGGACTCGGCCCTGGTGGAAGTTTCGGGCCAGCGTTTTGAACTAAAAAAGGGCGTCTTCTCGCCCTGGATAAAGCTCAGCTTCCCGGCCGGGCCGGGGATGAAAATCCGGGGCATCGCCCGGTTTTACCTGCTGAGCCTCAAGCCCCACTTTGAGCTGTACGTCACCCCGCTAAACATCGACCCGGAAAAGCCGGCCCTGCCCATTTCCCATCCTTTTATATATGCGCCCTACCTGGCCAGGCTGTTCGGAAGTTACGTCACCCTGGGCGAGGCCAACGACACCTGGGCCCTCAACGAGGGAGTACTTCCGGAAAAGGCTTTCCTCGAACTGGCCTATTCTTTCCACGAGGACTGGGAAAAAATCTTTTTCAACGGCCTGAAGAAAACCCGCCGCGGCCTGCTGGCCTGCGTTTTTGAGACCACCGACAGCATCCAGCACATGTTCTGGCGCTACCTCGATAAGAGCCATCCCGCCTACCAGCCGACGGCCAGGCTGGAAGACGGCTCTCGTGTGCTGGAAGAACTCTACCAGAAAATGGACACGCTGGTCGGCCGGGTCCTGGACAGCCTGGACAGAAGAAGCTGCCTGTTTGTGATGTCCGACCATGGTTTCAAGGCCTTCCGCCGCGGGGTCAACCTGAACTCCTGGCTATACCTGAATGGCTACCTTCATCTCAAGGAGGGAGCCAGCGAAAGCGAGGAGTGGTTCCGCCAGGTTGACTGGAGCCGGACCAAAGCTTATGCCCTGGGCCTGGCCGGAATCTACCTCAACCTCCGTGGCCGCGAGGCCCGGGGAATCGTTGAGCCGGGAGAAGAAAGCCGGCAGCTCAAGCAGGAGCTCATGGAAAAACTCTCCGGGCTTAAAGACCCGGAAAAGGGCTCGGTGGCCATCAACCGGCTGATAGATTCTGAAAAGATTTACCACGGGCCTTACCGGGATAATGCCCCCGACCTGATCGTGGCCTACAACCAGGGTTACCGGGCTTCCTGGGATTCGGTCGTGGGCAAGGTCAACCGCACGGTCATCGAGGACAACCGCAAGGCCTGGTCGGCCGACCACTGCCTGGACCCGGCCCTGGTTCCCGGAGTGCTGTTCAGCAACCTGAAGCTGGACGGCCGGGAGCCCAGCATCATGGATATCGCCCCGACCGTCCTCCAGCTGTTCGGGGTGCCTCTGCCATCCTACCTGGATGGCCGGTCGCTTCTTCCGGAAGATTCGGGTAAAATAAAAAAAGAAAACGGAGAAAGCGTTCAGAAAAAGGCAGGCACCGATGTCCGGAAGAAAAAATGAAGAAGCCCTCAAAAGGCGGGAATTTCTGCAGCTGGTCCTGGGCACATCGGCCGGAGTTCTTCTTGCCCCCGGCCAGGCTTTTCTCCGGACCGCCGGCCGGAAAGAAACCGGGCTGAAGGTACTGGTGCTGGGCATGGACGGCCTGGATACAGTTCTCCTGGACCGTTTCCTCCAGGAAGGCAAGCTCCCCCACTTCCAGAAGCTGGCCGCCTCGGGCACCTACCGGCCCCTGCGCTCCAGCGTCCCGCCACAGAGCCCGGTGGCCTGGGCCAACTTCATCACCGGAACCAATCCCGGCGGCCACGCCATATTTGATTTTGTCCACCGCGACCCGGGGACCTACCTGCCGGTTTTTTCTGCCTCCGAGAGCCTGCCGGCCAGACATAACCTCAGGCTGGGAAAGTTAAACATTCCGCTCTCGGGCGGGGAAATCAGAAACCTGCGCCGGGGACGGGCCTTCTGGCAAATCCTGGAAGACCACGACATCCCGGCCACCATCTTCAAGATACCTTCCAATTACCCACCGGTTGAAACCAGGCAACGCACTTTTTCCGGCATGGGTACCCCCGACCTCAAGGGCTATTACGGACTTTTCAATTATTACACCAACGAATACAAGACCGTGACCGAAGAATACGGAGGGGGCGGCCGGGTGCATGATGTCTACGTCATCGGCAACCGGGTGGAAGCCCGGATCCCCGGACCCAACAACCCCTTCAGGCAGGGCAACCCGGAAACCTTTGTCGACTTCAAGGTTTTCATCGACCCGGTCAACCCGGTGGCCAAGATTGCCTACCAGGACCAGGAGTTTATCCTGAGGGAAAAAGAGTGGAGCGGCTGGAAGAAAATCAGGTTTGATTTTATTCCAACCCAGGGCGTCACCGGAATCTGCATGTTCTACCTGAAGGAAGTCAGGCCGAAATTCAAGCTCTACGTCAGCCCGATCAACATCGACCCGGCTGACCCGGCCCTGCCGCTGAGCACCCCGGAAAGTTATTCCCGGGAGCTGGCCAGAAAGTTCGGGCCGTTCTTCACCAAGGGACTGCCGGCCGACACCGCCGCCCTGGAAAACGATGTCCTGGACGAAAAGGAGTTCCTGGCCCAGGATGAAATCGTCTACCAGGAATCAATGGCCATGCTGGAAGAGGAGCTCAGGAACTTTCGCTCGGGCCTTCTCTTCTATTATTTTTCCAACGCCGACCAGCGCCAGCACATGTTCTTCCGCCTGATAGACCGCAACCACCCGGCCTACGACGAGAAGCTGGCCTCGGAGTTCGGCCAGGTCATCGAGCAGACCTACCGCCAGATGGACCGGGCCCTGCAGTTAGCCATGGAGAAGGTGGACCGGAACACGGTCATCGTGGTCATGTCCGACCACGGTTTCTGTCCCTTCCGCCGCGGTTTTAACCTCAACACCTGGCTTCTTAGAAACGGTTACCACGTGCTTCGCCCGGGAACCAGGCCGGAAGAAGTGTCGTTATTTCAGGGAACCGACTGGTCAAGGACCAGGGCCTACGGCGTCGGGCTCAATGCCCTGTACCTGAACCTCAAGGGCCGGGAAGCCCAGGGGCTGGTCCGGCCTGAAGAGAAGGAGCCCCTGCTCCGGGAACTGGCTCAAAAACTGGAACAGGTCACCGACCCCCTGACCGGGGAAAGAGTCATCCTCAAGGCCTACCTGACTTCCGAAGTTTACAGCGGGGCCTATGTCCATGAAGCCCCGGACATAATCCTGGGTTTTAACCGCAACTACCGCATCTCCTGGAACTCCCCGCTGGGCAGTTTTCCGCGTGAGCTAATCGAAGATAATCCCCAGAAATGGAGCGGCGACCACATGACCGCCCCCGACCTTATCCCCGGGGTGTTGCTGGCCAGCCGGCCGGCCCGGCTAGAGCAACCGGCTCTGGAAGACGTGACCGCTGGCATTCTGACGATGTTCGGGGTTAAAATTCCACCTGAAGTCACCGGCCGGCCGTTATTCTGAGCCCGGCTGAAGTATAGAAAAGGAGAATAAAAATGGGCAAGGCCAAGGTCAAGCTGGAAAAAGAGCTGTACGAGAAGATTGAAAAGATCGCCGAGGCCGCCGGCTACAGCTCAACCGAAGAGTTCATCATTCACCTCCTGGAAAAGGAAGTGGCCAAGTTCGAAGGAGCCGATTCCGAGGAAGAAATCAAGAAGAGGCTCAAGGGCCTGGGCTATATCTCCTGAGTCTGGCGGAACCAGTAACAAATGGTCTGGTGGCTGAACAGAGCGGTCGGAAGTTTATTCAACCTCATCTTTCTGCCCTTTTCTTCCTTCAATCCCTGGGTGGCCATGCTGGTTGTTTCCCTTCTGACCGCGCTGCTGATGCTGTTCATCTACAAGAAGACCTCCAACCAGGAGGGAATCAGACTGGTGAAAAATCGCATCAAGGCCCGACTGCTCGAAATCAGGCTTTACCAGACTGACCTCAGGACCCAGCTCGGCAGCCAGAAAGAACTGCTGGCGGCCAACCTGCAGTACCTGCTGTACAATCTCAAACCGCTGCTGGTCATGATAGTGCCCATTTTCCTGATACTGGCCCAGCTCAACCTGTGGTTCGCCTCCCGCCCGCCGGCCCCGGGTGAAACTTTTCTGCTGAAAGCCCGGTTTATAAAGACCGTGGACCTGGAGAGGCTGAGACTGGACCTGGAAACGCCGACCGGTCTGGTGGTGGAAACTCCACCGGTCAGGATAATCGACGAGGCCGAGGTGGCCTGGCGGTTGAAGGTAACCGGCCCGGTTGACGAACCCCTGGTGGTCCAGGTCAACGGCGAAAGGTACCAGAAAATCGTTCCAGCCGGGAAGAGCCGGCTCCTCAGGGTCTCAACCGTGAGAGTGAAGAGAAATCTCTGGCAGGAGCTTCTCTACCCGGGAGAAAAACCGCTTCCGGCCGACTCCCTGCTGAAGCAGATTGAACTCCGCTTCGAGCCGCAAAGGCTCCACCTGCTGGGAATTGGCTTCCACTGGCTGGTGGCCTATTTTCTACTCTCCATCATCCTGGGCCTGGCCTTGAAGGGCCTGTTCAGGGTAGAAATCTGACAATTTTAAATAAAAGGATTGCGCCGTGAAAATTGAAATCTTCAAGATGGAAAGAATGCAGTCGCTCTGGGAAAACGTGGTCGACTACAACCTGTCGGAAAGCGGGGTCCACCCGTTGAACCTGAAAGAGCTGCTGCTGCCCGGCGAGCTGGAAGAGCTGGCCGCGGTTGAGATCGGTTATACCCAGACCAATGGCACCCCCCGGCTGAGAGAAAACATCGCCCGGTTGTACCCGGGGATTGACCCGGAACAGATCATGGTCACGGCCGGGTCGTCTGAAGCCAACTTCCTGCTGATGTGGTCGCTGCTGGAACCCGGGGACGAGTTGGTCTTCGAGCTGCCCAATTACATGCAGATGTGGGGACTCAGCCGGAGCTTCGGGGCCCGGGTTAAACCCCTGTGGCTGCGGCCGGAACTGGGCTGGCAGCCGGACCCGGACGACCTCAGGAAGCTGGTCAACGGCAACACCCGGCTCATCATCCTGACCAATCCCAACAACCCGACCGGGGCCATCCTCAGCCGCGAAATCCGCGAGGAAATCGTCAGGCAGGCAGACAAGGTCGGAGCCTGGCTGCTGGTGGATGAAGTCTACCGGGGAGCCGAAAGGAACGGCCTGGAAACTCCCTCTTTCTGGGGCAGCTACGACCGGCTGGTGGTGGTGGCTGGCTTATCAAAAGCCTATGGCCTTCCCGGGCTGCGGCTGGGCTGGCTGGCCGGGCCGCCGGAGCTGGTCAGGAAAATCTGGACCTACCACGATTACACCACCATTTCGGTTTCGGCCCTGACCGACCACCTGGCCACCAGGGTGCTGGAGCCGGACAGGCGGCAAAAGATTCTGAAAAGAACCAGGGATATACTGAACAATAACCTGCCAGTTTTGGAAAACTGGCTGAACGGCTTTAACGGCCTGTTCAGCTACCTTCCACCCCAGGCCGGAGCCATACTTTTTGCCCGCTACAACCTGCAGATCAACTCCACCGAGCTGGTGGAAAAAATCCTGAAGGAAAAGAGCGTGCTGCTGGTTCCCGGCGATCACTTTGAGCTGGACCAGCACCTGCGCTTCGGTTATGGTTCCAGCCAGGATTATCTTAAAAGGGCCCTGGACCGGGTGGCCGAGGTGATCTCGAGCCTGAATACTTGAAGGCGCCGGCCCTCAGGAGGTTTACCATGAAAAAACTGACATTATACGGCCGACTGGCCGTTGTCCTTATCATCCTGACAGTTTGCCTGGCCGTGCTTCCGGCCCGGGCCCAGAGCCCGCTCAAGGTGGCCATAGTCAACTCCCAGAAAGCCTTCGACCAGTCCCTGGAAGGGAAAAAGGCCGTGGCCATCCTGCAGGAAAGAGAAGAAGCTCTTAAAGCCGAGCTAAAGAAAATGGATGAAGAGCTCAAGGCCCTGAAGCAGAAACTGGCCGGCCAGACCCTGACCCTCAACCCCGAAGCCCGGGCCAGGTTGCAACAGGAAATTGACCGGAAGGAAGCCGACCGCCAGAAGTACGAGCAGGAAAACAGCCGCAACTTCGAACAGTTCAAGAACCAGCTGATAAAAAGAATTCGGGAAGAAATGCTGGCGGTCATTGATGAACTGGTCAGGGAAAGAGGTTACGAGCTGGTCTTTGACCTGAGCACCTCCGGCCTGATTCATTACAAGCCGGAGCTGGATATAACCGATGAAGTCATCAAACGGTATGACGCCAGCAAGTCCGGTAAGAAATAAACCAGCTTCATTCTCTTGAGCTAAGATTTTTGTATTCAGCCCTGAAGTTGCCAGCCGCTAATTTTCCTGGCTACTTTCCTGGAAGCGAAGCCTGAGCAGGATAATCTCAGACCGGCTGCCGGTGCGGACCGCAGGTCCCCAGGTGCCGGAGCCAGAGGAAACATAAAAATGGGTTGTCCCCTTCTTCAGGTAGCCCCAGTTTTTCTCGTAGACAAACCTGTTAATGATATCAAGGGGAAAAAGCTGCCCGGCGTGGGTGTGACCGGAAAGCTGCAGGTCAACCCCGGCCCGGGCTGCCTGGTCGAGGTAAAGAGGCTGGTGGTCCAGGACCACCACCGGCCAGGTCCGGTCCACTCCGTCCTGGTCCATGATTTCTTCCAGCGATAGCCTTTTCTGGCCGGAGCGCAGGGCCGCCCAGTCTTTCCTTCCTATAACATAAAACCAGCCGTCCACCCGCACCGCCCGGTCGAGCAGGACCGTCACCCCGGCTTTCTCCAGGTAAGAAATGTTCCGCTCAAAACCGCCGTAGTACTCGTGGTTGCCGGGACAGGCATAGAGACCGAGCGGGCTTCGAATCTTCCGGAGAAGTCCGACCATCTTCTCCTCTTCTTCCTGCGAGACTCCCTCGTCAACGATGTCGCCGGCGAAAAAGACCACGTCCGGCCGGAGTTCGTTAATCCTGTCCACCAGTTTTTCCAGGCGGCTGGAGCGGTTGATTATTCCCAGGTGAATATCCGAAATCAATATCGCCCGGAGCTCGGACCCGGCCGGAATCTTCTTTTCAATGTTGATATTCAGTTCCCTGAGCCTGGGGTTAATGGCATTGAGGTGCCCCAGAATTACCACCAGGAGCGACAGGGCCACGATGACCAGGAAGGAGCCCGGGTGCCTGGATGACAGCCAGCTGCCCGGAGCCACCTGAGCGCCAGCAATTCTGCTCAGCCAGCGGATAATATCCTTAATAAAAATAAAAAGGAAAAGATAAAGCATCAGGGCCAGGTGGTAGGAACCCAGGGACACCAGACCTTCGGTCAGGTGGGTATGGGAACGGGCATTCAGGATTCTTCCTACCGGAAAGGCCAAGACCGAGCCCAGGAAAAACAGGCTGAAAATCAGCCGGGCGGGGCCCGGACCGGACAGGGCCTGGAGCCCCCGCCAGAAAATGTAGCCGTTGACCGAACCATAAATCAAGAGAACTATCAACAGGAACAGGACCAATTCCTTTCTCCTCATCAGCCAGATTTCTTTTTATGGTTTTTCACCTCAAGCCTTGTTTCTAAGAGGGTCAGCCTTCAGCCCTCGACCCGGTTGAACCAGGCCACCTCCTCCAGGTTCTTCCTGATGTGGTCTCCGGGTGGCCGGCTGGCGGCATAGCCCAGGGAGATGATGGCCACCGGGCGGTATCTTCTCGGGATCTTCAGGACTTTTCTGACTCCTTTGAGGCTGAACCAGCCTATCCAGCAGGTGCTGAGCCCCAGCTCCTCTGCCTTGAGGACGAAATGCTCGCCGGCAATCCCCAGGTCCAGCAGGTAGAACTGGGTCCCCTGCACCACCCGGGCCAGCCGGTTGGCCACGAAATCCTTTTCAGCCAGCAGCAGGACCAGCACCGGGGCCTGGGCCGCGAACTTGCAGGAGGAATAGATACCGGTAAAAGCTTTTTCGGCTACCTGGTCTTTTAGCCCGGGCTCATCTATCACCAGGAAGCGCCAGGGCTGGGCGTTATGAGCCGAGGGGGCCAGCCGGGCGGCTTCCAGGCAGGCCAGGATTTTTTCCCGCTCCACCGGTTGTGGAGTATAGCGGCGGATGCTGCGGCGGTGTCTTATGATTTCATCCAGGGTCATTATCTCTTCTCCTCTTTTTGCCTAAAGTGTAGAAATTTATTTTACCAGAAAAAACCTTTGCTCCAACCCGGTTCATCTAACCCGGTAAATTTACTTTGCCGCCTTCTTTTCTCCGCTCTTCTCCTTTTCCCGCTGCAGTTCCACCAGGTCCACCGTCTGGGAATAATCGCCCAGCAGGTGCCGGGCAAAGTAATCGGCCCTTATCCAGAACCAGTAATCGTTCATGTCCCCGTAGCCGTGGCGCTGCCCCGGAAAGAGGAAGAAGTCAAAGCGCTTTCCGGCCTTGATCAGGGCCGCGGCCAGCCGGAAGGTGTTGGCCGGGTGGACGTTGTCGTCTATGTCTCCGGTAACCAGGAGCAGGTGGCCCTTTAAGTTTCCGGCCAGCTCGGAGTTTTTATCAATGCTGTACTCGAACTTCACCTGCCCGTCCTTGTCCACCACCTCCTTGACCCCGTGATGCTTTTCGCTCCACCACCGGTTGTAGATGTTGTTCTCGTGGTTTCCGGATGAAGACACCCCAACTTTGAAAAAGTCTGGATAGACCAGCAGGGCCGCGGCCGTCATGAAACCGCCCCCGGAATGGCCGTAGATTCCCACCCGGTTTATATCTATGAATGGATGTCGGGCGGCCAGCTGCTCTATGGCATACTTCTTGTCGGCCAGGCCGTAATCCCGCAGGTTGCCGTAGCCGTAATTGTGGTACCACTTGGAACGCATGGGGCTGCCCCCGCGGTTTCCGACCTCGATGACCACGAAGCCCAGCTGGGCCAGGGCCACGTTCTGGTTACGGGGAGAGAAGCTCTTGGAAACACTCTCGGTCTGGGGCCCGGGATAGACATAGGCGATGATGGGATATTTCTTTTCCGGGTCAAAATCAAAGGGCTTGTACATCACCCCGTACAGGTCGGTAATTCCGTCGGCGGCCTTGACGGTGAAGGTTTCCGGGAACTTGAAACCGGCGGCCAGCAGCTGGCCGGTATCCACGGTTTCCAGCTCCAGCAGCCGGTTTCCGGCCGAATCATACAGGTCGGACCTGGGGGCGGTATCGACCCGGGAGTAGTTGACCACGAAAAACCGGGCCGAATCGGGCATGGAAACGGAGTGGTTGAAATTGCCCGGGGTCAGGAGCTTGAGGCCGCTGCCGTCCAGGCCGACGCGGTAGAGGTGCTCATAGTACGGGTCCTCACCCTTCTCCCGCCCGCAGGCCGTGAAATACAGCAGCCGGCCCTTCTCATCCACCCTGACCACTTCCTGGCAATTAAACTCGCCGGAGGTAATCTGGTTAAGGAGCCGGCCGTCGCTGTCATAGAGGTAATAATGACCCCAGCCGTCTCTCTCCGACCACCAGATGAGCTGGCGACCGCCGTTTACCAGCCGCAGCGGCTGGTACTCGACGTAAGTGTTCAGGCGCTCGCTGATGATGGTCCTGACCTCGCCGCTCCTGGTGTCGGCCAGGCAGACCTCATAGCCGTGCAGGTCCCGGGTCTGGCGGCCGAAATATAGACGGTCCGAGGTCTTCGAGACCCAGGTGGCTGGAGGCGGTTCATCCGGGTCTTCCACCGCGGCCGGCCGGGGAGCGGTGAAAATGTTAAAGGTCGGGTCCTTGAATTTTTCGGCCTTGACCTTCAGCCGGTCCCGGGTGGCCAGGTCAAACACCAGGATCTCCGGCTGGGGCTGGTTCTCCTCGCCCGGCATCCCGTACCTGTAGGATTCCAGGGTCGGGCGGGGGCTGGCCAGGCTGTTGATCACCCACAGTTCCCCCACCTTTCTCTCGTCCTGGCGGATGCAGGCAAACTTTTTCGAGTCCTGCGACCAGAAAATCATTATGGCCGGGCGCCGGAAATCCTTCCTGTCTTTTTCATCCTTCTGAAGTTCCTTGATTTCATCGTCGCGCAGCCGCCGGCTGAAGCTGTAGGCCTCTTCACCGTCAGTGGTCAGCTGGATTTCCTGGATGGTCTTATCGTCCGGTTTCTTAAGGGCCCGGGCGTAATTTTCGGCATCCATCAGGAACAGGTTGTGCCCGCGGGCGAAGACCACCCATTTTTTGTCGGGTGAGAGGGATGCCCAGCGCGGTCTCTTGGGCCGGGCCTCGTAATCCTTGATCAGGCTCAACCTGGAGGTCTTGAGATCGTACTCGAAGCCCAGAACCCGGGTCTTCTTTTCCGGTTCCTTGGGCTTTTCTTTTTCGGTCCGGGTCTTATCCATTTCCGTGTCCTGTTCCTTTTCCTTCTCCTTTTCCCGGTCCAGGAATCTCTTTTCAAGCTCGCTGACTTTCATCACCTGGCCGTCTACCGAGACCTCGTTGTCGAGCGGGACCTCGACCTCAAACTGGATGGCCGTTTCGTTCTTGACGAACTTTATGGTCTTGATCGGCAGGTGCTGGGCATCGTAGGGAGTCAGCAGAATCCTGGTCAGCTCGGCCGCCATCCGGGCGTTGTCAAACAGCGGCCGGCGACTGCGGGCCGCCGGGTCCACCAGGTACCAGCTCTTGCCCTGCGGCGTCTCGAAGCTATACCAGAACCGGTCTCCGCTTTTCAGCCAGCGCGGTTCGACCGACAGGTCAAAGACCAGCCTGGCCACCCGGGCCGGCGTCCAGCGGGCAGCCAGCTCATAGTTGGCCTTTTCCGGGGTGGCCGCGCTGTTCAATCCGGCCTGTCCGACCAGAAGCAGGAAGAGCAGGGCCAGGACGAATCTCTGGTTGATTGAAGAGCGGTTGAACTTTATGGCCATGAAAATTCTCCTAAAAAATTTTTATTGTAATAAGATACAAAATTCCCGAAAAAATCTCACCGAAATATTTTCTGCCCTGACTTATGAAAAGAGCTATGACGTTACAGAGCCGGGCCTTTCGCCGAGTCACTGTGCTTTATGATTAATAACCAATTCACTCCAGGCGAAAGAAAAGAGCCTCCGGCTTCGAGGGACAGATTGACCCGGCTAACGAATCAGGTGCAGGGCGGTCTGCCGGCCGTCAAGATAAACCAGGCCTTCTTTGGTAAAAGAGGCATTCTGCTCCAGGCCAATCAGCACTTCCTGGTTATCCCACTCGGGCACCAGGCTGCGGCAGTTAAGCTCTATCGAATAACAGGTGTCATAGAATAGCGGGTAATCACCCTGGCCCGGCACCCCATCCTGCTTGTCCCAGAGGCCGATGGTCGGGCCGGCGGCATGGCCATGAAATCCGAGGGGATGAGTGTAAATGCTTCCCTTTATTCCTTCGGCCCTCATCTTGCCCAGGGCTGCGGCCAGGACCTCGTTGCCGGTACGTCCGGCTTTGAATTCTGAACCTAGGATATCCTGCAGGCGGTTGCCGCAGCGGAGGGCCGCCTTTAACCCGGCCGGTGGCTCGGTCTCTCCGGGTCTTAGGACATAGGCCAGCTCCTGGTGGTCGGTGTTCAAACGCAGGTAGGTAATCCCGACATCGCAATGGAGCAGGTCTCCCCTTCTGATCACATTGTCCTTGTAGGGAGAAGTCTTCGGTCGCTGGATGTCCACCGTCGGTGAGAACCAGGGCTGGAGGCCCAGGGAGCGAATCTTCTCCCAGAACCACCACTCGAGGTCGTCGCCGGTGGTGATGCCGGGTGTGATGACGGCATTGGAAAAGGCTTCCTCTATCAGGCCATGGGCCAGGCGGGCAATCTGGTGATAGACCTCAATTTCTTCCGGCAATCTTTTCTCCAGCCAGCCCACCACCAGCCTTTCGGCCGAAACCAGTTTCCTGGCATATTCCGGCCCGAGATACTTAACCAGGAGCTGTTTGTTGGTGGCGGTCAGGCCATCGGCAAAGGCAAAGGTGGCCGATTCGTCGACAGCGATTTTTTTGGGCTTCCTGGCCCTGACCTGGTCGGCCAGGGCTTTCCACTGGTCCGGTTCCTTGTCTGGATTCCAGGCTGCCTGGTACAGGTTGCCTATCGGATAGCGGCTGACTGAAAACTTCTCCAGGCCCTTTTCCTTCCCCCGGTCAAAGAAGACCAGCATCGACAGCCTCCTGGCAGAAAGATGCTCTAAGGGGACCAGGGTGAGGAAGACCGGGTCTTCATTGTACTCCTGGCAGATGACCAGCCACATATCCACCCCTTCCCTTCTCATGATCTCCGGCAGGATCACTTCCAGCCTTTTTTCGAGCCAGGCGTTAACCACCCGGGCCTGCTCCCTGACCGGCAGTACTCGGGGCAGACCTTCTTTTGAATACAGAAACCCGCTTGCCAGAAAAGAAAAAATTATCATTAATAGGAACAGGCCAGTTGCTTTTTTCATGGCACCTCCAGCAGCCAGAATTCAGGTTTACTATTTAAGCCCAGTCCGCCCCCTTCTGGCAAGAAATTTTATTGTGCCCGCCTGTTTTACTGTAATATGATAGAGGCTGGTGAACCGGGTCCCGGTTATTTTCGTATAAATTAACAAAGGAGAGAATTATGTCCACGATAAAAAAAAGGTTGTTGGCCGTTTTTTCATTGTGTTTGATACTGCCCTTAGTCTTTCTTAGCTGCGCCCCGGCCCCGAAGATTCCGGTGGCCGGTCAGGCTCGCGGCCAGGACATGCTGACCCTGCTTCCGGCCGACACCTCGGCCTTCATGGTGGCCGACTGGAACCGCCTGGTGAACCTCAAGGCCGTTCAGAAAACCATTGAAGAAGATAAAGACCTGGCTGCCTACCGGAAAAAAGCTGAAGCCTTTGTCAACCTGACCCGGGACGTCTTCCTGGTGGTCGTGGCCGTGGCCGGCGACATGACTAAGCCGGCCGAGAACGCCGTTCTGCTGGTTAACCTAAAGTACGACCGGTCAAAACTGATCCCGGCCGAGAGCCAGCAGGAATCCAGCCTGGAGTACCACGAGGGGATTCCCTTTTTCCCTTTTATCGAAATCGAAGAATCGGCGGTCGGTTGCCTGGCTTTCCTGGATGACTCCAACCTGGCCATAGGCTCGGAGAAAGCGGTCAAGAAAATCATCGAGGTCTATAAAGGTAAGGTTCCCAACCTGCTGACCAGCAAGGAAAAGCGCCCCTACCTCAAGGACATAAACATGAACTCCCTGACCTTCGGCTGGCTGACCGTTCCCACCGGTCTGTTCGAAGCCGAGAGCGGCGATAATCCCGCCTTCAAGCTGATGGAGAAAGTACGCTACGTTTCTTCTTTCACCGACTACCGGCAGCCAAGTTACACGGCTGAGATCAAGGTCTATGCCGACTCCAGGGACAGCCACCAGAAGATTGCCGAAACACTGAGCGGGCTCAAGGCCCTGGGACTGGGCCTGAGCGGCCAGGCGCCGGAAGTCGGCCAGGCCCTCAATTCCCTGGAAATCACCTCCGGCGAACGCTACGTCAAACTCTATCTCAGCCTTAAAGAAGACCTGATTGACGGCCTGAAGAAAATCATAAGAGAAAGAATGGTCGGCGACCGGGCCATCCAGAAGGAAAAAACCAGGCCCTGAGTTCAGGGTAAACTTTTCAGTTGGGCTGAGCTGCCTGCGATCCGGGTTCAGTCTTCGAACAGGTATTCCTTGTAGGTAAAAAGCAGGCAGGCCAGCACCAGGAAAACCAGGATTATCCCCGCCAGGATAGCCAGCGCCAGGGCCGGCCCGGTCGGTTCCAGCCTGATGAAAAGGAAGCCCAGTTTCCCGCTGCTGCTGGTATACTGGGGAAGAAGGGATTTCAGGTAATGGGCCACCGACAGTTTCTGGGTGGTCCCCGGGAAATACTGAATGACGCTTTCCCAGCCGAAGCCAAAAGCCAGTCCCACCAGAATTGGTTTCTTCAACCAGGTTCCGAGAAAACTGAAAAAGGAAAGATAGGCGGCCAGGCCCAGCCAGAGGATGACCGAGTAGCGCAGGACGGTCAGCAGGTCCTTCGCCTGGAATTCGGCGTCCAGGTTGAGTATCAGGTATGATAAGAAAACGGCGAAGACCAGCATGACGGTGGTCAGGCTCAGGTAGGCCAGGTATTTGCCGAGGATGATGGCCGCCCGTCTCACCGGACGGGAAGTCAGGTACGGCAGGGTGCGGTTATCAAGCTCTTCCACCACGATGGAACTTCCGTAGAAGAGGCCCAGCAGCACGATCAGGAACTGCAGGAAAAAGACCATCAGGAAATTCTGAAAGATGACCTGGCCATCCTCGGTCCAGTGGCCGGCCAGCCGGTAGGTCCTGATGACCAGGGCCATCAGCACCGCCATCGAACTCAAAAGGAAAAAGGTCCTGGTCCGGCCGGACTTCCTGCCCAGGAAGAAGTAGAAGGAAAAGACCCTGAGTATTTCTTCTTTCATCTTACCTTCCCACCAGGTAGTCAAACACAGCCTGCAGGTTGTCGTCGGGCGAGGTGATCTCTTCCAGGTCCAGACCCGGGTCGAGCACCAGCTCGTTCAAACGGTTGAAGAAGCGGTCGCGGTGGTGAGTCTCGAAGACCACGGCCGAGGCTTCCGGTTCAAAGGTGATATTGAGAACATACTCTTCGGCCGCCAGCAGCCTGGCCAGTTCCCGGTACTGGGGCGATTTGACCCGGATCATGTGGGGATGGCTGTCCAGAAGCTCCCGGATGAAGTGGATATCTCCCCTGGCCAGAATCTTTCCGTTATGGATCAGGATGATTTCCGAGGTCAGGGCCTCCACTTCGGGCAGGACGTGGCTGGAGACCACCACCGTTTTCCCGGCATCCCGGAATTCCCTGATCAACCTGATGATGCGCCGCTTGCCGAGGGGGTCCAGCCCGCTGAGCGGTTCGTCCAGGATCAGGATTTCCGGGTCGTGGGCGATGGTCTGGGCGATCTTGATTCTCTGGCGCATGCCACGGCTGTAACTCCTGATTGGCCGCCGGCTGACGTCCTTGAGTTCTACCAGTTCCAGGGCCCGGTTGGCCCGGTCCAGGCACTCTTTCCGGTCGTATCCGTAAAGCGACAGCAGCCCGGTCAGGAATTCCAGGCCGTTCAGTTCTTCGTAAAAGGCGTCCGATTCCGGGCAGAAGCCCAGCCGCCGGAAAATGTGCCGGTTATTCCAGACGGGCTGACCGAAGATCCTGACCTGGCCGATGTTGGCCTTGAGCTGGCCGGTTATGATTTTCATGAAGGTCGACTTGCCGGCCCCGTTTGGACCGAGCAGGGCGGTTATCCCGGGCTCGATGTCCAGGGTGATCTCGCTGATGCCCAGGACGTTTCCGTACCAGCGGGAAAGATTCCTGGCCTCGATAACCGCGCTCACCGGATAACCTCCACTCCCCTGAGCTTGCGTCTTAAAAAGAAAAAGGACAGCAGGCAGAAAGCGGAAAGAACCAGGAAGGACAGGTACCAGGGCACGGCCAGGGCCGGCTTGACCTGAAACACGGCCGCGGCCACCTGCTGCAGGTTGCCCGGAATTGACAGGAGGATGGAATAGGGAGAACGGAAGATGACGTAGAATATTCCTCTGGCAATCTCCGAAAGATAATAGACAGCAAAAATCAGGGCGATGACATAATTCCGGTTCTTGCTGACAGACGAGGCCAGCAGGACATAGCAGGTGAAGAAGACCATCAGGAAGGCAGAATAGATTACAATGGAAAGCGGCAGCCAGGGGTAGTCCAGGAAGAACTTGAAGCTGCCCGAGAACAGAAGCTTCAGCAAAAACAGGATGAGGGCCGGGACCAGGGTCAGCAGCCCGACAAAAAACATCACCACCCCGGCCTTTCCCAGAAGGTAGTCAAGCCGGGTCAACGGCCGGGCGAAATACAGCTGGATGGCTTTATGGCGGAAATCGTCGGCGATGAGGCCGGCCCCGCCCAGGGCCATCAGCAGCAGGATCATAAAAAATATAAAATCCAGGCTGAGGTAGGTCTTGAAAAACCCGGGGTTAACCTGGAGGGTCCGCTCGGCCCCCTGGGCCATGAACTTGAAATCCTCCAGGCGCTCCGAGATGTAGATACCCACGGCGAAAGTGATGGCCGGCATAAAAGACAGGGCGAAAAGAAACTTGAAGCGCTTGCGCTGAAAGGCCAGCTTGATGCCGGTCCTGGTGATGGGCCAGAAGGCCCGGCCCTGACCCTGGAGCTGGCCTTCCCAGTGATGGTAACCCTTTTCCCTGACTTCGGCCATCAGTCGACTCCCACCACCCGGGCAAACAGGTCTTCGAGCGAGGTCTGGCTGCAGACGAACTGCCGGACCTGCACCCGGTTCCTGGCCGCACTCAGAAAAATGCGCCGGCGGTCAAAACCCGGCGGGGTATATACTCTAACCAGACGGTCTTCGGTCTCTTCCACCCGGCAACCGGCCTCCTCCAGTTCCCGGCGAAAACCGTTGAGCTCTCCTTTAAGCCTGAGCTCATAGAGCTGGTAATTGATCATCCTCAGGTCTTCGATGCGCCCGGTGGCCGCGATTTCTCCTTTATTTATGATGACCACCCGGTCGCAGATGAGCTCGATGTCGGCCAGGATGTGCGAGGACAGCAGCACCCGGATATCCTTGCTGGAGGCGATCTCCCCGATCAGCTCCAGGATTTCCTGCCGGCCGGTCGGGTCCAGGCTGGAAGTGGGCTCGTCCAGAAATAGAAGCTTGGGGTCGTGAACCAGGGCCTGGGCCAGTTTCAGCCGCTGCTTCATCCCCGAAGAATAGGTATCGACCAGCCGGTAGCGCGACTCGCCCAGGCCGACGTAGAACAGCACTTCGTGGGCCCTCTTCATGGCTTCCTGGCGCGGCAGGCCGGACAGCTCGCCCATCAGGGCGGTGAAGGTGACAGCATCCAGTCCTGGAATGAAGCATTCGTCCTCGGGCATGTAGCCCACCAGGCGCCGGATAAATTTCTGTTCGCTCCGGACATCGTAACCGAGGACTTTACCCTGGCCTTCAGCCGGGGTCAGAAATCCAAGCATTATTTTAATCAGGGTGCTCTTTCCGGCCCCGTTCGGTCCCAGCAGACCGGTGGCCCCTTCCCCGACGGTCAGGTTGACCCCGTTCAGGGCCTTGACCTTCCCGTAGGAATAATGGATGTTCTGAAGCTCGATGCTCATCCGCCGTCCAGGTTTACCTTATCTTTCATTTAAATACGAAAGTCGATTGAATTCGGTTTATTTTATCACTTTTAGCAGAAAAAGCGGTCGGCGGCAAAATAATTCTGAAATTTTTCTGCGCGACCAGCTTTTGCCTGCGGCCAGCCGATAGTTTATAATGCTCGGGAAAAATATAGCGGCCATTTTCAGGAGGACCGATATGAAACGGGCACTAAAAAACCTGGTGATCATGGTCATCAGCCTGAGCCTGGGCCTGGCCACGGCCCCGGCCCAGACCAGAAAGGCTCTGACCTTCGACGATTTCATCAAGATTAAAAGGGTTACCGACCCGCAGCTGGCGCCCGACGGAAAAAACCTGGCCCTGGTCATCACGGCCATGAGCCTGGAGACCAACCGCGGTAACAGCGATATTTACCTGGTGCCGGCCACCGGCGGAACGCCGGTTCCGTTCGTTTTCAGCCCGGCGGCCGACTTCTTCCCCCGCTGGTCGCCCGACGGCCGGACCCTGGCCTTCATCTCCACCCGGGGCGGTTCGCCCCAGGTCTGGCTGATACCAGCCGGCGGCGGCGAGGCCCGCAAGGTCACCGATTTTCCCGGCGGGGTCGGTTCCTTCAGCTGGTCCAGGTCGGGAAAGTTCCTGCTGGTGACCAGCTCGGTTTTCCCGGAATGCCCGGACCTTGAAGCCAACCGGAAGAAATTCGAAGAGCGAGAAGTGAGCAAGGTCAAGGCCAGAATCTACGACCACCTGCTTTTCCGCCACTGGAATTCCTGGTTCGACGGTACCAGGAGTCACCTTTTCCTGTTTCCGCTGGACGGCGGGAAGCCGCTGGACCTGACCCCTGGCGATTACGATACCCCGCCGATTGCCCTGGGCGGCGAGCTCGATTTCTGCCTGGCCCCCGATGAAAAAGAAATCGCCCTGGTGCGCAACATCGACCCGGAGTTGAAACTCGGCCTGGGAACGAATAACGATGTTTTCCTGACCCCGCCAGAGGGAAAAAATCTGGAAAAGCTGACCGCCAGCCGGGCCAACGATATCGACCCCAAATATTCCCCGGACGGCCGCTACCTGGCCTACCGGGCCATGGCCAGGCCGGGCTTTGAAGCTGACCAGCTGGACCTCATTCTCTATGACCGGCAGAACAAGACCTTTACCAACCTGACGGAAAAGCTTGATTATTCTTTGAGCGAATTCCTCTGGGCCCCGGACGGCAAAGCCATCTATTTCCTGTGCGAAGAAAAGGCCCGAACCGCACTGTTCAGAGTGACCCTCTCCGGCGGCAAAATCGAGAAAATCCTGGAAGGACATTACCTGAGCGCCCTGCGGATTTCTCCAGATGGGCGGACCATCTATGCCCTGAAACAGGCCATCAATCATCCTAACGACGTCTATTCTATCGACCTGGCCAGCAGAAAATTAAGACAGCTCACGGACGTCAATGCCGGGTTGCTGGCCGGGCTGGAGATGAACGCCGCCGAGGATTTCTGGTTCGAATCGGAAGGCGACCGGGTGCATGGCCTGCTGCTCAAGCCGCCCTTCTTCGACCCGAACAAAAAATATCCCCTGGTTATGCTGATTCATGGCGGTCCCCAGGGAGCCTGGCTGGACAATTTTCATTACCGCTGGAATGCCCAGATGTTCGCCGCCCCCGGCTATGTTGTGGCCATGGTCAACTTCCACGGGAGCACCGGCTACGGCCAGGCCTTTACCGATTCCATCAGCGGTGACTGGGGCGGCAAGCCCTACCGCGACCTCATCAAAGCCGTGGGTTATCTGCACGGCACTTACCCGTTCATAGACAGGGACAGGCTGGGAGCGGCCGGGGCCTCCTATGGCGGCTACATGATTGACTGGATTGGCGGCCAGACCGACATTTTCGACTGCCTCATCAGCCACTCCGGGGTCTTCGACCTCCGCTCCGAGTACGGGGCCACCGAGGAACTCTGGTTCCCGGAATGGGAGTACCGGGGCACACCCTGGACCAACCCCGAAATGTACCAGAAATTCTCTCCCAGCTACTACGTCCAGAATTTTAAGACCCCGACCCTGGTTATCCACAGCGCCAACGACTTCCGGGTGCCGCTGGAGCAGGGCCTGCAATTTTTTACCTCGCTGCAGCGGATGGGGGTGCCCAGCCGGTTGCTTTACTTCCCGGACGAAGACCATTTCATCCAGAAACCGCTCAACGCCCGGTTGTGGTGGCAGACGGTCCTGGACTGGCTGGCCACTTACCTTAAAAAATGAGTCAGGGTATTGATATTGGCTAAAGCCCGACGCGGGCTCGGTAAAAAATATAATGATAAGTCCGGGCGCGATGGGTGGCTTGCCGTTTCCTCCGGGTTCCTGGAATCAATCTGGCAGAAAGGCAGCCGGACCCAATGAAGCCTTGACCGGCTCGGAGCTTGTATTTTTACCAGGAGGGCTCATAAAATGATAAAAGTTGTCCCTTTGACTCTTTAAATGAATCCTAACTTTTTAATCGCAAATCAAATTCCTGGGCTTAACGATAATAAATAAAAAATTCATCTTTTTTTTAGTTTATAGAAAAGCACAGTCAAGAAATTTCAATCCGCTGCAGGTCTTAGAAGGCGGGCTTAAAATCCCAACTCCAGAAGAGACAGGGGGTCAATCCTGGCCTCGTAAACCCTGACCGCCCAGTGCAGATGGGGCCCGGTGGACAGTCCGGTGGAGCCGGCCAGGCCCACCACCTGACCGGTTTTAACCATCTCTCCCCTTCTGACCAGCAACCTGGAAAGATGGGAATAGCTGCTGAAAAGCCCCAGGCCGTGGTCGATGATGACAGTTTTTCCAGAATAATAGAGGGCTGAAGCCAGCACCACCCGTCCGGAATTGGTGGCGGCGATGGGGTGACCGGCCGGCACGGCAATGTCCACCCCGGTATGCACCGAGCGCGGGACGTTATTGTAAATTCTCTGCTGCCCGAAGTTTGGATAGAGATTCCCCTCGCAGGGCATCACGAACGGGCCTTCGGCCAGCCAGTCCGAACTGCTGGAGCTATAAACCAGGGCCAGCAGCTCCGATTCCCTCTTTATCCTGGCCAGGACCTCCCGGGGCGGGGTGACATACTTCTGGTCGACGGTTAATTTTTTCCTGGGAAAATCCCGGCTGGCCACCTCCAGGTTCACGGCCAGCTTTTCCGCCAGCCGGCCGCCAGACCACAGCTCGACCTCCAGGACCCGCTCCCCGGGCTTCAGCATCACATCCAGGCCCAGCACCAGGAACTGAGGCCCCGGGTTGCCTTTCTTTAACCAGTGACTGCTTTCGCCGAAGAAAATCCCGGCATAGTCAGAGACTGAACTGGTCCAGATAACAAGCAACGGTTCACCGGGCTGGAGCTGCCGGTAACGAAGCTCAAAAACATCGCCCGTACCGGCCTCGACCCTGCGGCTCTCGGCCGCCGCGGCCTGGTTCACCAGGAATGAAAGTGACACGGCCAGAATCAAGCCAGCCAGAAAAATTAGAACCGCGACAGGTCGCCCTGGTCTGTGGCCGGCCCGGTTAACCAGACCACCCGGGTGCAATTTATTCCAGGCTTCCATTTTCAGTTATCACCTCTCCGGTCACTGGCGCCCCAGAATTTCTCCGGGTAGCTCGCCGGTAAATTGTTCTTCTTCCACCACCACCCGGCCGTTAACCACAACGTAATGAATGCCCTCGGGATATTGATGCGGTTCAGACCAGGTGGCCCTATCACTGATTTTTTCAAAATCAAAAAGGACGAGGTCGGCCGCATAACCTTCCTTTATTCTGCCCCTCCGCCTGAGACCGAACTTTTCGGCCGGGGCCGAGGTCATCTTTCTGACCATTTCTTCCAGCGGCAGCAGCTTTTCTTTCCGGACGTACTCGGCCAGGGCCCGGGGAAAACTGCCGTAGTACCGCGGGTGTGGTTTTCCCCTGAACAGGACTCCAGAGGTCGAGGCCAGTTCCCCGTCGGTGCAGAGGCAGGTTAGCGGATGCTTGAGAATTTTTTTCAGGTTATCTTCGCTCATGGCAAAGCAGACCATGGACACCTGGCCTTCCTCGTCCAGCAACAGGTCGCGGATGAAAGTGAAAATGTCCTGGCCCCGCAACCTGGAAGCCTGCTCCAGGTTAAGGCCTTCCAGCCAGCGGTTCTTGTCCGTCCGAACAGAAGAGATTAAAACCTTATCCCAGGTGCCGACGTTCTTTTCGGCTTCGCTGACCGCTTCCCTCAGGCGAGACTGAAGTTCCGGGTTTCTCAGGCGCCCGAGAAAATCTTCTTTTTTTCCTTCCCTGACCCAGAGCGGGAAAAAGATACTCAGGCCGGTGGCGAAGGCGGTATAAGGATAGACGTCGGCCGCAATTCTCACTCCCCTGGCCGCGGCCCCGTCAATTTTGCCGAGCAGCTCATCGAGCTTGTCCCAGTTCCTGGGGTAACCCACCTTGAGGTGGGAAATTTCCAGGCTGACCCCGGCCTCTCTGGCAATGGTTATGGCCTCCTCCACGGCTTCCAGGACCCCGTCCTCTTCATCGCGCATGTGGGTAGCATAGATTCCGTCGAACTTCCTTAGAACCCGGGCCAGTTCTACCAGCTCGCCGGTGGAGGCGAAGCTACCGGGAGCATACTCCAGTCCGGTGGACATCCCCAGGGCTCCCTGGTCCAGGGCCTGCTTAACCAGTTCTTTCATTCTTGACAGATCCGCGGCCGAGGCCTGGCGGTTGTCATAGCCAACCACGGCTGCCCGGACCGTGCCCTGGCCGACCAGGGTGGCATAGTTAATTCCAATCCCCTTCCGGAGAAGGCGCCGGAAAAATCCGGCCAGGTCAGTCCAGTCGGCTTCTATCCCAAGTTCTTCCTTCAGGTACCGGTTCTCGGTTTCCAGCATCTCCGGGGTCAGGGGAAAGCGGGATGAGCCGCAATTTCCGCCGATAGCCGTGGTGATTCCCTGGCGGACCAGGCTGTCAGCCGTGGGACAGACCAGTAACTCCACGTCGGTATGGGTATGAACGTCTATAAAACCCGGCGACAGGCACAGGCCACCGGCCTCGATTACCCGCCGGGCCGGGCCATTTCTTAGTTTTCCGATCGAAACAATATACTTACCCCTGATCCCGACATCGGCCTGGTAGGGCGGCCGACCGCTGCCGTCGACCACCAGGGCCCCTCTGACCAGCAGGTCCAGGTCGCGCTGCTTCCGGCAGCCGTCCAGCATCAGCACCCCGGCCGAGCCCAGGGCGGCCCGGGTGGCTTGCTTCAAGAATTCCCTGCGGTCCAATTTGTTTTCCATCGGCTACTCCCGTTTAGCCTATAAAATTAATAAATCCTCCCGGTTTTGGCAAGAACTATTTGCCCGCCCGCACTCACCTCTTGGTGAGATCCACCCCGGCGGTCACCACCGAACCAACCGTCCCGGCCCGGCTGCGGTTACCGGCCCTTGCCAGGCGCCAGCATTTTTGCTATTTTTATTAGCTCTTTTTTCCATCCGACGGAGGTAAACCATGGCTGATTCTGCTGCTGACAAGACCAGCAAGAACAAGAAAATCAACCGCCTGACCCTGGCTGAAATCGAGGCCCGGCTGGAAGAAATTAAGAAGGCCGAAGGTCGCTGGCAGTCCCGTTATGCCCGGGCTTTGCTGGCCAGAAAAAAGGCCCTGACCGGCAGCAATTAACCCGGCTACTTCCCTAAAAATTATAATTCTCTGAAAATACATATTTTAGGCATTTTACATTCCAACCGATTTCTGGTATCATTATCGAGAAAAATAAGGAGTAAGAAGAGTGTTAACGAAAGAAGTAAAGACCAAAATCATTCAGGACAATCAGGTGCATCCCTCTGATTCCGGCTCTCCGGAAGTTCAGATCGCCATCCTGACTGAAAGGATTAACCAGCTGATCACCCATTTTCAGACCCACAAGAAGGATTTTCATTCCAGGCGCGGTCTGATGAAGCTGGTCGGGCAGAGGAAAAGGTTGCTGGAATACCTCAAGGAAAACGACCGGGAGAGGTACCTGGCCCTTATCAAGAAATTGAATCTCAGAAAATAGGCCATCCGCCGTAAAATCGAGTTTTAACCATGTCAAATACCATCAATATTGAAATCGGTGGCCGGACTCTATCCATAGAGCTCGGCAAAGTGGGCAAGCAGGCTGACGGTTCGGCCCTGGTTCGCTACGGCGACACCATCATGCTGGTCACCGCCACCTGCAAGAAGGAAGTTTCGGGCGAAAAGAATTTTCTGCCGCTGATCGTCGATTACCGCGAGAACACCTACGCCGCCGGCAAAATTCCCGGTGGCTTTTTCAAGCGCGAGGGCAAGCCCTCGGAGCGCGAAATCCTGGTGGCCCGGCTGATCGACCGGCCGATCCGGCCGCTGTTCCCCGAGGGATATTTCCAGGACACCCAGGTGGTGGCCCTGCTGCTGTCGGCCGACCTGGAAAACGAACCGGACACCCTGGGAATCATCGGGGCCTCGGCCGCCCTCTACTTCTCGGAAATTCCGTTCACCACTCCCCTGGGAGCGGTCAAGGTCGGGCTGGTCGACGACCAGTTCATCATCAACCCCAAAGCCAGCCAGCTGGAAAATTCCGTGCTGAACATGGTGGTGGCCGGCAACGAAGACGGCATCTGCATGATCGAGGCCGGCGCCCTGGAAGTGGAAGAAGAAAAGGTGCTGGAAGGCCTGCTGCTGGCCCAGGAAGAGATCAAGAAAATCGTCCAGGCTCAGAAAGAGCTGTTCAACCAGCTTAATATCCAGAAGCTCCCGGTCCAGGCCAAGGTTCCCGACCCGGAAAAGGTCAGGAAAATCGAGGAGGAAATCCGGGAAGAACTTCTCCAGGCCATCCAGATCAAGCAGAAAAAGGCCAGCGAGAAGGCGGCCGATGAGATTCTGAACCGCCTGCTGGCCGCCATCCCCAAGGAGAACACGGAAGAAATATCCCAGACCAAGGAAATCTTTTACAACCTTCAGAAAAAGCTGGTCCGGGAATTGATACTGAACGAAGGTCGTCGGGCCGACGGCCGGGCCTTCAACGAACTGCGTCCCATAAGTATCGAGGTTGGACTGCTGCCCAGGACCCACGGCTCGGCCCTCTTCACAAGGGGCGAGACCCAGAGCCTGGCCACGGTCACCCTGGGCACTTTTGAAGACGTCCAGCGCCTGGACGGCCTGGGCGAAGAGGCCGAGAAGAGGTTCATGCTTCATTATAATTTCCCGCCCTTCTGTGTGGGCGAGGTGTCTTTCATGAGGGCACCGGGCCGAAGGGAAATCGGTCACGGGGCCCTGGCCGAAAAGGGTATCCTGCCGGCCATTCCCGACGAGGAAACCTTCCCCTACACCATCAGGATTGTGTCCGACATCCTGGAGTCAAACGGCTCTTCATCCATGGCCACCGTCTGCGGCGGAGTCCTGGCCCTGATGGATGCCGGGGTGCCGCTCAAGATGGTGGTGGCCGGAATCGCCACCGGACTGGTCAAGGAGGGCGACCGCTATGCCATCCTGACCGATATTGCCGGCCTGGAAGACCACTACGGTGACATGGACTTCAAGGTGACCGGCTCGGAGAAGGGCATCACCGCCATCCAGCTCGACCTCAAGCTCCCCTACCTGACTCCCCAGATCCTGAGAGAAGCCCTGTGGCAGTCGCGTGAAGCCAGGCTCCAGGTACTGGAAAAGATGAAGGCTGTTCTGCCCGAGCCAAGGCCGGAACTTTCTCCCTACGCCCCGAGGATAATCATCCTGTTCATCAACCCGGAGAAGGTGGCCGATGTCATCGGCCCGGCCGGCAAGATGATCAAGAAGATCGTGGCCCAGACCAATGCCAAGATAGATATCGAGGAGACCGGCAAGGTGACCATTGCCTCTTCCGACATGGAATCGGCCGAAAAGGCCAAGCAGATGATACGGGAAATCACGGCCGAGGTCGAACTGGGCCAGGTCTATACCGGCAAGGTGGTCAGGCTGGAGGAATACGGGGCCTTTGTCGAAATCCTGCCCAACATCGTCGGCCTGCTCCACATCTCCGAGGTGGCTCCCTACCGGGTCCGCAGCATCAAGGACGAGATCAGCCTGGGACAGACCCTGACCGTTAAAGTTATCGATATAGACGAAGAGAACAACCGCATCCGTCTCAGCAAAAAGGCCCTGGAAGAAACCTCTCCCCGCCGCCCGGGTGAGGGAGGTGAGCGACGCAGCCACGGCCATTCCCATGACCGCCGGCCGCACGGTTTCAGCCATTCCCGTCCCAGGGGTGACCGTAACAGGTTTTAAGATTATAAAAATGACAGACTTGTCCAGGAGCGTCCGGAAACGGAGGCAGCGGGGGTTTACCCTCCTGGAAATGGTGGTCACCCTGTCCATCCTGGCCCTGCTGACGGCGGTGGCCATCCCGGTCATCACCACCTCGGTCAAGCGGGAAAAGGAAATCCAGTTGCAGCAGAGCCTGAGGCTGCTCAGGCAGGCCATCGACGATTACAAGAAGCTGGCCGACGAGAAAAAAATCAAGGTTGACCCCGACAGTTTTGGCTACCCGCCCGACCTGGAAACCCTGGTCAACGGCGTGGAAGTTGAACAGGAAGTCACCGACGACTCTGGCAGGAAAACCACCCGGAAGGTCCTGGTCCGCTTCCTGAGAAAGATTCCCCTGGACCCGATGACCAATTCTTACGACTGGGGACTCCGCTCCTACCAGGACAAGCCGGATTCCGACACCTGGGGTGGAGATAACGTCTATGACGTCTACACCCGGAGCCAGGGAACGGCTCTGGATGGGACTAAATACAGGGATTGGTAAAATGAGAACCATCAGCTTCCAGCGAAGAAACCGGGGCTTCACCCTGATTGAAATCCTGATCGTGCTGAGCATTATCGGCATCCTGCTGGGACTGGCCGTGCCCCAGTACCAGATGTCGGTCAAGCGGGCCAGGGAAGCCGTGCTGAAAGAAAACCTGTTCATCATGCGCAAGATGATCGACCAGTATTACCAGGACAAGCATAAATACCCGCCGACGCTTCAGTCCCTGGTGGAAGAAAATTATCTCAAGACCATACCCATCGACCCCATCACCGGTTCCAACGAAACCTGGGTGGAAGTCAGGCAGATGCCTCCGGTTGATGAGTACGTGCCCAACGAAAACCTGGGCGTGGTGGACGTCAAGTCCGGCTCGGAAGCCAAGGCCCTGGACGGAACACCTTATAACACCTGGTAGAAGATGCCGGAATGAAAACCGGAAAGAATCCCGAGCGCTTTCGGATAAGGAAGCCGGTCAGTCTTCAGCCCGCGCCGTTTAAAAAATCGTTAACAATTAGATTCTCCAGCCTTCCCGGTTATACCCTTCTCCTGCTGCTCATTGCCATTTTCGTGATGAGCCTCGGGTTGCTGGTGGCGGTTCCGGTCCTGGAAACCCAGCTCCGCCGGGAAAAAGAAGAGGAATTGATTTTCCGCGGAAAGCAGTATGTAGAAGCCATCAGGCTATACCAGCAGAAAAAACCCGGGGCCTACCCCTCTTCCCTGGAAGACCTGGTCAAGGAAAAATGCCTGCGACGGGTCTACCGGGACCCCATGTCGGAAAACGGTAAGTGGAACCTGCTGCTTCTCCCCTCATCGGCCGAGGCTGGCCGGGGGACGGTCCGGGCCGGGGAAACGCAGTCGGCCGACAGATTGCTGGTGGTGGCCGAAGACAACCTGAAAAAAATAAGGAACCCGCAGATAGTGGGCGTGGTCAGCTCCTCTGATAAAAAATCGATAAAAATATACCAGGATGAAGAATATTACAATAAATGGCTTTTCTACCACGGCCAGGCGGCCGGCAAGAAACCGCAATTGATTTACCAGACCGGAAACTAAGAGAGCTCTCTGACCGGTCCCGCCTATTTCTTTTTAACCCAGTCCGGGAGCACGAAAGAAATTCTTTGATAAAGCTGGAGGGCATTGGCCTCGGCCTGGCCGGCCTGGAGTTCAAGGACATAGAGGGCAGGCTGGCGTGGCATGTAGCCCGGGCAGGGGTCCTGGCGGCAGGGCGGCACGTTTTTTTCTATATGAACAATCTGCTGGTGGGAGTTAAGCCAGATTATATCCAGGGGGATCAGGGTGTTTTTCATCCAGAAAGAATACAGGTCTTCTTCATCGAAGACAAACAGCATGCCCTGGTCCGCTTCCAGCTTTTCCCGGAACATCAGGCCGCGCTCCCTTTCGGCCGGGGTGACGGCCAGTTCGGCCTTGATTTCCCGCCCGCCCGGAAGGAAGACCTTGATGAACCTGTCGCGGCGGCTGGCCTGGCAGTAGAGCTGGGCCATGACCGCCAGGCAGAGAACCAACATGGTCAGTCCGCGCTTTAAGAGAGCTGCTTGCTTCACCTCTTTTCTCCTGCAATCATTTTGCCCTGAAATCAGGATTATTTCAATGAACAGTTATGAGCGGAACAAACCTAACCCCGATTAACCTCTGTTCATCCCAGCCGGTTTCTTTCCTGGTGACCAGGACCAGTTCCTGGAAATCGGTCCCCACCGGGATGATCATCCGCCCGCCCGGCTTCAACTGTTCGACCAGGGCCGGCGGGACCGAGGCCGGAGCCGCCGAGACCAGGATGGCCTCATAGGGAGCATGCTCGGGCCAGCCGAGAGTGCCGTCGCCCACCCGGAACTGAATGTTCCGGTAACCGAGCTTCTCCAGGACGGCCCGGGCCCTGGCTGACAGCTCCGGGATCAATTCCACGGTATAGACTTCCCGGACAATCTCGGCCAGGATGGCGGTCTGGTAACCGGAGCCGGTACCGATCTCCAGCACTCTTTCCCGGCCGCGGAGCCTGAGGGCTTCGGTCATGTAGGCCACGATGTAGGGCTGGGAAATGGTCTGGCCTTCGCCGATGGGCAGGGGTTCATCACCGTAGGCCAGTTCCTTCATCTGTTCTGGAACAAAAAGATGGCGGGGCACCTTGAGCATGGCTCTGAGGACTTTCCTGTCTTTGACTCCCCGGCGCCGGATCTGGTATTCGACCATTTCCTTTCTTTCCCGGTCGTAGGTCGAATCCTGGCTCACGCCCCCCTCCCTGGGACGGTTATAGTCAGGCCGGCTCATAAAAAAAGCCGGGCTGGTTCGGGTAGCCTCAATAAGCCCGGGCAAAATAGGCCGGAGTGCTGGCTTCCTGGCCGCAGCAGACACAGCGGCCGGCCAGGTCTTTTTCCTGGTCAAGAGGAATAACCCGGATAGTGGCCATGGTTTCTTCCTTGATTTTCGCTTCGCAATCTTCCCGGCCACACCACAGGGCCCGGATAAAACCCCGTTTTTCTTCGATCGTCTTCTTGAACTCTTCGTAATTGCCGGCCTCCCTGGTGTTTTCTTTCTGAAAAGCCAGGGCCCGGTCGAACAGGGATTTCTGGATGGTGGCCAGCATCTCTTCCACCCTGCCCTCAATCCCGCTAAGGTCCAGGGCCATCTTTTCCTTGTTATCCCGGCGGACGGCAATCACCTGGTTGTTCTTAACATCCCGGGGCCCGATTTCCAGGCGCAGCGGGACGCCCCTCATTTCCCACTCGGAAAACTTCCAGCCCGGGGTATACTCGGACCGGTCATCGAGGTGTACCCGGCAGTTAGCCTGCTGCAGCGCCTCCTTGAGCTTTCGGGCCACCGGCAGCACGCTCTCCCTCCAGTTCCCTATGGAAATGGGAACTATTATCACCTGGATGGGGGCCACCTGGGGCGGAAAGACCAGGCCGGAATCATCGCCGTGGGACATGACCAGGGCCCCGATCATCCTGGTGGAAACTCCCCATGAAGTCTGCCAGACGTATTGGAGCTTCTGGTTTCGGTCCTCGAACTTGATGTCAAACACCCGGGCAAAATGCTGGCCCAGGTTGTGGGAGGTGCCCATCTGCAGGGCCTTGCCGTCGGACATCAGAGCCTCTATGGCGTAGGTGGCCTCGGCCCCGGCAAACTTTTCCCGGTCGGTCTTCCGGCCGTAAATCACCGGGATGGCCAGCTCGGTTTCCACGAATTCGCGGTACATCTGGAGGATGCGTAAAGTTTCTTCCTGGGCCTCCTCATAAGTTTCGTGGGCGGTATGCCCTTCCTGCCAGAGGAACTCGGTGGTGCGAAGAAAGGGCCTGGTCACCTTTTCCCAGCGGACGACGTTGGCCCACTGGTTGATCAGGACCGGCAGGTCCCGCCAGGACTGGATCCACTTGGAATACATGTGGCCGATGATGGCCTCGGAAGTCGGCCGAACGGCCAGCCTTTCTTCCAGCTCGTCATCTCCGCCGTGGGTCACCCAGGCCACCTCCGGGGCAAAGCCTTTCAGGTGTTCCATTTCCTTGCGCAGAAAACTCTCCGGGATGAATACGGGGAAATAGGCATTGACGTGGCCGCTGGCCTTGATGCGACGGTCGAGTAACCTCTGGATGTTTTCCCAGATGGCATAGCCGTAGGGCCTGATGACCATCATGCCCTTCATGGGAGCATAATCGGCCAGCTCGGCCCGCCGGATGAGGTCCACGTACCAGCGGGAAAAGTCTTCGCTCTTGGGAGTGATCTGGGTCACCAATCTTTCTTCGTTCACCGCAAGATTACCTCCAGCACTTTGGCTAATGATAGCCAGCCGGCCATTTTTTGTCAAGGAAAGGGGTGAGCCGGCTGCGGTCAAAAAAAGCACAGGGGTGAGATGAATTTAACCCGGTTTTTCATCCTGAGGGATGATTGAAAAGCCCCGGTGGCCTGATAAATTGAGGGCGAAGTTTGTTTTTAAGGAAAAGGAAGCGGCGGCTATGAATGCCAGAAAGGTCACAATCACAGGTTCAGACCAGCCGGACAGCAGCCAGGCCACGGTCCGGGAATTCAGCCTGACCCTGCCCATGACCGTTTCCGGGCTGGACATCCGGGGACAGGAATTCCAGGAAAACTCTGTCCTGTCCACCATCAGCAGCGAACAGGCCAGTTTCCTGCTCCGGACCAGGGTGGAGAGGAAGACGGTCTTAAAGCTGGTAATTTCCCTTCCCCCGAAGCTGGCCGACGGTCAGCCCCTGGCCCTGGTCATCAAGGGCCGGGTCAGGACCAGCGAACCGGTCCCGGGTGAGCCAGAGCTCAGGCGGGTGGTTCTGGAACTCGACTCCCGCTACTTTATCGGGTCCGGGGAGGCCTGATTTTTTTTGACTGTCATGAGGCCGGGTGAGAACAATCCGGCCGGGCCGACGTTTTACAAAGATGACTGGACACAGACCGGGCGAGGTTAAAAAGAGGTGAGAACAGCCGGCCAAAAAATCACCCTTGGTTTCATCCTCCTGAGGGATTGCCACGACGGGGAGGTCCGGTAAGAATATGGACGAAATGAAAAACGGCGTTTTTGACCAAAATATTAATAAATCCTCCATTCAAGGCGTAACCGGAGAACGGAGGGGAGAGCGCCTGCTGGAACTCTCCCTTCCGGCTTTGGTTCTGGGCGAAAACGCTTCCGGCCGAAAGTTCAGAGAAACGACCGAGCTCCTGTCCATCAGTTCAGAGGTGGCCCGGTTCCGGCTCAAGAACCAGGTAAAAATCGGCACGGTGCTCAAGCTCAGCCTGGACATTCCGGCCACGGCCCTGTTGATCCATCCCCTTCACCTGGAAATTTCCGGCCAGGTGTCGCGGATCGAATATAACGCCGAAAAGACCTGCCAGCAGCTGGTCACCCTGGAGCTGGGGAAAAAATTCCAGCTGCAACCGGCCGGCCTGGCCAGCCAGTAACAGGACAAAACCAGGCCCGACCATTTACCCCCGAAGCACCTTAAACTTCAACTCCGACCGACCACATCCTGTTTATCTCCAGGTAAGGTTTTGGCCCGATCGGCAGCAATTATGGTCGTTGGTTAAGACATGGTATCCAGGTTGGGGGAAGAGTTTTGGGTAGAGGTCGGTGAGCTTTTCCAGCTGGATAACCGGGAACGAGGCCACCAGTCTGGGGAGTTTTCGTTCCATCCTCAACTT
>QUAH01000018.1 GCA_003426165.1 Candidatus Saccharicenans subterraneus
GATTATGCCTACATCAAGCCGGAGAGGTTCAGGCAGGTGTTAGAAAGTTCGGTGGCCCAGGCTGCTAACTAAGGCTTAAAATGGAGATCTTACGGTGGCCAAATTGCGAACAAAACTTGACATGGCCGTTTTATCCATTCAAGCAAATATTAATAATATTGTGATTTTATTTCGCTGCCTGGCCCGGCTTATTGAAGCTTTGTAATTTTTCATCAGGGCGCAAATCTTATGATTCTCAATTCAGCTTATTCCAATAACAAAGAGGTTTCAAGATAGCCTCTGATGATCTGTCGGGATTCGTGGACTAAAAGGTCATAAAATTTATGACCATGTGCCTGACTATTTGCCGGACGGGTTCAGACCTGTTTGCTGACCGGCTTGGAAAATAACGGGAAGAAGTTTTCTTTTGTCATTTTCTACCAGCCTGCCTTTAGAAAAAGACCGGAGCCCGGGCCACCGAGCGATGTTTTCAGCGAAGACCAGTCCAGATTTGTCAACATTCTATAAATATGTCCGGCCACAGTAGCCCTTGTCATAAGGCGGGTCTGAGATTAAAATACTTACCATCCCGGAGGGATGGCCGAGTGGTTTAAGGCGGCGGTCTTGAAAACCGCTTTCCGGTATCCCGGAACGGGGGTTCGAATCCCTCTCCCTCCGCCATTAATTTCCCCGGATTTTTTGCCTCAGGAGCCATAGCTGGGCTCGGCTTTAGCTTCTTAGTTGTCCGGATGTCTCTATAAAATTGCAAAAATGCTTTCGGGCGACTGATGAAAGAGCTGGCCTGGAAAATTCTGGATCGGGTGAAGGAGATATACAGTAGGCCAACCTAGCCGTCTGATTAACCGCAAAGTGCGTTTTGGCTATTTAAGGGTTAACGACATCACGGCCGAAATTTGCCTGTCATTTTATAAAACAATCCCGCTATTCTTTTCAGGTGGTGGGCAGTTTGTCCGTGTGAATTGACTTTGAATGGAATTAAAAATTAAAATAGCCGCGGATTTTGTTCTTTAATTCTATTGACCCGATAAGGAGGTGGCATGAAATCCCCGAATATCAGCCGACGCGAATTCCTGCGGACAGCCGGAGCAGCCGGAGCCGTGGCCTTCAGCTGGAACCTGGCCAACCTGGAAAGGGTGGAGGCGGCCACCCAGGCCGTGGCCAGCAAGACCCCGGAAGAAGTGGCCAGGGATGAATTCTACTGGCGTGAAGTTCAGTTAGGTTTCAAGCTCGACCGCTCGCTCATCAACCTCAACAACGGCTTTACCTGTCCCTGCCCCCGGGTGGTCCTAGAATCGGCCTTTCGCTATACCGAAATGATCAACATGCTGCCGGTCCACTACCAGGCCATGGTGGCCGGAAACATTGAGACCATCCGCCGCCGCATGGCCAAGGAGTTCGGCTGCGACCCGGAAGAGCTGGCCTTAACCCGCGGGGCCAGCGAAGCCCTGCAGATTGCCCAGAACGGAATCGACCTCCAGCCGGGCGATGAAGTCCTGACCACCGAGCAGGACTATCCGCGGATGCTGACCACCTGGGACCAGAGGATGCGCCGCCAGGGCATCAAGGTCACCAGGCTGCAGTTCCCGGTGCCGGCCACCCAGGATTACCTCTATAAAATGTTCGAGCAGGCCATCACCCCGAAGACCAGGGTGATTCACTTCTGCCACATAACCAACCTCACCGGCCAGCTTTTCCCGGTGCAGAGGATCTGCCGGATGGCCCGTTCCAAGGGCATCGTGACCATAGTTGACGGGGCCCACGCCCTCGGCCATTTCCCCTTCAAGCTGCGCGACCTGGAATGCGACGCCTACGGCGTCAGCCTGCACAAGTGGCTGCTGGCTCCAATCGGTAACGGTTGCCTTTACGTCCGGCGCGAGATGATTCCAAAGTTCTGGCCACTCCAGGCCGCGCCCGAGCAGCAGGATAACGACATCCGCAAGTTTGAAGCCATCGGCACCCATCCCTGGGGAATCAGGGCGGCCCTGGGTGAAGCCCTGGCCTACCACCAGGCCATCGGGGCCGAACGCAAGGCGGCCCGGATGCGCTACCTGACCCTGCGCTACGTCAATGCCCTGAAGAAGTACCCGCGCTTCAAGATGCTGACCGACATGTCGGAACCGGCCCAGGCCTGGGGTGTGGCCGCCTGCTACATCGAGGGGATTGATGTCCGGGCCCTGTCCAATTTCCTGAGAAAGAAGTACCGGATCATCACCGTGCCCCTGGTCGGCGGGGCTCCACCCAACCAGGTCTTCGACTACCAGGCCCTGCGGATTTCCCCCAACATCTATACCACCACGGAAGAGATCGATACCTTCGTCGAAGCCATGGAAGATGCCATCAAGAATGGGGTGGAGGAGGACGTGTTCATGCCGGTGGCCAGCGGCTCCGGGGCCGGCGAAGTCCTGGTTTGAGATTGCCTGATATATGAATGGTTATTCATATATTAGCCTGAAGAAAAATTAAAAGGAGGCCACGACCATGAGAAAAGTTAACTTAGCGGCTCCTTTGTTGATAATGGCGGCAATTATGACAGTTTTGCCCATAATCCTGGCGGCAGAGAATCAAGCCGGCCAGTCTGCGGGCCAGGCCGCCCTGTTCAAGATTCCGTTTGAATTCCGGGCGGCCGGTAAAAAAATCCCGGCCGGAGAATACTGGTTCGGTTTCAACCAGGCCGGAAAGCTCATCCTGCGCCAGACGGCTACTGGCAAGGAGCTCGAGCTCCAGGTCCTGGAAAAGCTGGCCCCACCCGAACAGCCGGCAGCCGAGCCGCGCCTGGTCTTTGATGAAGTGGGCGATTTTGCCCCATCTTACACCGAGTATTTTACGGTCTATGTCCTGTCGGAAATCTGGCTTTCGGGGCAGGACGGCTTTCTCATCCACGTTACCAAGAGCCAGCACAAGGAGAAAACAGTTAACGGGACGGCCGCGAAGTAACCAGCAGCGGGGTTTTTTTTAGGGCAAAAACGTGTTAAAATAACGCTGCTTCGCTTAGCGGAGAGGTGCTGGAGTGGTCGATCAGGGTCGCCTGCTAAGCGATTGTACCAGTGAAAGCTGGTACCGCGGGTTCGAATCCCGCCCTCTCCGCCATTGCTCTTAATCCTGCCCTTTTTTCAAAGTATCAGAACGGTAAGAGACCGTGCCTGTCTGAGTGATTGGATTATCTTGCGCCTCCCTGGAAAGCCTGGTTTTTTAGACCAATCGGGAGGCAAGCCTGCCGGTTTGGGCTGGCAATTAGGATAGCAATGCCCTGAATAAACTTATCGATGGGCTGTATCCAATAGATAGGAATTAGCCTTTTTTCCTTCTACATTAAATTGGCCGCCAGCCGAACCAGAAAACTTCAGGCACCGGGTGTCAAGCTCCCTGGCCACACTAAATTCTATATGTGACCGCCCTCAATTACTTCCGGCCTCTGGTCACTCGATAAAACCGCGCTTTTTGAGCAGGGGTTCTTTCCTGGGCTCGCGGCCGCGGAACTTGATGTACTGGCTGAGGTAATCGGCCGAGCCGTACTTTTCCAGGACTTCCTGCCGGAATTTCAGGGCGGTTTTCTGGTCAAACAACCCGCGTTCCTTGAAAGCTTCAAAGGCGTCGCTGTCCAGAACCTCGGCCCAGATGTAAACGTAATAACCGGCTGAATAGCCGCCGGAGAAAATATGCTGGAAGTAGGTGCTGCGGTAGCGGGGAGCGATGGCGTCAATTAACCCCAGCTTATTCAAGACATCGCGCTCAAAATCATCGACTTCGTAATCCTCGGTAAAAATGGTCTTGTGCCAGTAGATATCCAGCAGCGAAGCGGCCAGGTATTCGGTCGAGGCAAAGCCCTGGTTGAAGAGAGAGCTGTTATTAATTTTCTTGATCAAGGCCTCGGGGATTACTTCGCCGGTGGCATAGTGTTTCGCGTACATCTTCAGGAATTCCGGCTCGGTCACCCAGTTTTCCATGATCTGCGAGGGCAGTTCCACCCCGTCCCTGGGAACGAAGCGGTTGTTGTACTTGCCGTTTGCCAGCAGGGTAGCCAGCGAGTGCCCGAACTCGTGGAAAGCGGTCTGGACTTCATCCAGGGACAGCAGGGCCGGAAGCTTTTCGGTCGGCCTGGTGAAGTTGCAGGTTATGGTGGACAGGGGAGCCACGCGCTTTCCGTTCTCGTAGCTCTGGCGGCGCAGGGCCCCAGACCAGGCCCCGCTCCTCTTGGAAGCCCGGGGGAAGAAATCGAGGTACAGCAGCCCGACATGCTGGCCGTTCTTTTCCTTGACCTCGTAGACCTCAACTTCCGGGTGGTAGACTGAAACGTTGTTCAGCTTCTCAAATTTCAGGCCGTAGAGTAGCCCGGCCAGGGTGAACATCCCGTTCCGGACGTTATCTATGGAAAAATATGGCCTGACTTCCTCGTCTTTGAGGTCGTACTTTCTCTGGCGAAGCTTTTCGGCATAGTACCACCAGTCCCAGGGGGCAATCTTGAAGTCGGCGCCTTCCTCGTCGGCAATCTTCTGCATTTCGCTGAGCTCGGCTTTAGCCCGCTTCAGGGCATATCCCCAGAGTTCCATCAGGAACTCTTCCACTTTTTCTGGTGTCCTGGCCATGTTGGTTTCTATGGCATAGTGGGCAAAGGTCGGGTAGCCCAGCAACTTGGCCCGCTCGGTGCGCAGGGCGATGATTTTCTTGATGATTTCCTTGTTGTCGTACTCGTTGTAGCGGTCGCCCCGGCTGAGGTAGGCTTCAAACAGGCGCCGGCGCAGCTCGCGGTTCTTGGCATACTGCAGGAAGGGAGTCATGCTGGGAACCTGGGTGGTAAAAACCCATTTGCCTTCCAGGCCCATTTTCCTGGCGGTCTCGGCCGCGCTGTCGATGACATTCTGGGGCAGCCCGGCCAGGTGCCTGGGGTTTTCGATGACCAGGCGGGAAGAGTTGGTCTCCTGGAGGACGTTGTTTCCAAACTTAAGCGACAGCATCGACAGCTGGCTGTTTACCTGGCGAAGCTTCTCCTTCTCCTGCGGCCCGAGCAGGGCTCCGGCCCGGACAAAGTCCTGGTAGATTTTTTCCAGCAGGAATTTTTCTTCGGGTCCCAGCTTGAGCCTGGCCCTCCGGTCGTAAACCGCCTTGATGCGGGCGAAAAGCTTTTCGTTCAGGTAGATGCTGGAGCGGTGCTGGCTGGTGAGGGGCGTGGACTGTTCGGCAATCTTCTGGAGCTCGGGCGAGGTGTTGGCACTCTGCAGGGCGCCGAAGACGGCCTGAACTCTTTCCAGGAACTTTCCGCTGCGGTCAAAGGCCAGGATGGTATTCTCAAAGGTCGGTGGCTGAGGGTTGTTGACGATGGCTTCTATTTCGGCCTGGTGAAGTTCAATACCCTTTTTTATGGCCGGAAGGAAATGCTCGTTCTTGATCAGGTCGAAGGGCGGAGTCTCGAACGGGGTGTTGAAAGCCGTAAAGAAGGGGTTGTTCTGTTCCTGGGCTGAGAGGGGAACCAGGAGAACGGTGGCCAACAGGGCCAGCGGCACCAGGGCCAGCCCCGTCCTTAAAATTTTTCCGGGTTTAAGATTTCCTGACATGGCACGCTCCTTGGTAGTAATTATCGAGTTTAATAAGATAATGATTATAACTTGCCGGGCCTCGGCCAAGTCAAGCAGAAGCTTCTCGACTGCGGGCTGGGCCCCTGGTTAGAATTGGTCACCCGGGCCGGGCGATTAAACAGGCCAGATCAGCTTTCTGATTATCTAAAAAGGATCATCATAAACCACAGAACTCGCTGATTGACAACAGTGAAGCCGGTTTTATAAATTGAGCTTAACGACTCAGAATGAGGTGTGCCGATGTCATGTTTATCGTTCCGTAATAATCATCTCGGGAATATTTTAAGACTGGTTTTTTTGGTTTCGGTTCTTATGGCCGGCCTTCTGGCCACTTCCTGTCGCCAGCCTTCAGCCGGCAGCGGTTCCCTGGCTGAAACCATAAAGATGTTTTCCGACCCGCCGCCTGAGTTTCGCCCGGCTCCCCTCTGGGTCTGGAACGAGGACATGACTTCGGAAAAAATAAACACCCAGCTCCGGGACCTGAAGGATAAAGGGTTCGGCGGAGTCTTCGTCCATCCCAGGCCAGGCCTCATCACCCCCTATCTTTCGGAAGAATGGCTGTCGCTTTTCAAACAAACGGTCAGCCTGGGCCGGGAGCTGGGGATGAAAGTCTGGATCTACGATGAGAATTCCTATCCTTCCGGCTTTGCCGGCGGCCTGGTGCCGGCGGCCCGGCCGGAATTTGCCCGCTCGGGCCTGAAGGCCACGGTCTTGAAATCACCGTCCCTGGCCGGGGTGAAGGCCCCGGTCTGCCTCCTGCAGCAGCAGGGCCAGGAATTCCTTGATATCACCGACCGGGTCAGGGCCGGCGAGAAGGGCTGGCCCGAGGGCCGTTACTGGTTGTTCGAGGTGGTCCAGCAGGAGCCATCGCCCTGGTACGGAGGCTTCACCTACGTGGACCTGATGCGGCCAGGGGTGACCGAGGTTTTTCTGCACCTGACGCTTGATGCCTATAAAAAGGTGGCCGGGGAGGAGTTCGGCCTGACCGTTCCCGGAACCTTTCAGGACGAGGCCGAGATTGCTCCGGCCGGCGGGGCCTGGGCCGTAAATTACACCCCGGCTTTATTGAGCGAGTTCAGCCGCCGCCGCGGCTATGACCTTTTGCCGGAACTGCCTTCGCTTTTGGAGGAAGTGGGGGATTTCCAGCGGGTTCGTCATGATTTCTACCTGACCTGCCTGGAGCTTTTTGTCGAGAACTGGGCCAGGCCCTATTATGATTATTGTTCCCGAAACAACCTCCAGCTAACCGGCCATTACTGGGAGCATGACTGGCCGGTCCCCAGGATAAACCCTGACAACATGGCCCTGGGGGCCTACGCCCACCTGCCCGGGATTGACATCCTGATGAACGAATGGAACCTGGATGTCCATGCCCAGTTCGGAAATGCCCGGGCCGTCCGTGAGCTGGGCAGCCTGGCCAACCAGCTCGGCCGGAAACGGACACTGTCGGAAACCTACGGGGCCAGCGGCTGGGACCTGACCTTCTTTGACCAGAAAAGAATAGGGGATTGGGAATATGCTCTTGGAGTTAATTTCCTGAACCAGCACCTGGTTTATTCCACCATCGCCGGTGCCCGCAAGCGCGACCATCCGCTGTCGTTTTCTTACCATGAACCCTGGTGGCCGGCCTACCGCCTGATGAATGACTACTTCGGCCGGCTGTCGGTTGCCCTGAGTGCCGGCCAACAGGTTAATAAAATCCTGGTCATCGAGCCCACCAGCACGGCCTGGATGTACTATTCGCCGGCGGTTAAGAACGAAAACCTGGCCAGGGTCGGCCAGGGTTTCCAGGACTTCGTTCATGCCCTGGAACGGCTACAGGTCGAATACGACCTGGGCAGCGAGTTCGTGCTCAAGGAGAACGGAAAGCCAGAAGGCAAGAAACTCAGGGTGGGGCAGAGAGCCTATGAACTGGTGATTCTCCCGCCCGGTACTGAAAACCTGGAAGAATCAACCGCCGCCCTGCTAAAGGATTACCTCAAAAACGGCGGTCGCGTCTTGTCCTGGGCCGGAAGCCAGATCTATACCGGGGGGAGGCCATCTTCCCTGGCCGAGGATCTGGCTGCTTTCCGTGGTTTTAAGACGATGGCCGGCCAGGCGCCAGATGAGAAGACCTTTTCTGGTTTCTTGAAAAATGAAATAGAGTTTAAGAACCTTGCCGGCCAGGATTGGCTCTTCCATCACCGCCGCCAGCTTCAGGACGGCCAGCTTCTGTTCCTGGCTAACATCAGTCCTGATCAGCTCGCCTCCGGCCAGGTGATTCTTAAAGGAAAATCCGTCGAAAAATTAGACGCCTTCACCGGCCGGGCGGTTGCTCATCCGGCTCAAATAAAAAGGGGGCGGGCCATTATTGATTTTGCGCTTAAACCCGGAGAGAGCCTGCTCCTGGCAGTTCATAAGGGCCGCCTGCCCGGCCGGAAGCCAGGAGTGGAAGAAAAGCTGGCCCCGGCTGAAGTTCGCGAAATTAAGCCGCTCAGGGTAAGAAGGCTCGACCCCAACCTGCTGACCCTCGATTACTGCGACCTGAGTGCGGCCGGGCGAAGCGAGAAAGACCTTTATTTTTACCGGGCCCAGCAGAAGACCTATCAATGGCACGGCTGGGAGAAAAATCCCTGGGACTCCGGCGTCCAGTACCAGGATGGAATTATTTCTAAGAACCGCTTTTCCCAGGGAACCGGGTTCAGGGCTGATTTTCATTTCCAGGTGGCCCCGGGGGTGGACCTGAAATCACTTAAACTGGCGGTGGAGAGGCCAGAAATTTTCCGGGTCATGGTGAACGGACGGCGACTGGAGCCTGTGCCCGGTGAGTTCTGGCTCGACCGCAATTTTGGAGTCTATTCTCTGTCGGAGGCAGTTAAGACGGGGCTGAACACGGTCAGCCTGGTGGTCAATCCCTTTAACCTGCTGGCCGAGTTAGAACCCATCTACGTGCTGGGGAATTTTGCCCTGGAGCCGCAGGGTCGCGGCTTCCTGCTGACCCCGGCCCGGGAGCTGACCACAGGTTCCTGGAAGAACCAGGGACTCATTTTTTATGGCCATAGGGTGGCCTACGAAGCAGCGCTTGAAGTCAGCCCGAAGGAGCTCGAGGAAAACGATTTCATGTTCAGGACTGGCCGCTTTGAGGGAGCTTTGGCCGAGCTCCTGGTCAACGGCCAGCCAGCCGGTTACCTGCTTAGCCCGCAGGATACCTTAAACATCTCTTCCAGGCTCCGTCCCGGTGTTAACGAACTCAGCCTTGTGGTTTACGGCACCCTGAAGAACACCCTCGGACCGCATCACCTCAACCCGCCGACCGGCCGGGCCTGGCCCGGGTCGTTTCAGCGGGCTCCCGAGGGTGGACAACCTGCCGGAAGCGAGTATAATGTTCTGGATTACGGACTGTACGATTTCCTGATCATAGAAAAAAACCACAAAGGACTGAAGCAGTGAACAGGACCGGTTTTGACAGCCAGATTTATTTAAGAGAACAGACAGAGGCCATCAGACGGCGCCTGTCGCTTTTCCCTGACAAACTCTACCTGGAATTCGGGGGCAAAATCCTCAATGATTTCCACGCGGCCCGGGTGCTGCCCGGCTATGACCCCAACATCAAGATCAAGTTGCTGCAGGAACTGCGCGACCGCATCGACATCATCCTCTGCATCTACGCCGGCGATATAGAAAGAAGAAAGCAGCGGGCCGATTTCGGGATTACCTACGATGCCGACACCCTGAAATTGATTGACGAGCTGGGCGACCGCGGTCTCAAGGTAACGGCCGTGGTCATCACCAGGTACGAGGAGCAGGCCTCGGCCCGGGTTTTCAAGAACAAGCTGGAACGCCAGGGAATCAGGGTCTATACCCACCGCTTTACCCGCGGCTATCCCACCGATGTCGAGGTTATCGTCAGCGAGGAAGGCTACGGGGCCAACCAGTTCATCGAGACCACCAGGCCCCTGGTCATAGTCAGCGGACCCGGCCCGGGCAGCGGCAAGCTGGCCACCTGCCTGTCGCAGCTCTACCATGAACACAAGAGGGGAATCAGGGCCGGCTATGCCAAGTTCGAGACTTTCCCCATCTGGGACCTGCCGCTCAAGCACCCGGTCAACGTGGCTTACGAAGCGGCCACGGCCGACCTGGGGGATTTCAACCTGGTCGACCCCTTTCACCTGGAAGCCTACAACCAGCGGGCCATCAATTATAACCGCGATGTCGAAGCCTTTCCTTTGCTGAAGCGAATCCTGAGCCGGATAGCCGGCAACGGCTTCGTCTATAAGTCGCCCACTGACATGGGCGTTAACGTGGTCAGCCGGGGCATAACCGACGACGAGGTGGTCAAGGAAGCAGCCCGGCAGGAAATCATCCGGCGCTATTTTCGCTATCACTGCGAGTACGTGCTGGGGTTTACCGAGCAGGCCACCCTGGAAAAGGCCGAGCTTCTGATGAAGGAACTCAACCTGAGACCCGAGGACCGGGTGGTGGTGCCGCTGGCCCGGGCGGCGGCGGTTGAAGCCCAGCAGAAGGGAAAGGGAAATAATGGAGTTTATGTCGGGGCCGCCCTGGAACTGAGGGACGGCCGGACGGTCAAGGGTTATAACTCGCCGCTGATGCATGCCGCTTCCAGTGCCGTCCTCAACGCCCTTAAACAGCTGGCCGGAATTCCGGAGTACATCCACCTGCTTTCACCCTCGGTCCTGGAACAAGCTGCTTATCTCAAGCAGAACATTTTTGGCGGCAAGGCCCTGAGCCTGGACTTAACCGAGGTCCTGACCTGCCTGGCCATCACCGCGCCCAACAGCCCGGCCACCCAGCTGGCCCTGGATAAATTAAAGGAGCTCAAGGGTTGCGAGATGCACCTGACCCACATGCCAACCCCGGGCGACGAGACCGGCCTGCGACGGCTGGGAATTAACCTGACCAGCGACCCGGTCTTTGCCTCCAAGAACCTTTTTCCTGGCTGATCAATCCGCGGAGAAAAAAGATAATGGGAAGCCTGAGGAAGTTTCTGATAACAGCCATTTTGAAACCATGGCGGCACTCCGGGCTTTACGGTGAGTTCAGGACGCAAGGAGTGGGATTCAGGACCGGGTTGCTCCTGGTTGTCCTGGGCCTGGCCTTCAGCCTGACTTCCATCGCCCAGGCGGCCTGCGGCCATTTCCCGTCTGTTCCCGTCATCCTGCCTTTGAGGCTCGAGAACTATTTTGTCTGGCAGGCCCTGCTGGTTGTGCCCTGGATAGTCCTGAGCTGGTTCCTGGTCGGCCTGCTGGCCAGGGTTCTACTCGGACTTATGGGCGCTGCGGTCAGCCTGCGCCAGGTCCTGGTGCTGCTTGGGCTTGGTTTTTCTTCATTTCTGTTCCTGCTCTGGATTCCTCATCTGCTTACGGCCATTTTTTACCTTCTCGGCATGTCACAGAAAGAATGGGTTGACCTGCTGTCGCAACCGGGCTGGTTCCAGACCCTGTACCTGGTTTTAATAGCCCTGGCCATCCTGGCCGGCTGGCTGTCCCTGAATCTCAGCCTGGGGAGAATTAGCAAAAAGAGAAGGCTGGCCGGTTATCTGGTGGCCAATCTTGGTTTTTTAACCTGGCTTCTGCTGCTGGTGGTTATCCTGCGGTAAGGAGGGGGCATGGCAATTGTCATCAGGAAATTCAGGCTCGATGATTACGAGCGGGTGATGGAGCTCTGGCATCAGTGCCACCTGCCGCTCAAGCCGGAAGGCCGGGATAGCCGGGAGGAAATCAGGCGGCAGATGGAGCTTTCCCAGGTAATTTTTCTGGTGGCGGAAGAAGGTGGAAAGGTGATAGCGACTGTCCTGGCCACCCACGACGGCCGCAAGGGCTGGATCAACCGCCTGGCCGTGGACCCGGACTTCAGGGGACGGGGACTGGCCCAGCGGCTGGTAAGAATGGCCGAGCAGGAACTGGAAGCGGCCGGGTTGCAGATGTTCGCGGCCCTGATCGAGGAGGACAACCTGCCTTCTATCAAGCTTTTTGAAAAGCTGGGCTATACCTTCCATCCCGATATCAAGTATTTCACCCGGAAAAAGTCACCGCAGGTCTGAATGTCCTGGCAGAATAATCCGGGCCTGGACGCTCCGCAGACTGAAACCACCTTCATTGGTTTACATGATCAAGAGCCTTGAGTCAGGGCCAGCTTAAGGCCAGCCCGGTTTTAGAAAGGTCGGCCCGGGCCGGACTTTATCCGGCGACTGAATTCCAGGACCGCTTCCAGGACTTCCCGGTGGTTGAGGGCCGGGCCGTCCTGGGGTGAGTCAATGATCCGGTAATCAAAGAAGGGGCAGTTGCCTTCATACCAGCGCTCCGAGACCGGCTGTCCGAGCTTTTCCCTCTTTTCTTTTTCCCGCTGGTTGAGCAGGCTGCCCAGGCCCCGGAGGTTGACACCGGCTTCTGGGTCCACCCCGATTATGAAGCGGCGGTTTCCGAGGTTGGTCAGCAGAAAGGAAAAGCCCCGGCCCAGGGGAGAATTGAAGACATCGCGGCGGGCCCATTCCTTGAGCAGGAAGCTTTTCGGATTCTGCACCACCAGCCCGTCCACCAGTTCCAGCCCCGGGCCCTGGCTCCGTGGAAGGTAGAGCTGAACCCGTTCTGCTTTTTCCAGGTCCTCCAGGTAATTGAAGTAATCATCTTCCACCCGGTGGAGGGCTTTAAGGTAGCGGTCGATGCCCTGAAAGAGCTGGCGGCAATCCATGAGGTCCTGTCCCAGGCTGGCCCGCTCGTAAAGCAATCTCAGCATTCGCAAGCCTTCCTGGACCCTGTCCAGGTTGGCTTCCTCTTCCGGTTTCTGGATGGCTACAAACAGGGCCCAGAGCAGAGCGTAAGGAGTCGAGCTGAGTTCAACATTCTTGGGCAGGGTAGCCGAGTCAACCAGGCGGGCGTAGGCAGCAATTTTCTGCATGGCCGGGTCGATCCTCCTCAGCTCCAGGAGCTTGAGGCTCAGAAAAATGGAGCTCACGGCATCAAAATCGGGCAGGCGGTGGGTGATGATGGTCAGTGTATCAACCGGTCCAGGCAGGTGCTCCAGGACAAGCGTCGGGTGCTTTACCACCAGGGAGGCGGCGCATTCGGCCTCGGCTTCGGGCTGATGGTGGTCAATGACTCCCGGCACGGTCTTCAGGCCGACATCCAGGACCAGCCTTTCTGGCCCGGGTTCAAATTCCTGGCCGTACGGGGCGAACTGGAAAATGACTTCCATAGTTCCGGTCGCTCGTTAAGTTCAATTTGAGGCACCGGGTCAGGGTTTCGGTACCCCGTTCACTTGGGCCCGGAGAACAGGCTGCTCAGGATGTTTTCCTCCAGCTCCTCCCCGGGCGTTGGATATTTCCGCCGCATATGCTTTCTGTTAACCTGGCTGAGGCAGGTGCTGACCTCCGAAACCTTGGACAGGGCCTGGACCGTTTGCCCGCTTTCCGAATAGACATCGATGGTCACGGTATAGGGAATGCCTGTGGCCCGCAGGTTCTGGCTTTCGAGTATTTTAATTATTCTTTCGCGGAGCTTTTCGGCCCCGGCCCGGTTGGTGTTGGGCAGCATGATCATGAATTCGAATTCACCTATCCGGGCTACCAGGTCCACCTTCCGGGTAGTCTTTCTCAGGATGAAGGACAGGTTGGTGATGACCCTGGCCGCAGCTTCCTGGCCGAAGGTCTGGATGATCTTCTCGTAGTAATCAATGTCTACCTTGAGCAACGACAGGTCAATGCCGTAGCGTTCGCAGCGGGCCACCTCCCGCTGGAAATAATTGACGAAGGCCCTGGTGTTGTAGGCGTCGGTCAGCGGGTCGAATTCTTCCAGCTCGCTGATGTGCTTCAGCAGCACCAGCCGTTCCAGGAGCATTTCGAAAAAGGTGACCAGGCTCAGCAGCAGCTTGAATTCATCCAGGCTGAACTGTTTTCGGTTCTTCTTGTTAAACAGTCCAACCAGGCCAAAGACCTTCTTTTCTACTCTCACCGGCACCGCCATCAGGCTGTAGACTTCCAGTCCTGGCAGGTGGTCAACCTTGGGATTAAATCGCGGGTCGCGGGTGCAATCGGAGATGATGATATTCTGGTTGGTTTCGGCGGCCAGGCCACAGATCCCTTCTCCGCGCCGGATCATGCGGTCCTGCAGGCTGGCTGCGATTTCACCGATTACCCTGGCATACCTGAGGTCGTGCGAGGCCTGGTCTCTCAGCAGAAAAGCCGTCACCACCGGCCCGAACAATTCGTCGATTTTCTTTAAGAACCGGTCGAGAAGGTCATCGCTGCTCCTGGCCAGTGTCAGTTCCCTGGTGGCTTCAAAAAACTTGGCCGTGGGAAATGACTGGAGCTGCTCAGAACCGGTCCCACCCTTTAACTCTTCCATTGGCTATATATTTAGCAAATTTAAGTGGCAATTTCAACAGGATGTTATCTTCCAGGGCCGGGAATTTTCAGCCAGTAACCGCTACCTGGTCGACTTCTCAACCTGCCCGTGCCTGCCCGGACCCGGTCTGCCGCCTATTTTTTGCCGGTTGAGCCCGTTTGCCAGTCCTCAGCTTTAGTCGGTATTTCTTTCAAAAAGTCAGAATTTACCCGGAAAAGGTAGGGCAGGTCCCGGTTCTTGACCACCACCTGCTGCTTTTCGGTGTTCTCTGTCCCCACCAGGAGCTGGACTTCCTTTTCTTCTTTGTCAGCCGGTTTGACCCTGATGGAGATCTCCAGCGATGGCCGGTCCAGTCCGTATTCCTTGAGGTCGGCCGGGTTATCGATGAATTCAGCAGCCTCCAGGTACTCCAGCTTCCGCAGCAGCGATTCGATTTTTGATTCCTCGGCTGGCTCTTTTTTGCCTTCGGCTCTGGCCAGGTACCACTTTTCCTGTTCCTGTCCCTTTTCCTTGATTTTTTCTCTGATTGCGTTCAGTTGCCAGCCTTCTTTCTTCAGGCTGATTTCTACCGCTTCCCAGGAATTAAAGCTGGCCACCTTTTTCTCACGCAGCTCGTCTATTTTCTTGCTGAGGTCGGTGGCGATCTGGCTGTCCACCTCTATGATTTTCCGGGCCAGGGAACTGGTGGCCACGACTTTGCTATCTTTCCGGTTGATCAAGAAGACCAGTTCCTGGCTGTCCTGAAGGCCCAGGACCACGGTGAACTCCGGCCGGTCAAGACCGTATTGCTTTAGTTTGTCCGGATCCTTTTCTTCGGCCAGGAATTCCCGGGCCCGCAGCCCGGACAGGCTGTCCAGCAGGTTGTCGACCTGGTACTTAGAGGCCAGGGCGGTCAGCGGTTGAACAAACTGCCAGGCCTCTCCCTCTTTCCGGACTTTCCAGTTTACATCCTTTGATTTCAACTCCACCGATTGCACCCTGGCCGTTTCGAACTTCAGGATATCCTTTTTTCTCAGGTCAAAAACCTTCTTGTCCAGGCTGTATTTCAGGTGCGAGGGCAGCAGCACCACCTGCTGGCGGTCAGCCCGGCGGCCGTAGAGAGTGTTGTCCAGTGGATTTTCCATGCCGATTTGAATGACCACCGGCTGGGCCTGGCCCTTGAGCCACAGGCTGACCTCCTTTTTCGGGATTTCGTAGAGGCCGGGGTCCTTGGCCTGCTCTTCCACCACCTTGTCCAGGCGGAGGCTGGCGAAGTTTTCGGCCAGGCTGTTGGCTTCGTATTCGTCGGCCTCGGCTTCCAGCGGTTCAACTATCTGCCAGTGTCCCTGGTCGTCTTTTTTCAGGGTGATGACCGAGCCGTCCTCTTTCTTCAGGCTGAGCTTTTCCACCTCTGAGACCTTGAAATCGGTCAGCTTTTCGGCCGCCTCTTTTTTCTCCTGGACCTTTTCCGAGCGGTGCTCGACCAGGATGACCACCGCCAGGAGCAGGATAAAAACTGCCAGAAGAATTAGAGTCGTCCTGAATTTCATAACGACCTCCTTCTCGCCCAGATGGTCAAACCAGCGGCCAGCACGGCGACCGGGAGCAGGATGATTGACAGGAACATCAGGAACCGGCCCTGGCTGGGCGTCAGGCTGATTGAACGGGGAGCCCTGGTCCTAGGCTGGATGGATATCAGGTCGGCTTCCTCGGTCAGCCAGTTGACCGTGTTCAGGAAGAAATTGCCGTTGCCGGACAGGTTGTAGTACTTGTTGGCGATGAAGTCCGAGTCCCCGAAAACGGCCAGCCTGGCCTCCCGGGAGGTGGCGGGAGCTTCATCCTTTTTGGTTTCAGCCTTTTCTTCGCCCGGTTCTGCTTTTTCCTTATTCTCATCAGCTTTTTTCTCTTTTTCTTCCTCCTTGACTTCCACCTTCTGGCTTCCGACCACGGCCAGGGTAATCGGACCCTGCCGGTCTTTACCCTGGTCAAAGGTGACCTCGGTTTTATCCAGCTGCTTTTCGGCCCAGGAGTTGGCGCTGGTCCGGGCCAGGTTGCTCAGGGTCATTCCCTCGGGCTTGGTTTCCGAAATTTCCACCGAGCGGGCCAGCGGGAAGAAGGTGGCGTAGCGGAAATTCTTGGTGATGTCATGGCTTTCGTATTCGGTGACCACCGGCATGAAGTAATCACCACCCAGCAACCTGGAAACGGTGTCCACCACCAGGTCGTTCTCCAGCTTGATTCCGTAATCGGCCAGGAAAGTCTCCAGCCCGGAGGAGGTTTCGGGGTCAACCATGAACAAAACCCGCCCGCCGCTCTTCAGGAAATTCTTCAGGGTCTCCAGCTCGTTGGGCAGAAGGCCCTTGCGCGGGCCGGGCACGATGAGCAGGGCACAGTCCTTGGGGAAGTTATCCGACAGGGCCAGGCTCAGCTTCTTGACTTCGTAGCCGATTTTTTCCAGCTCGGTCTTGGCCGTGCTGAAGCCGACATCGCCGGTATCGTCGATGGAGTTTTCCCCGTGGCCCTCGAGAAAACAGATGACCTTCTTTGAGGCCCGGGTAACCTTGATTATGGCGTTAGTGACATCCTCTTCCGAAGTGGTGGTGATCCGGTTCTCCTTGTCGCCGCACTCAAAAACAGTCGTCCCATCCTGGGTGACATCGTACTTCTTGACCAGGCCGGGGTTCTTGTCCGGGTCGATGAACTCGTACTTTACCCGGGAAGAATGGTAGGCATAGTTTCGGAGCAGGCTCTCCATGGTCTGCCGGCTGACATTGCTATCGCGGAAAAAGGCCTTGATGACCACCTCCTGCTTCAGGTTCTTGACCACGCTGACCGACTGTTCAGACAGGCTGTGGATCTTGGAGGCGGTGAAGTCCACCCGGTAGTGGTGCTTGGCCAGGAAGAAATTCAGCACCACCAGGATGGCCAGTACCAGCACTATTATCAGGAGCATGTTGCTTGAGTAAATAAAAGAACGGCGCTTGAGTCCTTCTTTCAGTTCAGACAGGTTGACGATCATATAAACGACGATGGCCACAATTCCAACCGCGCCGACAATCCAGGCCACCGTCCGGTACTGGGGCCAGACAGACAGGATGACGATGGCCAGGGCCAGCAGTCCAAGGCTTATGTAATTTAAGTAATTTTTCAGCCAGTTCATGGTCTCACCTCCAGCGACGGAATTGAATCACGGAATGGGTCAGGAAAAGACCAAAAAAGGCGAAGCTCAGGTAATAGACGAGGTCGCTGGTATCCAGGATTCCCTTGGTCATTCCGTCAAAGTGCTCGAAGAACGACAGGTAGTTGAGAACATCCTGCCAGAGCCCGCGGGCCGAGTAGGCCGCCCAGCTCAGGACCCAGAACAGGAGCAGGGTGCCGAAGGTCAGCACGGCCGAGACGATCTGGTTTTCGGTCAGGGCTGACCAGAAAAGGCCAAGCGCCAGGAAGGCCGCCCCCAGCAGGAACAGGCCAAGGTAGCCGAGCAGGTAGGGCACCGGCTCGGGGTTACCGTGGATGAAGGTGAAAATCGTGGGAATGGCGCTCAGAACCAGCATGGCCAGCAGGACGACCAGAGCTGCCAGGTACTTGCCCAGGATAATCTGGATGACCGAAACCGGGGAGGTGAAAAGCAGCTCCTCCGTGCCCATCTTCTTTTCTTCGGAGAACAGCCTCATCGAGACCACCGGCAGCATCAGAAGCAGGATGATGCTCAGGTTGTGAAAGAGCGGGGCGAAAACCATCTGGTTGATGTTGACCTGCTGGAAGTAATACGGGTTCTGGGCCATCTGCATGGCCTGGGTGTTGAACCACCAGACCAGGCTGTAGAAGAAAAAGCCCGAGAGCAGGATGAAGATGGCAATGACGATGTAGGCGATGGGCGAGGTGAAATAGGAAACCAGTTCTTTCTTGCTTATTGACCAGACGGCGCTCATTGTTCCATACCTCCCGAGACGATTCTCAGATAAAGCTCCTCGATGTTCATGGCCAGGGAGCGCATTTCTTTTATTTCCAGTTTCCTGTCCAGGCAGAGTTTCAGGACCTGGGTCCTCAGGTCCTGGCCCCAGGGCCATTCCAGCCTGATTTCGGCGCCGTCCAGGGCCGCCTCCTTGAGACCGGGAAGTTGCCGGAAGAGGTTCAGGACCTCTCCGTCGGCCCGGTCCAGCTTCAGGTAGACGCCGTCGTTCTGGCTGAAGCTCCTGGCCAGTTCTTCCAGCGAACCCGAGGCCATGAGCTTTCCCTCGTTGATGATCACCACCCCGTCGCAGACCTCCTTGACCTCGGCCAGGATGTGGGTGGAAAGCATGACCGTGTGTTCGCCCTTGAGCGACTTGATCAGGTCGCGGATTTCCTTGATCTGGGCCGGGTCCAGCCCGATGGTCGGCTCGTCCAGGATGACCACCCGGGGGTTGTGAATCAGGGCCTGGGCAATGCCGGTCCGTTGCTTGTAACCGCGGGAGATGTTCCTGATCAACCTTTTCCTCACGGATTGCAGCCCGGCAATCTGCACCGCCCTGTCCACCGCGGCCTTCTTCCGGGCGGCCGGAACTTTCTTGATCTCGGCCACAAAGCCCAGGTAGGATTCCACGGTCATTTCGGGATAGAGGGGCACGGTTTCCGGAAGATAGCCAATGGATTGCTTGACGGCCTCGGCCTGTTCAAAGACATCAAACCCGGCCACCGAGGCCCGCCCGGATGTGGCCGGGAGGTAGCCGGTCAGAATCCGCATGGTGGTGGTCTTGCCGGCGGCGTTGGGTCCCAGCAGGCCCCAGATCCGGCCTTCCTCCACCTTGAAGCTCAGGTTCTGGATGGCCACCAGGTCGCCGTACTTTTTGGTTAGCTGTTCGGTCTCAATCATCGGCCAACCTCCTTTCTGAATTTGAAAGCTTGAGAAACGGAATTGGTTACATTTTATCTGGAACCCGGATACCCATCAGGTCCAGGGCCTTACAGAGTATCTCGTGGATAAAATGTATGGTCAGCAATCTCAGGGTTTGCCGATTCGGGTCCTTCTCGGCCAGCACCGGGTAATGGTGGTAATAGCTGTTGAACTTCTGGCAGAGGTTAAAGGTGAACTTGGCCAGCCCGGCAAATTCCAGGGTGGCGATGGCTCGCAGCACCTCTTCATCCAGGCCGCAGGCATAGACCACCAGGTCCCAGAAATCCCGGGCCTCTTCCTCCGGCAGTCCGGACAGGCGGATGGTTTCCGGGTCTACCCGGCCAAGGAACTCCTGGCCGGAAATTCCAAAGCGCTCCTGGAACTTTCGGAAGATGCTGCGCAGGCGGACGGCCGTGTACTGCAGGTAGGGTCCGGTTTCGCCCTCAAAGTTGAGGGCTTCGTCGAAGTCAAAAACTATGAGCGAGTTCCGGGCATATTTCAACATGAAATAGCGCACGGCCGAGGAGGCAATCTGGCGGGCGATTTCCCGGCGGCTGGCCTCCGGCAGGTCGGGGTTTCTCTTGTTGACCTCGGCCAGGGCTTTTTCTTCCAGGCGGTCCAGCAGGTCGTCGGCCTTGATGCCCACGCCCTTGCGTCCGGAAACTTCCAGGAAGGCTCTATCCCGGTCTTCTTCCGTAAGGTCCACTTTAATCTCGGCCAGGCTCCCCGGAGACAGGGCCACCATCTCGTAGGAAAAGTGGATAGATTTTTCGGCCTGTTCCAGGTAGCCCAGGGATTTCAATCCCTGGACCACCACCTTCTGCAGGTAGGACTGGCGGACATCGATGACGTTGTAAACCTTGCTCCCGGCTCCGAAATGAACATCGTAGGCGGTAGGCGTGGCCGAGGAAATCCAGACCTGCCGGCCGTTGTCCTGGAGGAAGGGTTCGTAATAAAAATCCTGGCCCAGGAGGCCAAACTTCCACATCTGGTAGGCGATGTCCTTGCCCACGTAGGTCACGGTGCCGTCGGAGCGGACAATAATCTTTTCTCGCTCGGGTTCATCCTCCAGCTTCATCACCCAGCAGCCGGCGTTTTCGCCTTCCGACGACAGGTGGATGGCTCCACTTTCCCGGAGGCGGGCAAAGGCCTTTTCCCAGAACTTGAGTCGCAGGATGCTGCTCTCGCAGGGCAGAACATCGTAGCCGATGTCCAGCCGTTTCATGGTGGCCAGGTGGGCCCGGAGGATGCGTCGGGACACCAGGTGAGCATAGTCGGCTTCCGGCGACTCTCCGTGTTCGATCTTTTTTAGGATGGCGGATTTCCTGGCCTGGGCTTCCTGGTTCTCGGCCAGGTAGCGGGACACCCTGGTATAAAGGTCCCAGCAGTAATAATCAAACTTGCCGTCGATCCTGTCCAGGTCGGCCAGGGACTTTTTCTCCAGCTCCATCAACCCGAAAACCACGTCCACCACCTGGACCCCGGTGTCATCGATGTAATTCTGGACTTCAACTTTTTCACCCCGGTACCGGAGACAGCGCACCAGGGTATCGCCCAGGCAGGCATTGCGCAGGTGCCCGACGTGGGCCGCCTTGTTGGGATTGATGTTGGTATGCTCGACTATTATTTTTTTCTCTTCCGGCTCCAGCCCGGTTCTCTTCTGGCTGGCCAGTTTTTTCCGGAAAAACTTTTCGCGGTCGAGGTAGAGGTTGATGTAGCCGGCCCCGGCCACCTCCACCCGGCTCAAGCCCTCGATTCCGGACAGTAGCTCTGCGGCCCGGGCGGCAATCGTCCTGGGGCTGGTTTTAAGCTTCTTGGCCAGGGGGAAGGCGATGGACAGGGCCAGGTCGCCCAGCTTCTGGTCGGGCGTCGAGGTGAGCTCCAGCTCGGCGGCGGTCAGCGGAAATTCCGCGCTCAGCCGGGCCGTTATTTCTTCTTTCAGTTCCTTCTTTGTTCTGAACATCGTGCTTCTAATTATAACAAAATTGGACCGGCTAACAAGTTGCCCGAATACTTGAAAGATGGCTGCGATTTGTGATACTAATTTAGCTTAGTTTTATTAACAAACTGAAAGGAATCATTATGAAAAAAACAAGATTGAATGCGGTTCATAAAGAAGCCGGGGCCAGGATGGTGGAATTCGCCGGTTTTGAGATGCCGGTGGAATATAAGGGAATCATCGACGAGCACCTGGCCGTCAGGACCAGGGCCGGCCTGTTCGATGTCAGCCACATGGGGGAAATCATCGTCGAGGGACCGGAGGCCCTGGCCTGCGTGCAGTACCTGACACCCAACGATGCCGGTAAACTGGCCCCGGGCCAGGTCCAGTACACGGCCCTGACCACGCCCGAGGGAACCTTTGTCGATGATATGCTGGTCTACTGCCTGTCCGTTCCCGATAAATACCTTCTGGTGGTCAACGCGGCCAATACCGATAAGGACTTTGCCTGGGTGAAAGAGAAGGCCGCTCCTTTCAGGGTCTTCGTGGTCAACCGGAGCGACGAACACTCCCAGCTGGCCCTTCAAGGTCCTCTGGCCCAGGAAATTCTGCAGCCGCTCACCGACCTGGACCTCGGCCAGATGAAGTCTTTTACCTTTGCCTTTGGAAAAGTGGCCGGAATAGATTGCCTGGTCTCCAGGACCGGTTATACCGGTGAAGACGGTTTTGAAATCTATACCCTGGCCCAAAACCCGGAAGTCATCTGGAAGGCCATCATGGCTCAGGGAACACCCCGGGGCCTGCTGCCGGTTGGACTGGGAGCCCGAGACACCCTGCGCCTGGAAGCCAAGCTGATGCTCTACGGGAACGACATCAGCGATAAGACCACGGTGCTGGAAGCCGACCTGAAGTGGATCGTTAAGTTCCAGAAAGGCGATTTCCTGGGCAAGGCCGTCTTGGAAAAACAACTCCAGGAAGGTCTCAAGAGAAAGCTGGTGGGTTTTGAGGTTCTAGACAAGGGCATCGCCCGCCCCCATTACCCGGTCTTTGCCGGCGGCCGGCAGGTGTCTGAGGTCTGTTCCGGAACCTTTGCTCCGTATGTTAAGAAGGCCATCGGGCTGGTCTACCTGCCGATAGAATACACGGAAATCGGAACCGAGTTTGAAATCGGGGTCAGGGACAGAAAGCTTAAAGCCCGGGTCATCCCGACTCCGTTTTACAAAAGGGAAAAGAAATAGTCTTAATTATTGGTAATTTTCAGGACAAAGGAGGAACTCATGTATCCTGACAATCTTTACTACACCAAAGACCACGAGTGGCTGAAGCTGGAAGGCGAGGAAGCCGTGGTCGGCATTACCGATTTTGCCCAGAAGCAGCTTGGCGACATCATCTACGTTGACCTGCCCCAGCCGGGCAAGGTCCTGGAAGCCCGCCAGGCCATCGGCAGCGTGGAGTCGGTCAAATCGGTGTCCGATGTCTACTCTCCAGTTTCGGGTGAAGTTGTGGCTGCCAACTCCGAGCTGGCCCAGACCCCGGACCTGATCAACAAGGATCCCCATGGCCAGGGCTGGATTGTCAGGCTTAAAATAAAGGACAAGTCCGAGCTGAACAACCTGATGAAAGCGGCCGATTACGAAAAGTACCTGGAAGGCCTGGAACATTAATCATTAAATCTTGCCCGCCGGGCCGGTTGCCCGCGGGGGAGACAGGGAGAAAAAATGAGCTACATTCCTATCAGTGACCAGGACAAAAAAGAAATGCTGGCCCGGATCGGGGTGGAGTCGGTAGAAGACCTTTTCTGCTGCATTCCAGAAAGTATCAGGCTGAAAGGTCTGCTCAACCTGCCGGGTCCGCTGTCAGAACCGGAGATTCTCGAATACTTCGAAGAACGGGGAAAGAAGAACTCTTTCGACCGCTATCTTTCCTTCCTGGGCGGGGGAGCCTATGACCATTTCATTCCGGCCGTGGTCGATTACCTGAGCTCCCGCGGAGAGTTTGTTTCTCCTTATACCCCTTACCAGCCGGAAGTCAGCCAGGGCACTCTCCAGGTCATCTTTGAGTTTCAGACCCTCATCTGCCAGCTGACCGGCCTGGACATCGCCAACGCTTCTCTCTACGATGGAGCCACCGGGGCAGCCGAAGCGGTGCTGATGGCCAATCGGGTCAAGAACAAGAAAAGGCTGCTGGTGGCCTCCAACGTTCACCCTGAGTACCGGCAGGTGATATACACATATACCCGCAATTTAGGACTGGAAGTGGTGGAAATACCCTACGACCGGCTGGGCCGGGTTGACCAGAAAGGCCTGGAATCAGCCCTGAATTCCCATACTTCGGTTTTGCTCTGCCAGTCTCCCAACTACTTCGGCGTGGTGGAAGACCTGAAATCGCTGGGGGAGCTGACTCACCGCCATGATGCCCTGCTGGCCGTGGTCATTTCTGAACCGCTATCCCTCGGGCTCCTGGAAGCTCCTGGAAAGCTGGGCGCGGACATCGTCACCGGGGAGGCCCAGTCCTTTGGCCTGCCCCTGAGCTACGGCGGGCCCTACCTCGGCTTCATGGCCTGTAAAAAAGAGTTTGTCAGGCAGCTTCCGGGAAGGATCGCCGGCCAGACGGTTGACGCCGAGGGGCGCCGGGGATTCGTCCTGACGCTTTCCACCCGCGAGCAGCACATCAGGCGGGAGAAGGCCACTTCCAACATCTGCACCAACCAGGCCCACTGTGCTTTGAGGGCCACCATTTACCTGGAGACCCTCGGCCGGCAGGGACTGAAGAAGCTGGCCTGGCTCAACCTGCAGAAAGCCGCCTATGCCCTGGAGAAGCTGACCTCCATTCCCGGCGTCAGCCGCAAGTTCGGTGGCCCGGTCTTCAACGAGTTCGTGCTGGAATTTCCCACGGACTGGAATCGCATAAAACAGAAGCTGGAAGAGAAGGGTATCCTGGGCGGACTGGCCCTGGGTGATGACTACCAGGGCCTGGAAAAGTGTGCCCTGGTCACCATCACCGAAAAACACAGCCGGGAAAAGATTGACCGCTATGCCGAGGTTCTGAGGGAGGTGCTGAAATGATCAACGTCATCCGCGAACCGCTGATTTTTGAAATTAGCTCACCGGGGAAAAGCGGGGTCCGGCTGCCAAACCTCGATGTTCCAGAAAGACTGGATGTCCTGGAAGGGCTGACTGTCCGGGAGGACCTCGAGGGCTTTCCTGAAGTCTCGGAAACAGAGGTCACCAGGCATTTCACCAGGCTGAGCCAGATGAATTACTGCGTGGATTTCGGCTTTTACCCTCTCGGCTCCTGCACCATGAAATATAACCCCAAGCTCAACGAGAAGGTGGCCGGGATGGGCAGCCTGGCCGGAGTCCATCCCCTGGCTCCCGAAGAGCTGGCCCAGGGCAACCTGGAGCTGATGAAGACCCTGGAAAAATTGCTGTGCGAAATTACCGGGATGGACGCCGTTACCCTGCAGCCGGCGGCCGGGGCCCACGGCGAGTTGACCGGGATGATGCTGGTCCGGGCCTACCACGAGGCCCAGGGAAATCCCAGAAAGTATGTGCTCATTCCGGATTCGGCCCATGGCACCAATCCCTCTTCGGCCCATATCTGCGGCTACGTGGTCAAGGAGATCAAGTCCAACGACAAGGGCACCATTTCCCTGGAAGACCTGGCCCGGGAGATGACCGAGGAAGTGGCTGCCCTGATGGTCACCAACCCCAATACCCTGGGTGTTTTTGAGTCCGATATCTGCCAGATTGTCGACATCGTCCATGCCAAAGGCGGGTTTGTCTACATGGACGGGGCCAACCTCAATGCCCTGGCCGGCATCACCAGGCCGGGCGACATGAAGGTGGATGTCCTTCATCTTAACCTGCACAAGACTTTCTCCACTCCCCACGGCGGCGGCGGACCGGGTTCGGGCCCGGTGGCCGTGAAGAAGATACTGGAGCCATACCTGCCGGTGCCCATCATCGAGGAAAAGGACGGCCAGTATCACCTGAACTACAACCGGCCGAAATCAATTGGCCGGGTGAAGAGTTTCTACGGTCAGTTCCTGGTGATGCTGAAAGCCCTGGCCTACATTCTGGCCCTTGGCCCGGCCGGCCTGCGCGAGATGACCGAGATAGCGGTCCTCAACTCCAATTACATCCGCAAGAGCCTGGAGGGTGTCTACCACCTCAAGTACGATTCGCCCACGCTCCACGAGTGCGTTTTCTCGGATAAATTCCAGAAGGACTTTGGAGTGTCCAACCTGGATATTTCCAAGAGGTTGCTGGATTACGGGTTGCACCCGCCGACCATGTCCTTCCCGCTGATAGTCCACGGGGCGCTGATGATTGAGCCGACCGAAACCGAAAGCCGCCGGGACCTGGACCTTTTCATCGAGGCCATGAAGGCCATCGACCGCGAGGCCAGGGAAAATCCCGAGCTGCTGCGGACGGCTCCCCATATCACCTATGTCCGGCGCCTGGATGAAGTTCAGGCCGCACGCAATCCAATCCTGAGGTGGGAGAAAAAATAATAAGACTGAAGACTCTGTCTCTGAACCATAGATAAGACGGGCAGCTTTTTTGGTGAAGGAAGAGACCGAAGATGAGCATGCAGGAACTTTTCTTGAAACTCTATGATTTCTGGTCCAGGCAGGGCTGTTACCTGGCTCCTACCTACGACCTGGAAGTCGGGGCCGGGACCATGACCCCGGACACTTTTTTCCGGGTCCTGGGAAAGCGCCCCTGGAAGGTGGCCTACGTTCAGCCCTCCCGGCGTCCGACCGACGGCCGCTACGGTGAAAATCCCCACCGGGTGCAGAAACACTTCCAGTTCCAGGTGATCATCAAGCCCTCTCCGGACAACATCCAGAGGGTTTACCTGGACAGCCTGACTTCCCTCGGGATAAACCTTAAAGAACACGACCTTAGGTTTGACGAGGACGACTGGGAATCGCCCACCATCGGGGCCTGGGGAGTGGGCTGGCAGGTGATGCTGGATGGCCTGGAGATCACCCAGTTCACCTATTTCCAGCAGGCCGGCGGACTGGAGCTCTTTCCGGTTTCGGTGGAAATAACCTACGGGCTGGAAAGGCTGGAAATGTTTCTGGAGCAGAAAGACAACATCTACGACCTGCAGTGGTCGCCCGAGGTCAGCTACCGCGACCTGCGCTACCAGGAAGAGAAAGAATTCTCCATCTATAACTTCGAACAGGCTGATACCCAGATGCTGCACCGGGCGTTTTCTGCCGCCGAAAAAGAAGCCCAGCGCCTTATCGGGCTGGGGCTACTGCTTCCGGCCTACGACCAGTGCCTGAAATGCTCCCATTACTTTAACCTCCTGGACTCGCGCGGGGCCATCAGCGTGACCGAGCGGGTGAAGTTGATCGGTCAGGTACGGGCCCTGGTTAACCAGATCGCCAGGAAATTCGTGGAAAGGGAAGGAGAAGGTTGATGGAATTCCTGCTGGAAATTATGACCGAAGAACTTCCTTCCAGCCACGTTCGCAGTGCTCTGGCCCAGCTGCAGGACAGCTTCCGGCAGGAATTGCAGGCGGCCCGGATTGGAGTGAATGGCCTGAGGACACTGGGCACCTGCCGTCGCCTGGTGGTGGTGGCCGACCTGGAAGCCGGGCAACCCGATGAAGAAGAAGTGGTGACCGGACCGCCCCGGCAGGTGGCCGTTCAGCCTGACGGGAGTTTCACTCAGGCCGCCCTGGGTTTCGCCCGGTCCCAGGGTGTCCCGGTGGACAAGCTCGAGGTTATCAAGACGGCCAAAGGGGAGTACCTCGGTTTCAAACGGTTGAAGAAAGGCCGTCCGACGGAAGAGGTCATTGCCGAAATTTTCCCGGCCGTTATCAACTCCCTGAGTTTTCCCAAGAACATGCGCTGGGGCGAAAAGAATTTTCGCTTCTCCCGGCCGATTAAAAACCTGCTGTGCCTGTTCGATGGGCGAGTGGTGCCGCTGGAACTGGCCGGACTCAGGTCCAGCCACCGGACCCGGGGGCATTTTGTTCATTCCCCGGTTGAGTTTGAAGTCAGCAATTTTGAAGACTACAAGAAAAAACTTGGCGAGAACCGGGTGGTGGTCGAGCCGGAAGAGAGGCAGCGGTCCATCAGGCGTCAATTCGAAGAAAAGCTGGCTGGCCTGAAGGCCGAGGTTTACCCGGACCAGGCCCTGCTGGAAAGATTGCTGTGGAACGTGGAATGTCCCCTGGTCATCATGGGTAGCTTTCCGGAAAGTTATCTTGAGCTGCCGCTGGAAGTCCTCTCCACGGCCATGAGGGAAGGACAGAAGCTTTTTTCCGTGGTCAGCGGCCGGAAGCAACTGCCTCTGTTCCTGGGAATTGCCGATGCCCCGGCCGACCCCAGGAATCATATCGCTTCCGGAAACGAGCGGGTGCTCAAGGCCCGCCTGGAAGATGCCCGATTCTTCTGGAAAAATGACCTGAAAGTAAGCCTGGCCGACCGGGTGCCGCAGCTCAAGAATGTTATCTTCCAGGAGAAGCTCGGCACTTACGGCGATAAAGTGGGCCGGCTGCAAAAACTGGTGACTTACCTGGCCGACCGGCTGGAAATGAAGAAAGAAAAGAAGGACCTGGTGGAGGCTGCCAGGCTGTGCAAGGCTGACCTGCTGACTGACATGGTCCGGGAATTCCCCGAGCTCCAGGGGAAAATGGGCGGACTTTATTCTCGCCAGCAGCGCTGGTCGGAAACCGTTTCCCGGGCCATTTACGAGCACTATCTGCCCGAGAGCCTGGAAGACCCGGTTCCGTCCACGGCGGCCGGGGCAGTCCTGTCGCTGGCCGATAAGCTGGACACGGTGGTCGGGGTTTTCGGAGTTGGCATCAGCATCAGCGGCTCCAGCGACCCCTTCGGTTTGCGCCGTCAGGCCCTGGCCATCTGCAAGATCTTGCTGGAAAAGAAATTCCAGATTTCCCTGCACCGCCTGCTGGATAAGGCCATGTCACTGCTGTCTGAGCGGCTGACAGTCCCCCGGGACCAGCTTAAAGCCAGCCTGCTGGAATTCTTCGAGGGTCGGCTCCGGTTCATTTTTGAAAAGCAGGGCTACCGTTATGACCTGGTAAACGCTGCCCTCGGTCCCGGAATAGAATTCCCGGTCCGGGCTGAGGCCCGGTTGAAGGCCCTCAATGAACTCAAGGGAAGTCCGAATTTCGAGCAGTTCATACTGATGGTTAAAAGGGTTAAGAACATCGTCAAGGAGCCGCCCCGGACCCGGTTGAACTCGGCCCTGCTCAGGGAAAAGGAAGAAAAGGAACTGTATTCAGCCCTTAAAATAATCAGGAAGAACGCCGAGGAAATGCTGGCCCGAAATGACTTTGCCTCGGCCCAGAAAATGGTTTTCCGCCTGCAGTCCCCGCTCAACAATTTCTTTGAGGGGGTGCTGGTGATGGCCGAGGACAAGAAGGTCCGGAATAACCGCCTGGCCCTGCTGTCCCAGATCCTGGAGCTGACCGGTGAGCTGGCCGATTATTCCCAGGTGGTGGTGGAAAGCGAAAACCGCTGAGTCCGGGACCGGGGCCCGAGAGTTCAGCCCTCTATCTTGTATTCATCATCCTCGGATTCTTCGCCCGGCCCTTTCTTCTTTAATTCTCCGAACTTGTGCTCCAGGGCGATGATCTTGACCAGGTTACCGGGATAGTTCTGGCCTTTCTGGTTGCCGTAGGGATGGAACTGCACTCCAACCTTGAAGGGATAGGCGGCGTTTTCCTGCCCGGCCGACCAGCGGACCTCGCCCAGCTGGGTGAGGGGAACCATTTCTCCCGGAATGGAAATCTGAAGGGTCAGAGCGGTGCCCGGTTTAAGATTATTGCGGCAGCTGAAGCTGACCCCGCCGCGGCTGATGTTCTGCAGGGGGCAGAATTCCTCGTCGAATTCTTTCCGGGAGCCCAATAACCTTTCCTTGCGGTAGGAAACTGTGGCGCCCGGTATCATAAACCTCTGGCAGAGGCGCTTTTCTTCCGGGTAAATTTCCTGGCTCATGCTCTGGCCCTACCTGTCATCCGTAGCTGACATGTTGCTTATATTTATATCCAAGATGAGCCGATTTGTCAAAAAATCTTGATTTTGGCTTTTCCACGGGCGGTTAATAGGGCAGGGGTTCGGCCTTGACCGGCCGGAGCTTAATGGAAACGTCGGTCCTTATTTCCTGATTTTCCAGGCTGGTGAAGGAGAAGCTGATTTCCGGTCTCTTGACAAAGCTGGCCGGCATTTTTGCCGGCGGCTTTTTCTTCCAGTCCTTGATGGCCCCGGCGATGGCCGAAATGGCATCCAGGATGGAAACCCCGCGGAAATATGGCTGGTCCTTATCCGGGGCCAGGTAGGGCTTGGTCCCCGGTGGGTTGGGTGGGGGTATGTAAACCTTGACCGGTATCTGTTTTTGCAGGTACTTGGTGGCCTTGTAAATTAAGGTGTCGCCGATGTAAAAGGCCACTTCTCCCTCGACGTTCTTGATGGGCGGAGACTCCTGTCTCTGAACCAGGAGCTCCCGGTTTTTCACGTTCCTTTTTTCGATTCCGAGCTCCAGGACAATTCGCTTCCTGATGGTGATGCTCCTGGTCTTAAGGTAAAGGTCAACGTTCAGGGAGTAGGACTGGTCAAAATAAAATGGCAGGGGAAGCTCGATCAGGTGGGCGCCCTTGGTCCACAGGCCGCCCTCCAGCGGGTTCCCTTCTACCTGGATCTTGTAATAAGCATCTGCCGACAGGTCAAAGCCAAGGCGCAGGACCCCGGGAATGGTCCGGTCTTCGGAAGAGGCGGGAAGCAGAAAATTCAGGTTGCTGACCAGGGGAAAGTCCTCCCGCCAGCGACCCCAGTATTCCAGGGCCTGGTTGAAGACGCTGAAATCAAGGAAGGACAGCAGCGGCTGGGCATCTCCGAATTCTTCGAAGTAGTCGATCAGGGCCTTTTTTTCTTCGGCCGGAAGGTTATTCTTAAAGTACAGGAATGGCAGGAGGGCCAGGGCATCCTGCTTCTCGGCCTGGTCCAGTCCGGACAGGGTGGTCTCCAGCAGGTTCAGGGCCGGCTCATATTCCCTGTTTTTAAGCAATTCGTTTATCTCCGATTTCCAGTCGGCCCGGGCCGAGACCGCCAGGCAGAAAAAGCCCAGCATTACCAGGAGAACCAGCCGGGTCTTTTTAATTTCAGTCATGGTAGGTGAACACCAGGTAGAATTCCAGGCTTTTCCCGGGAAAATCCTCGGGCAGTGGCGGGAAGGGAGCGCAGAGCCGGACAGCGGTCAGGGCAGCCTGGTCCAGGATTTCGCTGGTGGTGGAAGTGGCAATTTCCAGCGATTGCAGCTGTCCGTCTCTATCAACCAGCAGAATCAGGGCCACATTCTTGTTCTTCGGCATGACCGAAAGCTGGGGCAGGATCCACCTGGATTGAACCAGGTTGACCACTTTTTCAGCCCAGGGTTTGATGTTGTAGCGGTACCCGGCGGCTGCCTGCGGGGTTACCGCTCCCGGGATTCCGGGACGGGCTCGCCCGGACTCGGTAAAGCGCAGACCCCGGCCCGGCTTTTCGTAGGCCCGGGGGGCGGCATACTGCAGGACGTCACTCTTAAGAGAAGGGGCGGCTTCGCCGGTTTCACCAGTTTCAGGTTCTGGCCTGACCGTCAGCTTGAGGCTGAAACGGTATTTTCCAGAAACTGGCCTGATGCGCGAGAGATTAATTCTGACTCCGGAGGGAGTCTGGGATTCTCCCCGGCCGGCAGCCAGGTAGGCTTCCAGGTCAAAGGGAATGGCCGGTTGCCCGGGCGCGGCAGCTTCGGAGGCGGAGCCGGCGGCTCCAGCCGCTTCGGTTCCCGGCCGGCCTCCGGGCTTCCCGGTTCCGGACTGGCCGGCACCCCCGGGCTGACCGCCAGCCTGTTCCTGGGTCACCGGCGGTTCTTTGATCACTTCGGGCAGATAGGGGGGCGGGCCGGCTTCAGGGTAGGTGGCGATAACCACGTCAGTTTCTTTTATAAAAGGAAGTATCTTGACGATAATTTTTGCCTGTTTCAGGTAGAGAATTAGCAGGACGTGGAGCAGAACGGCTATGGTTAGGCTGATGACTTTAACCCAGGCTTCGCTCCGGTCCAGGCCGCGCCACCTGGAAGTCAGTTTCTGGAAGCTGGCCTTCAATCCAATATTTTTCATTAACCGGCTTTGTCTACCTTAAAATCGGAATACTTATTATATAGAAGCCAGCCTGAAAGAGAAAGTTGCACGGCTAACTATTTGAAAACATAAAGCCTGAACAGTATGAAACCCAGGCAGAAGGAATTGACCAGCAACAGGAAGGTGAAAAGAAGCTCCAGTCCCAGCAGCGGAATGAAGACCGAGGTGGCCAGCAGGGCCCCGAGGAAGGAGCCGAATAGGTCCAGCGAATAGCCAAGACCGTATCTTATCTGGCTCTGAAGGTAGATGAAGTTGCTGACCACAAACAGGAAGCCGCCGAGAAAGCCCATCACCAGGAGCAGGCCGTAAAATGCCGGCTCGGGGGCGGCGGCCGGAGCCAGCCCGGCCAGGGCCAGCAAGATCACAAAGCCGGTCTGGACGGCTACCAGGTGCCGGGGACCCAGAGTGCTTGACAATCTTCGGGCCAGGCTGGAACCCAGGAATAACCCGGCCATGAAGATGGTAAACAAGAGCGATATCTTGCCGTAAACCAGGCCCAGCCGGCTCTGGAAGGCCAGGATCAGGGCCACTTCAGCCACGATGGTGGTGAAACCCATGACCGTAATCGGCAGCAGGTAAATCGTTCCACCCTTTTTCCTGAAAGCAATCAGGAACATAATTAACAGCATAAACAGGAAAAGTGGCAGGTCAAAAAGCCAGAATCGGGTCTGGTGCTGCAGCTGGCCCAGCCCACGGCTGAGCGGCCCGTGGAATTGCTGGCTCCAGACCAGGGTCTGGTAGAAATAACTCACCGGGAGCCGGTCCGAATTCAGGCGGGGACTGTCCACGGTCTGCAGGCTGGAGCGAAGGTATTCCCTTTTCAGGGGATGAAGACGGCTTCGGAGGAATTCTGGCCTGAAAAAAACAGTCTTCAGCTGATAGCGGTCGAGCTTTTCGAGCAGGCTGTCCGTGGTGATATCCAGCGGACCGGCTGAGGCCAGCAATATGTTATTATCCCCAGGGATTATTTCCACCCGGGGAAAGACCGTCAGCAGGGAGTGGTAAATGGTGGCCAGGAGTATTGTCCTCTGCGGGGAAAGGTAGCTTTCAGAGGAGGGCAGAAGAAAGGAAAAAACGCCATCCTCGGCCAGCTTTTCCCGGACCTGTCTGAAAAACTCCACCGTGTAAAAACGGTTGACCTGGGCGGTGGCCGGCTCAGGCAGGTTGCAGATGATGAGGTCGTAGCGATTCCGTGTTGCTCGCAGAAATTTCCTTCCGTCCTGGAGATTGATAGTAACCCGCGGGTCTTCCAGTCCGGTCTGACGGTCGGGCAACACCTGGCGGGCCAGTCTGACCAGGGCCGGGTCCAGCTCCACGTAATCCACCCTGACCCGGGGATACTGCAACGCCTGGGCCAGCGTGCCGTTGAGCCCGCCGCCGATGAGAAGCAACCTGGTCGCTTCCGGTCTCTGGAGGAAGGCAAAGTGGATGGCTTCCTCGGCCGAGGCCGGGTCGGGGAAGTTAAAGGCCAGGGAACTGTTGACGTAGAAAGAAACCAGTTCACCGGTCCTTACCACCTGGAGCCGGGCATAGGGCGAATCCCTGACCTCAACCAGGTGAAGCGGCTTCCAGTAAAATTTTTCGGTCGGCCGGTCTCCGAACCAGAGTCCGGCCGCCACCAGGACCGTAATGACCGTTGAGACCATTTGTTTTGAACCTGCCACCAGGTTGATGGCCAGCCCGGCCAGCAGGCTGATCAGGGCGGCCGCCTGCCAGCTGGAGAGGTGAGGGGTCAGGACCAGGTAGACCAGCAGTCCACCGGCAGCTGCGCCCAGGGATTCCAGCTGGTAGACGGGTACGAGCCGGCCACGTTGCCAGAAGACGTTAAAGACGAACAGGGCCCCCAGCGGCAGGCTTAAGGCAAAAGAAATAAGCCAGGAGGTAAGCAGGAGAGGTCCGGGTCCGGTCATCTCCGCTGGCAGGGTGCCAAAAGCAAACCTGGCCAGCCTGAGCAGGACCAGAAGGGCGGCCGTGATTATGATCATTCCCCGGTAGAAGACCACCGGGGAAATTTCAGCCTGGAATTTTTTCTCGGCCAGCAAACTTCCCAGCCCTCCACCCAGCAGCCAGAAAGCCAGGACCAGCCCGTAGACCAGCTCGTTGCCCTGGAAACGGACTTCGAATTCTCTGAGGATGATCACCTGGAAAGAGGTGGCCAGAAAACCCAGGAGAAAGGGCCAGAAGGAATTCTTCAGCTCCAGACCCCGGCAATGACCTGACCGCAGTAACGGCATTTGTTCCCGCTCATTTCCTTTTTTCTGATGACATAGCCGTATCGTTCGATTATTAATTTACCACATTTCGGGCAGTAGGTATTTTCCCCGGGATGACCGGGGACATTACCAACGTAGACATGGTGCAGGCCTTCGGCCAGGGCCACTTCCCGGAGCTTTTCCAGTGTGGAGACCGGCGTTGGCGGCAGGTTCTTGACCAGGTACATGGGGTGGAAGCGGGAAAAGTGAACCGGGTAATCCGGCCCTATTTCGCTTCTTAGGTAACGGCACATGTCACGTATTTCGGACGGGTTGTCGTTCAGGGTGGGAATGACCAGGTAAACTATTTCCAGCCAGGTTCCCGAGCGGGCGATCTGCTTGATGGTCTGGAGAACGGGCTGCAGTTCGCCCCGGACGTACTCGCTGTAAAAATTCTGGTTGAAGGCCTTGAGATCCACCTTGACCGCCTCGACCACCCGGAGCAGGTCGGCCAGGGGGTCCGGGTTGATATAGCCGGCAGTGACCACCACGTTCCTGATACCCTTTTTCCTGGCCAGCAGGCTGCTGTCGTACATGTATTCAAAGAAGACCACCGGCTCGGTATAGGTATAGGCAATTACCGGGCAATCATAACGCTCGCAGGAAGCCACCAGGTCTTCTGGCGGCAGGCTGACGCTCTTGACCTGTTCCGGGCGCATCTGCGAAATTTCCCAGTTCTGGCAGAACCTGCAGCTCAGGTTGCAGCCGGCCGTGGCCAGGGAAAAGGCCTCGGAGCCGGGCAGGAAATGGAAAAAGGGTTTCTTTTCTATGGGGTCGACGTTCAGGCTGGCCACCTGGCCGTAAACCAGGGTATAGTACCGGCCGTCCTGGTTTTCCCGGACCCCGCAGAAGCCTCTTTCTTTATCCCCGAGCTGGCAGAACCGCGGGCAGAGGTCGCACCTGATTTCCCGGTCAGGGAGCTTACGGTAGTAGCGGGCTTCCACCCGGGACAGACTGGCAGCGGACGGGGAAGAGCCGGCGAAGAAATTTCCGGCAGCAGAAATCCCGGGCAGCAGGCACAGGCTGCAACCGGAAAGAGAACATTTCAGAAAATCGCGGCGGTCCATATTTCCTTTTATTTTATTATACCTCTTCTTCGATTATCTCGATATTTTCCAGCCGGGCCTGTCCGAGATTCAGTCTTTCCGCTGTCAGCAGGTAGCCCGGGGCCCGTCCTTCTTCTTTAAGCGAAGGCAGACCTTTTTGAGCCCTGAGCTCTTCTACGAGTTTCCAGCCGACGGTGTCGGCGGCCACCGGGTCCAGGCTGAAGATTAACTTCCGGGTGGGGGCCAGCCACTGCGGATGGTAGGAAGGACCGCGGTGGTACTGGACCCGCAGGGCGTCGAGTATGGTCAAACGATGTTTCTTGCGAATCGGGTCGGTTTCAAAAAGTTCGGCAATATATGGGTCGCAATTGGAATCGTGGTACTTATTGGGGTTATGTATGGCCCCGAAATAATTTTTAAGACCGGCGGTCACCCCGGCCAGGCCGTGGTCCTTGAGCAGGGCCAGGCTGATGCTGGCCTGGACCAGTTCCGCCTGGATGCGCGAAAAAAGGCTGCCCAGGTGGCGATGAGCGGTTGGTTCGGACTGGTAGCCGGCCCGGCGGTTGTCGGTGCCAAAGATTTTCAGGCTGCCCGGGGAGGTGGAGATTTTATAACCGGCCTCTTTGAGCTCCTCATCGGTTCTATCCCAGATGATGACATTTTCTTCCCGACCGACAGTCTGGCCGAGCCACAGGCCCAGGGCCAGGGCGGTTTCCGGACTGGTGCTCAGGGCCCGCCGGCCGATGGTGTTGACCTTGATCCCGATAGTTTCTTCAGGCCGGAACCACTGGCCCAGGGCCTCTTCCGCCCGGGCCGCACCGCTCAGGGACTGGATGCCTTTTTTCAGCATGGCCAGGATAATCCCCGGCTCGGGGCGGTTGATATCGGGAAAATTGCGTTTGCTGGTTACGATAACTACTCTGGCTTTATTCATTTCCGGTCAGGATTATGATGGTCTTTAACCCGGGGGTTGTCAATAGAAGAGGCCGGCCGGTGGTTGCAATTGAGCTTGAAACTGGATATATTGGATTCACACGGAGGAGATAATGAAAGCCAGAAGAATTGTATCGCTTTCAGTGTTGATAAATCTTGGTTTAGCCCTGCTGTCTCTGGTCGCAGCCGGCAACGGCCCGGCCACCGTTTCTGACCTGAAGTCACTGTTGCCCAGGGTTGACGGCTGGAAATTTCAGGATGAACCGCAGCTCTTTTCGCCCGGGACTCTTTTCGAGTATATAGACGGAGCCGCCGAGGCCTACCTCAGCTATGATTTCAAAGAGCTGGTCGTGGCCCAGTACCAGAAGGATGGAACCGAGACCACCCTGACCCTGGAGATTTATGACATGGGCCTGCCCCTGAACGCCTTCGGCATCTTCAGCTCCGAGCGTTACCCGGACAATCCCGACGTGAATATCGGCAATGCCGGTTACCTGGAAGAGGAGGTCCTGAATTTTATTTCCGGTAGCTATTACCTGAAGTTGATCTGCTATAACGGTGGAGAACAAACCGCAGACCACCTCAGGCAGTTTGCCCGGGAAGTCGAGTCCAGGATAAAGGATAAAGGAAGCCTGCCCGAAGTCTTCAGGCTGTTTCCGGCTGAGAACCGGGTCAAAAATTCAGAAAAATTCATAAAGAAAAATTTCATGGGCTTTGATTTCCTGAGCCAGGGCTATGTTGTCCTCTACCGCCAGGGACAGGCCGAATACGAGGCCCTGATAATTGATTGTGGTTCCCCGGCCGAAGCCGCTTCACGCTTGCAGAAGCTGGTGGCTTTCTATGCGGGGGAGAAAAACCCGTTCCTCAAGGAAGATTCCAGGTACCACCAGAAAAATGCCTACGGGCAACATGTGCTTCTGGCCCGGGCCGGAAGCTGCCTTTACGGTTTCAGCCGGGTACCTGACGACCTGCTGCCTTCGGTTCTCAAGCAATTTGAAAAGATGGGCCAGAAGCTGGCCGCCGCCAAGTAGGGGAGCAGTCCTTGGCCGAGTCCAGACTGACCAGAATTTCCCTGGTAATAATTGTTCTCTTTATCAGCGGCATCATCTTGAAAATTGCCCGGCCGGTTCTGCTGCCGTTCCTGGTGGCTCTTTTTATTTCCTACTCCATTTCGCCGCTTCTGGACTGGCTGGTCCGGCTCAAAGTTCCAAAGCTTCTGGCCATCATTTCCATCCTGGTCCTGACCTTTGCTCTTCTCTATCTTTTCGGGCTGTTGATTTATTCCAGCGGCAAGTATTTTGCGGCCGAGTTTCCCAAGTATAACCGCCAGGTAGATTCCCTGATGGCCGAGCTGATTGCCTGGCTGGAACATCTGCCCTTCAAGGTCAGTGTTCCGACCATAATTTCCCAGCTCAACGTGGACAAGCTGACCGGCCTGCTACTGGGCACCCTGGGTTCCTTCCTGACCTTCCTGGGAAAATTATTGATAGTTTTTGTCTTTGTAATTTTTATTCTCTCCGGCCGCGATAAGCTCCCGGCCAAGGTGGCCACGGCCCTGGCCGAGGAGCGGGCCGTTTACGTCAACCGAATGGTGGCCAGCATCAACCGGCAGGTTCAAAAATACCTGGCCGTCAAGACCATGATTGCCCTGATGAACGGTTTGCTGGCGGCAGGCATCCTTATCTTATTTGGAGTGGACTTTGCCCTGTTGTTTGGCTTTCTGACCTTTGTCCTTGACTACATTCCGTCTGTGGGTTCTATCACGGCCACGGTCCTGGCCGGGTTGATGGCATTTTTCCAGTTTGGCAATTCACTGATTCCGGTCTGGATTTTCTTGTTGCTGGTGATAATGCAGACAATAATCGGCAATTTCCTCGAGCCCAAACTCATGGGGCGCAGCCTGAACCTGAGCCCTCTGCTTGTCCTTTTTTCCTTAATTTTCTGGGGCTGGCTGTGGGGAATTGCCGGGATGTTCCTGGCCGTTCCCCTGCTGGCAGTGATCAAGATAGTATTTGAAAATGTGCCCTCTCTTAAGTTCCTGGCGGTCCTGATGAGCAAGTGAAAGGCTTGACCGGGTCACTTCTTAAGAAAACGAGGCCTCTTAAAGCCTGGTCATTATTTCAGCTTGTGGTCGTTTTCTGGGCAGCCGGATGAGGGCGGTCAATCCGGAAAGATCCTGGAAGAATTATGGCTGGCTGTCAACCTTTCCCTTTGATTTTTTGGGTACGGTTGGCAGCCCTTCGACCACCGCCTCCGGATTGAGGATGAAGGCTTCCTCGCTGAAGACCTTGAAGCTTCCCTTGAGCATCTTCTTCAGGGCCTTCTGCGCGGCTTTCTGTTCGGCGCTTTTCTTGGAAGGACCGCTGGCCCTGGCCAGAACCTTGTCACCGGACAGCACCTCCACCGTGAATACCCGGTCGTGGGCCGGCCCGCTTTCGGTTACCGTCCGGTAGAACGGCCCGGGCAGCTTGTGCTGGCCAAAATATTCTTGAAGAGCCGACTTGAAGTTATTGATCTGGAAATTGTCCCGCGGCAATTTCTTAAAGTGCTTTTTAACCAGGGCCTGCAGTACCCGCCGGCTGGTCTCAAAGTCGCTGTCCAGGTAGATCGCTCCCATCACGGCCTCGAAGGTGCCGGCCAGGATGCTCTTTTTCTTTCGGCCACCACTTTTTTCTTCCCCGCGACCCAGCAGGACGGCCCGATCCAGTCCCAGTTTTCTGGACAGTATGGAAAGGGAACTGGTGGAAACCAGGGCGGCCTTGAGCTTTGAAAGCTGGCCTTCTCCCAGTTCAGGGTAGGCCTGGCGGAGAAAATCGGCCAGGACCAGGCCCACCACCGAATCTCCCAGAAACTCCAGGATTTCGTTGTCCTGGACCCTGTCTTCCAGGTGTTCATAAGCATAGGAGCTGTGGGTCAGGGCCTGTTTCAGGAGAGCCGGATTCTGGAATTTGTAACCGAGTTTTTTTTCGATGGCGACCAAGTGTATTTATGCCTTGTATACTTAATATTTCATTTCGAAAGGGTAGGCCACTTTTCCGCCGACCAGGGTCATGACCACGGCTCCGTGGAAATCAGTGTTGAGGAATGGAGTGTTTTTACTCCGGGACTGAAGGTCTTCCCGCCTGATCATGGCTTTTCCGCTGAGGTCGAGAAGGACCAGGTCGGCGTCAGCCCCGATTTTTATCCGCCCCTTATTCTCCAGCCCGAGTAACCGGGCCGGGGCTATGGTCAGGGCTTCTATCAGGCGTTCGAGAGGCAATTCTCCGCTCTTCACCAGCCTGTCCAGCAGGGAGGGGATGGCGGTTTCCAGCCCATTGAGGCCGAAGGGCGCCTTTTCCAGGCCCTGGTTTTTTTCCTGCTCGGCATGAGGAGCATGGTCGGTGGCGATGACCTCGATCAAACCGCGGCGCAGGGCCTGGAGCAGGGCCTGGCGGTCGGCCTCGGTTCGAAGGGGAGGGTTGACTTTATAAACCGGGTCCCGGGTTAGAAGCTGCTCTTCTGTCAGAAGAAGATGGTGAGGGGTGACTTCGGCTGAAACCGGTACTCCGGCCGCTTTTGCCCAGCCAAGCAGTTCTACCGAGCCGGCCGTGCTCAGGTGGGCCAGGTGGACCGGCCAGCCTGAATGCCTGGCCAGGATGAGGTCCCTGGCCACCATTATTTCCTCGGCCTCGGCCGGAATGCCCGGGAGGTTCAGGCTCCTGGACACCCGACCCTCGTTTATTACTCCGCCCGCAGCCAGTGATTTTTCCTCGCAGTGGTCGATGAGCAACCGGCCCAGCCCGGCCGCTTTTTCCATGGCCAGCCTCATCAGGGCACTGTTCCAGACGGGCTGGCCGTCGTCGGAGAAAGCGATAGCGCCGGCCGCGGCCAGTTCTTCCAGCGGGGCCAGCTCCTGTCCCTTCTGTCCCACACTAATAGCAGCCACCGGCAGGACGTTGACCACTGCGTCCTGGCTGGCTTTTTCTCTGATGAACCTGATTATCTCCACTGAATCAGCCACCGGGCTGGTATTGGGCATGCAGCAGACGGTGGTAAAGCCTCCCCGGGCGGCAGCCCGGCTGCCGCTGGCGATGGTCTCCTTGTGTTCGAAACCAGGTTCCCGCAGGTGGACGTGCAGGTCTATGAATCCTGGCGCCACCAGCAGGCCCCCCGCCTCCACCACCCGGTCAGCTTCAACCCGGATTTCAGGCTTGATTTCTACGATCCGACCATCGGCCAGAAGCAGGTCAAAGACCCCATCGATCTTCTGGCCCGGGTCCAGTATCCTTCCTTTTTTTATCAGAAGCTTCAAGCCTGAACTCCTGCCACCGATTATAACCTATTTTTTATTGAGCTTGACCTGGGGTTCGGTAATCAGGACTTCATCAACCCCGTCGATCTCCTTCAGCCGAACTTCCACCCGCTCCCTGCGGGAGGTGGGGAGGAGCCGGCCGATATAATCGGGCCTGATCGGAAGTTCCCGGTGCCCGCGGTCGATGAGGACGGCCAGTTGAATCGTCCGGGGGCGACCCAGGTCAAAAATGGCCTCCATGGCCGCCCGGATGGTCCGGCCGGTAAAGAGGACGTCGTCTATCAGCAGGACGTCACGCCCGTCCAGCCTGGCCTTTATTTCGTTCTTATCCATTGATTTCTTTTTATCAGACTGCTTCAGGTCGTCCCGGTAGGGAGTTATGTCCAGGGTGAGAACCGGCACTTCCAGCCCTTCATTCTGCTTTAGAATTTCGGCTATCCGGTTGACCAGGTAAATTCCCCTGGTCTTGATGCCCACCAGGACCAGGTTTTTCAGGTCCCGGTTGCGCTCGGCAATTTCGGTGGCCATCCGCACCAGGGTCCTGCGGATTTTTCCGTTGTCCATCACCCGGGCTTTTACCTTATTTTTCATATCGGCAACCTCACAGCTTATTGGTTGAAAGACTTATATTTAGATAAAACCGGCTAAAAGTCAAGGTTTGGAAAACCGGCCACGGCCAGCCCTGAAAAACTGTCTGGCCCGGAAGACATCGGCCGCAATTTGACGGCGGAGGCTTTCAACCGAAGGGAATCTCTTTTCGTTCCTCAGCTTTTTTAAGAGGTAAAGCCCGGCCTCCCGGCCGTAAAGTTTTCCAGAAAAATCCAGCAGGTGAGCCTCAACCGAGGATCCCCGTCCACCCAGGGTAGGGCGGAAGCCGATATTGGCCACGGCCCGGTAGGTGTTGTTACCAATTTTTACCAGGCTCAGGTAAACGCCGGGGGGCAGTATTTCGTTCCGCGTTTTCAGGTTGATGGTGGGGAAACCGAGAGTCCGGCCGAAGCCGCGTCCCCTGATTATGGTTCCCCGTATTTCATAGGGACGACCCAGGAGACTGGCTGCCTGCTCCACCAGGCCTTTTTCCAGGAGGTTCCGGATTAGGCTGGAGCTGACCTGGGTTCCGCCCTTGGTCACCGGCCTGACCGCCATGACCCGGAAACCATAGCGACGGCCGAAATTCTCGAGTTCCCGTACCCCGCAGCGACGGTTGTGTCCGAAGCGAAAGTTTTTCCCGACCACCACCGCGCTGATGCCCAGTTGTTCCCTGAGGACTTTCCTGGCGAATTCCCGGCCACTCAGAGTGGCCAGGTCCTTTTCCAGGGGCAGGATAAGGCAGTAGTCCAGGCCCTGCTTCTCCAGCCACTCCAGTTTCTGCCGGCCGGTCTGAATCAACGGGATTCTCTTGTGGTTCAGGATACGCTCAGGGTGGGGGCAAAAGGTCATCAGCCCGGCCGCCACTCCCAGCCGGCGGCCCTGCTTGATAAGATTTTTCAGAATCTTCTGGTGACCGAGGTGGCAGCCGTCAAAGATGCCTATGGCCAGGACGGAGTCCGCGGTCAGCCCTTTCAACCGGGGGGACAGGCGGCGGAAAACTTTCATCGAGTTTAGAGCTTGATAGCTTCAACCTTTTTAAGATAGTTGAGCTTGAGCTGGGAGAGAACGGCTTCCAGGAAATTTTCTTCTTCTGGTTCCAGGTTGCCCTTGGTCCGGTCGCGCAGCAGGTCCAGGATGTCGATCAACCTCCTGGCGTATTCCAGGTTGGTCTCCAGCCGGTTGGTCCTGGGGTCCTCCAGCAGGCCGAGCTTGATCAGGGCCTGGGTGTAAATGGGGAAGACGATGGAACTGAACTCCAGCGGTGGCATGAATTCCCGGGATTCTTCCGGGTCCTGTCCGTTCTTGGTTCTGTCGTCCATTATAGGCTTTATCCTCTATAAGATGGCCAAAAGTCCCGGGTTGAAAAAATACCGTCTTTAAGGTAACTTACGGACTTAAATCATAGCCATTATCCGAATAAAATTCAAGTGGAGGCCCGGGAGTGAAATCGTCAACTGAGGCCGGACGAGAGTTTCGCAAACTGGTAGAAATCATAGCCAGGCTGCGTTCGCCGGGGGGCTGTCCCTGGGACCGGGCCAGAAGCCGCCGGGACATACTGAATTATTTCCTGGAGGAAGTTTACGAAGCTGTGGAAGCCATATCCTCCAATCGTCCCGAGGCGGCCAGGGAAGAACTGGGGGATGTGCTGATGGAGGTGGTCTTCCTGGCCAGGTTTTACGAGGAAGAAGGCCTGTTCACCATGGCTGATGTCCTCAGGGGTATCAACCGGAAAATGGTGGAACGCCATCCGCATGTCTTCGGACGAAAGACCGGCCTGAGCCCGGAGGCTGTCCTGGCCAGCTGGCAGGAAAACAAGCTGCGGGAAAAAAAGCGCCGGTCGATATTGGACGGGCTTCCGGCTTCGGCCCCTTCGCTGGTCTATGCTTTCATGCTCGGGCAGAGAGCGGCCGCCCATGGTTTTGACTGGCCGGAAGCCGGCTCTGCCCTGGAGAAGGTCAAGGAGGAGATAGCCGAGCTGGATAAGTCCCTGAAGAAGAAGAAAAACCGGCAGGTGGCGGAAGAACTGGGTGACACCATTTTTTCACTGGTCAATGTCTGCCGGCTGCTGGGCTATAATCCTGAAATTGTCCTGCGGCAGGCCGGGAGGAAGTTCGAACGGCGCTTCCGGCAACTGGAAAAAGAGCTGAAGAAAAAGGGCCGGGAAGTTAGGGACTGTTCTCTTGAAGAGCTCGACCGGGTCTGGGAAGCGGTCAAGAAAAATAAGCGGGCTGGTCGGAAAAATATTGAAAAGAACCACGGCGGGAAACCCCGGCGAAAGAAAAAGAGTTAAGAAAGAGCCAAACGAGCAGAAGGGAAATCTGATAGAGATGGCCGGTGGGTCGCGCCGGCTTCAGTCTTTTCTCCCGGCCGCCAGCGCCTCTTTTTTCCTGAGGAGCAGAGAGGCCTTGATGAACTCGTCCAGGTCGCCGTCGAGGATGCGGTCAACGTCCCCCGTCTCCAGCCTGGTCCTCAGGTCCTTGATCATCTTGTAGGGGTGGAGAACATAGGAGCGGATCTGGTTGCCCCAGGCGATGTCCGACTTCGTGTCCTCCAGCCTGTCAATTTTTTCCAGCTTCTTCTTCCTTTCTATTTCATACAGCCTGGCTTTCAGCAGTTTCATGGCCCGGGCCTTGTTCTGGTGCTGGGAGCGCTCGTTCTGGCACTGGACGACGATGCCGGTCGGCAGGTGGGTGATCCTGACGGCCGAATCGGTCCGGTTGACGTGCTGGCCGCCCTTGCCCGAGGCCCGGTAGGTGTCTATCTTAAGGTCGTCCGGATTGATTTCGATTTCGATGTCTTCATCTATTTCCGGGTAGACGAAGACCGCGGCAAAGGAAGTATGCCGCCGCTTGTTGGCATCGAAGGGCGAGATCCTGACCAGCCGGTGGACTCCCGATTCCTGGCTGAGCAACCCGAAGGCGTAATCGCCTTCCATCCTGACGGTGGCGCTCTTCAGCCCGGCCTCCTCTCCCGGCTGGAAATCTATGACCTCGGTCTTGAAGCCCTTTCTCTCGGCAAACCGCAGGTACATCCGGAAGAGCATCTGGGCCCAGTCCTGGGATTCGGTGCCGCCGGCCCCGGGATGGATGGTCAGGATGGCGTTGCGGGGGTCATCTTCATCGAAGAAAAGCGTCCGGAGCTCGGCCTCCTGGAGTTCCTGCTCGAAGGAGCGCAGGGCCCGGTTGAGGTCGTCTATGACTTTTTCGCCTTCCTCGGCCAGCTCCAGCAGGACTTCTATTTCTTCCCGGTCATTTTTAAGCTTTTTGTAGAACTGGAGGTCTTTCTCCAGTTGCTTTTTCCTGATCTGCAGGGCCTGGAACTTTTTCTGGTCGTTCCAGGTTTCAGGGCTGGCCAGCTGACTGTTTATATCTTCTAATTCCCGGCTCTTGTTATCCAGGTCAAAGAAAACCTCGAACTTCTTCCAGTTTATGGAAGAGGCCGGCTGCTTTTTCCCGGCTTTCGGCCAGCTGTTCTAACCATCCAGTTTCGTTCACTTCTTTTTCTCCTGACAAGGGCAAGATAGAGGAGAAATGACTTCCTGTCAAGATGGCCCGGTCGGGAAAAGGCTATCTCAAGCTTTCCCGGTTCCAGTCCAACCGGTGTAAAAGGGCCAGGTTCCCGGTTACTGCTGCACTATGAAAAAGCCCGGGTTGCGGGCTGTCTTGCCGACCAGCTCGGACAGGGCTTTCTGGGCTTCCTCCCTGGTTCTGTAGCCGCCCAGCCAGACACGGTACAGCGGCTTCCGGTCCCTGGCAAACGGTTCCTGAACCACGGCGTTGTAACCCTGCTTCTTGTACTTCTCAGCTTCCAGCCTGGCGCTGGGCCGGTCATTGAAGGCCCCAACCTGGATGAAAAAGTTGCCTCCGGTGGCCGGCACTGTGGTCCTGGTGCCGGGGCTGGTCCTGGGGGTGGTCGCTGCCGGCTGCTCGGTGGTCCTGGCTGGAAGCGAAGCCGTCTGTTGGGTGGTTTTGGAAGCGGTCTGCCCGGCCGGCTTTTCGGCTGGCCTGGTTTCAGGCTGAGCCAGGCTCTGGACCGGAGTGGCGGTCGACTGCGTGGCTTGGCTTCCAGCCGTCCCTGAACTTTCTTCGGCGGCCGGGACTGGAACTGGAGCGCTAACCGTTTCTTCCGCTTTCTGGGCGGTCATGGTCTTGACCATCAGGTCGGCCTGTTTCTTGCCAACCTGGACTCCGATGAAAAAGATGACCGCGCCCAGGACGATTATTCCCAGGATGATAAAAACCAGTATGGTTGAAGAGACCTGTATTTCCCTGTAATTTCTCACCATGGAAGTTGTCATTTCTCCTTGGATTTATCGACGGAAAAGGCCCTCAGAATTTCCAGCGGCAGAGGGAAGATGATGGTCGAGTTCTTTTCCGTGGCGATTTCGGTCAGCGTACCCAGGAAGCGCAGCATGATGGTCTGGGGGTTCTGGGAGATGATGTCGGCGGCCTGGGCCAGCTTGGTCGAGGACTGGTATTCGCCGTCGGCATGGATAACCTTGGCCCTTCTTTCTCTTTCAGCTTCGGCCTGACGGGCGATAGCCCTGACCATGGTTTCCGGCAGGTCAATGTGCTTGATTTCCACCAGCTGGACTTTCACTCCCCAGGGGTCGGTGTGCTGGTCGATGATTTCCTGGAGCTGGGTATTGAGCTTTTCCCTTTCCGAGAGCAGGTCATCCAGCTCCACCTGGCCCAGGACGCTCCGCAGGGTGGTCTGGGAGAGCTGGGAGGTGGCATAGAGGTAATCCTGGACTTCCAGCACGGCTTTGAGCGGGTCCATTACCCGGAAATAGAGAACGGCATTGACCTTGACCGAAACGTTATCCTTGGTGATGACATCCTGGGGTGGGATATCCATGACGATCAGCCTGAGGCTGATGCGGACCATGCGGTCAATCGGTGCAAAAACAAATATCAGGCCAGGGCCCTTGGGCCTGCCCAGCACCCGGCCCAGCCGGAAGATGACCCCTCTTTCGTATTCTTTCAGTATCTTGATGCAGTTCAGAAGATACAGAACCACGATGGCGGCCACGATGATAGGGAAAGTAATCATGTCAGACCTCCTTTTATGGACAGGTTGTCCTGCCCCCTATATCTTTTTAACCTTCAAGGTCAGGTTATTCTTGACTTCGACCACTTCCACCCGGTCCCCGCGCAGCAATGGGTCGTCGGCTACCGCTCGCCAGATCTCCCCGTGGACAAAAACCTTGCCTTCCTGCCCGGCCCAGGTCAGCACCTTCCCGGTTTCCCCGACCATTCCCTCTTTCCCGGTGATGGTCCTTCTGGTATGGGCCCTGATGACCAGGTAGACCAGGAAGATGAAGACCAGGGAAACGCCCAGGGCTACCGGTATGATGAATTTCAGGCTGGGGCGAAGCTCGGGAATGGGAGCCCTGATCAGCATGATAGAACCGAGAAGCACCGAAACTATACCGCCCATGGTTAAAGCTCCGTAACTGTGGACTTTGACTTCGAGTATGAACAGCACCGTGCCCAGGATTATCAACAGCAGGCCCACGTAGTTGACCGGCAGGATCTGGAAGGAAAAGAAGGCCAGCAGCAGGCTGATTCCGCCCAGGACTCCCGGCAGGATGGCCCCGGGGTTGGCAAACTCGAAGTAAAGCCCGAGGAGTCCGATCATCAACAGGATGTAAGCCAGGTTGGGGTTGGCTATGGTCATCAATAATTTCTGCCGGAAGGTCAGGGGAATCTGGTGGATCTCCCGGTCGTCCAGCTTCAGCGTTTCCAGGCGACCGTCGAATCTCTTGATTTGATGGCCGTCGAGTGCCTGGATCAGGTCGCTTTCCGAGCCGGCCACCAGGTCGATGACTTTCCCTTTCAGCGCTTCCTGCTCGGTATAGCTCAGGCTCTGCCTGACCGCGTCCTCGGCCATCTTGACATTGCGACCTCTCTTTTCAGCCAGGGTCCTGATGTAGGCAGCGGCGTCGTGAGTGACCTTCTCTTCCATGGTCTTGTCGGGCTGGCTCTGGCCGGTGATCCCGATGCTGACCGGGTGGGCCGCCCCGGTGCTGGTGCCGGGGGCCATGGCAAAGACATCGCAGGCCACGGCTATGAAAAATCCGGCCGAGGCCGCCCGGGCTCCCGATGGGCTGACATAGGCCACCACCGGGACCGGTGAGTTAACGATGCCTTCTATTATTTCGCGCATGGAAGAGTCCAGTCCGCCGGGGGTGTTGAGCTTGATGATCAGCAGGGAAGCCTGCTCGTCCCTGGCTTTCTCCAGGGCCTTGAGTATGAGTTCGGCGGTTACCGGATGGATGGGGGCGTTGATGGTGAGACTCAGGATGCGGGCCTGCAGTTCGACAGAGGCCGATAGAAATAAGAACAGGCAAAGAACCAGAACTGGAATCTTTTTCACGGTAAATTCATTATAAAAAGGCCGGGCCACTAAGTCAATTTATTAATTTTGACAAACACCGGACGCCGTCTTGACATTTTCTTTTTAATAAACTAATTTTAGTCTATTCATTTTCCATTAGCTGGTTACTAAGGAGACCGTTGATGATCAAGAACGACCTGGCCAACCTGCTGGAAAGAAAAGCCAATTTCAGCCGGGCCAAGGCTGCGCTGACCGTGGAAACCATTCTGGAAACAATGAAAAAAGCCCTGCTGGCCGGGGAGAAAATAGAAATCAGGGGGTTCGGCAGTTTCCGGGTTATGCCCAAGAAGACCGGCTTCGGCCGCGACATCAGGCGGAATCGCCAGATTCCAATTTCGGGCGGCCGCCGGGTCAAGTTTCGACCGGGCCAGGACTTCAAGAAACAGCTCAAGCAGCAGTCGATAGAATAGGCAGGACCGAAAACCGGCCAGGTGATAGTCCTCTTAATTTTCTAATTCCCTTGGTCAGAAGCCTCACTCGTCAGTCTGCGTCCAAACAGGCACCGGCTCAGGTTTTCGCTCAGAGCAAGCCTGATTTCTTCAAAAGCGCATCCTGATAAAGGTTGAGATAAACCTTCTCGGTCTGCTCGATGGTTTCTTCCAGGCGGCCCGAGGTGTCGATCAGGTAATGGGCCAGGGGAATCTTATCTTCGACCGGGCCCTGGGCTTTGATTTTCTGGAGGGCCTGTTCCGGGCTGATTCCATCCCGGCGGCAGAGGCGTTCCACCTGGACCTCAAGCCGGCAGTGGGTCAGGATGAGGCGGTCGTAATATTGATGGAAGCCGGCCTCGATGACCAGGGCCGCCTCGGTAATATAAATGTCATAACCGCCCCGCTGTTCCAGTTCTCTGATGGTCTGCCGGACTCTTTCCAGGATCCGGGGGTGAGTCAGCCGGTTCAGGTAGTCGCGTTCGGCCTTGTCCCTGAAAATTATCCCGGCCAGCTTCTGGCGGTCGATTTCCTGGCTGTCCTTGAGGATGGCCTGACCGAAATGCCCGACCAGCTCCTTCCAGACTTCTCCTCCGGGAGACATCAGCTCGTGGGCCACCAGGTCGGCGTTCTGAATATAGCAGCCCTTCTGTCCCAGTATCCTGGCCACCACCGACTTGCCGGTGGCAATGCCTCCGGTCAGGGCTGCAACCAGCACTTCAGTCCTTCAGCGGCCGGTCACTCTTCCACCTGGAAGCGGTAATCCTTGAACCTGACGGCCACCCCCTGTTTTCTTCCTTTTTGTCCCTTTTTTTCCAGCCTGACGGTTATCCCGTCCAGGCAGAGTTTAATTTTCTGGCCCTCGGTCAGTTCCGGCGGCAGCTCGATGGCCAGGTTGACCTTGGAGCCAACCACCAGGCTGCTGTCAAGGGTGAAATAGGCCCCGGTGGAAGAGATGTTTTCCAGGACCGTTTTTTCTCTGAACTGTTTTCCCTGGGGCAGCTGACCCTCGATTTCGGCCGGCAGCGGCAGTTCAAACCTCCATTCCCGGCGGCGGTTGACGTCGACCGCCGTCTTAACCTGCTTCCTGGCAGTTGCCTTTTTCTTTTTGATTTTAACTTTTGTTTTTTCAACCATGATTTCCCTCTTTGCCCCTTCTTAAAATAATGCCGAATTGATGGCGTAGAGCGCCAGCTGCAGCCGGCTGTGAGTGTCCAGCTTGGAGTAGATGCTCTTGATATGAGAACGAACGGTATTCTTGCTGATGAACAGAATCTTGGCAATTTCCTCGTTGCTCTTGCCCTGGCCGATCAGCCGCAGGACCTGGAACTCGGTCGGGGTCAGCTGGTCGAGCGTCTTTTCCTTCATGTCCCTTCCGACCACCGAGATGATCCGGTCCATGATGGAGGACATCTTGTCCCTCGGCAGCCAGATTTCTCCCTTGTTGACGACACTGATGGCCTCGGTCAGCTGCTGGGATGGGTCGTTGAGGTCGAAATAGCCCCGGGCCCCGGCGTTGATCAGGTTGATGATCTCCTCGTGGGAAGGTATGTTGCCCAGAAGCAGGAGCTGGGTCTTGACCTGGGGCTTGATCAGCTCCTTGATGGCCTTGCAGATTTCCTTGAGGTGGGGGAGTGGTTCCAGGTGGGCAAACAGGATGACCTGGGGCTGGAGCTGCTTGATGGCCTCCATGAAGTTCTCGATGGTGCCCTTTTCCACCGTCAGGATGTCGATTCTCTTGTCCGGTTCCAGGGCTCTTAAGATTCCGGCCAGCAGGAAGTCCGAGGGACAGTAGATGAGGACTGAGATTTTCTCCATCTTTGGAGGAGGAATTTTGGTTTCGGTCTTGTTGACTTGTTTCTTTGGCATGCCCTTTTACCCCTTGCCAAAAATTTTCATACTTTAAGAATAAATATTATAACCGAAACAGGGTGTCAAGCAAATAATTCATTCCGGTCAAGACATGGTATCCAGTCTAATGGGTCTGTTTGGAAGCGGCGCGGTGGTAGTCCGGCCATAGGGATTGGGGTGGAGGAAGCGGGGAGATTTATCAGGTTGGTACTTGAAAAAGCG
>QUAH01000003.1 GCA_003426165.1 Candidatus Saccharicenans subterraneus
CGCTTTTTCAAGTACCAACCTGATAAATCTCCCCGCTTCCTCCACCCCAATCCCTATGGCCGGACTACCACCGCGCCGCTTCCAAACAGACCCATTAGACTGGATACCATGTCTTGACCGGAATGAAGAATTTACTTGACAAAAAATATTATTATGTATAAATAGTATTGAGTAATCTTAAGATGTCTATAAAAATTAACGGTATAGTATATTATCGAACTAAGGAGGCATGCAAGAAGGCGGGCATTAGTAGGGCGACATTTTTCAGATGGCTTAAAGAAAAGCAAATAAATGATGTAAAACAAAAGGACAGAAGAGGTTGGAGGTTATTTACAGATAAGGATATAAAGAAAATCAAAGAGGAAGCAGAAAAGATAGTTATCGATCAATCTATTAAATAGCAAGATATTAAGTAGTTTTAATGATATATTTAAAAAAATTATAAAGGAATGGAATGTCTAGACAAAATGCTATCAAATTTAAGTTCGTGCAAAACGTTAATAATCCGAAATCTATTCATGGTATATTCCCATATAGAGGTAAGATATCACCAATTGATGCAATAAATATACTAATTCAACTCCCTAAGAAAGGTGTTTTATTAGATCCATTCTGCGGTTCGGGTACAATAATTTATGAAGCCAAGAAACTTGGCCATTGTGTGATTGGAGTAGATAGCAATCCCATAGCTATCCAGATCAGTAAAGGAAAATTTTGTGAGTTTGATATTAATGAAAGCATACAAAAGATAAGGTTGATTATTAAAAAAATTGAGAAAATGAACAGATATTTTTCATTGCCTGATAAAGTGAAAAAATATTTTCATGAAAAAACAGGATCTGAAATAATGAACCTGAAAGAGTATTATGATGAATTTAACGATTATGAGAAGGCCGTTTTTCTAGGAACGATATGTTTAGCTGCCCGTGGGTGTAATCATTATAAATGGAGCTCAACGCAAATCGGTCAAATTAGTAATGATAAAAAATATATAAATTTCTATGAGAAATTTTTAACTAAGCTAAGAAAACACTATTACCCTGTTAATTCAATTGGATCTCAAATTATTTTATCTGATAGCAGGCAGTTAACGAATTATTTGAGAGAGAAAAGCGTAGATTATGTTTATACATCTCCTCCTTATTTTGATGCATTAGATTACACTTCAAATTATACGCGATTAGTTCATCTAATATTTAATAATGATGTGGAAGATATAAGGAAAAAATTAATCCAAAGGTATGATAGCTATGCAGAGGATATGAAAAAATGCTTTGATGAGATAGTAAAAGTAACAAAAGATGACGCGATTATAATATTTGTTGTAGGTGATAAAAAGAGAGGAAATGAAATTATAAATGGCGGAGATTATTTTTCTAATCTTTTTGATAGGAAGCCAACATACATAGCACAAAGAGAATATACTAATACTCCAAGCAAAATTTGGGACAAGATTAATAAAACTCATAGAAAAGAGCAAATAATAGTATGGGATAAATCAACATGGTGAAGCAACATGAATGCTGGATTAAACTTTATTGCAAGGATTCACGTAATATGTGTGAAGTTGAAGATAATTCTGTGCAGCTAGTTGTAACAAGTCCTCCATATTATGATTTAAAAGACTATAACAGTGAGGATAAATTTAATCAAATAGGAAATATAAACAATTATAATGAATATATTGAAGCTTTAAATAGGGTTTGGGAAGAATGTGTAAGAGTTCTTAATCCAGATGGGAAAATATGTATAAATATAATGCCTATTTTTTTGTCATCCAAGGAATCGGATTACAGCAGGAGGGCAACGAAGCTTGTAATTACTGATATAGAAAGATTTATGGAATCAACTGGTAAAATGTTCTTGCAAGCATTATATATTTGGGACAAAAGAAAAATAGTTAGGTTTAGCTCCTTTGGCTCATATCCGTATCCGCCTAATATATTTTCAACTTTTCCCTTTGAATGGATAATAGTCTTTTCGAAAAAGGGGAAAAGAAAGAAAGTTAATAAGAACATAAAAGAAGCCTCTAAGATATCTAGAAAAGAATGGCAAGATTGGGCTATCAATTCTATCTGGGAAATGCAACCCGCTAGAGCTAAGGAGATCGGTCATCCTGCACCATTTCCAGAAGAGTTACCAAAAAGACTTATAAAATTATATAGTTTTGTTGGTGATACTGTTTTGGATCCATTTGCAGGAAGCGGGACAACTCTTCTAGTTGCTAATATGCTCTTAAGGAACGCGATAGGTTATGAAATAAATAAAGAATATGTAGATATTGCAAATAATAGGTTATCTTCAATTAATTATCGCCTGTTCTGAGCATTTATAGTCTTAAGAATAATCAAAAGACATGTTTTTAAATGAAAGAGGGATAATTAAATTATTTAGGTTCATTTTACCAAGGACATCTTAAAAGCTTTAATTCCCTTGTCAAAACTCCACCGCTTATTAAACCTAAATTTGAATTACTCTTGTAAAATACCTTAAAAAGACAATCTTCCCAACTCAAATTTGGATGAGTAGAAAGCTTTTGAATCTTTAATCCCCTAATTGCTTCTAGTGATATAAATATCTTATCGTCTTTCTTGATAAATTCAAAAAATTCGACTGCCCTATCATTTGCAATTTTAGGGCGATCACTATCAGCAGGGGGATATAATGAGAATTCATCTCCTCCAATAAAATAACAAAAGATTGATTTGTAACCACAAATACTTGATATTTTTTCTATTGATGATTTATATCTTGCCCATTGGTCTCTCTTTATATCTCTTAAAAGGTTAATAATAGAAGATTTAACCTCACCGACTATTAGTTTTCTTTCTTTATAATTTACTATTGCCAAGTCAAGATGGCCCTCTCTTGGGTCCTTTTTATCAGCTGTATCGATTGATATCTCCCAATTAGGCGAGCAACGAATTGCGATATCATTAATATTCTTTGATAGATAATATAATAGATTTGCTAATATTGGAGTTGTATGATTCTTTTCGTCGCTGGCTGTATATAGCCAAAATTTTTTGGGATTAGGGCCTACTTTGATGAACAAACCTTTAAATAAATTATAAGATATATTCTCAAATAAATATTCATTGTTTGCTTTAATTGGAACACCGTTATTATCAAATGAGTTTGCATCATCTTTTTCTATACAGCAGAGGCAACCAAAGCAATTATTTTGTGAAATAAGTCCTGTATCTGCGATAAAGTAATTTCTCTTAAATCCAAAACTGTTAGGGAAACACATTTCGATTTTCTCAAATTGTTTGTTTTCTTTCGTAAGATTTAGAAATTTCTTAATTGTTGCGGGTGGCTCTATTTTTGCGATTCTATCGTTTAATAATTTCATATGAGTATATCTTTTTGCAAGATAATCTCGTTAGCTTGTCTTCTTATTTTATATGGCACAGGGTCAAACGCATCTGGTTCTGCTCCTAAAAGCGGCGTTACTTTTAAATTAGAATGATCAATATTTACAAAAAGACCACATAGATTAACAACCTGGATGTCCGATATGAGTGCTCGAAGGTGTGTATGTTTATTGATATAGAAGTCTTCATACTTAGAAGAAATTTCGTAAAGTTTTGTTAATGAAACTGCGCAACTGTTATCAAAAGCCAACCTACAGGATTCTAGCAATAAATATCTTCGATTTCTAATCTTATCTCCAAAAAATATTTTTGAAAGGTTCACAATGTTTTTATTACATCTAGAACATCTATTGGTCATGTTTCTATCGGTCGATTTCGGGATCAGATTTGGATATGAAATCGTTCTTTTTATTTTAGGTCTTTTGGCCAAAATAGATTTTATATTATCTATATTGACGCACCATTTTTCCGGACATTTTCTTTTTGGGTTTTTTAGATACCAATTGTAAAAATAGCTTGGATAATGATCAGAAATGCGTGGATCACTATTTATTTTATAAGTAATATCAAAAGGAAAAATTAATCCAGATGACGCGGTTAAACATAATAGAGCGGTTGTTTGCCTTGATACGGCATCAAATGATGTATTGCCTTCGGGTAAAATAAAATTATTTATGGGATTTCCGCATAAACAGCGAAAAGAGATTAAATCGTTATTTAAAGGAAAGCTCATTTGTGGAATTAGATCAGATCGATAGAAAATACCATCTTTTGAATGCTGTAGGGCTAGAAGTGCGGTATAAAAAACGGGACCATATTCAAGTAGCCTATTTATAAAAAAATTATCTAATTCTTCAGAGCCCCAAGAATTATCTCTTATTATTAAAGAATCCATTTCCCATTTAAGTTTTAAGATATTGCCAAATTTTGTCCTATCTAGCGTCACTAAACCTAGAGCTTCTAATATAATAGCGCATTGGCCGATCGGTTTAGATTTTTGCGGATCATTGTCAACAGAATGTACCCATTCGCACATTCTTGTATCAGTCGGAGATTCTAAAAAAGGACAAAACTTATTTCTTCCGATTTGCTTTGCGATTAAAGGATGAAATGGAGTGCCTCCCGGACAAACATCGATAGGATTAACATTTTTTTGGTTGTCATGCTTCAGCTCATTTATTTCTATAATATCGCCTATTCTTGTGAATCTAGAGTCTATTATTCCCTTCAGACAGCCTAAAAGCCCGTAGATAGCGCGATTAGGTACGTTTGCCATGCTTATATTAAGCTATTTCTACTAATTGAATAGGCCTTGGCCAATTTTCGATATCAATTTTTTTGATATAATTGCTTTTAGCAATTAATATTATATTGAAAATATTTATTTCATCGCAATAATTAATTATATAATCCCAATAACGCCTTGATTTTGGAATATCGGCATTTCTTAATATCGCGTCAAGAGTAAATATTAATTCATTTTTATAGATAAATAAGGCGTCCAATCGAGCCGGTCTGGGCCTATATCTTAAGGCGACCTCAACAGATTCTCTATATATAAGATTGGTATTATCTTTGAAATAGTAAGCAAGCAAGCGATAATAATCAAATTTCTTGTTCGAACTAGGAATCAAAACATGCGCTATATATTTCGGTTTAGCATCAATCCTGCCTCTTTGATTCACTTCAATAGATAAAAACGTATTATCGGGTAAAAAATTTAGAAACTTTGGGAAGACTAACATAGTTATCAACTAAATCATAAATGCAAGGTATTATATTTATATTATGAAGCTTATTGTTGTCAATTTAATAATTCTATAAAATTATGAAATGATATCCACATATTCGGGACAAGATTTAAGAAAATTATATGTAGGTCTTTTACAAATAAAGTGAGCGAAATAAATCGATTAAAAATTAAGGAGGTCGTTAAAATGGTTAGTTGTTATGGAGGAGAGTATAAATCAAAAAAAGATTAGTCATGTATGTAATTTTTCTGTATTGTTATGAAGACCGATGGGTAGGAATGTTTCCATAAATATTGAAATTTATTATATCGATATAGCGTCCATTCACCTAATAAAATTGAATAGATTTTTGATCCTGGAAAGAAGAATTAGCTATTTTACTTCAATCGAGATTGTTTTCATAAGTTTCATTTGATATTTTATGATTAATAAATGTTAGTTTTTATTAAAGGATGAAATATGGCCATTTTGGGATATCATGGCAGGGTGCTCGAGGTGGACCTCGGCACCGGAGAAATCAGAGTTGTTCCGCTTCAGGCGGAAGATGTGCTGCTCTATATGGGAGGGAGGGGGCTCGGGACAAAGCTCCTCTATGACCGGATGGATCCGAAAGCCGACCCGCTCGGCCCGGACAATGTTATCGTCATCGCCACCTCGCCGCTCATCGGTTCGCAGGCGCCAACCGCGGCCCGCGGGCACATGGTCTATAAATCGCCGCTTACCGGCTACATCGGAACTTCCAACTCGGGAGGAGCCTGGGCTTATGGCTTTAAGGCGACTGGCTACGATGCCCTGGTCATCCGAGGCCGGGCGTCGCACCCAGTTTTCATCGATATTAGCCCCGAGAAAGTGGAAATCTGCGATGCCCGCCACCTCTGGGGCAAAAATACCCACGAGACAACCGACATCCTGACAGCCGATAGCATCCCTGGCAACCCTTACCGCGCCCTAGTCATTGGACTGGCCGGGGAGAACCTCGTCCGCTATGCCGCGGTGGCCAACGAGAAAAACAGGGTCTACGGACGCTGTGGGCCCGGGGCCGTATTCGGGAGCAAGAACCTTAAAGCAATCCGCGTTCGCGGCAAGGAGCGCATTACCATCGCCGACGAAGCCCGCTACCGCGCGGGCCTGGACCAGGCTCTCTACCTGATGAAGCAGGCGCCCATCACCAAGAGGCTGCTGCGTGAGCTCGGCACCTCGGGCCTGATCCTGCTCATCAACCTCATCAACATGCTACCGCACCGAAACTTCCAGGACGTGGAGCACGACGAGGAAAAGCTCGAGCGAGTGAGCGGCGAATACATCGCCCATAACTACCTGGAAAAAGCCGGCTCCTGCTACCTCTGCCCGATTGGCTGCCAGCGCCATACCGCGGTTAAAGGCGATGGTGGCGCAGTTCGCAAAGGTGAGGGGCCCGAATACGAAACAGCGGTCATGACCGGCCCGGTCTGCGACATCTACGACATGGACGCCATCATCCGCGCCAACTACCTGGCCAACGAGCTCGGTCTCGACACCATTTCCTTCGGTGGAACTGTGGCCTGCGCCATGGAGCTTTTTGAGTGCGGGTATCTAACGCCCGAACAGACCGGTGGCCTGGAACTGCGCTTCGGCCGCTCCGACCTTCTCGAAAAGCTGGTCGAGCTCACGGCCCACCGCCAGGGAATCGGCGCGCTTCTCGCCGAGGGTGCCTACTGCCTCGCTGAAACCTGCGGCCATACCGAAATCGCCATGCACGTCAAGAAGCTGGAAATGCCCGGCTACGACCCTCGCGCTTCCTACGCCCAGGCCCTCGGCTACATGACTTCGCCCACCGGTGCCTGCCACCTGCGCGGCGGCTATGCCGTGTCGCTGGCCTTCTTTGGCGGCACCCGCGAAATCCCGCGTTTCAGCCTCCTGCAGTCGCCAATCGCCATCCGCAACATGCAGAATACCGGCATTCTCCAGGACAGCCTGGGCATCTGTCGCTTCACCGGCTTTGCTTTCTCCATCGACCCCTGGGCCAGGATTGTGAGCGGCGTTACCGGCCAGGATTTTTCAACGGCCCGCCTGGAAGAAATTGCCAACCGCATCGCCGCCCTCGAGCGGCTGTTCAACCTGGAAGCCGGGCTCAACCCGGAAGAGGAGGACCTGCTTCCGGCCCGCTTTGCCGAGGTGCCCATCATGGCCGAAGGCAAGCCCCGGGCCATCACCCTGGAAAACCAGCTCCAGATGCGCCGCGATTATTACCGGGCCCGCGGCTGGAACGACGACGGCCGCCTCGGCGACGAATTCCTGCGGCATATGAGAATAGAGCGGCGCAAGGCCTGAGAGAGGGCATGGCGATCGAGTGGATTATCAAGTCGGGAAAGGACGCATAAAAGATTTTAGATAAAAGACAGGGAAGCAGCCCGAACGAGTACCCGAGTAGATCATAAAAACATAACTGCGAGCAAGGAATTGTTCAGGCGGGGAGCGCAAAATAAAACTCACACAAGAAAGAAAGGTGAAAACTGAAGACGGCGCAAAGGAAAAGTCAGGATGTCCTGACCTGGATCTTATTCGGGCGCAGAAAGCACTGGATATCGAGGTGCTCAAAATAAGGTCAGGAATTAACAGGAATTGAGCAGAGAAAAATTTTATAATACTGATATTGAAGCCGCATAATTAACCTGGAGGTATAAGATGGCGCCGCGCAAATGGCAGACCAGCGAGGAAGTTTTCAGGCTCTTCCGTTCCATCGGCCGGGCCTCGCTCCTCTACGACATCCAGGACAGCCACAGCGGCAACATGGCCATGCGCTGGCGAAACGAGGCCGGCGAGGAAATGGTGGTCATCACCGCCACCGGCTCGCAGAAAGGCGACCTCGAACCCAACCACCTCTGCTACCTCTCAACGGCCGAGACCGACTTCGGCTACTACAAGGCTTCGTCCGAGACCGATATTCACGTGCGAATCCTTTCAATCCCGGGAGTCCAGGCTTCCATGCACGCCCACTGCAAGGAAGTGGTCATGGCCACGCTCGACGACCGGCCCGCTCCCAAGACGCCGCCGCCCTTTGTGCCGGTTGACCCGCTGGCCTTCTATCACCTGGGCCCGGAAATCCCCGTGGACTGGTTTGCCGTGCCCAGCGGTTCGCCCGAGATGGCTAAGACCATTCCGACCCGCCTGGCCGAGCACCCGCTGACCATAATCTACGGGCACGGGGCCATGACCCGCGGCCGCTCGCTCAAGGAAGCCTTCTACAACCTTTGCCTGGCGAATAATGCCGGTTATATCGTAAGGCTGCTGGAGCGGCAGACCGCGCTCAAAGAGGTAAGCCGGCTGGAAAAGCCTGAGGTCAGGGTGAGAATTTTTGAACATCAGGATGAGTTTTTAGAAAAGCTACGCGGGGAAATAAGATCCGCGCCCGAGCGCCATTTTCACTTCAGGCCCGCCCCATACAACGTTGAGATAGACGGCCGCTGCGATTTCCCGGAAGAGGAGGAAATCCTCAAGGAATTCCGCAAGGCCGGAAACCGCATCTTTGAGTCCCGTCTTTCGCCGTTCCATACCGGCTCGATGTCGGTTCGAGGAGTGGATTACCTGCTCTATGCGCCGCAGGCTTCGATGCCCTACGAGGTCGGCGGGGCGCTCCTTAAGCCTCCTCTTGCGCCGCAACCCGGCGATGACCGCGAGCTAGAGCTTCACAAGAAAATCTACGCCGGAAGCGATTTCCAGACCATAATGCACTGCTATGTGCCCGAAGCGGAAGCCCATGCCCACTATGTCTATCCGGGCGAGAATCAACCGCTTACCCGCATCATTCCGGTCGATGCCGAGGGCAGCTTCATGTACCTGGCCATTCCAGTGGTCGGACCCGAGGTCAGCGACGACGAGCTCATCCGGCTCCTCCACGATTACAAGATGGTGGTCGTCCGCGGCGGTGGGGTCTGGGCCGTGGGCAGCCAGTCGCTGTCCGAGGTGCTCCACCATCCTTCATCCCTCCGCGAAATCTGCCTTTACCGCATCGCCGCCATCGAGCGTGGCCTCGACCTTCGCAGCATGGAGCCCGAGAAGGGCCGCCGCTGGTAAAGTTCATTGCTGGCCTTAAGAAAAAATTAGGAATAAAATCAGAAGCGGCGCCGGCTCGACCGACTAAAAATAAGAGGTGTTGCAGAATGACGCAGCCCGACGCACAACGCGCGATGAGCAACCTTCAAAAACGATAATCTTACTTAAAGGGCGATGCCGATGAGCAAAGACCTTGTCAAGCAATTCAAGGAAAAGGCCGCGGCAGTTTCGGCCGAGGTCTTCACCTCTCCCACCCAGGCTAAGGCGCTGGATAAGGCCGTCGAGTGGCTCCGGAAAGAAAAGAAGCTCAAGATAACAGCCGATGATAAGCTGGCCGGTCTGCTGGCCGCCCGGGATACCGCTGGCTTCAGCCTGACTTTTCCCGACAAACCCGAGCAGTTTGCTGAACTCCAGGCAGCCCTGGTCGAGGCCGATTTTGCCGTGGCCGAGACCGGAACGCTCGTGCACCTGGACGCCACGCCACGCGACCTCTGGCGCTGGACGCTTCCTGAAAATTGCCTGGCTTTCCTGGACAGGGGCAAAATCGCGGCCAACATGGAAGAGCTGCTCGAGGCCTTCAATACCTATCTTTCCTCGGGCGGAAAGGAAGGCGAGGGCAGCCTGGCCAACGAGGTCAAACAGATTTCCTTCGTCACCGGGCCGAGCCGCACCGCCGACATCGAAGGCCAGCTTGAGCTCGGGGTGCACGGGCCGCTGCGCCTGCTGATCTTTATTTACGGCTGAGACCCGCCGTTCTGATTTCAGAGAACCGGCCGTATAGGGTATAATAACTTCAATTGTTATAGGGGGCAGGATTTTATTGTCCTTTAGGCAAGAGAACAAGACTTTGGAGGGAAGGAGAGCAAGATGAGCATGTTCTGTTTCCAGTGCCAGGAAACATTGGGCAATAAGGGCTGTACCAAGATCGGCGTCTGCGGGAAGACTTCGGACGTGGCCAACCTGCAGGATTTGCTGATTTACAGCCTCAAGGCAATCGCGGTTCTCAACCTTAAGGCCAGGGAGAAAGGAATTAACCGGGAAGAGACGGATAAATTCCTGATAGAAGGGCTATTCTCCACGGTCACCAACGTCAATTTTGACAAGAAATTTTTCTTGGAAAAAATAAAGGAAGCGGTGGCAGTGAGGGATGGGCTCAAGGCCGAGCTCCGGAAGGCCGGGGTGGAGATGGCCGGGCTGGAGAAGATGCCGGCTGTTTCCTGGACCTATGGGTCGGATTCCGACCTTGAAGCCCTGGCTCCAAAGGTTGGTGTTCTGGCGACGGCCGACGAGGATAAAAGATCGCTGCGGGAGCTGGTTACCTACGGGCTCAAGGGAATCGCCGCCTACGACTTCCATGCCTACCAGCTCGGTTTTAAGGACGATGCCATTTTCAGGTTCGTGGAGAAGGCGCTGGCGGCCACCCTGGACGGGGACATTAGCGTTGACCAGTACGTGGCCCTCGTGCTGGAGACTGGAAAGCACGGCGTGGATACCATGGCCCTTCTGGACAGGGCCAACACCTCAACCTACGGCCACCCGGAGATAACGAAGGTGGACATCGGGGTGCGAAGCAACCCGGGGATACTGATCAGCGGGCATGACCTGAAGGACATGGAGGAGCTGCTGGAGCAGACGGCCGGGACCGGGGTGGATGTTTACACCCACGGCGAGATGCTTCCAGCCCAGTACTACCCGGCCTTCAAGAAGTACCCGCACTTTGCCGGAAACTACGGCAGCTCCTGGTGGCTGCAGTACAAGGAGTTTGATACCTTCAACGGGCCGGTGCTGATGACCAGTAACTGCCTGGTGCCGCCGCGCGAATCATACAAGGACCGGGTTTACACGACAGGCGTGGTCGGCTTCAGCGGGCTGAAGCACATTCCGGAAGGCCCGGACGGAAAGAAAGATTTTTCGGAAATAATCGCGCATGCTAAAAGGTGCAAGCCGCCGGTCGAGCTTGAAAAGGGCGAAATCGTCGGCGGGTTTGCCCACCACCAGGTGATGCAGCTCGCAGACAAGGTGGTCGGGGCGGTCAAGAGCGGGGCCATCAGGCGGTTTTTCGTGATGGCCGGGTGCGACGGCCGGATGAAGAACCGCGAGTACTACACCGAGTTTGCTAAAGCGCTGCCGAAAGACACGGTGATTTTAACCGCCGGGTGCGCCAAGTACCGCTACAACAAGCTGGGGTTGGGGGACATAGGCGGCATTCCGCGGGTGCTTGATGCCGGGCAGTGCAACGACTCCTACTCGCTGGCGGTCATTGCCATGAAGCTGAAAGACGTGTTCGGGCTGGATGACGTTAACAAGCTGCCGATTTCATATAACATCGCCTGGTACGAGCAGAAGGCGGTGATTGTGCTGCTGGCGCTGCTGTCGCTGGGTGTTAAGAACATTCACCTGGGGCCGGCGCTTCCGGCGTTTCTTTCACCCAACGTGGGCAAGGTGCTGGTGGAAAAGTTCGGGATTGCCGGGGTGGGGACAGTCGAGGATGACCTGAAGCTTTTCCTGGGCGAGTAGGGTGCTGCAGTAAGCTTCTGCGGTAAGGCGAAGCAGTAAGCTGCCACAATGAAGCGCAGCAGTAAAGTGCGGCGTTAAGATTCCGCGGTAAGGCGCAGCAGTAAGGCTCGGAGATAAGGCCCGGCGGTAAGGCGCAGCAGAAGGCCCAGCGAAAGAAAGAGTAATTTTTACTTTATATTTACTTCTTATTTATTTCTTACCGCAGCTGGAAGATCATCCCGGCGGCTGGCGTGGTTTGATTTTCAGGCCTAAGGCTTTTCGGCTCGCAGGCTCAGGCTAACCACCGATGACAGGCTTTCCATGAGTTTCTCCGGCGAGAGGCCGAGCTTCTGGCTTATCTCCTGGACCCGGCATTCTTCCAGCAGGAGCTCGGGGGGAAAATTCTTTTCGGTTACGACCTCTATGTTCTTGAATCCGGCGGCCGTGATGGCCGAGAGATAATCTTCCCTGGTCAGGGCTCCGGCGACACAGGCCACGTAGGCATCGAGCGACTGGCTGACTTCCTCGGGCAGCGGGCGGGTCAGCACCAGGTCGGAGACCAGCAACCTGCCGCCGGGGCGGAGAACCCGGAAGGCCTCGCGGAAAACCCGCGGCTTGTCGGTCGACAGGTTGATGACGCAGTTGGAGATGATGACGTCAACGCTGGAATCGGCCACGGGAAGGTTTTCGATTTCGCCCAGGCGGAATTCCACGTGGGAGTAGCCGCCGCGGCGGGCGTTGGCCCGGGCCCGGTCGATCATTTCCGGGGTCATGTCAACGCCGATGACCCGGCCGGTGGGACCGACCCGGCGGGCGGCCAGGAAGCAGTCAATTCCGGCGCCAGAGCCGAGGTCGAGGACGGTTTCGCCGGGCTTGAGGCCGGCCAGGGCCGAGGGGTTGCCGCAACCCAGGCCGAGGTTGGCCTCGGCTGGGATGGCCTGGAGCTCCTCCTCGGAATAGCCAACGGCCAGGCCGGCGCTGGATTGGGGCTCTGACTGGGAGCCGCAGCAGGAAAAGGACTGTGAGCAGCAGGATTCTCCGGAACGGGCAGCGCTGGCGTAGCGCTTGCGGACTGTCTTTTTGATTTCTTCGTCTTTTATCTTCATGGGTGACCTCCTGTTCAGGTTGTCTGGATTAAGTCCTTGATCATCGGGCCGAGCTTTTCGCGGATGAGATCCTTGAGTTCGTCGGTCTTGATCAGAGTCAGGCAGCAGGAGCCCTTGGCCCCGCGCCACATGATTACGGCCAGCTTGTCGCCTGGCTTGAGTCCGGCGGCCTCGCGGATTTCCTTGGGCAGGACCATCTGGCCGCGCTCGTCGACGCCGACCACGGATTCGAGGGCGCAGCAGGGGAGCTCCTGGGTGGTGTCTTTTTTTCTGGGTTCGCCAGGAGTCGGAGTCATGGCTAATCTCCTAAAAATCAGAAAATTCAGAATATTCTGAAATTCATTATAGCAGGGAAGGCTGTGATGTCAAGTAAGATTTGGAAGGCGAGGGGCGGCGAAGGGGATGGCGGCGGGGTCGGGCTGGGCTGGTTTGAGGGAAATTAGAAGAGAGGCGCGGGTTTTCACTGCTCTTCCTGGCGGCCTCGGGTTGGGATGAATGAAGCGGCTCGTCAGGAAGAATCAGGCGGTTGTTTTGGAATGGGGAATTTTTATCAGAAGCAAAATAGACTTGAGCTGGAGGGTTGGTGCGCTCGGTCAGATAAATCAGTGAAACGGGTGATCTCTAAGAAAGCCTATAAGAAAGCCATAATCTTACATGTCTCTTATCATAAGAGGACTTGCGATTTACCCGTTATGGCCGTTTTTTGTCGGGACTCCTCCTAAAGAAAATTTTGTTCTTTCTTACTCCAGAGTAAAAGTTTCAACGATTTATTGGCCAGGTTCACCCGGTTGAAACTTTGGCTGGTAAAATGTATTGTTATTAAAGAAAAATCCCAGGGAAAAGAATGAAGAAAAAAAGAACTGAGAAAATTAGCCCGGAGCTGACGAAGACGCTGCAGGAGTTCAGCCGGAGCTGGAGCGGAAAACGGCAGAAGGCCTTTGCCGGGCTGGACTTTGAGGCGCTGCGGGGGGAGCTGGCCCGGATAAAGGAAGCGGCGGTTGAACAGAGCGAGGAGCTCCTCGACAAGTTTATGACCAGGGCCGCGGCCAGGGGAAGCTACGTGCATTTTGCGGCCGATAGCAAGCAGGCCAACGAAATAATTTACCGGGTGCTGAAGGAGCGCGGGGTCAAGGTGCTGGTCAAGGGTAAGAGCATGGTCAGCGAGGAGACCGGGCTCAATGAATACCTGGCGAAGAGGGGAGTGGAGGCGCGGGAGACGGACCTGGGGGAATGGATAATCCAGCTGGCGGGCGAAGCCCCGACGCACATGGTCATGCCGGCCATTCATTTGAACAGGGGGCAGGTGGCCGGGGTTTTCCGGGAGCGGCTGGGCGAGGAAGTGCCGGAGGATGTAAGCCGGCTGGTCAAGGTGGCCAGGCGGCACGTCAGGCGGAAAATCCTGGAGGCGGGGGCCGGGTTGAGCGGGGCCAATGCCCTGCTGGCCGAGGAAGGCGCGGTGCTTCTGGTCACTAACGAGGGGAACGGGCGGCTGGTGACCAGCGTTCCGCCGGTTCATATTGTGCTGGCCAGCCGGGAGAAGGTGCTGCCGTCGCTGCGGGAGGCGATGAAGCTGCTGCGGGTGCTGACCAGGAATGCCACCGGCCAGGAGATATCAAGCTACGTGTCGGTGATTGCCGGGCCGCCGCGGGAAGAGCAGCATATCGTCATCGTGGATAACGGGCGGAGCCGGATGCGGCGGGATTTCGAGTTTCGGGAAGTGCTGAAGTGCATCAAGTGCTCGGCCTGTTTGAACGTCTGCCCGGTCTACCAGATGGTGGGCGGGCAGGAATTCAGCTACGTTTACATGGGAGGGATCGGGAGCCTGCTGACGGCCTGGGTGCACGGGCTGAGGGAGTCGGAGGAGCTGGCCTCGTATTGCCTGAGCTGCCATAGGTGCGACGAGGTTTGTTCGACCAGGATTCCGATTGCCGGGCTGGTGAGGAAGTTGAGGGAAAAGATTGTGCGGGAGAAGGGCGGGAAGTTGTGGAAGAAAGCGGCTTTCGGGGCGGTGCTGGCGAGGCCGCAGGTCGAGAGGAAGATTTTTGCGCTGGGAAGGGCGGCCCGGCCGTTGATTAGCAGGGAAGGACGGGTAAGGGTGCCGGTGGGTGTGGGTGTGGGTGTGCTGCGGAGGCTGGAGAAATTTCCGGCGCCGGCGGAGAAAAGTTTTACGGCGTTGTTGGCGGAAGAGCGGGAGAAGGAAAGGGAAAGAGAAGAAGAGAAGGACATAGCGCGTAAAATGGAAGATGAAGGTGATCGTGAAGGTGAAAAAGAGCGCGTGACTGAAAATAAGATTGAAAAAAAGAAAATAAGCGAGAGCACAAGCCATAAAAAATATAAGTCTGAAAAAGGCAAAAAAGAGAAATTGCCTGGCGCGGGCAAGAAGGTGGCCATATTTCCGGGGTGCCTGATTGAAAACTTCTTCCCGGAAGTGGGGCTGGCCGCTTACAAGTTGCTGCGGCGGCATGGTTATGAGGTCGAGGTGCCGTTTGACGGCTGCTGCGGTTTTCCGGCGGCCAATTCCGGGTTTGCGGAGGAGGCCAGAAAGGAATTCGGGAGGGTGGCCGAGAGGCTAATCGGTGGCGATTATTACAGGATTGTGACGCTGTGTCCGACCTGCACGGCCATGCTGAGGGAGATCGGGCCGGGGTTGAGGGCGGATATAATGCTGGACGAAAAGAAGGCGGAAGTTTTTAAGGGGCGGGTGAGGACACTGGTGGCGTTTGTGGCGGAGGAGGGGTTGGAGATAGGACCGAAGCCAGATTATTTAAAGTATGAGGGGGAGCCTGAATCTGAATCAGGAATAAAAATTGATGCCGGGGAAGTTGAATCGTCTGGTGAAGCCGTCGAGGGTAAACATAGGATAAGAATCACGTATCATGATTCCTGTCATCATAAGTACGTGCTGAAGGAGTCGCAGCTCTCAAGGCGGCTGCTGCGGGAGGCGGGCTGCGAGCTGGTGGAGATGGAGAACTCCGACGTCTGCTGCGGGTTCGCCGGGGTGTTCTCGGTGGAGCGCGCGGCGGTGTCGGAGGAGCTGTTGAGGCAGAAGATAGAGGCGATAGAGAAGGCGGGGGCCGGGGTGGTGGTGATGGATTGCCCGGGTTGCCTGTTGCAGATAAAGGGCGGGCTGCTGGCTGGAAAGAAGCGGGTTCAGGTCAAGCACAGCGCCGAACTCCTCTAAACAGGGGACACCGTACACTGTCCCCTTTTTTCGCACTCTCTTAGTTTTTTTCCCCTTGAATTTGGGTGACAAAATCGGGGACACCCTACAGTGTCCCCAACTGTCAATTTTTAAAGGGTTTATCGAGACGATGAAGTGGTTTGTTGGCGCGCTGGTATTATGGAATTTAAAAGGTGGGGGACCAGGTGGTTCGGCCGTGTGTTGAAACCTCACTGGGTTTCTTTTCAAAGCTGTTAGACAAGAAATGGTGAAAGGGGACACTGTAGGATGTCCCCTTTTTGCTTCCCTGATAATTTGCTGGAAAAGGGCCGAAATTGGGGACACCGTAAGGTGTCCCCTGTTCATATTGACTAAGTGAGGTGGCTCATATAAAATTCACATACCCGGCGGCGTAGCTCAGTTGGTCAGAGCATGCGGCTCATATCCGCAGTGTCGGGGGTTCAAATCCCTCCGCCGCCATTTTCATTATGATTTACCAGAAATTCAAAAGGTTCGTTGAGGCTCATCGCCTCTTTTCCCCCGAATCTCGCCTGTTGGTGGCCGTTTCAGGCGGCCAGGACTCGGTCGCCCTGGTGCATCTTCTTCTGGAGCTGAAAAGGGACTGGCCCGGCCTGGATATAGCCCTGGCCCACTTCAATCACCAGCTGAGGGCCAGCGCCGCGGCCGACGAGCGCTTTGTCCGGCAACTGGCCAGTAAGCTGAGGCTGAAGTTATTCGTGGGTCGCGGCCGTGTCCGTGAATTTGCCCGGCAGCACAGGCTTAACCTAGAAGAAGCGGGCCGGCTCAAGCGCTACGAGTTTTTAGAAAAGGTGGCCGAGAAGTGGGGTGCCGAGCTGGTGCTCACCGCCCATACCATGACCGACCAGGCAGAAACGGTCCTGATGAGAATATTCCGGTGCACGGGAGTGGAAGGCCTTCAGGCCATCAGGTTAAGGGCAGGGCAGGTGGCCAGGCCGCTGCTCGGACTCAAGCGCGAGGAAGTTGAGCAGTACCTGCGGGAAAAGGGGCTGAAATTCCGGGTTGATGAAACCAACCTGGACACATCGATCCTTCGAAACCGGATCCGGCTGGAGCTTATTCCACAACTGGAGAAAGAATTCGACCCGGAGGTGGTGAGCCACCTGGCCCAGCTGGCTCTCATCGCCCAGGACGAGAACGAAGCCCTGGATGAGCTAACGGAAGGAATGTGGGCTGTGGTGACCCGTGGTTGCTGCGGTCGCCACAAACATAAAGAGGAAAAAGGAGAAAAAGGGAGACACGCTCCAACCTCCCCGGGTTTAGAGCTGGACCTTCGGGCCCTCAGGGAAATGCCGGTGGCCATAGCCCGCCGTCTGGTCCGGAAATTCCTCCATCTGGCACTCGGGCTGGAGTCACCGAGCTTTGAGCAAACGCAGGCCATTCTGGCCTTAGGGGAACGCCAGAAATTCAGCTGGGGAAAAGATAAGGTGCTCATTAACGAGGGCGGCTGGCTGAAAAAGTTCGAAAAGAAAAGTTTGGCCCTGAAAACTTCAATCAGGTGGAGCGGAAAAGAAAGTCTCTTGTTCGCCGATAGGTGGGAGTTTAAGGCGAAAATCCTGGAGACAAAGAAGGTGGGTGAGCTTAGATATGATGACGCCAGCCGGTGTTGTCTGGACGCCGAAAAGCTCGAGTTGCCGTTTGAAGTGAGAAGTCGCCGGCCCGGGGATAAGTACAGGCCGCTGGGCCTGAGGGGCGAAAAGAAATTAAAGGACCTGCTGCGCGAAAAAAAGATCCCCCAGGCCGAACGAGATATCCTGCCGGTGTTTCTCTCGGGCGGGCGGATAGCCTGGGTGCCCGGGCTGCCGGTGGCCGATGAATTCAAGGTGACCTCCGCCACCCGGAAGATTCTCCTTATAGAAAAATCAGACCTTCCCGGATAGAAAGTGATGAAAAAGGGACACTTATAAGTGTCCCCAATTTTCACGATCAAAAAAACAGATAAAGCTAAGACCAGAAATGAGCAAAAAAGGGGACAGTGTAAGGTGTCCCCTGTTTAATGGGGGAAGAGGGAGAGGTACCAGGTGATGAGCGGGTCGCCCCAGATTAGCGACACGAAGGCCGCCGGGGCGATGAAGCTCCCGAATGGCATGGCAAACTTCATGTCCTTGCCCCGGAACGCCACCAGCAGCAGCCCGAACACTGCGCCCACCACCGAGGCCAAAAGCAGGGTCAGGATCGTCCGGCTGAACCCCAGATAGGCCCCGACCATCAGCATCATCATCACGTCGCCCATCCCCAGGCCTTCCTTCTTTTTCCACAGCAGGTAGACCAGGTAAACAACCAGCAGAAACCCGCCTCCCACCACCGCCCCCAACAGCGCCTTCCTCAAATTCAGGTCATACCGGAACGGCGCATAGACCAGGGCCAGCACCAGCACCGGAATGGAGATGTGATCGGGAATAACCTGGTGGAAAAAATCTATAAAGCCCAGGGCAATCAGGCTGCTTGCGAAAATACAGTCGGCAAAAAACTGCAGGTCAAAATATCTCAGGTTATGAAAATAAATGATAACAAAGCAGGCCGCGGTCAGCGCTTCAACCGCCGGGTAGACCGGTGAAATCTTCTCCCCGCAGAACCGGCACTTTCCCCGCAGAACCAGGTACGAAAGCACCGGGATGTTGTCGTACCACTTGATCCGCCGCCCGCACTTGGTGCAGCTCGAAGGCGGCCTGACCAGGCTTTTCTCCCGCGGCAGGCGGTAAATCACGACATTCAGGAAGCTGCCCCAGACCAGCCCGACCACCACCACCAGGACGATTCTCAGCGTTTCCACCACACCCTCGCCGGTTTCACTTCACCAGTTTTCGCATCGTAAACGTAATCCTTGCCGTCCAGGTCCTTCGGTACTTCCCTTATCAACCCGGCCCGCACCAGCTGGCCCAGGTCCGCCGGCCACCGCCCGAACCTTTCCCGGTATTTCTTCACCGCTTCGCCCAGCGCTTCCACATCCACCGTCGACTTGACCCGGTAGAGATGGTTGTAGGCGATTTCCTTGACCCAGTCTTCCTGGGAAGTTTCATACACCTCTTTCCACATCTCCCAGGCTTCCTGGTAATTCATGGTCCGGTAGGCGGCGTTGGCATAAAGTCTTTTGACTATCGGCGGCGCTCCCGGGATTTCCATGGCCTTCCGGTAATACTCCCTGGCTCTCTCAAAATCCTTCAGGTTCATCTGGGCGATGTGCCCGGCCTGGAAGGGGAAAATCCACATGTCCGGATTTTTCTCCAGCCCCATATCCAGGATCTTGAAGGCCAGCTCGGGGTCGTGGGCATCGTAGATGGCGATCAGCGCTCCGACTTCATACGGGTCTACATACTTCGGGTCCAGCTCGGCGATGATGGAAAAAATGTGCTGCAGGTACTTGAAGCGGTCGGCAATTTCATAGGTCCCGTAATACTGGATGGCCCAGAGGTAGATCATGTCGGCCACCAGGCTTGAATAACCGAAGGTCATGTGCTTCAGGTACTTACCCGATGGCAAATATATTATCGATGAGCCGGGCACCCTGGTCCGCGAAACCTTGTCAGTTTGAATCTTCAACCAGGAAAATAGAAGCATCGAGGCCACCAGCCCCAGGACCAGCAGGTTCCTCTGGCGCCGCAGCATTCGTTCGCCGGGGCTTCTGGCCTCGAGGATCGCCGTATTCTCTTTTTTATCTGCCATTTACCCTGCTTACCATATCCCGGCCACCGCAGCCGGATTTTCTTATTTTTTTAATTTCCAGCCATTAATTATCATGTTCACAGCTTGTATCTATCTTTCTGTCTATTTTCTTGCCCATAAATTTTCCCGAGTTTCATTTCTGGACAAAAGCCCTGCTCCTGGCTTTTTTTGCTCACCCGGTATCTTAACCTTACTTTTCTATCCATCATCCCTGCTGCTCTAATTTACCTTTCCTCAGCTCTTCCGGGCCGGGCCTTCCCGGTTTAACCCGGGTCTGTGCGGCCGGCCTGGCCGGGCGACCTGAAATCTGCCTGTGCATCCCGGGTTTTCTTTTCCTATCCTGTTCCTCTTCCCTTTAACCCTTACCCCTTTCTTCCTCTCCCGCCCCTCAAATATGCCGACCGTCTCCAGCTCTTCCCGCCGCCGGCCTCAGACAAAATCACGCCGCCGGAAAACCAGCATGGCCAGGAGCAGCAGAAAAGCCGTATATACAACACCGTATACAAAGCTCGTGCCCAGGAGCTTCCCCGGAAGCAGCAGGTTGTGCACCACCTCGGTCTTGAAGTTGAAATTCTCCAGGTCCGGAAGGATCGTGTACAGCACCCGCAGCGCCGCCCGCCCCGCCCCGCTCTTTACCTTCTTGATCAGCATCTCCAGGCTCCAGGAAAGATGCCCGATGAGATAAAAGGCCAGCGAGTAGAGCGAGGCCAGAATCGGCGTGGTGAAGGTCGAAAAGAGCAAAGCCACCGCCGTCATCAAGCACAGCTCGAAGAAAATATAAAGTATGGCCAGCAGTATTTTCCAGTCCACGCTGAAGGTGTGCAGGAATAGAATCAGCATGAAGACCGCGGCCATCAGCACGGTCATGATGAAAATGGTCAGGACCAGCCCCAGGAATTTTCCCAGCAGGAACTCCGCCCGGTGGATGGGCTTGGCCAGCAGGGTGAAAATCGTTTTCTTGTCTATCTCCTTGTAAACCAGGCCCGTGCCCATCAGGATGGCCATCAGCATGCCGAAGAGCGAGATGGAGGCCAGCCCCACGTCCTTGATGATTTTCACCCGGTCGCCGACCGTGAGCAGGGCCAGGAAGCGCGAGAACAGCAGGCACACGGCCACGAAGAAAAACAGCAGGTACAGGACCCGGTCCCTCTTGGCTTCCTTGAAGGTATTGAGAGCAATGGTTGTTATCTTCATTGGCTCTTCACCATGTTGACGAAAATATCCTCGAGCGTTTCGGTCCGCGGAATGAGCGAAATTATTTTTCCCTTTTTCTGCTGGACCAGGCTGAGCACCTGGTCTATCTTCTCTTCCTCGTAAACCTTGAGCAACACCCGGTCGCCGCTGGTGGAGACGCTCTCGCCCAGGTGGTCGAACTCGGCTGCCGGCACCCCGCCGATTATTATCTCGGTGAACAGCACCTTCTCCGAAATCAGGTCGCCCAGGTAGCCCTGGTTGATGATTTCACCGGCCAGGATGATGGCCACCCGGTCGCAGATCATTTCGATGTCCTGCAGGATGTGCGAGCTCAGGAAGACGGTCTTGCCTTCCTTCTTCAGGTTGACGATGATGTCGCGGAACTCCTTGCGGCCGATGGGGTCCAGCCCGCCCATGGGCTCGTCCAGGATGACCAGGGCCGGGTCGTTGAGCAGGGCCTGGGCCAGCCCGATCCGCTGCAGCATGCCCCGCGAGTATTTCCGGAGCTGAAGGTCGGCCGCCCGCTCCATGCCCACCAGCTTCAGGAAGTAACCGATCTTATCCTCGCGGGCCTGCCCGTGAATTCCCAGCAGGTCGGCGTAGAAGGCCAGGAACTCCCGCCCGGTCAGGTAGTCATAGAAGTAAGGATTCTCCGGCAGGAAACCGACCTTCTGCCTGGCCCGCGGCCGGAGCGAATCCTCGCCGAAAATGGTTATGCGGCCGGCGTCGGGGAAGATCAGGTTCAGGATGCACTTGATGGTGGTGGTTTTGCCGGCGCCGTTGGGTCCCAGGTAGCCGAAGATCTCGCCCTGGTTGACGTGGAAGGAGACGCCCTTTAAGACCGGTTTCTTTTTCGGGATAAAACCCAGCTTGTAAGCCTTGTGAACGTTTTCGAGTTCCAGTACTCTGCCCATCTTGTATTATCCTATATAAAAATAAAGGCTTCCTGTCAACGGGGGGACGGCCCGATATAACGTCATGATGTCTGCCCGAAACAGATTCGTTGCCTCACGAGAGAATCTACACGGAAATTACCAGAGGTCTGGCTGGCAATGGAGATGGTTCAGGGATGAGCCTGACCAGGAGGCCGGGTCATAGGTTTAGAGATTCAGGTTAAGATAGAAATCCTGAAGGAGCCGGCTCAGGCTACGGCCTTAGGAAGCGCGAGCCGGAATCGGGTTAGCACCAATAGAAGGCGGGGTTCCCATGGCAGTGCGAGTTATCCACAGATTGTCCGGTAAAGAAACAGCCTTAAGAAATGAACAGGCCCCTGCCCGGGCCGTGGGGATTTTGTCTTGAGCAATATCGTTAATTTTTAATAATCAGGCAGTTCTTATGGTTAGGATGCTACTTATGTTCTTGAAGATTAAAAGACCGGGTCATATAATTTGAGCCGTACGGCCACTCAGGGAGAGCTTAATGACGAAACTTGAATACCGAAAGCCTTACCTTCCGGAAAAAGATGTCGAGCTGATAATCTCCGAAAACTTCGGGTTGCGCCCGGAAAAACTTGAGCCCCTCAACGGCGACCGCTCCCAGAATTTCCTGGTGCGGAACAAAGGCGGCCAGAAGCTGGTGCTCAAAATATCTTCCGAATTTGACCACGAAGACAGCCTGGACTTTGAAAACCAGGTGCTCCTGGTTCTCAACCGGAAGCTGGCCTCCCATCGCTTCCCCCGGCCCGTCCCCGACAGGAAAGGGCAACTTATCACCTCTTACGCCGCCAGGGACAGGAAGACTTACCTGGCCCGGCTATTTGAATTCGTGGAAGGCACCCCGCTGGCCTCGGTCAGGAACATAAGCGGAAAGACCTGGGCTCAGGTCGGAAGGTTCCTGGCCAGGGTCGACCTGGCTCTCAAGGGGTTTTACCATCCCGGCCAGAGGCGCCTTCTTCCCTGGGACGTAAGGAATGTCCTTTTCTCCAGGGAGAGGTTCAGGTATATCGCCGACCCGGACGCCCGCCGCAAGCTCGACTATTGCCTTCTGCAATATGAAAACCTGGTCCTGCCCGAAGACCAAACGTTAAGAAAGCAGGTCATCTACGGCGATGCCAACGAGCACAATATCCTGCTGGAACCTGGCCGGAAATCCGCCGGCCGGGTAATCGGGCTGATAGATTTCGGAGACGCCACCGAGTCGTTCCTGGCTGCCGAGCCGGCCCTGGCCCTGACCTATGCCCTGATGCTCAGCGACGGTAAAGACAGGGAAAAGGTGGCCTCGCAAATAATCGGCGCCTACCATTCCTTGAATCCACTAAAAAAAGAGGAACTCGACCTTATCTTCTACCTCATCCTGGCCCGCCTGGTCGTAAGCCTGACCATGGCCGCCTGGAGAAGGTCGGTAGAGCCGGGAAATACCTACATGAGAATTTCCGAGGAACCGGGCTGGAAACTTCTTGATTACCTGCTTTCAGAAAACCCGGAAAAGTGGCGGCGCCTTTTTTACCGGAGCTGCGGTTTCGAAACGGACAGCCCCGCGGACCGTAAAAAGCGGTTGCTCGCTTTCAGGCAGGACCACCTTTCCAAAGCCCTGAACCTTTCTTACAGGAAGCCCCTCCATATCGTCAGGGGGGCAGGCCAGTTTTTGTTCGACTCCGAGGGCCGGAGCTACCTGGACTGCGTCAACAATGTCTGCCATCTCGGCCACGCTCACCCGGCAGTGGCCCGGGCCGTGGCCCGGCAGATGACTGTCCTCAACACCAATACCAGGTACCTCTACGACCAGATGGAAGCCTACGTTGAAAGCCTGCTGGCCCGTTTTCCGCGGAAATTCACCCATTGTTTCCTGGTCAATTCCGGAAGCGAGGCCAACGACCTGGCCCTGCGGCTGGCCAGGAACTTTACCGGCGGCTCCGAGCTCCTGGTCATCGACGGGGCCTACCACGGCAACCTGACCTCCCTGGTTGAGGTCAGTCCCTATAAGTTCGACGGGCCCGGGGGCAAGGGGGCGCCGCCTTTCGTCCACAAGGTCCCGACTCCGGATCCCTACCGGGGCCTGTACCGGGGGCACACCGAAGAAACCGCAGAAAAATATGCGGCCGAGGTGGATAGACTGGTGGCCGGCCTTCTCTATGAAAAGAAAAAGCTGGTCGGAATCATGGCCGAGTCGATGATGGGCTGTGCCGGGCAGGTTATTTTCCCTCCGCGTTTCCTTAAAAAAGCTTTTGATATTGTTAGGGCTGCCGGCGGGCTGGCCATAGCTGACGAAGTCCAGGTGGGGTTTGGTCGCCCGGGATATTTTTTCTGGGGGTTTGAGTCCCAGGAAGCCATGCCGGACATCGTCACCCTGGGCAAGCCGATCGGCAACGGTCATCCCATCGGGGCCGTAATAACCACGGCGGAGATAGCCGGGCGCTTCGCCACCGGCATGGAGTACTTCAACACCTTCGGCGGTAACCCGGTGAGCTGCGCCGCCGGGCTGGCCGTGCTTCAGGCCATTGATGAAGAGAATTTACAGGAAAATGCCCGGGTGGTCGGGGATTATTTCCTGAAGAGGCTGAGGGAGCTGCAGAAGCGGCACCCCCTGGTGGGCGATGTCCGTGGCCTGGGGCTGTTTATCGGGGTGGAGCTGGTCAGGGACAGAAAAACACTGGAGCCGGCCACGGAGAAAGCCCGGGCCGTCATCGAAGAGATGAAAGACCGGGGTGTGCTGCTCAGTACCGACGGCCCGTTCCGCAACGTCATAAAGATCAAGCCACCGGTTGTATTCACCAGGAGTGATGTTGACCGGGTCGTAGAAAACCTCGACCCGGTGCTCCGGGCCCACGATTAGTCGGCCGGGCCCCGAATCGGTTTTTCCAGCTGAAAAACTCTGCTGGCCTTATTTTTTAAGGTTTGTCTCGAACAGCCTGAAAATCCGCCGGTACTCGTCCACCCAGGAGGAGGTGTTCCGGAAGGAATGGTCCTCGGCCGGGTAGATGGCCACTTCCCAGTTTTCCTTACCCAGTTCAATCAGCCGCTGGGCCAGCCGGACCGTGTCCTGGAAATGGACGTTGGTATCGACCATGCCGTGGCAGATGAGGAGGGCGCCCTTCAGTCCCTCGGCGAAGTAGATTGGCGAGCTCTGCTTGTAGGCTTCCGGGTCCTTCTGGGGCAGGTTCAATATGTCCACGGTGTAGTTGGGGTGGTAGTGGGCCCAGTCGGTCACCGGGCGCAGGGCCGCCCCGGCCTTGAAGGTGTCGGTGGTGAACATGGCCATGAGGGTCAGGAAGCCGCCGTAGCTTCCGCCGTAGCAGCCTATGGCCCGGGGATTGACCTGGTACTTTTCCACCAGGAATTTAGCCCCGTCGACCACGTCATCCAGGTCCTTTCCGCCCATGTGGCGGTAGATGCCGGTGCGGAAGTCCCGGCCGTAGCCGCTGCTTCCCCGGTAGTCGACGTCCAGGACGAAGTAGCCGCTATCGCGGAGCAGGTTATGAAACATGAATTCCCGTTCATATGTGCTCCAGCCCCGGTGGGCGTTCTGCAGGTAGCCGGCACCGTGGATGAATATTACCGCCGGACGGTTGGGATGGGGATTGTCGGGCTTAAACAGCCGGGCATAGACCTCGACCCCGTCCCGGGCCTTAAAGGTAACAATCTCCGGGTCGTACCAGGGATAGGCCCGGAAGTCTGCGGTAGTTGATTGGGTGATCTGCTTGGGCTTGGAGGCTGGGGCCAGGGCCTGAAGGTAAAGCTCCGGCGGCCGGGTGCTGTAGGAATGGATGATGGCCACGGCGCTTTCGTCCGGGGAGAGATAGAATTCCCCCATGCCCGTGAGATTGGTCAGCCGGGTCTTTTTCCCGGTCTTAAGGTCCAGCACATAAAAATGGCGTTCCCCCGGATGGACCTCGCTCGAGACGAAATAGATTTTCTGGCCGTCCCGGGACAGCTCGGCCTGGGTCACTTCATACTTGCCCTCGGTCAGGGCCTTCTTTTCCAGGCTGTCAACGTCCAGCCGGTAGAGGTGGGCGTAGCCGTTCTGTTCGGAGATAAAGGAAACATGCCGGCTGTCCGGCCACCAGGAAATGCCGGTCAGACCCAGCGACCCGACCCAGGCCTCGTCGTGGACGTTTTCCAGGACCGCGGTTTTGCCGCTGGTCGGGTCAAGCAGGAACAGCCAGGCATCCTTGCGGTCTTCCGACTGGGCGATGAGCAGGCACTTCTTGCCGTCTGGCGACCACAGCCACTGCCGCGGGTTGACCTGGCGTTCGCCCTGCCCGTAATCCACCCAGCGGACTTCTCCGTTCTCGCTGTTGACGATACCCAGCCGGGTTAGCTGCGGGTTTTCGGCGGCCTTGGTGTGGGAGTTGATGGTCTCGGTGTAGCCGCTTCGGGTAACGTAATTGGGAACGATGGTGTTCCTGGCCGCGGTGATTGTTTCCGTTATCATGAACAGGACATATTTCTCATCGGGCGTCGGCTCGACCGAAACCAGCCGCTGGTTTTCTGTCAGGAGGAAAGGCTTGCGCCTGGTGGTGACCTTGCTCAGGGCCGGCAGCAGGTCAGCCCCGCCGCCACCCCGGCCTAAGCCTTCAAAGCCCATCCTGAAAATATCCTTGAACAGGACCCGCTGCTGATCCTCGTACCATTTCTGGATTTCCGTGGGTTTTGGCGGTTCCGGCTGCTTTTCCCTGGTAAAGGAGGTGAGCTGGCGCAGGCTGCGGTCAGTGAGGCCCAGGACAAAGAGGTTGTCGCCGCTCTGGAAATAAACTTTCTTCTGGTCGTGGGTAAAGCCCAGGCTGGATTCGGCCTGGTCGGTGGCGGTGAGCTGGTCGGCCTTTTTGGAGGCCAGGTCGTAGAGGAAGATGTCGCCGTTCTGGTTGACCAGCAACCTCTTCTTCTCCCGGTCCCACTGCCAGGAGGTTCCGAAGCGCCCGAAGCCGAAGAAGCCGCGGAAGCGACCGGCTCCACCGGCCGGCGGGTTTTCCAGGATTTTTTCCCGGGTGATTTTGACCGGCACCGGGTTGGCCAGGCTGACCGCATAAATTTCGGTTGTTTTTTCATCGGGCTTTTTCCAGCGGAAGTAAAGTGTCTTGCCGTCAACGGCCCAGGCCGGGCTGGAGGGCGGGGTGCCGATGAACTCCTGGCCGGCCATGATTTTCTCGATGGCCAGCCGTGGCCGTTCCTCTCCGCTGCCGGGCGTGGCGGCTGCGGGCAGGCCAGGCGTGGCTAAAATGAACAGCACTGCCAGCAGGGCCGGCAGCATTCTTAGCAGGTCTTCGACATCAAGGCGTTTCGGGGACTTGAGGCGCATCGTTTCCTCCTCACAGATATTTATTTTTTAGATTTATGAACCATCCGGATTCTTCCATTTTTTTCTACCGCACATCCCGGGGCGGACCTGGTTGGCCCGGATAGCCCGCTGGTCCCGGCCAGATTTTTTTGCTGATCCAGCCAGGTTCTTCTGGCCGGGCCCGGGAGTCGGGCTCGTTTTTTAATGCATCGGCTCGCAATTCAAACTTAAATTGTCGCCACAACCGCCGGCGATGATTTTATTTCTGGCCGATTAAATCCTATTAATTCCATTCAAGTTTTCCGTTCGGCCAGCCGGCAATCATCTCAATAATATATGCCATTCACCCGGCCCTGATAAAGAAGAAAAAAATTCCTGCCCCGGGCCCCGTTTTTTAAAACTTAAAGCCACCCTGCTAATCCAGGACCGATTACCGATCATTGGCGGCAACTTTTTCCATTCATTCTGCCCGTCTGGTTATTTTGACCCGTTAACTTTTTGCCGGGAGCCAGCCGGCCCGCTTTTCCCCCGGCGGGGGAAAGTCATTTCGGGATAAATTTTAACGAAGGTGTAAAAGAAAATCGGTCATCGGGTTTTTCCCGACCAGGGGTCTTGGTGAGTTCGGTTTGCCGCCGGAGAAAGCAGCCGGGTGGCCCAGATAAGGGCTGACAACCAGGCTTCCGGCCAGGGATGATGGCCACTAACGGGGCGACTTCACGTCCAGGGAGACAGGCCGCCCGCATGGTCTTCATTCTGTGTACCTTAAAAACCAAAGGTTGAGCAGCCATGACCGGACCCTTCCCGCAAGCTCGCCTGCGATGGTCCACAAGGTCCCGGACCTGACCCCTCCTTTTTGGGCCATGACCGGTAAATCCTTTACTTACAGCATCGTGGAAAACAGGGGGGTGAGGCGCGATGAGGCGCCGGGTGCCGTTAAATTCACCCTGTTAAACATCCCGATGGGTGATTGTCAGGCTTCTAGGGCCATGAGATAGTGGGCTCGCCTCAGTTTGAGGCGAGGCCAAGGTTGCTGAGGAAAGGGAGGGGGAGGAAGATCCTTCTCCTCTTTCCTCCTTCTTCCTCATCCAACCCCTTGACCTCTTTTTTTTACCCGCATTCAAGAGACTCTCGCTTCATTATTATTAATAATTATTAGTCTTAGGTTTTCCCGGCCTGCCTTGCTCTTATGATCCGGCTCCGGACTGTCCATTCTGACCTGTATGAGCCTGGATTGAGACTGAAGTGCACATAACTGGGGGCAGGCTTTCGGTTTGAACGTCTGGTGAGTGGCCTGAAAGCCAGGAAAAAGGTCTGGCCCGAAACCGGGAAGAAGAATGAGATTGAAATCCCGTTTCCCATTTGAAGCCCATGGCCAATCTTCAAGCTGGCATTTTTCCGCAGCCTTATTCTGATAGGCCGGGTTATTGGAGGGAAGGTTGTTTTCCTGTTCCTGCCGGTATAATTATGCCTGGTAGTCATTTAACATGAAAAATTGCGGCCACGATCTTAATCATCGATTCAGGTGGTCTGGAAAAAATATCGGTTATCTGGTATTAATACCTCTGGTCAGAGGGAACTGAAGTGTTAAAGGAATGATGGGTAGCACTGCGTTTTTGGGTATAAGAAGGTTGAAAAAATGAACCGTTCACCCGAGAAGAAGTCTCCGTTGAAACTCAGACCCGACCTGGAATTCCAGCCCATGGAATACCAGGGACGCAAAGGTGTCCTGGTCAGCGACCGGCTGGGACTGATCAAGAACCCGGTCCTGCTCCAGGGTGAAGCCCTGGAAGTGCTGGCCCTGATCGACGGCCAGCATGATGACCAGGACATCCGCCTGGAATTTCTGAGGAAGCGAGGTTACAGCCTGAAGGGGGCCGGGCTGGTGGGAGAGATTCTGCAGAGTTTCCGGCAGCTGTGGCTCCTGGACACCCCGGAATTCCGGCGGCGCAAGCGGGAGCTGGTGCAGGAGTTTGCCGCCCTGCCGGTTAGGGAGCCGGCCCTGGCCGGGGAAGCCTACCCGGAGCGCCCGGAAGAGCTGAAGAAGCTCCTTTCGGAAATCCTGGATCTCGAGAAATTGCCCCCGGAAGTGGAAAGGCTTGTTTCAGACCGCAACCCGTCCGTGCTGGTCGCTCCCCACATCGACCTGCGGCGCGGGCAGCGACTTTATTCCCTGGCCTATAGGTCGCTGGCCGGGAAAAAATTCCGGCGGGTAATTGTGCTGGGAACGGGACATGCGGTGGAAAACGGCACCATTTCCCTGACCGAAAAGGATTTTTCCACGCCACTTGGCCGGGTGAAGACGGAAAAAGAATTGGTGGACAGCCTGAGAAAGGCGGGCGGCATTCTGGTTGCCCCGGATGATTTCGCCCATAAGAAGGAGCACTCCATAGAATTTCAGATTCTGTTCCTGCAGCATCTCCTGGGTAATGATTTCCAGCTGGTCCCGGTGCTCTTTGGCTCTTTTATGCCCTGGCTGGAAACGGCCGGTCGAGCTTCGGAAATACCCGGGCTTAAGCCATTCCTGGATGTCCTGGCCGGGGCCGCGGCCGGGCCCGGCACCCTGGTGGTGGCCGGGGTGGATTTCTGCCACGTAGGGCCCAGGTTCGGACACCAGCAGACAGCTTCCGAGCTAAAAGAAGCGGTGGTGGCCTATGACCATGACCTGGTGGAAGCCCTGCTCGGCTGGCAACCGGAATCCTTCTGGGACCAGGTCAGGTCAAGTGGCGACCGGTTTAACGTCTGCGGTTTCCCGGTGCTGGCCTCGCTCCTGGAAATATTCCAGAAGCGCGAGGGATTTTTCCTCGGCTATGAGCTGTCGGAAGAACAGGCTACCGGCTCGGCCGTAAGCTTTGCCGCGCTGCTCTATTTCTGATTTCAGTTTTTGAACTCTATCCTGTATAATTCTGCCTGAAAAACATTCCGGAGGCGAACATGACCGATTTTGGCGGAGCCCTGAAGAACCTATCAGAAGTCAAAAAGTATAAGCTGGCCATCGTCGGCGTCCCCTTTGATGAAAAGTCGAGTTTCAGAAGGGGCGCGGCCGCCGGTCCGGAAGCCATACGCCGGGTTTCCACCGGCAAGTGTTATAACCCCGATACCGAGCTGGGAGTGGACCTGTCCGAGGAGACCGTGCTGGTTGACCTGGGAGATGTCGACACCTCGGGCGACATGCTCAAGACCTTTGCCGGGATAGAAGATAAGGTAGGCCGGGTTGTGGCCGACGGGGCGGTGCCCATCATCCTGGGCGGCGACCACTCCATTACCTACCCGGCGGTTAAGGCCGTGGCCGGAAAATTCAAGAGCCTGGACCTGCTCCACCTGGACGCCCACCCCGACATGTACCAGGACCTCTACGGCGACCGCCTGTCCCATGCCTGCCCCATGGCCAGGATCCTGGAAGACGGGCTGGTCAAGAACCTGGTCCAGGTGGGTATCCGGGCCACCACCCCGGAAATGGAAGCCATGGCCAGGAAATACCGGGTGCGGACCATAACCGCCCGCGAATACCCGGAAAAACCCAGGCTGGAGTTCAAGAACCCGCTCTACATCTCGCTCGACCTGGACGTTTTTGACCCGGCCTATGCCCCGGGCGTCTCCCACCACGAGCCAGGCGGCCTGACTTCCAGGCAGGTGCTGGATTTAATCCAGAACTTAAAGGCCAGGATTGTGGCCTTTGACCTGGTGGAGCTGAATCCGTCGCGGGATGTTTCGGAGATTACCGCCAGCCTGGCTTTCAAGTTGATAAAAGAAATTGCCGGGAAGATAGTCAGACCGTAAATCAAGAAGGAGGGCAGCCATGAAAAAATACCTGGTTTTGTTGCTGGGAGCGATTATCGTCGCCTTCATCATTTATTCCGTGGGGGCCCAGGACAAGCCTGACTTTGACCGCTATTTCCTGGACGCCACCATGCGAATTGATTATTACCATGCCGGCGACCACCGGGAGGAAATCGTCACCCTGGACCGGGTTTACAGGCAGGGTGTCTGGGCCGGGCCGGTAAAAAACCTGGTTGACCCGTTCATGCGTGGCCGGTACTGCGCCAAAATATACGACGCCGCTTCCGGCCAGCTGCTCTATGCCCGGGCCTTTGACAGCCTGTTCGGTGAATACAAGACCACGGAAGAAGCCCTCAAGGGTATCAAGCGGACCTTTCATGAATCGGTGCTCGTCCCGTATCCAAAGAATAAAATTGTCTTCACCCTGGAAGCCCGGGACCGCGAGAATAATTTTCACAAGATATTCTCCGAAGAAATCGACCCGGCCTCGATTTATATAGTCAGGGAGAAAACCGAGCCCGGGGTCAGGGTCTACGAGCTGGTCAAGAACGGCTCACCCCACGACAGGGTGGACGTGGTCTTCCTGGCCGAGGGCTATACCGCCGACGAAGAGGCCAAGCTCCGGAAAGACCTGGAGCGGTTTGTCCAGGTATTTTTCAGCCTGGAGCCTTATAAAAGCCAGAAGGATAGGTTCAATATCTACGGCGTCTTCAAGCCGTCGGCCGAAAGCGGCTGCGACGAGCCTTCCCACGGCCAGTTCAAGCAGACTACCCTGGGTTGCAGCTTCGATTCTTTTGGCTCGGAGCGCTACCTTTTAACCGAGGATAACCGGCGGGTTCGCGACGTGGCCGCGGCCGCGCCCTACGACGCCCTGCTGATCATGGTCAACCACAACCGCTACGGCGGCGGTGGAATCTACAACCTTTACTGCACCTTCACCACCGACAACCAGTGGTATGAATACCTGATGCTCCACGAGTTCGGGCATTCTTTTACCGGACTGGCCGACGAGTATTACACTTCCCAGGTGGCCTACAACGAGTTCTACCCGCGCGGGGTGGAGCCGGTGGAGCCCAACATCACCGCCTTGCTGGACCCGGCCAAACTTAAATGGAAGAGCCTGGTCACTCCCGGGGTGGAGATTCCAACGCCCTGGGAAAAGGAAGAATTCGACCGGATGGACACGGCTTACCAGAAGATCCGGATGGAAGTTAACGAGAAGATTGCCAGGATGAAGAGGGAAGGAGCTCCGAAAGAAGAGGTGGCCCGCCTGGAAGAAGAGAGCGAACGGCTGTCGGCCGAGCAGGCCCGGAAGGTCGATGAATTCCTGGCCAAGAGCAGGTATGCCGGTAAGGTTGGAGCCTTTGAGGGGGCCGGGTATTCTTCAACCGGGCTTTACCGGCCGGCCGTGGATTGCATCATGTTCACCAAGGGCAAGAAACCCTTCTGCCCGGTCTGCCAGGAGGCCGTGCGCCTGATGATTGAATTTTATTGCCGCTGAGGGCTTGCGGGCGATATATTTTTGCGCCCGGGACATTTTATTTAATTAAATACTTTTCATTTAATTAAATATTTTGAATCCAAGTCGTCCATCCTATTCATCGCGGGCCATTCCTTTCCGATTATCTCCAGGGATTATCCGCGGATTAAAAGCCCGGCTCAGGTCGGGGAGGGAGTTAAGGTATCATTTTATTTACACGTTAGCCGAGGCTTTGGTCCGGTGCGGGTGCTGGTACCATATCCCCGGTTCTGAAACCGGTGGCCCGGATCAAAAAATGGCCAGCTGTCAGCGCCAACATTGAGGCCAGGCTCTTAAATTAAGAACCGGGAGCCATGGCCCGGTCTTGGCCAGAGGTGATGATGAGTCGATCCGGTCCCGGTCGATTTAAGGAATAAGGTGAAATCCGCGGGAAGCAGACCCGGCCCTTCTGGATAATGCAGGCCGCCACCATCCATCGATCTGGTTATTCGTATCAGTAACTCTTGGTGCGGAGCCTGGGAATATTAACTGTGGCCAGCTCGTCGGTCAGCCAGAACCGGCCGATGGCTTTATTGCCTCGGTCTTTGCCCGGAACAATTTGTAAAAGGTATAAAAAGCGTGTCCGTCAAAGAAGCTAGAAATGAATGCGGTAGGAAAGTATTTGAAAAAATTGTGACGTGAAGAGATGCGGGCTGTTGTCAGCAAAAGGGGGGTTGATGATGGGAACCAAAAAGGTGGGGGCTTTCCCCAGCCCGCCCAGGAAAGCCACTATTATTATATTCCACCCGGAAGCAAAATCAAGCATTTTTTTAAATTTTAATTTTATGAATATCAGTAGCTTACAAAAAATTTTTCTAATCTTGCGTTAACGTTATCAATTTTTTTGACCGTGACGGCCTGGAAACGGTGATCTCTGACCGCCGGTAACCAGGCCAGCCGATTTTTCTTCTTCTGGCCGATGGTTCTGCCGCCAGAGTGCCTGGAAATTAGCTGGTTATGATGAGATGCCCGTCCTTCGGAACAACTATATATGAACGGTTATTCATATATCAGGACCGGGCAGGTTCGGAAAATCCAGGTTGCCAGCCCCAGCCGCCGGGTATAGAATTCATTTACGAGCATAGAATTTAAACTTAATTATCGACAGAGGGCAGGAATAATTAGAAAATAAAAAAAGAGCAGTTAAAAAGAAACAGTAAGAAAGGACTAGCGATTGCCCCGGAATTTTTGCTGAGATGAAGTGGTTCTGTCAGGTCAGTGGCCGCTAGTAAAATTCGGGCTGACCGGTCAGTTGCCGCTCTTGAAGTTCGGGCTGACCGGTCTCGCCGAGAAATAGGAAAGCAAATTTAACGAGGAGAATGAAAAATGAACAGGGATGACCTGAAGGACAAGAAAATCGACATCAAGGTTGATGAGCACATTGCCGTCGGCCAGTACTCCAACCTGGCCGCCATCAGGCACAGCCGGGAGGAATTCATCTTTGATTTTGCCTTCATCTTTCCCGACGGGCCGATGGGTAAGCTGGTCTCGCGCCTCATCCTGAGCCCGGCCCACGCCAAGCGGTTTGCTGAGGCCCTGGAAGGTAACATAAAAAGGTATGAAGAGATGTTCGGGCCGATCGTCCCGGCCGATGTGCCGCCTGGCGTTGGCTTCATCCAGTAGGGCCGTAAAGTTTTCTGGCTGGCTTGACAACCCCCGATAAATTTAATAAAAGAAAGCCAGAATAATTTGTGGGCATAAGTCGCTGAGGACGAGGAGGGATGGAAATGAAAAAGAACTTGAGTGTGCTGGTGGTTTTTATCCTGGCCTTGAGTTCTCTGGCTTCCGGTTCCGGATTTCTCATCTACGAGCACGGGACGGCGGCCATGGCCCTGGCCGGGGCCTTTGTCGGCATCGCCAACGACCCGAGCGCCATTTTCTACAACCCGGCCGGGATTGCCTGGTTGCCCGGGACCAGGGTCAGTGCCGGCGGGACCTTCATTTTCCCGGCAGGGTCGCTGCTGCTGCCCAGCTGGCCGGACCCGGCCTTTCAGAAGGTTTACCAGCTGGACCAGACCTTTTTCCCGCCGCATTTCTACCTGACCCATCGTTTCGGCTCCAGGGTGGCCTTTGGAGTCGGGGTCTTCGCTCCCTACGGGCTGGGCACGGCCTGGCCGGTCAACTATCCGCTGAAGTACATCTGCACCGAGACTTCGATGCAGACTCTTTTTGTCAACCCAACCCTGGCCGTCATGCTCAACGATAACCTGTCCATAGGCTTCGGGGTTTCCTACGTTCATTCCACCTTGAAGCTGGACCTGGTGCGGCACATTGAAATCCCCGAGGTCTGGACCGGCGATGTCCCGGCCTCGCTGAAGAAGGCAACCGGCGAGGCGGTGGCCTTCAATGCCGGCCTGCTGTTCAAGAAGGACAGGTTCTCGGCCGGTTTTAACTGGAGGAGCAATTTCACCGTGGACTACACGGGCGATTTCTTCCTGAACAAGACCCGGGTGCCCGCGCCGATTCAGCCCTACATTCCGGGGGCCGGCGTGGTTACCACCTCCTTCAAGCACCCCAACATCTTCGACCTGGGCTTTTCCTACCAGATCAGCCCGAAGTTCCTGGTGGCCGTGGCCGGGCAGTACCTGACCTGGAAAGTTTATGACAGCTATGAGATCAACATAGTTTTTGAGAACGGGATGACCGAGCAGGAAGTGGTGGAAGAGAATTTCAAGAATTCCATCTTGCTGCGGGCGGCCCTGCAGTACCTGCTCAAGGACAATCTGGCCCTGCGGGGCGGAGTCATCTATGACCAGACTCCGCAGCCGGTGGAAACCATGGACCCGGCCCTGCCCGATGCCAGCCGGGTGGCATTTACTCTGGGATTGGGTTATACTAAGGGCAAGTTCAGCGTCGATGTGGCTTACATGTACGAACTGTTTCAGGACCGGACCTCGCCCAACCGGGACATCTACCCGATGGGCCTCGGCGCCGGAACTTACCAGACCAGCGCCCAGCTTCTGGGTGTTACCCTGGGATACCGGTTTTAGTTTGTAAAAAATTTTTTTGGAGGTTTAATTCATGCCATACGCATTCACCAACAAAAAGGGAGTGACCTACTACCTGCATTCGCGCGAAGTGAAGCTGCGGGGCGGCAAGATGCAGACTATCTACTACTTTGCCAGAGAAGTCAGACCGGGCGCCCTGGACAACGTTCCCGCCGGATACACGGTGGTGGAAACTGCCAAGACCGGCATGCCGATCCTCAAGAAGGCCTGACCGGTTTTTTGCTTTTGAATCTCTGACTGGTACTGTAATCAATAGGGAGGGCAACTCTTCTGCGAGTTGTTCTCCTTATTTTTTTTAAATTCCGGTTTTGACTTGGTTCGGCGGGCTGATTTATACTGAGGCCATGAAGCCGAAGGTAAAATTTTTGCCCGTAATCATTTTCCTGTTGATAACCGTCTTGATCTGGACAGCGGCGGCCTGCCGTCGCGGGGACAAACAATCTTCCGGGCCCCGGACTTACAAGGTCGCGGTCATTCCCAAGGGAACCACCCACGAATTCTGGAAGGCGGTTCACGCCGGGGCGGTCAAGGCCGGCCAGGAGCTGGGAGTGGAAATTTTCTGGAAGGGACCGCAGAAGGAAGACGACCGGGCCCAGCAGATAACCGTGGTTGAGGATTTCATCAGCCGGCGGGTGGACGGGATTGTCCTGGCCCCGCTGGACGACCGGGCCCTGATGCGGCCGGTGGATGAGGCCATGAGGGAGGGAATCCCGGTGGTCATCATGGATTCCAACCTGCAGGGTGATAACTACATAAGCTTCGTGGCCACCGATAACTACCAGGGCGGAGTGCTGGCTGCCCGCCGCCTGGCCGAAGTGCTCGGCGGAAAAGGCAAGATTTTTCTGATCCGCTACCTGGAGGGTTCGGCCAGCACCACCTTCCGGGAACAGGGCTTCCTGGAGACCATAACCAGGGACTACCCGGGCATAGAATTTCTGGTCAAGGACCAGTTTGCCGGGACCACCACCGAGTCCGCTTACCAGCTGACCGAAAACCTGCTCAGCCGCTACCCGCAGGTGGAGGGCATATTCGCGCCCAACGAATCCAGCACCTTTGGAGCCCTGCGGGCCCTGCAGCATTTCGGCCTGGCCGGGAAGGTCAAGCTGGTGGGCTTTGACAGCTCCGTCAAGTTAATTCAGGCCCTGGAGAATAATGAAATCCAGGGGCTGGCCCTGCAGGACCCGATGAAGATGGGGTACCTGGCGGTCAAGGTCCTGCTGGACCACATCCAGGGTCGGCCGGTGGAAAAGAGAATCGATACCGGGGTCACCATGGCCACCCCGGAGAACATGAACCGGCCGGAAATCAGGAGCCTGCTGGAACCTGATTTTGCCAGGTATGTCCGCTGAGGCCGATGCCAGTTACCATGCTGGAACCAACCGGTTGAAGGCCAATCGCCACCATGCCAGAAAAGCCGCTCTTAAGCCTGACGGGAATCAGCAAGAGTTTCGGTCCCAACCAGGTCCTGGACGCCGTGGACTTTGAGCTTGAAGCCGGAGAGGTCCAGGCCATCCTGGGAGAGAACGGGGCCGGCAAGAGTACCCTGATAAAAATTCTGAGTGGAGCCTATAAGCCCGACCGCGGCCGGATGTTTATCTCCGGAGTGGAATACCGTCCGTCCGGGCCACTCGAAGGTCGCCGCCAGGGCATAGCCGTTATCTACCAGGAACTCAACCTGGCCCCCCACCTGACGGTCGAAGAAAACATCATGCTCGGCCAGGAAGAATCCAGGCTCGGCCTGGTCGACCGGAAGAAAAACCTGGAAAGAATTAAAAAGGTGCTGGAGTTCCTGTGCCACCCGGAGATTTCCCCGGACATTCCGGTCAGGAAACTGTCGGTGGGGGCCCGGCAGGTGGTGGAAATAGCCCGGGCCCTGGCCAGCCAGGCCCGGATCCTGGTGATGGATGAGCCGACGAGTTCCCTGTCCCAGGAAGATACCCGGCGCCTGTTCGAAATCATCCGGAAGCTCCGGGCCGAGGGCGTGGGCATAATCTATATCAGCCATTTCCTGGAAGAAGTCCTGGAGATTGCCGACCGGTTTACGGTGCTCCGAGACGGGAAGGTGGTCGGCCGTGGCCTGATCAAAGAAACCTCGGTGGAAGAACTCATCCAGCTGATGATCGGCCGGAGGATTTCGGAGCTATTCCCGCGGCTGCCGCATCAACCGGGAGAAGTTATCCTGAGCTGCTCCGGGATAAAGAGCAACCGCATGAGCCGTCCGGTTGACCTCGATCTCCGGCGCGGTGAAATCCTGGGCGTGGCCGGGCTGGTGGGAGCCGGCCGGACTGAATTTTTAAGGGCCCTGTTCGGACTGGACAGGCTGGAGCAGGGGCTGGTGGTGGTCTCCGGCCGCCGGTTCCGGCCTTCCTTCACCGCGGTCAGCATCGGTTGCGGGCTGGGAATGCAGAGCGAAGACCGGCAGGTGGAGGGACTGGCCGTCAGGATGAACCTGGCCGACAACCTGACCCTGAGCCGGCTGAAGCCTTACGTGAGGTCAGGATTCCTCAACGGTCGAAAACAGAAAGCGGCCGCTTCCCGCTGGATAGAAAGGATTAACATCAAGGCCCGCTCCCCGGAACAGAAGGTCTGGACGCTTTCGGGCGGGAACCAGCAGAAGGTGGCCCTGGCCAGGTTGCTTCACCAGGAGGCCGAGGTCTTTCTGCTGGATGAACCAACCAGGGGAATTGATGTTATGAGCAAGGCCCAGATTTACGAGCTGATGGGACGGCTGGCCGCTGATAGCAAGGCGGTCATCTTCGTCAGCTCCTACCTTCCGGAACTGCTCGGCGTGGCCGACCGGATCGCCGTCTTCCACCGCGGGCAGCTGGTGGAAGTACGGCCGGCTGCCAGCTGGACCGAGGCCAGCCTGATGAGGGCGGCCGTCACCGGGCGGGAGAGCGACCCGGTATTAACAGGAGAACGACCTTGAAAGTTGCAGGCAGCGGTTTGAAGAAAATTGCCGGACTGGCCGGGCCGTTTGTCGGCCTGATACTGGTCATAACCATATTCTCCCTGATGCCAGAGGTCTCGGACCGGTTCCTGAACCTGGCCAACATCAAGAGCGTGGCCACCCAGTCGGTCATCGTGGCCCTGTGCGCCCTGGGCATGACCCTGATCATCGTCAGCGGCGGGATCGACCTGTCGGCTGCTTCCAACCTGGCCCTGAGCTGCGTCCTGGTGGCTTATGCCATCAACCTGGGGGTGCCGCCGTTGCTGGCTGCCCTGGTCGGGGTGGCAGCAGGGGGAACCATCGGCTTTCTGAACGGGTTCCTTATAACCAGGCTGCGGCTGGTGCCGTTCATCGTCACCCTGGGCATGATGGGCATTGCCCGCGGCCTGGCCAAGTGGGTGGCCCGCAACCAGAAAATAGACGCCCCGCTGAGCTGGCTCAACGAGCTCATGGTCAGGACGTCAAAACCTTCCTGGCTGCTGGTTTCGCCCGGTATCTGGTTGATGATCCTGTTCTCTCTGGTCATGGCCGTTCTGCTGAGAAAGACGGTCTTCGGCCGGCATGCTTTTGCCGTGGGTTCCAACGAGCTCACAGCCAGGCTGTGCGGGGTCAGGACTGACCGGGTCAAGGTTGTCGTTTATACCATCTCCGGGCTGCTCTGCGGGCTGGCCGGGGTGATGGAGTTTTCGCGGCTGACCGTGGGCGACCCGACGGTGGCCATGGGCCTGGAGCTGGACATCATCGCCGCCGTGGTCATAGGCGGGGGTAGCCTCAGTGGCGGCGAGGGTAGTATCCTGGGTACCCTGGTCGGGGTCTTTATCATGGCTTTTCTCCGTAATGGCTGCACCATGATGGGCTGGCCCAACTATTTCCAGGAAATAATCATCGGGGCCATCATCATTGCCGCGGTGACCCTCGACCGGCTGCGCCACCGCCAGGAATAATCTTTCCAAGGATTTCCTTTCCGGTTTGTCTAATATTGGTGAACCATGAGAAAGAAATCTCAGCCAGGAGGAAATAAAATGAGAAACAGATTGTTACCGGTCCTGTTGACGGTTATCTTTGCCGGCTCGCTGCTGGCGGCCAGCCTCAATGCCCAGCCGATGTGCGGCCGCAGGATGATGGGAGTCGGTGGGGGCGCCGGTTACCAGCTCTTGAAAGATGCCCTCCAGCTCACCCCGGAGCAGGAGAAGAAGCTGGAAGAATTCCGGAAGGCCCGCCTGGAAGAGGCCAGGGCCCACCAGGAAAAGATGGCCAAGCTCCGCGATGAGTTCAGGAAGCTCATGGAAGACCCAAAGGCAGACGAGAAGAAGGTCAACAGCCTGATTGATGAAATGTCCAGGCTCAGGGCCGAGCGGATGAAGGCCATGTTCAAGAACAGGAAAGAATGGGAAAAAATCCTGACCCCGGAGCAGCTTAAGAAACTCGAAGAATACAGAAAGGACTTCCGGCTGCGCCGGGAGCTGCTGATGGGACCGAGGGGCAGGATGGGCGCCGGGGCCATGAGGCTGATGCGCCACAGAATGCCCATGGGCTGGTGCTGGTAACAGGCTGGCCTGTTAGATCTCTTGCAAACAGAACGGGGCTGCCGGAAACGGCAGCCCTTTTTATTTTGGCAATGACTTAAGTGACAATCGCGTCTTTTAAGAAACTCTGCTCCGGGCTCAGTTTCATAACGGTGGGATAATCTCACCTTTTCGCCCGGCCGTCCCGACAATCGTTGACGGGTTATAAAAATATGAATTGAACGGAATTTAGAATTTAAGGGATGGGCCGGCAATATATTTTCTTTTATTTATAGCGTAACGGGCTCTCCTTTAAGTCTTGAGTCTTTCGGTCCGTATGGCCGCAGTCCAAACTGGCGGCCATCGGGGGAATGCTCTGATTCGAGTTTATCTGTCCTGTTTTAAGGACAGGATAGGGCAAATCGGGACATTTTACCTTCCGGTCCCCCATATTAGGGCTGGCACAATTATTGCACCTTAAGGGGGCGAAAGGAGAAGAAGATGAGAAAAGAAGCTTTAATCGGGATGGTAATCCTGGGTCTTTTCTTCTTCTCGGGCCTGGCTGTGGCCGATGAGTCTTATTATTCCGGTTCCTTTGCCCGGCTGACTTATGTTCAGGGTGATGTGCGTGTGGACAGGGGACAGGAGCTTGGAATCGAGTCCGGCGAGGTCAATTTTGTCCTGACGGCCGGCGATAAATTGATGACCGAAGACGGCCTGGTTGAAGTCAATTTCGGGCGCAATAACTATCTCCGGGCGGATAGATATTCGGTGGTGGAAATGGTCAGGCTGCCCGAGTCGGGTTATGAGGACATATCGCTTCACCTTTACCGGGGCAGGTTCTACCTGAGGGTCAGCGCCCTGCCCAGGGAAAAGGGTTTCGGGCTGCACACTCCAGATGCTTCCTTTTATGTTCTGGCCGAAGGCCTTTACCGCTTTGAGGTGGACGAAGAGGGGCGGACCGAAGCGGCGGTGGTGGAAGGAGAGCTGGAAGTTGCCGGGCAAGATGATTCGCTTGTTCTTGACCGGGGCGAATCGGTGGTGGCAGAAGAAGGTTACCTCAGGAACTCCGGTCGCTACCGCTTTTCCGACGATGATTTTGAGCGCTGGAATAACCGGCGCGAAGAGATCCTGGCCAGGGCCAGTTATAACGGCGGCTCCTACCTTCCCGAAGAAATAAGAGAATACGAACCAGAGCTGGCCGCTTACGGCCGCTGGGTCTATGAACGTCCATATGGTTACGTCTGGGTTCCCGTGGTCACTTATGTTGACTGGCGGCCCTATTTTTACGGGCGCTGGGTCTGGTATCCGCGGATCGGCTGGACCTGGATTTCGGCTGAACCCTGGGGCTGGGCGGTCTATCACTACGGCCGCTGGCACTGGCGGCTCGGCCTCGGCTGGTACTGGATCCCCACCGTGCACTGGGGCCCGGCCTGGGTTCACTGGTACTGGGATTCTGATATCGTTGCCTGGTGTCCGCTGAGTTACTGGAACCGGCCGGTGGTAATCATCAATAACCATTTTTACGATCGCTATCATGACCAGTATGTCCCGGTGCATTCCCGCGCCCTGGTGATGGTCAGAAAACATGAGCTCCAGGCTCCGCACCATTCCAGGGGCCTGATCAGGCCCGAAGCCCTCAGGGGTGTGGAAAGGATCAGGCTCGAAGCGCGGCAGCCCCAGATCAGGCCGGTGGTCAGCAATACCCTGCGCTCGCCGGGTCTGAAGGCCGGGTCTTCCGTGGTCGTGGAACGCAATCCTTCCGGACTGAAACGACTGTCCGGTTCACAGCTCAGGTCGGGAGAACAGCCTCGTGCCGGCAGCAGACTGTCGGGCGGAGTGTCTTCCGGCCAGTTGCGGCGGGCCACTTCGGCCGATGAGCAGCGGCCGGAAAAGGCCAGGTCCGTCAGGCAGTTTGCTCCGTCTGCCGGTACCGGTTCAAACAGTCCCCGGTTGAGCCCGGACCGGGCCCGCCCCGATGTTTCCGGTGGAAATCTGCGCCCGGGAGCTGGCCAGGATGAAGGTTCCTCCAGGCTGAGGATTGATAACAACCGCTCGCGCCCGGTGAGAGAACAGGAACCTTCCCGCCAGGGGCAAACTGACCAGGGCAACAGGTTGAGGATAGCTCCAGAACGCGGTCCATCAGGGCTCAGGGATAATGGCTCACGGTTGCGCCGTCCGGCCGAGCGGGACTCCGGCATTATAAAGGAAAGGCCGGCTCCGTCTTCCCGGTTTGACAGGCCTGATAAACCTGATAAAAAGGAACAAGCCGGTTTCAGAGAAAGAAGCAGCCGGGTCAGCTCTTCCAGCTTTTCCTACAGGTCGGCCGAGCCGGAACGAAACCCCGGACAGCCCTCTTCCACCATCAGGAGTCCCAGAATCAGGGAGAGCAACCAGGGCCAGGAGAGGAGATCATCCTATAACCTGCCTTCGTTATCCCGGCCATATAGCCAGTCTTCTGTCCGGGATAATAACAGCAGGGGCCAGGAGCGCCCGGCAGCGATATCCACGCCTCAGAGGGCACAATCCCGCCCTGCGGAAAGCCAATCCTCTTCCAGCTCCAGCTCCCGCTCCGGACACTCCATAAGGAAAAAGAACGGCTGAGCTCCGGCCGGAAATTTTTTCTTTACTTTTATCAAAATCAGTGGTATAAAGATTCCTTCCTGTTTCCGCTCCGGCGGACGGGCAGAAGAACACCAATTAGGCTTTTAAGTCTGAGATAAAGAAATGGAGGTATAGGAGATGGCTTTCCGGAAAAATGGACTTCTGTCATTCATGGTTACCGTCAGCGTGATAATGATCGCTTCGGCAGTGGCGTTCGGCCAGACAGCCCAGACCCAGCCCCAGACCAAGGATTACGAGGGCGTGGTTAAGGCGGCTGTTGGACATTACCTTTATATCCCCCAGGCCCAGGGACTTGACATTTTCGTGGCCGGCAACATCCAGGGCGGCCTGGAAAACCTGGTCGGCAAAGAAGTCAGGGTTAAGGCCAGCCCCATTGCCGACAAACCCAACCTGATCCTGGCCGAGTCGATTGAGATCAAGGAAGGCACAATGTACAACAGCGTTTATACCCGGTCGGCCGAGCCCGATTATGCCGGCTACCTCAATCCCCGCGACCGCGAAGAATACGTGGCCCTGAATATTACGAATATAAATAAGCCTGAAGAATGGGAAGGCAAGGCCAAGGTAAAAGTCTACGGGAAGCTCCAGACTTCCAGGGTTAAAGAGGGCAGCCAGGAGAAAGAAGTGACCCATATCGTCCTGACCGACAGGAAAGGAAAAGAGATTGGCCGCATTATTGTCAACGGTATGTCCGAATACGCCAATTTCTACCTGAAGAAGCTCAGGCTGTTCGACAGGTTCTGGTTCTACCTGGATGTCACCGGCCAGGTGGATAAGAGAGTCAGGGCCAGGACCAGGGAGCTCTTCTCCGGTAACGTGGTTTTCTGCGGGCTCTACTAATCGATTGTAAGAGCTGAAGTAGAGATATAAGAGGGGAGCCTCAGGCTCCCCTTTTTATTTTTAAATTTTTTTTAGAAACGGGATTCCTTCAGATTTCCCTGGTTATTTCCCCCAGCCTGAAGATGGTTTCCACCGGCTGTCCCCTGAACCTGAAGGACATGACTTTGCGGCCCTTTTCTTGAAGTGCGGCAAAATCGGCCAGGGCCTGGGCCTGGAAAAGCTGCCGGAAAGAAGTGGCCCGGGCGGGGGAACCGGGCAGTGAAGGAATGGCCAGGTCAGTTGGGTCATCGTCGATGAGACCGAGAAATTTCCCCCGGCCGCCATCTCCCTTAAAGAGTTGACCGGTGGAGTGCAGGTAGGCCGGTCCGTAATTCCAGACACAGGGGAGGTGGAATTTTTCTGAAAGCTGCCGGGCCAGGTTGTCCAGGGCCACGTCCAGGTTGTCGTTCGGGGCCAGGAAGCAGAGCAGGGCCAGGTACCCGGGCCGGCGCTGGTTGTCTTCGAAAAATGACTTAAGCTGCCGGGCCAGGTGGGCTTCGTCGCCAGACAGCAGATTGGCTTCCGCATTAATTGAAGTTCCGGCCGTCAGCACCTCCCTGGTCTTTTTCTTGGTCAGCTCCACGTCGGGCTGGTCAAAGGGGTTCAGTCCCAGAAAATGTCCGGCAACGGCGGTGGCCAGCTCCCAGAGATAAAGATGGGCGGCCAGCTCTTCCGGGGTGAAAGAGATGTGGATGATGGGCCAGCCAGATTGTTTCAGCTTTTCCAGCCTTTCCTGCCAGAAAAGGTCAGGCCGGGTCTCAAACTCGTAAAACACAAACAGCCTGTCCTGGCCGTAGCTTTCTTCCGATACCGGCAGGTTTTCCAGGACCGGAAGAATCCCTTTCCCATCCTTGCCGGTGCTTTCGGCTATGAGCTGCTCCAGCCAGCGTCCGAGGCTTTTCAATTGTGAAGGAAGGAGCAGGGTGAGCTTATCCCGACCGGCTCCGGCCATGACTCCGAGGATGCTCCCCAGAAGCAGCCCGGGATGAAGGGATTCTTTTCGGTTCAGCTGGCGAATACTTTCGGCAGCCGGTTCCAGGAATTTATCCAGGTCCAGGCCGAGCAGGGCGGCCGGGAAAAGGCCAAAGGGAGAAAGAGCTGAGAAACGTCCGCCCACGTCCGGGAATCCGTTGATGGTCAGGCCGAAGCCCAGTTCAACGGCCAGTTTTTCCAGCGGAGTTCCTGGGTCGGTTATGGCCACAAAATTCCTGGCGGCTTCGGGCCCGTGAATTTCCTGCTCCCTGTGGTAAAAATAATTCAGCAAACTCAGGGTCTCGGTGGTGGTTCCGCTCTTGGACGATACCAGGAACAACGGCCTGGTGCCTGTTTCAGCTGTCAGGCGGGTGGCAGCTTCGACGGCAACCGGAGAGGTGGTATCCAGCATCAGCAACCGTGGCCAGCCCGGGACGGGGTTGATGATTTTGCTTATGGCCTCGGGAGCCAGGCTGGAGCCGCCCATGCCCAGCAGAACCAGCAGGTTGGTCCCTGCTTCCCGGATTTTTTCCGCCTGGCGCCGATAATCCCGGAGCAGGGGGGCCATCCTTTGCGGGCTGTCAAGCCAGCCCAGCCGGCTGGATATTTCCAGGTCCTGCTCTTTCCAGAGGGTGTGGTCTTTTCTGAGAAGTCGTCCGGCAAAATCAATTCTCCGCAGCTCGTCCTGAGCCGACTGCAGTTCTTTTTGCCAGCGGTCGAGATTGTAGGTTGTTAACTTCATGCTGTTAATTATACTACACAACCCCGCGGGGAAAGGCAGCAAATGTGCTTGATTTTTGCGGGTCAAAATTATATTTAATCAACCAGATATTCAATTCAAGGAGAACAGAAAAACCATGTCCAGGAAAATCTTGTTGATCATGCTGACCGGACTGCTCGTGGCCTTCACCTCGGCCCTGGTGGCCCAGGAAAAACCTACGGTCAAGCCCGAGAGCCTGGTGGGAAGCTGGGAGCTGACCGTCGAAGCCGGGGAAATGGTAATTACCCTGAAGCTGACCCTGGCCCTGGAGAACGGGGCCCTGTCCGGGAAAATCTCGGACTCCTTCGGCACTTTTTCCGAGGTGCCGGTAACCGACCTGAAAGTTGAGAACAGCAGCCTGAGCTTCAACCTGACCGTGCCTTCACCCCCGGATGGCCTGACCCGGACCTGGACCTTTGAACTCCAGGTGAGCGGGGAAGAGCTGGGCGGCATTGTCTATAATAACGACATCCAGGTCTCGGTTCCGGTCAGGGGCCGAAAAATTCAGCAGTAATTACTGCCCTGGCTGAAACTTCTTTCCAGGAAATGGCGCTGGCCGAAAGAGTGGGTTTTTCCCCTGGCTTCAGGGCCAAGGAGCTCGGCTTAGATTAATTTATCAGATTTTCCCGGGCTGGTTTTGATAAAAGAACCATCCTGGCAGAGATGGCAATTAATTTGCGCGTGGGAGCTCAACTGCCAGTTTTTTAATCGGGCCCGGCCCAAAAAACAGGGGTGACCTTTCTGAATAAGCAGGCCCCCGGGCCTCTTTTATCTTGTATTCACTGCTCTTATTTTACAGCCTCGCTCCCGGCTTCCAGCTTTTCCAGCCGGCTCAAATCGGGATGTTTCAGGTGCCAGCCGGTGTCCTGCTGGTAGGCCCGGGCCAGCCGCAGCGCCTTCCCCTCTTCAAACAGGTTGCCGATGAAAGAAATGCTCAGAGGGTGTCCGCTGTCATCAAAGCCGCAGGGGACCACCACCGCCGGATGGCCGGTGAGATTGGTCAGGAGCAGGTTGGGGCCGGCCGATGGAGTGACGTAAACATCGATATCCTTGAGGATCCTGGCCATGTCCTCAATGAGCAGGGTCCGGATGCGGTTGGCCTGGATGTACTCGACCGCCGGGATGAAGCGAGCCTGGCGGAAGACGTTGGGCCAGGCATTTCGGCCCTGCCTGACCATCAGGTCGTCCTGGTCAGTCCTGGTCAACTCGTCAAAGGCGGCCGCGGCTTCGGCATTCAGGATGAAACTTATGATGTTGGGGTCGATGGATGGAAGCTTTATTTCCACCGGTTCAAGGCCCAGGGATTTCAGAACATCCAGGACCGCCAGGTATTTTTCCTTGTTGTTCCTGGCCCGGTCGAAAGCCTCTTTCAGGTAGCCGATTCTGATTTTTTTAAGCTCCTGCCGGCTGTGGTATGAAAACGGCAGGTCGTAAACCGTCCGGTCTTTTCCGTCCGGCCCGATGAGGTACTTAAAGATTAGAGCCAGGTCTTCGGCACTCCTGGCAATCGGGCCGATTTTATCCATGCTCCAGCTCAGGGCCATGGCCCCGTAGCGGCTGACCCGGCCGAAGGTGGGGCGCAGGCCCGAGGTCCCGCAGCGGGTTGAAGGAGAGACTATGGAGCCCCAGGTTTCGGTCCCGATGGCAAAGGCCACCAGGCCGGCAGCCGTGGCCGAGGCTGACCCGGCCGAGGAACCGCTTGATCCCTGTTCCGGGTCCCAGGGATTCCTGGTCTGGCCGCCGAACCAGACGTCTCCCCAGGCCAGCTCCCCCATGCTCAGCTTGGCTACCAGCACCGCCCCGGCTTCGGTTAGCTTTTCATACACGGTGGAATTCACATCGAGCTGCTGCTCCTTAAAGATCGGGGAGCCCCAGGTGGTGGGATAACCCCGGGTGGCGAACAGGTCCTTCAGGCCGTAGGGTATGCCGTGAAGCGGCCCGCGGTAGATTCCGGCGGCCAGCTCCCGGTCGGCCCGGGCGGCCTGTTCCAGGGCCAGGTCCTCGGTGAGCGTTACCAGGCAGCGGAGCTTCGGTCCATATTTTTTTAGCCTCTCGAGGTAGAGCCGGGTCAGGAACTCGGAACCAATTCTCCTGTGCTTTATCAGCCAGGCCAGGTCGGTTACGGGGTAGAAAGCCAGGTCTTCCAGGTTTTCAGGCAGACTGACTTCGCCTGGCTCTTCAAACACGAACTCGGTCTCCTCCAGGAGCCGGGAGAAATCGAAGCCAGAAGGCAGGGGATTGAAGATAAGGGCAGGAGCTACCGAGTTTTCCAGGTTAATTTCCCTCATTTCCTGGAAGTTCTTAAGGTTGGTTTCCAGGTCCTCGAGCATCATCTTTTTTTCTTTCTGGTTGAACTTCAGACCTGATATCTTGGAAGCGGCGGAAACATCCTGAACGGTTATGACCCGGCCCTTAAAATGATAAAGGGCAAAGGCCCCGCCCAGGACCAGGATGATGCAGCCTATGATTCCCAGGGCGGCCAGGTTGACCTTTCCCGGAAGCAGGTTCTTTTTCATGGCCCTCTCCTTCTTTTATTAAATATGAGCTATTAAACTCTAAACCCCGGTCGGCGGTCAATACGGGCTGGCCAAGAGCTTTCTTGACTTATTTTCCGCCTTGTTATATTTTGCTGGCAAATATTTTTTTATAAGAGATGCGCCTTGGATGAACTGAGAGTAAAGGAAAAGGGATTGTTGAACCCGGCCAGCAAGTTCTATCGCTTCCTGATGCTGGCCTTTATTGCCTCGCTGTCCTTCGGCAGTTATTTCGCCTATGACATCGTTTCGGCCATAGCTCCCTCGCTGATCGAAGAGCTCCGGGCGGCCCGGTCCACCGTCGGAACCTTTTTCACCATGTACAGCCTGGCGGCCATCCTGGCGGTGCTGGTCGGCGGCCTGCTGGTCGATAAGCTGGGCACCAGGAAGGCCAGCCTGCTTTTTTCCTGCCTGGTATTTATCGGGGCGGCCCTGGTCTGGAAGGCCAAAAGCATTCCGGTCTTTTTCCTGGGCCGGTTTATCTTCGGGGCCGGTTCCGAGCCGCTGATCGTGGCCCAGAGCGCCATGCTGGCCCGCTGGTTCCGGAGCAAGGAGCTGGCCTTTTCCTTCGGGGCCACCCTGACCGTCAGCCGGCTGGGCTCGCTTTTTGCCTTTAACACCGGGGAGCTGATTTCCCGCTACTTCGGAAGTTTTCGCTATGCCCTGCTGGCCGCGGTCCTGGCCTGCGCCGTGTCGCTGCTGGGAAACCTGTTCTACATCATCCTGGACCGGCGCGGCGAGAAGGTGCTCGACCTGAAGAAAGAGGCTGAAACCGAAAAAATTAACCTTAAAGATATAAAAGAATTCAAGCCAACTTTCTGGTACATAACTGCCCTGTGCTTCACCTTCTATTCGGCCATCTTTCCCTTTACCGCCCTGTCCACGGACTTTTTTGTGGACAAGTGGGGGATTGCCAGGGCGGCCGAGTCCTCGGGCGGATTCCTGGCCCAGGTCTTCAATAATTTCCTGCACATGTTCAGCACGGCCGGGGGCATCAGCTCCATAATCATTTTTGCTTCCATGGTCTTTGCCCCGTTTGCCGGCAGCCTGGTGGACCGGATAGGACGGCGGGCGACGCTGATGATTTTTGGTTCCCTGATTCTCATTCCCTGCCACCTGCTGATGGGCTTGACCAGGATTTACCCGGCCTACCCCATGGTTTTCCTGGGAATTGCCTTTGTCCTGGTGCCGGCGGCCATGTGGCCCTCGGTGCCGATGGTGGTCAGGGAAGAACGGACCGGCACTGCCTTTGGCCTGATGACGGCCATCCAGAATATCGGGCTCGGCCTGTTTCCGCTGGTTAACGGCTTCCTCCGCGATAAAACCCATTCCTATACCGCTTCTTCCGTCATGTTTGCCAGCCTGGGAATGGTCGGCCTGGTGTTCGCCCTCTTGCTGAAAAGGGCCGATGGCCGGGAGAGTAACATCCTGGAAAAGACCACCAGAAAGTCTTAAATTCAGGACCTCGGTTTGAGCCGGAGCCAATCCCGGGTCCGCGGTTTTTCCATTTGAATAATGGCCGGCCCTTTTCTTCTTCCAGTTTATTGAAACCGGCCCTCAGCTCTTTCCCGGCGGCATTCTGAACTCTTCGGCCAGCCGGGACTCAGTCTTTGCCAGACTCGAGCAACCTGACCCAGACCTGCCTGCTCCGGGGGCCGTCAAACTCGCAAAGAAAGATTCCCTGCCAGGTGCCCAGCAGCAACTCACCTTTTTCAATCATGACTGTCAGAGAGCTTCCGACCAGCGAAGTTTTGATGTGGGCGGGGGAGTTGCCCTCGGTGTGGGCATAGGGCAGGTGGTCGGGCACGATTTTTCTCAGGGCCATCAGGATATCGGCCCTGACATCTGGGTCAGCCTGCTCGTTGATGGTCAGGCCGCAGGTGGTGTGGGGGCAGAAAATTACTGCCAACCCGGACCTTATTCCTGAGGCCCGGACCAGGGCCTGAATTTTTCCGGTTATGTTCAGAAATTCTTCTTTCCTGGAGGTTTCAAGGCTCAACTGATGCACTTTTTCCTCCTGAAAAAATTTTATTAAAAAAAGTTCATTTTCCCACTTGACAAAGCATTTTTTATGTATTTATATATATTGCCGAAAGCACAAGATTTAGTATCCAGGAGCCATGAACAGCACTAAATATTGTTTTTTCAGGCTTTTTTTCTGCCTGGGAAATAATAGCATAAAAGGGGCGCCTGGGGTTAGCGTGGAATCCGAAAAATTTTAGGTTTATAGGGAGGAAGGGATGGTCAAGACCAGTAAAATCACCCGCATTAAAAAACGGGATGGCGCTATCGTTGATTTCACCCAGGACAAGATAACCAACGCCATCTACAAGGCGATGCAGTCCCAGGGCATCGACGACCACATGGAAGCCCAGCATGTTTCTGACATCGTGGTTTTTGTCCTGGAGGAAAAATTCGGTGGCTACACGATTCCCTCGGTGGAGCAGATCCAGGACATCGTGGAAATGGTGCTGATGAAGCAGGGCTACCACGAGGTGGCCAAGGCCTACATTCTTTACCGCGAGAAGCACAAGGCCATCCGCGAGGCCAAGGAGACCGGCATCAACCTGGAAAGGCTGATCAAGGATTACATCAACGACCACGACTGGAAGGTCCGGGAAAACAGCAACGAGGGCGTGGTCAGCTTTTCCGGCCTGAACGCCAGGATTTCGGGTGAGGTCCTGTCCAACTTTGCCCTGAACAACCTTTATTCAGAGAGAATCAAGAAAGCCCACCTGGAGGGTGATTTTCACATCCATGACCTTTCCTACCCCATAGTCGGCTACTGCGCCGGCTGGTCCATGGAGAACCTGCTGCGCAAGGGTTTCGGCCATGTGCCCAACCAGGTCCATTCTCACCCGGCCAAGCACCTGGAAACGGCCACCCTGCACATGGTGAACTACATCGGCACCATGCAGGCCGAGTTTGCCGGGGCCCAGGCTTTTTCCAGCGTTGACACCTTCCTGGCCCCGTTTGTCCGGGCCGACGGCCTGAGCTATGACCGGGTCAAGCAGGACATCCAGAAACTCATTTTCGGGTTGAACGTTCCCTGTCGCTGGGGCTGGCAGACACCCTTCTCCAACCTGACCTTCGACTGGACGGTGCCCGAAGACCTGAAAAACAAGAAGGTCATCGTGGGTGGGGAAGAACTTGACTCCTGCTACGGCGACTACCAGGAAGAAATGGACATGATCAACCGGGCCTTCCTGGAACTGATGATCGAGGGCGACCTCAAGGGCCGGGTTTTTACCTTTCCCATCCCGACCTACAATATCACCAAGGACTTTGACTGGGACCATCCCAACGCCAGGCTGCTGTTTGAAGCCACGGCCAAGTACGGCATTCCCTATTTCCAGAATTACCTCGGGACCAACCTCAACCCGGGCGACATCCGGGCCATGTGCTGTCGGCTGAACCTGGACATGAGGGAACTGAAGACCCGTCCCGGGAACATGTGGGGAGCCGGCGACCAGACCGGGTCGATCGGAGTGGTCACCATCAACCTCAACCGCATCGGTTACGAAGCCCAGAGCAAGCAGGAGTTTTTCGACAAGCTGAGGGAGATGATGGTCCTGGCCAAGGAATCGCTGGAGACCAAGCGGGAAGTGGTCAATAACATGCTGGAGCGGGGCCTGATGCCCTACACCAAGGTCTATCTCGGCCACTTCGAGAACCATTTCTCAACCATCGGCATCTGCGGCATGCACGAGGCCTGCATGAATTTCCTGCACAAGGGCATCGGCACGCCGGAGGGCAAGGAATTTACCATCGAGACCCTCAACTTCATGCGCGAGGTGCTCAAGGATTTCCAGGAAGAGACCGGGCATCTATACAACCTGGAGGCCTCCCCGGCCGAGTCCACCTCCTACCGCCTGGCCCGGCTGGACCGCCAGAAATACAAGAACATTTACACTTCCGGCACGGACAAGCACCCCTACCTGACCAACTCCACCCAGCTCAACGTCGACGCCACCAGGGATATCTTTGAAGCCCTGAAGCACCAGGAGGATATCCAGCCGCTCTACACCGGCGGGACCATCTTCCATGCTTTTCTGCCGGAAGCCATTGACTGGAAGACCTGCCGCAAGCTGGTCCGGAAAATTGCCGAAACCAGGCTCCCGTATTACAGCATCACCCCGACCTTCAGCGTCTGTGACAACCACGGTTATCTCAAGGGGCAGCATCCTGCCTGTCCCGAGTGCGGCGCGGAAACGGAAGTGTTTTCCAGGATCGTTGGCTACCTGCGGCCGGTCAGGACCTGGAATGACGGCAAGCAACAGGAGTTCAGCGACCGGGTAACCTATTCCAAGCTGGACTGATAAAAATTTTTCCTGAATAACTCTGCGAAGAGAGGCAAAGGATGGATTATCTGGTTTTTACCCTCCCCGGATGCGCCAAGTGCGATAAAATAAAGGACCTGCTGAAAGCCAGGGGCTTCCAGGCCGTCGAGTACGACGTCAGCACCAAGGAGGGGCGCAACAAGATCCGGGAGTACATCAAGATGCTGCGCCGCGACAGTTCGGGCAGCGTCATCATCCCCACCCTGATCATCGAGGACAACGGCCAGGCCACGGCCGTGCTCAACTCGGCTGAGGAGCTGGACCTTTGGTTGAAATCAAGGGTTTAGAGAAGTTTGCCTCCAGGGATTTCCCGGGCCACATTTCGTCCACCGTGTTTGTCGGTGGCTGCAATTTTCGCTGCCCCTTCTGTCATAATGCTGACCTGGTGCTAAACCCGGGCCGGTTGCCCTCCCTGGACCTTAACCTGTTCCTCGGCTACCTTGATTCCCGCCGGGGCTGGCTGGACGGGCTGTGCCTGAGCGGTGGGGAGCCGCTGCTCCACGAGGACATTGAAGTCCTGGCCAGGGTGATCAAGGACCGGGGTTTCCTGGTCAAGGTCGATACCAACGGCTCGTTTCCTGACCGGCTGGAATATTTAATAAACCAGGGACTGGTGGACTGGCTGGCCATGGACATCAAGGCCCCGCTGGCCAGGTATCCCGAGGTGGTCAGGGCCGATGTCGATACCGGGAAAATCCAGCAGAGCGTGGAGCTCATCCGCGGCTGCGGACTGCCCTATGTTTTTAGAACCACCGTTGTCCCCGGCTTGCTGGATGAGGCGGACCTGCTGGAGATTGCGGCCTGGCTGAAAGGGGCCAGCTGCTTCCAGCTCCAGCAGTTTGTGCCCCAGAATACCGTTGACCCGGCTTTCTTAAAAGTTGAACCTTACCCGGCCGAGAAGCTCAGGCTCTGGGCCGAAGAACTCAGACCCTATTTTGATGAAGTCCTGGTGGAAGGAGTTTAAGCCATGAAGGTTCTGATAAAAAAAATCTCGCCCGAGGCCCGGACCCCGGTCTACGGGCACAAGGGTGATGCCGGTTTTGACCTTTTTTCCTGTGTCCAGATGACACTCAACCCCGGGGAAACGGCGGCCGTGCCCACCGGGCTGCAGATGGCCATACCTTCCGGGTATGTCGGCCTGATCTGGGACAAGAGCGGGATTGCCCTGGGCGGGGTTCATCGCCTGGCCGGGGTGGTGGATGCCGGCTACCGGGGCGAGGTCAGGGTGGTCCTGACCAACCTGGGCAAGCAGCCTTTCCTCATAAACAGCGGGATGAAAATCGCCCAGATGCTCATTCAGCCGGTGCAGACGGTTGACATCGTCGAGGTTGATTCGCTCGACCAGACCAGCCGGGGCGAGGGCGGTTTCGGCTCGACCGGGCTGTACTGACCGGGCCTGCCCTGCCAATAAAATCCAGTTTTCTAATTTCAGAATTAATTGGTAATAGATAAAGAGAAATTAATTCCCAGTTGCTGAATTAGAGGCTTCCCGCCAGAGGGGCTTAATAAAAAGATGAATCACTAAAAGGCCGGCAGCGCCGGCCGGCAGACCGGCTTCAATTATTTATTGGTATTTCCCCATGATGTAATTCTGGAGATGCTCGATCGTAATTTTCTGGCTGGTGATGACCGACTTGACCACGTCGCCGATGGAGATGACCCCGACCAGCTTGTTTTCCTGGATAACCGGCAGGTGGCGGATTCTCTTTTCGGTCATCAGGGCCATGCATTCTTCGGCCGTGCATTCCGGGTTGACGAAGTAGACCTGGGTGGTCATGATTTCCCTGACCGGAGTTTCCAGGGAGGATTTCCCCTTGAGGACAACCTTGCGGGCGTAATCCCGCTCCGAGATAACGCCAACCACCTGGCCGCCTTCGACCACGATCAGGGCGCCGATTTCCCTTTCGGCCATGATTTTCAGGGCCTCGTAGACGGTGGTGTCCGGCGATACGGTCCAGACCTGGTGCCCTTTTTCCTCGAGCATTTGCTTAACCGTGATCATTCTCCCTCCTTGAAAAAAGCCGGCTGCCGAATTCAGAAGCCCGGCGCTATTTATATATTAGAATCCGCACCCGGTGTCAAATCGGCCTCAGTCAAAATAACCGGTCAGGTCGTCGCGGTTGAGCTTCTGCTCCAGGGCTACCCTGGCCACGGCCCTGGCCACGTTGCGATGCAATCCCCGGTCCAGGGCATTGGGCACAATTTCTCCGGTCGGGGCATAGTCGGCGATGGCCCTGGAGGCGGCCAGCAGCATTTCCCGGGTAATCCGGGGGACGTTGGCGTCCACCGCCCCGCGGAAGATGCCCGGAAAACCGAGGACGTTGTTGATGACCTTGCCGTCGGCGGCATAGGCCGCCCCGGCGGCCATGGCCTCTTCGGGTTCAATTTCCGGGTTGGGGTTGGACAGGGCCAGGATGATCTGGTCTTTTCTGACCATGTCTTTCTTGATAAGGCCGGGGACTCCGGTGGTGGCGATGACCACCTGGCAGGAGGCCATTATTTCCTTGAGGTCTGAAACCAGGCCGCCGGCCTGCTGGAGGCGGGCCGTGGCCTCCGGGTTGATGTCAGCTCCCTTGACCGGCCTGTCCAGGAAAAACATCAGCATCCGGGACAGGGCCAGCCCGGCCGCCCCCAGGCCGATAACCCCGATGCAGCTCTTTTTAAGGTCCCGGCCGGTCACCTTCGAAATATTAATCAGGGCGGCGGTCACCACGCAGGCGGTGCCGTGCTGGTCATCGTGCATGACCGGGATATCCAGCCGGGATTGCACCTGTTCTTCTATGTAGAAGCAGCGGGGAGCGGAAATATCTTCGAGCTGAATGGCGCTGAAGGTCGGCGCTATGTTGACCACGGTCTCGATGATTTGATCCGGGTCCTTGGTGTTGAGCAGAACGGGAACGGCTGACAGCCCGGTCAGGGTTTCCATCAGGCTGGCCTTGCCTTCCATCACCGGCATGGCCGCCAGCGGGCCGACGTCTCCCAGCCCCAGGACGGCGCTGCCGTCGGTAACAATGGCCACCAGGTGGCGGATGGCCGTGTAACGCCTGGCCAGGGCCGGGTTTTTCTTGATGAGCAGGCTGACCTCGGCCACGCCCGGGGTATAAACTTTCCTGAGGACGCTGATGTTATTAATCTCGTATCGGGAGCGCACGGCGATTTTGCCACCCTGGTGCATCTCCAGGACCTCGTCCCTTACTTCCAGCAGTTCGGCCCGGGGATAGGCCTTGACCGCTCTAATCACCCGCTCCAGGTGGGCCTCGTCGTCGACGAAGATGGTGATGTCTCTGTCCATGTAGTTCGTGCCCATGTGGATGATCTTGATTTCACCCACGTAGGCCTGTTCGGCCCCGATGGCCGACAGCAGGCCGCCAAAGATGCCTGGCTTCTGCAGCAGGCGGCAGCGCAGGGTCCGGACTAATTTATCTTCCCACCACATGATTTTTCTCCTTCTTTCTGGTTGGGAAACCTAATTATATAACTTTTTCTCGCGGGGCGGTATGGCTTTAGGCCCGGGTCTACCTGATGTTTCTGGCAGGCCTGGGCCTGGAAATAAGTTTCAGAGCCAATTTATTTCATAATAAAGTCCTGCTGACTAAAGATTTCATTTAAGAACCGAAAGATGGCCAGGCCGAGAGCTGAACGTCCACGTTAAGGGAAGCAGTAACCTGTCGGTCAGGCTGCTTTCTGAATGCAAAGATGGGAGCTGGCAAACAGGGACCGGGCTGTGTCCTGAAAAATAATTGTCCTGAGGACCCTGGCCGGCTGGTCCATCAGGGCAGGATGGACGCAAATCAAGGCCAGCAGGTCCCGATCATAATAGAAACTCATAACTACCTCAGCCATGGAATCAAAAAGTTGTGGAACGAGTTCGGGACTTGCGGACCGATCGGGCTTGGTTGCTTTAACTTGCGGTCAGAACTTCTTGCGGCTGAAATGATAATAGAAAATTGGAATCACCACGAATATGAACAGGGCCGAGGCGGTCAGCCCGCCCAGGGTGGCCAGGGCCAGGCTGGACCAGATCTGGCGCCGGCCGCTTTCCAGCTGTATCAGCAGCAGGGGAAGCAAGCCGAAGACCGTGGTGGCCGTGGTCATGAACACCGGACGGATTCTCTCTCTGGTGCCTTTAATAACCGCTTCCACCAGGCTCAACCCGGAATTCTTCCTGGTGTAATTGATGTGGTCAACCAGGATGATGGCGTTGTTGACCACGATCCCGGCCAGAAGTATCAGCCCGATGTAAGCCGAAGAGTCGAAAGGATAACCGGCGATGACGAAGGCCAGGAAAACACCGGCCAGAGACAGCGGAACCGCCAGCATGACTATAAAGGGCTGGATGAATGACTCGTAAAGAGCGGCCAGGATGACGAAGATGATGGCCAGGGCGGCCAGCAGCCCGAACTTCAGCTGGGATTTTTCCTCGGTGGTCATAAAGTAGCTGTATTCCATGGTGGCGGTAAAACCCGGCGGCAGGCTGAGGGCTGAAAAAACAGCCTTGCGGTAATTTTCGGCAGCCTTGTAGGGTCCCTTGAATTCCCACATGACCGTCATCTGGAATTGCTGGTTTTCCCGGTAGATGGAGCCGGGTATCTGCTTTTCTTCCAGGGCCAGCAGGTCCCTGACCTGGAGCTGCTCTCCGGAAGGGGAGACCAGCAGCATCTCCAGCAGCCGGTTGAGCTCCTGGTTCTCGGCCTCGGGAAACTTGATTTCGATAAACCTTTCCTTCCCCTGGATGACGGCCTGGAGCCTGAGGCCGAAGGTTCCCCGGACCATGCTCTGCAACTGGTAGAAAACATAATTGGGGTCGAGGTTGTACCTGGCCAGGGCTTCTTCCTTGATCCTGAGCACGTACTCGGTCGAGGTGACGTCGCCCCAGTAGTACTGCCCGGTGATGGACTTGATTTCGCCCACCCTGGGATTCCGCCTGAGCCTGGTCTCCAGGTCAGAAGCGATGTCCTGAAGCTTTTTCAGGTTGTAGCCGTAGATCCTTATGTAGGAATCGAGGTAGCGGCCGGCGCTCATGGCTGAATAATAGCCCTGGGGGTCAAAGCCATAGACACCGATGCTGACCCCGGCAAAGTTGGTGGCCAGCCTGATGAGCTCGTCTTTCAGGATGTAGGGATGGGCCGAGAGTTCCACCTCGGGCGGGAAGGTTATGTCCAGGAAGCCCCGTTCGCTGAAGACCTGGCTGTTGACCTGTTTTTCGCAGGGGTAGGCCAGGGCCCGGTCTTCGAATTTCCGGATGAGCTCGTCGGTGGCCTCGATCCTGGTTCCGGCTGGCATGGTAACCGAAACGTTAAGCCGGTCCCGGGAATACCAGCGGAAAAACTCTCCGATGGTCACGTTTTTCTTGAAAGTCCGGTAGCTGCCGAAGGTGATGAGCCCGATTATCAGCAGGATTTCTACCGGGTGCTTCAGGCTGAAGCGGAGAATTTTTTCAAAAACAGAAAAGAAACGGCTGCCCGGCTTTTTCTTCCTCAGGAAAAGCAGTCGCGGGCTGAGGGCAGGGATCAGGGAAAAAGAGACCAGGAGCGAGGTGGTAAGGGCCAGGGACATGACTATTCCCAGCGGCAGGTAGTAGATGCGCAACCTGCCCTGGAAAAACGGGAAACAGAAAAAGACCCCGATGGTGGTCAGGGTCGAGGCCAGCACCGGGGTAATGACCTGGCGGGCCCCCTCGACCGCGGCTTCCTTCGGTTCCAGGCCGGACTCCCTGAGCCTGAGGATGTTTTCAAAAACCACGATGGAATTGTCGACAAAAATCCCAAAACCCAGGGCCAGGGCTCCCAGGGTCAGCATGTTAAGGGAAATCTTGAAGAGGTAGATGAAATTGAAGGATATGACCGCCGAAAAGATAACCGAGGACAGGATAAGCAGCGAGGGCGATAGCCTCCTGATGATGATGAAGATCATCAGGAAGATGATCAGGGTGATGACCGCGGCCAGAAGGTAAAGATGGCGGAGGTTATCCAGGATTTCCTGGCTTTCGTCATCAACCACCCTGAAAATCAGGTCGGCCGGCAGGTTCTTCTTGACCTGTTCCAGCCGGTCCTTGACCTGCCTGGCCACTTTCAGGGTGTTCTTGCCCTTTTCCTTGAGGACCCGGAGCATGATGGTGGGCTGACCGTTAATCCGGTTCAGGTGAAAAATCTCGGCGTACTCCAGGCTGATGGTGGCCACATCCTTCACCCTAACCGGGACCGGGCCCTGGTGACGCACTATCAATTCACCCAGGTCCCGGGTGTCAGCGGGAGCCATGGCCACCCGCAGCAGGTATTCTTCCCGGTCTTTCTGGACCCTGGCCGAGGGGTAAACCTCGAGGGCCTGGACCAGGGCCTGGACAATCATATAAGGATGAAGGCCCAGGTCCCTCAGCTTTTTCTGGTCGAGGGTCAGGCGGACGTTGAGGTCAGAACCGCCGCTGACTTCCACTTTGGAAACGCCGTTAATCGACCCCAGCCCGATTTCCAGCCGGTCCTTGACAATTTCCCTGAGGGTCTGCAGCGGGTAATTGCCGGAGATGGTGTAGGTCAGGAAGGGCCTGACCCTGAAATCCTCGGGAATGTATGGCTCAACCACCGGCTTGACCCCGTAGGGGAGCTCCGGTAGAACCCGCCCGATGGCTTCTCTCAGGGCCAGGTTGGCGAATTCCAGGTTGACCTTGGGGTCGAATTCAATGGTCAGCCGGCAGGAGCCAATGTTGCTGGTGGAGCTGATCTTGCGAATGCCCCTGACGGTCAGGACCGCTTCTTCCAGGATGGCTGTGACCTGGGTCTGCATGACCTCGGGCGAGGCTCCGGGCCAGGAGGCGGACAGGTCAACCCGGGGAAATTCCTCCTGGGGGGCCAGTTCCAGCGGAATGTGGAACAGAGAATAAAGACCGAGGGCCAGCAGGGCCAGGTAGACCATCAGGGTGGCCACCGGTCGCTCTATGAAGAATTTCATCTTGGCTCAACCCGTAAAGATTCAAGCCTCCCGCTTCCTGAGCCTGGTCTCCACGAATTCATAAAGAACCGGGATGAGAACCAGGGTCAGAAAGAGCGAGGAGGTCAGCCCGCCGATGACGGCTATGGCCAGCGGCCGCAGCAGTTCGGCTCCCCGCCCCAGGCCCAGGGCCATGGGAATCAGCCCGGCCACCGTGCTCAGGGTCGACATCATGATCGGCCGCAGACGGGTGGCCGTTCCTTCCACCACCGCCCGCCGCAGTGGGTGCCCCTCGCGCCGCAGCTGGTTGATGTAATCTATCTCCACTATGGCATTGTTGACCACGATGCCCACCAGGACCACCACCCCGATCAGGGAGATGACGTTCAGGCTCTGCCCGGTGGCCAGGAGCAGCAGGACAGTTCCTACTAATCCCATCGGAATAGTAAACATTATCAGGAAGGGGTGGAGCAGGGACTCGAACTGGGCGGCCATGATCATGTAAATCAGGACCACGGCCATCAGGAAGGCCAGGAGCAGCGAGCGGAAGCTGGTGGTCATTTCCTCCCTCTCGCCGCCAAACAGGATGCGGTATTCGGCCGGCAGGTTCATCTGCCGGATCAGGCCCTGGATGTCCGGGACTACCCGGCTGAACTTCCGGCCCCTGAGGTTGGCCGTGATCAGGATTTCCCGCTCCTGGTTTTCGCGCCTGATCTCATTCATTCCCTCCACCGGCTCGTAGCTGACCAGTTCCCGCAGCGGGATGAGCGACTGGCCGAAAGGATAGAAGGAATCGAGCACCCGGTCGACCGTCTTCCTGGATTCCGGTTCCAGCCAGACCCGGACGTCGTACTTCTTTTCCATTTCCCGGTACTTGGTGGCCAGCGTTCCCCTGATGGCCTGGACCAGGAAGCTGGCCAGCTCTCCGGGGGACAGGTTGGGATACCGGGCCAGGGCCTCCCGGTTTATTTTTATCAGGAGTTGAGGTTTTCCCTTTTGCAGGTTGAGGTTGACATCGGTCAGGCCGGGAACGGCCCGCAATTTCCCGGCAAACTCCTGGGCCACCCGTCGCAGGATGTCCAGGTTCTGACCCTTGACCTTGAGCATGACCTGGCCCGAAGTCAGGGCCAGGAATTCGCCCAGGGTGGTCTGCTCCCGGCTGACGGAATAGGCCAGTTCCGGGAAACCGGACAGGTATTTCCTGGTGCTGGCCATCAGTCCCTCCAGCGCCCTGGAATTCCTGGCTTCAACCGTCACCACCGCCGAATTGACCGAGACATCAGGGCGGAAGGATTCGCTGCTGGAAATTATGCCCACCTGGGAAAAGACGCGGCGGCAATCCGGTTGCTGGCGCAGCCAGTTTTCAACCAGCGAAACGATTTCCTCGGTCTGCGGCAGCGAATATTCGGCCGGGGTCTTCAGGCTGAGGCTGAAACTTGAGGTCCGGATGGGCGGCATCAGTTCCCGCGGCAGAACCAGGCCCAGCACCAGGATCAGCGAGAAAAGAACTGCGGCCAGGTAGAAGGTGGTTTTCTTGTGGTCGAGCGACCAGTTCAGGTAGAAAGAATGCCGGCCCACGAATTTCTGGTAGGTCCGGTTAAAAGACCGGAAGATGGCCTCGAAAACTGGTTTCAACAGGCCTGAGATGAAGCCTAAAATCCGGCCCAGAACCCAGCCGACTCCTCTGGCCGCGGTGGCCAGCAACCAGGATAGCAGCAGGACCAGGTTGTATAGTACGAACTTGAGACCCAGCCAGGGATAGAGCCACCAGCCCCTTGCTCCGGCTTCGGTCTGAATTTTCCTGAAGCCAAGGAAATTCAAGCGGGGCAGGACTCGTTCCGGCCAGGATATCAATCTTTCGCGAGAGGCCAGCATCGGCAGCAGGGTGACCGAGACCAGCAGGGCCGAAAGCAGGGTATAGGTCACGGTCAGGGCCGTGTCCCTGAACAGCTGCCCGGCCAGGCCCTTAACGTAAATCACCGGCAGAAAAACCACGATGGTGGTCAGGACTGAAGCCACCACCGGGCTGATAACCTCGCGGGTGCCCAGGCTGGCCGCTTCCCTGACCGGCCTTCCCAGCTGGCGGTGCCGGAAGATGTTTTCCGAAACCACCACGGCCGTATCGTCCAGCATGCCCACTCCCAGGGCCAGGCCTCCCAGCGACATCAGGTTCAGCGTGATGTCGCGGAGAAAAAGAATGTTAAAAACCCCGATGATGGAGATGGGGATGACCGTTCCTATGATCAGCGGCGACTTCCATTCCTGGAGGAAAATCAGCAGGGTCAGGAAGGCCAGGATGGCTCCCTGGATAATCTCTTCCCTGGTGGAGTCTATGGCGCTCTGGATGTAGCCGGCCTGCTCGGAGATGACCTCGAGATTTATCTCCGGGTTTTCTTTCCTGATTTGCTCAATGACCTCCCTGGCGGCCCGGGTGACTTTCACCGTGTTGGTCCCGTATTCTTTTCTGACCAGCAGCCCGATGCTATCCTGGCCGTTCAACCTGGTGGTGCCCTCGCGTTCCTTGATGGTGTCAACCACCCGGCCGATATGTTTCAACAGGACCACGCCCCCATCCCCGGTGAACTTGACCGGGATGTCTTCAATTTGGCCGACCCGGCTGAACTCTCCGGCGATCCTGAGAGAATAGATGAATTTTCCCTTGAGGATGGTCCCGCCCTGCAGGCTGCGGTTAAAACTGGCTACCTTCTGGGAGACGGTCTCAATGTTCAGCCCGTAGGCGGCCAGCTTTTCCGGGTCCACCTCCACCTGGATTTCTCTTTCCACCCCGCCGGTTATTTCTACCGCGGCGATTCCTTCAATCTGCTCCAGCCTGGGCTTGATCATTTCCTCGGCCAGTTCCTTTAGTTCCAGCAGGCTTCGCTCCCCGGTCAGGGCCAGGGTCATGATGGGACTGCTCTGGGGGTCGAGCGAGATGATGACCGGCTTTTCGCAGCCCTCGGGCAGGCTGTCCCGGGCCGAGTCCAGCCGTTCCCGGGTGTGGAGCAGGGCAAAGTCCATGTCGGTGCCCCAGGTGAACTCTAGGCTGATAAAGGAAAAACCCTCCTTGGACACGGACTCCATCCGGCGCAGCCCGGGAATCCGGCTGACCGAGGTTTCCAGGGGTACGGTAACCAGCATTTCCACTTCTTCCGGGGCCACTCCCGGATACTGGGTGATGACCGACAGGCGCGGATAACTGATGGAAGGAAGAAGGTCGATACTGAGATGACCGAGTGAGACCACCCCCAGCAAAATGATGGCAATGAAGAACATCAGGGTGGTGACCGGTCGCTCTATGGAAAATCGGGCGGGGTTCATGGTCGCTCCTCCCGCTTCGTTTTCTTCATTCCACCACACGAACTGGCGAGTCATGGGCCAGAGTCAGGTGTCCCTCGACGATGACCTGTTCTCCTTCCTTAACCCCGTCCAGCACTTCCACGAACTGCTCGTTTTCTTCCCCGGTCTGGATGTAACGCCACTTGGCCAGGCCGTTTTCTATTACGAAAACCAGCGGCCGGCCACCCCGGACCAGGACCGCCGCCTGTGGTACAAGCAGCCGGCCCGGGAAAACCTCGGAAACTATTTCCACCTCGGCATGCATGCCGGGCTTTATTTCTCCAGAGGGATTGTCCAGGTGGATGAAAACGCTGCAGGTCTTTTCCGTGGGGCTGACCAGCGGACTGATGGCCGCCACCCGGCCTCGAAAAACCTTTCCCGGGTAAGCCGAGAAACGGACATCGGCTTCCCGGCCGAGCCTGACCTTGCCGATCAGGGTCTCCAGGACCTTGGCTTCAATTTTAAGCTGGCCGAGGTTGACCAGGGTGCATATTTCCCGTCCAATCTCAATGTTTTCTCCGGGAGCTACTTTGATCTGGGTGACCACCCCGGAAAATGGGGCGGTGATCCTGGTCTTTTCCAGTTCCATCTTGGCCCGCTTGACGCTGACCTCGGCCTGGGTCAGTCCCTTGGAAGCAGCAATGATCTCATCCCTCTTAAGGCCGCTGCCGATCAGGGCCAGTTCATACTCACGGCGGGCCCGGTCCAGCTCGGCCTGACCTAATCGGCCCTCACTGTAGGCGGCCTCGGCCTGGAGAAAGGTCTCCTCCGCTTTTTTAAGCTTTTCCAGGTCTTCAGGGCTTCCGCTGAGGTCGGGTTGCTGGAAAAAACGGTCCAGCAGCAGCTCCGACAGGGCCTTAAGCCGGGTGGCCTCTTCCTGCTCCAGTTGCAGCCGGTAGGGTGTGTCGTCCAGCTCGGCCAGGACTTCCCCGGCGCGAACCGCCTGGCCTTCCTGGATGTTGAGCTTTTTAAGCACTCCCTTGACCTCGGCCTTGAGGACAACTTTTCTCTCGGTGAAGACTTCGCCCGGAGACTTGATCCTTTTTTCCAGGTCGGCCACCCGGGCCGTGGCCACCTTGACCGGGAGGGGAGCTGCGGTCTGGGTTTCGGTGGCGGCGGTAGCCGAAGCGGATTCGGCCCCGCCCGAATTTCCCCCGGGCGTTTTTCTTAAAAGCCGCCAGGCACCCAGGGAAAGAACAATAATAATGATAAGGGTGATGACCAGGAGCCTTGACCTTTTACTCATTTTTTCCGCCTGTAGCCGATTTAAATTTACATTACTTTATAACGACGTAAAAAGTCAAAAGTTTTCTCACCGGTTTCGACCGGTACGACCGGTGGAATTTATCCGGCAAATGAGATTTTTTCGCCAAAAATAGATATAATATCCGCTTCTGGTGTTTCGGCAGTGCTTTCCTGGATGCCAGGTTGCTGCCGGAGGCTGTGCATCTGTTTTGCCCGGTTGTAGTTTATTATAATTGATAAAGCGGGCCGGTCGCACCAGACCGGGGCCTGCCGGGAAATAATGACAGGAAGGTTGAGCATGAAATCTGGAAAGGGAAAACCGGTAAGCGGAGGACGGGTTTTCGGGTTGGCTGGCCTGGTGGCTTCAGCCGCGGTCCTGGCCGCTTTTATTCTGATCGGGTTCAGGACTGTCTCGAACGCACCGGCCAATGAAAAACCTGTCACAACTCCCCGGGTGGCCCTGGCCGGGATTTCTCTTCCCTTTGTGCCAAACGAAGGACAATGGGATAGCCGCCTGAAGTTCCGGGCAGACCTGTTTACCGGGACCCTGGCCGTGACCGACCGGGAATTGATATTCAGCCTGCTGTCTTTCAAAGCCGGTCGGGCTGAAGGCCAAGCCGGGGATACCGATCTTCCTGAAGCCGCTCGGCGCAGGGGCCGGCTCCTGGTCTTCAAGGAGAGGTTCTTGAGCGCTAAGGGACAACCGGCAGTTTTTGCTTTGTCCGGCAAGCAGCCGGCTGGTACCAGGGTAGCCTATTTCCGCGGGCAGAATTCAGGGACCTGGAAGAGCAAGCTTGCCGGCTACAATTCTCTCGGGTTGGGCGAAATTTATCCGGGAATAGAAGTTGAACTCCGGGCTTCGGGCGGGAACGTCGAGAAGTTTTTCTACCTGCGCCCGGGCTCAAAGGTTGAGGACATAAATATTAAGGTTGAAGGAGTGGAAGCTCTCGGCCTTTCGGATGAAGGCCATCTGGTTCTGCACACGGCAGCCGGACCGCTGGAGATGGTTAATCCGGTGGGCTACCAGGAAATTGAGGGCCGGCGGGAATACGTGGATGTGGCCTACGAGGTCAGGGCCCGGGACGAGTACGGCTTCCAAATCCGGGGTCCCTACAACCCGGAGTATACCCTGGTCATCGACCCCGCCTTGAGCACTCTTTCTGCTTCCACTTATATCGGAGGTACGGGTAACGACCGCGGCTACTGTGTCGGCGTTAACGCCGAAGGCCAGGTCTATGTAGCCGGCTATACCGTGTCCGTTTTTCAATCCGATTTCCCGACCACTACCGGCGTAATCGATACTTCCGCCAACGGGAGCTTTGATATTTTCATTTCCAGGCTCAACAATTCTCTGACCCAGCTTGAGGCTTCTACCTATCTGGGCGGCCAGGGAGCCGATTATGTCAACGGGCTGGGCATTGACGGGGAAGGCAATGTATATCTTACCGGTATCACTTCCTCCCGGGACTTCCCGGTAACTACCGGGGCTTTCCAGACCCAGTACCGGGGCGGAGATTATGACACTTTTGTGGTCAAGATTGCCCCCAACCTGGACCTGCTGCTGGGCGGAACTTACCTCGGGGGAAGCGGGACAGATTACTCGGCAGCCCTGGCCCTGCTACCTGCCCAAGATGCCGTGGTGATTGGTGGGATGACCGATTCAGCCAATTTCCCGGTAACCGAAGGAACTTACAGCACCAGCCTTAGTGGGAGCCAGGACGCCTTTGTGGCCATCCTTGGCGGTGGGCTTGATAGCCTGGCCGCGGCCACCTTTATCGGTGGCGGCGATTATGACATAGCCTCGGCCGTGGCGGTCGATGGCCTCGGTCATTTCTGGGTAGCCGGGCGCACCCGGTCGACGAATTTTCCAGTCACCGCCGGTGCTTATGATGGAACTTATAACGGAGACTATGACGGGTTCGTGGTGCATCTCAGCCCGATGCTTGATTTCATATATTCTTCAACCTATATCGGGGGCAGCGGGGCCGATTTTCTCTATGCCCTGGCTCTTGACGGGGCGGTCAACCCGGCTGTTTACGTGGCCGGATACACCAGCAGCAGCGATTTCCCGGTCACCGAGGGCGCTTATGACACCATCTTTTCCGGCCTGACCGATATCTTCGTCAGCAAGTTTGACAGCGCACTGGGTTCTCTCATCGGCTCCACCTTCGTGGGTGGGGTGTCCGATGACCGCTGCCGGGCCCTGGTGGTGGACGACCGTGGAAATCCTTACCTGGCCGGCTGGACCAGGTCAGCCGGGTATCCGATAACCACCGGTACCTACGACCCCAGCCACAATGGCGGCTGGGATGCCGTGGTCACCAAGCTGTCGGTCAAGCTGGGCGCGGTTCTGGCCTCCACCTTTCTCGGCGGAGTGGCTGATGACCTGGCCTATGGCCTGGCCCTTGATGCCCAGGGGAATGTCTATGTAACCGGCTATACTCAATCCTCGGCTTTCCCGGTGACCAATGATACTTATGACAAGGAAATCAGCGGAACTGACGTGTTCGTGGCCAGGTTTGCCGCAGTCGGCAGCTACCAGCTCACCATCAGCAGGGCTGGAACGGGGAGCGGACTGGTCAGCAGCCAGGACGGCGGAATAGATTGCGGGTCCGATTGCTCTGAATCGTATGACGAAGGATATACTGTTACCCTGACCGCCACCCCGGGCGAGGGCTCGGTCTTTGGCGGCTGGAGCGGGGATGTGACCGGCCCTGATAATCCCATCAAGATTGTCATGGATTCTGATAAATCAATTACGGCCAAGTTCGTCCCGGCCGAAGATACCTATACCCTGACCGTGCTCAAGTCGGGCCCGGGAAACGGAACGGTGACCAGCGAGGATGAAGAGATAGACTGTGGTGAAGTCTGCTCGGCTACCTACCCGGCCGGGACCCTGGTGAAGCTGACAGCCACGCCGGATGAATTCTCGGGTTTTGACAGCTGGCAGGGAGATATTTCCGGCACATCAAAGACCATCAGCTTCATAATGGATGGCGATAAAACGGCCGTGGCCGTCTTCGGGCCCTATCCTCTGGCCGACCTGACCGGGGAATGGAGCAGCCTGAAAGTGTCCCGGTTCCTGGGCCGGACCATAATCCTGACCGGTTTCCTGAAGATGATCAACGACGGCGACGGGGAACTTAAAGGCAATTACAAGATAGCCTATTATCTTTCACCCGACGGCCAGAACCTGGGAACACTCCTGGAGACCAGGAGCCTGAGTTACAACCTGCTGGCCGATTCCACCCGGCTCCTGGCCTTTGTCCAGTATCTCAGCCAGAGCCAGAACCCGGTGGGCAAGTACCTGATAGCGGTGATGGATGTGGACAACGAGATAGAGGAAAAGAACGAAGACAATAATCGCGTGGTTTACGGGCCGATTACTGAATCCACCGGGAGCGGGACCGGAGAGCAGGGACAGCGGCTGGAACTGAAAAAGCTGTCTGAGGCCATCAAGAACAAGCTGGGGAAATAAGGAATCATCGTGGAGGCCAGGATGAAGAAAATAAGAGCGTTGCTGGTTGCTTTTCTGATACTTGCCACGGCGGCCATCGGGGCGGAGCCCCGGCTGGCCTTTTCGCTCCGCGGCAGCTACTACGTCCCTTCTTCCACCACCTTTAACAAGGAATACGTTCCGGCGGTCAATGCCAGCCTGAAGCAGCTCTCGGATTTCCTGGCTGAACTCGGCCTGGCCGGGACCAGCCGGAACCTGGCCGAAATAAGTGGAACCTTTTCTTTCGGAGGCGAACTGGAGTTCAAGGCCGGGCCACAATTTTTTGTGGCCCTGGGAGCCGAGTATATTTTCAAGAATGTCCAGAGCGAGCTGAACGTCAGCGGGACGGTGGACCAGGTGGCCATCGAAGTGGCCCAGCAGGGCAAGGTCGGGCTGTCCAGCCTGCCGTTGCTGCTGACCATCAGGATCAATCTTCCCATCACCACGCTGCGGGTTTACCTGGGTGGTGGCGCCGGCTATTATTTCAACCGGGCGGTAATCACCGAAAGGTGGCGCTGGCTGGAGAATCTGATGAAGATCTCAGAGGGCGACCGGAAGATCGTGGCCACCTCCCAGAATATCTTTCCCCATGCCAACCTCGGGGCCGACCTGGCCGTCTCCTCGAGGTTCTATCTTAGCGGTGATATCAGGGTGCCCTTTGGCACGGTCAAGGCCTTTAAGATAAAAAGCGATTCGCTGGATTCCACCACGGTTGGGCAGAACTTGACCTTCATTAATGGCGAGGGCCAGGAAACTGATTTCAAATGGGAGCTCATCGGGCCGGTTATTTCCGTCAGCCTGAAATATAAGTTTTAAGCACAACCGTCTATCAGACGGGACAATTTCCCCTTTCGCTTTAATTAAAATTGAACGGGATTCCCTTTGGCTACAAAGCTTGCTCCCCACGATATCCGATCTTCTTCTAACCATGGGAGCGCGACCATCTGGGCCACCGCTCGCACATGTCGGAACCGGGCTTCCAGCCAGGTTAACCTAAGTAACTGACCGGCCGGTGTTCAGATTTCAGCCCGCGCCCGCGGATTACTTTCAGTAAAGATTCCTGTTGATTTTTTGATTTATTTAATGCTATATAAGAACCGGGAAGCGGGGCCAGAAGGATTGGCTGGCAATCGGGCAGGGTAACAGGAGGGAAGATGCCCGGAGCAGGCAAGAAGGTTTTTTCAGGTCAGCGTTTTGAAACCACCATCGCCATCATCATCGTCCTGGCCATAGTGACCACCAACATCCTGGTTCATTACAAGCCTTACCTGCTGAATTTTTTCTTTCTGCCGGTAATTTTTGCCGGCTATTACCTGGGCCGCCGCCGGGCGGTGACCATAGCCATCAGCTGTATCCTGCTGGAAGCTCTCTACCTGGTTTTTTCCCGGCAGGTATTTGGCGTTCAGCTTGGTCTTAACCGGGATGACCTGATCTTTCTAATTTCCTGGGCCGTCTTCCTGTTGCTAACGGCCTGGATTGTCGGGGTGCTGAGTGAAAAACGGGAAAAAGAAGTATTCAACCTGAAGAGGGCCTATGCCGGTATCCTGTCCATCGTCCTGAAATACCTGGAGGTGGGCGAGCAGGGCAAATCACAGGCCGAGCAGGTCTCGGAACTGGCCGGGAAAATTGCTTCGGTCATGGAGATCAACAAGGTTGAAGTGGAGAACATAAAATCGGCTGCCCTGCTGAGCGATATCCCGGAACTCCAGAACTGCCTGCCGCTCTTCAGCCAGACCACCCGGTACATGGAGCAGGAAAGCCTGGCCCAGCTCCAGCTGAATGACCGGGAAAAAATAATGCTGAAAACCGCGGCCCTCATCCTGACCGAAATTCAGCCGCTCCTGCAGAGCTATTACGTGCATTACCGGCAGAAAGCCGGGGAGATGGACAAGAGCCTGAACTCCATCCCGCTGGGTGCGGCCATCATCGCCCTGGCCGAGCTATACGTCAGGCTGGCCCGGCAGGGAAAGGTCAAGGTCGGTCCGGAAGAAATTTCTTCGCTGGAAGATCTGCAGAAACTCAAGGGCCGCTATTTCCCGGACAGGGCGGTGGAGGCCTTAAGGCTTGTTATCTACTGAAGCGACCGGAGATAAACCCCGGGTGCCATCCCGATGACAACCCGGCTGACCAGAATTGTGGGCCTCGACCTGGCCGGTTCTCCGCACAGGCCAACGGGCTTCTCTCTTATCAAGGGCAGGGCAATTTTCACCTCGGTTCTTTTCACCGACCAGGAAATCTTCGAGGCAGTGCGAAAAGCCGACCCGCTGCTCGTGGCCATCGATGCGCCATTGAGCCTGCCTCCCGGCCGGCGAGACATCGAGGACCGGAGGGGTGGTCATTTCCGGAGCTGTGACCTGGAGCTGAGAAAGCGTGGCATCCGCTTCTTCCCCATAACCCTGGGCCCGATGCGCGCTCTGACCCGGAGGGGCCTGAAGTTAAAGTCAGAGTTTCTCCGGTCGGGGTATGAGGTGATAGAAATCTATCCTGGCGGCGCCCAGGATATCTGGGGATTGCCCAGGGCCGGCCAGGGCAGGGAAAAGCTGGCCAGCGGCCTGGAAAGGCTATCCCGGAAAGAATTTGGGCTGCGTCTCAGCCGAAAAGCAAAGCCGTGGCCGGGGATGTCGGCCGACGAGCTGGACGCGGTCAGCGCGGCCCTGGTCGGGCTTTTGTACTGTCAGGGGCGGGCCGAGCTTTATGGAAGGGGAAAAAAGATAATAGTCATGCCGGCAGGAAGGGGACAGGGGTCGGGTAGATCGGTTAATAAGCCTGGCCGGTCAAAAAGTTAAATTTCCCCGGAATAAAAAAAGCCAGAGCTTCAAAGAAATCAAAACTGCCTGTGAATTATGGGCACATCCAGAGCTGACTCGGGCCCGGTTACCACCGGTTAAAAACTGACCGCGCACTCTTAGATCCGGAAGAGATAAGATACCTTGAGGGTGGTGGAATGCCCTCTTTCTGTCTCCAGGAACTCTCGCCGCTGGCTTTTCTTGAAACTGAGCTGGATGATGCTTCCGGCCCCGAGGTAATAGCCGGCCAGGAAATCAAAGCTGTACTGGTTCTCCCTTGTTTCGCCCAGCAGCATGGTGCTGAGAAAGAGTTTTTGAGTTATCTGGTAATGGAGGGAGGCTTCGTAGGTCAGCCCCTCGAATACCTCTTCCCCGGTGGCTGACAGCAGCTGCCTGATGTAATCCGCGCCGAAGGACAGTTCGATGTTGCTCCTGGGTTTCAAGGAGATACTGCCTTCCAGGCTGAGCTGGCTCCCGGGACTTACGGCCGTAAAGTCTTCATTATAGATGCCCCTTCTCTGCCAGCCGCTCTCCAGGCTTATTTCTTTCAGGAAGCCGCCCCTTTCCCAGTCGAAGTCGAAGCTGGCGCCATAGTTTTTCAGGAACTGGCCGTTCCAGACCAGGTTATCTTCCGGGGTCAGAACCTGGTACTGGCTCTTCCCGGTGAAAACTCCGTAGTGGAATTCTATCCGGTTGAACAGGTCCCAGAACATCATGAACTCCAGCTGCTCGCTCACTTTTCGACCGTAAGAGTCCTGATTAACATTGCCCGAGATGTCCCAGCTCAGCCTCTGGACCGTGCCCCGGTTGAAACGCCAGGCATAGCCCAGCATGGCCTCCAGGGCTTGAAAATCAACCCGGTTGAGGTAGCCCGCCCTGAGCCTGGCGTTATCTTCTATCCGTTCAAAGCCGGCGGCCAGCTGCAGCCCGGCATCGGGCTCACGCTGGAACTCGATCTGGTGTATTCCATTTCTGGAATTGTCGCCGTCCGAGTTGAAACAGAAAATGCTGGCTCCCCGAATATAATAGATATCCTTGAAGTTGAAGCTGTAATCAAAGGCCAGGTTCTGGCTGGTGGAGTCCTGCTCGTCGACTCCGGTGTAATAAATCCCGATCTGTGAGTTTTTGAAGATGTCACGCTTGAGACGGAACACCCCGAACTTGGATGAGCCGTAGTCCGTCTTGTTGAGGGCGCCCAGTATGCCGAAGGAATATTTGCCTGTCTTACCCGAAATCTTGGCGGCCAGCCTCGGGTCCCTGATCCGCCGGGAATAGAAGATCCTGGTACCGGTGGCCAGGCTGAAGTACTGGCTGCCCTCGGTGAAGAACGGGCGGTTTTCCTGAAGGTAGTTTTCGTAGGGCGAGAGCTGGTAGAGAAACGGGTCGGACTCGACCTGGCTGAAATCGGGACTGGCCGTGACATCAAGGTAAAGGTTGGGCTGGATGCCGTATTTCACGTCCACTCCCACCGCCAGCTTGTCGTCCTTCTCATCCTCCCAGCGAGAAGAACGCACCCCGGCATAAGGAAAGATTTCCAGGTTGTGACCGGCCTTGATTCCACTGAGTCCCCTCAACTCGGCCATCTGGTGGAGGCGGGGCAGGTCCCTCTTGACCTCGGTCCAGTAGTCGGTTTCGTTGAGCCGGTGAATGTACCGGGAAAAGTTTATTCCCCAGACCTGCTCGGAGGCGGTGGAGAAACGAAGGGACTTGAAGGGGATGGCCATCTCGGCCGACCAGCCGTCCTCCCTGATCTTTGCTCCTGATTTCCAGATGGTCTCGACCGAGTTTTTCTGGACCCCCTTGGGGTTGAGGGTGAAGGAAATGCTGGTTCTCTTGTCGTTGTAAGTGTCCAGGATGACCTGGATGGAATCGTTATTCTCGAATTCATTCCGGGGCGTGAGTTCGGCCCAGATCCGGTCGGGGTGGGAGTCCTTCATCAGGAAGGCAAAATAGATGTATCTGTCATCGTAGGCGGCCCAGACATAGGTTTCCTCGGAGGCCGGGGCCCCGTTGACGGGATTGTACTGGATAAAGCCGGAAACGGGCTGGAGGTTTTGCCAGCAGTCGTCGTCCAGCAACCCGTCTATCCGGGGAGGCCGGTCTGTTCTCTTTATTTCCAAAACTTTGGACCTATCCTGGGCAGGCAGAGCCAGGACTTGAACAACCAGGATAACCATCAGGATAAGAAAACCTTTGCTTCTGTTCATCTTGTCTTCCGACTTCTTCCTCAACCAAATTTCCTATTAAGACGTCAGCCTGTTAAATTTCTTCCATTTAAGGCTGGATTTTAATGGATAAATGGATTGCTGTAAATGCGCGTCTTTTCAGATGCAGGCCGGCGCTCACTCCAGGGTCAGCAGGTACTGGTCAAGAAGGTATGGCAGATTAAACCGGTACCCGTAGGCTCGCAGGAACTCAATTATGGTCACAAAATCAGTCTGGCCGGAGCGGTATTGTTGGAGGAGCTTCAGGAAGTGCTTTCTCTCGCCCGGCGTCAGTTTGGGTGAGGCATACCCGAACATGTGGTTCAGGGCGTTGAGCAGGTTTGATTTCCTGATGGGCCGGCTCAAAATCCGGTAAAAAGTCTGCCGGTAATCTTCAAGGGTTTGTTCAAAATTGCCCTTGCGGTGAGCGGCCAGAATCCGGCCCAGGTCCTGAAGGTCCTTCTGGCAGATGGACATCAGCAGGTACTTGGCCCGGGAATGGAAGTCTATGAGCGACTTGATATCCCGGCTTGATTTACGGAAGAGAAAGTGCAGGTAAACCCGGGCCAGGAATTCCCAGCGCAGCTCGCGGTTATTGAGCCTTCCTTCGTCAATTAACGGCAGGTGGGGGCGCAGCCTCCTGACCGTGGCCGGGAAGAGGCCGTCATCCTTGCCCAGGATGTTGGTGCCCTCCCGGTTGCCGAAGACCTTGGCGCTTTTGACACCGCAACTGGGAGACTTGGCCTTGAGGATGAAGCCGTCCACCTCCGGCAGGTTATTTATGGTTTTCTCCGAATAGTCCAGGAGTTTCTGGGTTACGTTTAGCCCGGTCTCCCGTTGAATGACCTCGATCCTGTCGCCAAGCTTGAACAGGCTGACCGTCTTGCGGGGAATGCCCAGGCCTATTTCCACTTCGGGGCAGACGGTTATAAGCTCGAACCTCGGCTTGAGGGCATTAACGTTATCGTCGCTGACCGTTCCGCCGTTATAACGGTTGAAAAAGCCGTTAAGGCAGGCGCTGATGACCACGGTTGGCTTGTCCATGATTATTGATTTTATAGACAATCGGGCTGAAATTCCAGCCAGGGTAATAATTTATTTTTCTCCGCAATATTGATTTCAATCGTGGAATCGAGCCGCCGCGGGCAACTGGGTGGAGGTTAATCAAATGTCTAACGGGTCCGAAATTTTATCATAGGTACTTAATACGATGCCGTCCCTTAAAATGGTCACGGCCAGGGTTTTATAGATTTGACTGGCCCTGCGGGTTATGTGACATGACCGCCAGGAAATTTATCACCGCCGCGATGTCTTGAAAAAATCCCGGGCGTAGTTTATAAAGGGAACAGCTTTAGCCCGATGACCAGAGGATTGGAGGTCGGATGTTTGGCCATGGAAAAGCGATTAAAAGCCGGCCCTGGTGGCTGGCCTCGCTGGTAACTCTTATCTTCTTTCAGTTCTCGCTGACCGTTGCCGGTTCAAACGGGACGATGAGCCCGCGGCTCCAGGGGTCTCTATCCGCCGCAGAAATCAGGAACCTGGCCCGGAACTTTGAGTACAGCCTGGTGGACGGCTCCAGGTACAGGTTGAAGAATGGAATGTATGAATCGGGAAATGGGCTGGATGATTATGTCAGCCTGAAACTGGCGGCCCTGGCTCTGGGCGACCTCAACGGCGACGGGCAGCCCGAGGCCGCGGTTATCCTGGTTTCCAATTTCGGGGGAAGCGGCTCCTTTTACGAGATAACGGTTCTAATCAACCGGGGCCAGGACCTGGAACAGACCAATAACCTGGAGTTGGGAGACCGGGTGGAGATAAAAAAGCTGGCCATCACTGGAGGCAGAATCAGGCTTGACCTGCTGACACATGGCCCTGACGACCCGATGTGCTGCCCCAGCCAGAAGGCCACTCTTCTCTTCGGGTTGGCTTCGGGCCGGCTGCAGCTCCTGGAATGACCAAGAGCACCGGCTTTATGGCAGATCGTTACCCGCGCTGGTCTCTTAGGAAAACTTCAATTGTAGGCTGATTATAATTCTTCACTATCCTGGAGAGGAAGCTTGAATTACAGACTGCTTTTCCCGGGACAGCCAGGCCTCAAGCCTGGAGTAATATAAGGATTCTGCCGTCTGCTCTTAAAAACCGATTCCCAGGAGAACCGAGAAGCCGGTATTCCGGGCCTTGTCGGTCGGAACTGATGAGCCTTCCGACAGGATGTTGCCCAGCCCGTAATGGTAGCGGGCATCGACCGAGACCTTAAACAGAAGCGGTATCTTGATATCCAGGCCGAGTCCGCCAACCGCGGCCAGGGCGTTGCTCCTGAAATCGCTCTTGATGTCTTCTTCTTCGCTGGTTCCCATGTAGGTCATCCTGACCTTGGCCTTTTGCAAAAAGCCGTAGGAGGGACCACCGAAAATGTAGAATTTTACCGGCCCGGCCGGAATGATGTTCAGCCTGACCAGAAGAGGTATTTCAATATAATCCAGCATGAGCCGAGCCTGGGCCAGGGAGGCCGGGTCGGTTGGGTCCAGCAGAACCTGGGCTTCCATCCCGCGGCGGGAATAGAGAACTTCGGGCTGAAGGCCAATCGGCCCGAAATTGAGGCTGAGGAAAGCGCCAAAACAGTAGCCCTGAAGGTATTTCTGACCGGGCATGTCGATGGCCGGGCTGAAGACAATCTTGGAATTATTCAGTCCGCCCTTAACCCCGAAGGTGACCAGGGCTCGGGCCGGTGAAGCGGCCAGTGCCATGAACAATAGAATCAGGGAAATAACAAGCGTCTTCTTCATCGCAACCTCCTTCGAACTAATCTAATAAATTTGCCCTGCCCGTGGCAAGAAATTTTTAGGGGCAGGCCAATCTTTTCTGCCTGTTATATTAGTCGGTTGGCCGAGAAATTCTTGAAATTGGGCCGGTTCTGGTTTTGCCCTTTTTCTGGATAAATATGTTCGATTATCGTTCCGGACTTATCAATACGACGTTCCCGCCTTAATCAGTCCTGTCTTTCAACAATAAGTACTTCAGTCTCAATTCAGGTTTTTGTTATACTTTTCATGATCGTTGAGAACACTTGAGGATAGGTTATGAAAATTGGAAGATTGTTTAGTGCAGCCATTTTTGTTTTGACACTTCTTCTTCTTTTCACCTTCTCTCCTGCCGGCCAGACTGGAGAGCGCTGGGTGCATCCGGCCTGCCAACCCCTGGAAGTGAGCAAGAAGGGACCATTTGTCCTGATGCCTGACGGCGCCCTGGCCGCGGTCGATGACCGGGGCTTTTCGGTAAGCCGGGACGGTGGACAAACCTGGTCGCCACCCGTCTTCATCTGCCAGGGGCTCAACCCGGCCGAGCCGGCTTCCTATTACCTTTTGTGCACCAGGAATAACGTTCTTATCCTGGTTTATTTGAATTTCGAAGGCAGGAAGTTCAGCTGGGATAACGAGAGAAACGAGCCGGGCGATTGCCGCCTGGAAGTCTGGGCCGTAAGGAGCCTGGATGGAGGCCGGACCTGGGTTGACAACCAGCGGATACTCGAGGGTTATAACCCAAATTTCTTCGGGCTGGTCCAGCTATCAGGCGGCCGGGTGGTGGTGCCGTTGCAGCACCTGGTCTCCGACCCCGGGCGTCTGGTGGTCTGTTCTTTTTATTCTGACGATGACGGCCTGACCTGGAGGCGCAGCAACTGGATTGACCTGGGCGGGCACGGTCATCATGACGGGGCCTTCGAACCGACGATTGCCGAGCTGCCAGACGGTCGGGTCTTGATGCTGATCAGAACCGGGCTGGACCGTTTCTGGCAGGCTATTTCCGAGGACGGAAAATACTGGCGCACGATACAGCCATCAAGAATCGATGCCAGCAGTTCTCCCGGTTATCTCCTCCGCCTCAGCAGCGGTCGCTATGCCCTGGTCTGGAACAGGCTGAATCCGGAAGGCCGGGTCTTTGAAAAAACCAGGCCCACGCCTTTCCATTCAGAACTTCCGGCTTCCTGGCACCGGGAGGAGCTGAGCCTGGCCTTTTCGGATGATGGATTTAACTGGTCTCGGCCGGTGGTCATCGCCCGGCAGCCTGGCGGCCAGCTCAGCTATCCCTATGTCTTTGAACCCGAGCCAGGCGTGCTCTGGGTTATTGCTGGCTTTGCCTTCAAAAAATTCTGGCAGGACCCGGCTCCGCTGGCCCTGAAGCTGCGCGAGGCGGATTTTGTCGGGTCCGGGAAGATTAAGAATTCAAAAAGGTGAAAGATTGAAGCCGGCTGGCAGGCTTTATCGAAGCAGGAGTAGCTTGACCGGATCAAATAGATTAGATATGGTTCACTTAATTATAACGGGGAGGAAGAAATGAAAAACAGAGCAGGCCTGGGTTTGCTGTTGGCGGTCCTGTTTGCCTTCCTAGCCTGGCCGCTGTCAGGTCAGGACCGAAAGCCCAAGATTTATATCTCGGTTGACATCGAGGGCATTGCCCACGTGGTCAATGCCCAGACCGCGGCCGGGCAGTTTGATTATGAACGCGGTAGGAGATTGATGACGGGAGAAGTGAATGCGGCCATCGAAGGCTGCCTGGCGGCCGGGGCGGGGGAGATTGTCGTTTCAGACTCGCACGGCAACGCCCAGAACATTATTCCCGAAGAGCTTAATGAAAAGGCCCATCTGATCAGGTCCTTTCCTCGTCCGCTGCTGCAGATGGAAGGGATTGACGGCAGCTTTGACGGGGTCATTTTCATCGGCTATCACCCGAAGGAGGGAACTCCCGAGGCCAACCTTTCCCACACCATCTGGGGAACCAAGTTTGCCGAGATCAGGGTAAACGGCCTGGTGATTTCCGAGGCCCTGTTCAACGCGGCCGTGGCCGGTCATTTTGGTGTCCCGGTGATCATGGTCTGCGGGGACCAGAATGTGGTAAGAGAGGCCCGGGAAAATCTTGGCCCGGTGGAAACCGTCATGACCAAGGAATCGCTGGGATTCCTCGTGGCCAAGTCGGCCCATCCCAGGGTCATCCAGGCCGAAATCAAACAGAAAGCGGAACAGGCCGTCAGGAGAATCCGGGAATTCAAGCCTTACTCCGTGAAGAAACCGGTCATCCTCGACCTGTCTTTTAAGAATATTTTCGATGCCGAGACCACGGCTTACCTGCCCTGGGTTAAGAGAACGGAAGGAAAGGCGGTTCGGGTGGAATTCAGGGACATGCTGGAGGCCAACCGCTTTATAACTGCCCTTTTTGCCATCAACAACCGGACCTGAGAGCAGATCTAACCGGACAGGAGTCCAGCTAAATGCACCCGGGCCAGAGAGTCCTGGTTGGCCCTGGGGGTAAGATTCAGGCAGCATCTATCTGCCGATGCTAACAGAAATTTTCGTAATCATCGTCCAACTGTCATCAGGGCCCGGCGGCGACCCGGCTAACTTCAGGTTGCCATAACCCCGGATTTGTTGTAATTAAAGGAAGTTCAGGCTTCTGATTTTTTCGAGAAAGCAAGTCCAATGACGCTTTTCCTTCTGGCCGAGCTGCTGACGGTCCTGCTGGCTTCGATTCTGGTAATTGTCCTCTTCAACCGGCTGCGAATTCCGGCGGTGGTCGGCTTCCTGATTACCGGCATCATCATCGGACCCGGCGGTCTGGCCCTGGTCAAGAACCCGGGGATGATCAATGCCCTGGCCGAGATCGGGGTGATGATGCTGCTTTTTATCATCGGCATCGAATTCTCGCTGGAGCGGCTGCAGAGAATCCAGCGCTATTTCTGGTTCGGCGGCAGCCTGCAGGTGCTGATAACCGTGGCCGTGGTCAGCCTGCTTTCCCGGTTCCTGGGGGCCACGGTAGAGGTGGCCATTACCTATGGATTCCTGGTGGCCCTGAGTTCCACGGCGGTGGTACTGAAGTTGCTGTCCGACCGGGGACAGGTGGATGCCCCCCACGGCCAGATTTCCATGGGTATCCTGATTTTTCAGGACATGGCCCTGGTGCCCATGCTGGCTCTGATTCCTCTTCTGGCCAATCTTCAGGCCGTGTCACTGACAGCCCTGAGCGGGCGTTTCTTGCTGAGCCTGGCGGCAGTGGCGGCCGTTTTCTTCGTGGCCAGGAAGGTCATGCCAGCCATCATCTCGGTTATCGTCAGGACCAGGATCAAGGAGATTTTCCTGATGTCGGCCCTGCTGGCCTGCCTGGGGATGGCCTACCTGACCTCGTCTCTCGGCCTGTCGCTGGCCCTCGGGGCTTTTCTGGCCGGCATAATAATCTCCGAATCTTACTACAGCCACCAGGTGGTTTCTGACATCCTGCCCTTCAAAGATGTCTTTAATAGCCTGTTCTTTGTGTCCATCGGCCTGCTGCTAGATACCCGGCTGGCCTGGAACCTGGGCTGGCGGGTACTGGCCGTGGTGGCCGGCATTATTCTGGTTAAGTTAGGCATCGTGTTTTTAACGGTCAGATTGCTTGGATTCAACTCCAGGGTTTCCCTGCTGACTGCCCTGGGTCTGGCCCAGATCGGGGAGTTTTCCTTTGTCCTGGCCGGGGTGGCCAGGGAAAATGGACTGCTGACCGGGCAGGTCTTCCAGGTGTTCATGGCTTCTTCGGTGCTGACCATCCTGGTTACCCCGCTGCTCATGGCAATTGGTCCCCGGCTGGCTGAAAGAATTCGAGACAGGTTGGGCCGGCCGGTCAGCCCGGAGCTGGCCAGCATTAAAGCCCAGTCACTTCAGGACCATGTAATCATTGCCGGATTCGGTCTCAACGGTCGAAACCTGGCCCGGGTGCTGAAGGAAACCGGAATTTCTTATGTGATTGTCGAGATAAATCCTGACACTTTCCGGGTCGCCTGCCAGGGCGGAGAACCTATAATTTTCGGAGACGCTTCCAGCCAGGTAATCCTGAAAGAAGCCGGACTGGACCGGGCCCGTTCCCTGGTGGTGGCCATCTCCGACCCGGACGGGGCCAGGAGGGCGGTTCATACCGCCAGGAATCTGAACCCGGAAATCTTTATAATCGTCCGGACCCGTTTCGCTTCGGAAATTGAGGAGCTGTATTCTCTCGGCGCCAATGATGTCATTCCCGAGGAGTTTGAAACCTCGATTGAAATCTTTGTCCGGGTCCTGGAAAAGTATCACCTGCCGCGAAACATCATCAATACCCAGGTGCAGATTATCCGGAGTGAACGGTATGGTATCCTGCGGGGAGCCCGTTCCTCGTCCCGCCGCCTCTCGGAAAAAATCTACGATTACCTGGAAGCCGGGGTGGTGGAAACCTACCTGGTGCCAGCCGGATCCTGGGTGGCCGGAAAAACCCTGGGTGAAATCGACCTGCGGGGAAAAACCGGGGTTACGGTCATCGCCGTGGTCAGGAATGAGAAGACCCATAGCGGTCCCGGGGCTGAATTCCGACTGGACGAGCGTGATATCCTGGTCCTGGTGGGAGACCACCGGGCCATGGACGAGGCTTTTGCCTATCTGGGCAGGGAGTAAAGAGACAGGGTTGTAAGCTGGCGGTTGAAACTGGCCAAACCGTCTCTGGTTTCTTAAAAAACAAATCTTTCCGAAGCCGGTGGCAGCCAGCCGCTGGAAAGGGATAAAAAAATAAAAATCGCGCCGGGCTATCTTATCCCGTCCTGGTCAGGGACCGACCATAAAATAATTCTAAAAAAAAGAGCCCTCCTCCAGACTGGCGGAGAGCTCTTCTCGTGACTCAATGAGCCCAGGCCTAAGGCCTGGAGCGAAAGTTAAAAAGCAATTCCGATGGTGGCCGACCAGACGCCGTTCTTGACATCCGGCTGAATGCCTTCATCGATGGCAGTCAACACTTTTTTCAGGCCCAGGCTGTACCTGACGTCGATCATGAAATGACGACCGAAATCCAGCCCGGCGCCAAAGATGGCCCCGTAGTCGTTATTTTCCAGCACGTTTTCTTCCAGCGGAACATCCTCGCCATTCAGCTGGAATTTTTCTCTGAGTTTAAAACCGACGGATGGTCCGGCAAAGATGGCCGGCTGGATGCCGGGGGTGGGAATCCTGATTTTCAGCAGCAGGGGAATTTCCACGTAGTCGCCGTAGAGTTTCCCGGTATACTCCCCGAGCGGGTCGTTGATCTGGGAGCCCTTCATGGTGTACAGAACTTCCGGCTGTATGGTGACAATTTTCCCGATGTTGATGGCCAGGAATATTCCGGCCACCAGTCCGACTTTGTTCTTGATGGTTCCTTCCAGGTCCTGGATGTCCGCTCCGGTCAACTTGGCCGCGTTACCCCCGCCGCGGATTCCGAACTGGATGCCTGCCTGGGCCGCGCTCTGGCCAGCAACCAGGCAGAGGAACATGGCAATCAGAACCGAGGTGAAAAGTTTTTTCATAATAACCTCCTATTCATAGCTCGCCCAGATGATAAGTCCGGAGGCGTCTTCCCGCCATACCCCTTAGGGGTGAACTGGCGGGCTATTTTTTGGTGCCTGACAGGGTTGAGTCCTGGATTTGACCCGGGTTTTAATATCTTGGCGCGGGTTGACCGATGGGGTAAAATACAGGAGCAGAATTTATAGAGAAGATACGGAGGCTTCTATGAACGACAGGGAAATCCGGGTGACCTTTGAGGGCAACCTGAAAGTGAAAGCTGAATACAGGGGTATGAGTATCCTGACCGACCAGCCGGCCTATGCCGGCGGAGACGGGTCCGCGCCCGCTCCGTTCGACCTTTTCCTCGCTTCCCTTGCCACCTGTGCTGGCTACTATGTGCTGGCCTTTTGCAAGCAGAGAGGCCTGGCCACGGAAGGCATCTACCTGACCATGTCCATGGAAAAGGGGCCGGCCTCCAAGATGATCGAAAAAATAAGAATAGAAATACACCTGCCGTCAGGTTTTCCGGAGAAGTATAAAGAAGCTGTGGTCAGGGCCGCCGACCAGTGCGCGGTGAAAGCTCACATCCTCAAGGCCCCGGCTTTTGAGGTGCTGACCGTTCAGGACTGACCCGAAGGCAGGTAGCCGCCATAATCATGAGCCAAGAGTCAGGCCGGGCCAAGCTGTTTCCGGCGGAAAAGCTAATCATCCTTTCGGTTTCCTTTTTTTCTTTTATCCTCCTGGTTGATTACTTTTTAAGAGGGAACCGTGAAGTTTTCCTGGTCCCGGTCAGCCTGGCCGTAATTTTAATCTTTTTATACCTGCCTCAGCTCCGGCAGAGATACGCCGAAAATCGAACGCGCCTTTTCCTTTTATCGGCCCTTACTCTGCCCGGTTATGCCTATCTTTATAAACTGGCCGGGGCCCTGGTTCAGTTTCTCCGGCGCCCGTGGCAGGATGAGCTCCTGGCCCGCCTGGACCTGGCCATCTTTGGCTTTAGTCCCAACCTGGCCCTGAGCGGCTTTCAGCCAGCCTGGCTGACCGAGCTGATGATGTTTTCCTACCTGGCCTATCTGCCACTGGTGGTCTGGCTGGCCTATGCGCTTTTTCGAAACAGGGACCAGGCCGGTCTCCAGTCTTATACTTTTACCCTTGGACTGGCTTACCTGACCTGTTTCCTCCTTTTTATCCTGGTCCCGGCCTCCAGCCCCAGGTTCTACTTCCAGGGGCTGACCCCGGAAGGCGGGTTTCTTTTTCGTCGCTTGATGAACCTGGTGGAGACCTCGGCTCAATACCGCGGCGGCTCTTTTCCCTCGGCTCACTGTGCTGCCGGGACGGTTATGCTGTATTTCTCGTTGAAGGCTGGAAAAAAAGTGGCCCTGGTGGTCATCCCTCTCATCATCCTTTTTTTTGTCAGCACGGTCTATGGCCAGTATCATTATGCGGTAGATGTGCTGGCCGGAATCATTGTCGGGTTGGTCGCTATTCCAATTTCTAAGATGATTCTTGGCGACAGGTTACCAGGTTTAAAATGACCGTTGGTTTCTGGCCACGACCTGAAAAATGGTCTATTAAAAAAAATGAAGCGGCACTTCCTCGACTTGTCTGCCGGTTGACGGTCAATCTTGCCTTGAACTTTTTGTTCTGTAACCGAGCCATTCGCAGGTGGCTTTAAGGCCAGCCCGCAGGCCCCGGGGTTGATAACCGAGTTCGTTTTGGGCTTTTTTAATTGAAACTTCCCAGTCCTGGAGGAAAGTCCGGACCCAGCCTTCCGTTATCAATGGATAGATTCCCAGCCTTCTGGCTTTCCAGCCTTCCAGCCTGGCCAGGGCCAGGGCCAGCGAAGGCGGTATAGCCAGGCGCAGGGCGCGGCGGCCGGAGACCTCTTCCAGCAGGTCATAAAAACCGGCCAGAGAAATATTTTCATCACCCAGAAAATAGGCCTGGCCGGCCCGACCCCCGCTCATCAGCAACTTCAAGCCCGTGACCACGTCTTCCACGTAAACGTAATTGCCCCTCTGCTGGCCCCGTTTCAAGACCGGGCAGAACCTGAATTTCAAATAGTACTTGATAAGTCTGGTGACGGAGTTGGCTTCTGACATCAAACCCGGCCCGTAAACCCTGGTCGGGCGACCGACAACTATTTCCAGGCCCCGTTTCAGGTATTCGGGAATTATTTTTTCAGAAAGGGCCTTGCTGGCCTCGTAGGCGGTAAAGTAAGGAATTTGGTCCCGGTTGTTGTCTTCTGTTGCCGGGACGGAGCCAGAGGGGCCGCAGACCACGGAGGAGCTGACGTATACCACCCTTTGCAGGCCGGCAGCCAGCGCAGCTTCCAGGATGTTCCGGAAACCTTCCACGTTAATTCTGTAAAATGCCCTGTCGTCCGGGGCCCAGTTTCTGGCGTAGGCGGCCAGGTGGTAGAGCCGGTGGCAGCCGGTTAGGGCTCTTTTAAGAGCGGACGGGTCCAACAGATCGACCCTGACCGTTTCTGCGGAAGATTCCTGAAGCCAATCGGGTCTTTTAGGACTGCGGACCAACAAGCGGAGATTTTCCCCGTCGCTTAGAAGTCTGCGGACCAGGTGCCTTCCGATAAACCCGGTGCCGCCGGTTAAAGCCGTAATCATTTCTTCCAACCCTCGGCCTCGATCTTTCCGGATTATAGATTTAATCCAGGCCGGCGGCAACTTCTGGTGGACGTTGGGCAGCGGTTTGTGGATAATCAGAGTGAACTCATCACCAACTGGAGGTCCAGCATGAATGCCAAAAAAATTATCAGCGTCCTGGTTCTCGGTCTTTTGCTTTGTCCTCTGGCCGGCCTGAGCCAGGAGAAATTCTCCGGCAGTTCACTCCTGGATGACCTGGCCCGGTTGAAGAATTATCAGCGGCTCAGGATATCCAGCTATGACCGGAGCGGCAAGAATTCGGATTCTCTCAAGATTCAACCCGGAGAAACGGCCGAGCTGGCCCGGATCGAGGGGGCGGGTATCATCACCCACATCTGGATTACCGTGTCCTGCCCCGACCCGATGATCAGGCGCAACGCGGTGCTGCGCATGTACTGGGACGGGGAGAAGAACCCCAGCGTGGAATGTCCGCTGGGCGATTTCTTCGGCCAGGGCTGGGGCGAGAAATATAACTTCGTCAGCCTGCCCCTGGCCGTATCACCGGGGAACGGCAACGGTCTGAACAGTTATTTCCCCATGCCTTTCAGCAACGGGGCCCTGGTCACCCTGGAGAACCAGTCCGACCAGCCCATCAACGCTTTTTACTACTATATCGATTACGAGAAACACAAAACCCTTCCGGCCGACCTGGGACGCTTTCACGCTTTCTGGAACCGGGAACTGACCGACCCGGGCCCGGACGGAGAGAACGAGTGGTCGGTGCTCGGCCCGCAGTCTCCCAACCTGGACGGGGCTGCCAACTATGTCATTGCCGACATCGAGGGGAAGGGACAGTTTGTCGGCATCAATTATTATGTGGACAATCCTTCCCCCATGTGGTACGGGGAGGGTGATGACATGTTTTTCATTGACGGGGAAAAGTGGCCGCCGTCGCTTCATGGAACCGGCACCGAAGACTTCTTCAATTCCTCCTGGAGTCCAAAAGAAATCTACCAGCATCCTTTCTTCGGCTATGCCCGGGTCAACCACGAAACCGGCTGGCTGGGCCGGACTCACTGCTACCGCTTCTTCCTGGAATCGCCCATCACCTTTGAAAAATCGCTCCGGGCCACCATTGAACACGGGCACAATAACTGCCTGATCCTGGACCTGGTGACCGTGGCCTACTGGTACCAGAAGGAACCGCACAAGCCCTTCCCGGCCCTGAGGCCCAAAGAGGAAAGGCAGAACAGGCCGCCGGTGGGAGTGGTGGAAATTCATCGCTGGCGGGAAGCCTGGCGCCAGTCTCAGGGCGGCGGTAAGCTCTGGGGGAACGAACGAAAAGAAGAAAAGAAATAGGCAGAAGCAATCACGCTGTCAGTTTCAGAAGCCTTTTCTTAAACCCGTGGCTGGTCTTCAGACGCGTTTCCCTGGTTAACCAGGAAGCGAGCTGCTTTCTTCCTGTTCCCGGTTACCTTGATCGCAGCCGGCAGCACCTTCACTCTTACCGAATCCAGGGAACCCAGGTACTCGCCATTATACTGGACTTCGAGTCCCTCTCCCTTGATGACCACTTCCCTGGCCTTGAAGTGCCTCAGCTTTCTCTGTACCCAGCCGAAATAGATGAGAGGAAACAGGAAAATGTAGATCAGGGGCGGCATCTCAAAAAGGATTATATCCAGGTAGCCGTCGTCCAGCCTGGCCTGGGGAGCCACCAGCCAGCTATAGCCGAAATAGTTGCTGTTGCCGATCACGCAGTCGAGGAAACGGCTGGTTACGGTCAGGTTGTCATACTGGCGGCCTTCCTGGTCAACTGCCCCCCTCAGCTCTAATACGTTTTGTTTTCTCTTATAAAACAGCAGCTTGCGGGCGGCCAGCAGGTGACCGAACAGGCCCGGGATGGAATGCCTCATTTTTTCTCCGGTGACCGCGGCCGTTGAGCCGACACTGGCAAAGGCAGCCACCCGGTCTTCAATCTGGATCAGGTCGATGCTGAAAATATCGCCCTCGAGGATGTACTTGATGGCCTTGAAGGGATTGCGGGGAATACCCAGGGATTTTCGGAAAGCGTTGCCACTGCCGAAGGGAATCACCCCGAAAACCACCCGGTCCTGCCTTCCGGACTCAAAAATGCCCTGGAGGACGTCGGCTATGGTCCCGTCACCGCCGACGGCTACCACCAGGTCGGCCGAGGGGCAGATCGACCGGGTCATTTCCACCGTTTCTTCTTTGGTCTTCGGCGTGTCAAGGCAACTGCCGGGCAGCCTTTTGACCAGTTCAGCCCGTAGTTTGCGCCGCCTCTTCCAGCGCTTGTTGGCAGCCAGAGGATTGATAAGACAAACAATTTTTCTGTCGCTGCTGTTTTCCATCACCTTAACAATGACCGGGAAATATTGAATGAAACTCTCTTATTTATATCACGGGCATCTGGAGCTGTCAAAGGTACGCCCGGCCCGGGGAGCGTCGAACAGGCCGTTACCGTCGACGTCCACAAAAACCGGGTTGGTAATGGCGTAGGGCACCGCGGCCTCTTCGGGCTCTCCGTTTCTGGCCGGCTGTTGAACCACTGGATAAAGGGACTGCGTACCAATAACTTCAACCAGCAGGTAGGCATCCGAAGTGAGCTCTATATCAAATTTCCTGTCAAATTTCTCGGTCTCGACGGCTGGGGTCACCACCGGGAAAATAATTTTTCTTTCGCCGTTGACAATGACCCTGACCTCGCTGACTTCTATCCAGGGTGCCGATTGAACCCGGATCCAGGCTCTGACCTTTCTGTCACGGTCGGTAAGCAGGTCTCCCGGCTGAAACTTGCGGTTGACCGTGAATTCGACCACAGGCCCGTTGGTGACGAAAGACTGCCCCTTCTTCAGGGCCGAGGCCAGGTCTTCCCAGCTCAGGTCCTTGAGTTTTTTCGGAAGCCGCACAACCACCCGTGAGTACCCGGGCTCTCCGCCGGCGGCCCCATGAGAATCGGAAGAGCCGACCGCCGTGAAACGGTAACCCTGGCTCAACAGGTTGAGCCAGTCGGTTACCGCCTGGTCATTACCCCGGTGAAAACTGGCCCCGTTCATGATTTCAATCAGGTCAAAACCCAGTGACAGGTCGCCCTGGGCCGATTCGGCCGTTTTCTTGTCGAGACCGGCATTTTCAAAATAGCCCAGGTTCCCGGCCCGGGGGTGATTGAGCTGCAGGAGTGAGGTCGGGTTTTTCTGGCGGCAGGAGTTGAACAGGTCGGCGACTTTTTCAAAGAGGGGAATGATGGCTCCCCTGGTTTTCTCTTCTGGCTTGATTACCACCGGGTAGTTGTTGAAATGGATGTAACTGTTCAGGGGCGTGACCTCAAACCCCGGGAAGACCCGGAGGTAGTCGCTGAGCCCCAGCCGGTTCAGTTCCGGTTGATAGTCGGTGACGTAGTTGTGGTCAGTGGCTATGGCCACGTCCAGGTTCTCGGCCACTATCGACCTTAGCCTCTCCGCCACACTCAGTGTCCCGTCAGAGTTGATGGTGTGAAGATGCGGGTCAATTGAAATATACCCCTTGAGGTTGACCGCCTTATCCAGGGTGAAGGTAATTTCCCGGCTCTGTCCGGAGAGAACTTCTACCACCTGACGGTCGCTGGTGTATAGAGGTCCGTAGGAGGCGACCAGCAGGTAGCGGCCGGCGGCCAGTTCTATTTCCAGGGGCTGGGGATGGAGATAAACCGAATTCTTGAACCTCTCCCAGCTCCGGCCGCTCTCCACCGGGTTCTCGGGAGCAAAATAGGGTGTCCTGGTTCCCTCCAGGCCGAAGACTGAAATCTTCCCGGGCAGGGGCTTTCCTTTCCTGTCGACCAGCTTCAGCTTGAGCTGTCCTCCGGCCGGGCGGGTCAGTTCAATCTGGTGGTCGCCGCTTTTACTCACCCGAACGGTCTTTTCGATGATGGCCGGGAAAAAGTGGGCCCGGACGCGGTAAGTGCCCTCGGGCAGTAAGGCTTGGAGCTTTCCCTCGCCACGAACATAGTGCCTGAAGAAAACCGAGGAGGACAGGACTTCTTCCACCACCACTTCGGCCGGGGCCTCCTGGCCGTTTTTCAGGTTGATTTCCACCGGCACCACTTCTTTTTTCAGGAGGCCGTAGATTGAGGTCAGAAGTTCGGAAACATCTTTCCTGACCAGAAGAGCGTAGTTAAGCTCCATGGCCTGACCGGGGAGGAGTTTCTCCGGCAGTTCGGCCGGACGGCTGCCCAGGTTAACCCAGCCCAGGTACAGGGTCTTTTTCTGATAAACCCGGAAATTCAAGTTGGGGAAATATTCCCGGTGGTATGGGTTGAAATTGTAGAAATGCATGGCGTTGAAATAGAGTGAGAGAGACAGCCTGTCGATGGGCTTCTGGCCCTGGTTCCGGAAGGTGCTCTTGATCATTACCTGTCCTTTTTCGGGCGGGATGGTGTAGCTGGTGCTGACGGTAGCTTTGGCCCCGTCCCGGCTCTCAAAATCGGCTTTAAGGTCTATGGTCAGGGGAGCAGTTTTTGTTCTGGGGGCGGTGGTTTTGACCACCGTGTAGCCCGGGTAATAATAATTGAGCCCCGTTCTGACCTGGACCTGGCCGGCCAGGATCTTATTTCCGGCCGGCGAATCAGCCGGGACCAGGGTCAGCAGGGCTCCGCGGCCGTCGGGCTGCGGGTAATAATTTATTTCTGGAAAGTCCCGGGGTTCAATGGCGATCAGGTAGAGGTATTTTCCGTCGTTAACCAGGTAATCTCCGGCTCTGGCCAGGGAAGCCAGTTCGCCGGGAAGTTCATCGGGCCGGCTGACCTTTTTGAGCTCGATGGCAGCTTCCAGCCCTGAGGCCAGGGCCAGCATGATGAGCATCGTCATCAATAGGGCAGCTATTCTATTAGGCTGATTCATGATTACCTCCACTAAAATATTTTACATCTTATCAAAAATCAGCCCGGCCATAAATTCATTTTTGCCGTGGAAATGATAAAATTAGACCGCCATGTTAAATCTGCCGGAAAAGGTCATAAAGATCAGGGACAAGAAGTTCTTGTTCAGGGTGGAAGATAGCCATCAGGCAGCCGATTATAAAAAATATGAAGACCTCCGCCAGGCGGTCTGGCAGTTTGCCGAAGATCACATGGCTGGAACCAGGAACCTGCTCTGTGAAAATTTTCTGCACGAGGGGAGCAGCCTCTTCCTGGGCGTGTTTGAAGAGGCTGAGGACGGCGGCTTTACCCTGGATGGTCAACACCTGGTCGGATTCAGTTACGGCTTTGTCGGTCTGAAGGATAAATCCCTGGGATTTGACCGGCCCTCCAACCTCTGGTTCTATTCCCAGTTCCTGGGAGTCAGACCGGACCGCTTGAACTACGGACTGGGGATTCTGATCAAGGAGTTTCAACGAGAGGTATTGCTGGAGGTCCTGCATATCGAGACCGTGGTCTGCACCTACGACCCGCTGACCGCGGTCAACGCTTATCGCAATGTCCGCCACTTCGGGATGAAGGTCCTGGAATACCGGGTGGCCCCTTACGGAGAATACGGTGGCCGGCTCAACCGCCAGGATGTCCCTTCCGACCGGTTCTTCATGAGCTGGAATCTCAGGGAAAGCTTCTGCCCGCCAGTTCCCGAGCCCGAGGTCGGAAGTTACCTGGAGCGGTGGCCCCGGACCATCCGGGTGGACTATCGTTGGCTGGAGACCGAAAAAGGTCGGGCTAACCTGGAGGTGGCCTCGGGTCCGATTCTGGACCTGGAGGAAGAATACCTCCTGGTGCCGGTTCCGGCCGATTTCTACCTGATGTTGAACCTGACCGACGTTGAGGACCCTGAAGTTCGCCGGATACCGGTCAACTGGCGCTTCCAGACCAGGGAAGTATTCCTGCACTATTTCCAGCGTGGCTACCGGGTAGTGGATTTTCTTAAGGCGCCAGCTGACCGGAAAAGGTGCTGCTATCTTTTAAAACGTAACCGATGAACTGATAACAAAAAAGTTGTGGGGTCCAGACCCCGGCTTTGCTATAATCTGATTCTTTGAGCAAGACCATGAAGAACGACCGATGCCGGGAGTCCGAGAGAGCCAATTGGTTCCGACCGGCATGCGGCCTCACGAAAGGATGAACATGCGCTTCACCAATTTTCCAAGCTCCAAGCTTCTGGCGCCGGTAGCGGTGCTGTTATTACTCCTGCTTTTCCCGGCCTGCCGTCAGCCCAGGGTCGAAGTTTCGGCCACGGACTATGAGCTTCAGGCGCGGCAAATACACAAGAAAATCGTTACGGTTGATACCCACTGCGACACGGCCATGTGGCTGCTGCGGGGCAACTGGAATCCGGCCGAAAGACACGACCCGGCTGCTCCCGGCAGCAGCAGGATTGACCTGCCCCGGATGAAAGAGGGCGGGCTGGACGCCGAGTTTTTTGCCGCCTTCGTCGGGCAGGGGCCCCGGACGGAGGAAGGCTATGCCCAGGCCAGGAAGAGGACCGAAGAACTCATCCAGGCGGTCAGGAAAATGGTCGAAGTCAACCGTTCCATCATCGGGCTGGCCCTCAGCCCGGAAGAAGCTTATAGCCTGAAGAAACAGGGGAAATTGACCGCTTTCCTGGGAATAGAAAACGGCTATGCCATCGGGCGAGACCTAAGCCTGATAAAGCATTTCTATGACCTCGGGGTTCGTTATATAACGCTATGTCACTCTTCTGATAACGATATCTGCGATTCTTCGACCGACAGGTCCGAACCTGAAGACAAGGGATTGAGCGATTTCGGTCGCCAGGTGGTTCGGGAGTGCAACCGGGTGGGGATGATCGTGGATATCTCCCATGCCTCCGACCGTAGCTTCTATGATGTTCTTAAGACCAGCCAGGCTCCCATCATCGCCTCTCATTCCTGTGCCCGGGCTGTCTGTGACAATCCCAGGAACCTGACCGACGATATGATCAGGGCCCTGGCGGCCAGGGGCGGGGTGGTACAGATCTGTTTCCTTTCGGCCTACGTTAAAAAACCGCGGCCCAACCCGGAGAGGGATAAGGCCCTGGCCGAGTTCCGGGCCAAGTACGGCAACTGGCGGAACATCCAGGACGAGGACGAGCGCCGGAAGATAATGGAAGAGATGCAGGAGCTAAACCGCCGCTACCCGGCTGACCTGGCCACCGTCCGGGACCTGGTGGACCACATCGACCACGTGGTCAAGCTGGTCGGGGTGGATTACGTGGGTATCGGGACCGATTTTGACGGTGGCGGTGGGGTCCTCGGTTGCAACGACGTCAGCCAGATGATTAACGTCACAATTGAACTGCTGCGCCGGGGCTACAGCCAGAAGGACATAGAAAAAATCTGGGGTAAAAATTTCTTCAGGGTTTTTAACCAGGTCCGTGAAGTGGCCAGAAAATTGAGCCAGTCCTGAAAACGGTCCGGCTGGTAGAGGTTAAAGCCTGGCTGGAACGGCTGGCGGTAACCGCTCCACCTGCTGTTGGCGGGTGATTTTAGGGAAAGTTTAAGCTATTATTAATAAGCAATGGAATTTTCTGTGAGGACTTCCGGGCGGCGAGCGGGCCTGGTCGTTTCCCTGGCCCTGGCTGCCATGCTGGTCCTGGGCCTGTTCCTGGGTGCTTCCGTCCAGGAAGAGACCCCCAGGCCCAAGCCAGGGGGAGAACTAAGGGTCAGGCCTTATGGTTCAGCTTTGAATACCGACCTGGACCCGGCCGGAAACGGTTATTCCCTGGTGGTGGGAAATCTTTACGAAGGCCTGGTCAGGCTGGACCAGAACCTGAACGTCGTTCCCGGCCTGGCTGACTACTGGTCGGTCTCTGAAAACGGCCGGAAAGTTACCTTCTACCTCAGGAAGCAAGCTGTCTTTCATAATGGACAGGCGGTTACCGCCTCCGATGTCAAGTTTTCTTACCAAAGGCTATTCCAGCTGAAGAGCCGGCCTGTCTTTTATGAGTTTGCCAGCAGGATCGAGGGGGGAGAGGAATTCTGGCGGGGGGCCGCTTCCGAGGTCAGCGGGCTCAGGGTGGTGGATGATAAGGTCCTGGAGATTTACTGGAAGCAACCGGGCGTTACCAATTTCTACTTCCTGGCAGCTGGCTTCGCCGGGATTCTCCCGGCCGGCCCGGTTCAGTCTCAGAAAAAAAGATTTTTTGACAGGCCGGTTGGAGCCGGCCCCTTCAAGTTCGATTACTGGCTGCGGGACAGGCGCCTTAACATCATCGGCGTCAGGCTGGTCAGGAATGATAATTATTTTACCAGGAAACCGTTCCTGGAAGCGGTCGAGGTCAGTCCTTTTTTCCAGCTGGATGATTTCCTTCAGAACGAAATCCAGGTTATTCCCTACCTGACCTTCAGGATATCCAGGGATAAGTACCAGATCCTGGAAAGCAACCTGCTCCAGCTGAATTATCTCTTCTTCAGCTGCCACCTGCCACCCTTTGACCGGCCAGAAGTCCGCCGGGCCCTGCAGGCCTTTGTTGAAAAAAGACAGCTGGCCGGGCTGGCTTCGACCACGGCCAATTTTTGCCAGCCGATGGACAGCTTTATCCCTCCTTTCCTTCCCGGTTTTATGCCTGAAGGCGCCTGGCCGGAACAGAGCCTGAGCCAGGTGTTGAAAGTCCTGGAAGAGGCGGGACTTGGCCGGGTGGACCGGCCCCTGGTGGTCAATGCCTATTTCCAGGTAACCAATAAAGACCTCATCCCGAGCATCTATGAGTTCTTGAGAGAGGAGCTAAGACCGGCCGGGATTAAACTGGAGCTGAAGTCAAATTATTCGGCCGAGGAGCTGGCCAGGGACAACACCCCGTTCATTTTTTTCCTGGAATGGAGCCCCGAACTGCCCGACCCGGAATTCATTCTCCGGCCGCTGTTTCATTCCGCCGGTTCTGCGAACCGGGAGCTATTTCATTACCGGAACCCGAAGGTTGACGAACTCCTGGAACTTCAGAAGAACGGCCTGAGCTTTGAGCGCCGGGTTAACCTCTTCAGGGAAATCGAGAAGATTCTGCAGGCTGATACCCCGGCCCTGCCTCTCTTTTTCCATAAGCAGAGGCTGGCCTACCAGCCCTATCTTAAGAACCTGAAAGCCCAGCCTCAGGGCCTGCTCTGCCTGAATCTCCGGGATGTCTGGATGGACCGATGATCAGAATTCCCAGACCGCGAATTTCCATCTACGTCCAGCTGGTCTTCTGGACTTCGGTTATCATTCTGCTTTTGATGTTCGGGGTCCTGTACGTAATCCAGACCAGGGAAGTTAAGGCCATTTACCAGGAGAAGAGGGAGCGCGGCCTGGTTATGGTCAGGTACATTTCCGAGATGAATGTCAGGAGCCTGGTGCTCGGAGACCTGGAGTCCATAGATGAAAACATTTCGGGATTGATCAGGGAAGACCTGGCCTACGTAATTTTTTACGATGCCGACAGCAAGCCGGTCGTGGTCAGCGAGAGCATTGCCGACAATGCCGAGGTGATCAACCAGACCAGCTGTGCCGGCGAGGTGTCCCCAGGCGACGTTTTTTATAACACCATCAGGTTGAACCGTGGCCGGAGCTTTCAGGAAGTGATGGAGGTCGAGGTCCCGGTTTTCGTTCCCGGTTCCGAGAAAAAGTGGGGTTCGGTTAAAATCGGCTTGAAACTGGAAGACGTTTTCCGCCGGGTCCAGAGAACCCGGCTGGTGCTCCTGGGCTTCGGGCTGGCTGCCTTTCTGCTGACGGTGCTCGGGGCCAACCTGCTGGCCAGGAGGATTACCCGGCCCATCAAGAACCTGGTCGAAGGTACACGTCGAATTTCCCGGGGGGATTTTAGCTACCGGATTCCGGTTATCTCCAGGGATGAAATCGGAGACCTGACCCGCAGCTTCAACCAGATGGCCGAGGAATTGCTCCGGGCCCGGGAGCAGATGGAAGAGGCCAACCGGCGCCTGCTCCAGGCCGAGAAACTGGCCTCCATCGGCCGGCTTTCGGCCACCATCGCCCACGAAATCCGCAACCCGCTGACCTCGGTTAAGTTAAACATCCAGAAGCTGGCCGAGATATCGACCCTGGATGAGCTGGAGAGAGAGCACCTGGCCATTGCCCAGGCCGGCATCGAGCAGATCGAGAAGTTCATCAAGGACTTGCTGAGCTACACCCGGGCCTCCAGCCTTCAGAAGGATTATTTTTCGCTGGCCGAAGTCCTGGACGAATCTCTGAAATTGTTGCAGCCTTCCCTGAAGGAAAAAGAAATCGTGGTGGAAAAGGACTACCAGCCGGACTTGCCGCCGGCCTACGTCGATGCCGACCGGCTGCGCCAGGTCTTCTTAAATGTTCTTCGCAATGCCTACGAGGCGGTGGACCAGGGAGGCAGGATAGAAATTTCTCTCCGGATGAACCGGGCAGAAGACGGTTCCTGTTTCGAGGTCCGGATCAGCGACAATGGCTGTGGCATTCAGGAGAAGGACCGGGAAAATATCTTTGAACCATTCTTCACCACCAAGAGTTCCGGGGCCGGCCTGGGGCTGGCCAACGCCCGCCGGATCCTGGACCAGCACGGGGGCACCATCCGGGTAGTTGATAAAGAGGGACGGGGTAGCTGTTTTCTGATCATTCTGCCCTGTCCGGAAAGCAAGCAGGAGGCTCAGACATGACCAGAGTTCTGGTAATAGAGGATGATTCCTTGGTCAGCCGGACCATCGCCACGCATCTCCGGAAAAAAGGCTTCGAGCTGAAGCTGGCCGAGACCGGCGAGGAAGGGTTGAAGCTCTACAAAGATTTTCAACCGGACTTAACCCTGCTGGACGTCAAGCTGCCCGACATCAATGGCCTGGAGGTGCTCAGGCAGATCAGGCAGACCAGCAAGAACGCGGCCGTGGTGGTGATGACCGCCTTTGACGATATGAAAACCACGGTGGAAGCCATCAAGGCCGGGGCCTTTGAATACCTGGTGAAGCCGCTGGACTACCTGGAGCTGGACCTGACCATCGACAAGGCCTTCCAGCTCAAGGCGCTGGAAGAAAAGGTCAGCTACCTGATCGAAGAAAAGCAAAAGGAATACCAGATAGACAACATCATCGGTCGGTCTCCCCAGATGCGGGAGGTCTTCAAGATGATAGGCTCGGTGGCCAATACCAGGACCAACGTCCTGATCCAGGGAGAGAGCGGGACCGGCAAGGAGCTGGTGGCCAAGGCCATCCATTACAACAGCCCCTTCCGGGATGAGCCCTTCATCGTCATTAACTGCTCGGCCATTTCCGATACCCTGCTGGAGTCAGAGCTCTTCGGCCATGTCAAGGGAGCTTTTACCGACGCCGTCAGCGAGACCCGCGGCAAGTTTGAGATCGCCGGCAAGGGAACGCTGTTCCTGGATGAAATCGGGGACATCTCTCCCAACCTCCAGTCCAAGCTCCTCCGGGTCATAGAAACCAGGGATTTCATGAAGGTTGGAGGCGAGAAGATATTGAAGACCGAGGCCAGGATAATTGCCGCCACCAACCAGAACCTTAAGGAGCTGGTCAGCCAGGGCAAGTTCCGGGAAGACCTGTACTACCGTCTCAAGGTGGTGGAGATAACCCTGCCGCCGCTCCGGGACAGGCGCGAGGACATTCCCGAGCTGGTGGCCTACCTGCTGGAAAAGATAAACCGGGAGTTGAAGAAAAATGTCAGGAAAGTTCCACCCGAAGTCATGGACTATCTGGTCAACCAGCCCTGGAAGGGTAATGTCCGGGAACTGGAGAATGCCCTGACCAGGGCCGTCATCCTGGCCAAGGGAGATGTCATTCTGAAAGAACACCTGCCTTTTGAGCCGGCCCCTCAGGCCCAGGCCCAGGACAGGTTTCAGCTGCCCAAGGAAATGGTGCCGCTTTGGGAAATAGAGAAAAGGTACATCCAGTATGTGCTGGAAGCCACGCGGGGCAGCAAGACCAGGGCCTGCCAGATACTGGAAATCAGCCGGCCAACCCTCGATAAAAAAATCAAGGATTACGACCTCAAGGTGGAAACCTCGGAGTGATGGGGTCTGGCCTGCTCCCAGTCCTCCTGTAAAAAAAATTAACAGGCTGCAAAGTTTATTGGGGGAAGGGGCGATAGTTCTCGGGGTGGCTGTCCTGGTTTCCCCTGAAATTTTTTCGATTTCTGGCACGAAACCTGCTCTCTACCGGGAACAGGTAGTATCATGCTGGATAAGAAAATAGTTATAGTTGATGACGATGAATCCATAAGAAAGACCTTTTTTCTGCTTCTTTCCGATAAATACAATGTTTACCTGGCCGGGGATGCCGGGGAAGCCCTGGCCAGGTTTGAAAAAGCCCCGGTTGATATGATCATAGCCGATCTCCGGCTTCCCCAGAAAAATGGTCTCCAGATGATTGTCGATTTCAGGCGATCGGGTTACCAGGGGCGCATCATACTAATTTCTGCCTGTGCTGACCAGGTCAAGCCGGAGGACCTGGAAAAACTGGGTGTGGACCGGCTGTTCATAAAACCCCTGGACCTCAAGTTACTGACCGACACCATCGACAGCCTGCTGGCCTGAAGCCCGGCCTGGCCCCACCACCGGTCTCAGTTTTTTGGGCAGGCTTTCTGGCCGGAACCATTATCCAGGCATATGCGAGCTGTAACCCAAGGGCTGCCCGGATTTGTTCCAGGACTTCCCCGGGCCGGCTATTTGAAGCAGTGAAACTGATACTGATCAGTTCAATCTGGCTGCTCGCCCCTTAAATTGTCTGGCCGAAAATGCTAAACTGCCTCCATGAAAGCTGAGTCCGAATGCTATCTCTGCCTCCTGGGGCAGGTGCTGAGAACGGCCGGCGTCCTGGGGCTGGAGGAACCGGCAGCCAGGGAACTGGCCCGCGAAGCCTGCGCCTTTCTGGCCGGGGCTGATTTTAACCGGACTCCTCCCGAGATTTCAGAAGACCTTTATTCCCTCCTGGCCCGTCTAACCGGCAATCCTGACCCTTACCGGGGGCTGAAAAAAGAACATATCGACCGGGCCCTGAAGCTTTATCCTCAATTGCAAAACCTGGCCAGAACCTCAGCTGACCCGCTTCGGGCCGCCCTGGAGATTTCGCTGGCCGGGAACGTGATAGATTTCGGGGCCAATTCCGACGAAGACTGGTTGAAAGACGGGAGATTCTTAACGCCGGGGCCCTTCGGGATCGATGATTACCCGCTCTTGAAAGAAGACCTGGAAAAGGCCGAGCGAATCGTCTTCCTGGGCGATAATGCCGGGGAAACAGTCTTTGACCGGCTGTTCATAGAAGTGTCCGGACGAAGGCCAGTATATGCGGTCCGAGAGGCGCCCATAATCAATGATGCCACCCTGCAAGAAGCGATTGATTCCGGCCTGGCCGGGGTGGCTGACCTGGTCACGAGCGGCTGCCGGGCGCCGGGAACGGTTTACGGTCAGTGCTCACCCGCCTTCAAAAAAATCCTGGAACAGGCTGACCTGATCATCAGCAAGGGCCAGGGGAATTTTGAATGCCTGGAACAGGTCAGGGGCCCTTTTTATTTTCTATTGAAGGCCAAGTGCCGCGTGGTCTCCAGGTACCTGGGGGTTCCACAGGGAAGCCTGATCATCATGAGGTCCAGGAATTATAGCCCCCGTCTGCTGGCCTGACAGGCTGTCTGTTATCATTTTTCGTAAAAGCAGGGCCTGTGTTTTCTATTTCCAAACCTTATTTCCGTAAAGTATTTTTACGGTCCTTAAACTTTTTTTATGGTTTATTCGTCCAATTTCCTAACTTTTAAGGGAATTTCAGGTCCAAAATTTTGGCACAAATCTTGCTTATATAAATGGCGGGTAGAGAAAATGGCTGGAAGAAGCAGAGCAACGAGAACAAACGAGAGACAGTTATTATACATAGATACTTTTGCTGGTCCGGGGAGGGAGATATTGAGATTTGACGGGCTGAACAGAAAGTCAATCTCTCCCTCCCCCTCTATTTATTCGATAGGCGATGAGCGCACCCATAAATTTATAAATGCCTCCTTTTTGCCCTTCTTTGCCCTTCTTTCCATTCCCCCTTCCTTCAATTAAACAGAGGGGTGCACGGCGGCACCCCTCTCTTTCTTTTTTCTAAGCTAAATCAAAGCAGGAAAGTATTTTTGAGCCTGGTTGGCCCGACTGTATTCCTGTTCAAACCGGGCCAAGCAGGGTCTTGATTTTTTCCAGCAACTCGGACTGTAGTCTCTCCCGGTTGGCCGGGGTAAGCTCGTAGAGCTGCGTGTCCGGGCTGGACTTTATCCGTTCTATGAACGGCGTTCCCCGCCAGGCGATGGTGGCCAGGAGATGACCCGGAGCCGAAACCAATCGCAGCACGATTTCCCGAAATTTTTCCGAGAGACATTCCATTTTGCCTATCTCGTCTATGACCACCAGCCTGGTTTCGGGCGCGAAGAACCCGACCGATGCCAGGAAATTTTCAAAGCCGCGAAGGTCCACCCGGTATTTTCCCACCCGGTAAGGTGTCTTGAATTCAACATGGCTGAGAACGGCCCGCCGTCCGTCGGGGCTCATCAATTCGAAGCCGAGCCTGGTTCCCTTTTCTCTTATTTCCCGGGTAATAAAGCCGGCAATCCCGTTCTTGTCCGGCAGCCGCTCGAGAAGGCCGGCCACCAGGGTGGTTTTGCCGGAACCGGGCAGCCCCGTCACCAGGATTTTAAGCCCTTTATCGGTCATTTAATTCTTCTTCTCCGGGCTGACTATCTGTCAATCATTAAATGATAGAAATGTCCCCAAGTCAAAGGGCACAAAGCCCCTCGTGAAGGCCAACCGGTTTCACCGACAGTTTTGATTGCATGGAGCCCGCAATTTTATTAAACTCAGTCTGCGATAAATATTTGCCGAGGAAAGCTGACATGGTGAAAAAGGCTCTATTCATGGCAGTTCTGGTCGGTCTGCTGCTGGCTCTGATGGCCCAGGCGCAGGCTCCGGCTGGCTATTCTGCGGCCGAGTTCGAGAAACGCCGGCTGGCCCTGATGGAGGCTACCGGAAACGGGCTGATCATTCTATTGGCCAGCCCGGGAAACACGGGGGCCGGGCATTTCCGCCAGGACAACGATTTCTATTATTTTACCGGTTGCGAGGATGCCAACGCCATCCTGGTCATGATTCCGGCCACCAAGGACAGTTATCTTTTTGTTCCCCAGAAAACCGACCGGGAAAAGATGATGGAGGGCGGGAACAGCCTGGATGACCCGGGGGCCAGGGAAAAGCTCAAGCTGAAGGCAATCTACCCGGTCAGCTATTTTGACGAGTTTCTCTCCAGGCTATCCGGTCGCCAGGACCAGGTTATCTATTTGAGGCTATCGCCCGAGGACTCGGTTGGAGAAGCCCGTTCGGAAACCGCCCTGTTTCAGGCCCGGCGCGCGCGGAATCCCTACAACGCCCAGCTCAGCCTGAATCAGTTCCGGGCCGAGAGGTTTCGCCAGCTTTATCCCGCGGCCGAGCTGAAAGATATCACTCCCCGGATTGATGTCCTGCGGATGATTAAGACCCCGGAAGAAATTGCCATCCTAAGGCAAAACGGTCGGATTTCAGCCGAAGCCGTGAAAAGGGCCATGCTGGCTTCGAGGCCGGGAGCCTTCGAGTACGAACTGGAAGCGGCCGCGGTGGAAGTCCTGCTCAGGAACGGCTGCCGGGGGCCGGCCTATCCGCCCATCATTGGCTCTGGACCGAATACCTGCATTCTGCATTATGAAAAAAATAACCGGGCCATGCAGGCCGGTGAACTGGTACTGATGGACTTCGGCGGCGACCTCAATTACCTGACGATGGACATTACCAGGACCTGGCCGGTTTCCGGCAAGTTCAGCGAAGAGCAAAAAAAGGTTTACCGGGCTGTGCTGGAAGTGCAGAAGGCCTGCATTGAGGCTTTTAAGCCGGGAGTTACCGGTCGGGATGTTCAGGAGTACGTGGCCAGGAGGATGAAAGAAAGGGGAATTGACCCGCTGGGCCTGCGCGGTGGCCTGGGTCACCTGGTGGGCATGTCCGTGCATGATGTCCAGTCTCCGGAGCTGGTTCTCCAGGAAGGCATGGTCATGGCCATCGAGCCAGGGCTCTATTATCCCGAGAAAAACCTGGGCATCAGGATTGAAGACACCGTACTGATAACCAGGGACGGCTGCGAGGTACTGACGGCCGGAGTTCCCAAAGAAATCGATGAAATTGAAGCCCTGCTGGCCAGGAGAAAGTTCTGACGGAATCCTCTGGAGTGAAACCTTGCAAGTTTGTTGATAAGCTTGTTGTGAAGAAGGCTCTATGTTGCACCAGGCTGGCCTGATTGCTCCATTCTCTCTGCTCATCTTAATAATTTACCTGTCTGTTGAAGCCGTTCATTTTCGCCGCCGGCTGAAGAAAATTCCCGTGAGGATAGCTGTCGGCGGCATCAGGGGAAAGTCCAGCATAACCAGGCTGATCGCCTGGGGGCTGCGGCAGGCCGGGTTGAAGGTGATGGCCAAGACTACCGGTTCCAGGCCGGTTCTGATCTATCCCGATGGACACGAGCAGGAAATCAGCCGGCGGGGCCGGCCGACCATCCTGGAGCAGAAGAAGCTGGTGGAGGTGGCTGCGGCCGCAGAGTCGGATTTCCTGGTCAGCGAGATGATGAGCATTCAGCCCGAATGCCTTGGAGCCGAGGGGCGGCATCTTTTGCGACCACAGGTCCTGGTGCTTAGCAATTTCCGGCCTGACCATACTGAATTTCTCGGGAGGCACAGGGAGGAGGTGGCCCGGGCCCTGCTGGAAGCGGTTCCTGCGGGCACCATCGTTTTTATTCCCGAAGAAGAATTCCAGCCCTGGATGGGGAACCTGGCCCGGGAAAAAGGATTTGAGCTGATGGCGGTCAGGAGCAGTATCGAATCTGCCCGCCTGACCGAGATTCTTCCATACCCGGAATTTGAGCCAAATGCCAGGCTGGCCCTGGCCGTCCTGCAGCATTTTGGCCTGTCGGCCGAGCGAGTCCAGGACGGCTGGTCTGGTTTGAACCCAGACCTTGGCCGGCCCAGGGTCTGGCGAGTCAGAGTGTCGGGGAAACATCACTTTCACCTGGTCAGCCTGTTTGCGGCCAACGACCCGGAGTCAAGCCTGCTGGCCATGGAGCTAATAACCAGAAGGCTGGGCTGGCAGGAAGCCCGTAAAATCGGGCTGCTGAGCCTGCGGGCTGACCGCGGCGACCGGAGCCGGCAATGGGTTGAGTTCCTTCAGTCGGGGGCGGCAGACTTCCTGGAATCACTGATTCTAATCGGACCGGGAGCCAGGGCAGTGGGCCGAAAACTCAGAAACTGGTCCCGGAAAACTGGCCGCCCGCTATTAATTCTGCCTGAGAGGGAACCGGAGAAGGGTCTTGAAGAAATAAAAAAACTGGTTGCCGACTGCCAGAAAAGACTGCCCGGCGCGGAAGAGAGATGCCTGGTCTTCGGGCTGGGCAACATTGGCGGCTTCGGCCGCAAACTTATAGAATACCTGGAAAGGACCGCCGATGCCGTCAGAATATAGTTCCCTTTTTCTCGGCCTGGTGCTGGCTCTTATTTTCAGCGAGCTAACCGGGATTTCACCCGGGGGACTGATAGTTCCCGGCTATTTCGCCCTTTACCTGGACCAGCCCTGGCGCCCGCTGGCCACCCTGGCCGTGGCTTTCCTGGCCCTCGGCCTCTACCGCCTGGCCGGCAATTACCTCATCCTTTTCGGCCGGCGTCGCTTTGTCTTCATGATTCTGGTGGGAGTGGTCCTGGCCCAGCTCTGGAACCTGCTGCTGCCGGGGTCGCTGGCCGAGCCGATTTCGCTCAGGGTCATTGGCTGGGTGGTGCCCGGGCTCCTGGCTTCCAACCTGGAGAGGCAGAAGATTCTGCCGACCCTGGCTTCCTTGATTCTTGTTTCTGTCTTAACTTTTCTTCTGGTCGGGCTCTTTTTCTGATGGGCAACGGAAAAAAACTTTTCACCCTGGTCGGCCTGGCCGTCCTCAGCCTGGTCTTTCTTGGCCTCTACCTCGGTCTTGGCCAGGATGTCAACCGCTGGTCGAGGCCTGACCCGGAGGGAATGGAGGCCGCCCGGTTGATGTCAGAAGCCCAAAAAATCATCTTTAACTGCCGGAAAAGCAGAGGAATTCAGCCCGAAAATAATGAGTTCGACCCCAATCAAACGGGTTTAATCGGCCTGGAAAACAGCCCCCTGACCACCACTCTCGGCAATCTCCAGGCCAAGAGAACCGCCACCAACCCGGAGCTGGCCGCTCTCCTGGTCCACCTGCTCAGAAAGGCAGGAGTGAAGAGGGGAGAGGTGGTGGCCCTCGGCGCCTCAGCTTCTTTTCCTTCCCTGGTTGTCGCCAGTTATTGTGCCGCCCGGGCCCTGGACCTGGAACTTCTGGCGATTGTTTCGGTTGGGGCTTCCCAGTGGGGGGCCAACCACCCGGAATTTTCCTGGCTGGACATGGAAGACTGCCTTCGCCAGCACGGGTTCACCCGGCACCGGCTGCTGGCCGTGGCCTGGGGCGGTGAAGACGATTCCGGGAAAGAGTATCCGGAAGAAGTAAAAAAACGGCTTCAGGCCTTGGCCCGAAAGCTCGACCTTCAATTTCTCCCGGCCGGGAGCCTGGAGGACAGGGTCAGGCAGCACCTGGACCTTTTTCTGGCCGCAGCCGGTCAGAGCAAAATAAAGGCGTTCATCAATATCGGCGGCAGCTCGGTCAACCTCGGGGCTGACTCTTCTGTCCTGGAACTTCAACCGGGATTGACCGGGGTTAGAAAAATTCCACCGGCGCCAAGACGGGGTCTTATCCAGGAGATGGCCCGGCGAGGAATTCCAGTTATCCACCTTCTGAACATCAGAAAGCTGGCGGAAATTTATGGACTTCCCTGGGACCCGAAGCCGTTACCGCCAGCCGGCGCCCCTGGTTTCGAGCCGGAAAAAAGAATGGATAAGACCACGGCCAGGTTGATTTTTGGCGGTTATGTTCTCAGCTGTGTGCTCTGGCTGACGGTAGCAGGAATTATTCGTAAAAGAGCCTTCCGGCCGGCGCCAGGTCGGGATTCTTAAGGTAGAAGCCGGTTCCCCTGGCAATAACTTCGGCGTAGCGTGGAACATTTTCCATCTGGATTGGCCGCTCGGGGTGGAGTTCGGTCCAGACCTTGAAAATCTGGATGATCGAGGACAGGTGGCGGCCTACCCGGACGTCTATCGGCCAGCCGTTCTCATCCAGCTTTTCAAACAGCAGGCCGTGGCGGCCGGCCTTCATCACGAATTCATCCTTTCCGGTCAGAAGAAGGGCCCGGTCGGTCCGGCCCCGGGTGGCATCCAGGAAGGGTTCTGGCGTCTCCAGCAGAAGGGGGATGGCCTGGGTGTGGTCGCCTATTTCCCGGTGGGACAGGCCGCGCAGCGCCACCGGGGAGTATTCAACCCCGATGTTGAAACCCTCCTCGCCGCTGATCATCATCGAGGCCAGGGCGGCCAGGTCTTCACCCTTCTGGTGGGCCACGATGGTGCTGATCACCGGGTACTGCAGCTCGGCCTCGTGCAGGTCGATGACCAGGTCGATCTTTTCCTTGATTATCAACTGGGTCATGGCATAGCAGGTCTTCTCGGTCATGGTGCCGTCGGGACGTCCGGGCCAGGTGCGGTTCTGGTTCCTGATATCCATGTAGGCCAGCTGCTGTCTGGAAGGATAATGAATGTAGACCTCGGGGTCAGGCCACTGGTCGAGCGGGTTGGACCAGCGGTCACCCTGCCTGAATTTCTGTCGGCCCCAGGGCGTTGGTATTTCGTAATCGGGAGGATAGGCCCCGCCAGGCCTGGTGGAGGTAGAAGCGCTGGGATTGGCTGACAGGATGACAAAGAGGCGCCCCCTTTCTAACCTGGCGTTTTCCACCAGCAGCCAGGCGGCCAGGCGACCGGCCGGCTCTTCCGCATGGGAACCACCCAGGACCAGGGCGGCCCCGTCAGCAGAACCGGTAGTTCCCTTCCCCAGGATGTAAACGCTGGCATCGTTGATGCGGCCTCTCAGGCCAGGAAAGTAGTGGCTGAGCTTTCTAACTTCCAGAAGTCCATCGCCAGCCACCACCGGCTCTTTCAGGTGCCGGCTCCGGTAAAAGCTCAGGCCAGAGAACAGAAAAACCAGCAAGAAAGCCGCCGTGAAAATCGCTTTTCGCCTGATGAGTTGGTTTTTCATGCAGACCTCATTTCAACCGGAAAAGGCGCAGGAGAAACGGCAACAGGACTATCAGGTAAAGAACCTCGCTCTGCCAGTTCCTGGACCGCCTGAAGTTCCATATAAAGCAGGCGGCGAAAAAAGCCACCATCAGGTAATAGAGAAATGTGATGAAAGCGGCCATTCCTGTCTCCTAAAAAAGCGTCAGGAAAGAAAGTTTCTTGCTGAAAATAACCATCAGCGTTCCCAGCAGGGCGATGATGGCAGCCGGGACCAGGCACATCTTCAGGAAAGTCGAGTAACGCTCTTTGACTCCGACTGTATCCATGGTCAGGCGCCCGATGATGGCCGTTGGGGGCAGGGCATCGCCCAGCGGCCAGATAATACTCATCCCGGCCAGGGCTACCACCGGGTCCAGCCCCCGTGTGTTAAAGAGGAGGACCAGGGGCACTCCCAGGACCGGGGCCGCTCCCCACATCAACACGGCTTCGGACAGGGGAAGGGTCAGGAAAAGAGAGGCAATGACCACGGCTGCCGGCAGGGTGACGACGGAAACCGAGATTAAACCCCTGACCCCGGTTAAGGTCATGACCTGGACCAGGACTCCCACGCAGGTCAGGGTGCCCACCAGGGGCAGCAGCTGTTCGGCCGTGGCCAGTGAGGTCTTCCATATGTTCAACCTGACCGGAGAAACCAGGACGGCCACAACCGCGGTCAGGGCAAAAATCAACGGCAGGCCCAGGATGGGGAAGCTGAACGGAAAAATCCTTCCGGCCAGGACCAGGACCAGGAAGGCGGCAAAGGGCAGTCCCAGCCGCCACCAGTTCATCCTTTCGGGCGGAACCGGAAGTTCGGCCAGGGCTTTTTCGAGGTCGACCGGCCTGGCCTTGCGGCCCAGGATAAATATGGTCAACAGAGCTCCGAGGACACAGGGGATAAGAAGCGGCAGAAAAAAGCCAACGTAGGGCATGTTGATGCCGGCCGCGGTCAGCATGGCCCACAGGCTGACCGGCGGGGCCGCGGCGCTGAGTCCGGCTATCAAAAAAATGATGGCGGCCACCCTGACTTCACTCAGGCCGGTGTATTTCAGGACCACGGCCACCAGCGAGCCAGTTATCAGGACGGTGACGCTGCCGGCACCGGTCAGGGCACCTGGAATTAACAGCAAGAAAACCAGGAGCAAAAAGAGCATGAACCGGCGGCGATGAAATTTTTTCAGGATGGCCCGGACGGCAAAGGCCACTCCTCCGGCTTCTTTCAGCAGGTTCATGAACAGCGTGGCCGTCAGGAAGATCAGGCAGATGTCCAGGTAGGTGATGGCCCCCTCGGCCAGGTGCCGGACCGGAAGTCCATAGCCCCCGGCCAGGGCTCCGGCCACCGCGGCCAGGAACAACGATAGTTCGGTGGAGACCTTTAATATTTTGGCCAGCGCGTAAGCGGCCACCATTACCGACAGGATGAGAAGAGCGCTCTGGGTTGGGGACACTCCTGGTTATCTCCTTCCGGCCCGGTTAATATCTCCGGCTGTCGACGATGATCCTGGAAATGGCATTGTAGCTCTGCAGGGTGTTTTTCTGCTGGAAAAGGGCTCTTTCCACGATCAGGGTTCCGAGGGGATAGTCGTCCCAGCGGTAAATCCCCACGTCGGTTTGATTCCCGGTTATGGTCACCAGTTCTTTTGCTCCATGACTGACCCTGGGCAGCTTGAGCTGGTCGAGTACCAGGTTCAGTGATTCCGGGTCTTCTATGGTGAAGGTCCGGCCGTTGGGGTCCATGACCAGCTTGAGCTCGGGCGGAGCGGGCACAGTTGAGTTGCGGTCCAGCTGGTCGCCGCTGATGAAGGTGTAGATTGTCCGGTGCGAGTAAATGGTATCCGACTCGGAAACGGTATAGTAATATTCGGGAATGTTGGGCGGGAAGAGGTCGTTCTTGATGGCCTTGAAGCTCAGGACCGTCAATCTGGTGGTCTGGAGATAGCCCAGGATTATTCCCAGCAGGACAATGAAGACGATGGTGCGGACCAGGCTTTCGGTATGGCCCCGGAACAGGATGTAAATCAGCCAGATGACATTGATGGCCAGAAGGGCGGTTACAATGTTGATGGCCAGTGAAGTGGAAATCATATTTTCACCTGCCTCTCTTTATTGAATTTTAGCAAAATCAGTATCAAATTTACATAGCGGGTCCAGGGCAGAAACTTTTCTTTTGCAAATTCGTTCTATAGTTTATAGAATTCTTTACTTGGTTTATATCCTATTGCTCAAAGGAGTCGGACATGAAAAAACATCTGGCGGCCCTGCTGGTTCTGTTGTTCCTGGTTTCGGCAGCCCTGGCCCAGCCCCAGGAAAAGCTGCCGAGAACTCTGCTGTCGCTCAGGTTGCTCCAGGATATTATCAACGAGGCCAACGGAGAGCTGGCCCTGCAGAATGAAATCTATCTCACTGCGGTCAACCGCAACCGGAAAGCCGAAGAGTACGCCACCGGCTATTTTGAGACCGGGTTCATCCTGGAAAAACTCAAAGAGTACGGCTACGATGAAGCCCAGGTCCTGGAGCTGCCCTCCCGCGACCAGACCGTCTGGGATGCCGAGGAAGCCGAGCTGTGGATGGTGGAGCCGGTAAAAAAGAAGATTGCTGACCTCAAAGAAATTCCAGCGGTCCTCTGCTCGGGCAGCGCCTCGACTGACGTAACAGCCGAGCTGGTGGAAGTGGGGCCCGGCTTCAGCGAGGACCACTATAAAAACAAGGATGTTAAAGGAAAGATTGTTCTCGTCTACGGCTCTCCTGAGGCGGCCAGGCGCCTGGCCGTGGAAAAATTCGGGGCGGTCGGCCTTATCGGCTGCTCTTCCAGCCACCCGGAATTTGACAGGGATCAAATTGGCTGGAGTTCCATCAGGGTTGGACCCAAGGACAAGCCGACCTTCGCCTTCATGGTGTCGGAGAGAACATATTTTGACCTGAAGATGGCCCTGGAAAGGAAAACCAGGATTGTGCTCAGGGCCCTGGTCAAGACCCAGCGGGTTCCGGCCAGGGAAGAGATGGCCGTCGGGTTGATAAAAGGAGCGGAAAAACCGGAAGAAGAACTGGTCCTGACCGCACATCTTTTTGAAGGCTATGCCAAGCAGGGGGCCAACGATGATGCTTCAGGCTGCGTGGCCATCCTGGAGGCCGGTCGGGTTCTTAAGAAGATGATGGCCGACGGGACCATCCCGCCGCTTAAAAGGTCAGTTCGCTTTCTCTTCGTTCCGGAGATTTCGGGCACCAGGGCCTATATCCAGAAATATCCTGAGGTAGCCCGCCGGTTTTTTGCCAACATCAACGAAGACATGGTGGGTGAGGCCCTGGTCAAGAACCTGAGCGCCTTCCGCCTTGAAGTCACTCCATATTCTCTGCCAACTTACCTCAACGACGTGGTAGCCTCTTTCGTCGAGTGGATGGGGGCCAGCCAGCGCATTTCCCAGGACGGGGGCTGGAAGGAACTGGCCGTTCTCTCGCCGGCCGGAAGCCGCGACCCCTTCTATTATTCCATCGACCCCTATTCCGGCGGCAGCGACCATATCGTTTTCATAGACGGAGCGGTTAAAGTTCCGGCCGTGATGTTCATCTGCTGGCCGGACATGTGGTACCACACCAGCGGCGACCTGCCCGATAAATCCGACTCCACCCAGCTAAAGAGAGTGGTCACACTGACCGTGGCTTCGGCTATTTTCCTGGCCAACGCCGGTCCGGAAGAAGCCCGGGCCATCCTGAACGAAGTCAGTGCCAGGAGCCTGGGACGCCTTGGCCGGGAAAAAGGTCGGGCCATCGAGATGATCATGAAGGCCGAGAGTAAGGGCCTGGCTGCGGCCAGGAAAGAAGCGGTTAATATTCTGCGGCAGGCGGTCGCCCGGGAAAAAGAAGCCCTGGAGTCGGCCAGGTTTTTCGCCGGGAACGATCGCCAATTTACCTCCCTGCTGGCGGCCAAGCTTAACACCCTGGACCAGTTCCAGGTGGCCGGGCTCAATGAACTGGAGGAGCTGTACCGGCAGGGCTGCCAGCGGCATGGCCTGAAACCGGAAAAGCTGACCCTGACCCCTGATGAAGTGAGGTTGAGCCGGGTGGTCCCGGTCAGAAAACCGGCGGCCGGCGAAGGCGATCCCTGGATGGTGCTCATGAGACTGAGGGAAATGAACCTTCAGCTCTCGCCGCTGATTTACCGGGCGGAGTTTGAACTGCGCAATTTTATAGACGGGAAAAAATCCATACTCGATATCCGTAATGCGGCTTCAGCCGAGTACGACCCGCTTCCTCTGCTGGACGTGGAAAAATATTTCCAGGCCCTGGAAAAGGCCGGAATGGTGGAACTTAAAAAGAAGTAGCCGGCAGCAACCGACCCCGCCACCATTTAAGGCGGGGGTGACTGCCCGGGCTAAGAACGGGTAGCCGGTTTTATTTGCCGTAAATCTTGCGCAGTTCCTCCACCAGGTCCATATTTTTTTCTACTTCGACCAATGGTATGTTCTTGCTCCTGGCTATGGTGGTGAAACGACCGTCGGAGTTGCCCTCCTTGTTGACCAGGAGAAGGTCCGACTGGGGAGCCACGGCGTCGATGCTTTGCTCATCGGTGGTGTCGCCGGCCGCTGCTCCCTGGGCTCTTCTCTTCATTCCTTCAACATGGGCCCCGATGACCTTCAGGCCCTGTTTCCTGGCTTCCTGGATCAGCTGGTTGATTCTCTTGATTTCATCGTCGATGGAAATTCCGGCTGCTCCCATGCCCTTGAGGCTGGCTCCCATGACTATGATGATGGAACCGTAGGGCTGGCCGCTTTCTTTCTTTTTCTGAAGGGCGGAAGCGGTGGCCAGGGGGTCAAGTTCAAAGGGCAGGCCCAGTTTCTGCAGAACTACCTTGATGATGGCCGGACCCGGGCTCTGCCCGCAGGAGGTGAGAAGAATCGGTGGACTGGCGGTGGCTTCCTGACCGGGCAGGGCTCCAACCGCTGGCCTCAAAAAGGCCAGACACAGAATTATCAGAATTGTCAGTTTCTTCATCCTGGAACTCCTCTCGTCTTTTTCCTGGGTCGGGCTGAACCCCAGACTAAGTTTATGTTTTCTGCCGGCTGAAATCAACTCCCGACCTGCTTCCTATCATGCCCGGGTGTCAGGCCGGTCCAGGTTTTCATGGATGATGGGGCCGGGACCTGGATTATTCCTTCTGAACCAGGCGGCAGTTGATTTGAAAGAAGAAAAATACAACCTGACCTGCCGGGATGTCCAGAAAACGGGCAGGTCTTTTTTTAATGAACCCGTCGAGGCTATCCGTTCAGTTCAGGTAGCGGACAGCAGCTCCCGCAGCTTCAGGGCGTTAGACACGGCATGGGCCTGGTAATCGTTGTTGAAGTAGACAAAAGCCTCGGTTGCTCCACACTGGCGGATGGCCTCGGCCCACTTTTTCAGTTCTTCATCCGTGTAGCGATAGCGGTAGCCTCCGGTCAGCCCGTGGAACCGGAAGTAGGCCACCGGGGCGGTCACCACTACGTCCGGCGGAACCCGGGATGAGGAAACCACGCAGAAAATGGCCCCGGATGCGGACATCAATTCATAGACCGCCGGGTCATACCAGCCGGGGTGCCGGAATTCAATCACCTGCCTGAAACCCGTGGGGAGTATCTTAAGAAAAGATCCCAGAAGCTCAAGGTCTTTGCTTAAAGAAGGCGGGAGCTGATAGAGCAGGCAGCCCACCTTGCCCCGGAGCTGCCGGGCCAGGTAGGCCAGGTGTTCCAGGTCATGTTCCACCTTCTGTAATTTTTTGAGGTGGGTTATCTGCCGGTTGGCCTTCAGGGTGAACAAAAATTCAGCCGGTGTTCTGGCGGCCCAGCCATGCAGGATTTCCGGTTTGGGCGACCGGTAAAAAGTCATGTTGATTTCCACCGTGTCAAAATGACCGGCGTAATATTCAAGCCAGTCGGGCGGCTTGATTTCGGGCGGATAGAACCGGCCGCGCCAGCCCGGGTAGCTCCAGCCCGAGGTTCCGACGTGGATTTTCATCCCTTGTCCCTCCACTCTAATTTATCCGGCTTCCGGGTTGAAATCAATGCCCTGACTGCCAGAATAGATGGCCGTTTTTTCTGGTAATTTTTGATTGTTTTTTGGTTATGCAATTGAGGCCTGCCCTAATTGCCAGGTCAGGCCCCTTATTTTGACACCTGCGCCTGTTTGTGGTAAATTTACCGCTTAAATTTCGAAAGGGTAAACAACCGGATTCAACAGACAGAATCCCAATCAGTCTGAGCAGGAGGCAAGAAATGTTAAATTCGGTTTTCTGGCTGGCCCCAGTCGCTTCTGTCCTGGCCCTGTTTTTCGCCTGGTTTTTTTACAACCAGATGAAGAAAAAGAGCGAGGGCACTGAAAGAATGGCCAAGATTGCTTCTTATGTTAGAAAAGGAGCTATGGCCTATCTGAAGCAGCAGTACAAGGTGGTCATAATTGTTTTCATCTGCCTGATTCTGCTTCTGGCCTTCATGGCCTTCGTCCTCAAGGTCCAGAACAGGTGGGTCCCGGTAGCCTTCCTGACCGGTGGCTTTTTCTCAGGCCTGGCCGGGTTTTTCGGGATGAAAACCGCCACTTACGCTTCGGCCCGCACGGCCAACGCTGCCCGGAACTCCCTGGACAGCGCCCTGAAAGTAGCTTTCCGGAGCGGGGCGGTCATGGGCCTGACGGTGGTCGGACTGGCCCTGCTGGATATCTCGCTCTGGTTCTTAATCCTGAAGCATTTTTATCCTGTCTCCGATGAACATAATCTGATCATCATCACCACCACCATGCTGACCTTCGGCATGGGAGCTTCCACCCAGGCCCTGTTTGCCAGGGTTGGCGGCGGAATCTTCACCAAGGCGGCCGATGTCGGGGCCGACCTGGTGGGCAAAATTGAGTCCAATATCCCCGAGGATGACCCCAGGAACCCGGCGGTCATTGCCGACAACGTCGGCGATAACGTTGGAGACGTAGCCGGAATGGGTGCTGACCTGTATGAGTCCTATGCCGGCTCCATCCTGGCCACGGCGGCCCTGGGGGCTTCGGCCTTTGCCGGCCAGGGAGCCATGCAGCTCAACGCCGTGGTGGCCCCCATGGCCATTGCCGCGGTGGGAACGTTGCTATCCATCCTGGGCATTTTCTTTGTCAAGACCAGGGAAGGGGCGACCCAAAAGGATTTGATCAACGCCCTGGGCCGGGGGATAAACGCCAGCTCGGTGTTCATAATAATATTTTCCTATTTCGTTATCAGGTTGCTCAGACTCCCCGTCGGAACCTGGCTGGCCCTGGTGGCCGGGTTGCTGGCTGGAATTGTCATTGGCAAATCGACCGAGTACTTCACTTCCCATTCTTTCAGGCCAACCAAGAGGATCGCTCACAGCGCCACCACCGGTGCCGCCACGGTTATCATCTCCGGCATCGGCACGGGCATGCTGTCGACCTCGGTCCCGGTTCTGGCGGTGGCGGCCGGAACGGTCCTGGCCTACCTCTTTGCTTCCGGCTTTAACCTGGCCAACATCGGGCAGGGATTGTATGGAATAGGAATCGCAGCCGTCGGCATGCTGTCCACGCTGGGTATTACCCTGGCCACCGACGCCTACGGTCCGATTGCCGATAACGCCGGCGGCAACGCCCAGATGTCCAACCTGGACCCGGAAGTCAGGAAGCGGACCGATGCCCTGGACGCCCTGGGTAACACCACGGCCGCTACCGGTAAGGGGTTTGCCATCGGCTCGGCGGCCCTGACCGCCCTGGCCCTGCTGGCTTCCTACGTGGAAGAGCTGAAGGTTGGGTTACTGCGCGTTGGCCAGAATACCATCCAGATGCTTGATGGAACAGTGATAGAAACGGCCAAGGCCGGCTTCCTGGATTTCATGAACTATTTCCGGGTTACTCTGATGAATCCCATTGTCCTGGTGGGCATGTTCATAGGGGCCATGATGGCCTTTGTCTTCTGCGGCCTGACCATGCAGGCCGTGGGCAAGGCCGCCGGCAAGATGGTCGATGAAGTCCGGCGGCAGTTTAAGGAAATCCCGGGAGTCTGGGAAGGAACGGCCGAGCCCGATTACGCCCGCTGCGTGGCCATCTCGACCAAGGGTGCCCAGAAAGCGATGATGGTTCCTTCCCTGGCGGCCATCGTGGTTCCGGTGGCCACCGGCCTGCTGCTGGGAGTGGGCGGGGTGATGGGCCTGCTGATCGGGGCCACCACCACCGGCTTCGTCCTGGCCGTTTTCATGGCCAACGCCGGCGGCGCCTGGGACAATGCCAAGAAGTTCATCGAGGAAGGCAACCTGGGCGGCAAGGGTTCAACCGCCCACAAGGCGGCCGTGGTCGGGGACACCGTGGGCGACCCCTTCAAGGATACTTCCGGTCCCAGCCTGAACATCCTGATCAAGCTGATGAGCATGGTGTCCATTGTCATGGCCGGACTGACCGTGGCCTTCTCCCTGATCAAGTGAATATATGAATGGCCATTCATATGTTGGGTGGACTTCCGGATAAAATTCGGTAGATTTCCGGCCGTAAAATTAGTAAATTAGGCTCTGGCCCTGCCGGGTTAACCGGCCGAGCCGGGGCCTTTTTATTTTCCGGGACCGGACCGGGAGGAAGTCATGAATCTCTCTGGCAAGAATCATCCAAAAGCAAAAGCCATCTTAATTGCCTTGCTGACCACCAGTTTTTTATTTTCTTTTATTAGCGGCTGCCGCCGCGAAAAGCCCGTGGCCGAAATCACGGCCGAGGAGCTGCGGGCCCATATCAGGATTCTATCCGATGATATCTACGAGGGCCGGGGCCTGGGCAACCGTGGTATTGAGCTGGCGGCTGCCTACCAGGAAGATTTTTTCAAGCAGTTCGGGCTGCAACCTTTCCTGGGCGATAGCTACCGCCAGGTTTTCACCCTGGTCGGAGTCCAGCCGGACCTCAAGGCCAGCCTGGAGGTAATTCCGGGCCGCCTCCGTCAAGCGGCTGAAGTCATAAAACCCGTGTTGCTCGAGGATTTTGTCATCAAGTCGGAACGCCAGGATTGCCCGCCCGAGGTTACGACCGAGCTGGTCTATTGCGGCTACCTGGTCCAGGCCCCCGAGCGCCAGTGGGACGACCTCAAGGGTTACGACGTGAAGGGCAAGGTGCTCCTGGTCGAAATCAACGAGCCCGGCAATTATCCCGGCGGGATATTCGACGGCGAGGACATGAATTATTACGGCCGCTGGATTTACAAGTTTGAGAAGGCCACGGAGCTGGGGGCGGCCGGGGTGCTGATCATCCATAACGACAGGGGAGCCACCTACGGCTGGAGTGTCGTCCGCAATTCCTGGGCCAAGGAATCTTTCTTCCTGCCCGAAAAGAAAAGAACCCTCTTCTTCCAGGGCTGGGTAACCGGTCCCACTGCCGAGAGAATATTTGCTGCGGCCGGCCTGGACCGCCAGAAACTCCTGGCCGAGGCTGAGAAACCGGACTTTTCTCCCCGGCCGCTGGGGCTTTCAGTCCGGGTCCGGCAGAGCCCGACCTTCAGGGAGGTGCGGGCGGAAAACGTCGTGGGCTGGCTCAGGAGCAACCGGCCGGAGGCCAGGAATAAATATGCCATAATTTCGGCTCACTACGACCACCTGGGGAAGGACCCCAACCTCCAGGGAGACCAGGTTTACAACGGGGCCGTGGATAACTGTTCGGCCACGGCCTGCCTGCTGGCCCTGGCCGGTTATTATTCCCAGTTCAAGGGCGACCTGCCGCTTAACCTGGTTTTTGCCGCGGTTACGGCCGAGGAGCAGAACCTGCTCGGTTCTGATTTCCTGGCCTCTCATCTGCCCGTGCCCAATTCTTCGGTCCTGGCCAACCTCAATTTTGAAATGAGTAATGTCTGGGGAGAGACTGAAGACGTGTATGCCATCGGGGCCAGGTTCTCCGACCTGGACGACATCTGCCGCCAGGCAGCCGAGAAACTGGGTTACCGGTATACCCCGGAACGCGGCGGGAATTATGGCTTTTTCTTCCGCTCGGACCAGCTGAGTTTCGCCCGGCACGGGATCCCCGCGGTCTGGCTGCATGAGGGGGTGGTGGCCAGGGGGCCCGACCCGGACCGGGTGTTGAGAAAGGCCGAAGAATACCAGAAATTGCATTACCACCAGGTGACGGATGAATTCCAGGAAGACTGGGATATGGGAGGTGCCCTGCAGCTGCTGCGCTGGGCCAGGGAGATAATCGACCTGCTGGGCCGGCAGGAAAAGTTGCCACAGTTCAGGGCCGACAGCTCCTTCCAGCGACCCGTTTCTGAATAAAGGCAAAGTTTATGCTGGTTGTTGCAAAAAGACGGCTTTGTGATAAAATCAGAGTCTGGCTTGACCATGAACCTCAGAGAGACCACATTCGGTGAATTCTTAAAGCCTTCCCAGATAATCTTTGACCTTAAGAGCCGGGACAAACTGGAGGCCATCGAGGAGCTCCTGGACAGCCTGGTCAGGCTGAAGCTCATCAACAACAAGAACCTGACCCTGACCCGTATCGTCGACCGGGAAAACCTGGAATCCACGGCCCTGGGACACGGCCTGGCCGTTCCCCATGCCCGGGTCGATACCGAGGGCCAGATTGCCGTGGCCGTCGGCCGGTCAGCCGAGGGGATTGACTTTGATGCCCCTGATGGTCAACCGGTAAGGTTGATCATCCTGGTCGTCTGGAACCCGAGCCTGCCGGGCCTGTTCAATCACCTGTTTGCCGGCCTGGCCAGCTTCCTGATCAAGCCGGAAAATCGGTTCAGGCTATTTAATTCCCGGGATAAAGAGGAACTGCATGCCGTTCTATCCGAGATCAGGTTCTCTTTTCCCCGGGAAGACAAGATCATCAACCGGGCCAGCCTGCTCAAGAAACTGCAGGACATAGAGATCAGGATCAGGCGGGCGCCCAAGGACAGGCTGGAGGAGCTGCAGAAACACCGCAACCTCATCCGGGAGGAGCTGGACCAGTCGCTGCTGGCCAGATTTGATTTACTGATGGACCGCTACGGCTATGCCGTGGCCGAGGTGGTGGATGGCGTCTGCCGCAGCTGCAACATGAGCGTTTCCACCCAGATGGCCTCGGCCATTGAAGAGAGCAACGATATCTACGTCTGCGAGAATTGCGGGAAATACCTGGTGGCGGCCAGGAAAGAAAAAATAGCCAGGGAAAAAGTGGAAAAAGCCCGGAAAGAGAAACCGGCCGCCCAGGCTGAAAAGGCCGTAAAGGCAAAGGAAGCCGGCAAGAAAAAGCCAGCCAGGAAATAGCAATCTTCTTCCTTTCTTAATCTCTTTCACTTAAGATTTAACTGTTCCGGTTATTTTCTTGATCTCTTTTAACTCAATTGCCCAGGGCTACGGCCGACAGGTTGACCGGCTGGAGAAGGCGGTACACCGGTAGTTCAGACAGTCCCCGCTGCCACTGGCCGGCCAGGTAACGGTCGAAGAAATTCCAGACCACCAGCCCGTCGTCGCTCTCCGGTTCCAGCAGGTAGGCGGCCAGGAAACCCGAGGGCTGGGCGGTCCTGACCAGCAGAGTTCCTGCCGGGAATTTTCTGGTTTCTTTCTTGTATTCTCCCTTTATCTGGTTCAGCCGATGTCCCTGGAATGGCCTTTCCGCCCCCTTCAGTTCTTTGGGCACAAAGATTTCAACTTCCAGGCTGACCGGCTCCTTCAAGGATTCAACCAGCAGGCCGTGGGCCAGCAGTTTTTCTTTGATGTCAGGGTCGGGTACCGATATAAGATAGGCAAACGGGAAGGGTACCGTTCTCTTGGGCCGGTAATCGGCAAAATAAGGAACGGTTACCGGCTTTTTCCGGTCGGTCGGTTTTAACTGCGGGAAGCCTCCGCCCGGCCTTTCCGTTACTTCCAGTTCATAGGCGTTGATGGTAACCGGTCCCGGGAGCGGTTGCAGGTCGTATTCAACCGCAAAGCTTTGGCCTGCGGGATTGAGTCCGAGCTGGATGGTGCGGCGGTCGGCTTCCTCCACCAGCTTCTGGATCTCGGTGGCCCTGGGGGAGGCGTAGTCCAAAATGGCCTTCAGGAAGTGGAAACAGCTCATCACCCGGGTCTTGTAATCGGCGTGGACGTAATTTTCGTCGAGGATGGACAGCCGGTTCCGCAGCCCGGCATAGTTGGTAAAATAGCGCGGTTGGGGTTCGAAAGTCACCCAGCCCTGGGACGGGTCGCGCCAGTCGCGGAACATGCCGTAGGGGACGGCCAGGGTGCGGTATTTCTCCTTCATGGTTTTGACTATGGCCGGCAGCATGGTATCCCTCTGGTAGGCCAGGAGTTCCGGGTCGGAGTTGGGGTTGAGCGGCCAGGAGTAGGTCACCGTTTCTTCATGGTAGGCGCCGTCGGTGGTGTGACAATCGACCACCAGGACCGGGTCCCAGAGGTTCAGGATGTTGGCCACCACCGCCTTCATCTCGGGACTTTCCAGCTTGACCGCATCCCGGTTGAGGTCCAGGTTCATAGCATTCTGGCGGACGCCCACGCCCTGCTCCGGTCCCGGCTGCTGGCGCCGGTTTTCCGGGCTGATTCTTTCGTTGCCGTCGGCGTTGAGGTTGGGGACAATCAATACCACCAGGTTATTAAGATAAGGATGGGCCGGGCTCATCAGGATTTCCCGGGCCAGCATCAGGGAAGCCTCCTTGCCTTCCACCTCGCCGGCGTGAATGTTGGCCTGGATGTAAACTATGGCCTTCTTCAGGTTTCGGGCGGCCTGGGGGGTGTGGACAGGGGGATTGCTCAGTATCAGCAGGGGAATTCGCCGTCCTTCAGCCGTCTGCCCGATATCCTGGACCACCAGGTTGGGACTGATTTTCTGGAGTTCAGCAACGAGGTCCAGCACTTCCTGGTAACGGGAAGTGGCGGTGAAATTGCTCTTCTCGGCCACCGTCAGCAGGTTCTCTGGAATAACAACCGGCTGGACCGGGGCGGGCTGGACCTGTTTTTTCTGGCTGTCGGCCGGCCGGGTTTGTTTCTGGCCAGAAGTGTTGGCCAGGGCGGGAATGGCCCAGGCCAGGAGCAGGGTCAGGGCCAGGCCCAGGACGGATGTCTTGCGGAGAGTAAACCTTTTAATCAGCTGTTGACTCATGGTCAATTCCTCTATCGTGGTTTAAATAAAATTTTTAAGGCCAAGAATCCTCGGGCGACCTCCTGAAACCCAGGTCAGGCCGCGGTCATTTTTAAGAATCAGAGTTTATCCCGGCCTCCGGTTGCGGTCAACAGATTTTTTCTTTCAGGCCCAGAGATGGTGTCCGGGCAAAAGCGGGTGAGGGGAATGGCGGGTCGAGTACCATATCCGAACGCGCAGATCTGACCGGGCGAAGGGGCGAAAGTCCCGGGGTTGCGGCGGTGGAGTCTTCTGCCCGGTTGCGGTTATTATCAATTGACAATAAATGGGGCCGCCAGTCCGGCTCAAAGAAAGAGAACCGGGTGGTTTACATTATTGTCCCGAGTTGTAAAATAGAGCGGGAGAATTAAAGACATGGGAATGTTTCCGGTGAGACCAGAAAAAGAAAAAGATCTGCTGGAACGCCTGGCCAAACTGGGGGTCAAGGACTCGGACCTGGAGGAAAAGTTTATCCGTTCCCAGGGAAAGGGAGGGCAGAAAGTCAACAAGGCGGCCACCTGCGTTTATCTCAAGCACCTGCCCACGGGTCTCGAAGTTAAATGTCAGCGGGAACGGTCCCAGGCCCTGAACCGGTTCCTGGCCAGGCGGATTCTGGTGGAAAAGCTGGAGGCCAGGATTCTGGGAAAAGAAACAGAGGAACAGCAGAGGATTGAAAAAATCCGCCGGCAGAAGCGAAAGAGGTCAAAGAAGGCCCGGGAAAAAATGCTGGCCGATAAAAAAAGGCGCTCTCTCCTGAAGGAAATGAGAAAAGTTTTTCTCGGTCCCGAGGATGGCGATTGAGTATCACTCGGAAGCCAGGCTGATTAAAGCCTGCAGGAGCAAATTGGCTGCCTTTTCCAGGTCCTCCGGGTTGATGGCTTCCTCGGGGGTGTGGCTCAGGCCGTCAACCGAAGGTATGAAGATCATGGCCGAGGGACATACGGCCGAGAGTATCTGGGCGTCGTGGCCGGCCCCGCTGGGCAGCAACCGGTAGTCGTAGCCCAGCTCCTGGCAGAGGGCTTTCAACCTATCCAGAAGTTGGTCGCTGGTCCTTACCGGCTCGGTGCTGTCCACCAGCCGGTGGTAGAAAGACAGCCCCCTGGTTGAGGCTACCTCCGAGGCCAGACCCAGCACTTCTTCTTCCATCGCTTTTAGGGATTCCGGTTCCTGGCTTCTCAGGTCCAGGGTGAAATCGGCTTCGCCCGGGATGATGGAGAACGAACCCGGCCTGAGCAACACCCGGCCGATGGTGATGGTGTTGCCGTAGTACTTTCTGGCCACCAGCTGGGTGGCTCTCAGGGCGAAATCGGACAGGGCGATGAAAGCATCCTGCCTGAGCTCGAGCGGCGTGGTTCCAGCGTGGCCGGATCGCCCGACGAAGGTGGCCTGGTAATAGCGTTTACCGGCAATGGAAGTCACCAGGCCAATCGAAACTCCTTCCTCTTCCAGCACCGGGCCCTGCTCGATGTGGATTTCCAGGAAAGCCGCGAGGTCGGGCCTTGCCCCGGCTGCCCTGGCCACCGAATCCACCGACAGGCCGGCCTTCTGCAGGATTTCTTCCAGAGGTTGGCCAAACTGGGTGCGGGCGGTTTTGAGCTCCCGGGTCAGGAGCTGACCGGTAAAAGCCCGGCTGCCCAGGAAATCTCCAACCAGGTTGCCCTCTTCATCAGTGAACGAAGCCAGTTCCAGGGTTTTGTTCAGGCTTAATTTTTCTTCATTTATTCTCCTGAGGCATTCCAGGGCGGCCAGCACTCCGACCGAGCCGTCATAGCGACCGCCGTTCAGCACTGTGTCCAGGTGTGAGCCGGCCATCACCACCAGGGGTCGGGCTCCGGGCAGGCGGCCAAAGATATTGCCGGCCCCATCCTGCCGGTAGAGGAGACCCGCCTCTTCAATTTTTTGTCTTAGCCACCTTCTGGCTTCCAGGTCGGGCAGGCTGAATGAAGGACGCGAAATTCCGCCCTTCGGATCCTGGCCAATTGTTCCCAGCTCTTTCAGGTCCCGGACCAGGCGCTCAAAGTTGACCTTCAAATCTTTCATGGGGATCCTGCCGGTCATCTTGTCAGAAGGGCCAGCATGTCTTTAACGGCCTGGCTTATTCCCACCATGGCCGCCCTGGCCACGATGGCAAAGCCGATGCTGAGCTCGGTTATTTCTTCGATCTCCACGATCGGCCGGACGTTGTGGTAATCCAGGCCGTGCCCGGCATGAACTTCCAGGCCCAGGCTGCGGGCCAGGGCTGCCGCCCGTTTGACTTCTTCCAGGTGTTTTTGCCTGTCCCTGTCTTTCCGGGCCTCGGCGTATTTCCCGGTATTGAGCTCGATAAGGTCAACGCCGACCTGACGGCAGGCTTCGATCTGTGGTCGGTCGGGGTCGACGAATATGCTGACCCGGATTCCGGCCTTCTTCAGCTGCGGGATGTAGGCCAGAAGATGTTTCTTGTGTCCGATTACATCTAGTCCGCCCTGGGTGGTAACCTCGTTGGGGCTTTCCGGCACCAGGGAGACCACGTCGGGCTTGACTTTCCTGGCGATATCCAGCATTTCCGGAGTGGCCGCCATCTCCAGGTTTAATTTGGTCTTGATGGTTTCCCGGAGCAGCTTCAGGTCCCTTTCCTGGATGTGGCGCCGGTCTCCTCGAAGGTGGCAGACAATGCCGTGGGCTCCGGCCTGCTCGGCCAGCAGAGCGGCCAGAACCGGCTCCGGCTCGCTGGCCTTCCTGGCCTGCCTGATGGTGGCAATATGGTCGATATTTACTGATAGATGCATGATGGCCTCCGCTGTATTAATTTATCATTCAATCCGGTCCGTAACCGTGAACCGGCCGGATCTTTACGGCCTTATGACAACCCGGCTTACCGGTTCCCACAGTGACTGTCGATGACCCTGGCCAGCCTGCCGGCCAGTTCCTCGATCAGGCTCCGCTCCGGACCTTCAATCATCACCCTGGCCAGCATTTCTGTCCCGGAATAGCGGACTTCCAGGCGGCCGTTCTTTCCCAGCCGGTCCCTGACCTCGGCCGCGGCTTCCTCGTAACCCGGTATTTCTCCAAAGGGTACCTTTTCCCGGACCCGGACGTTGAGCAGGACCTGCGGGTATTCCCGAAAATCCCTGACCAGCTCGGACAGGCTCTGCCCTTTTTCTAAAATGACCTCCAGCATCTTGAGCGAGGTCAGGAGGCCGTCGCCGGCTATCGAGTGGTCCAGGAAAATGGTGTGCCCGGATTGCTCGCCACCCAGGTTGTAGCCGCCTTTCAGCATTTCGTCCAGGACGTATTTATCGCCGACCCTGGTTCGTAGAAGCCTGATCCCGTTTTCTTCCAGGATTTTTTCCAGGCCCATGTTGCTCATGATGGTGGCCACCACCGCGTTTTTTTTCAGGGCCCCTTTATCCTTGAGGTGCAGGGCCTGGACATACAGGGTGTGGTCGCCGTTTAAGATACGGCCACGTTCGTCAGCCCAGACCGCCCGGTCGGCGTCGCCGTCGAAAGCCACGCCCAGGTCAGCCTTTTCAGCCACAACCATTTTGGCCAGCTCGTCGGGATGGAGGGAGCCGCAACCGTTATTTATGTTTTTCCCATCGGGACGGCTGTTGATGGTTATCGTTTCAAAGCCCAGGCCGCTAAAAAGAACCGGTGCCAGCTCCGAGCTGGCCCCGTTGGCGCAGTCCACCACCAGTTTCAGCTTCTGGCCGGGGCGAGCGGGACCGGCCTGCCGCAGGAAGTCCAGGTAATGCAGCTTCAGTTGCTCGTCCACCTCAAGGGAACGTTCCCTGACCAGGCCCGGCGGGAGCTGGGCCGATTTTATCTCGTTTTCCAGCTCATCCTCCCAGTCTTCGGGAATCTTGGTACCGAGGTGGGAGAAAATCTTTATGCCATTGTCCAGGTATGGATTGTGCGAGGCTGAAATGACCACGCCGGCGCTAAAATCCTGGCTCCTGACCAGGTAGGAAATACCCGGGGTGGTGATGATGCCGGCCGAGACCGCCTCTCCGCCTCCGGCCAGGAAGCCGGAAATCAGGCTTTCCTCCAGCCAGAGTCCCGATTCCCGGGTATCCCGGCCGGTGACTATCCTGGGCAGGAGCTTCCGGCGCTGCAGCAGCCGGGCCAGGGCCCGGCCGAGAATTAAGACCGATTTTTCATCCAGCGGAAATTCTCCGGCTCTGGCTCTTAATCCGTCAGTTCCAAACAGCTGTGGCATGTCGTCCTTTCTTCCTGGTCATAATTTGAGGCTTCGAGGTTGCTTGGAATTGCAGACAATATTATAAATCAAGCTGAGCAAAATTCGAACGCCGGTCGGCCGGCCTGGCCCCGTTGGTCCCCGATGTCCGGGAGTCTGCTTTCTCTATGATGATAGTCACCCTGGCCCTGGGGTAGGGAGTGAGTAACCGGAGTTCAGGCCGGGGCAGGATCAGGTCCACGTCCAGGACGGTGCTGGTGGTCAGGGTCGAAGCATCTATGGGGCTGGTTATGACTTTGTCCCGGGCCCTGACCTTGCTCTCCGGCCCGGCCACCATGACCCGGTTGGGGTTGACTTCCACCCTGGCCAGGTGGTAGCCATCCGGGGGCCGCCCGATAATGGTCGGGACCACCTCCATCTCCAGTTTCTTGGTTCTTTCCAGCTTGACATGAACATAGGCCGGGCTGAAGCTGACGATTTCCACTCCGGCCGGGGCCTTGATCATGCCGGCTTCTATCAGGTATTCCTGCTGGTAGATGCTGGCCCGGCTCATGTCCAGCCGGGCAGAAAAGTCTTCCGGCCTCAGGTTGTTGATCAGTCGTTTCCTGGCTCTGATTTTTAGGTTCAAGCTGGTGTCGGGGGGTTCGAGTACTTCCACCTCGGGTGGAATGTTGACCAGTTCCAGGTTGATGGTCAGGTTCTTTTCGGCAAAGGTCTTCTCTTCCGGTATCAGGATTATCCACAGAACCAGGGCCAGGAAAAGGGCCAGGACCTTTAGCTGCCAGTTGCGTACCACTATTTCTTTTATCATGACTTTCATCTTATTCTCAGGTATTCGTTAAGCCTGGTCTTAAGGGCTTCTTTGCTGGCCATCTTTTCGATCTGGCCGCTGGCGGCCAGAGAAACCTCTCCGGTCTGCTCGCTGACCACGATAACCGCGGCGTCGGTCTGCTGGGCCAGTCCCAGGGCGGCCAGGTGCCTGGTCCTGGTGGCAAAATTTTCACCCAGGGTATGGGTCTGGGGCAGGGGCAGCAGGCAGGCGGCGGCGATGATCTTGTTACCGCGGATGATGACCGCTCCGTCGTGCAGGGGGGATTTCGGGAAAAAGATGCTGACCAGCAGGTCCTTGGAAATCAGGGCCTCGATGGCCGTGCCACGTTCGGCATGGGGAGACAGGTCGATTTCTTTTTCTATGGCAATCAGGGCCCCGATTTTCTTGCGGGACAGGTAGTCCACGGCCAGGAGGATGTCGTCCAGTTTTTCCTTAAGCGAGTATATCTTAAGCGGTTTGCGGAAAGTCCGGGAGCCGATGGCCGCAAAGAAGCGCCGCAGCTCCGACTGGAAAAGGACGATGATGGCGATGATCAGGTAATTGATGAAGGACTTGATTATCCGGTTGGAGACGTACAGCCTGGCCCACTGGGTTAACAGGAAGAAGAACAGGACCAGCAGGATGCCCCAGGTGACCTGGTAGGCCCTGGTATCCTTGATGAGCACGAAGATGGAATAGAGGATAAAGGCCAGCAGCAGGATGTCCAGGATGTCTGTAAACTGCATGTGCTTCAGTATGATGACCAGGTTGTCCAGCATCTTAATCAACCACCCTTTCTTCCTTTACTATAGATTGAGCCACGAGTAAAGCCCTTTTTGTTTCCAGGACATCGTGAACCCTGATGATGGCCGCTCCCCGGAGCCAGCTCAGGACGGCCGCGGCCAGGGTTCCTTCCAGTCTCCGCTCCACCGGTTCTTCCAGGACCAGGCCGATGAATGATTTCCTGGATGGCCCGACCAGGATGGGCTTTCCCAGGTCCAGGAAATAATCCAGGCGGTTGAGCAGGGTCAGGTTATGCTGCAGGGTCTTTCCGAAGCCAATACCGGGGTCGATTATGATCCGTTCAGCGGCAATGCCTTCTTCCTCTGCCTTTTTTATTCTCTCCAGGAAAAAATCTCTTATCTCGGACAGTAGGTTATCGTACTCCGGGTTGAGCTGCATGGTCTCTGGCGTGCCCAGCATGTGCATCAGGATGACCGGGACGCCGGCCCTGGCCACCACCCCGGCCATCCCGGGGTCATGTCGCAGGGCGCTGATGTCGTTGACCAGGTCGGCTCCCTCGTCCAGGGCGGCCCTGGCCACCCGGCTCTTCCTGGTGTCTATGGATATGAGGGCCGCGGTCAGGGGACGAAGCTTTTTGATGACGGGAATGACCCTGGCCAGCTCTTCATCTTCCGGGACTTCTTTGGAACCTGGCCGGCTGCTTTCTCCTCCGATATCTATGATCCTGGCTCCCTGTTCAACCATCTGCAACGCCCGGTCCACGGCCCGTTCGGGCTCGAAAAACTTTCCCCCGTCAGAGAAGGAATCGGGGGTGACGTTGAGGATGCCGGCAATCCAGGGATTGGGACCTATGGACAGTTTCTGGCCGCGCAGGTCAAGGGTATAAAGGCGCTCGCTTATCCGGTGGTTGTCTTTATTATGTTCCGCCAGGGGCCTCACTCCCGCTCTATTATGGCTGTCATTCGGACGACTTGTTCAGAGACTTGTTCAGGGCCAGTTCCTCCGGAGTTAGTTCTGGGCCGGCTTCTTTCCTGGTCTTGGGCTGGCCGTTGATCAGCTCATTTATTTCATCCGAGGACAGGATTTCCTTTTCCAGCAGGGCCTCGGCGATTTTCAGGAGCTTATCGCGGTTCTTTTCAATCAGGTCCCGGGCCCGCTCATAGCAACGGCTGACTATTTTTTTGACCTCGGCGTCGATCAGCTCGGCGGTGTGCTCGCTGAAATTCTTATGCGTGGCCAGTTCCCGCCCGAGGAAAATCAGGTCGTCTCGTTCGCCGAAGGACAGGGGGCCAAGCTCCGACATGCCCCACTGGCAGACCATCTTCCTGGCAATTTCGGTGGCTTTTTCCAGGTCGTTGGCCGCGCCGGTGGTAATCTTTCCCAGGATCATTTCCTCGGTGACCCGGCCGGCCATGAGTACCGCCAGCTGGGCTTCCAGGTAGTCCTTGGTGTAGGTATAGCGGTCGGACAGCGGTAGCTGCTGGGTTACACCCAGGGCCAGGCCCCGGGGGATGATGGTAACCTTGTGGATGGGGTCGGCTTCCGGAATGAGGGCAGCCACCAGGGCGTGCCCGGCTTCGTGAAAGGCCGTGTTCCGCTTGTCCTCGTCGCTGATGATCATGCTGCGCCGCTCGACACCCATCAGGACTTTATCCTTGGCTTCTTCCAGGTCCTTCATGGTCACGCTATTCTGACCCTTTCGGGCGGCCAGCAGGGCAGCCTCATTAATTAAGTTCGCCAGGTCAGCCCCGGAAAAGCCGGGGGTGGAACGGGCGATAACCTTCAGGTCGACATCCTCGGCCAGAGGCACCTTGCGCACGTGGACGTTTAATATTTCCTCGCGGCCTCTGACATCGGGCATGGGCACCACTATCCGGCGGTCGAACCGTCCGGGTCGCAGCAGGGCCATGTCCAGGATGTCCGGCCGGTTGGTGGCGGCAATTACAATGATGCCCTCGTTGGAGTCAAACCCGTCCATTTCCACCAGCAGCTGGTTCAGGGTCTGCTCCCGCTCGTCATGTCCGCCGCCCAGGCCGGCTCCTCGCTGGCGTCCGACGGCGTCAATTTCATCTATGAAGATGAGGCAGGGAGCGTGTTTCTTGGCCTGGTCGAACAGGTCCCGGACCCGAGAAGCGCCCACCCCGACAAACATTTCCACAAAGTCAGAACCGCTGATGGAAAAGAAGGGAACATTGGCTTCCCCGGCCACGGCCCGGGCCAGCAGGGTCTTGCCGGTTCCGGGGGCGCCCACCAGCAGCACTCCCTTGGGAATGCGACCGCCCAGGCGCTGGAACTTGCGCGGGTCTTTCAGGAATTCGATGATTTCCTGGAGCTCGACCTTGGCCTCGTCCACCCCGGCCACGTCCTTGAAGGTAATTTTTTTCTGCAGGGGGGAGAAGAGTTTGGCCCGGCTCTTGCCGAAGGACATGGCCTTGTTGCCGCCGGCCTGCATCTGGCGCATGAACATGAACCAGAAGAAGATCAGCAACAGGATGGGAAACCAGTTGAGCAGGATGGCCAGCCAGTTGCTGCGGGAAGTGTCCTTGACCACGATGTTGACCTGGTTTTCCCGCAGGACCTTGATCAGGTCGGCGTACTGTGGGGGCAGGGTGGTTTTGAAGCTGGTCTGGTCCTTGAGCTTGCCCTGGGCCTGGTTATCCTGGATGGTCACTTCCTGGACGTTTTTCTGCTCAACCTGGTTCATGAACTCGGAAAAGGTGAATTCCTTGGCCTTGGGACCGGTCGGGAAAAAGCTCCAGAGCAGGATCAGCAGAACCAGCGAAGCCACCCAGAAGATTAAATTTTTAGGAGATTTATTCTTTTTGGCCATTTATTTTTTTCCTTGAATCACGATTCATTTTAACACGTTTTGCCGGTCTTGTTAACATTAAAACGGCGTTGACTGTGCCTTCTGGCCCGATTTTAAGGCGGCGGTCGGGTTGGGGCTGAACCTATCAAGAAAGCAGACCTGCAGAAAAGGCCTTTAATCGCATATTGCTGCGGTAAAGTCGGAAGGCCCGAGCGGCAACCAGGAAAAATCAGAGGCGGTATTTAAGCCCGAGATAGTAGCGCTTCTCGAGGCTTCGGGCTTCCAGCTCATGCACCCGGCCCCACCTTTTTACACCCTCCATGGAGCCGGTGAGCGACAACAGCGTCCCGGGAATTCGGAATTCCAGGCGCAGCCCGTAGTGTTTTCTTGAATCCCGAAGGGGTGAATCGTCGGTCAGCCAGCTCTGGAAACGATCCCGACCCTGGATTGAACGGTAATAAACATAATTGTAAAAGCCGGTCAGCCGCAGGCTACGGTAGGTAATCTCGGCCAGCGATTCCAGGTCCGGGCCGAAGGCGTAATGATAGCCATAAAACTTCAGGGTGGTTTTCATGCCCTGGATGTCATTGTCCGCGGAATAACTGTTCAGGGGAAGGGAGTTGATCATCCCGAAGCTGGGGTAGGCCTCGGTCTTGAGCCTCAGTTTCCAGGGACCAGAGTACAAGGTGAGATCTGCCACCGGCCCCAGAAAATGAACGGCGGCCAGTTTATCCCGGAAATCCCGGGGCAGTTCAAAATGAAAATCTTCGGGGCGGTCGACCGGGATCTTCCCGGCATCATAGTCGGTAACCGGCCTTTTCAGGTACAGGAAAAAGGCTGAGCCCAGCCCGTAATACAGGCTGAACCCTTTACGGTCCCAGGAAATATCCTGTTTGAACCGGCCCAGCGGGACTACCCTGGCCGTAACGCCCAGCTCTTCCCTGGTGGCTCCGTGAAACATGAAGTCAAAGTCCATCTGGCTGTAAAAGGGGCTGGAGAATTTTTCGTCCACCCGGCCGGGGAGTCCGTAGCTGCTGTCGGTGATTATTCTCGAGTGGAGGCTGACCGCCAGGTTGCCGGTATTCTCGTCCGGGCTGGCCGAAACGGGAGAATTCCGGTAGCCCAGGAAAAGGTAGACATCCTGGGCTGCCCGGTTGTAGTTGTGATGGTAGGCCGACAGCGGTTTTTTCCGGTCAAGCCAGCCGTTGGCTTTCATGAAGGGATTGAGCCAGGACAGCAGGCGGCCTACCGGGTTGTTTGAATTGTGAAAGTACCGGCCCATCTGGAACCAGGCTTCACCCAGGGCAAAACCGCCAACGGCGGTCATGATATTATCGTTGATGGAAATGATTTCGCGCCATTCGACGATGTATTCCCAGTAAAGGGAACCACCGAAAGAAAAAACCAGGGACTGCAACCAGCTCAGGTTGTTGGTCCTGGCAAACTCGTAGTAAAGCATCCCGGCCAGGGCATGGGTCCAGTTCAGGTAGAAGGCGTTGGAGTCAAAGCGCAGGGCTTCGGTGGTGAAGAAGCGGCGTTTCTGGTCGGCCCAGGTTAACCGGTACTGCCAGTCTTCTATGAAGCGAGAGTAGCGAATCCAGTAGCGGGCCTGGGAATAGGACATCAACATGGCCAGCTCCAGCCCGGCCCGGCCCCAGCGCGGCCGGAGGTTCCTGGTCCGTTCAAATTCAGAAACTGGTAGAAGAACGGCGCCGTCCGGATGACCGTTATTTTCGGATAACGAGAAGATGACGGCTGGCCACTCCTGCTTGCTGTCATTAAGAACCAGGCTGCACCTGGTTGCCGCCGAGAGCGAGAATCCGGCCACGAATTCTTCCACCGTTTTCTTGGTGCTTTTTTTGTGGTCTGCCTGGACGGCCTGGGTGGACAGACACAGAAGGATCGCCAACAGGCAGGCCGTTCTCCTCATGTATACCTGAAACATAGGTTGTCTCTTCGGACCGAGCTTTAGTCCCGAAAAATAGCCGGCCGGTCAGGAATTTCAGTCAATAAGGATACTCTGCCCGCTCCGGCCTGTCAACCTGGACCGGGCCGGAATTAACAGGCCGGGTCTCGTTTATAACGGTTAGCAACCTGTTTGTTTCTTCAGTTCTTCCAGGAAAGATACAGCCCGCCTGAGGTGGGGGATGACGATGGAGCCGCCCACAATCAGGGCGATGGTAAAGGTCTCGAACAGCTCCTCCCGGCTGGCCCCCCGGTCCAGGGCCTGGATGATATGATAGCTTATACAATCATCGCAGCGCAGGACCATGGAGGCCACCAGGCCCATCAGCTCCTTGGTCTTTTCGTCCAGGGCTCCGGCCCGGTAGGTTTGCTCGTCCAGGCCGAAAAATCTTTTCATTTCCAGGGTTCCTTCTTCCAGGATCTTCTTGTTCATTTCCTGGCGGAAACGCACGAATTCTTCATACCTGCCCAAGTTTTCCTCCTTCAGCCCGTTAGCCGGTGGGGGCTTCCGGGCCGGTTGAATAAAATGGACTCACAGATTATAACCCAGGCCGGGTGGAGTTGGAGCCGGGATGAAGAAAATTTCTGTTTGTGGTGGCCGACCCCGGGCCCGCGGGCAGTTTCGGGCCTGGCCTGATGATTTCGGGCCCCCAGTTATTTTGAAAAAATCTTGTTTTTTTATATGATAACCGGAGAAAGAATGAAAACCGGGTCTGACTTCAAAAAAATTTTAAGGGCTTTTCTTTTGCCAGCCGCGCTGGCCAGCCTCTGGACTTTCCTGGCCTGCAGCCCCTCGCCCGGCGGCCCCGGGCAGAAGGCTAACTGCCTGGTAATTACCATCGACACCCTCAGGGCCGACCGCCTGTCTTCATTTGGCTCAACCACGGTCAGCACACCGGACATCGACCGGATGGCAGCCGAAGGCTTCAGGTTCACCCGGTGTTTTGCCCATACCGTGACCACTCTGCCCTCGCACGCCAACATCTTTCTGGGCGTGTTGCCTCCCTTCCACGGAGTTCATGACAATGCCAATTTTGTGGTGCCGCCGGGTCTCACCACCATGGCCGAGGTTTTCCGGCAGTCGGGTTACCAAACGGCGGCCATTGTCGGAGCCTATCCCCTCGACCGGAGGTTTGGCCTGGACCGCGGTTTTTCTTTATACGATGACGATTACGGAACCCAGGATTTCAGCCGGCCGGTTTTTGTGGAGAGACCGGCTTCCGTGGTGGTTGACCGGGCCCTCGGCTGGCTGAAGACAGTGTCCGGCCCGTGGTTTCTCTGGGTTCATGTCTTTGACCCGCATTATCCATATGCGCCACCAGAACCTTTTAATTCTCACTTCAGGAATAATCCCTATGACGGGGAGGTGGCCTATGTCGACCGGGAACTGGGGCGGCTGCTTGCTTTTCTCAAGCAGAATAATCTAATCGATCAGACCGTGATTATCCTGACCGGCGACCACGGGGAATCGCTGGGAGAACACGGGGAAAAGACTCATGGCTACCTGGCCTATAATTCCACGCTTCATGTTCCTTTAATTATCCGGGCCCCGGGTTTTAAGGGCGGCCGGAGCGAAGAGGCAGTGGTCTCCCACGTTGACATTTTCCCGACGGTTTGCGATTTACTGGGGCTGAAAAAACCGGCCGGGCTGCAGGGAAGGTCGCTGCTGCCAGTCCTGCGCGGGAAAAAGCTGGCTGCCCGGCCTGTTTATTTTGAATCCCTTTATCCTTATTACAGCCGGGGCTGGGCTCCTATTTACGGTTACATAGATTTTCCGCTTAAGTTCATAGATTCTCCCGTCCCCGAATTGTATGACCTGGAAAGGGATTTCAGGGAACTGAATAACCTGGCCAAAGGACGTGATTTGAAACAGGAGCGCCAGCGGCTCCTGGCCCTGAGGGAAGCAGCGGCCGGGCCCGAGGCCGCCGCGGCCAGGGTCTCCCCATCACGCGAAAGCCTGGACAGGCTGAGAAGCCTGGGTTATCTCGGGGGAGGGGCGACCCCGAAGGCGGACTTCAAACCTTCCGAGGATGTTAAGAGCTATTTGCCGTATGAAAACCGGGCCGAGGAGGCCATGAGCCTGTTTCATCAGGGAGGAAAAGTCCGGGAAGCCATCGAGCTGCTCCAGGCCAATCTCCGGGAGAAAGAGGACCACGACCTTTCTTACAGCTATCTTTCCTCGCTCTACCTGGAAACGGGACGGCCGGAAGAAGCCCTGGTAGTCCTGAGGCGGGGGCTGGAAAAATTGCCGGGCAACTATACCATCTTTCTGGCCTACATCAGCACCCTGTTGCAGCTCGGACAGTACGAGGAGGTAATCGGGTCGACTGACCGGGTGCAGTCTTTTCCACAGGCCCAGAACGACCCTGAAATCTGGAATTCGCTGGGCGCGGCTTTCCTCGGGCGGGGCCGGTTCGATGAGGCCCTGGGGCACCTGGAAAAAGCGCTGGCCGTTGACCCTGATTTTCCGGCGGCCCTGAGCAACCGGGGTTTCGCCCTGCTGCTCAAGGCCCGGTATGAAAAAAACCGGTCGACCCTGGACCGGGCCATGGACAGCTTCAGGGAAGCGATTGCCAAGAACAGGAGCTATGCTCCTGCCTATAACGGCCTGGGTGCGGCCTATAAGACAGCCGGCAATACCGAGGCGGCCATAAGTTCCTGGCAGCAGGCCCTGCAGCTTGACCCCAACCTGGACCAGGTCCTCTATAACCTCGGTTTTGCCTATCTGGAGATGGGCCAGAAAGACCGGGCCCGGGAATACCTGCTTAAATACAAGGAAAGAGTCTACCGCTTCCTGTCCCCGGCTGAACAGCGCGAACTGGACGAACTGATAAACAGGACGAGGTAAGAAGCCGTCGTCTGCGAAGCATAACTTCAGAAGAAAGGAGCAGAGCAGCATGGCCTTTGACCTTTCCGGGATTGCCGCCCGCATGGACCGGCTGTACGAGTTTGACCGGGAACCGGTCACCCCGGACAAGTTCAAGAAGGGGGTCCTGTTTGCCAGCATCTTTGCCGGTGAACACGTGGCCGCCACTGAATTTGTCATCGGCGCCTTTTTTGTCCTGCACGGCCTGAAAGCCACCGATTTGATTTTCGGTTTGCTCCTCGGAAATTTGCTGGCCGTTTTGAGCTGGACTTTTCTGTGCGCGCCGATTGCCGTCAGCACCCGGCTGACGCTTTACTGGTACCTCAGGAAAATAGCCGGTCCCGGCGTGACTTTTATTTACAACGTAGCCAATGCCTTTTTGTATTGCATTTTAGCCGGGGCCATGATCTCGGTTTCGGCCACGGCCGTGGGACTGGCTTTCGGGTTAAAGGTTCCCGGGTTGAACGATATCCTGCCGACCAACGCCCTCTGGGTTCTGGTCTGCCTGGGTCTGGGTTTCCTGTTCACCCTGCTGGCCATACTCGGGTTTGAAAAGCTCGGCCGGTTTGCCGAGGTGGCTTCACCCTGGATATTTTTATGCTTCATCGCCGGTGCCCTGGTAACTTTGCCCAAGCTTGGGGTCAGGCCAGATTTCAGCAACTTCTGGGAGGTGGCCACCAGCCAGATCTGGAACGGGATAGCCACGGCCGGCCAGCAGCAATTCAACTTCTGGCATGTGGTCTTCTTCGCCTGGTTCTGCAACCTGGCCATGCACGTCGGGCTGTCGGACATGGCCCTTTTCCGTTACGCAAAGAAATGGACTTACGGTCTTTATTCGGCCTTTGGCATGTACACCGGGCATTTCCTGGCCTGGATATGTTCGGGGGTGATGGTGGCGGCCATCGGCCGGGAAATGCATCCGGGCAAGATGGCCTTTGAAGCCCTGGGGCTGGCCGGGGCAGCTGCGGTCATGCTGGCCGGCTGGACCACAGCTAACCCTACCCTTTACCGGGCCGGCCTGGCCCTGCAGACGGTCACCGGCTGGCCGCGCTGGAAAATAACCCTGGTGGCCGGACTGGTGACTTCAGTCCTGTCCTGTTTTCCCCTGTTTTTTATGAAGCTCCTGGATTACGTGGCCATTTATGGCTTGGTCCTGATGCCCATTGGCGCTGTAGTTTTTACCGAACACTGGATTTTCCCGAAGCTGGGTATTCCTCGCTACCAGGCCGAGTCGAAGAAGCAGGTTTTTAACTGGAAGGTGTTGCTGGTCTGGGTGGGCAGCCTGCTTTTTGCCCTTATTCTTCCGGTGCACCTTTATTTCCGCTGGTTGCCGGGCTATCTGTTTGCCCTGGCCTTTTATCTTGTCTTAAACCTGGGCTCGAGAAAATCTGAGGAGAGGACCCGCCCTTAAATCGGAGAGAAGGTTAATGGAACTGCCAGGAACTGGTGACAGATTAAATTCCGTAAAAAAGATGGGCCATGGTTCAGGATTTTGCAAGATTAAAACGGAGGCCAGGAAATTATTCTGGGAAAATGAGAAAATATCTAATAAGAAAAGTAACCGATTTAGTCGAGGGTTAATCTCAGGCTGGATATAAAAGATAAGGAAATGACAATGAAAAATAAGTGGCCTAAAATACTTTCCATCATGGTTCTGATCATCTGTCTGGCGCTGGCCTGGATGGAATTTACCGGCCGGCTGTCAGCGGGTTCTTTCAAGGCCTGGTTTCTGGTGATGTCAATTGTCTATTTTATTGCCGCCGCTCTTTCGGTGAGCCAGAAACCGGCGTCCTGAAACGAACTGAAACTCAATTCTGGCCAAAACAGCGGAAGATCTTCATAGAATAAGGAACCCAACTATAAATGATTTGAGTTTTCAGCGCACCACGATTTCATCAACAAAGACCCAGGATTTTCCGCCGGCCGAAGGGTGCCAGTCATAAAGCTTGATTGTTCCCTGCACCTCAAACCTGACCAGCCTGACTGGCCGGCCACTCACCGGAAAACTCCAGATTTTGCTTATTTCGGCCTGCCGCTGGTCGTCTTCTATTTTCTGAGAGTCAATCAGTGTAAAGTCTACCCCGTCTGTAGAGACATAACATTTTACTGCCGCCGGATGAAGAATCCAGCTTGAAGGACACCACAGGGTGCTTATTTCGATCATCGAGGCCTCAACCGGTCTTTCCAGGTCGAGCAGCAATTCAAAATTCTGTCCTTCCCAGCCCAGCCAGTGAACCTTATAATCATTGGCCCCGCGAACCCCGTTGGTGAGAAGGTCCAGGTTGCCGCCACTGTACCTGGTTGAGGGCAGGGGGCGGGCCGTCACTTTTTTCCGGAAGGCCAGGTTGCCCCGGACCTGGTTTTCCAGGAAACGCTTGGTCAGCCGGTAATATTCTTCGCAGGTCAGCTCCGATTCATTGACCGGCGCGGCTTTAACTTTTATGGCTGTCCCGTAGAACTTCTCAAGAGAATCCAGCAGGGGCTGCCGGGGGATGAATTCACCGTTTGTTTCCTCATACCAGCCACGCCTTCCGAACATATCGGCCTTGGCTATTTCCATTTCCGCATACTGCAGTGACATCCTGGCGGTGCGGACATGGAGCAGGAATTCGGGCCGGTCGGCCACGGCTTCTTCCGCCCGGTCAAAGTACTCATTGTAAGCCCGGGTGTTTTCTTCCGAAAGAAAAGTGTCCTGGTGGTCATTGGGTGGTCCATAGATGTCGAGCCATTCGCCGGTTTTCAGGATTTCAGATTGCAGATGGTAGAGGTAACGTCTTATCCAGGGTGCGGCCGGTCCATAATAGCCATCCGTAAATTCTTTTATAATGGCCTCCACCTCTGCCTCCGGGTTCCAGAGCAGTTTGGCCAGCAGGTAATTCTTCAGCTCGGAAAATTCATGTCCGGTCCCGGTGTTTGATTGCTGGAAATGCTGGCTCACGCCATATTTAACGAAGAGCTGGATGTTTGGCTTCAGAGTGTGCAGGTTGGGGAAAGGGGTGAGGCTGTGAGCGAAGTTCACCGTATAATCCCACAGGTAGATATTTCTGGTCAGCCGCGACCAGTCCTCCAAATCCCTGATGAAGGAAACGCTGGTTGGGTCTTCAGCTATCGGTCGGCTCCGGTTGAGTTCTATGGTGCAGAGCATGACCTGCACGTTATCGGCTGGACGGGTGATTTTCGGGGCCCGGCGGCTGAATTGATAGGCCAGGGTGGAAATGATTTTATCGGGAAAGTGGGCGGCCACGGCATTAACCAGCCTGAGGATCGGGCCCGCCGGACTGCCCTCCTCTTCAATTATTTTCTGGCATTGTTCACACTGGCAGAAGGAAAAATTGTCATTCTGGCTTACCGACCAGACTTTCTTTTCGGGCTGGGCTTTCATTTCCTGTTCCAGCTTCCGGATGATCAATTGCTGCACCTGCGGATTCGACGGACAGATCTGGTCTATAATTCTTTTGCCGTTCAGCCAGGCGAAATATTCCGGATGTTCCTTAAAATATTCCTGCCAGGGGACCACCTTCTGGAAGGTATGGACATAAAAACCCCTGGCAAACATATCATCTATCACATTTAACCGGTGGAAATCGCGGTAGTCCTGGTCCTGGGAAAACTGCCCGTTAACGTTGCGATAGGTGTTTGGAGAATGGCCGTGAAGTTCAAGGGCCGGCAGTTTGAGGTTGCTCGAGCGGGGGATGAGCGCGTAATCCGGGCTGTAGTACCGGACCTTGAAGTATTCTTCCAGAATTTCGGCCACGCCATAGATACAGCCCCGGCCCGGCCCGCCCAGAATATAAAGGCGCTGACCTCGGGTAAAAACCCGGAAATCGTCGGGCTGCGGGAGGTCTGGCGATTTGTTTATGACGACCAGCTTTTTACCTTCAGGGTGATCCGTGAGAATGATGGGAAGGGTGCAGCCGGATATTTTTTCCAGGTGCCTGTTTAAGAATTCCGCGGCTCGCTTTTCTTCCGGCGATGGCTGGCCCGGCAGAACCAGGCGGTAAGAACTCCGGTTTTTTTGAACCAGGTTCACCGTGGGTTCGGCTCTTGAAGCCAGGAATATTAATATCGAGAGAGCGGCTAAAAGCAGACCGCTTCTGGCCCGTGCCCCGGATGCATTTTGGACACTTCTTTCAAGGTTTAGTTTCATCGGATTTTTTCCCCGGCGAATTTTAGGCATGAGTTTTTAATCAAATTAAGCTCCACCAGAAGGCGGATTAAAAATCTCGAAGGTCGGTTCCAACCAGTTTTCTCCAATGGCCAATTTTTAATCCCGTCACCGCTAAGTTCTTGGAGTGCTCACAGCCATCTGTCCGGTCATCACGGCAATTAAATTGCCCCCGGACCTTCTGTGGTCAAACCACGGGCACTTTTATTTTACCTGATGTTTATTCCCCTTCCAGGACAAAATGGTAGCGGCCGGAACCAACCTTGATTATGAAACTTCCACCTTTGAGCTCCACGCTCTCAACCCCGGGAACCTTATTCTTAATCTCATTATCAGTCCAGATGAGAGCCGGACCTTCCTGAAGCTTCAGGTTTCGCATTTTGAAAACCGGGAGGTAGATTTCGGCCTGGCTGCCCATCGGGATATCCACATGCAGCTTGATCTTCCGGTCTTGTTTTTCCCAAGAACAGCTTACCGGGCCATTTATGGTATAAATTGAACCGCTGGCATGGCGGAGGTCCCGGACCATCTGGGGCCTGATGACCAGTTTCCTGAAAGCCACGGAATCAGGGGCCATGTTTATTCCGGCCAGGGCCTTGTAAAACCAGGCCCCCACCGAGCCGAACATGGGGTGGTTGTGAGAGTTCATCGACGGGCCCTCGCGTTTCTGCCACAGCTCCCAGAGGGTGGTGGCCCCGTTCCTGATCATGTAGCCATAGCTCGGAAAGTCAGTCCTGGTCATTATGTCGTAGGCCAGGTCGGAGTTGCCGAACATGGTCAGCACTTCCAGGATGTACTTGGTGCCGATGATTCCCGTGGTCAGGTGAGAATCATGCTTGTAGACAAGGTCATTAAAAAGGTTGCTCCAAACGGCGCCCCGGGCGTTGTCCGGGACCAGGCCGAGAAACAGCGGCAGGGTATTGGCCGTCTGGCTGCCCCCTGAATAGTTTCTGGTGGATGGGTCCAGGTAGGCCCGGTTGAAGGCTTCCTTGATTTCCGCCAGTAGTTTCTGATAGAGGTCGGCTTCCGGGTGCTTGCCGAGAATTCTGGCCGCCTCGGCCAGGATCTTCACGTCATAATAATAATAGAAGGAAGAGACCAGGCTGCCCGGGCACTTGTCTATGGCCACCCAGTCGCCGTAGTGACTGAACCTGACCAGGCCATTTTCAGCCTTGCCTTTTAGGAATTCCACGTATTTCTTCAAGCCATCGTAATGTTCTTCCAGGATCCTCCGGTCCCCGTAATACTGGTACATGTACCAGGCAATGAGGGGATAGGCGGTGCCCCAGGCCGGGTCAGCCGGGCGCGAGCCCCAGATGTGGGGAACGGTGTCGGTAATTGAGCCGTCCTCTCCCTGGGCATCCCTGATGTTGCGAAGGAAGTTGGTGTAGAAGGCGGCCATGTCAAAATTCATGATGGCCTCTTCGGCCGTCACCTGGGCATCACCCATCCAGCCCATGCGCTCGTCGCGCTGGTCGCAGTCGGTGGGGATGCTGTGCAGGTTGGTCTTCTGGCCCCAGAGAATGATGCGCTGGATGTCATTAAGAATCTGCCTGGAGAAGGCGAGGTTGCCGGCCGGGGTCACCGCCGTGTGGACCACCCGCCCGCGGACCGAGTCTATCTTTGGCGTTCCGGGATAGCCGGTAACTTCAACGTACCTGAATCCATGGTAGGTAAAGCGCGGTTCCCAGACTTCCTCGCCCTCGCCCTTGAGCAGGTAATGGTCTTCGGCCCGGGCCGAGCGCAGGTTTTCCTGGTTGAGCATTCCGTTTTCGTAAAGGAGCTCGGAAAAGCGCAGCCGGACGTCAGTTCCCCGGGGGCCCCGGACCTTAAGTTGAGCCCAGCCGCTGATATTCTGGCCGAGGTCAAAAACATAAACTCCAGGGGCCGGGCTGGTCATGGTCAGGGGGACTATCGTGTCTACCACCTTGATGGCCGGCATCAACTGGGCGGACAGGACTCCGCCCGGCGCCTTGGCCTTCTGGGCCGGCTTCCAGCCCCTGTCCTCAAAATCGGGTTCATCCCAGCCCGGCTGTTCCAGGCGGGCGTCATAAGTTTCTCCGTGGTAGATGCTGTCTTCAACGATGGGCCCGCGGGCCGTTTTCCAGGTGGTATCGGAATGGATTTCCACCAGGACCCCATCTTCACATTCTACGTAGAGCTGGAACAGCAGGGCCCTGGACTTGTACCAGCCCTCCCCGAGCATCACTCCCAGGGCGTTTTTTCCTTTTCTGAGCAGTGAGGTTATATCGTAAGTTACATAGAGGACTCTCCTGGAATAGGTGGTCCAGCCGGGGTCCAGAACATGATCGCCGGCTTTCTGGCCGTTGACCCTCAACTCGTAGTAACCCAGCCCGGCGATGAAGGCCCTGGCCCGGCGCGGGTTCTCCGGCAGGTTGAATTCCCGGCGCAGCAGGTTCTCTCCCCCTATCCATTCTCCCTTCCAGTCAGAAGCGGCAAAAAGCCCGGTGTCAAAACTGGCCACCTGGCTCCAGGGGCTTTCCTGGCCCCGGTCATCCCAGATGCGGACTTTCCAGTAATAGGTACGGTTGCTCTGCAGGGGTTTTCCGCCGTAGACAATCTGGATGGAAGAATCGGTGTTGACCCGGCCCGAATCCCAGAGGTCGCCCTTATAGGCTTCTTTCGAAGAGGAAACAATGAGCTGAAAGGCCACCTGTTTCTGGCCGCGCTCCGGGTGGGAATTCTTCCAGAAAAACCGGGGTTGCCGGATATCAACACCCAGGGGATTGACCAGGTACTCAACCCGCAGGTCTGAGGGGGGCAGGGGAGAAACCGCCCCTTCGGAACGGTCCAGCCCCTGTCCAGCCAGAAGCCCGCCGGCCAGAAAGATCAGGACCGGGAGCAGGAACAAGATATCAGTTATTAAAATATTTATCCTTCGCTCCCGGGTTATATTTTCACACCGAAACCAGGCCGTCATCTTGTTTGGGTTTCTCGGGGTCCGAGTCATGGTTGAACCTCCTTTCTCCGTGTGGCTAACCTATTTTAATAAAATCAGGGATCATAAATAAACCGATTTCACCCTTAGCCGGTTTTTTAAGGGTACCACGGCCGGTAATTTGTGGCCATAATTGGGTAAAGAGATACCATAAAGTCTGGCAAGAGTTTACCTGCTTGTAAATGGGTCCGGCCGGGGCTCATCTTGACGGAATGGCGGGTTTTTTGTATTATGATATGGCTCGTGGGGCTGTAGCTCAGTTGGGAGAGTACGTGACTGGCAGTCACGGGGTCGCCGGTTCGAGCCCGGTCAGCTCCACCATTTTTTTTATGCCCTCCATAAATCTTCCCGGAGCCAGTTGCCCCCTAAGAGCAGGTCTGCGGTGCTGCCTTAAGTTTGTCTGACCCGGAAGCCAGCCCTGTGTAACCAAAATAAATGAGGATATCAGGAGCCAGGGGCCGGCTGATCTTTCCCGGCGCAGTCCGCTTTTTCCCCGCTGTCCATCCTGGCGGCTGACAGCCTGAGCTTCTGTTTTCCGGTTGTCATCAGAATTACGGTTACCAGGGCATAGACCACCTTGCGGGCTCGCCGGACCAGGCCCAGGCTCAGGCCGACTGCCGCCGGGTAGCCGACCGTGGTCGCGGCCAGGAGACTGGCTCCCTCGGCCGCACCCCACTGGCCTGGAATCAGGAAAAAGGCCGTGTTGATTATTACCACGAAAACAGAAATGAACAGTACCCTGACCAGGGGAGCCGGCCAGCCCAGGGCCCGGAAAATCACGTATACCTCCAGGACTCCCAGCCAGCGCGAGGCCAGGTGCAGGAGAAAAGCGGCTGTTAGCTTCATCTTGGAGTGCCGGAAAAGGGTGCGCATGTTACGGTCGAATTGCCTGAGTATCTCTTCCTTTTCCAGCAACCACTGCCGGCCGCGCGGGAAAACCCTGGCCAGCCAGCGCAGGATTCCATAAAGCCCCTTTAGCTGAAGAATGATCATGACCGTTATCACCACGGTGATGAAGGCCAGGACAATCAGGGCCTCGGTCTTGTACTTTTCCGGGATTTTCAGGTAGCCAACCGAGATAAAGAGGCCGGAGGCCAGAAAGACCAGGGAGGCAAAGGATTCCAGGGTCTTGTCAAAAAGGATCCCGGGAATTCCTTCGCGCAGGGGACAGTGGGCCCTGATAATGACGGCCCTGGCGGCTTCGCCCCCGACGTTGGCTGACATCGGCACCAGGGTGGTCACCCCCTCGGCCATTATCCTGGCCTTAAACAGAAGCCAGAACGGAACCGGTTGAAAAGCCCCCTGGACCAGGGCCCAGGCCACGGACTGCAGGAACAGCCAGGCCAGGGCTATCGAGCAGGTCAGGATGAAATAATAACCTACCTGGCGGATATGGTTCCAGACCTCCGCCGGACCGACCCGGTAGATAAGAATGGCCAGCAGCGCGAAACCGAGGACCGTCAGGATGATTCTGGTCAGCTTTTTCCTATTTTTATTATTCATTTGTGCCCACCTAGAAAATCATCCAGATTCTCCTGGACTTCCCGCCGGAAAGACCCGGACCAATCTTTTTTCCTTTATGCCTGGGCTCCTTCAGCCTCGAGCTTTGGTCAGGGCATGGAACCTGCATCCCGGGTTAAAGATAATTTCAATAAGTATAAGATAAGGGGAGATGGCTGTCAAAATCGGTCGGAAGCCAGGGGTAGCCCTGGAAGCTCAGCCGCAATCCTGAAGAGCTTCAGGGCCGCATATAAAGAGAGCCAGTGATTCAGGCTTCATTATAATTGAAAAAACTTGTTCCGGCCGGCCTATCCTTGGTTTCTTCCTAAAGGTTAAGGTTAACCCGGCTTTCAGCCTTCTTTTCGGGCTGGCTTTCGGAAGAAGCTTTCAAGACCAGGACAGCCTGTTTGGAACAGCCTTCATTAGGCAAGACGTAAACAGTAATCTCTTTTTCCTGGCCGAAGGGCAGGGCCACCAGGGCATTGGGCAGTTTGGCTTCCCAGCCTTTCCCATCGATTGCCAGGCTCAGCCGGTAAAGGTCCTGGTTGAGGTGCCGGGAAACGTCTGAAGGATGAAGGGTTGGGTCAACCTTGGCCCGGGTGCCGGTGTTCTTTATGGTAAAGGTGAGCGGGATCAGTTCCTTCTTTACTTTCAGCCGGTTCCTGGCCGTTCTGAGCTGGAGTCCCCGCGTCTGGGGCCCGGAACCATCCAGGGAACGGACGGCCAGGGTGTAGGAGATGATTCCCTCCTGGTTGTGGCTGAGGTCAACCACGTAGAAATGCAGGCGGTTGGGCTCGTCCACGAATTCAAACCGGCTGCCCGAGTCGGGACCGGCATGGAACAGGGCGTCGTTGAGCTGGCGGTAGTCAGCGATGGTGCGCAATACTTTTTCCCCATTCGGGCTGATGTAGTCAACCGTGTTTATATCCTCGGGATGAGCATCGATAACCCAGATGTAGGAATTGAAGGCATTGGGCCCGCCGTTGTTGCCGCGGAGATTGTCCCTATTCTTGGCGATCAAGACTCCGTTATCCGGGCAGAAGGAATCAAACCCGATACGCTGGACCACTTCCAGGGAATAAAAATTATAATTCGGGATGCCGGGGGAGAGGGGGTTGGTGGCCGGGTCGTCGGGCGGAGTGCGGTCGCCGGGTTCTGAACCGTCAAGGAGCACGTTGATTCCGGTGTAGGTTCCGGGCAGGGGGTCGACGGCCCGGGCCGTAACTTCGGCCACCACCAGGCCGGATTTAGCCAGGCCCTCCCGGCTGAGGGTGAGGAGCTCGCCATCCCGGATAAAACCGCAGGCCATCCGGTTTCTGATCATCAGTCCGGGTGGACCGGCTGCCCCGGCCACCGGCGGCACCACCCAGCGCTGGTGAGGACCGCCGGGCCCGTTGAAGCATCCCCGGTCCATCAGGTCCCAGGTCCCGGCGGCTGCCCGACGATAAGGCTGGACGTAAGGATTGTTGTTGAGGTCGGGCAGGCGAAAGGCAAAATGCCCGAGCTCGTGAGCAATTGTTCCGGAGTTTTCACCCTGGCGCATGGAGGATAAACCCCATTGCTGGGAGCCGGCCAGCCAGCTGGTCCATTCCACGTAACGGGTGGGCACCCAGCGGGGCATCCGGGGATTCGGGTTTCCCCACTCGGGCGGAATGTCGTCCTTGCTCTTGAATTTCATGATGCCGAATTCCATCCAGACCCCGGTCTCGTCGTAGCCGGCATAGATGCGGAGGATGGCGTCGTATTCCTTACGCAGGTCGCGGCCGACATCCTTTATCCACAGTTCGTCACAGTCCCGTTCCAGTCGCCCGGCGGCCTCGCTTCCGTCGGGGGTATATTTATTCTGGCCGTATTCGTTTAGACCGTACCACCAGTATGGCCTGGGCATACGGTAAGGGCCATAAGCATCAACCTGGGTCAGACCAAACTTCCCGCGGGAGATTTCCATCCAGTAGTTATGGATGTTCAGGCCGTGGTTTACCGGCAACGGTTTGGTGAAGAAATCGGCGTAGAACTGCGGGACCTGGTCGCGGGGGATGGGCTCGACCTGGGGATTACCGAATGGATCGGAGCCTTTCGGCCGGGTAATGACAAAGGGCTGGTCGGGAAAGTCCACCGCCACCACGGCCAGCTTGAAGCCGCGCTCGGGTTTAAGAGCCGGGTCAGACCAGTTGGCGCCGGGAATCGGCCGGTAATCGTTCCAGGTCATCTTATCCTGGTCCTGGACTTTTTGCCGGTCTATGGGCGGGGGAAAGGAAGATTTTGATGTGTCCGGAAAAATCAAACTGGCACCGGCCAGGAAGGCAACGGCCAGGAAAAGCGGGGCAACAATTATTGCCTTCAATTTGTTGATAAAACAAATAGAGCTCTTTTTCTTCTTTGCCTGATCCACCGAAAAGGCCATTTTTTCCTCCAGGAGTAAGGTTAAAAGGTCTTAAAGATACAAGATATATTAGATATCAGTAATATTTCAATAAAAAATTTTGGAGGCCTCTTTCTCCCCTCATGAGCATAGAGTTCATTTTGAAGGGAGTGATGAAGTCGCCAAACATGAAGGTCTTTTTTGAATTTTAACCAAATACATCCGAGTGGTTGGATTTTTTGTTAAATGAAAGGTGGCTTAAAGTGGCCTGTTATTCTGATATTGAAGAATCAGGATCCCGGGCTGGCCGGTTCCGGTAATGGAAAAGGCGCGGAAAGAAAAAAGGGGGCCGGCCAGAGCCAGCCCCCGGCTTTTAGATCCTTTTGCCCTTAATTACACCTTTTTATGGCAGAACCACCAGTCAAAGCATTCGTACTGCTTCTTGCGTTCCCTGGCCGTCTTGATGTCGGCTGGCGGTGGCACGATGACCCGGTCCTTGATCAGCTCGTTGTTGGGCCAGTTGGCCGGCATGGCCACGTCGTGCTTGTCTGAAACCTGGAAGGCTTCCAGTACCCTCAGGATTTCTGACATGTTACGGCCGACTTCGGCCGGGTAGTAAAGGATGAGGCGGATTATGCCCTCGGGGTCGATGATGAAGACGGCCCTGACGGTCTTGGCCCCGCCCCCGGGATGCATCATGCCCATTTTCATGGCCACCTTGCCCATATCATCAGCTATGATGGGGAAGGGGATCTCCACCTTAAGCTCGTTCTCAATCCATTCCACCCACTTGATGTGGCTGAAAACCTGGTCCACCGACAGGCCAAGCAGTTCGGCGTTCAGCTTCTGGAATTTGTCATAATTCTTGGCAAAGGAGACAAACTCGGTGGTGCAGACCGGGGTGAAATCGGCCGGATGGCTGAACAGGACCAGCCACTTGCCGGCATAGTCCCTGGGCAGGACTTTCTTGCCATGAGTGGTCTGGACTGCCATCTCGGGAAGTTTTTCACCGATTAAAAGCATGCCCTTCGTTTCGTTGTGTTCCATTTTTTCCTCCTATAATTTTTTATTTAAATAATTTTAATTTCTGTTTTCCCAGAGCAGGTGGATGTTGCAGTACTCGCGGGCCCAGACCCTGGTTCCTTCAACCTGGAACATGGCTTCCGGCTTATCGCCGGGCTTCAGCTCCTGGCGATAGACCTTTCCGTCAACTATGAGTTCAATCCATTCTATGTAATGCTTTTCTTCCATGGGGTGGGCCACAGTCTGACCGACCCTTACCAGGTATCCGCCGGAAACTTTTTCCACGTAAGGCACATGTTTTTCCTGGCTGGTATCGGCGGTTTTAGCCTCCAGGAAGACCATGTCCTGGCCGCAACAGACCAGCGTCCCCGGTCCTTCATGCAGGACTTCCACAATATTCCCGCACTTCAGGCACTTGTAAATTCCGTATTTTTTAGCCATGCTTACCCTCCTTGTCATATTTTTTAGCTTTCAGACACTCGGGGCACAAACCCCTGAGGTTCAGGTGCTTTTCAAAAATCTCGAACCCTTCCAGGCCGCTCAGCTTCAGGGTTTCGATGTGGAGGTCGAAAACCCGGCCGCAGGCCAGGCACTTGAGATGCCCGTGCCAGGATAGAGTGGCATCGTAACGGCCCTCGTTCTTTTCCACGTTCACCAGCTGGATAATCTTCTTCTCCAGGAATAGCCTCAGGGTATTGTAGACGGTGGCCGGTGACAGGGCCGGCATTTCTTTTTTCAGGCGGTTATAGATTTCTTCGGCGGTGGGGTGGGTGCGCTCGTTTATAAGGAACTCGAATATCTTCAGGCGGTAGATTGAGGCCCTGAGGCCGTGTTCGGCCAGGTACTGGCGCACGTCCTCCAGGCTCCAGCGTTTCTGTTTCTTTTCCTGATGGTCCATGTTCAATCTGCCTCAATTATAATAATTATTAATTTATAACGATTACAATATAATATTAATTATATTATTTGTCAATAGACGAATTGATAATTTATAGAGTCCGGGCAGCTCCGGTAACTGAGGCTCAGGATTAACCCCTTCAGATATTTATCCTGTTGAAATTTCAGACGTTTGTTTCTTAGAGGTTTATCTGTTGAAACCAGATCATCCTATACGGCCAGACCCCGGACCCAGATTAAAAGCCAGACAGGCGGGCGCGAGAGATGATGCCCCCGGATATCCTTCAAAACACTTATTTTTTTGAAAACTAACATGACTGCAGCCCTTAGATCGAGCAGGTAAATAACTCTCTGGATAAAGGCAATGCGGATTGACCGGCGGCGGTCGGTTGAGCAACCGTTCAGGGCGGGCGGGAAGGTCAGTCTCCTGGCGATTTACGCCTGACACAGGCGCAGAAACCGTGATAATTGGCGCAGATGCCCCCGAAGATGGAGATAAAACCCCAGAACAGGGGACGGCCCAGGATATGGGCGAAGGTCGGCTGGGACTGGGGCAGAAGGTAGATCCCCCAGGTCACCAGGAAGCAGCCGACCACGATGGTGGTGTGCCCGAAGACCAGGGTGGCCGTCCGGCTTCTCGTCCAGCTCAGGTAGACCAGGCTTCCACCGATGAGCAGCGGCACCACCGACCCGGGCGACCGGTAGGCGGCCAGGGTCCAGATTCCCAGGATGAACAGGAAAGCACCGAGTGCAAACGTGATCCAGGCTTTTGGTTTCATGTCAGTATCTTTAGCCTCCTTCTGAATTATCGGGAGTAATAATCAATCATCTGCTGGATGGCCCGCTGACAGACCCGGCAGAATTCCATCTTCGGACTGGAAATCATGAGACAGTAGATCATGGGCCGGTATAATCCTTTTGATGAGTAGCCGGCGCCCTCAAAGGCTCCGACCTTATCCTCAAGTTCCCTGTACCTTTCCCGTACCGTCCGGATCTTAGCCTGGATGGCCTGGTCTTTCTCCTGGAACCTGGCCTGGATTTTTTTAAGCTCGGCTTCTTTCAGGTTCTTCTTCCTGGCTTCTTCCAGGGCCTTGTTCATCTCCTGGAAATTGGCCCGCCTCTCGGCCTGGAACCTCTCAATTTCTTCCTTGCCGTACTCGGTGGGCAGGCTTATTCCGGGCGAAAGCAGCTCTTTCCACTTCAGGTTTCCCGGGTCGAGCAGGGCGGTGATGTTCGGTTCCAGCGGCTCGGTGCCCGGCGGGTAAAACTCGTTGTAGGACACCTCGGAGGTGTAATATTCATCGGCCAGCCCGGCGAAAGAATGACCGAACTCGTGCAGGAAGACGCTCTTGCTGGCCTGGTTGTCCACGGTTGTGATGCAGTAATCGTTGTAAATCCCGCCGCCGCCGTATCTCTTGCTGTTGACCAGGACGACGATGGCGTCATAGGGTGCCGCGGCCGCCATCTCCCTTAACAGGAATCCTTCCTCTGTCAGCAGGTAGCGGTCCAGGTCAAGGGCGTTGAAGGACGACTTGAGAACGGTGTTCTTGTAGCCCTTCTGCCTGGGCTCGTCGGTCCCGCTCTCGGCCGAGGCGCGGAACACTCCGTAAACGTTAAATTTTTCCTGGTTGCTCCGGTAGGGCTCAACCTCGAACAGGTATCCTGAAAACTTCCTGGCGTCCCCGATGAACTTTTCTTTTTCTTCAGCCCTGTAGCCCTCGGCCAGGAAAACCAGGTCCACCCTTTCGGCCGGCGGGCCGCTCTTTTTTATCTCAAAAACCTCACTTCCGGCCCGGTTGTTTTCCTTGATATGGTGATAATCTTCTGGGTCGACGGTCTCCACCTTCAGGGGGTGAAGCAGATTTTTCCGGTCGCGCGCTTCAAATACCAGGTTTACCTTTTGCCTGGGCCATGGTATGCGCACGGCCTGCTGGAAGACCTTCTTAACCCCGTTCAGAGCCGGGGTGGTGGTCCTGTATTCACCGAACTGGCAGTCAAAGCCCCTGGCATAGATCAGTTTGTTGCTGGCCACCTCATAGACTTTCACGAAGTAATGGCCGTAGTTGAAGGGGTTGGTCAGGTTGGTCTGGCTTTCCGGCCAGAGCTCTTCCTGGTAGATGCTGTGGATGATGACCTGTTCTTCCTTGGCCTCACCCACCAGGTAAAAGTTAATCCGCATGGCTTTGTCCAGGAAGTGATCCTCAAAACGGACTGGCTCCTGGCTGAGCAGCGATGAAGAGGAAAAAATTATCAGAATAAGAAAAAGAATGGTCAGAGGGATAGCCCTGTTGAGCTTAAGGTCGTTCCGGGTCATCTTCTACCTCCGTCGGGTTTTTTATAATGATAATCCCGCTGGCTACCATAAGCCAGATAAATTTTTTTTACCTGGCCCGGTTTGACCGGGATCTGGTCATGAAGTACTGCTCTTGGATAACTTTATGGACGGGTCGGCCGTCCGGCCAAAGAAAAGGCTGCCCTTCCCGGAAAGAGAAGGGCAGCCTGACTGACTGAAATTCGGTTATTTCTGAAACTGGGACAGGTCGTCGATCACCCACATGCCGCGGCCGTTGGTGGCAATGACCAGCATGTTATCGCGCGGGTGTATCTTCAGGTCCCAGACCGGGGCATTGGGCAGGCCGCTGCCCAGGCAGTTCCAGCTCTGGCCGTCGTCGGTGCTGACGTAAACCCCGTAATCGGTGCCCACGTACAGGACTCCCTTTTTCTTCGGGTCCTCGCGGATGACGTTGGTCGGCCCGCCGGGCAGGTTGGCGCTGATATTGACCCAGGTCTTGCCGTAATCGGTCGATTTGAAAATGTAGGGAGCAAAATCGTCATCGTGGCGTCCGATGAGAGCGATGTAAACGGTGCCGGGGTCGAATTGCGAAGTCTCGATGCACCAGACGTGTTTGTTGTAGGGGAGACCAGCGGTGATTTCAGTCCAGGTGGCCCCGCTGTCCCTGGTGACGTGAACCCGGCCGTCGTCAGTCCCGGCGTAAATCAGTCCGAACTTCAGAGGGGACTCGGATATGGCGGTCAGGGTGGCAAAGGGAATAGCATATGGCAGTTTGCCCTGCTTCTTCGGGTCCAGGGCAGTCAGGTCTGGACTGATTTTTTCCCAGGTTTCGCCGCGGTTGAGCGAACGGAAAACATACTGGAAACCATGGTAGATGATGTGGGGGTTGTGCGGAGAGATGATGGTCGGGGCCAGCCACTGTCCGCGGTGTTCCGGTTCGCCCTCGGCCGGACGGGGATAGATTTCCTTGCTGCTCCAGCTCCCGTCTTTATATTCGGAGCGCATCAGGCGTCCGTAGAACGATGACGAATAGACAATGTTGGGGTCGGTCGGGTCGACGGCTATGGTTGTACCCTCGCCCCCAGGAGCCGGTTCCCAGCGGACCCGGGGCTGACGGAAACGCCTCTGGCCAGACTGGGGGGCGGTGCTCAGAGGGGCCACACCCAGGCCGCGGTGGGTGCCGGAATCCTGAACGGCTCCGTAGACGGTGAAGGGTTTTTTCATGTCAAAAGCCACGGTATAAAATTGAATGGCCGTTATCTTGCGGTAGAAATCCTGCCAGGTTTTTCCGCCATCAAAGGAAACGTTCAGACCGCCGTCGTTGACGTTGAGCAGGTGGTCGGAGTCCTCGGGATCGATCCACAGGCCGTGGTGGTCGCCGTGCAGGTTTTCCCAGTAAAGCTGGTTCCAGGTTTTCCCGCCGTCGATTGATTTATAAAGGCCCAGTCCCATTATGTAGACCGTGTTTTCGTTGTTGGGGTCCACCCGGATCTGGCCAAATACCCAGCCGTAGGTTCCCCCGAACCGTTCGAAGAGCCGGTCGGAGGGATTGACCTTGACCCAGGTTTCTCCCTGGTCGTCGGAGCGATAGACCTCGGCCCCGACGATGTCCGGGTAGGTGCGCTGCCGCCCGTAGGAATCGCGTTCTCCCGGCGAGGGCTGCCGGGTCGGGGTGTGGTTATCAACATAGGCGTAGACCACGTTGGGTTTGCTGGCGCACAGGTCCAGACCTATACGGCCGGTGTACTTGGTCTCGGGCAGCCCGCTGGTCAGCTTTTTCCAGGTTTTCCCGCCGTCGGTGGTCTTGTAGAGATAATCGCCGTCCTCGGGCACCGGGTCGCTCCAGCGCTGTCTGATACGGTTCCACATGGAGGCGATCAGAACGTCCGGGTTCCTGGGGTCCATCACCAGGTCGATGCAGCCGGTCTTTTCATCAACGTAAAGTACCTTTTGCCAGGTCTGGCCACCGTCGGTGGTCTTGAACACCCCGCGTTCCGGGTTGTAGCTCCATTCATGGCCGGAAGCGGCCACGTAGACGATGTCGGGATTGGTGGGGTGTATCCTGATCCTGGCGATGGTATTGGTGTCGGTGAGCCCGCAGTGCTGCCAGGTCTTACCGCCGTCTGTCGACTTGTAAACACCGGTCCCGGCGATGGAAGCCCGGAAGATGTTGGCTTCTCCGGTTCCCACATAGATTACGTTCGGGCTGGATGCGGAAATGGCGATGTCGCCCACTGACAGGGTGGGGAAGTCATCGGTGATCGGCTGCCAGGTGACGCCGGCGTTCTCTGTTTTCCAGACACCGCCGGTGGCCGTGGCCACGTAGATAACTTTTTTACTCCCCTTCGGGACTTCGACATCCGTGCACCGGCCTCCCTCGCTCTCAATTTCGCCTCCTATGTACCGCCATTGCAGGTTCTTGAATGGCGTGGCCGCCTTCATGGCCAGGTGCTGCTGGTGCCACTTGAGCCGCAGGGCCGGGTCGGTGTTCTCTACTTTCTTCTGGCCTTTGGACTGGGTGGCCGTTTTCTGGGCGCCCAGGAAACCGGCCAGGAGAATGACCAGAATCAAAGCCAGTGCATACCTGAGGTTTTTATGAAGCATGTCCCCTCCTTGGGTAAAATAAATTCAATGCGAACATCTGGATTAAGCTAATTTTTTTCGGGGTGGCCTGTCAAGCATTTTGATTATTCAACCGCCCGAAGAGCTGAGATTGTTAATCCCGGGCAGGACCGGGCTGATTTTCCAGCTTCTATCGATTGAGAGGGGGAGCTGACCGTTAGTTTTTGGTAACGAGAAAAGGTCGAAGCCCTTCGCGTTTAAACCACCCTTCTGACCTGAGAAGAAAAGACGATAGCCAGGGGGGTTCTTGATGTCGATTGACAAGGCAGACCTGAACCACCAAGCGCGAGCTGGTTGCGGCTTCGGCTTTGGCCGCGGCTGAACCTTACCGGCTCTTTATGATCAGCAGCCAGCCTTTTCCCGGCTCCAGCGGAATCGGTTCTCCCGGCTTGAAAATTCTGGCCGGCTGAAAGTTTTCAATGGCCGGGGCTTCTATCACCGTCTTCCCGGGGTTGATTCCAAGTTTCTTCCAGTTGACGATGAGCTGGCAGTTTTCTGGCCTGTCGGCCCAGCTGGCCAGGGCCACCAGGGTCTTATCTTTTTTCACATAAGCGGTGGCCAGGATGTCATCTCTCCCGGTCTTAACCGGGCAGGCCGGCGACCAGTAACCCAACATCTCGGCTTCGGCCAGGCCGAATTCATCCCAGACCTTCCACAGGGGCCTCGGGTCTCCGGCCCAGGGCAGCCTGGCCGTCATCCCGTAGACCATTCCCCGCCAGGGGTTGCCTCCCTTTTCCAGCATCTCGCCCATCAGTCCGAACGGGATTCCGGACATTTCCACCAGCCAGTAATCGGGCCGGCTGTTGTAGTCGAAGTATTCCCCGAACCACAGCCGGTCAATATAGGGAAAATGTTCCAGGTATAGATTGGCGCTGGAGGCAAAGCCGTCCCGCGGGTTGTACTGGTTGGCCGAGTGCAGGTCAATCAGCGAACCGGGACGGTATCTTTCCAGAACTTTCCTGACCCTTTTCATGGTCACCCGGTCGAAGGCCACGTCATCTATGTACAGACCGTCTATTCCCACGTGGCGGCAGAGCCAGGCCAGACCTTCTATGTAATAATTATGCCAGCGGGACATGCCGCTGTTGATGACGGCCGCATCCTTCAGCTCGGGGACAAACCAGCCGGCAATGTAGTCTTGACGCAGGTGCTCCTGCAGCCAGGAATAGCCCCCGCCGGGTCCGTCGGTGAAGATTTCATGGCCCAGGCTTTTGAGAACGAACAGCTCGGCCGCCCGGTTGCTCAGTTCGCGGATGGTGTAATAGATCTTGACCCTGAGCCCCCGTCGGTGAGCCTCGTCGAGGTAGGCCTTCATCCTGTCCGGTCTCAGGAAAGGATAGTTGATGTAGGGGTTGATGTCATTGGCGTGGTGAACATTAATCACGTTGGCCCCCGAAGCCGCGATTTCTTCGACCGGCTTGAAGGCGTGGTAATATCTCTCCGAAAAGTGTTTGCCCGGGTTGATGGTCTTGAATGGGGTGAGCAGCAGGTTGAAATCGAAATGCAGTTCCTGGCCCTTTTGAATTTTCCTCGGCCCGCCGGCTGCTGTAAAAATCACCCGTTTCTGTTTCTTGTTTTTCTTGAGTTCTTCTTTGACCGAGACCCAGCCACCGCCTTCGTTCCACCAGGAAGGCGGCAGGTTGAGCGGTTTCAGGGTGTAAAAGTTAGTGTTGAGCGGCCGGGAGTAGTTTTCCGCCCGGAGTTGAATCTGCAGCCCGGCGTTGACCGTGCCCAGCCACAGGGCATCCTGGTTTTTCTCCCGGTCCCAGCTCCAGGAAAAGGCCTTCGGCCTCAGGCCGCCCTTGAATCCCAGTCCCATCATGTACCGGGCGGCTTCTTCCCGGAGGCCGAAGGTCAGCCGGATGTCGTCGACCTCAGTTTCTTCTCCGGCGGTTATCTTAATTCTGAACTCCACGAAACCATCGAATTCCATCCGGCCCCTGACTTCCATCTGCATCTTCAAGGCCGGGATTTCGTTTTCGGACTGCCAGCAGACGGTCCCGGGGGTTACTTTCGTAAAAGCAAAAGACCTGTTTTTTATTTCCTGGTAGAGACCGGCATAATTACGAACCGAGAGCTCGAACGGGCCGTCCAGCAAGCTGAAAGGGCCTGAGCCCAGGGCCGTCACCTCGGGGCTGAAGAAACTCTGCAGGTCTTCGGGCAGGCCGAACTTGGACAGCCTGACCTTCCGGCCGAGGCAGCCGATGGTCCGTCCCTTGACTTCGAGGGGGGTAAAGGGCGGGACTATCTCATCGTCCTGGGCCAGGCTGGAATTCAGCCAGCGCAGTCGCGACAGCCGCCAGAGCTCAGAGTCTCCGGCCTCGGGCAGGACCCGGTCCGAAACTTTGATTTTAAGCCTTATAACCTGCGGAGGCAGGCCGTCGGCCTGGACCTCAACCTGTCCGGAGTATTCGCCCGGCGCAGTTTCCTCCGGTATCTGCCAGCCACACCACAGGGACTGGACTTTGCCTTTTTCCACGACCAGGTTCTTTTCCAAGGCCAAACCATCCCAGCCGAGGCCGCCAGTATTGAAGCAGGTGGCCAGGTTTGAGGTTATAGTTTCGGGCGAGTCAATTTTCTTCAGGTCGGAAAACCGGACTTTTATATTTTCGAGTTTTTCCTGGTGGGCATATAATCCCAGCTGGAAAACAAAATATTCACCGCGGTCGGCCTGGCTCTCGTAAAAATCCCGAGGGCCCAGTTCTGCCCAGCGGGCCGGCAGGAAATCGCTCATTCTGACCGGAAAGCGCCGGTCTTCTGGAAAGACCAGGAAGGAACGGTCGGGGAGCTTTTCGGCCAGCCGCTTTACATCATCGGCCGCGGCAATGATTTCCATCGGGTAAAAGCTGCTGAACTCGTCCACGCATTCAAAAGCCAGGAGCTCGGCCCGGGGAAAGTCTGACGGGTTGAAACTTGAGAGCCGATCCTGCCTGAGCCCGTTGCGGAGCAGCCAGCCACTCTCGGCCTCGTATTCAGCCGGAAGGTAGGTTACCTTTGGATAATTCCGGCCTTCGATCCGGTAGGGAAGATAGTAGAAATAGTAATCGGCCGGGGCCTCGGGAGCCTGGAAGATAAAATCTCCGTACTCATTGTTGACGGCCACCGGGTAAACATTTTTTATTTCCTTCTGACCGGTTGCCGTTATCACCAGGACTCTCTTTTTCTCGGGCCCGGGGTCGGGCCGGCGCCAGGGCAGGCGAACATAGATGGCATCGGCCCGCTGCCGTACCCTGACCACCGCCCGGTGGTTACCCAGCCCGGAGTCCGGGTCCCAGGAGGCTACCCGGTAGGGAACACCGCTTACCAGCCCGATCATTTCTTCGGCTGCCGCGACAGCCGGCCGGGCCGGGAGCTGGATGAGGGCCAGCCAGAGGCAGAGAAAAGCGCCAAAGTGTCTTAGCCCGGCCGGGAAGTGCATTCCTGACTTCCTGTTCCCCGCCCGGGTTGATGCCAGAACACTTTCAATTGCCCGCGACTTTTTCATGTTGGCTGTTATTCCTTTTGTGTTCATTTTTCCGCCCGGCCATTATGGCCAATGGCCTTAGCCTGGCCCGCGACCTGCCTGATTATTATTCCAGAAGCTGACGAATATTAAAATACCCCGCCGGCCGGAGGCGACGGGCTCCGGGTCCTGTACCTTTCCGGTTCCGATAAAGTTGCCGGGGCAGTCTTGGCTGGTGAAGGCGGTCCGTTTGAAGACAGGCTTGTTCAGTCTTTTAAATTCCTGGCGAATTCCACCATTTCTTCTGGCCTGAAACGGGAAACAGACTCCTTGACCCCGATGAATTTCTTGATGACCAGTTTCTCCAGGAAATTCATCTTCTCAAAGGATAGTTCCCCTCCGAAGATGGCCCTGGCTCTGGCCGACTGCCGCAGCTCTTCCGGGAAGGCTTCCCGGAATTGCTCTTCTGCTTTCTGGCCGTCGTACATGCAGCAGATGAAGAGTCCGACTTTCTTCTGCCGCAAAAGATCAAGGTTCTTCTGGCAGAACTTCTTGACCTCTTTCTGTACCCGGCCGGCGTAGATGGAGCCGCCGATGACTATCCAGTCAAAATTCTCCAGGTCGGGACAGGGCTCTTTTTTTATATTACATAGGGCGGCTTCACCCAGGTTGTCCTTGATGATGGCCGCGGCCCTGGCCGTGGTTCCATACTTGGTGGCGTAGGCAATAAGGTATCGTGACATTTTCCCTCTCTTTCAGTACCGAACATACCAATTATACTTCATCATCAGCCCGGCCAGCAAAGATTACGATCCAGTCGATATCCCTGGGCGAGGGGTCGTTGATGGCTGGAGTCTGGCCTGTGGAATGAGGCCGGGGTTAGCCGCTGCTGGGGAAAGGTGCAACCGGATACGACAGGGGCCATGGCCTCGAGCTGCCGGCTGTTGAAGGCGGCCCGGCGGCGAACCGAGCGACGGGGAAGGATTTTTGTCCCCGGGCGAAAAATCTTGGCTCTGGAACGAAGCGGACTTTTATGGTATTCAGGTCGGGTCGGGATGAGAATCCGGCCAGGTTCTGGAATGGCCAGGATAAAACTGGACAGGACGGAAGATTGGCTGGCCCGAATCGTCAAAAATAGAGGATTTTTTTGTGTTCAAAAAGGAGGTCAGATGAGATTAAAAGCTGTTAGCTGGTTAATGGTGACTCTGCTTCTGGTTGGCCTGCTCCCGCTTCAGGCCCAGAATGTGTCCGAACTGCTGGCCGGCTTGAAGCCACGGAATATAGGTCCGGCCAACATGAGCGGAAGGATCGGGGCAATAGAAGCTGTGGTTGCCGACCCGAGGATTATATATGTGGGCGCGGCCGCCGGCGGGGTCTGGAAGTCCGTTGATGGCGGGCTGACCTGGAAGCCCATCTTTGACGACCAGCCGGTGGCTTCAATCGGGGCCATTGCCGTCTACCAGAAAAATCCGAACATTGTCTGGGTGGGCACCGGCGAGGCGGCCCCCAGGAATTCGGTCAGCGTGGGTCGCGGTGTTTACCGGTCGCTGGACGGCGGCCAGACCTGGCAGCTGATGGGCCTGGAAAAGACGGAAAAGATTGCCGACATCATCATCCATCCCGAGAACCCGGACCTGGTCCTGGTGGGTGCCCTGGGCGCCACCTGGGGCGATAGCCAGGACCGGGGAGTTTACAGGACCACCGACGGCGGCCGGACCTGGAAGAAAGTGCTGTACGTCAACGAGAAGACCGGTGTTTCCGATATGGCCGTTGACCCGGCCGACCCCAACCATATCATCGTGGCCATGTGGGAACACCGTCGCTATCCCTGGTTTTTTGTTTCCGGTGGCCCGGGAAGTGGAATTTATGTCAGCCGTGACGGCGGTGAAACCTGGACCAGGCTGACTGAAAAGAACGGGCTGCCGGCCGGGGAGCTCGGTCGCTGCGGGGTGGCTTTTGCTCCCAGCCGGCCGAACATAGTCTATGCCCTGGTTGAAGCCAGCAAGAACGGTTTTTACCGTTCAACCGACGGCGGGCAGAACTGGACCCTGGTCAACAACGAGGCCGATGTCCATAACCGGCCTTTCTATTACAGCCGGGTCCTGGTCAACCCGGCCAACGAGAACATTGTCTACCTGTTGCAGACACAGCTCCGGGTGAGTGAAGACGGCGGGAAAACTTTCAGGGCCCTGACCGCCTTCAACCAGGCCCATTCCGACTTTCATGCCATGTGGCTCAGCCCCGATGGCGAGACGCTGTACGTGGGCAACGACGGCGGCGTGGTCATCAGCCACAACCGCGGCCAGAGCTGGCGCTTCGTGGAGAACCTTCCCCTGGGTCAGTTTTACCATATCAATTACGATATGCAGGTTCCCTACAACGTCTATGGTGGGCTTCAGGATAACGGGACCTGGGTCGGCCCGGCTTACGTCCTGAATGAAAGAAACGTTTCCTTCTACCACTGGAAGACAGTCGGCGGCGGTGATGGCTTTGATGCCGCCCCCGACCCGGAAAAACCGGGCTGCGGCTACGGAATGTCCCAGGGCGGAAACCTCTATTATTTCGACATCAACTCCGGCACCACCAGGAACATCGTTCCCACGGAATCCGAGGTCAAGCACCGCTATAACTGGAATGCCGGTTTTGCCGTCGACCCCTTCAATCCTTCCACCATCTACCTGGGCAGCCAGTTTGTCCACCGCAGCCGGGATAAGGGACGGAGCTGGGAAATCATCTCCCCGGACCTGACCACCAACGATCCCGAAAAACAGAAGCAGAGCGACAGCGGTGGGCTGACCCTGGACGTCTCCAACGCCGAGAATTACTGCACCATCCTGAGCATCGCTCCCAGCCCGCTGAAAGAAGGATTGATCTGGGTGGGTACCGATGACGGCAATATTCAGCTGACCAGAGATGGCGGGAAGAACTGGGAGCTGGTTTCCAGGACTCTGACCACCGGCAAGAAGCCCCTGGTTCCGGCCGGCGCGGCGGTGCCCCACATCAAGCCAAGTCGATTTGAAGAAGGCACTGCCTACGTGGTTTTTGATGACCACCGGCGTTCCAATTTTACTCCCTACGTTTTTGTAACCCGGGATTTCGGAAAGACCTGGAAAAGCCTGGCCACTCCTGAAATAGACGGGTACTGCATGGCCATCGAGGAAGACCCGGTCAACAGGAACCTGCTCTTCCTGGGCACGGAATTCGGCCTGTTTGTTAGCCTGAACGGCGGCCAGAACTGGACCAAGTGGACCGGCAGTTTCCCCACCTGCCCGGTCTATGATATTGCCGTTCATCCCCGGGAACATGACCTGATCGTGGCCACCCACGGCCGGGCGGTCTATGTGTTTGATGATATCTCGCCGCTCAGGGAGCTTTCGGCCGAGGTGATGAAAAAGAAACTGTATCTCTTTAAGGTCAACGAGGCCTTCCAGTTCCAGGCCGGTCGGATGTCTTCCTACATGAGCCCGGGAGATGGCGAGTACCTGGCTCAGAATAAGCAGACCGGGGCGGTCATAACCTATTTTCTCCTTCCTTCCGAAAAGAAGGCTGCGGATATGGAAGCCCCCTCGCCGGAAATGGCCCAGATGCAGGAGCGAATGGCCCAGTTTGCCCAGCGCGGCGGTATGGACATGGCAGCCATGAGACAGATGATGGGCCGGGGCCGGGTCCAGGTCACCATAAGCGATGCCCAGGGACGTGTGGTTCGGCAGCTAAATGGGTCTGAGGAGAAGGGGATAAACCGGGTCTACTGGGATTTTCGAGAGATGGAACCCCTTTCCCCAGGCGAGATGATGTCAGCCCAGGCCGCTGGTCGGGCTGCAGCCGGATTTTTTGGCGGCCGCGGCGGTCTGACCGTGCTCCCCGGAACCTATACGGTTAAGGTCAAGTACGAAGACCAGGAAGCCAGCCAGACCTTTGAAGTCAAGCCTGATCCGAGGGTTCAGGTTGACCTGGCCGTACTCAAGTCAAATTACGAAAAAGGGAAGGAAGCCCAGAAACTGTCAAGAGCGGTTCAGACCGTCAGCCAGAGGCTGCAGCAGACCCAGAGGGCCCTGCAGACCATAAGAGAATTTGCCCGGGGGCAGAGAAACCAGAAGATGATGGAAGTGATGAAAAAGCTGGATGCAGTTGAGAATAAACTCAAGAATCTGTCCGAAACGCTGAACCCGACCCCGCCCAGGCAGGGAATGGCCGACAGGTCGTCCGGGTTGCTGTCGCAGGTGAACGGTGCCGTCAGTGGAATAACTTCTGCCGGCTACGAACCCGTCAGCCAGGCGGCCGAGGTCAGGTATGAAAAGGCCAGGGCCAGGCTCGGCGAATTCTTGAAACAGGTGAATGAGTTTTACGAGAAGGACGCGGCCGAGCTCAATAAGGCGCTTCAGGAAGCTGGTTTTACCCTGCTCCTGAATTATCCACCGGTCAGGATAGATTGACCCCGGATTAATCTATAAAGCGATCCGGGCTGAGTCATTAAGGCCCGGAACGGCAGGATACTGAGAGAGGGGGCGACCGCGGGGTGGCCCCCTCTTTTTCTTAGAATCCTGAGAATTTTTGTGTTCACCGGCTAAGGCAGGGTCTGGGTCTTGGCTGAGGATAATTCTGTCCAGTTCTTTTTTGTGGTGTGGGTAGCTAGAGGTAAGAGACGAAGCCTGATTGACGCCCGGTTCTGCTGTCCGGTTCAGGTCCCGGAGGGCTTGTCCATGGTCAAACAGGAATTATTGTCGGAAAAATTATGAAAAAATAAAGTTATCGGGGTAGGGATGATCACGGGAAAAGATAGAAAAATCGCTGGCTGGCTGCCGACAGCTGTCATTATCTTGTTCCAGGGTTTATAATGAATGAAATGAAAAAAATAATAGCGGTTTCCATTCTGCTGGCCTGGCTGGCCGGGGCGCTGTCTGCCTCAGACCTGAAGTTGGTGGTGGTTTCCGACACCAATCCTGAATTCCTTAACCAGAAGGATTTCTCCCACTTTGAAAAGTTTATCGACCGGATTAATGCCCTGAAACCAGACCTGGTGATCAATCTCGGGGACCTTATTTACGGCTACGGCCTGCGGAGCACCAGGCCCCAGTGGGAGAGATACCTTGAGGTTATCAGCCGGATCGAGCCCCCCTATTACCAGATCCCCGGTAACCATGATGTCTTTAATAACCGGGCCAGGCAGGTCTACCTGGAATTATTCAGAAAAACCTACATGTCTTTTGATATGGGCAAATGCCACTTTGTTCTCCTGGATAATCTGGAAGATGGGGTCTGGGGAAAGATCGGTCCCGAGCAGCTGGCCTGGCTGGAAGAAGACCTGAAGCGGCCGCGCTGGGAACAGGCTTTTGTTTTCCTCCATGTCCCGGTCTGGGACCTGAAAGCCAAAAACGTCAGGCTGGAATGGAGAGAATTCTGGTTTGAAAAAATCCATCCGTTGCTGCTGGCCGGACGGGTGAAGGCGGTCTTTGCCGGCCACAGCCACCGTTTTGGCCCGACCAGAATCTACGACGGTCTGATTTACTACATTGCCGGGGGCGGCAGTCCCAGGCTGCATAAAGAATTTGTCCGGGCCGGGGGCGGCAATTTTTTTCTGCTGGTTGAAGTCAGCGAGAACGGGTTCAAGGTAAACGTGGTCACGGAGAACCGGATGATCGCTGAACAGGAAGCCGATATCCTGAAAGACATTTTTGCCCCCCATTTTTACCGGCCTGGAGAATCTCAAAACGCCAGATAGATTTTTGACTTTTGTGGCGGTTAAGCCTAATGTAAGCAAAGGATTCATCTTTAATTTAAGGAGGGGCTTATGTCCGAAAAATCCCGGCTGGTAACTTTCCTGCTGTGCTGGTTATTTGGCCTGTTTGGCGGTCACCGCTTTTACGTGGGCAAGACCGGCACCGGCCTGGTCTGGCTGTTCACCCTGGGGTGCCTGGGAATCGGGGTGCTGGTTGACCTGATCATGATTCTGCTGGGCAAGTTCTACGACGCCCAGAACAAGCCAGTCCTGGTCTGGTTCAGGAACTGTGATGCCGAGGGCAAGGTCCTGAGCTACTCAGTTTAAAAAAAAGTGGGAGGGCTGGCGCCCTCCCAGGAGGGAATTAGGTTAAGAAGGAAAACGGTTTTATGGGTGCTCAGGCCGCTCGGCCTAAAGCTTTCAGAGCCTCAGCTACTCTGCCGACGGCCAGGACATAGGCCGCCTCTCGCATCGGCAGGTTATGCTTTTCCATGAGGTCAACGATTTCATGGAAAGCCTTTTTCATTTTCTTTTCCAGCTTTTCTGTGACCTCTTCTTCGCTCAGGAAGAAACGTTGCAGGTCCTGGACCCACTCCAGGTAGGAAACGGTCACTCCGCCGGCGTTGGCCAGGATATCCGGGCAGACCAGTACTCCCTTGTCCACCAGGATGCTGTCGGCCTCGGTGGTGGTCGGCCCGTTGGCTCCTTCCAGGATAATCCGGGCCTTGACCTGGCCGGCATTGCCCCGGTGAATTTGGCCTTCGGTGGCGGCCGGAATCAGAATATCGCAGTCCAGGGCAATCAGGCTGTCGTTGTCGATCGGTTCGGTTCCGGGGAAGTTGACCACCGAGCCGGTTTGTTTGACCTGTTTTTCCAGCTCGAAGGGGTCGATTCCTTTATCACAGTAGATTCCCCCGAAGATATCGGTGATGGCGATGACCCGGCAACCGGCCTTATGCACCAGCTTGGCTATCGAGGACCCGACGTTGCCAAAGCCGAGGATGGCCACGGTTCGCCCTTCAAAATTAAGGCCCAGGTATTTTAGGGCTTCTTCCAGAACAAAAAACAGGCCGGTCCCGGTGGCCATGGCCCGGCCGAGAGAACCCCCCAGGTGAACCGGTTTCCCGGTGACCACGGCCGGCTCCAGATGCCCGCAGGCCTGGCTGTAGGCGTCGGCTATCCAGGCCATGGTCTGGGCGTTGGTGAACATGTCCGGAGCCGGGACGTCCTTGAAGGGCCCGATGATATCCCTGATGGCCAGGGTATATTCCTTGGTAAGTTTTCTCAGCTCGTTTTCCGACATCTTGAGCGGGTCGCAGATAACCGCTCCCTTACCGCCGCCGAAGGGCAGGTCAACCACGGCGCATTTCCAGGTCATCCAGGTGGCCAGGGCTTTGCATTCGCTGATCGAAGCATTGGGTGAGAACCTGATTCCGCCCTTGGCCGGCCCCCTGACCGTGGAATGTTGCACCCTGAAGCCGGTAAAGATTTCGGCCCGTCCATCATCCATGGTGATGGGAATATGGACGGTTAATTCCCTTTCCGGGTATTTCAGTCGCTGGTATATCCAGGGATCGAGGTCCAGAAAATTGGCTGCCTTTTCAAATTGCAGGGTGGCCTCGAAAAACGGGTCGTATTCCTTGGCCTCGGGTATGGGATGAATATAATGAACTTTGGCCTTTTCTGGCATGGGCTCTCCTTTTAAGAAATTTCTTTGACCAGCAGCCGGAGGAGCTTTCCATATCCGGCTTTTTCAAAGCGGCTGATGGGAATTTTCTTATCGCGGTAGTAAAGATAATGGGTTGTTATTTTGACCCTGGGGCGTTTGCTGGAGCCTGGTTCTGCCGTCTCCGTTACCTGGATTTCGGGGAATTTAATAATCTTGGCCTTTTGTTCGGCTTGTTTTTCTTCTTCCGGCTCTTTCCGGGGCAGGGGCAATACGTTTTTCATACTGGCCTCCAACAATTTAGAAGTGCAATTGTTGTGCCAGAATTATCTTATTGATAATAAAATAATTGATGTGAAAAACAGGTGTAGCTCTCGCAAATTGCAATATTGCAAAATGCGAAAATCACTCTTTCCAGGACTTGATTTTACGATACAGGGTGGCGGGATTCAGGCCGAGGATTCTGGCGGCCTGGCTCTTATTGTGCCCTGTATATTCAAGAACCCGGGCGATATAGGCCTTTTCCAGGTGGTCCAGGGTTGGCCAGTTTTTGGTCAGTGCCTCCAGGACCTTATCTTCGGGAAGATTCAGTTCCTGCCTTATCTCCTGGGGAAGAAACTGTAACTGGATGTTCTCGGCCTGGTAAAGTGACATCACCCTTTCCACGGTATTTCTTAACTCCCGGACGTTGCCAGGCCAGGAATAATTCATCAGGGCCTGGGCCGCTTCCGGCTCCAGGCCCCGGTAGTTTCTCTTGATCTCACGGTTGAACTCCTCCATGAAGAACAGGATTAGGGGGATTATATCCTCTTTCCTTTCCCTCAGGGGAGGAATGGTTATGGGAACAACGTTGAGCCGGTAAAATAGGTCGGAACGAAAATTTCCTTTTTCGGTTTCTTTGACCAGGTCGCGATTGGTGGCGGCGATGATGCGGACGTTGATTTTTATCGGTTGCGAGCCGCCCAGCCTGACAAAAGTCCCGTCTTCCAGCACCCTCAGGATTTTGGCCTGGAGTGCCAGAGACATATCGCCGATTTCATCAAAGAAGACCGTGCCCTCGTCCGCTTTTTCTAACAGGCCGATTTTTCTTTTCCTGGCGTCGGTGAAGGCCCCCGCTTCGTAGCCGAAGAGTTCGCTCTCCAGCAGGTTTTCCGGGATGGCCGCGCAGTTGATGGCCACTATTGGCTTCTCCGCCCTGGGGCTGTGGTAATGAATAGCCCGGGCCAGCAGTTCCTTGCCGGTGCCGCTTTCCCCCTGGAGAAGCACGGTGGTCCGGTCGGATTGCGCCACCCTGGCTGCCATGTCCAGCACTTCCCTCATTTTCCGGCTCTGGGCCACGATCTTTCCAAAATAGTACCGCTGCTTTTGCTTTTCGAACTCGTCCAGGAAGCGCAGTCGCAGAGACAGCGTTTCCAGGGCCCGCTGAACGGTGGCTTTGAGCTCGCTGAGCTTGAAGGGCTTCAGGAGGTAATCGTAGGCCCCCAGCTTCATGGCTTCCACCGCTTTTTCCAGTATTTCGTAGGCCGACATCATGATGACGATTATTTCCCGGTCGGTTTCCTTGACCTTTTTCAGGACCTCCAGGCCGGAGATCCCGGGCAGGACCAGGTCGAGCAGGATCAGCTGGGGCCGGCAGCTTTCCAGCAGGTCCAGGGCCTTTTCTCCCGATTCGGCCAGGATGATTTCGTAGCCCTCCTTTTCCAGGGCTTTTTTCAGGTTGTTGAGGGTCAGGATTTCATCATCAACCAGCATGACCGAGAAGGTTTTCAACTTATGACCTCCTCTTCCTTTCCGCTCAGGCGGCCCTTTTGCCTGATGGGCAGGATTATGGTGATGGTGGTGCCGGCGCCGGGCTGGCTCTGGACCTGGATATCTCCATTATGGCTTTTGATGTAGGACAGGCTGATACTCAGACCCAGTCCGGTGCCCTGGCTCTTTTTAGTGGTGAAAAATGGGTCGAAGATTTTCTTCAGGTCTTCGGGCTGGATGCCGATGCCCGTGTCGGTAATCTCGATCTGGACGTAATCTTCGAACTTGACCTTGGAGGTGGTCACTGCCAGCCTGCCCCCTTCGGGCATGGCCTGGGCGGCGTTAATGAAGATATTGGTCAGAACCTGGCGGATCTGGTTGAGGTCGGCGGTGATCGGGGGCAGCTGTGGATAGAGCTTCTGTTCGACCTGGATCTTTTTGAAAATCGGCTGGTGGCCCAGGAAGGCCAGGGTATCCTCGACCACCTGGTTGAGGTTGACCCTGGTAAAGCGAGGGGGAGTCGGCCGGGCAAAATCCAGCAGCCCCCTGATGGTCTGGGAAATGCGGTAGACATTTTCCAGGACCACTTCCATCTGCTGTTTCTTCTGGGGGTCGTCTGTTTCTTCCATCTGGATTTCCAGGAAAGAAGAAATCCCCAGCAGGGGGTTGTTTATCTCGTGGGCGGCGCCCAGGGCCAGCTGGCTCAGGGCTGACAGCTTTTCGTATTCAGCCAGCTTGTTACGGAGTTTTTCTTTTTCGGTGACGTTTTCGACCAGGATGGTTATTCCCAGCAGACGTTTTTCGCCGTTGGTGATGGGGAAGAAGGCCAGGTTGAAGTATTCCTCGCCGTGGCCCCGGTCGATTTTCCGGGCCGTCAGCTGCCTGGCCGAAGCTTCTTTAACCGTGGCCCGGAAAGATTCCATGATCTCAGGATCTTTCAAGGCCGGAATGGCCTCAAAGAGGACTTCGCCCTTCCTGATTTCTCTGGCTTCGAACAGGGTCAGGAAATGCTTGTTATACTGGGCAATTCTGCCTTCGAGGTCGGTTCCGGCCAGGCCCAGGGAAATGCTGTCGATGAGGTGCAGGATGTACTGCTCCGATAGCTGGAGTTCGGCGGCCAGTCGCTGGCTTTCCAGAATTCGGTTTTCCAGTTCGCGGTTGATATGGTCCAGCTGCTGCCGGCGCTCCCGGCATTCGTCCAGGGCCCGGGCCAGGTTGGCCGTGAGTTTCTGGACCAGTCCCGTAACCCTTCTGGAATAGAGGTTGGATATGATGATCAGGAAAAGAAAGGAAGGCAGGAAAAAATAGAGGATGATGCGGTTGAAACGCCGGACCGGCAGCAGGGCCTCCTGCAGGTCCATTTCCGAGGCCAGGTAGATGCTGGTCCCGGGCAGGAGCTGGTAGGCACAGAGGACTCTTTCCCCCCGGTAATCCAGGTGTACGATTACTCCGCTATCTCCGCGGTGGGGATTGAGTTCGCCGGAGAAAGCCCTCTCGGCAAAGGGGAAGGCGCCCAGCTTGGTGGGGGACAGGATCAGGCCTTCCCGGCTCAACAAGAACAGCTCGCTCGTTCGGCCCAACCGCAGGTCTGAGATCAGGCTGTACAGGTAATTCAGGTTGAGAGAGGCCCCGAGAACCCCGACCACCCGCCCTTCTGAATCCTGTACCGGGTGGGATATGACCATGACGTTAGCCCCGGTTATATCAGAATAAAAGATATCGGAGATAAACGGTTGCCCCGCGGCCGAGGCCTTAAAATAGTCCCTTTTTGAAATATTGCCCTGGAGCTCGCGGTTGTATGACCTGACCAGGTTACCCTGGAGGTCGGAGATGAAGATAAAATCGTACCATCTTTTCCCCTGGATCAGGTTCAGGTAGATTTTTTCCTGCTCGTTCAAGCAGCTGAGGCCCGGGCAATTCAACTGGGCCACCGAGCCCAGGTCGGTCAGCCGGTCTTCCAGGAAAAGCTTGATGGTTTTCAGGTTGTCCTGGACCGCACCGGCCAGTTGCGAATTGACCTGGTTTTTTATCACTCTGGAAATCTGGAGGTCAACCACCACCAGCAGGATGAGAAAGGGCAGGGCAAAGAAAGCCAGGGTCAGGAAGGTATTCCTGGTGGTGAGTTTCTTAAAATATTTAGAGGCCACTCAGACCAGCTCCGTTCATCAGAATTTTATCAAACGGGCGCCTGGTTTTCACCGTTTTTTTCTGTCAGAAATCGAGCAGGTCCAGGGTCCGGGGCCTTTCCTCCAGGTGGAAGACGATAATGGCCTGGAAAACCCGGCCCAGCTTCTTCCAGTCGTCCGCTTCGAGTTCCAGGTCTGGAGGAACTTCCGGCGGATTCTTTTTTATCCAGTCTATGGCCTGAACCAGCCGGGGGCTGAGTTCAAACTTTTTGTCCCGGGCACACCGGTCACACAGGACGCCGTCTTTCTGCGGCTCCAGCCAGGCGGTGTTAATTATCCGGTTGTGGCACTTCTGGCAGGTCCGGAAATCAGGCAAAATACCATTGATCTTCAAAAACCAGTACTCGAAATAGCGAACCAGATATTCCACCTTTTGCCCGGCCCGGACGGCCCTGGTCAGGCTCACCAGCAACCGGTAGAGCTTCTCCTCTCCGGCCCGGTACGGGGAGAACTTTTCGGTCAGCTCGGCCAGGTAAGAAAAAAAGCAGGCCGTCCGGCGATCCCTGAACAGTTCGAAGGCCGACTCCAGCAGGTCGCAGTTGCTGACGGTGACCAGGTCCTGCCTCTCCTTTTCATAATAAAAGATCCTGACTATGGAGAACGGCTCCAGGCTGCTGCCGAAGCGGTTGTTGAATTTCCTGGCTCCCTTGGCAATGCCCCGCACCAGCCCTTTCTCCCGGCTGAAAAAGACCACCAGTTTATCCTGTTCGGCAAAACTCTGGGTGCGTAAGATCACTGCCTCGGATTGGTCTATTGGCATGCTTATCTCTCGCCCGGTAGAGTCGAGAATCGGTCTACCGGGCTTTCCGGTCTTTTACTGCGGGCTCTTTTCCCGGTCCAGGAACTGGTCCAGGTTGTCCCGCGTGATTTTGATATTCTTGACCACCGCCCCGCGTTTGCCGAGGGGTTTGCCGGGCTGGCCGTTCAGTTTAAAGCTGACCCCGCCGGCGTTGCCCAGGTTGATGACCAGCTCCGATTCAGCCCGGACCTGTATCCGGAACCCCTCCAGTTTCAATCCGTCTACCACCAGGTTACCGTCGGCATAGACCTGTATCCAGCAGTCTTCGTTAAACTCCAGCTCCAGCTGTAAGCCCAGAATGGCCTGGGGCTGCGGTTCTGGTTCGGCCACCTGGGTCCCGGCCGGGGGCAGCTGTTCTGCGGCCGGGATGGTGACCTCGGCCTGGATTTTCTGACTGGCCTTTCTGGCCTCAACATTTTTCCTGGTGGTCTGAATGGAAAGATAGATTAGCAATACGAAAAGTGACAGGACGATAACTGTCAGGGTTATCCAGACCACCCGGTCCAGCCTCAGCTCTCTTTTCCTGGCTCCGGTTTCGGTTTCGGCCTTGTTTTCCTGGGACGGCAGGTAATATTTGACCTGGTCCACCTGCTGTGGCTTTGGCGAGGGGGCGACCTTTTTCCCGGACCCGGGTTCTCTGGCGGGCGGCTTGAGTTCCGGCCGCTCGTATTTCGGCAACCAGTCTTCCGGGTTTAGCCCTATGGATGAAATATAAGCCTTGAGTATATGCCTGGTAAAAAATCCCCCCGGCAAAAGGTCCAGACGATCGTTTTCTATGGCCTCCAGGTGTCTGAGCCCGATTTTCGTCTGGAGAGAGATGTCCTTTAATGAGATACCCCGGGCTTCTCTTTCTTTCTGAAGTTCCTTGCCTATGCTTTCCATCAGACCGCTTCAATTTTAATTAATGCCGGAAGATCAGTCAAACCTTTTCTTCTTTCCGGTTAAGACATGGTATCCAGGGGAAGGGGAGTATATGGAAGCGCAGTCAGAAGAGTGGCTGTGTTGGTGGGTCAGCGGGTTAAGCCGGGCCAGGATGATGGCGGGGGCTTGGGCTCTACCTTCCCCTTTCTGCCAAGTCACGGCACTGTCGAATTAAGGCGGATGAGTGATGTAGTCGTTAGACGGCAGCCAGGTGCTTAGCCGGTGAATGGTGAACGGGCCTAAATCCTGAGAAACCTTGAGACCGAGGTGACGCTGCCCAGGGTTCCGGTGACCACTCCGCCGGCCACCAGCCAGAGGCCCTGTTCGGTCGTCAGCGGCCGCAGGGTGAATAGCTCCCGGGCCGCCCCGAGGGAACTGCCGATGTAGATGGGAAAGACCTTGATCAGGATGAACAGTATGAACAGCGAGACCAGGCTGCCCAGCAGTCCCAGAACGAATCCTTCCAGCAAGAACGGAATTCTTATGAAGGTGTTGGTGGCCCCGACCAGCCGGAGAATTTCTATTTCGTTTTTCCTGGCGAAAACGTTCAGCCGGACCACGTTGGAGATTATGAAAAAAGAGGCCAGGATCAGGATGCCGCCCAGGAAAAAGCCCACGGCCTGAACAATCCGGCTGAGGGAGTCCATCTTTTCCACCCAGTCCTGGTTGAACTGGACGTCGACCACGCCTTTCAGTCCTTTGATTTTTTCCATGAAGTAGACGATGGCCGACAGGCTCAGAACTTTATCTTTGAGCTTGACCTCGTATGATGGAGGAAAGGGATTGGACTTGAGGTTATCCAGGATTTCCCTCAGCTCGGGGAAGTTGGCCCGGAAACGGCTCAGGGCATCTTCGGAAGAAACGAAGGTCACCCGGTCCACCAGTTCCGAGGCCAGGATCTGTGATTTGATGTACTCCAGCTCCGGAGCTTTCAGGTTCTTGTCCAGGAAGAAGGAAATGGCCAGGTTATTGGATAGCTGCTGGCCAAGGTAGGTCAGGTTATTGGACAGGGCCAGGAAGATGCCTATCACCAGGAAAGAAAAGCCGATGATCAGGACCGAGACCAGGTTGCGGCCGCGGAAGGTCCACAGGTTGTTGCCCGCGGCCTTGACCAGGTACCAGAGTTGCCTGAAGATCACTGTTTTTCTTCCTTGCCGATGATTTTGCCCTTCTGTAAGAAAAAGATCTTATCACCGAAATGACGGATGAGCTCCCGGTCATGGCTGCCGATGATGACCGTGGCTCCCTGCTGGTTGATTTCCTTGAAGATGCTCATGATCTCGAAGGCCAGCTCGGGATCCAGGTTGCCGGTCGGTTCGTCGGCCAGCAGGATGGAAGGGTTGTTAACGATGGCCCGGGCAATGGCCACCCGCTGCTGCTCGCCGTAGGACAGGCGCTGGGGAAAGTCCCACATCTTGTGATGCAGGTTGACCTGGCGCAGGGCGTTGAACACCCGTCGCCTGATTTCCTTGGATGACAGCCCGGCCACCTGCAGGGGCACGGCCACGTTGTGAAACACAGATTGATGGAAAAGCAGCCGGAAATCCTGGAAGACTATCCCCATGGTGCGGCGGAGCCGGTAAATCTTATGGTCCGGTATTTTAAGAATGTTAACTCCATCGACCAAAATCTGTCCCTCGGTCGGGATGAGCTCGCGGAAGATGATTTTCAGCAGGGTGGTCTTGCCGGAGCCGCTTGGACCGGTGATGAAACAGAACTCCCCGGTTCTGATTTCCAGGGAAATGTCGGACAGGGCCCAGTGCGGTTTCTGGTACTGCTTCCAGACGTGAAATAGTTCAATCATCTGCTGGCATCAGCTTTTATTTTTTGGCCAGCTTATCCAGGGCCTGGCGCAGCAGGGGTTGCACCCTCTGCGGGTCGGCCTGGCCCTTACTGGCCTTCATCACCTGGCCCAGCAGGAATCCCAGGACCTGGACCTTGCCTTCCAGGTATTGCTTAACCGGGCCGGGATTCTTCTCCAGGACCTCTTCTATTATATTCTGCAGGGCCTGTTCGTCGCCGATCTTTTTCAAACCGAGTTCCTCGGTGATAACCCGGGGATCGCAAGCGGCTACTTTTAATTCAAGGGTCGGGACGGGCACCTCCGCTGACTTGGGTTCTTCCAAAGATCTCCTGACCATCTCCGGGAAGACTTTTTCCTTGGCCATGGTAATGGTTATTTCCTGGTTCTCCACCATCTTGATCAGCTCGGCCAGGGATTCGGCCGGAAGCGGGAAATTTTCCGGACTCAGATTTTTTTCCTTTAGATATTGTAAGACCTCACGCATTATCCAGTTTGAGGCCTGCTTGGGGGAGCCGGAGAGCCCGGCCACCTTTTCAAAATAATCGGCCAGGGCCCGGCTTCCGGTCAGAATCCGGGCGTCATAGACCGGAAGCTGATAATCCCTGATAAACCGGTCAATTTTGGCCTGGGGAAGCTCCGGCAGCCCGGCCGAAACCTCCCTTACCCAGTCTTCGGAGATGATGAGCGGCGGCAGGTCGGGCTCGGGAAAGTAGCGGTAGTCGTGGGCTTCTTCCTTGCTGCGCTGCGGAACCGTCCGGTTGGCCGAAGCGTCCCAGCCCCTGGTCTCCTGGATGATCTTTTCGCCCCTCTCCAGGGCTTCAACCTGGCGGCTGGCCTCGTATTCCAGGGCCCGGGCCAGGAAGCGGAAAGAATTCAGGTTCTTGACCTCGGTCTTCGTTCCAAATTCAGTTGAGCCTGCCGGCCTGACGGACAGATTGGCGTCACAGCGCAGGCTGCCCTCTTCCATGTTGCCGTCGCAGATTTCCAGGTACTGGAGAATGGTCCTTAGGTTCTGGACAAACTCGACCGCCTCTTCCGGCGAGCGCAGGTCGGGCCGGCCGACGATTTCCAGCAGCGGAACGCCGCAGCGATTAAAATCAAGGTAGGTCTTTTCGGCCGAGTCGGGAAATCCCTCGTGAAGCGATTTCCCGGCGTCTTCCTCCAGGTTTATCCTCTCTATTCCTATGGCCTTTCTGCTCCCGTTGACGTCGATCAGCAGGCGGCCGTTCTCGGCCACCGGCAGGTGATACTGGGTAATCTGGTAGCCCTTGGGCAGGTCCGGGTAAAAATAGTTCTTGCGGCTGAAAATCGATTTGAAGTTGATCCTGGCTTCCAGGGCCAGGGCCAGCTTGATGGCCATCCGGACTGCTTCCCGGTTAATGACCGGCAGGCTGCCCGGCAGGCCCAGGCAGACCGGGCAGGTCAGGGTGTTGGGGGTCCTCCCGAACTCGGTGCTGCAGCGACAGAAGAGCTTGGTCCTGGTCAGAAGCTGGGCGTGGATTTCCAGGCCGATGATGGTTTCGTATTTCATGATCGATTAAAGGAATCTGATTATAACACAATTCATTTGCCGGCCAAAAGATTTCTGGTCAGTACGAAGAAGGGGATTCGGGTTTATGTTTTTCTGGCGGGTCTATTTGACAAAAAGGTACATGAACCAGCCAAAAGCGAGAGAGGCCAGGGTCATTATCAGGAATAAGGTCAGTCCATACCTGAGGCGGCTCTTCAGGTCGGGCCGGCGGATCAATGCCAACACCAGAGACACCAGGAAGGCATAGATAATCATAGTGAAAAGATGACTTTCCAGAATCATTGTTTCTTTCCTCTGGCTATATCCCAGGCGTCGAGGGCCACCAGGTAGTTCAGCAGCCCGGCCCCGGCCAGGTAAGCCGTTCCGAATTCGAAGGACAGCCTTTCCAGCTCACCCAGGCCAACTGGCAGGAACCTGGAGATGATGTAAAGCAGCCCATTCCCGAGGTCGGAGAGGAAGGCCAGGAAGGTCAGCGGGTTGTCTGCCTGCAGCGGATAAATCTTGCCCCCCATCACCAGGCCCATCAATGACATCAGGGCGATGGCCACCAGAAAAGCCAGGCCTCGCCAGTAGCGGCGAAGGTAGATGTGTCCCAGTCCCGGAACAAACCAGGCCAGTATGATTGCAGTAACGGCTTTCTTTTTCATAAGGCTTAATATTAATTAAAATGAAGGATTAAATCAAGCCGATTCTCCGGAAAACCAGGCCGGCATCCTGAGGAGCTTGGCTATTTGGCGCTGGAAAGGTAAAATCGATTCATGCCCGAATTGCCCGAAGTCGAAACGGTGGTCAGCGGCCTGCGTTCCAGGCTGGAAGGCCGCCGGGTCAGAGACCTGGTCTTCCTCTCGGCTCACCTCGAACGCAAACAGCCGCCCTCTGCTCTCAGTCCCGTTCTGTATCGCGGAAGGACCGTGCAGAAAATATGGCGTCGCGGGAAAATGATAATTTTCAGTTTTTCCGGAGGCTGCGGCCTTTTGATTCACCTCAAGATGACCGGGCAGCTTTACCTGTGCCCGCCGGAACAACCCCTGGATAAACATACCCATGCCCGGATGACCTTTTACGGGTTGCGTTCCGAGCTCCGCTTCCGCGATGTCAGGAAATTTGGTTTCTACAACTGTCTGCGGTTGCCGGACATTGTGAGCCGGGTAGAGGCTGAACTCGGGCCTGAACCGCTGGAGCTGGACTTTCCAGGGTTCCAGGCTTTACTGCACAAATACGGGGGAAAGAAAATCAAGGGCTGGTTGCTCGACCAGAAGATCATAGCCGGCATTGGCAATATCTATTCTGACGAGATCCTGTTCCGGGCCGGAATAAGGCCGGACCGCCCGGCTGGCCGCTTGAGCCTGGTCGAGGCCCGGAAACTGTACCGGGCCATGAAATCCGTCCTGAAAAAGGCCATTGAGCTCAGGGGGTCATCCATCAGCGATTATGTTGATTCGGCGGGCGAGAAGGGGCAGTTCCAGCAGAAACACCTGGTCTACGACCGGGAAGGCCAGCGCTGCCGCCGCTGCCGGGAGGCCGTTATCGAGAGAAAGAAGATAGCCGGCCGGAGCTCTTTTTTCTGCCCTTACTGCCAGAAGTAGGCACTTCGGGCCCGGTCCGGTGCCTCCTGATTGAAAAAATCGGGCCGATAAGTTATATTTAGCTCTTGCGAAGAATGCCCCTGTAGCTCAGTATGGATAGAGCAAGGGATTCCTAATCCCTGTGCCGGGAGTTCGAGTCTCCCCAGGGGCATTTGGCTTTATCCGATCGATGAGCGCGAAAGGGAAGGGGCAGCCAGGTTTGGTCCTCAGGGGGAGGTTCAGGACGGGTCAGTCCAACCACCGGCTGATGAGGGAAAAGTGCTGGCGATTTTCGGTCCGACCAAATGAGGGGAGCAGAAATCATCTTTTAATTCACCTTGAAAGGTGATAAATTTATGAGCGGAATATTTTAATAAAGGGGTGAAATCATAGATTTGAAAGGACCGAACCATGAACAGGGTCATCCTGCTGGATTTTGAGGATAGGGACAAGGAGTACCTGGAGCAGGAGCAGGTCGATACCTTTCTAATTCACACCTCCGATTTCAGGAATCTTCCGACCATCCTGCCCGAGGCCAGGGCCATTTTTTATCAGCTTAACTGGCCGGTGGAGGAGGAGGCCGTTCCGGGCGGGCTGGCCGAGAAGGTCCAGGAAATGGTGGTGGATGGAGCCAGGGTGGTCTGCTTTGTCGGCAAGGGGCATCTTTACCAGCTGACCGGCGTTATCGGTACCTTCCCGGATATCCATTTTCAGGAATCAACCCCGAACGAGGTGCTGCTGGTAACACCGGAAATGCCCTTCAACCTGGTTTTTGAGAAATTTTCCAGCAGCCTGGCCCATATTTACAAGCTGTTGCCCAACTCTTTTGGCGCCGACATCTGGGAGGTCCCGGCCAGCCTGAACGAAAGCTGGAAAATTGTGGCCAAGAGCCATGATGGCTTTCCGGTTTCCCTGATGATCAGGAAGGGAAAGGGCTTCATCTGGCTGCTGCCCTGGTTCGGTCAGAACAACATCAAGGTGGCCGATTTCATCCTGAAAGATGTTTTCCCGCTAATGGAAATGAAAGGCAAGGAGGTGGAACAGATGGACTGGATCGACAAGGAAGAATACCTTTTCCCGGAAATCAAGGAATTATTCCTTAAGAAAGAAGAAGAGAAGAAGAAGTTCGAGGAAAGGTTAAAGGAACTCGACGAGCAGATCAGGACCCTGCGGGAAACCCAGCAGGAAGCCTTCAACCGGCTGCTGAAGGCCGAGGGCCAGGAACTGAAGGCGGCCGTCCTGCAGGCCTTCAAGTATCTGGGCTGGGGCAAGGTGGTGGACGTGGACCAGTACTGGAAGAACGTCATCAGGGACAAAGAGGAAGACCTGTGGCTCATTGAGAACAACGACCAGCCGGTGGAAGTCTGCCTGCGCAAGGAATTCCTGATACTGGTGGTTATCAGGAGCAGCCGCAACTGGGCCACCGACGACGACTGCATCCTGCTGCAGAGGTTCAAGGGCCGCCGCATGCAGGAATTCGATAATACCAGGATGAAGGCCATCCTGGTCGGTAATTACTTCAACCTGGTTGAGGCCAAGCTGCGGAACAATCCTTATTCCCAGTTCCAGGTGGAAGAAGCAGAAAAGGACGGAAACGGCCTGCTGACCACCTATGAACTCTTCCAGGTCATCAAGGCCGAGAAGGAAGGCCTCATCAGCAAAGAGGAAATCAGGAAGCAGATCAAGGAAAAGGCCGGACTGCTGAAGTTCAGCTATTAAGGCCAGTTCGGTCCCACTTTTCCCCGATTCTTCATTTTTAATTCTCTTAAGGGCATATAATTTTTACTCCATCCTGCCACTTGGATTTTATCCCGGAATATGCTAAAAAGAAGTCTTTAAGGAGAGGCCCGATATGAAGAGAGCGGAGAGAAGACAGCTGAAAGAGAATGAACTGGCCACCGGACTGAGCCGGTTCGTGCGCTGGGTGAAAAAACACGAGAAGAAATTCATGGCCATAGCCCTGGGCCTGGTGGCCCTGCTGGCCATAATTGTCGGGGTCAGATTCTTCCTTGACTATCAGAGAAGCCGGGAGGCGGGTTACCTGAGCCAGGTCCTGGCCCTCAAGGCCGAACTGGGGCAGAAGCCTGAAAACCTGGCCAAGCTGGAAACCCTGGCCCAGAAGAGAAAGTACGGACGGATAGCCAGCCTGGCCCTGGCCACCTACTATCTTGAAAAGAACGAACTGGACAAGGCCGAACAGATTCTCACCGGGGTCAAGGACCGCGGCCGTGACCTGGTTCACTACCAGATTCTTGACCTTTATGCCCAGGTCCTGTCCAGGAAGGGCCAGCCTGAACGGGCGGTCGAAATTTACCGTCAGATTGAGAAGGAAAAACCCCAGGATTACCCCCTGGACGTGATTCTGTATCGCCTGGCCGAGACTTATGAAAAGTCGGGACAGAAAGACCAGGCGGTCAGCCTCTACCGGGACCTGCAGTCCAACTACCAGAATACCTACTACGGCTACCAGGCGGCCATGAAGCTGATGAAGCTGGAAACCGGTCGCTGACCGGAAAGAGTATTGTTTATTTCAGGCAGGGGAATATAATACATATAGCATACAGAAAAGGAGGAAGAAATGGCTTACAAGATTACTGAAGACTGCATCAACTGCGGAGCCTGTGAACCAGAATGCCCCAACCAGGCTATCTCTCCCGGCGACGAGAGATACGAAATCAACCCGGACAAGTGCACCGAATGCGTGGGCTTTTTTGATGAGCCCCAGTGCGCCTCGGTCTGCCCCAGCGGAGCCTGCGTTCCCGACCCTGACCACCGGGAAAGAAGGGAAGAGCTGGAAGCCAAGGCCCGTCGCCTTAAGGGCAGCTGAACATTTCTGGAATTTAACAGGAGTGCTGCGGCACTCCTGTTTTATTTTTTAACCTGTCATGTTGTCTGGCAAGAGGTGGTTAAACCTTGTCCTTTTTATCCTGACCATACTGTCGACCTACTTTGTCGGTTACTTATGGGGTATAAACTATCTTTTCGCCGGGCAGAATCCTGATGAGATTTCCGGGGCTCTCAATCTGTCTCTGTTCCTGGAGCCGGCCCTGATCAAGCTCAGCCTGGTCTATTCTCTATCTCTGCTGGTCATTCTGCTGGGTCATGAGCTCGGCCACTACCTGACCTGCCGCCGTTACCGGGTCCAGGCCAGCCTGCCCTTTTTTATTCCTGCTCCCACCCTGATCGGAACCCTGGGCGCCTTCATCAGGATTAAATCGCCCCTGACCAGGCGGGAAGAACTGTTTGACGTCGGGGCCAACGGGCCAATAACCGGTTTCTTATTATCGGTCCCGGCGCTTTTTGCCGGCCTTCAGCTATCCAGGCTGATACCGGCTCTCCCCCGGGAGAGCTCGATCTTATTCGGTGAGCCTCTGCTTCTCAAGCTATTCGTCCGACTGACCTTCGGGCCGGTGGCTCAGAACCAGGACCTGATTCTGCACCCTCTGGCCGTGGCCGGCTGGGTCGGGTTGCTGGTTACCTCTTTCAATCTATTCCCGGTGGGACAGCTTGATGGTGGACACATCCTTTATGCCCTGTTCGGGGAAAAAATCAGGAAACTGGCCCCGGGAATCATCCTGATCCTGCTGGTGCTGGGCATTTTTTACTGGGCCGGCTGGCTCATCTGGGCGGTTCTCATCTCGGTCATGGGGCTCAGACATCCGCCGGTGGCCGCGTCCGGCCAGGGATTTTCCAGGAGAAGAATATTTCTCAGCCTGGCCGTGGCTCTAATTTTTATTCTGTCTTTCATACCGGCCCCCATTTCCGGCAACAGTCTGTTGGACCTTCTGAAATAGGCTGAACACTAAGCCGGTAGATTTTAGCTCCAAGATATTCACAATTTTTGTGGAAAAGCCTGTGCAAAAAGCCAGTGGAATTTGGCTCAAATGCGTTGAGTTTGCGTAAGATATAACTAACTGCACAAAAATTAGGCACCTGATATTTATCTCCAAAACTTGCTAAAATGCTTCTTTCCGGATAAATTTATTTAGGGTGTCTACATGCTGGACAGACGTTTTCGGGCGGTGGAAGCGAGTTTCTACCAGCTGAGCAAGCAGTTCAGGCGCGGCGACCTGAGCCGGGACCAGTATGCCGAAGCTTTGAAGAAGCTGAGACTGGTGGACAACGAAGGGCGCTGCTGGATGATCGGGGCCCAGACTGGCCGCTGGTATTATTACGACGGCCAGCAGTGGATTCAGTCAGAGCCGCCCGAGGACGGAAGTGAATGGGTTCTCTGCCCGAGTTGCTACCATCAGAACGAGCCGGAAGCCAGGAATTGCCAGGCCTGCGGGGCGGCCCTGGTAAAGACTTCGACCAAAATTGTCTGCGTTGAGTGTGGAAACCTGATTGACCAGAACCTGAAAACCTGTCCCTTCTGCGGGGCGGGGCTTTACGGCCAGGCGGAGGAAGCCGTTCCCGAACAAAAATTCGAGACCGCCCGGCTGGAACAGAAACCGGCTGAAGGCGGAACCATCTACCTGCGGTCGGTTGACCAGTTTTCGTTCCTGCTATTTTCGGGTGGACTGGGAATTTTCCTGGGGATTCTGTTCGGGCTGGTGCTGGGTTCCACGGAGTTTTTCCCGGGTCTGGTGTCCGCCCTGCCCGCATTCCTTAAAGAAATGCAGGGCAAGTTAATGGGAGGCTTAATTTTCAGCCTGCTGGGCGGTGTGTTTGGCTTTGTCCTGGGGGCGGCTTCTGGCTTCCTGCTGGCCCTGCTAATCAACGCGGCCATCTACTTTTTTGGGGAGCCCGGTTTCAGGCTGGAAAAAAGCCGGAGAAGAATTTCCCTGAAATAGGAAAACTTGAAGCAGCTCTGGCCTCAGAGCTCTCCTTTTTTTACCCTGTTCAAGGCATAGGCAATCTGGCCCAGGGACAGGGATTCATCCCCCGGAGAGTAGAAGACAGGTCTGAGGACTTCAAACCCATTTTTCATGAGCACTCTCTCTGTCTGTTCGGTCAGGAGGCGATTCAGGAAAACCCCGCCGGTCAGGACCACCCGGTTCAGGCCATGCTCCTTGCGGGCCAGGACAGCCATTTCCAGGATGAGTTGAACCAGGGTCAGGTGGAATTTCCAGGCGGCCAGCTCGGGCCGGACTTTTTTCTTCAAGTCAAGAACCAGTTCGTCTATGGTCTGGCTGAAATCAACCCGGTAGGGCCGACTGTCCCTTCTGACCGAAAAAGAATAGCCCTGATTCCGTTTTGACCTGACCCTTGAAGCAGCCGCTTCCAGGCGGGAGGGGGCTTCGGCCTCATATTCCACCCGGGCCGGGGCCAGGCCGCAGATATAAGCCACGGCATCAAAAAGCCGGCCGGCGCTTGAAGTCAGCGGACTGTTGATTTTCCTTTCTATCATCAACCTTACCGGCCGCAGCCTGCTTTCCGGGATTGAGGCCAGGGGTCGAAGGCAGGGGAAGTTTTCTCCGAAGGCCCGGTAAAGATGGGACAAAGCCATCCTCCAGGGTTCGCGGGCAGCCACATCTCCTCCCGGCAGCGGGACATAATCAAAATGGGCGTATCTTTCGTAGCCGTCATAATCAGCCAGCAGGAACTCTCCGCCCCAGGCCTGTCCGTCGTCTCCGTAACCAAAACCGTCCCAGCTCACCCCTAAGAATTTTTCGCCAGGAGGGAGTTGATGCTCGATTAGGGGTGCCAGGCTATGGGCAAAGTGATGCTGCACCTGGAGGTGGGGAATTTTGAGGTTGCGGGCATAGCGGGTGCTCCAGAAATCGGGGTGAAGGTCGCTGACCACCAGCTCGGGTCGGAAGCTGAACAATTTTTTAAGGTGGTTCAGAGTCTCTTCAAAGTATCGGAAGTTCTCGTAATCGTCCAGGTCGCCCAGGAACTGGGAGGTAATTATGTAGCCATTCTTGTAGATGGAGATGGTGTTTTTTAGCTCGCCGCCCACGGCCAGGATCTGAACCGGGTTCTGGAGACTTTCAGGAACTGCCTGGGGGAATGGAACAAATCCCCTGGCCCGGCGGAGAAAGACTGGTTTTCCGTTGACCACCTTTATGACCGAATCGTCGGCCCGCATGGCGATTTCCCGGTTGTGGGTCAGGATGTAATCGCATAGCCCGGGGCTAACCAGGGAATCGTCCTTGATGATGGGGGCATCTTTCCGGTTGGAGCTGGTGGCCACGATGAGCGGCAGGTCCTTGAGCAGCAGGTGATGGAGAGGGGTGTAGGGCAGCATTATGCCCACGGTATCTATGAAAGGAGCTATTCCCGGCAGCTCCCTTTTCTTTTTCAGAAGAACTATCGGCCGGGCCGGGGAAGTCAGCCAGCTCTTTTCGTCAGGGTTGAGTTGCGCGTACTTTCTGACCGTCTTGAGGTCCCTGGCCATCAGGGCCAGGGGCTTGGTCTGCCTTCTTTTAATCTGCCTTAAGCGTTTTATGGCTTTCTGGTCAGTGGCCAGGCAGACCAGGTGAAATCCACCCAGTCCCTTGACCGCCAGCACTTTGCCCTGCCTGATTAGCCTGACTGCTTGCTCCAGTCCGCCTGTTAGCTTGCGACCGGTCCTGGCCTCGAGCAGGCTGAGTTCCGGGCCGCAGCGGGGGCAGGCAATCGGCTGGGCATGATAGCGCCGGTCAAGCGGGTCCTGGTATTCACGGCGGCAGTCCCGGCACATCCTGAAGCCCGACATGGTCGTCTGTCGCCGGTCATAGGGCAGTTGCCTGACGATGGTATAGCGGGGGCCGCAATTGGTACAGTTGGTGAATGGGTAGCGATACCGTCTTTCCTCCGGGTCTTCGATCTCTTGCAGGCAGTCCTGACAGGTGGCGATATCGGGTGAGATAAAAACGAACGATTTTTCCTGGCTGGACCGGTCTATTTCAAACCCAGACCGGCCGAGTGGTTCAACCGGCTGGTAATCAACCCCTTCAATTCTGGCCAAAGGAGGGGCCTCATTTTTCAGGGATTCCAGGAATTCTTCCAGCTGGCCATCTTCCTTTTCCAGGTATATTTCCACTCCTTCACCGATGTTTCTGACGAAACCGGAGTAACCCAGGCGGCTGGCCAGGCGGTAAATAAAAGGGCGAAAGCCCACCCCCTGAACTGTTCCCCGGACTATGACTCGGAAGGCCTTTCGGATCATGGCGAGACTGGCCTCCGGCTGTACAGGCAACCGCAATAATTCTGCCGGTAAAGGCCGAACTCCCGGCTGAGCCGGACGCTGCGGTTGAAGCCATCTTTCTTCTTGAAATCGGCTTCCAGAAATTTGAGCCCGTATTTTCTGGCGGTCATTCGGCCAATTCTGTTAAGGACGGCACTGTTCTTCCAGGGGCTGACGCTCATGATGGTGGTGAAGAGGGGAAGGCCGGCCTCCAGGGCTTTCCTGGCGGTTCGTTCCAGCCTCCAGGCAAAACAGATATTGCACCGACGGCCTTTTTCAGGTTCGGATTTGAATTTCTCGGTCAGCCGGAACCAGGTCTCCGGGTCGTAAATATCCTCGATCAACTTGAATTGAAGGTGCTCGGCTACCTTCCGGGCCTCGGCCAACCGCAGCCGGTATTCTTCTTCCGGGTGGATGTTGGGGTTGTAAAACAGGCCAACCACTTCGTATTCAGCCTGGAGCAGTCCGACCACGTAGAGGGCGTCGGGGGCGCAGCACAGGTGGGCCAGAATTGGGCTCTTGTTCATGTGTCTATTTTAGCCCTGCCGGGTGGCCGGGTAAAGGTTGGTTTTAAGATAATCAGGCTGCTTAGAAGTGAACCGTTTCCCCGGTGAGCCGGAACTAAAGTTTTTCCAGCCGGTCCTTCAACTCGCGGATCCGGCTTTCCAGGGAGTCTATCTGGAAATAAAGAAAGGCCAGGTCCTCGCGGTCAGGCCTTAAACTGTACATGATGTGGCCGATGGTCTTATGGTATGGTTCCAGCTGCTCGTCGGTGGCCAGGATGCTGGCCTGGACCTTCTTAAGTTCTTTTTCCATGCTGGCAATCGTATTCTCCAGCTCGGCCAGCCTGGACTTAAAATTTTCGTCTGGAACAGGGGAGGACATCAGCCTGGTTTTCTCCTGCCTGAGGTTTTCCAGCTGCTTGTATATCCGGTGCCACTCGACCTGCAGGCCGGTATTTTTTTCTTCCAGGGCCTTAATTTCCCTGGAAATATCTTCTATTTCCGGCAGGTCGGGCCACTGGATGGAGGTTAATTCACCCAGCCGTTTCAGCAGCTCCGACTTCTTGTTCTCTTCCCGTTTCAACAGGGCCTCGATTCTCAGCCGGGAAAACCGACGGCGGGGACCGGCCAGGACATAGCTGATCCTCTGGCGGAGGTCTTTTTTCTGGAGAAAATTAATAAAAATCAGGAGTAAGATGACACTCAGAAGAAGGTAAAAAACCCAGAAAGGAAGTCCCCCTTTCTGGAGCTCTGGCGTCGACAGGAGGCTGAGATGGCTTGCGGCGGTACTATCCACTACCTGCTCTCCTTCCCCTTGAAAGCAGCACCCGGTCTGTCTTTTATCATAATTTCATGGTTTTTTTCAAGTTTTCTTCTCAAGAGGGGGAAGGCCCGGGCTCCAGTGCTAACATAGGAGTCTATCGCCCACTCTATGAGGTAAAGGGCGGCCGGCAGGTTCTCGCGGAAGATCGGTTCTATGTCGCTTTCCGAATTTAGGAAGCCTCCCTGGACCAGGTCCACCGGGGGAAGTTCTATGGTAAAGGCGGGTATTCGGAATAAGCCGTAGGCCCAGTCGGCAAAGTCGCCGTTGGTCAGGTAGAGAGAAGCCGCAGCCCGGCCGGTCTGGTAAACCCGGCCGTTTACCTGGGAAATCAAGCCGGCCATTTCTTGGGCCAGGCTCTGAAGCAGGGCTTCGTCCTCCGTGGGCTGGTCGAGGTAGCCCCAGGGATAGAGGATGAGCTGGGAAAAACTGTGGTAAGAAATGGCGGCCGATATCCGCTGGTTCTGGAAAAGTTTTCTGATGGCTTCGGTTTCTGGCTCGGAAAAAGGTCCCGTTCCTCGGAAAACGGCCGAGGAGGGCTCAGGACTCGAACCGATATCATCGTGGGCCCATTCGTAGGAATAATTCCGGTTTAGGTCCACCCCGTAAGAACCATCCTGGTTCAGGCGTCGATTCTTTCTCCACAGCCGGTAGTTGAGGATTGAGTATTCCAGTCCGTCAGGGTTGACCAGGGGGACGATCCAGACCTCGGCCGAATTGACCAGGGCCCGGACCCGGTCCTCACGGCTGTAATTTTCCAGGAGGTAACGGCCTATGAGCAGCGGCACTTCGACCGAAATCCATTCCCGGGCATGATGGCCGCCCAGGAGAGCTATTCCCGGTTCATCTTCGTTCAGGCCGGGATTATCGCTGATCTTGAGAGCATATATGTTTCTATTTTCCAGGCTCTGGCCGGGTACATAGAGCCTGGCCAGGGTCGGGTAAGAAGCAGCCAGGGATTTAAGTTCAGCGGCCATTTCCCGGTATGAATGATAGGCTCCATTGAGTCCCCCCGCCCCTTCTGCCTGAAGACGCAGAGATTTTTCACCTCTCTGATGGAAGAGTCCTGTCTCAATAGTAAAGACATAACCCGACTCCTGGATGGAGCGGAGGTACTGTCTTTCTACCAGGAAATAAACTTTCAGACCATCGGCCAGGAGCGGGTCAAGGGGAAAGTTTTGACTTAATGTTCTCAAGTCCTGGCGTGAGTCAAGGGCAATGACTTCCAGGCTTCCGGTTTCTTTTTCAGAAAGGCGGGCGGGCCAGAGGCCGTACAGCGTGGCGGACAGAAGAATCAAAATGATCATAACCGGGGTGATTTTGGTCTTTTTCATTTTATTTTCCCGGAATTTTTCTTCAGGTCGGGATAAAAGTCCAGGGTTATGGCTAATTTATGCCTCTTCAGGGCATGGCCCGAACCGCTTTCCAGTCCCAGGGCGGCGGAGAAGCTTAAACCAAGTAGTTCATTTTTCAGGCCCGAGCCAAAAGTCAGGAAATAATAGGTCGACCTGACCTCCAGGTCGGGCTGGGGATCGACCGCCAGCCCCAGATAATAGGGCGAGGCCCAGGTCCGTCCCAGGAACCTGAACCTGGTCCGGTATTCCAGTCCGGCCCCGATTCTGACTGTATCGCGGAAGTTTCGGAACTGGTCTTCCCCGAAGTAAGAGAAGCGGTAACGCTTCCAGCCAAAGTAGAGGATATCCAGGTAAGCATCCAGGTGTTGATTGATGACCAGCTTTCCCCCGAGTCCTAAGACCAGGGGTCTTTTTATCCGGTCAGAGGCCTGACTCCCGGTTTCAATTTCGGTCAGCGGGGTAAGGTAGGTGAGGCTGCTCTCTCCTTTAACTTTCCGGATGTAGGGTGGACTCAGGCTAAATCCCAGGGACAGGCGGTCGCTGATTTCATAGCTGAGCCCGGCCACCGCTCTGAAACCTGTAATCTTCTGGTATCGGTAATCGAGCAACTGAATCTCTTCCTGGGTCCAGAATTCATCCAGGCTTCTTTCGAGGTACCCCCGCTCATAGATTAAGCTGGCTCCGAGGCTGAGCTTCCGGGTTAACCTGCCGGCCAGGCTGATGGCATATCCGGACAGGTGTCCCACCTGCCAGATCTGCATCTGGTTATAGACCACCTGGTTATAAACATAACGGTATTCGAGTCCGGGTCTTCCGTAGTTCTCGGTCAGGGCCAGGCCCAGTCCGATTGTCCAGCGGCCTGCCCGCCAGGAAAGGCCGAGGTGGTCCAGCTGCCAGGTTCTGGCGGTCAGGTTGCCCCGGGTGGAAATCACTCCGGTATTGACCAGCCAGTAGCTGAAAAGCTGGGTCTGGTTGAAGCTGGAGCTAAGACTGAAGGTAAGGGGTGGCAGCTTGGTCAGAAGAGCCGGGTTGCTGTAGATGACCTCGCTGAGGGTGGCCCTGGCCAGCCGGCAGAAACCCGAGCCCAGGCCAGCCGCGGTATCCGGGCCGAGGATATTCCAGCTGCCAAGAGGCGCTTCTTCCGTGTACTGGCCAGGACCGGTCTGGGCCATGAGGGTTGGAATAAAAACAGAGTGGATGATGGTTATAACAAGGAATATAAGAATCCATTTTCTCATGTGGCTTTACCCGGAGCAGTCCCATTGTACCACCCCCGTCTTTATTTTTGAAAGCGGAATGGGTATGATAGAAAATCATCAGGAGTGCGCTCATGGTTAAGAAGGACGGAAAGATTAAAATCAGAAGTATGGGGATTTACCTCCCCGAAAAGGTTTTGACCAATCTTGACCTGGAAAAAATGGTGGAGACTTCAGACGAATGGATTACCACCAGGACCGGGATCAAGGAAAGAAGGATAGCGGCCGAGGAACAGGTGACCTCTGACCTGGGCGTGGCGGCGGCCAGGCAGGCCCTGGACCGGGCCGGCCTGAAGCCTGAAGATCTTGACCTGATCCTGGTGGCCACCAACAGCCCGGACACCCTGTTTCCCTCCACCGCCTGCTGGATCCAGAAAAAGCTGAGCACCAGGGAAATGCCAGCCTTCGACCTCCAGGCCGGTTGCACCGGTGTGCTCTATGGTCTGATTGTGGCCGAAGGATTGATCCTGAGCGGGGTCTGCCGCCGGGTCTTATTAATCGGTGTGGATATCCTCTCCAAAATAACCAACTGGGAAGACCGGACCACCTGTGTTCTTTTCGGGGACGGGGCCGGGGCTTTCATCCTGGAAGAGAGCGACGATGACTCAGGCCTGTTGTCCCATTTCTGGGGCGCCGACGGCTCCCTGGGTGAGCTGCTGATGCTCCCCGGAGGCGGAACCCTGCATCCGGCCAGCGAACAGACGGTTAAAGAAAAAATGCATTATATCCACATGAAGGGGAACGATGTTTTCAAGCATGCCGTCAAGCGCATGGGAGAGTCCATATTGGAAGCGCTGAAGTCGGCCGGGCTGGACAAGCACCAGGTGGATTTCCTGATACCGCACCAGGCCAACCTCCGGATCATAGATGCCATCGGGGAAAGGCTCGACCTGGACCCGGAAAAGGTGGTGGTCAACGTCGACCGCTACGGCAACATGTCGGTGGCCACCATTCCGGTGGCTCTGTACGAGCTGCAGGAAGAGGGTAAGCTTCAGCCCGGGAAGATCGTGGCCATGGTGGCCTTTGGCGCCGGCTTTACCTGGGCTTCGGCCATCTACCGCTGGTAGTTTCCTTTCCGGACGTTCCGGCCATCACCGGAAAACGCTGCCGGTTCTGCTCTGGATATTTTTTATTATTATTCTTTTTCCAGTTCTTCAAAGATCCGGACCAGGTCCTTCTTGGCCAGCTGGCCTACGTGCTTGTACCTGAGGCGCCCGTTCCGGTCGATGAAGATAGAAGTTGGTATGTACTGGCCGGGCCTGAAAGCCGAGACGATATCCTGACCGACCAGGGCTACCGGGTAATTCATCTTGGCCTTGGTCACAAAGGACTTAAGCTCCGCTTCCGGCATGTCGTCAACCGAAAAGCCCAGGATTTCCAGGCCCCGGTCCTTGAGCTCCGTGTAGGCCTCTATAAACTCGGGAATCTCGGCCCGGCAGGGGGGACACCAGGTGGCCCAGAAGTTAACCAGGATTACCTTCCCCTTGAGCGAGGCCAGGCTCAGTTGCTGGCCATCCAGGGTGGTGACTGAAAAATCCGGGGCCGGTTCGGCCTTGGCGGCCGCTTCCACGGCTGTGCTGCCACCTTGCTCTTTGAAACAGGCCAGGCCGGTCAGCAGGAGCGCTGCCAGAATGGTCAGGAGAAAAAATTTCTTCATATTACTTTCCTTTCTTAAATCGGCCGGGTCACAGGCCGCAGTTCTTGAGTATCCTGGCCCAGCGGGCGTCAACTTCCTGCTGGATAAGGGCGATCTCTTCTTCTTTGAGGTGGCGGAAGCGGCCCTGCAGCTTCAGGTACTCAGCTATCGGTTTTCTTTCTTTAACTTTAAGGTTCAGGGTCCATTTTTCCCCGTCTTCTATTTCGTAGAGCGGGAAGTAGCCTGTTTGGACTGCCAGCCTGGCCAGCTTTACCGTGTCCTCCGGACGGCTTTTCCAGCCGGCCGGGCAGGGAGCAAAGACATGGATGAACCGTGTGCCCTTGATCTCCCTGGCTTTCTTGAATTTTTTAACCATGTCTTCAGGATAGGCCACGCTGGCCGTGGCGATGTAAGGAATCCCGTGGGCAGCCATGATACCGATGATGTCCTTTTTCCGCTCTTTCTTATAGTGCTTGACGGGGGTGGTGGTGGTCCAGGCTCCAATCGGGGTGGCGGAACTTCGCTGGATACCCGTATTCATATAGGCCTCATTGTCATAGCAGGTGTAGATGATATCATCATTTCTCTCGGCCGCCCCGGACAGGGCCTGGAGCCCGATGTCAAAGGTTCCGCCGTCGCCGGCCCAGGCCAGGACGGTGGTCTCGGTGTCGCCCACCATGTCCAGCCCGGCCCTGACTCCGGAAGCCGAAGAGGCTGCGGTTTCAAAGGCGCAGTGATAGATCGGTATGTCCAGCGAAGAATGGGGGAAGGGGCCATCGATCACCGCCCAGCAACAGGCCGGGATGCAGACTATGGTTCTCTGCCCGAGGCCTTTCAGGGCCAAACGCATGGCCAGGGAGGCTCCGCAGCCCTGGCAGGCCAGGTGGCCCGGACTCATGTATTCTTCCCGGGGTATGGTTAGGGTCATTTTTCTCTCTTTGCTCATTTTTTCACTCCTATCCAGACAATTTCTTCCTCGGCCTTATTTTTGCTAAGCGTGTAATCGGCAATTTCCTGGAAAGAGTCCCTGGTGATGTCGCGACCACCGAGCCCGGCGATGAAACCGAAGACGAGCGGGGCAGAAGGCTGGCCGTACAGAGCTGATTTCACTTCCTGGTAAAAGATTCCATGATGGCCGTAGGAGATATTGCGGTCCAGGACGGCCACTTTGGGCACCCTGGACAGGATGGCCCTGACCTTTTCAAAGGGGAAGGGCCGGAAGAGCTTTATCCTCAGATTTCCAGCCTTGATTCCCTTTTGCCTGAGTTCGTCCACGGCCACCCTGGCCGTGTAACCGGCAGTACCCGAGGTGACAAAGACCAGCTCGGCGTCGGCGCAGAGGTATTCTTCCACCTGGCCCAGGTAGCGGCCAAACAGTTTTTCATATTCTTTTCCGGTTTCTTCCACCAGGGCCGGGACCTTCTCCATGTCTTTCTGCAGCTTGTAACGGAGCTCCATGTAGTGGTCCGGTGAGGTCAGGCCGCCGAAGGCATGGGGATCATCCGGGGTCAGGCGCCAGGGGGGATTGAAGGGCGGCAGGAACTGGTCAACCCTGGCCTGCTCGGGAATCTCCACCACCTCGTAGGTATGGGAGAGGGCAAAGGCGTCCAGAATGATCATGCTGGGGATCATCAATTTTTCCGAAACCTTGAAGGCCTGGATTACCGTGTCCAGAACTTCCTGGTTGGAGGAGCAGTAAAACTGTATCCAGCCGGTATCCCGCTCCGACAGGCTGTCGTTCTGGTCGGTCCAGATGCTCCAGCCGGGGGCCATGGCCCGGTTGATGTTGCCCATGACCACCGGCATCCGTCCCCCGGCTGCCCAGTGCAGCATCTCGTGCATCAGGGCCAGCCCCTGGGCCGAGGTGGCGGTAAAAGTCCTGGCCCCGGCCAGGGAAGCTCCCAGGCAGGCGGCCATGGCCGAATGCTCGGATTCGACCTTGATGAACTTGGCGTTGAGGGTGCCGTCGGCGCACATTTCCGACAGCAGCTCCACCACCTGGGTCTGGGGGGTGATGGGGTAGGCGGCGATGACCTGAGCCCTGGACAGCATGGCTCCGTAGGACAGGGCGTGGTTTCCCATTATTACTTTTTTCATTTTTCCTCCTCGACCATGGCGATGCATTTTTGCGGGCATTCTTCGGCGCACAGACCGCAGCCCTTGCAGTAGACATAATTGATCTGCGGCCAGTCATCGACGATGTCGATGGAAGCATCGGGGCAGAATTTCCAGCAGATGCCGCACTTGATGCACCTGGAAAGGTCTATGACCGGCTTGATGTTGCGCCAGGCCCCGGTCTTGTTGTAGAGCATTGAACCCAGGGACATGGGCACGGCCGGCATTTCTTTTTCCGATTCGAAAATGATTTTCTTGGCTTCTTTCTTTTTGCTCATAGCTCCTCCTTCAGGCCCGTTCGTAGGCCTCGATGGCTGCCTTGACGTTGTCTTCCGGCTTGATCGGGATGCCTTCCCTGATGGCTTCCACCAGCGACTCCAGCTTGGTCAGGTTCAGGATCTTGACCACGGCTCCGGTGATGGCCGTGTTGACGATGGGTGCGGCCAGGGTACCCAGCCGGTGCTTGACTGCTATTTCGGTGGCATCAATGGTAAAGACCTTGAATTTCGGGGGAAACTTGAAGTGTTCCGGTGGGTTGTTGCTGTTGATGATGATGTAACCTCCGTCTTTAAGTCCTTCGGTTACATCGATGGCCTCGACCAGCGTCGGGTCAACCACCACCACGTGGTCCGGGTTGTAAATCTTGCTCTTGTCATAGATGGGTTTGTTGTCGATCCGGATGAAAGCAAAGACCGGCGCGCCGCGCCGCTCCACCCCGAACTCCGGATAGGCCTGGACATAGTTGCCCTCTTTGGCCAGGGCGTCAGCCAGTATCTTGGAGGCTACCACCGTTCCCTGGCCGCCTCGTCCATGGAAGCGAATCTCAATCATCTGCCTCTCCTTTTCCGTGAGATATTCTCTGACTTGAATCTAAGGTAAATGCCCCGCTGAAATCAGGGCAGGTGGCTGTCGGCACCAGGTTTGGCCCCCAAAATATTGGCCGGGCAGGCAGGGTCAAACTGGCAGAAAAGGGAAAAAAATTCCGACCATCCGCGGCGACTATGTTTGAGTCCATCTGGTTAAATTAAATAGATTAAAAAGATTAGGATTCAGTTTATGCTTAACCCTATTGCATGTCAAGAATAACCTGCGGGAAAAGCAGAGCCGGTCAGGTTCAGAGCGGAGACAAAAGGAGGGTCCAGGTTTAAGTCTGATGCCCGGAATCTATCCTCTTTTCTTTAAGGTTATGGTAGAGGTTTTTGAGCATCAGGGCATCGGTTTCAAGGGAAGGACTTTCACAGATTATTGTCCCGCCCACTCCGGCGTCATCCAGGGCCTGCAGCCATTCATCGAAGCGGAATTCCGACTCCTGGAGGTTCAGGTGCTTGAGTTCGCCGGTCTGGTTATATTGAACACCTGAAATGTGTATGTGGGCAGTTTTCAAGGCCGAGCGGCCGAGCTTCTTTTCCACCTTTTTAATGACCTGGAGGAAATCGCGGTAAGAGTTGACCCGGCCTTCCCGGGCAAAGATGTGGGCGAAATCCAGGCAGGGGAGAAGGCCGTCAAGCTCCCGGCAGAGCGACAGCACCTCGTCCAGGCTGCCAAATTGTTTTCTTTTGCCCATGGTTTCCAGCCTCAGCCGGGCCGGAATTCTCTCCGACCTGGCGATTGACAGGACTTCCTTAAGCGAGTTCTTGATATTCTGATAGGTTTCTTCTGGGCTCTTCAGGCCGTAATAGCCGGCGTGGAAGATCAGGTCGTCGGCCCCGGCGGCCGCGGCCAGCCGCAGGGAATTCAGCAGCAGGTCCTGGCTCTGCATTCTCTTGCCCCGGTCCTCGGCATTCAGGTTGATGAAATAAGGAGCATGGGCACTGAGTTTGACCCGATGATGGCGGGCGGCCAGCCTTATCCGGGAGGCAGTTTCCGGGCCCATCTTGAGGCCCTGGACGAATTCCAGCTCCAGGGCTTCCAGCCCCATCTGTTGAACCAGCTCCACCGCTTTAAGGGAAGAATCATCGGGGCAGGAATGGGGAATGCCGGCCACGCCGAAAAGCAGGCCTTCAGGAACAGGAGTCATCAGCCTCTCCACCGTTCAGGAATTCGCTGACAATCTTCATGGCGCAGAATTCGCCGCACATGGAGCAGGCTCTGGTCCTTGATTTCCTCCTCCGTCGGACCTCAGCAAACTTATCCGGGTCCAGGCAGAGTTTTTCCTGGCGGTCCCAGTCCAGTTTTTTCCTGGCCCGGGAAATTTCGGCATCCAGGTCGATGGCCCCCGGGTACCCCTTGACGATATCGGCGGCATGAGCGGCGATCCGGGAGGCGATCAGGCCTTCTTTAACGTCTTCCACCGTCGGCAGGCCGAGGTGTTCGGCCGGGGTCACATAGCAGAGAAAATCGGCTCCGGCCGAGGCGGCCACCGCCCCGCCTATGGCTGACACGATGTGGTCATAGCCGGGGGCGATGTCGGTCACCAGGGGTCCCAGAACATAGAAGGGGGCTTCCTGACACAGGCGTTTCTGGAGCTTCATGTTCATGGCCACCTGGTCCAGAGGCACATGACCGGGACCCTCAACCATGGCCTGGACTCCAGCTTCCCTGGCCTGTTCCACCAGTTCTCCCAGGGTCATTAATTCTTCTATCTGGGGACGGTCGGTGGCATCCAGGACCGAGCCGGGTCTCAGTCCGTCGCCCAGGCTCAGGGTAAAATCATATTTCCTGGCCAGGTCTAGCAACCGGTCAAACCTGGCATAGAGCGGATTTTCCTTCTCGTTGTGAAGCATCCAGGCCAGGTGGAAAGCCCCACCCCTGGAAACGATGTCGGCGATCCGTCCCTGCTTTTTCAGACGTTCCACCGCTTTCAGGGTCAGGCCGCAGTGAACCGTCATGAAATCGACACCTTCGCGGGCCTGGGCCTCGATGACCGAGAACAGGTCATCTTCGGTCATCCGGACGATGGAACCTCTCCTGGAAATGGCTTCAATTGCTGCCTGGTAGACGGGAACCGTCCCCAGGGGCAGGGGGGATAGCGACAGCAATTTTTTTCTTATGGCCCTGACATCCCCGCCGGTGCTGAGGTCCATGACCGCGTCAGCTCCGTGTTTCAGGCTTATTTTCAGCTTGGCGATCTCAGTTTTGAGGTCGGGATAATCTCTGGAGGTGCCCAGGTTAACGTTGACCTTGGTGCGCATTCTAAACCCGATGGCAGCCGGCCTTCGCGGTGAATGGTTCCGGTTGTAGGGAATGACCACCCGTCCCCGGGCCACCAGCGACAGCAATTCCTCAGGGGATATTTTCTCTTCCCTGGCCAGCTTTTTTATCAGAGGGGAAGCAAATCCTTTTCTGGCCTGGTCTATAAGGGTCATGGGTTTGACTTTCTTTCGAGAGTATTATCAAGAACTCAGTATAGTTTACACCCTATACCCTGTCAAGGAAACCGGCCGTCTGGTGCTCCGGGTAGAGTAGATTAGAATTAGCGATACCTTTTATCCCTGATAAAAATTTACAAACGACCTGAATGCTGGTAGCATTTTATTCAATGAAGGAAAGATTCCGACCAGCGTTTTTCACCCTGGCCCTGTTTTGCCTGATTCTGTTCCCTGGACCGGGCCAGGTGTCTGCCGGGTGGCTTCAAAATTTTGAGGCGCAGAACAGGACGGATGAACTGGACGATGTTCTCAGGATAATCAATTTTCTGGAAGAGGCAGTCAGCTCATGGCGGGAGAAAGGTCATTTCCAGGGACTGGTGGCTGAATTTTCACAGGAGCAGGTGAGCGCTTTTTTTAAGCATTTGTTTTCGGAAGAGAACCCAACTCTGAAATCATTGAGGTTGAAGCTCGCCCCGGGCAACCGGGTGGAGGGCTGGGTCATTCTGGACCTGGCTTCCCAGGGGCTATCCGGAGATCGCAACCTGTATTTTGCAGCCCGCGTCGAACAGCAGGGGCGGCGGGTCAGGTTGAATTTCAGCAGCCTTTTCCTGGAGACCCAGCGGGTCCAGCCGGAGATTGTTAATGCCCTGATTGACCTGGTGGCCAGGGTCCGGGGATTGGAAGCCCGGCACCTGGACGACTGGTATGATCTCCCGGAAGGAATTGCCCGGGTGGACACCGGGCCGGGGAGCCTTCTGATTTATTATTGAGGTTTGAAAAAATGATCAGGATTATCGGTGGCCGATTCAAGGGAAGAAAGCTGAGGATGGTGCCCAGCCCAGCGGTCCGGCCACTTCCGGCCAAGCTCCGGGGTTCTCTTTTCAACATTCTTCAGTCCAGGGTGGTCGATGCCTTTTTCCTGGACGGCTTTGCCGGGACGGGTTCGGTCGGGATTGAAGCCCTGAGCCGGGGAGCCAGCCGGGCCGTGTTCATCGAGGAATTGCCCCAGGCAGCCAGAATAATAGAGGCCAACCTGGCCAAATGCCAGGCCGAGGACCTCGGCCTGGTCCTCAACCAGGAGTTCAACCGGGCCATAATCGAACTCGGAAAGAAGGGAGTGAAGTTTGACCTGATTTTCCTGGACCCGCCTTACAAATTGCTGGAAGAAAGAAACCCGCTCAAGGTCATCAGGAAACGCGGCGTCCTGAAGCCAGCCGGGCTCCTCATCATCAGGCATCACCGCCACTATCAACCCTCGCGCCAGGATTTTAAGCTGCTCCGCCAGGTTGATTTTGGAGACGATATTTTTTCCTTTTATTCCGGGGAAGAGGTGTCTGGCTCCGGGCCCGGAGATAATTCGGCCGACGGCGATTGAATTGAGCCTGATAATTTTATAGAATGTCTTAAAAGTGTGCCGGTTCGGTGATAGATGACCAAGAGCGATCGCAAGATTGAACCATTCTGGGAAAAAGAACCAGTCCTTAAAGACGAAGAAATGTTTTCGGGGCTGGGCCCGTCCCGGGGATCGTTGCTCTTCCTCGGCCGTTATACCCTGAAGGAAGTCATGGCCGTTCTGGCCAAGAAAAGCTTTTTCCGGGAAGCCAGGAAAAAGAACCTCTGGCCGATTAAGTACCGGATGGACTCTTCGGATTACCCGGTGCAGAGGCTTCTTATTTACTGGGAGGAAGAACACCCGGACCGGATGATCGTCGACCTCAAGATCAGGGAAGCCGAGGTTCGGTTTGCCGCCCCAAAAAAGCATGGCTACAGGTTACCTCCCCAGCACTGCCTGCTGTTTGAGTGGCTGACCCTGCAGAACCCCCGCCTGAGCTTTGACGACAGACATCCGCCGCTTCCCGGGCAGAATAAACCTGGTCTCAGCCTTTCCAAGAAAATACTGGAAATTTTTCTGCACCTGGGCCGGCTGATCAACCTCGATGCCCTGGTGGCCTTTCCGGCTTACTTTCATAACGCCCTGCTCTTTTCGAGGTATTTTCAGTTCGTTGACCCCATAAAACAGGGTGAAATCAAGGCCATCAGGAAGCAATTCAGCCATGTTCCTTTCAGGCAGCTGGCCTGGGCCGTCTACCTGGGATGCCTGAAGGACGAGGATGGCCGGGTGTACGAATGGCAGGCCGAAGAACAGGTGGTGGCCCTGAGCGAAGCCCTTAGAAATTACTTGGAATCAAGAGTTTACCGGGAAATATCAAGACACGTGGAAAAAACTGCGGTCTTCAGTCTGGACTGGGACCTCTTCCAACAGAAGTGCCAGGAACAGCGCATCCTTTACTGACCGCCCAAAACCTGCTATAATCAATCCCCTTAAGAGTAAGAGGAGACGAGCTCATGAAAAAAGGAATCCATCCAGAATACCAGGAATGCACCGTCATCTGCGCCTGTGGTAATACTTTTAAGACCAGGTCCACCAAGAAAGAAATAAGGGTGGAAATCTGCTCCCAGTGCCATCCCTTCTTCACCGGAAAACAGAGAATTGTGGATACCGCCGGCCGGGTCGAAAAATTCAGGAAGAAATATGCCACCAAGACCAAAAAATAAACCATATGCTTCAGGAATTAAAGGTCTTAGAAGACAAGTATAAGCAGATTACTGCCCTCCTGTCCGACCCCAACATTTCCTCCAATCCCCAGAAAATAAAGGAATTAGCCAGGGAAAGGTCTGAACTTGAGCCGGTTGTCAGAAAATATGACGAGTATAAAAAGGTGGTGCGGGAGCTCAGGGAAACAGAGTCCATGCTGTCTGACGGCCAGGCAGACCCCGACCTGAAAAGGCTGGCCGAAGCCGAACTCAACCAGCTCAAGGAAAAAAAGGACCTGCTGGAACAGGAACTGAAAAGGCTGCTGCTGCCCAGGGACCCCAACGACGAAAAGAACGTCATCCTGGAAATCAGGGCCGGGGCCGGGGGAGACGAGGCTTCTCTTTTTGCCCAGGACCTGCTGCGGATGTATACCCGTTATGCCGAGCATAAGGGCTGGAAATGGGAGCTGATGGATGTCAGCTATTCACCGATCGGGGGCATCAAGGAGGCCATCGTCAACATCCAGGGGAAAAGGGTTTATTCCTTCTTGAAATACGAGAGCGGGGTTCACCGGGTTCAGCGAGTCCCCAAAACCGAGGCTTCGGGTCGAATTCATACCTCGACGGCCACGGTGGCCGTCCTGCCCGAGGCCGAAGAAATTGACCTGAAGCTGGATCCCAAGGACCTGAAGATTGAGGCCTTCGGAGCCTCCGGGCCGGGCGGACAGAATGTTAACCGCAACTACACCGCCATCAGGGTGACCCACAGGCCATCGGGAATAGTCGTTTCCTGCCAGGATGAAAAGTCCCAGCACCGGAATAAAGAGAAGGCGCTCAAGATTCTCAGGACCAGGCTCCTGGACATTGCCCGCCAGGAGCAGATGAGCAAGATTTCCCAGGACAGAAGGAAGCAGGTAGGTACTGGTGAAAGAAGCGAGAAAATCAGGACCTACAATTTTCCCCAGTCCCGGATAACCGACCACCGCCTTAACGAGAATTTTCATAACGTGGAAAGCATCATGGACGGGGAACTCGATGAGCTCATTGACAAACTGGTTATCCACTTCCAGACCAGGGCTCTCGAAGAGAATAAATCAGGCTTGTCCCCGGACCGGCAAGTTGAGATATAAGCACCTGGACCAACTTTTCCGGCAAACTGCCGGCAGACTTTCCTTTTCATCCTGCCCCTTCATAGAGGCCCGCCTGTTGATCCAGAAGGCCGCCGGCTGGGACGAAGCGGAGTTTTTCCGCCGCCTGAATTCTCCGGTATCCCCCGGGCTGGTCAGACGACTGTCCGCTCTGGTTGGAAAAAGGCGGAACGGCTGGCCCATGGCCTATCTCTTGGGCTGGAAAGAATTCTGGAGCCTGCCCTTCAGGGTCAACCGACTGGTGTTGATACCCAGGCCGGAAACGGAATTGCTGGTGGAGAAAGTCCTGTCGCTGCCCCTGCCCGAGCGACCACGGCTTCTTGACGTTGGCACCGGCTGCGGAAACATTGCCGTGGCCCTGGGGAAAGAAAGACCTCTGGCCAGGGTGGTGGCCTCGGACATCTCAAGAAGGGCCCTGGCTCTGGCCGCCTGGAACGCCAGAAATAATGGGGTCACCAACATTTCCTTTGTTCACAGCGACCTGCTCCAGCATTTTATTGAGAGAAAGCAAAAATTTGAGGTGATAGTCAGCAACCCGCCCTACGTTTCTGCCGCTGACTGGGAAAAGCTCGACCGGCCGGTGCGGGATTTTGAACCGCGGACAGCCCTGGTGGCCGGGCCAACCGGTCTGGAGGTAATCCAAAAGCTGGTCAGCCAGTCCTGGTCATGTCTTAAGCCCGGCGGATTTCTGGTATTTGAATTCGGAGCCGGCCAGGAGAATGAAATCTGCAAGCTCCTGGGCCGGAGATGGTCCGGGCCGGAAATCCTGGCTGACTACTCGGGCTTTCCCCGGGTGATCACGGTGCAGAAGCCTGGTTAAGTCCGGACAGAACCGGCTTTACTGGGGTTGCCTGTTTCTTCTGGCCAGCAGCCGGTGATAATCCTCAAACGAGGGCAGCAGCTTGGTCGTTTCGAAACGGATTCTCTCCCAGCGGTCGATGTCCAGGGCACAGAAAGCTTCGACCACCACCGGGTCAAACTGGGTGCCGGAGTTCCTGATGATTTCCTGCCTGGCGGTCAGGAAATCCTGTTCCGGCCGGTAGGGCCGGTGGGAGGTAATGGCATCCAGGGCGTCGGCCAGGGCGAAGATCCTGGCCTCCAGCGGAATTTCATCTTTCTTCAACCCTCGCGGGTATCCCGTTCCGTCGTATTTCTCGTGATGGTAAAGAATGATGTTGCCGACTTCCTTCAGCAGTTTCATCTCTTTGATCAGCCCGTAGCCCAGCGTCGGGTGCATTCTGATTTTCTCCCATTCTTCAGGGGTCAGGGGTCCGGGCTTCTTGAGAATGGAATCGGGGATGGCAATTTTCCCGATGTCGTGGAGCAGGGCTCCTTTCCGGATGTGGTCGAGGGTGGGCTGGTCCTTGAGGCCCAGGACCTCGGCCAGGACCTGGCTGTACTTGGAGACCGTGCGCGAATGCCCGAAGGTTTCCACGTCTCTCAGGTCCAGGGCGGTCATCAGGTTTTCCACCGTGGTGTCGTATATTTCTTCAAGTTCCAGAAGCTTGCGGATGTGACGGGACTGTTCCAGCTTGAGCTTGGTCAGGTTCCTCAGGTAGTACTCGTTTTCCAGCTTCAGTTGCCGGCGCTGGATTTCGGACCTCAGGGCCGAGAAGATGGCCGGGAGGTTATTCCGGGGACAGACAAAATCCAGAAGGTTGTCCTCAAGTGGTTTAAGGAACTCAAGGGCCCCAGCCGGGGAGGTCAGCAGGATGAGGCTCAAACGCGGGCAGGACTTCTTTATTTGTTTGAGCCAGGCTGAAATTTTCCGGCTATTAACCGACTCGCTGGAAAAAACCAGAATGGCATTTTTCAGGCTGTTGGTGGAGGAGAGGTCGGGCAGGCCGGATATTTCCTCAAACCCGACCTGGAACTGACCGCAGAGCTCAGCCAGCTGCCGCCTCAGCCTGCTTTCGGGAACAGCCAGAATGATTTTCAGGTGATGGTTATGGTTAGCTCCGCCGCTCATATTTACTTAATCCTGTATACATCAAATTGAAATGCAAGGCAAGTGTTTTTGAAAAAATTGCCGTGGAATTATTCTGGTTTCTAACAGCCAGACAGACCGACCCGCGGCCGGCGGGGTGATTTTTTGGCTTCCGGCTCGCCGCTGGTGGCTAATCCCTTTCCCCCCGGCCGATAGAATAATTCCCCGACAGGCTCACCCGCTTTTATCCTTGACAGCCGAATCGGGTTGATTTTAGAATAGCCTTGCCAGGGCCGAATAACAGGCAAAGGAACGGGCAATGAATGAAGACAGCCACTTGATAAAAAAACCTGTATCCATCATCCAGGAAATCGAGAATCAGCTGGAAGACTATCTCCGCCGGCAGAGGGAAGAAATTGAAAAATCCCTTGAAGAGAGAATTCAAAAGGAGAGAGAACTGGCCCGGCAGCAGCTGGCCGAGATTGAGCAGGCGGTTAAAAGGGAATGGCTGGCCCTGGAGGAGTATGGCCGGGTCTGGGAGCAATTTGAAGACAGAAGGCAGGAAATTCTAAGAAAAATCAAAGAATGCCTGGAAAGAATTGCCGACCGGCAGCAGGAAATTGAAAAATTAACCCGGGCCACCTCCGAGGATGTTCGGGCCATAAGTCAGTTGCACGAGGAACTGGAAGAGTTGAGGCGGCAGTCGCTGGAACAGGCTGAAGTGCTGAAGAAAGGACTGGAGGAGAAATTCGGACTGAGAGCTGAAATACCGAAGCCGGTGGAGACGGAGAGGCCTGAGCTGGACCTGACCCCAGAGCTGGAAAAGCTACGTAAAGTCAAGGAACTTCTGCTGCTGGAAAGCGGGATAACCCAACCCCAGCCGTCAAAAGAAGCGGAAGAGCAGGCAGGCCAAGCGGTGGAAACGGTTGAACCGCAACCAGCGGTGGAGCCAGTGACCGAGCCGGAGAAAGCGGCGGAAACCAGGCCCTTCACCGTAACTGAAGAAGTAGCCGAGCCTACCCTGGAAGATAAACTGGCTGAAGAGATAAGGAAGACCATAGCCGGCCGGCTGGAATCCTTGCAGGCCGAGGGACCGGGAGAGGTTGCCCCTTCCGCGACCTCTACCGAGAGCCTGGAGATGATCACCAGGAAAGACCTGGAAGAATTTTACCGGGAAGAGCCGGCCAACGGCTCCAGCCCGATCGGCTTTTACCAGAAGGGCAAGAAAAACATACTGGAAGCGGAAGAATTATTGACCAGGCTGAGGGAGGCGATCGAGGAAGCCCGTAAATTGAATTACAAGATGGCCTTTGTCACCGCGGCCAAGGAGCAATTTTATCTGAAACAGGAAATCATCAGCCTGCAGGAGGGGATAAGACGGTACCTGCTCCGGGTTGTCTTTCTGGCTAACAAGAAGAATTTCCGCTTCCCGGCCCTGACCCAGGATATCCTGAACCAGCAGGTGCTGGAAGAGCTTTCCGACCAGCTGGCGGTCCAGAACTGGAGTTCGACCGATGACCTGTCCCGCTTCGAGCAGAGAATAATCGACCTGACCGCTTCCTTTAAGGCCCGGACCACCCCGGCCTCAATTTACTACGGTGCCCTGAAAAAAGAACTGGAAGCCTGAAGATAGGGACTGGTTACCCCGCCATCAATTAAACGTTTCCTTCTCGACCTCCTGGAAATAATTCTCCAGGACCCGGAAATCGTCCCCGCTGAGTTCCTTGAATCTCAGGCCGGTGTAAAAAGTGCCGGAATCCGGGCTGGCCTTTTCTGAATAGACCACCTCTCCCTTCAGCGGGTGGGCTTTCTTGCCCAGAATCAGGATGACGTCCATGGTGCGGGAGGCGGGCAGGGGTCTCTCCGAGAGAACCTTGGCTCCCCCCAGGCTGAGGTTGATGGTCTTGCAGACCCGCAGCTGGCCGTCGTCCCGGTACATCATGATGGTGGAGGTGTAATGCCGCTGGAAATGGCGTTTTTCGCGGAACAGCTTTTCCTGGTAGGTGACCGTCGGGCGGAGATGGTTTTCTCTTTCCCAGTCGCGGGAGTAGGCCACCACCGTGTTCTTGGTGGCCGGCCTGGTTTGCGCCTCCGAGGGCGGCAGGCGCCAGGTTTCCTTTCCCTTGGCTTCGGCCAGGGCCAGGTCGCATTCGTGCACCAGGTGTTTCAGGTCTTCCCGGGTCAGCTGGCCATCGTCTTCTATTTTCTTGCGGGGGAAGACGGTGACCCCGAAGGACATGGTCAGGTTGTTCCGGGGCTGAAACTCTTCGTAGGGGAAATAGTGGTCTTCGATATTCTTCCTGATTCTTTCGGTGAGCAGGCAGGCTTCTTCCAGGGTGGTGACCCCGCTCAGGAAGAACAGAAATTCTTCGCCCCCGTATCGGCAGATCAAATCATTTTCCCGGACCGATTGCTTCAGGATTGAGGCCAGTTCCTGCAACAGCCGGTTGCCGGCTTCATGGCCGTTGCGGTCGTTGTAGTGTTTGAACCAGTCCACGTCGCCCATGACCATGGCGAAGGCCCCTTCTTCTATTTTTCTCTTGCTCATGGAGTTAACTTTCTGCAGGATGCGGTCGAAGAAGGGTTCGGCCCGCAGCAGCCCGGTCAGGGCATCGTATTGAATCAGGTTGAGCTTGGTCATGGCGATGCCGATGTGTTCCGACAGCCCCCTCAGGATCTGCTGGTCTTCGCGGCTGAAGCCCTCCGGCAACGGGCTGTCCATAAAATGCTTGTTATAGAGTTCGATAACTCCGATGACCTGTTCTTCGTAGGTGATGGGCACGGCCAGGATGCTCTTCAAGGGGAACTTCAGGTTGTGCTGGTAGCGCAGCGAAAAGCGCTTGTCGTAGGTCAGGTCGCTGATGTTGACTTCCTGCCCGTGGCGGGCCACGGCCGCGGCAAAATCAGGGGCTTCCAGCCGGGCCACGTACTTGAAAGTTTCCGGGTGGGTGATGAAGGTATCGTCCCAGATGATGGGTTTCAGGTGCTTGCCCAGGGTCTCACTTTCTTCTATCAGGTAAATGGTCAGGCCCTGGGCCTGGAGGAGGTCTTTAATGTCCGGGACTACACCCAGCAGGCTGCTGACGTCGTTGGCTGAATAAATCTTTCTGACGATGTTTTCGATTTTCCATCTTTCCCGCTGGGACCAGACGTAGCGGGCTTCCAGGGAAATTCTTCTTTCCAGCTCCCGCAGGTAGTTTTCGTTGATCAACCTTTTAATTTCGGCAATTTCCTTAAAAACCTCCCGGGCGCTGGCCGAGTTCAGGGCCACGGTCTGCTGCAGCTGGGCCCACTCCCTCTTGATCCGGCTGTGATGGATGGCGATTTTAAGAATCTGGCCCAGGATCGGTTCCAGGGGCTGATTCTCCGTCTCCAGGACGTATTCGAGGTGGTGATGGGCCGGCCAGGTCAGCAGGGCCCGGTAGACTTCGGATTCTTCTCGCCCGAGGATGATAACCGAGCAATCCGGGCTGATGATGTCCTTCCAGCGGTCGTAATCGGCGTAGCTGGAGTCGATAATGGCCGCCCAGCAATCGTAGTTTTTCAAAAGGGGAGGGACCTCGTCAAAAGAATTGGCCACCACCGGTAGATATTCTTTTTCGCAGAGCCGGACCACCTTCAGGGCCTGTTCGACGCTGGAAACATAGACCAGAATATTTATCTGCGCCATTGGATCCGGGGTTCCTTTCCCTGTGCCCTCCGATAAAACCTTGGCTTAGCTCGCTCACCGATAATTTACTCAAATAATTTCTTTCAGTCAACAATTTTTTTATTTTTATAACCGGGCCAACTCCGGAATCAGCCGCAGCTTCATCGGGTCCCGGGCTTTTTGAATATCGGTTCCGGCTGTGATATATTTTTAGCCTGGAAAGCGACCCGGAAAGAGATAATAAAAGACTATGGTCAGAGTGAGATTTGCCCCCAGCCCGACCGGCCACCTCCATGTGGGAGCCCTGAGAACCGCCCTGTTCAACTGGCTTTTTGCCCGGCATCATCATGGAACTTTTGTCCTGCGGATAGAAGATACCGATGTGGCCCGTTCCTCGGAAGAAATGAGCCGTTCAATTCTCGAAGCCTTAAACTGGGTTGGACTGGACTGGGATGAGGGACCGATCTACCAGTCGCAACGCTTTGAAATCTACCGCCGGGCGGCCCGGACCCTGGTCGACCGGGGGCTGGCCTACTATTGCTTCTGTTCGCCCGAAGAAATCGAAAAACGCCGGCAGGAAACCCAGGCCAGGGGAGAGCACTGGAAGTATGACCGGCACTGCCTGAACCTGAGCGAAGAAGAAAAACATGCTCTGAGAGAAAGAGGAGTGGCCGCGGCCATCCGTTTCCTGGTGCCCGAGGGCGTGACCGAATTTGACGACCTGGTGCACGGCTATATTTCGGTTGACCATAAGAACCTTGAGGACTTTGTCCTGTTGCGCGGCGACGGCTTTCCCACCTACCACCTCTCGGTGGTGGTGGACGATATCGATACCGGGATTACCCATGTCATCCGGGGAGATGACCATATCTCCAACACACCCAAGCAGATACTTCTCTATCGGGCCCTGGGCGCTCCGGTGCCTCAGTTTGCCCACCTGCCGTTGATTCTTGGCCCGGACCGGAAAAAGCTGAGCAAGAGGCACGGCGATACCTCGGTCCTTAATTTCCGGGACAAGGGCTATCTGCCGCTGGCTTTTTTCAACTTCATGGCCCAGCTCAGCTGGTCGCCCGGCAACGAGGAAAAAATTTATTCCATCGAGGAGATGGTCAGGGAATTTTCCTTAGAGCGCATCAGCAAGGGCAGCCCGGTCTTTGACCTCAACAAGCTGGAATGGCTCAACAGCCGCCTGATCAACGAAATGCCGATAGCCGAGCTCATTGCCCAGCTCCGGCCCTGGCTGGAGAAAGACGGCCTGTGGTCGGATGAGCTGCTGGCTTCCAGGCGAAGCTGGTTCGAGCAGCTGGTCAACCTGACCCGCAGCCGGAGCCGGACCCTGGTTGACCTGAGCGGGATGATTGCTCCATTCATTTCTGACAGGTTCAGCTATGACCCAGAAGCCGTACGCAAGCACCTTCTTAATGGCGAACTGGACCGGGTACTGCCGCTGCTTGAGGACGATTTCCAGAAGCTGGAAAATTTTTCTGCATCGGAAATAGAAAGAACGCTCAGGGAGAGAGCGGAAAAAGAAGGAATCAAGGCGGCCATCCTGATTCATGCCCTGAGGGTTCTGGTGCTGGGCCGGGCGGTCAGCCCGGGCCTGTTTGAAGTCCTGGAACTGATGGGCCGGGAAAAGACCCTGGCCAGGATGGGAAAACTGTCCGAGGTCAGAGAAATGATAGAACACTGAGGGAGGACCGAAGATGAACAACCAGGAAAAGACTGCTTATAAACCGGTCAGGGCTCCCCGCGGGAGCCGGCTCCACACCAGGGGCTGGTCCCAGGAGGGAGCGCTGCGGATGTTGATGAATAACCTGGACCCGGAGGTGGCCGAGAAACCGCAGGAACTCATCGTCTATGGTGGCACGGGCAAGGCGGCCCGCAACTGGGATTGTTTCCGGGCCATCGTCAGCAGCCTGAAGAAACTGGAAAATGACGAAACCCTGCTCATCCAGTCCGGTAAACCGGTCGGCATTTTTAAGACCCACGCCGACGCTCCCCGGGTTTTGATTTCCAACGCCATGGTGGTACCAAAATGGGCCACCTGGGATGAATTCCGACGGCTGGAAGCCCTGGGCCTGACCATGTACGGGCAGATGACCGCCGGCAGCTGGATTTACATCGGCACCCAGGGAATTTTGCAGGGGACCTACGAAACCCTGGCCGCTGTTGCCCGGAAGCATTTTGGCGGCAGCCTCCGCGGCCGGCTGGTGGTGACCGCCGGCCTGGGCGGCATGGGCGGAGCCCAGCCGCTGGCGGTGACCATGAATGACGGCGTGGCCATCGTGGTCGAGGTGGATCCGGATCGCATCAGGAGACGGCTGGAAACAAAGTACGTTGATACCATGACTACCAGCCTGGACGAAGCCCTGAAGATGGCCGGGGAGGCCTGCCGGCAGGGCCAGCCCCTGTCCATTGCCCTGCTGGGCAACGCGGCCGATGTTCTGCCGGAGCTGGTGCGACGCGGGCTGACTCCCGATGTCCTGACCGACCAGACTTCAGCCCACGATGAACTGAACGGCTACGTGCCCCGGGGAATTCCGTATGCCGAGGCCCTGGAACTCAGGAAGAAAGACCCGCAGAAATACATAGCCATGGCCTATGAATCCATGGCTGCCCAGGTTGAGGCCATGCTGGAGCTGCAGAAAAGGGGAGCCCGAACTTTTGATTACGGCAATAACCTGCGCGGCCAGGCCCAGAAGGCCGGGGTGGCCAATGCTTTTGACATCCCCGGTTTTGTCCAGGAATACATCCGTCCTCTTTTCTGCGTCGGCAAGGGGCCGTTCCGCTGGGCCGCCCTGTCCGGAAAACCCCAGGACATATATGTTACCGACGAAGCCGTCCTGAAAACTTTTCCCGAAGACGAGGCCCTGGCCCGCTGGATCAGGAAGGCCCAGAAGCAGGTCAAGTTCCAGGGGCTGCCGGCCCGGATCTGCTGGCTGGGTTACGGGGAAAGAGCTCTCTTCGGTGATGTCATAAATACCCTGGTCAAAAAGGGCAAGATCAGCGCCCCGATCGTCATCGGCCGCGACCACCTGGATACCGGCTCGGTGGCCTCGCCCAACCGGGAAACTGAAAAGATGAAAGACGGTTCCGATGCCATCGCCGACTGGCCGGTGCTAAACGCCCTCCTGAACGCCGTCTGCGGCGCTTCCTGGGTTTCGGTGCACCACGGGGGCGGTGTGGGCATCGGCCTTTCGATTCACGCCGGCATGGTGATTGTGGCTGACGGCAGCGCGGCCATGGCCCGGAGGCTGCAGAGAGTGCTGACCGTGGACCCGGGCCTGGGAGTTGTGCGCCACGCCGACGCCGGTTATGAGGAGGCCATAGCCTGCGCCCGGAAAAATAAAATCAAGATCCCGATGCTGCCGAAGGCCGGAGCCTGAGAAGAAACCCGATGTTTTTTCTACCGGTAATTCTCCTTTTTCTGGTGTTCTATTTTTTTCTCCTGGGCGGGTTATTCTTTTTTCTCAAGGTGGGACTTATTTCCCTGGCTTTCCAACGACTGGGCCTGCCCCCGGACCTGGTTTTTATCCTGCTGCTGTTAAGTCTGCTCGGTAGCGGCCTGAATATACCGGTCAAGCGTCTCCGCAGCGAGAGATTGCTGACCGAACAGGTGGTGGAATTCTTCGGCTGGAAATTCCGTATCCCGTCGGCTGCCGCCAGCGATATCACGGTCCTGGCCGTAAACGTGGGTGGGGCCGTTATACCCGGAATACTGAGTCTGTACCTGATCTGGCGCTGGGCTTCTTTGGGCCTGCTTTTTATTATGGCCACGCTTGTGGTTACCGTTATGGTCAACAGGGTTGCCCGGCCGGTCCGGGGGCTGGGAATTGCCACTCCGGCCCTGTTCCCGCCGCTGGTGGCCGCTCTGACTGCCTTGCTGTTTTCTGCTTTCTCTCCTGCTGGCCTTCAGGTGGCCCCGGTGATTGCCTATGTTTCCGGCACCCTGGGGACCTTGATTGGAGCTGACCTGTTGAATCTTAACAAAATTGCCGACCTGGGAGCCCCGGTAGCTTCAATTGGAGGGGCCGGGACTTTTGATGGAGTTTTTCTAACCGGGATAATCGCTGTGGTCCTGACCTCAATTTGATAATTGCCGGTGGCCAAGAATCCTGGACGTGTTCAGTTTAGCTCAGCTTTCTTCTTGCCATACCTGGTCTTGACCTGTTCCACGAAAGCCTCCAGCCGGCTCCGGGTGCTGACCGTTTCGGTTTCTCCGTAAACCAGGGTCGGCAGGGGCAGGTTGCCAAAATCTTTTTTGATCCTCCGGGAGATGGCCGCCGAAGCCGTGCCCAGCATGCAGTTGAAGCAGATGACGTTGATGATGCCGTCGACTCCCCGCCGGGCCAGGTCCACCATCCTGGCCACGTTCAGGAAAAGGCTCTGGTTGTTATTGTAATTAAGGTAGGCCAGGGTGGAGCGCAGGAGCTCTTCAAAGCGTGGTTCTTTAAGTTTCAGTTCCGAAAACTCCAGCTTCTTCCTGACCTGGGCCAGGTTGATCTCCCGGACCAGGTTCAGCCCGGCATACTTGACCGTTTCCAGCAGGTTACCCTCGGACAGCTTTTCGTAGAAGCCGCGGCTGAAGCTGAAGTCGATTTCATCCACCAGGAAGGGCGAGGGCCAGACTTCGCAACCGAGTTCTTCCAGCTGCTCGAACAGCCGGTTGTTGGCAAATGAATTCTGCCGGGTATAGATGTCCCCGGCTATTCCGATCAGTGGCCTTTCCTCCGGGCGAACCTTGATCTGACTGAAGCTGGACCTGATTTTTTCCAGGGCCTCGGCCAGACGGTCTGAGGCCAGTCCCTCTTCGATCAGCTTCAGGCCTTCCTGGAAAGCCCGGTTGACTTCACCCCGCTTGACCTCGTAAGGCCTGAGCTGGCAGGAGATTCTGGTCAGGTGGTCCACGGCCACCAGGCCCTGGTAAAGGGCCTTCAGGCCATCAAAGCCGATTAACTGCCAGAAATAATCAAGGGTCGGGGTCAGCAACAGGACACGCTGATTATCAAGTTCATGGAGCAGCTGGCGCATGGCCGGGCCGTACTGCTGCAACAAGCAGGAATATCGGGCCCCGGGGAAAAAGAAAATGAGTGGCTCAGCGGGTTTTTCGTCCAGGGTCAATTTCAACAGGTCTCCCAGGAGGAAAGAATAAGCGTGGCACTCCTTGCCCGAAGAATACTTTTCACCCAGTTCCAGGCTGCGCTCGTCGGGCGGGGGCAGGACCTCGGCCCGCAGGCCTGACTTTTTTAGAGCTCCGGCAAAGGCCCGGGCGTGGTCGGCAAAGTAAGGCAGGACGAAGGGTATTTGTTTTACCCGTTCCACCGGCCAGGTTTCCGGGTTTTCTGCCTTTTTCAGCCTGGCGGCCGGCCGGTTTCCAGCCCGGTGCTGGCTGACCTCGTCGTCGAAAGCTTCCAGCCTGGTGATAAGCCCGGCTTCTCCCCGGTGTTCATCAAACTCGAGAAAGAGATGGGGGATTCCCTCCACCAGGCTCTTACACTGTTTCAGACAGAAGGCGTCCGGCCCGCAGCCGTAAAAGGAAAGAAAAACCGGATAGACGCCATGATGTTTCCTCGACCAGGCCGCGGCCTCAAGCATTTTCCTTGGATATCTCCAGGGCGGCACGGCCGAGCCTTCCAGGATTTCTCCGGCCAGCTCGAGGTCTTCCAGCTCCAGGTAATCCGCCGGGATGGCGATCAGTTTCAATTTTTCCAGGTGTGACCAGAAATTCAGGTTGACAAAGCTATCGTAGAGAAGGTAGGGACGCCCGGAAATCAACCAGACCGGTCTTTTGCTCTGAAAACTCCTTTTGAGCAACTGCTGGCCCTGCTCTTTAAGTTTCCGGTCGAATTCCATCTGGACCTGCCAGGCCTCGGTCCAGGCCCGGGCAATTGTCTCTTCGGGTTCCTTTAGAAGGCCGGCCAGGTTCTGCCAGCTCAATTTCTGGCTGTCTTCAACCGGTTCCAGGTAGACGGAGGTGGTCAGCAATTTTTCCCTGACTGTCTCGGGAATCATATGGGGCAGGTTCTCGGTATAGGGGCAAAAATAGAAAGATTCTCTTCGGTTCTGATGCCGGTCGACCAGGCTGGGCAGGAAGACCAGATCAACCTCCGGGTCATCCTGCAGGAACTTAAGATGACCGATGGCCACTTTAACGGGCAGGCAGGTCTCGGCCGGCTGGAGTTTTATTCCAGCCTCCATGATTTCGGGGTTGGTTTCCGGTGAAACTTTAACCCTGTAGCCCAGCCTGGGAAAGAAGGCCAGCCAGAACGGCAGAAATTCCAGGAAAACAGAGGCCCGGGGCAAACCGATGGTCGGGCCCTCAGCCGGTTTCTGAAGCTGAAGGCTGTCCAGCAGTCTGTTCCTGAAGGCCAGGGGCTTATGCACATCGTCAGATGATACTTCCAGGCGAGAGGCCGAAGTGTAACGTTCGCAGATGTCGCCGAAATAGACCCGTTCCTGGCCTGAGTCCACTGACACCACCTGGCAGCGGTTGGCGCACTGCCGGCACTCAAAATGGCTCAGCTTAAAGGATTGAAACAATTGGTTTCGGATGTCGTCCAGGCCCAATGACTTCTTGCCCGATTTCCTGACTACCTCCCGGGCTTCCAGGGCCGCTCCGATGGCCCCGGATATCCGGTGGTAGGGATGGACCTTGATTTCCTTTCCCAGCTGAATGGAAAAAGCTCTGACCACGGCCTGGTTGGAAGCCACCCCGCCCTGAAAAACTATGTTCTGGCCGATGGGTCTTCTTTCCACCACCTTTTCCAGGTAATTCCGGGCGATGGAATAGGCCAGGCCGGCCACCAGGTCGGGCAGGGGCTGTCCCCGGGCGGCCTCGTTCAGAAGCTCTGATTCCATGAAGACGGTGCAGCGACTGCCCAGGTCGGAAGGCTGCCCTGAGGCCGAAGCCAGGACGGCAAAATCTCTTTCCACCCGGAAACCCATCTGGGCCGCCTGTTCTTCCAGAAAAGAACCGGTCCCGGCGGCGCAGATCTTGTTCAGGTTGAAATCAACCACCCGGCCGTTTTCGACCTGGATATACTTGGAGTCCTGTCCCCCGATCTCAAAGATGGTGTCGACTTCCGGAAAGTAAAAACAGGCGCTTCTCATCTGGCAGGTGATCTCGTTCTTGATGAGGTCGGCCCTCAGCAACCGCCCGGCCAGGTAGCGGCCGCTGCCGGTGGTGCCAATGCCCAGGATTTCCAGGCCGGCCGGGAACCTGGAGAAAAGTTCCAGAAGTCCTTCCTGCAGCACCTCGAGCGGCCGGCCCCTGGTAGGCAGGTAGACTCCGCTCAAAACCTGGCCGGTTTCATCGATAACGACCAGGTTGGTGCTCACCGAACCTATATCGACACCCAGGTATCCACGGACCGGGAAGTTGATCCTGTCCACAGGCTCGGAGGCCGGGCTGGCCCGGAGCTCACCCAGCGGCTGCAGGCTGGAAAACCTGTGGTCGGCTGTCGGTCGGATTCCTCGCAGAAGATTTTCAGCGGCCAGGAAGCGGTTCTCCTCGTTCCTGGCCAGGACCAGGCTGGCGGCTCCGATGGCCGGAAGATACGGGGACAGCTCTGAATACAGCAACCTATCCGGGCCGGCTTTTAAGACTTCCTGGAAGGCCCGGACCACGGCGGCATTCTTGGTGATGTTGCCGGCCAGGACCAGCGGCCAGGAAATATCCTTCCCCTTGAGCAGGGAAGATGTCACCGACCTGACCAGGGCCAGGCAGACTCCGTAGGCGATTTCTTCGGCCGGGGTGCCCTTCTGCTGGAGGTGAATCATGTCCGACTTGGCGAAGACGCTGCAACGGCCGGCAATGGTTGCTCCCTTCCTGGCCCGGGCGGCCAGGGAAGAAAAATCTTCTATCGACAGCCGCAGGCGGTAGGCCTGCTGTTCCAGGAAGAGTCCGGTCCCGGCGGCACATCTTTCATTGAGGGCGAAATCAACCACCTCCGGGAAGATGTCCCCGGCGGAGGCTTTCCCCAGTTCCAGCCAGCGGGAGCTTTCCGCTCCGATGTCGAAGACCGACCTGGCTCCGGGAAAAACCAGCCCGACCCCGGCGGCCAGGGCTGAAATCTCGTTGACCTTGAAGGTTTCAGCGGGGAAATCCAGGCTGTTCCGGCCGGCCCCGGTGGCCGAGATCAGAAGTTTCTGACCCGAGAGCAAAGCCAGGTTTCGGCGGATAATTGTTTCCAGGGCTGAGAAAAAATTTCCCCGGACGGGCTGGCTGTCTCTGAATATAAGTTTCCGTTCAGGGGAAAGAACGACCAGTTTTACCGATTGGACCCCGAGGTCAAGTCCCACGGCCAGGAAGCTCATGACCTTAACTCTCCAGCCGATAAAGTTTCACATCGGGTTATCAGGAAAGGAGTTTTAGCAACCGGTACTCGGCTTCAAACTTTAATTTCTTGGGCTGAATGGCAATTTCCAGGGGCACCAGCTCGAGGCTATCGTTCTTAAGAGAAACGCACTTATCAGTTTCACCGGCCATCAGGTATTCTACGGCGGCGTTTCCCAGCCTGGCCGCCAGAATTCGGTCGAAGGCTGTCGGCCGGCCTCCCCGCTGGATATGACCGAGGACGGCTATCCTGGTTTCCAGCCCGGTCAGTCCGGTGATGGCCGCGGCAACGTCCCGGGCTGTGGCCCGGCCCTCGGCCACGATCACAATCCAGCTGACCTTGCCGCGGGCGTTTCCTTCTGCGATTTCCCGGCAGATTTCTTCCAGGGAAAAGTCCTGTTCTGGGAGCAGCACGTCCTCGCAACCGCCGGCCAGGGCCACCTTCATGGCCAGGTAACCGCAGTCGCGGCCCATGACTTCTACCACGAAGATTCTTTCCAGGCTGGTGGCCGTGTCCCTGATTTTATCCAGGGCATCGAGGGCCACGTTGACGGCCGTGTCCGCTCCCAGGCAGAAATCAACACCGTTGACGTCATTGTCAATGGTGGCCGGGATTCCCATCACCCTGATACCGTACTTGGTGGCCAGCAGGTGGGCCCCGCTCAGGGAACCGTTTCCCCCGATGACCACCAGGCCGTCCAGTTTCTGCTCGCGGATGGTCTTAAGGGCCTGTTGCTGGCCGGCTGCGGTCATGAATCTTTCCGAGCGGGCCGATTTCAGGATGGTTCCGCCCAGGTTGATGATGCCGGAAACCGACCGCCGGTCCAGAACCGTGAGGTTGCCATCTATTAGCCCGTCGTAGCCCCTGATTATCCCCAAAACCTCAAGGTTGTGGCTGGCCGCGGTTCTGACCAGGGCCCTCAGGGCCGCGTTCACCCCGGCGCAATCCCTGGTTATGACTCCAATTCTTTTCATCATTGTGTAAGCCCTGTCTTTGGTCTTGATATTACCAGAGTTAACCTTCAGTTTAAAGACCGCCCGCAGTATGGGCAGAAGCGGAAACCAGGCTCCAGATGACGGCCACAAGCCGGGCAGGTTCCGGTCGCTTTTGAATCCCGGCCTTCTGGCCGGTGGGGCCGGGTATCGTGCTCTGAAATTTCCAGCCCGCAGTTTTCACAGAGCTTGACAGGTCGTCCTTTTTTGACCGGGAAAAGCGGAATGAAAAAGAGGTTGAGGTAGTGGTCGATCCTGACCCTGAACAGGGTCGATAATCCGCAGCGAGGGCAGATTCCGGGCAGCTCATCCAGCTTCTTGATTCGCGGGCTGATACCGCCAATGAAAAAAAACATGTCAGGAATCCTGGCCGTTCAACTAAGTCCCTTCATGTATTTCATGTATTCTTCCACCCTGGCCGGTGGCTGGGTATAGAGACTGACCAGGACCACCGCCAGGAAGGACAGGATGAAGGCCGGGACCCACTCGGCCACCATGGCCTTTAGCGACGGAATAAGGTACCAGACAATTTCGGTGAGAGAACCGACCAGGATGCCGGCGATGACTCCTTCCTTGGTGGTCTTTTTCCAGTAAAGCGACAGCAGGACGGCCGGTCCGAAGGCTGCTCCCAGCCCGCCCCAGGCAAACAGCACCAGGTAGAAGACCAGCTTGTTGGCGTAGGCCGCAAACAGCAGGGCCACCACGGCCACCAGCAGGGTAAAGACCCGGCTGATCAATACCAGCTTCTTTTCCGGTATCTGTTTCTGGCTGGCGATAATCTTCTGGTAGGCATCCCGGACCACGGCCGAGGAGGCCACCAGCAACTGGGAAGAAGCGGTGGACATTATGGCTGCGAAGATGGCCGCTATGGTTAACCCAAAAAGAAAGGGATGCAGGTGCTGGGAACCGAGCAGGGGATAGACATTTTCCGGGTCTTTCCCGGGCAGGTTGGCCACGTCCAGGTACAGGGCTCTTCCGGCCAGCCCGATGAAGACGGCGCCCCAGGCCATCAGGACGTTCCAGATGGTTCCGATGAGGCCGGTCCGGTTGAGTTTCTCCGGTTCTTCTATGCTCATGTATTTATTAAGGATATGGGGATTGCCGGGGGAGCCAAAACCAATACCGACAAAGCCCAGCCAGGCGCCGAAGCTGATGGCGAAAGTGTCGAGGTAGCCGGGAGAAATATTTCCCAGGACTGAGAACATCCGGCCCAGGCCGCCGAAATGAATAATGGCGATAACCGGCAGTATCATCAGGGCAAAGATCATGAACATGGCCTGGAGGGTATCCGTCCAGCAGACGGCCATGAATCCGCCCAGGACCGTGTAGAAAATGACGATGGCCGCCGTTATCAGGATTCCCTGCAGCGGGGTCACGTTGAAACTGGCCGCCAGGGATTTGCCGCCGGCATTGAACTGGGCAGCCACGTAGGCCGTCATGAAAATCAGGATGGGAATCAGGGCAAACAGCCGGAGCAGGTGCCGGTTGTCTTCAAACCTTGACTCCAGGTAATCGGGAATGGTGATGTCGCCCATCTTCCCAGTGAAATAGCGCAGGCGCTTGCCGGGAAAGATGAACATGAACAGCTCGACCAGGATGTATCCGACCACGGCCCAGACGGCGGAGACACCCCGGGTAAAGGCCATCCCGGAAACGCCGATGAGCAGCCAGGCCGAACGGCCGGAAGTAACCGCGGCCAGGGCCACCACAAAGGACTTCATTTTTCTCCCGCCCAGGAAAAATTCTCCTATACCACGGGAAGAAAACCTGGCGGTGATGATGCCAACCGAAACCATCATTACCACATATAGAATGAATGCGGCCAGGGCCCAGGGATTGGTATGAATGCTCAGGGTGTTCATTTCTTTCCTCCCTTCCTGAGGCCCAGGACCAGGGCCAGGACCAGGATCAGGCCGGGCATGATGAACAGGCCGAAGTAAGTTGACAGCATGGCCACCTCCTTCAGATGGCATAAAATACCACAGCCCGGCCCGGTCTTCAATTTTCTTTATTGCCTTTATTCTCTGGAACAATTCTCCCGGTTGTGCTATGTATAAAGTCTCAAATCCCTCATGGAGGCTCCGATGACCAAGGGTAAAATGGCAATCGTGGTCTTGTTTACCTGTGTTATGATAATTCTGGTGGCGGCTTCGGCCTGCCGGAAAGCGGAGGAAAAAATTATCTATCCCCAGACCAAAAAAGTGGACCAGGTTGATGATTATTTTGGCACCAAAGTGGCCGACCCTTACCGCTGGCTGGAAGACGACAATTCCGAGGAAACCAGGAAATGGGTGGAAGAACAGAACCGGGTAACCTTCGCTTACCTGGAAAAAATTCCTTACCGTGAAAAAATTCGTGAACGTCTTAGAGACATATACAACTATCCACGGATGGGGCAGCCCATCAGGGCCGGAGACTATTATTTCTTCTACAAGAACGATGGCTTGCAAAATCAGTCTGTAATTTATATCCAGAAGGGCCTGGACGGGCAGCCTGAAGTCTTCATCGACCCCAACCAGCTTTCACCGGATGGAACGGTCAGGATTGGCCTGGCCGGTTTTTCTACCGATTTCCGGTACGTGGCCATCAACCGCTCTGAGGCTGGCTCCGACTGGTCGGAGCTGAGGGTGATGGAGATTGCCACCCGGAAGGAGCTTCCGGACAGGATTCGCTGGGTCAAGTTTTCTGGCGCGGCCTGGTATAAAGATGGCTTTTTCTACAGCGGCTATGATCAGCCTGCCCCGGGCCAGGAACTGAGCGCCCGCAACGAGTTCCAGAAGGTCTTTTATCACAAGCTGGGAGACCCGCAGGAGAAAGATACCCTCATCTACCAGGACCCGAAAAATCCGCTGCGATACTTCAACCTGGGAGTGACCGAGGACCAGAAGTACGCCATACTTGATATTTCGGCCGGGACCTCCGGCAATGAACTCTACTGGAAAGATTTGACTGCGAAAAAATCTGATTTCCAGCTTCTAATTCCCGGTTTCGACCACGACAGCGAGGTCATAGATAACCTGGGTGACAAGTTCCTGGTCAGAACCAACCTCGGGGCCCCAAATTTCCGCCTGGTCCTGGTCGACCCCGGGAACCCGTCCCCGGACAGATGGCAGGAAATCCTGCCCGAAAAACCTGAAGTCCTGGTCTCGGCCAGCATGGCCGGCGGCTACCTGTTCGCTTCCTATCTACAGGATGCCCGGACCAGGGTTTACCAGCACCGGCCCAGCGGCGAGCTCATCAAGGAAGTCGAACTGCCGACCATCGGCACGGCCTCGGGCTTTGGCGGCTGGCGGGACGACAAGGTCATTTTTTACACCTTTCAATCCTTCAACTATCCTCCGACCATCTATAAGTATGACCTGGCCAGCGGCCAGTCTGAAGTCTTTGTCCGGCAGCAGGTAAAGTTCAACCCGGAAGATTTTGAGGTCAAGCAGGTGTTCTATAACAGCAAGGACGGGACCAGGGTGCCGATGTTTATAGTCCACAAAAGGGGACTGGTTCTGGATGGTAAGAATCCAACCTGGCTGACGGCCTACGGAGGCTTTAATGTCAGCCTGACCCCGGGCTTCAACCCGACGATCCTGGTCATCCTGGAAAACGGTGGCGTCTTCGCCCAGCCCAACCTGAGGGGCGGCGGAGAGTACGGAGAAAAATGGCACCGGGCCGGGATGCTGGAAAACAAGCAGAATGTCTTTGACGACTTCATCGCGGCCGCCGAGTATCTGATCGGCGAAAAGTATACCTCGCCGAAGTACCTGGCCATCTCCGGCGCTTCCAACGGCGGCCTGCTGGTGGGTGCGGTCATGACCCAGAGGCCGGAACTTTTTGGCGTGGCCTTTCCGGCGGTTGGAGTGATGGATATGCTGCGCTACCACAAGTTTACCGTGGGCTGGGGCTGGGTGGTGGAGTACGGTTCGAGCGACAGGGAAGACCAGTTCCGGTACCTTTTCAAGTATTCGCCGCTTCACAATATCCGGGATGGAGTCTGCTATCCGGCCACCATGGTGACCACGGCCGACCACGACGACCGGGTGGTGCCGGCCCATTCTTTCAAGTTTGCGGCCACCCTGCAGGAAAAGCAGGCCTGCAACCGGCCGGTGCTGATCCGTATTGAAACCCGCTCCGGGCACGGCTCCAGCAACGTTACCAAGGCCATAGACGAGCTCGCCGACAAGTATTCTTTCATGTTCCGGGTCATGGGCCTTAAGCCGATTTACCGCTGATGCCTTAAGACCAGGCTGGCGGCCTGATCCTGCCGGATTGAATGGTTCGAGCGGCGGGCGTAGCCTGGTCGGTACCGGGGTGAATTAATTTCTGAATAATCTGAGTCAGGCCTGAAATCGGCCCGGTCAGGTCATCCAAGTTGACCATGAGCCAAGCCCGGGAACCGGCCTGAAACCCGGTTGGGCTCGAAAGCCCTTCATTTACGCCCAGGCCATCAGCAGCCAGGGTTCCTTTTCCAATTACGCGGATTATCCTGTCTTCCGCTCAGTCTTTGATCTCATGCTGTTCCAGCAGGGCTCTCCACTTCTCCATCAGGGCTCGGTTGATATCCAGCGGCGGAGTGGCCTCCGGCGGCAGGAAGGATTTATATGAATGGGTCTTCATGTGTTCTTCAAATTCGGCCCTGATTTTTTTCAGCTCTTCGGGCCCGGTCAGCAGGTCGAGAGCGGTCAGGGCCATGGCCCCGGCTCCCGCGTTCAATCCTTTCCAGGCAATTGAGCCGTAGACCGAGGCCACGGTTGACCAGTGATGGCCGATGGCCCCGGGCACGCTGGACGGGAAACGAACCGTGGCCGTCGGGGCCACCAGGGTTACTTCGCCCACGTCGGTGGAGCCACCACCGATGAATGAATCTCTTGGCTCTCGCAGCGGGTTAACCTCCCTTTTCAGGCCCTTTTCTTCCGACTTAAGTTCCTGTTGCAGGGCCAGGGCAAATTCTTCTTCTTCCTTATCCCAGGCCGGCATCCCGGCCAGCTCGATGTTCTTCTGAAGGAGCTCAGCCAGGGCCCGGTTTCCGTGGAACTGGTGGGTGGCGCTGAGCACCCGGACTTCGGCCAGTTCGGTGCCCGTGGCCAGGGCCGCGGCTCTGGCGCAGTTCGCCACCCGTTCAAACATCGCTTCCAGCTCGGCGTCGGTGTTCCGGACGTAATACCAGACCGAAGCTTTGTCGGGGACGACGTTGGGAGCCTGTCCGCCCTCAAGGATGATGTAATGGAGGCGATGGGCTGGGTTCAGGTGTTCCCGCAGGTAATTGGTGGCCACGTTCATCAGTTCCACCGCGTCCAGGGCACTGCGTCCGGCCCAGGGCGCCCCGGCGCTATGGGCTGTTTTTCCCCTGAAGGTAAAGATGGCGGAAATCACCGCGTTCCCCGAGACCCCGTAGGCCGTGCCGAAATCGCTGGAGCTGTGGTTGTCAATGACGGCATCCACGTCTCGAAACAGACCGGCCCGGACCATGTAAGGCCGGCTGGCCAGGATCTCTTCGCCCGGCGAGCCAAAGACCTTGATCGTTCCCTTGATTCCAAATTTTTCCATGGCCTTCCTGGTGGCTATGGCCGCGGCCACCGCCGCCGTGCCCATGGTATTGTGACCACAGCCGTGGCCCGGGGCGCCTTCGACTACCGGGTCCTTCCTGGGCACCCGTCCTTTCTGGGAAAGCATCGGCAGGGCGTCAAATTCGCCCAGGAAGCCGATGACCGGTTTCCCCTCTCCGTAGCTGGCCACGAAGCAGGTCGGCATTCCGGCCAGCCCCCGCTCCACCTTGAAGCCGGCCTGCTCCAGGGTGTCGGCCAGGAGTTTTGAAGACTTGAACTCCTGCAGGCCCAGCTCGGCATAGGACCAGATGCGGTCGGAGATGCGGCCGAAGAATTCCAGCTGTTCTTTCTCTCCCAGCCAGTCCAGGATGAACTTTTTTTCCTTTCCAATTTTTACCGCAACTTTTTTCTTCGCGGTCTGAGTGTTTTCCGGTCCGGCGGCAAGCCCTGCCCGGTAGCAGAGCAGGGCGGCCAGCAGCAGCAGGGGCAGCAGTCTCCAGAGTCTGGTCTGGGGAGTTCCTCCGGGACGATCAACTTTTTCAGGCAGCCCGGGGTGATTCATGTTATTTCTCCCTTTCCCTTTTCCTGAATTTTTCCAGCAACTCTGTATAGCGGTTGCTCAGGTCCACCTCCCGGCCCTCGATGAAAACCTTTTCAATTCGCGTGCCGAGTTCCAGCAGGTCGCCGTCAGCCAGGACGATGTTGGCCAGTTTCCCGGCTTCCAGGCTGCCCATGAGCTTGTCCACTCCGAATATTTCAGCTGGGTAGATGGTTACCGCCTTCAACGCTTCCAGGCGGTCAAGTCCGAAAGCCGCCGCCTTGGCCGCATGGTAGGGAAGGTCCTTGGCCGCGCTGGAACTGGATGAGGAAAAGGCAATTTTCACCCCGGCCTGGTTGAGCAATACCGGGTTCATAAACAGTGAATCATAGCCGTCTTCCCACACCGGCGGCTGGTCATAGAGCGAACCGATGAGGCAGGGGATGCCCGCTTTCTTGATTTCCCCGGCCACCTTGTAGCCCTGGTGGACCCCGTAGAATATGGCCTTAATCTTTTCTTCCTGAACGAAGCGGATGGTCTGCAGGATGTCCTTGTCAGCCTGGACCGAAAAGATGACCGGCAGCTCCCCCTTGACCACCGGCAGCAGGCAGTGGCTGGTTTCGTCGAAATCAGGCCTGGGTAGCAGAAGGTTTTTTGCAGCCTGTTCTCTTCTTATCTCGTACATTCTGGCCCGGTGAAACAATTCCTTGAGCTCGGCCAGGGCCCGGTCGGTGGAGACGGCTGCCTGCTGGGTACCCATGCCCATGAATCCACGCCTTCCACCCCTGATGCCCGGAAGCTCGACCACCAGGGCCAGGCTTTCCTTGATTACCATTTCCCGGTTGGTCCAGCCGTCGAGCTTGACCAGGGTGCTCTGCCCGGCTATCAAGCCGCCAGAGGGAGCCACCACCGCGGCCACGATTCCGTTGGACCGGGCGATTGGTATGTGCATGGAGTCGTACTTCAGGGCTTCGATGGCCTTGACCTGGGGATTGATGCGCCCGGTCTCCCGGTTGTCAACCGTGGCTGAAACGCCGCTTATCTCCACCAGCCCCAAAGAAGAATAGCCGTCGATCATTCCCGGGTAAGCGGTCAGGCCCCGGGCCTCTATGATTCTGGCCCCGGCCGGAATTTCCAGGTTGGCTCCAAGGGCCCTTATTTTCCCGTTCTCGACCAGGATGGTTCCCGAAGGAATGTCCTGGCCGACGACCGGGACGATCCGGACGTTGACGATGGCCAGCAAAGCTGACCCGGTATCGCTATTTTTCACATCTGTCCGGGCTTCTGCCGGCGACAACAGCCAGGTGGTTAAGAGTAAAATTATCAGGAATGACAGCGGCAGATATTTCTTAAAGCAAGTTATTCTGCTGAACATCAGTTTCCTCCTTTCCTGGCGGCCTCTTCTCTTTCCTTGATTACCTGCTGTCGGTCGAAGTAGACCTCGCCTTCAATAATGGTCAGGTCGCAGCGGGTATAGGCGCTCATCGGGTGTTCGTTGAACAGGGCCAGGTCGGCCTGTTTCCCGACCTCGATGCTTCCCACCAGGCGGTCAACCCCCAGCTGGCGGGCGGCGTTGATGGTTATCATCTTCAGGGCTTCATCCGGGGTCAGGCCGTACTTGACGGCCTTGCCGGCTTCATTGAACAGGCGTCGCACCCTTTCCGAGCTGTCGGAGTTGATGGAGACCAGGACCCCTCTTTGAGTGCAATAGGAAGCGTTGTAGGCAATTCCCTCGGCCGCCTCCATCTTGTAGGCCCAGCTGTCTATGAACACCGAAATCCCAACCCCGGCGGCCAGCAGCTCATCGGTAATCTTATAAGCTTCCCAGGCATGTTCCAGGGCGGCCACCTTGAAGCCAAACTCCCTGGCCAGGTTCAGGAATTCCACCATCTCGGTGGCCACGTAGGCGTGGCAGCGGGCGTAAAGCTTGCCGCGCAGCAGGTCGGCCAGGGTTTCCAGCCGGAGGTCCTTTTTTGGAGGCAGGAGGTTAGCCGGCGGGTTCTTGGAATTCTTGAGTTTTTCATATCTGTCCCACTCGGCCATATAGTCTCTGGCCCGCAGCAGTTCCCTCCTGATGATGGCGTTGGCTCCCATCCTGGTGGCCGGGTAACGCTGCGGCCGGCCGGGAAGCAGGGTCCGGTTGGACTGCTTGACGTTTTCGCCGAGGGCGAACTTCAGGGTGGGGTAGGCTTCCCTGACCACCAGCTTTTCCGAGGGCTGGCCCCATTTCATTTTCAGGACGACATTGACTCCGCCGATGACGTTGGCGCTGCCGTGCATGGTATGGACCATGGTCACCCCGCCGCTCAAAGCGGTGAAGATGGCCGGGTCGTCGGGATTGATGACATCGGCCATGTTGACTTCCGGGGTGATGGCCTCGGTGCCCTCGTTGGTTCCGGACAGGGCCAGGTGGGTATGGGTGTCGATGATGCCCGGAATCAGGTATTTGCCATGGGCCTCTATTATTCTGATGCCCGGCGGTGCGGTCAGGTTCCGGCCAATCTGTTTAATGATGCCATCAATGACCAGGACATCACCGCCGGTTATGGGCGGGCCGGTGACCGGAAGAATGGTGGCGTTCTTGATCAGAAGGCTGCCGGCGGCCAGAAGCCAGTTAGCCGAGCCGGCCAGCATTATAACCAGAAGCAGTATGAAAACTGGGAGGCGAGTCAGGTTTTTCATTGGCCCTTCTCCTCGTAATTAAAGAGAATTCCGTCGACCAGCACCCTGACCACTCTGGTCTTTTCTCCGAACAGGTCACCCCGGGTCAGGATGAGGTTGGCAATCTTTCCTGGTTCCAGGGTGCCCAGTTGCCGGTCGAGACCCAGGACCCTGGCCGGTTCGACGGTCAGGGCCCGGAGGGCGGCCTGGGGCTCAAGCCCGGCCTTGATGGCGGCCTGCAGGTTCCTGGCGAAGCTGGATTCTGACAGTCCTAAGCTGGTCAGGGCAAAGCTGATATTTTCTTTTAGCAGGGTGGCGGCGTTGGCCGGGTAGATTTCAGCTTCGGCCTTTTTCCGGGCGGCTTCGCCCTGCTGATTGTAAATACTGGCATTGGGAGGCCTGAAGTCCAGAGCCACCAGCAGGGGAACCCGGGCCTTCTTAAGGTGTTCAGCGGTCCTCCAGGCCTCGTTGCAGCCGGTGAGAACCGCGTTCAACTTGAATTCTTCTATCAGGCGCAGCGCCCTCTTTATGTCTTCCTGGTTATTGCACTGGAAAACGATGGGCTTTTTATCAACCACAAAGGGTACCAGGGCTTCCAGGAAGGGGTCGTATTCGGGTCTTTTTAAGAAGCGCGGCGAGGACTGGTATTTTTTCTGATGAAGGGCATAATGGCTGGCGTCATAGAATTTCTGCCGGATGAAGGCCACAGTTCCCATCAGGCTCGAGGGATAGACTCCGCCTCGTTCGGTCGTAAAATTAACGTGCAGGGCCCAGGGCTGTTTCAGGACCATGGTATTCGGCTGGTCGCCATTGAGGTTAAGCACAACGCTCTGTCCCTGGAAAAGGCCACGGTTGGGGGCCACCACCACCGTGGTGACTCCGGCTCTGTGCCAGGCTTCAACCGTTTGCTTCTTGGGCTTTATTTCCTTGAAGACCTGGAGCTCGGGAAACTCCTGGGGAGTGGCCGCCTGGGTGTAGGCCCCCAGGAAGTCTTCAGCCGTCTGGGGTTGTTCCTGTTCCTTGGTTTCCAGGAAGAGGTTGGTGTGGGCTGAAATCAGCCCGGGGTAGACGGTCAGTCCCCCGGCCTCAATAACCTCGGCATCCGCCGGGACCGTAACCTTGTCAGCGGGGCCCAGGGCTTCAATCAACCCGTCCCGGACGATGATGGTGCCCTTTTCAATGGACGGGCTGGCAACCGGGACCAGGCGGCAATTCACCAGGGCATAAACCGGCTTGACTTCAGCCGCCGCTTCCGGAACGGTAAGAGCCAGGACAATGGCCAGCATCAGCAAAATCAGAAACGGCAGCCATTTCTTTTTTCGGCAGGGCAAATGGGGTTTCCTTGGTTCTTGTTTCATGTGCCTCCTTCCTTGCGAGAGTTATGACAATATCTCGATAAAAATTCTATGTTGCCACCGGGTAGATTGACGGCAGTAAAATTACCGCCAGAAATTGACTGAAGAACAAGACAAATGATTGGTGAAGATAGAAACGGGTAGCTGCTGCGAGCCTCGGTTTTAATATTTGTCTTCAAAATACCCGCCAGGCCAGCTGGTAAAATTCTTAAGAAAAAATATCTTATATCTGCAAAATTTGATGTCAACAAAAATATTTTTTCGGGTCGGGTTATTGGGTCAGGGCAGGATGGGTTTAGATCAATAATTCCTGCTGGAAGGCTAAGCCTGGAAGCCCGCCTTTCCTTGTTTTGAGTTCAAAAATGTAATAAAATTAACGACTAAACTGTGGGTTGGAAACATTTCATAATATATAGAAGGAGTAAGAGATGAAAAAAATTGCCATCCTGTCGGTAATGGTCCTGGTTCTGATGATGGCAGTTCCGGGCCAGGCCCAGCAGAAAAAGTTCGGCCTGGGTATTATTCTCGGGGAGCCCACGGGCCTCATTGCCAAGTACTGGACCGGTCGGACCACGGCCTTTGATATAGCCGGTTCCTGGTCTTTTGCCGGTGAGGATTCTTTCCACCTGCATGCCGATTACCTGTTTCACAGCTTTAATATCTTCAAGGTGGATAAGGGCCAGCTGCCCCTGTATTACGGAATAGGGGCCAGGCTGAGCCTGCAGGATCAGACCAGGTTTGGCATCCGTATCCCCGTCGGCCTGAGCTACATGTTTGAAAAGACCCCCATTGATATCTTTGTTGAAATAGGCCCGGTAATGGATGTCGTCCCGGCCACCGAGCTGCACATTCTCGGTTTCATCGGTTTCCGCTATTATTTTTAGTTATGTAAATTCGGGGTGGGAGCGGGTGTCCGGGATTATCCGGGCCCGGCTCCCGGTGATTTTGATTCCTGTTCGGAAACCCTGAGACTCACCAGCATTTCTGATTTAAGGCTGCGGTTTAAGTCTGGTTTTTAATCGCGGTAGGGCCAGGAGGTCCGGGTCAGGCTCAACAGCCAGGAGCGGAATCAAAGTCGCCAGGAAAATGAATAAAATGTTATCCATCTTTGATAGCCTTCAAAGGATGACGATAGACTGGCTCTTACTCACACCCTGTTTCTTGATCCGGCCTTCGACCATGAAAGAAGCCATCGGGTTTCCTTTTTACTGGCCATGGCGGCCGGCAGCCTGGCCTTGAGATGTGATAACCGGAGATCCGCCGTCGGGAAAAATAGTGGAAATTGGCCTCAAAATGCTTAAAATCTTATAAGATATTATGGCCGTTTAGAGGAGACACAAGGTGCTGACCCTGGCCGAAAGAATTATTCTGACCGTTCTCATACTGGCGACTTTCGTCCTGTTCTTTTTCCCGGTTGTAAAACGGGTGCTGATCCTGGCCCGTCTCCAGGCTGCAGCCCGGTTTGATTCCCTGCTCAGGAGATTCTTTTACACCGTCTCCCGGGTTTTCCTGCAGCTCTGCACCCTGAAGAATGAAAGGCCCTGGACCGGGGCGGCTCATCTCCTGATTTTTTACGGGGCCCTGGCCTTTGACACCATGACCATAAACCATGTCATCGAGGGCTATGTGGAAGGCTTCTATCTTTTCGGCCAGTCCTGGCCCGGCCGGCTTTTTTCTGCCTCGGTTGACCTGTTTTCCATAACCGTGCTGGCCGGGGTGGCCTTTTTTGCCATAAAGCGGTTTATTATCAGGCCCCGGGCCTATGATACCGGCATCCGGGATTCGGCCCTGATCTATCTTTTTATTTTTCTGGCCGTCAGCACCTTCCTGCTGTTCAACCTGTTTTCCGTGGCTCTCCATCCTGGAAGCCGGACCTGGGCTTTCCTCAGCCGTTTTCTGGCCGAAAACTTCCTGCCGGCCTCGGTGTCCACTTCCACCCTGGAACACAACCTGAAACTGGCCTACTGGCTCCACGCCCTGGCCGTCTTTTCATTCATTTCCTATGTGCCGCATTCCAAGTATTTTCACCTGTTTGCCGGACCGGTAAACCTGTTTTTCCGGAGAAACCGGCCCACGGGGCAGATGCTTCCACTTGACCTGGAACAAGCCGAAACTTTCGGTGCAGAAAAGGCCACCGATTTCAGCTGGAAGGATGGCCTGGACGCCCTGGCTTGCGTCGAATGCGGTCGCTGCCAGGATGTCTGCCCGGCCTTTCAGAGCGGGAAGGCTCTATCGCCCAAGATGGTGATCCTTAACCTGGAAAAACACCTGCTGGCTGAATACAAGAACATCAAAAAAGGCGGGGAAAACCTGCCGGCCCTGGTGCCGGGCGTCTTCACCGAGGAGGAGATCTGGGCCTGTACCACCTGCGGGGCCTGCCTTCACGTTTGCCCCTTTGACATAGAACATCCGGACAAGCTGTTGAGCCTTCGCCAGAGCCTGGTGCTGGCCCAGGGACGTTTTCCAGGAGAGCTGCGCAAATTTTTCCACAACCTGGAAACTTACGGCAATCCCTGGGGGCTACCCACCTCCAAAAGGGCTGAACTGCTCCGGGAACTCGGGCTGAAAACTCTCGGCGAATACCCCGAGGCCGAGTACTTGCTGTGGCTCGGCTGTTTTGGCTCTTTTGATGACCGGGGACGCCAGATTGCCGGGGCCATGGTCAGAATAATGAAGTCGGCCGGCCTCAAGTTTGCGGTCCTGGGTGAGGAAGAACGTTGCTGCGGCGATTCAGCCCGTCGCCTGGGAAACGAGTATCTCTTTCAGACGCTGGCTTCATCCAACATGAAAAGCCTGGCCCGTTTCAGGTTGAAGGGCCTGGTTACCTTCTGCCCGCACGGCTATAATGTTTTTAAGAACGATTATCCGGCCCTGCTGGAGGTGCTCAGCGATTTGAGCCCGGAAGAAAAGGAAAGAATCCTCTCCCTGCGGGTGATTTCACACCTGGAGTTACTGGCCAGCCTGATTGAACGGAAAAGGCTGCCGCTTCAAAGACCGGATGAATCAGGAACCGGGGGCTCTTTTACCATTCATGATTCCTGCTATTACGGCCGCCACAACAGGCTGCTGGCCGAGCCCAGGAAAATTCTCGGTGCCGTCCTGGGGGAAAACCTGCGGGAACTGAAGAATTCAGGAGAACATAGCTTTTGCTGCGGGGCCGGGGGCGGGTTGATGTGGACAGAAGAGAAGGCCGGGAGACGGGTCAACCACCTGCGGAGCGATGAAATAATCAGGAATGGCAGCCGCCTGGTGGCCACTTCCTGTCCTTTCTGCCTGACCATGCTTCAGGATGGCCTGCGCGACCGGGGCGCCGATGAATTCATGGTTCTGGACGTGGCCGAGATTCTGGCCGCGGCCCTGCTCGATTCGGGGGCGGACACTCCCAGGTCTTGAGTTTCGCAGTCCTTTAAGGGCACATGGCTTCTTGCCAGATGACCGGAAATCGGCTATAAATAAAGCAGTGCGCCTGTAGCTCAGTTGGATAGAGCGACGGACTCCGGATCCGTAGGTCGCGCGTTCGAATCGCGCCAGGCGTACTCCTGCTTTAAGAGTCATGCTGGTCAGACGAGGGGCGGTCATCAAACATAAACTGGTTTCCTGGCCAAAACTTCAGGCTTTTATCAAGGCCCTTCATTATGCTTCTTGCTTTCTGTTATTTCTTCTTATCCTGGCGGCCAGTTCCCCGGCCGTTGTTAATGGTACTGAGGCAGATGATTTAAATAGATCTTCTTGTTTTTATTCTTCTCCTGATGTGTCCTCGGCAACAAGGACTGAGCCAGGCCACGGAACGGCGGAGAGCCGGTTCCTCCGGGTATTGAGGGTGATAGACGGCGACAGCCTGGAGGTGGAGGGTGTGGGCGAGGTCAGGTTGATCGGGGTGGATACTCCCGAGCTCTACCACCCGCTTAAGCCGGTTCAGTACTATGCCAGGGAAGCTTCAGAATTCGTCAAAAACCTGGTGGGCGGATCGCGGGTCCGGCTGGAGTACGACCGGGAGAGAGTTGACAAGTATGGCCGCACCCTGGCCTACGTTTACCTGGAAGACGGGCGCTCACTTAATGAAGAAATTATCAGAAATGGTTATGGCTTTGCCCTGCTGCGGTTTCCCTTCAAGCACCTGGTCAGGTACAGGCAGCTTGAAGCCCAGGCCAGAGAAAAGGGCCTGGGCCTGTGGCGGGACCAGGGCCTGGCCGAGTTCGACTGGATTCTTGGCCAGAAAACCATTCCCTATGAAATCTTCGAAATGGCCAACAACTGGTGGGGAATAAGATACAGGGAATATGTCCGCCTCCGTTTGACCACAGATGAACTGGGACCCGAGCTGGTAAATCTGAGGCAGTGGACCAGCGAGTTTTCCCCGGCCGACCTGGAAAAAACGCTCCTGGCCAACGGCTGGTTAAAGTTAAACCGATGAAAAAATCAGACTGGTTATCGGCAGTGCTGATTATTTTACTGGCCGCCGGTCCCCTGGCGTCCCAGGCCCAGGAAAAGATTATCTCCTGGGAAGAAGCGGGGAATTATATCGGCCGTGAAGTTGTGGTCGAGGGAACGATAGTCAGGACCTTTAACTCCGGTCGGGCCTGCTTTTTGAATTTTCATCCCGATTACCAGAGATACCTGAGCCTGGTTATCCTGGCGGCAGATTTTTTAAGATTCCCACCGCAACCGGAACAGTATTTTCTTAACAAGAAGGTCAGGGCCAGGGGGCGGGTCCAGCTGTACCGCGGACGGCTGGAGATAATCCTGAATTCGCCGGCCCAGATTACGGTAACCGGCGAACAGCCTGGAAGCGAAAAGCAGGGCTTAAAAGAAGTTCCGGAGACGGATAGAACCATCCCTTCAGGGGCGATAACTGAAAAAGTCAAGGAAATCTCCTGGGAAGAAGCGGCTGCCCATTACGGCCAGACAGTCTGGGTCCGGGGGGCGGTGGTGGCTGCTAACAACACCGGGAAAGCCTGCTTTCTGAATTTTCACCGCAACTGGAAAAGGTATTTCACCGCGGTCATCTTCGCCAGCGATTTTGACCGTTTTCCCGGCCCACCGGAAAAACTCTATCTCAACCGGGAGGTTAGAATTTTCGGCCGGGTGCGCGAGTACCAGGGCAAGCCCGAAATCATCGTGGAAAGCCCGGAGCAGATTGAAATCATCCGGTAGGGCAGGCCGGGCCAAGTTTTTTCTGGTAGTACTTCTGGTGGTATTCTTCCGCCCGGTAGAAGCTCTTGAAAGGGGAAATCTCGGTTACGATTTTTTTCCGGAAACGGCCGCTGGCCTGAAGCTCAGCTTTGACACTTTCGGCTATTCTTTTCTGTTCCTGGTCGTGGTAGAAAATGGCCGATCGGTAGTTTGGCCCGACATCCGGGCCCTGGCGGTGGTACTGGGTGGGGTCGTGCAGCTCAAAAAATTTCCTGACCAGCTGTTCATAGCTGATTATCTTCGGGTCATAGACCAGCTGGACGGCTTCGGCATGGCCGGTCTTTCCGGTTAGAACCTGGCGGTAGCCGGGGTTGGGAGTCTTCCCGCCGCTGTAGCCGACCGCCGTTTCCAGGACGCCTTCGATCTGGCTGAGCCTGTATTCAACGCCCCAGAAACAACCGGCGGCGAAGGTGGCCACCCGGGGCAGCTGGTCTCCGGCCTGGCTGGCCGTCATGAATTTCATGGCCGCCGAGTTGACGCAGAAGTGCTTGCCCGAGGGTGCCGGGCCGTCGTAAAAGAAATGTCCCAGGTGGCCGCCGCAGACGGCGCATCGGACTTCCGTCCGGTGCATTCCCAGGGACAGGTCGTCGTGGTACTCGAGGTTGGTTTCGGCGAAGGCCTCCTTGAAACTGGGCCAGCCGGTGCGGTGGTCGTACTTGTCTTCAGACCGGAACAGGGGAGTGCCGCAGGCGGCGCAGAGGTAAACTCCTTCTTCCCAGAAGTCATTATACTGACCGGTAAAGGCCGGTTCGGTTCCTTTCTGGAACAGTACCCGGAACTGCTCCGGGCTCAATTCCTTTTTCCAGTCTTCAAGCGATTTGTTTATCTTTTTCATCCTGGTTCCTTCCACAGCCTGGTTAAGGGCGGCAGCGCTGCCCCGGTAGAACAGGGCATTCAACCCCTTCCACCCGGCCCAGGCCAGAAGCAGGCTCAGGCCAAGGATTATCATCTTTTGATATGTTTTAAGCATGTTGGTCTCCGGGTGCTCATAAAATCCTACTATTCCACTATACATTAAACGGCCTCCGGGAGTAATAGGAGCCCGCAGGCCGAAACCCTGGCTCTCCGGTCGTCACCCGGCCGGGCTCACAACTGAAAAGAGCAAAGGACCGGTTATCCCGGTTGTTTATTTTTCCGGCAAATTCTATAATGCTGGCGGAAGGGAGAGGGAATTAACATGCCTCAGAGTCTTAAATTCATACTGCTCTGGATAATCACCCTGGTGCTGTTCAGCCTGGCCGATGCCCTGTGGCATTTCGGGCTCTTCGGTCGGGCTTACCGGGACGACTTTAAGGTGCTGGCCCTGCTGGAGAATGATAGGATCGTCTTCAGGAAGGCCTACGGCTTTCTGGCCCAGCTGGTCCTGGTGAGCTGTCTTGTACTGCTGGTCCTTCTGCGCGACCCGGGGAACTTAAAAATCTCGGTCCTGGTCGGGGCCATGGTAGGGTTTCTGGCCATAACCGTCTACGGCCTGACCAACTACGCCCTGATGAAGGACTGGAGTTTCAGGTTGATGGTGCTGGAAGTGGTCTGGGGACCCCTCATCGGGGCCTGGGGCGGGCTGGTGGTCAGCTTCGCCTACCGCTGGCTCTTCCGCTAAATAAGTATAGATGCCGGCCAGCCGGCGGTGGTGCTCTGCCAGAATGTTGTCAAGCTGACTTTCTAATAATATATCCAGCTGCCAGGGTTGAAAGCTAAGTCCATGTTCATTATTTTGCGGTCAGCCTTAAGGACAGGTTGTGCCATTTCCAGTATGGGAAAAAGGGCAAACCTCCTGTTTTTGTGTGTCCCGTGATGGCGGCTGTCCCGGGCCGGAGAATGGATAGACTTAACAGACTCAGCTCTTTTTCCCGGGAGGCAGGGGGAAGAAGGCGCTGGTCCTGGCCCTGTAGGCTTCAAATTCAGGGTTCCCGGCATACTTTTTCTCCAGGAGTGGCACCCCGGAAACCCTGGTCAACAGCCAGGTGATGGTCAGCGGGCTGATTATACCAGGCCAGCCCCCGGGCCCACTCAGGGCAATCAGGAACAGTCCCCACCACATTACAGATTCGCCGAAGTAATTCGGATGCCGGGAGTACCTCCAGAGTCCGGTGGTGATGAGCCGCCCCCGGTTTTCAGGGTTCCTTTTAAATCTGCGCAGCTGGTAATCGGCCGTGGCCTCAAAGAAGAAACCGGCCAGCCAGACGGCCAGACCCAGGAAGTCGAGCGGGTTCAGGCCGGAGGTCCGGTTCCTGAATACCAGCAGGACCGGGGTGAGTATTACCAGCATAAAAAATCCCTGGAGCATGAATATCTGGAAATAGCCTCGCAGCACAAAATTCTTCCCCCATTTCTGGCGCCAGTTAGCGTAGCGGTAATCTTCCGGTTTTCCCCTGTTCCTTTTGTAGATGTGCCAGGAGAGCCGGATGCCCCAGATGAAAACCAGGACCGCGGTCAGCAGCTGGCGCGGGTAAGGAGCCTGGCCGGCCAGACTTTCCCTGGCCAGGTTTATGGCCACCACCAGGACAAATCCCGGGCCCCAGGCTATGTCGACTATGGCCGCGTTCTTCTTAACCAGGGAAAGAACGAAAACCAGGTTCATGTAGACAAAGATCAGCAGTCCGGCCGTGAGGAAAATGCTGTCAGCCATGGCCTATACCTCTTGCCCATCAAGAATGTTCCTGGCCTATATTATAAAATTCTGGCCGAAGAAAAAAGCTGTCTGGCCAGAGGCCGCCTGGCCAACGCGATCGGCCGGAGCGGGTCTTAACAGGCAGTAGCTTGATTTTCGGGATAAATTAAAAATATTGATTAACATGGGAAATACCGGATGGTTGTTCTTAACTTCTTGCCCGAAGGGGAGATTTAATCAGTGAAGGCGGGCCCGGCGGTATAACATATGAATAATCATTCATATGTCAGGCAGAGGCCCACGGCCCCGATCCCGTTATGGACCCCGACCACCGGCGAGACATCCTGGATGAAGCTGGCCGGCCGGCCGCAGATTTTTTCTATTTCCCGGGCATAAGCCTCGGCCCTCTCCCGGTTCTTGACATGGACCACGGAGAAAGAATGGATGGGGTGGGCCAGGTGTTTTTCCCTGACCATTTTCAGGATTTTCTTGAAGTTCTGTTTACGGCTGAAAGACTTGCCGGCGGCGATGGCCTTGCCCTTTTCATCCAGGGTGATGATGGGCTTGATATTCAGCAACCTGGCCAGCAGGCCCTTCATCGGACTGACCCTGCCACCCTTGACCATGTATTTCAGGGTGCGGATATCGACCAGCAGCTCTGTCTTACGGCTAAGGCTATCAGCCAGGGAAGCCAGTTGATCCAGGTCCTGAACTCCGGGCCATTCCTGGAGCAGGCGCTGGACTATCAGGCCATAAGTACCGGACAGGTGGCGGCTATCAACCACCCTGACCTTATCCGCTGGAAATTTTTCGGCCACCGTTTTGGCCAGGTTGTAATAGCCGGAGAGTCCGCCGGAGATGGTCATGACCAGGACCGACTCAAAATGACTGAGCAGGAAGGAAAACCAGTTTTCCAGGGTCTTGGGTGAGGGCTGGGCGCTGTGGGGCAGGATCTCTTCCCGTTCCAGCAGTTCATATAACTTTTCGGGAGAGATGGTCAGTTTGTCCAGAAAGACGTGCTCCTTGATGTTTATAAGAAAAGGGATGACCACCACCTGGTTCTTTTCCAGAAGCTCAGCCGGCAGGTCGCAGGATGAATCCACCACCAGGGCCACCCGGCCTCTTGGCTTCAGGGCGATTTCAGCCTGGAGCTTCATGTCTTCGGCCTTGGGCTGGGTTATGGTTCCCAGGTCCTTCAGGGCGAAGAATAGTTCCTGGGGATGGTTGGTATGGACGTGAAAACGGGCCTTGGTCTCGGAGCCCCCGACAATGGCTGAATCCCCGGCCTTGACCACGATTTCCTTTATTTTTTCCAGTTCCAGGTTCTGGCCGACGAGCAGGGCTTCGGTGCAGTAGCGGAAGGGGATGTCTTCCTTGATCTTGTGAGGGGCTTCCTGGAACTCAATTTCCAAAAGATCCTGGCTGAGAACGTTTTTCAGGCTGCCCTGGTGGATGAAATGAACCACGCCTTCAATGAAGTCCACAAAGCCCTTGGCCCCGGCATCCACCACCCCGGCCTTTTTCAGGACAGCCAGTTTTTTCGGAGTATCATGCAGGACCTGCCTGGCTTTTTCCAGGGAATGATGGAGCAGCTCGTGGTAATCGGAGAAGCGGTGCCGGTTCTGGTAGACTTCCTCGGCCCATTCCCGGATGAGGGTCAGCATGGTGCCTTCCTGGGGATGGGCGATGGAGTTGTAGGCATAGCGGACGGCATTTCTGACCGATTCCCCGAAGCGGGCGGTTGAAATCTTGATTTCGTTCCCGAGCTCCTTGCTTAACCCGTAAATGTACTGGGCAAAGATCAGCCCGGAATTGCCGCGGGCCCCGGTCAGGGCGGCATCGGCAATGGAACGCAGCGATTCTTTGATGGAACGCGATGGCCGGGCCTGTTCGGCAATGGCTTTCATGGTCGAGGCCAGGTTGGTCCCCGTGTCGCCGTCCGGGACCGGAAAGACATTTATCCGGTTCAGGTAGGCGAAGTCTTTGATGATAGCTTTTCCGCCGGCCAGAAAGGCAAAATAAAGCCTCCGACCGTCAAGGTATTTTATTTTCATGGGTGGTTGTTGTCCTCAGTTAGTCATAAAATCAGTAAACCTGTCAGCTTATTTTACCAGAATCAGGCCCCTTTTACCACCAGAAGCCAAAATATTTTGTCAGCGGCCCTCCGGGGCAGGCCGGTTTCCAGCCTTTTAATGGCCTGATCAGCCCGGGCCCGTCCCGCCTGAACCTTGAGAATCCGGACGAAGGTGCCTGGGCAGGTAGAACATCGACAGGTGGGTCTGGCCGTCGTAAAAGCGCAGCTGGCCCTTTATTCTCTCTTTTATCAGTCGATCGATATTTTCCGCCGGCAAAAACGGGTCAAGGTGGTTCTTCACGGCCATAAGGAACCCCCAGGAACTATCAAAGGAAGGAATGTAGGTCTGGTAGGAAAAGGTATGCCTGAAGACAGCAGACAGGTTGTTCTTGATAAAGAAATGATGGTCTTCCTGCCCGGGTCGGGTGGTTTCTCCCTGGGTGACCAGTATCCCCTCGGCCGTCAGCTTCTCGGCGGCCATCCGGTAGAATTCAGCGGTGTAAAGCCGGTAAGCAGGCGTGTCCGGGTAAGGCTCCGGCAGGTCCAGGATGATGATGTCGAATAATTCTTCGGTCTGTTCCATGAAGTCCCAGCCGTCCTGCAGTACCAGCTGAAAGTGGGGATGGTTAAGGGCTCCCTGGTGCCAGGCCTGGAGATATTTCCGGGAGAAGTCAATCATCTCTGAATCTATATCCACCCCGGTAATTTTCAGGTGGTCATACTTGAGGAGCTCGCGGATGGTGGCTCCTTCGCCCACCCCCAGCACCAGCACCTTTCTGGGATGAGGATGAAGCAGGAGCGGGGGATGCACCAGGGCTTCATGGTAGATGAATTCGTCCTTCTCGGCCGACTGGATCCGGCCGTCAATCAGCAGGCACTTGCCCAGGCTTTCTATTTCGATGATCTGGATCCTCTGGACCGACGACTGGTAGTCCACCAGGACTCGTTTAATCCCGAAGCAGTGAAGCTGGTCGGGACCGTTCTGGTCGATATACCATTGGGAAAAATCATTTCGTTCCATCCCGGCCTCCTTCATCGAAGTTATGGCACTTCTTTTTTATCCGATAAGACCCGGATGATAAACGACCGTCTTCTAAGCCCATGAAAATTATACGGGAAAAATTTCTCCGGGGCTATCGGTTAAGTTGCCCTAAAAACTTTTCTGTTTCGACTAAAGTGTTTTTTGTAGAAGCGGTTGGTCTTGCCAGCGACCCGGCCAGAGATGGAGATCAAGGAGGACGGAAGCACATCAGAATTAACCCGGACGGAATCAGGAGGCCAACTTCTTTCTAACCGGCGCGGCAGAATAATACCTCTCTCATCCTGGGCCCCAAAGGCGGGTCCTGGCCAGGTTCAATCCTGGAATCAGCGGACTATCCGGTAAATTTCACGCCAGGACTTGATTTTCAGCATGGCTCCAACCGGCTGTTCCAGCTTTTCGATGGTCGAGTCGTATTCCTGGATGTAGACATCCTGCTTGTAGGTACCGCCGGCCCGCTGCCTTTCGCCCACGGTCACGGCCGTCCGGGCCTTGCTGGCCAGGGCCAGGTAGTCAATCGGCTGTCCCTGGGCGTTTTTGAGGGCGCTGCCTCCGGTCGGGATGCCCAGGACAGCCTGGATAAACCTGGCATAGAGCTTGCCGGCTTCTCCGCCCAGGTTCTGGCAGGGGTCGGCCGCTTCAATGCTGCCCTTAAGGGTACTGAAATAGACGATGTAATTGGCCACTACCGGGTCGGCCCAGACCTTTTCTCCCGCCGTTAGTTCGCCCACCCTCTTACTGTTGTCGAGCCCGGTTTCGCCGGCATTTCCCATATACCATTCCAGGGTACCCGTGTTCTTGCCTTCATCAATCAGGGCCACGAAGGAATAGTAGCGGTTGGCCGGGGCTTGCTCGTGCCCGCCGGTGCCGAAGTATATTCTGGGGTAACTCTGGCTGGTAGTGGAAAAGCCCTTCCAGACAGCCGGCTTGGTGATGATGGGATAGCAGCAGCGGTCGGTGAATATGGACCTCATGCTCCAGTTGCTGGACCGGCCCGAAGTCAGATCCAGGCGCCATAACCTTCCGTCCAGGTCTCCAATGTAGACGTAGTCAGCGTCCCCGTCGAGGTCCAGGTCCACTCCGTTGGGTGAACCGGGGAAAGATACATAGATGTTGGCAAACGGATTGCCAGAGTTGTTGCTCCGTGAAGAATCTATGTCGGTAATTCTATTGGAATAAAGCACCGAGCAATCCTGTATCTTGATGGCCGTAAAGGTATTGCCAATATAAGCCTGGTAAGCCGAGTCAGCCTGGTGGGCATAACCTGAGCCTACAAAGCAAACCCAGACCGGATTTCCATTATCAATTACCTTGGCAATGTAGGGTACCGACCAGGTCTGGCCGTTGGTCATGTTGTAATTGCTGCCCTGACGTCTGACCCTGACCCCGGCAAATTCCCACATGGGAATCGGGTTTTCGGGTTCGGTGATGTCCAGGGCGAAATAATAATAGTGGTAATTCTGGGTGGTGCCGTTGCTGTAGCCGTCGGGGCGCTGGCCGTAGCCTTCACCCTGGCCGCAGATCAACACCGTCCGCCATTGACCGTTAATGTAAACATCAGAGACAGAGGGGGAGCCGTCAACATAGGCCTTTCTGGAAAAGTACCTGATCCCGGTGGCCTGGTCAACCGGCCACATTTCTTTAAGCCGGGAGAGCTGGTTATAGGGGATATAGGCCCAGAGTTCCTCGCCGGTGGTGACATCGAAACAGTGAAGCATGCCGTCATTGGCCCCGACGTAAACCACCTTTCTCCTGTTCTGGTAAGCATTCTTGAACTCGGCATAACCATCTCCCATCAACCTGGGGTCTTCGCTGGGTGGCCCGACCACGGCCGGGGTGGAGTGGTTGATATCCCCGAGCCGCCAGTAACGGCCGTGCCCCCGGACAAAGAGAATCAGGGCCTCTTCGTTGTTCTGGTAGTCGCGCATGATGGGTCTCATCACCCCGACATTGGCCAGGTTGAATTCTATTCTCTGCAGGGTGCCCACCGGGGGAAGGCTGGTATTTGTATTGATGGCGGTGTAGATGGTCCTGGTTCTCGGGTCACGTTCATCCAGCAACTCCCCGGCGTCCCAGAGCAATTCCACCCCATCAGCCAGCCAGCGGCCGGTGTCCGAGCCGAGGTCGGATCGGCTGACTGTTCTCAGGTTGGAATAGGTGTTCTGGGCGGCGATCATTGCGGTCACATCGTAAGCCCGCAGGTGACCTTCCCAGCCGGGGTAGATGAAGGAAGCGGCGATGATCATCTTGCGGTTCTGTCCGCTGCGGTCGATGACCGAGGTGGCCACTGAAGAACGGGAATATTCCTGGCGACCGACGTAGGTGAATTCTATGGTCAGGTCCCTGATGAGTGGCGTATCATAAGAAGCCCCGGTATACTCAGCCATCGAGTCTTCAGGGGCGGTCAGAATGGCCTTCCATTTCAGGTTGGCTCCGAAATTCTTGAAGGTATACCAGTCGGAATCTGACCAGGGGCGAATATTGCTGCCGCTAAAAGTCTTGTAGGGTTCCCAGTGCAGGCCGCCATCGTTTGATAGGAAGAACTGGATGCTCAAACCGTCAGACGAGCCCCGAACTCCCTGGTTGAGCCTGACGATTCGGGCTTTGGTGATGGCGTACTGCCTGGGGTCGAGCAGGCCTTCCACCACATTGGTGGAAATGGCTTCGCCGTAAAGAGCGAAGACGGGGGCCAGCTTATTTATGATCAGATAATAATCGCCCGAATGGTTGGCATCGGCCACCACCAGATCCATGTCTTCGTCGTTGTCATAGTCCAGCATGGTGCAGATGTCCACGTCGTAAAAGGGCGGGATGATGGGCTGGCAGTTGTTGAGACACAGGAAATTCCAGATGACTTCCTGGTAGGTGATGGTTTCCCCGGTGTCGGGGTCGGTGACGGTTACGTCCTGAAGCCCTGTATTCTTGAAAATCCACATATGGGCTTGATTGCCGGCATTCCAGCGGTCGGTGGCCCCGAAGATATCCGGCCGGCCATCCTTCTTAAAATCGGTTACCGTTAAAGCTACTGTACCGGTAGCTGATGGGTTCGGGATGGGAATCTCGCTCCGGGTAAACTTGCCGGTTCCGTCGTTCTGGTAATAAACGAGATAGGCCCATCCGTTAACCGAGCCGGCCACCACGTCTATATCCCCATCAAGGTCGAAGTCTCCGGCAGCTACGGCCGAAGTGCCCCGGTCGGGGTAACCGCCCGGGGTGGGAGCGATAAAGCCTGTTCTCTGGTCGTAGTTCAGCTCGGAAACATCCCATTCGCTCAGAGTAGACCAGCGAAACTGGCCGGGATTTCTGACCAGGAAAATCCTGTCCTGGCTGGCCACCAGCACGTCCTGGTCCCCGTCTTTATCGATATCAACGGTGCACAGATGGTTGGCTGCCCAGTTGCAGTAAATGCCAGCGGCCTGAAACCTGAGCGTAAAGTTCAGGTTCCTGGGGTCGGTCCTCGGATAAAAGACGGGATTGTCTCTGGTCCCCTGGTTTATGTACATGCAGGCCACAAAATTGCTATAGCTGAAAGAGTCATTTCCGTTCTTGTAGAAGAAGAAATCCAGCAGCCCGTCGCCGTTATAGTCGCCAACGGTAATGGAAGCGGGGCCCACGGTCAGACCGGTGTCAAAAATCCTGGAGTTGTCAACCTGGAAAACAAGGCCGTCATCGTCTATCTCGTCGCCGTTGGCATCGTTGAAGTTATTCCAGACCATTTTCAGCTCATAGGTGTTGTAGTCCAGGCCTACCAGGTCAGGTTTTCCGTCTCCATTGAAATCCCCGGCGGCCACCACGTACATCCTGGCCCCCATGCCGGCGGGCTGGGTGACTTCAAAGTTACCACCGAGATAATTAAGGTGGATGGGGCCCGGTGGCCAGTTGGCCACCGAACAATTGGGTTTGTCCTTGTACTGATCGGTGTCGAAGTTTTCGGTGAAGGAGTTGGTGTACTCCACGCAGACCGCCTGCTGCTGGCCGGTGAATTTTAAGACCAGCAGCACCGTCCCGATTACGATTATGCCAAGGATTAAGATCACCTTTTTGCTCATAGCTCGCTTCCTTTCCCGCCTTCCGGCGTTTTATGTTTTATAAAAAACATATTCTTATTGTCTGCCAGGGTTTAGAGTTCTGGCACCTCGATTTCAATTTCCAGCCGGCAGGTGGCCAGGATTCTGTCGGTAATTTCAGGGCCACTTCTGACCACGCCGATGCAGACCATCAGAAAATCCTTGGGGTCCGTGGTGTTAAAGCCGGCTTCGTCGTCTATTATGAACACCGTATACCGGTATCTCAGGTCCAGGTTGCCATTGCGGTCATAGACAAAGGGTTCTTCAAAGAAGACCACCTGGAGGGGGTTGTCGGCCTGGCCATCGCTGTTCTGGTCCAGGAGCCTCAGGATCTGTTCGTCGGTCAGCCGGCGGAAGTAGAGCGGGTTGGGGGTGGCCAGGTTCATATTGAGGAAGGGAATGTCAATTCCGTCCGGGCTGGTCAGGTAATGGTCGGCAAAACTGCCCCACCTCCCGGCGGCGATGCTGTCTTCTATGGTCATCCTGGCGGCATCAAAGCCGGCCTCGGCCGCGTTGAAGGCTTCTTCCTGGTAGCGCATGCTGGCCGAGACCTTTGGTCCGGAGCTGGTCACGGTCAGCACGGCCACGCCCACGGTCAGCATGAAGGCCAGGACGAGGATAACGGCAATCAGGCCGGAACCTTTTGGTTGCTTTTTCTTAGCCATTTTCATTTCCATCCCGCATGCTCCCATCGTTTTTTCCCATTGCCCAGGCATCTTGCTCATCTCTGTCCCTGGTTATAAAGGTTGAGGCTCAGGTTACGAACGTTGGCCGTGGTTTCCAGGACGAAGCGCCGGTGATAGTCATCGGTATTGCTGCCGGTGGAGTCGGAAACCGAAGGCCGCCGGTAATTATGAATGTTGGCCGGCACTTTCCCCGAGACCGAGACAAAGCGGTTGGGGGTGCGGCCCACTATAATCACCCTGATTTGACGGATGCGCATAATCTGGTCGTCGGTCCAGGACACATCCCAGGGGCGGAAACCATCCAGCAAACCGTTGTCGTCCAGGTCCCCGTTGTATTCAAACTGCAGGTCTTCTATATTCTGCGCCAGGGGCAGGTGAAGGCCGTTATTGGAAACATAAAGGATTCCAGGTTCTCCCACGTAGCCTTTCTGGCCGGCGGTCAGTCCGGGGAAGAGCGTGCTGCCGTAATTTCCGGTGGTATCCAGCCAGAAGGTCTTGACGTTGCAGAACATGATGAGGCCGTCATCAAAATCGTCAGAAACGCAATTGGAGGTGGCCATCAACCCCCGGGGTGGGTCTATGCCCGGGGCCAATCCGGGCGACATGTTAAATTTCTCGTTGGTCCCGCCCTGGTTCCAGGTGATGTGGGTTAGCTGCCGGACTTCGCCCTGACGGCAGGGGGACTGGGGGTTGGGCAGGATTAAGACAATCTTATTGACGTAAAATTCTTCCGGGTAGGGGAAGGTTTCAAAACTGCCGTCATAGACGGAAACCGTTACCGAGCTCCCCTGGTATTCCTGTATCCGGAGGTTCAGCGGGTCGTCCATGTTGCCCAAGATTGTCAGGCGGTCAGGCCTGACCCCGCTGCCCTGTTCTTCGTTATTGTAACCTTCGAGGGCGTACATGCCGAAGACATCGGGCAGCCCGGAGCCGGCCATTCTCAGGTCGCGGGTCATGAGGAACATGGCCGAACGGACATCATGTTGCAGTTCAGCATACTGCTGCTGGTCGACCGAAACCTGGTTGCTCCGGGAATATAGCGTCAGGGCCCCGATTATGACGATGGCCATTATGGTCGAGGCGATCAGGACCTCGATCATGGTGAAGCCAGCCGCCGCCCGGCAGGTCCTGCTTTTTCTTTCTGCTTTGATATTTTTAATTTTCTGATTGTACTTTCCCAAGCTTGTCATCAGACTCTCCCTACCTGGTTATTATGGTGTGAACGTAGGCCCTGACCCGGTATTTATCGGGGTTGGCAATTAACTGGTCCCAGGCCACGTTCCTGGCAAATATAGGAAAAACCATGACCAGCACATCGAAGCCGGCGGTGTTGGCCACCTGGGACGGGGTGACCACGGTCAGCCTTCTAAAATCTTGGGTCCCGTCCTGGTTGATGTCGATGAGCTCATCATTGCTTTCCCCGATGTTAACCGTGGGGAAGTTACCCAGTTCATCAATGGTCAGAGTTCTCAGGTAATCGATCTGCTGCTGGGCCAGGAAGATGGCATTGCTCATCTCGTTGGAGCGGAGATTCTGCATGACACTCAGTGTAAAGAGCTGGGCCAGGCTGACAAAGACCACCGTCACCAGGGCCAGGCTGATGATGACTTCAATCAGGGTAAAACCTTCCTGCCCGGAAGCTGACGCTTTTCTGTTAGCCTGCATTTTTTCCCTTGCTTTCCTTACCATGAAAATTACTGACCTCATATATTTCCCCCTGTTATCAGCTCTTGGCCTTTCTATAGCCTATGGACCCCCCGGCATAGACCGTCAGTATCCTCAGGTCGTCCTGTCCCAGGTTCTTAAGTTTCAGGCTCTGCAGGATTATTCTGAAAGCCTGGGGATTGCTGAAATCATAGTTGGCCACCATTCCCAGGGGTGAGAAAACAACCTGCTCGTTGCCCGACGGGAGCTGGATCTGGGGCCTGAACTTGGGGGGCAGGGTCTTCTTGATGAACTTGGGAACCGGCACCCAGGCAAAGGTGGGGGTGGTCCCGGTGAGTCCACCTTCTTCCACTTCGACCAGGTAGCGCCATTGATTATTTTCCTGGAAAAACCTGACTCGGCAATGGACCTTGTCGTTAACCGCAGTGTAGCGGGCAGCCTCCATGGTGGTTAGCAGGTCCCGGGCGGCGCTGTCCAGGGCCCTGGCTTCCAGGATGTTGAGGATGCTCGGGTAGGAAGCAGCCAGGATGATGCCGATAATTCCCACCACCACGATAATCTCGATAAGAGTAAACCCTTCTTTTTTCATCTGTTAATTCCCTGCCGGTTCATTATTTGCATTAATTTTACCCCAGCCCGGCTATAAAATGCAACAAAATCAACCTGATGGAGGCGGCCGTGGAAAAATGGCTCGAAACGGCGGCAGCCGGCTTTTAGATTACTCGTTCGGGATAGAAAGCAAGACATTAACGGCACCTGATTCCCTGGCATTGCTGCAGTTTTGCCTCCTGGAAACAGGGTATTTTTTAGCCCGGTCCAAGACAATAATCACCAGGGGTGATTTTAGGGGTGATAATCGACCTTCCCGGACGCGGCTTTTTCCCCTATTATTTTTGTTTTAATCTAACCGGACAGCCCGGTGAAAAAGAAAAAGGCAGGCCTTAAGCCTGCCCCTTTCTTTGACTCTATCTTATCTGTTCAGAACCAGGTTTTCGATGAAAAATTCCATCATCCGGTCAAGTCGGACGGAGGTATGCCCCATATCCGGCCCGACCTGCACTTCAAAGGACCTGTTGGCTTTCTGCAGGGCCTGGATTAGCTGCATGGTGTTATTGGGGTGCACGTTGTTGTCGGCCGTCCCGTAATAGATCATCAACCGGCCCTTGAGGTTGTTGACATAAGTCAGGGCGCTGCCGTTCCTGTAGCCTTCCTTGTTCTCCTGAGGAATCCACATGTAGCGCTCGGTGTAGATGCTATCGTAGTGCTCCCAGGCTGTAACCGGGGAAGAAGCGCAGGCCGCGGCAAAAACGTCCGGATGGCGGAGCAGGGCCATGATGGAAGCATACCCGCCGTAGGAGGTCCCGAAAATTCCCACCCGGCTGCCGTCCACGTAGGGCCTCTGGCTGAGGGCCCTGACCCCGGCCGCCTGGTCGTCGATTTCCACCACCCCCAGCTTCTGGTAGATGGCATCCAGGAATTTCTTGCCCCGGCCGGCGGCGCTGCGGGAGTCGAGGGAGGCCACCAGGAAGCCGAACTCGGTTATGGGGTTTGGGGTAACGAAGGTCTCCCGGGCCCCGTTGGTGGCCGGCCCGGCGTAGACGCTCACCAGGAGAGGATATTTTTTATTCGGGTCAAAGTTGGACGGGAACTGGAGCAGGCCGTGCAGCTCTGTCTGGCCATCGGCCGACTTGAAGGTAAACAATTCCGCTTTTTTGAGTCCGAGGGCTTCGAACTTGCTCAGGTCGGACTGGGCCAGCTCCTTGATCAGGACCCCGGAAGTTGAGTACAGGCGGGTGAAGGGCGCCACCTGGTGGGTCTGGGCCACGTCGATGAAATATTTGAAGTTGGGGGATATATCAACGTTGTGGTTGAAGGCCGGGTCGGTCAGCCGCCGGTCGTTTTTCCCGGTCAGGGAAACCCGGTGCAGCTGGACTTTCATGTGATTATCGCCGCTCCGGGCCGTGTAATAGACCAGGCCCGCTTTCTCGTCCACCGCGGTCAGACTGACCACGTCAAAGGGATGGCGGGTGAGGGTGGCCAGCAGTTTGCCGCTCAAATCGTAAAGGTACAGGTTCCTGAAGCCGGTTCGCTCTGATACCAGGATAAACCGGCGGCCGTCTTTAAGCCAGATAATCTGGGGAGAGTTTTCCGTCCAGGAAGCAGGCCATTCTTCCCGGACAACCACCCGGGTCTGACCGGTGTCGGGATTGGCGGCCACCAGCTCGGTGATATTCTGACGACGGTTGGCCCGGAAGAACAGGATTTCCCGGCCGTCTTTGGTCCAGTCAACCCCGTAGACATAATGTCCGACCACCTCGTTGGAGAAGGGCTGTCCGCTGCGGACATCCACGGTGGTTATTTTCCTGGTGGCCAGGTCGTAGACCAGCAGGTCGACCACGGGATTGGGCTCTCCGGCCTTGGGATAGGGTTCTATATCCACCTTGCTGTAAAGCTTGGTCTGGTCCAGCTGCAGGAAATAATCGGGCACATTTTTCTCGTCGAAACGGTAAAAGGCCAGTTTCCGGCTGTCCGGCGACCACCACATGGCCGTAATCTGGTCCAGCTCTTCGCCGTAGACCCAGGAAGCCGTGCCGTACTTGACCCGGGTCTTATCAGAACCATCGGCGGTGATGGCTATTTCGGCCTTGGTGGCCTGATCTTCAAGGTAAAGGTTGCGGTCCCGGTAGACTGCCTTGAACTTCTTGTCCGGTGATTCGGCCTGGGTGAACTGACGTCCGCGCTCCGGGAAACCGGCCCGGCGGCCGAAGGGCATCGGAGGCTGGTCCGCGGCCTTGCCGATTTCCGTTAACTTTTTAGTCCGGAGATCGAACCGCCACTGCTTGCCGTCCCGGGCGAATTCCAGGGCCTCACCGTTATCCTTCCAGGTCACCCGCAGGGCCCCGGATTTAACGGCCTCGCGGATTTCCTTGGACAGGCGCTCATAGCGGTCGTAATTGGGGTAAGTTTTTAAGCGGTCCTGGGAGTGCAGGGAAAGCGGCAAAAATAATAAACTGAGGACAAACAGCCATCCCAGAACCAGGGCCATTGTTCTTAAGGTTGCTTGATTCTTGCTTTTATGCATGACTCCTCCGGATAATTAATTATTACTTCAGAAGCATTATACTCAGCTCCAGAAAAATTTCAGCAACAATGTTGACCTGCCGCAGAGTCATTTCCTGCTTATTATGTTGACCAGCCGGCTGGAAACCGAGAACGGCCACACGGGGTCCCGCTTTCTCGGCGGCCGGGGGACTGGCCGGCCGGTTGGCCGGTAAAATATATGAATGGATTTTCATATATGCCTTTTTTTATCGCTGGCCAAAAAAGGCCGACGGTCAGTTGACAACCTGGCCTGTCTAAATTAAACTTAATAGGAATTTCTGGCCCGTTAGCTCAACAGGTAGAGCAGCGGACTCTTAATCCGCGGGTTGAAGGTTCGAGTCCTTCACGGGTCATTTTCTTTCTGGAGGGTAAATTGAGGGGAAAGGGTGCTCTGGTAATACTCCTTCTGGCCGCGGTAGTCATCTACTTTGTCTATTTTATGAGGACGGAGAAAAAGGCGCCGGTCGAAGAACAGGTTTCCCGCTTCAACCAGACCCGGGCCGAGCTGACCTCGGTCAACCTGGAACAGGTGGGACGGGCGGTCCAGGAATGGATGGCCGAGCACGAGGGCCGGGTGCCCGAATCCCTGAGGGAGCTCCAGGGTGGGCGGAGCTACGGGCTCAGCCTGACCGACGGCTGGGGCCGGACCATCAGGTATCAAAAGCTGTCCGACACGGAATTCGAGCTCCGCTCGGCCGGGGAAGACGGACGGTTTGACACGGAAGACGATCTAGTCCGTTCATATTAATCGCGGGGTCTTAGGCAATTATTGTACCCAATCCAAAGGGTCTTAATTCCGGTTTTCTGACCCGAGCTTTCCAATTTTTCTGTCTATTCGGTTCCAAATTATATCTGGGATTCTTTTATTCATGGGTTATCTGGGCTCTGGACCGGAACCCGAGCGGGACTTTAACGTGGTCTTGATGGCTGAATCTTACCCGGTGGCGCCTTTCCTTTTTTATGAGTCTTTATCTCGGTTATAGCTCCGGGTGCTTTTCCTTCATCTCTTTCAGGCGCCTGGCCAGCACTCCGGATAACAGCAGCAGGCCGATCAGGTTGGGAAAGGCCATGAAGGCGTTGGCGATATCCCCCATGAAAAAGACGATTTCGATTGAAACTACGGCCCCGATGAAGGTCAGGGCGATAAAGACCACCCGGTAAGGCAGGGCGATCTTGATCCCGAACAGGTACTTGAGGCACTGCTCGCCGTAATAGCACCAGCCGATGAGCGTGGTATAACCAAAAAAGAATGAACAGGTGGCCACGATGATTCCGCCCACGTGGGGCAGGGTCTTGGAAAAGGCGTTCACGGTCATGGCCGACCCTGAGACGCCGCTGGTCCAGACCCCGGAGGACAGGTTGATCAGGGCGGTGAAGGTACAGACCAGGATGGTATCGATGAAGACTTCCATAACTCCGATCAGGCCCTGGTGAAGCGGGCTGGGCGTCTGGGCGGCGGCATGAGCGATGGGGGCGCTGCCCAGGCCGGCCTCGTTGGACAGGATTCCGCGCCTGGCTCCAAACTGGACGGCATTCTTTATGGTGGCTCCGAGGAACCCGCCCATGGCCGCGGCCGGGGTGAAGGCATACTCAAAGATGAGAATAAAAGCTCTGGGCAGGGCTCCGATATTATCTATCAGGACGATTATTCCGGCTCCAAGATAGAGCACTATCATGGCCGGGACCAGGCGCTCGGCCACGGCCCCGATTCTCTTGATTCCACCGAGGACCACCAGCCCGACGAAGAAGGTTATAACCGCCCCGGTCAGCACCGGTGGAATCCCGAACTGGGTCTTGAAGGCCAGCGACATCTGGTTGCTCTGCATCATGTTGCCCGTTCCGAACAGGGAGGCGAAGGCCCCGCAGACGGCGAAGAAACCGGCCAGGAACACGGCAAAGTTGGTCTTGTTGAGCCCATTCTTTATGTAATACATGGGACCGCCGGCGATGGTACCGTCGGGATGCTTTTCCCGGTAAAGGACTCCCAGGAAGGCTTCTGAGAATTTTGTTCCCATGCCCAGGAACCCGCAGACCCACATCCAGAAAATGGCCCCGGGCCCGCCCCAGTACAGAGCCGTGGCCACCCCGGCTATGTTGCCATTTCCAACGGTAGCGGCCAGGGCGGTGGAGACCGCGGCAAAAGGCGAAACGTCACCCTCGCCTCCGCTTTTTCTGGAGGCGCGGCTGAACATTACCTTAAAAGCCTTACCCAGTTTTCTGAATTGAATAAAGCCGATCCTGAAGGTCAGAAGGAGACCGACTCCAAAAAGGATGGGGACCATGATGGTCCAGATGTTGGAAGCTGTTTTATCCAGCCAGCCGGCCAGGTTGTGGAGAAAAAGTTCCATGGCAGGTGCTCCTGTATGTTCAAAAAAATTCTATTCTAAAAATCAAGCCGCACTCAAAACAACGTCCCTTTCTTTAACACACCCGGCCGGGGCTGTCAATCAGAAAGTTCTTGCCGGTCAGGGCCAGCGGTCGAGTCGAAGGGGCTGGTGCAGGTTACATTGGATTCATCAGGCTTTATAGAGTGCTGGCGGCTACCATTTCCTGGTTAAGTACTTTATTTCCGGGAAAAAACCCTGCCTTGTCGGGGGTGAAATTCAAAAAATGCTCAGATTTATCAGGTTCCCGCTCCTGGCTCGGGAGCTGCTGTCCCTGTTGCCTCGTGAGAAAATCTATATGAAAGCATAATCATTGCCTCACGTAAGAATCTACACGAAAATTTGTGCAGTTTTTCTTAACTTTTTGTAGCCGCCACAGCCTGTCCTTGAGCCGCTCTA
>QUAH01000004.1:7500-237899 GCA_003426165.1 Candidatus Saccharicenans subterraneus
TGGCTGAAAGCAACCTGGCCTCGGTTACTATCTCCATTGAATCAGGAGGAGGGGTCCATGAATGCGAGCTGGTTATGTATCCTAAAAATCTCAGTCGGTTATGACAGACGGGGCAACCTGGCAGCAAGAACAGTAAGAGAAGTAGATAGAGCTAGGAAACTCCGGCCAAAACGGTCTAGAAGGGGAACCAACCTAACCAATCCAGAGCATCGCCAGGTATTCTCATTCTTGAAAGAACCGGCGGGTTGGCCGTCCCTTTCCAATATGCCGCCGCCCCCATTTGTTAATGAGGCAGGCCGGGCACTGCCGAAGGGCTGGCTGTCGAATAATCTTGAATACCTTCTATCAACAGAATCTATTCCGCCCGGACGGACTCCTTTCGATAAGGACGTAAATCGCCGCTCAAACCATTTTAAACCGCTTAGAACTCCGCGGGGCTCGGCCCTGATGGTCTGCCTCCTGGTCATGGCCATCCTGATAACCCTGGGAACGGGTCTTCTGTTTAACTCGGGTCTTTTCCTCAAGACCCATGGCCTGCGTAAAATGTCACGGCTGGCTTCCTTCGCCGCCGAGAATGGAATCAAGCAGGCCCTGAACCGGGTGGAGGCCAGGGCGGCGACGATTTTTGCCGAACCAGAAATCAGCGAGGAACTCTTTCAGGCCATGCAACAGGCCCCGGAATCAAGAGGCCTGGAAATTATCCGGCCTCTGCTGGAAGCGGGAAGCACCGGCCAGGAGGACGATTTTTCAGGCCTGGGCTGGGGAACGATCTCCTCCGCCGGCCTTACGGAACTTTATTCAGAAGATCGTTACCTGAAAGCAACCTTCGGGTTTAACATAAAATCCAGCGGGCGGGTGCGGGGATTTGCCGGGGCCAGGGTTGAAGAGCTTAAATGCCAGCTGGTCCTGCTGGCCGGGCACCTGCCCCTGGACCAGGTCCCGGCTGCGGTTAATGCGGACGGGATTCAAAAAGAAGACCTGAATAAGATCAGGGTCAAAAGTCTTCAGCCGGGAGCGACTGCGGCCTCAGGGCTCAAGACCCTGACCCGGAAATTCATCCCCGACGACGCCCTGCCTCTGCTGGCCGGCGGCTTTAAGATCTTAAAGCCGGATTCGCTTCCAAACTGGCTTCTGCGACAGGCATTGGGACTGGAGCCGGGAAACGATCCCATCCCGGATGGAGTCTACCTGGTCCAGGACAGCCTGGGACCGGGAGGTATCTACGTTCAGGGTAACCTGGACCAGCTCTTGCTGGGCATTGACAGTGGTTTCCAGGTCATCCAGTTTCAGCAGGGAGAGAATACCTGGCTTCTTCGGTTCAATCCCTCGACAGCCAGTGCTTCTTTTATCTCCCCTTCCGAACGCCAGGACTTCAACGAGTTGCCGGTCCCGGTAATCATGATAAACGGCCGGGTGCTGGAGCTGGCTACTGGCCGCCCCAACGGTTCTGGGTTTATTAAAAAGGTTGATGATGAAAACACCCCGGCTTTTCTGAGCGGCCTGAAGCTGACGATTGTCTGTTCTGGAAAAATCAACCTTACTTCAAACCTTTTTTCAGACGGCCTTGACTGGAAGGAAGGCCTGCCCTACCTCAGAAGCAAGCAGTCGGAACTTATCATCTGTTCAACCGGGAAAGATTTTCAATCAGAAGAAAACGTAGACGCTGGGATAAACCTTCTGGGAGAAGCGGAAAAGGAAGCGGTCGTTGAGGCCAGCCTGATAGCCGGGGGCCGAGGATTTTCGGCTGCTGCCTCAGCCGATAAGATCAACATAATCGGTTCGCTGGCGGCTACGGCCCTGTACCCGGGCCGAAATGAAATCGACATCTATAATCTTCCGCCGATGGTTCAGCCCTCACCTTCAGAACCCGACCTCCGGGTCTACTCGGAGGTCGCTTTACTCCACCTGAGCCATATCAAGATCCTGGAATGGAGGCCATCAAAATGATCAAGAAATCAAGCGAAATGAAGCAAGGCGGGTTTTCTCTCCTGGAAACGACGGTGGTACTTTCCATCGTAGCCCTCCTGTTTCTCATCGGTTCTTCCTTCAAGCTCAACAACAAGAAACACCTGCTGGAAGTGGCCGTCCGCAAGGTTCATTCCAGCCTGTCCCTGGCTCGCTTCCGCTCGGTGCAGCGCCAGGTTCCGGTCAGGGTCAGCTTTGACGGGAGCTTTTGCGAACTGGCCGAATACGACAGCGAACTGGCACAATGGTTGAATAGGCGCCGGGAACTGCTGGAAGGAGTGGAGGTCACCGCCAATAACGCCCCGGTCTTCTATCCGCAGGGCACGGTCTCCGGCCTGGCCACCATAAAAATCCGAAACGACAGCGGGGCCTACCAGGTGACCGTGGCCATAACCGGTCGGATTAAAATTACTGCCGTGGAATGATGGGAGAAGCTGCGGAAGCGAAAAGAGAATGAAGAACAATAAGGACTGAGATCTTTACAATCGAGATTATCATTCCAAAAATGTTAATCATTTATCACATATCATATTTCTCACCGCTCTTTCACTGAATTCTTCGACTGCAAAGATTATTGAATGCTTTAAAGTTACAAATCATTTCCTTTATGCTTGACCCCGTTTCAAAGAACAATAAATAATTAAAACAATCCCTGCCCTGTTTAACCCTGTTTGCTCAAAACTAATTTTGATTGCATAAAACCGCCGTATATTTTATAAAAAATATCTCATGCCAGAATTTTTCTTTGACCAGTGAGAAGGAGGATAATATGAAAAGGCAGAAATCTCCGTTTTTAATTCCTTTCCTGGCCTTGCTTTTAATTGTTACTGCCAGCCCCATCCAGCTCGTAGCCCAGGAACCTTATAAGCTCCCGCCCAAGGAGATAGTGGATATACTGAGCGCTCCTCCCCTGCCCATGGTCAGCTTTGACCCCACCAGACAGACCATGCTCCTCAGCTACTACGAGTCCATGCCTTCTATTGAGGAAGTAAGCCGGCCCTTTTACCGGCTGGCCGGTATCAGGATCACGCCACATAATAACAGCAGGCAGGTCTTGCGCACTTTCACCAGGTTCGTTCTGAAAGACATCAAGTCTGGCAGGGAAATTCCAGTTAATATCCCTGAAGAACCGAGGTATGGTTCACCCGAATGGTCGCCCGACGGAAAACTGCTCGCCTTCCCGCGGTACCTGGATAATGGACAGGAACTGTGGGTGGCCGAGGCCAGGACCGGGCAGGCCAGAAAAGTCTTCGGGCCCGAACTGAATTCCGTGGCTTCGGACGGCTTTGCCTGGTGGCCGGACAGCCAGAGCCTGCTCATCATGAGCAACCCTGAAGGACGGGGTCCAGAGCCAGCCGCTCCCCGGGTCCCGGTTGGACCGAACATCCAGGAAACCTCGGGGAAATTCGCCCAGGTAGCCACCTTCCAGGACCTGCTGCGCACCCCGTACGACGAAAAGCTTTTTGAGTATTATGCCACGGCGCAGGTGGCCAGGCTGGACCTGAAAACCGGTCACCTACAAAAAATTGGCTTACCCGGAATCTATCAGTTCGTAACGCCCTCGCCCGACGGCAAGTTCCTGCTGGTCAAAAAAATCAAGAAACCATTCTCTTACAGCGTCCCCTATTTATCTTTCCCGCATACCCTGGAAATCTGGGATGAGCGGGGACAACTGGCAAAAGTAATCGCCGACCTGCCGGCGGCTGAAGAAGTCCCAAGGAACGGCGTGCCCACCGGTCCGCGTTCGGCCGGCTGGCAGCCCTTAAGGCCAGCCACCCTGGTCTGGGTGGAAGCCCTGGACGGCGGCGACCCGGAAAAAACAACTGAGCACCGGGACCGCGTTCTGGCCCTGGAGACGCCCTTTAGCGGCGACCCGGTTGAACTCTTCAGACTCCCCCAGAGATTCCAGGGAATAATCTGGCTGGGCCAGCCGGGGCAGGGACTGGTCAACGAATTTGAATGGAGAAAGAGATGGCGCACGACCTACCATTTCGATTCGGCCCGGCCGGGAGTCCTCAGGAAAATCTTTGACCTGAGCGCCCAGGACCAGTACAACGACCCGGGACGGCCGGTTATGGTCCCGACGAATTCAGGAGACCTGGTCGCCCTTCAGGATGGTGATTTCATTTACCTCAACGGAAACGGTGCTTCGCCAGAGGGCGACAGGCCATTCCTGGACAGGTTCAACCTGAAGACGTTGAAAAAGACCAGGCTGTTCCACTGCGCACGCGGTGTCTACGAGAGCTTCGTGGCTTTTGCCGGTAACAGCCGGGAGCGAATCATAACCAGTTTTGAGTCCCCGACTGTCCCGCCAAACTATTACCTGGTTGAACTTAAGACCCACAAGAAGACTGCCCTGACTTCCTTTGCCGACCCGGCTCCACAGCTGACGGCGGTCAAGAAGCAATTGATAAAGTACAGGAGAGATGATGGGGTGGAGCTGTCCGGTACGCTGTATTTGCCCCCAGGCTATAAAGAGGGGGAAAGGCTGCCGGTAGTGGTCTGGGCTTATCCCATGGAATACAACGACCCGGCCACCGCCGGACAGGTTCGCGGCTCTCCTTACAGGTTTACTTTTTACCGGGGAGCCAGCCAGCTTTTCTTCCTGACCCAGGGATATGCCGTTCTTGACAACGCCCAGATGCCGGTGGTGGGAGACCCCAAGACGATGAATGACACCTTTATTCCCCAGATAGTGGCCAACGCTAAGGCTGCCATTGACATCCTGGACCAGATGGGAATCGCCGACCGCAAGAGGGTTGGAGTCGGCGGCCATAGCTACGGGGCCTTCATGACAGCCAATCTTCTGGCCCATTCCGACCTGTTTGCCGCCGGGATTGCCAGGAGTGGGGCCTACAATCGAACCCTGACTCCTTTCGGTTTTCAGAATGAAAGGAGGACCCTCTGGGAAGCGCCCGACCTCTACCTGAAAGTCTCCCCGTTCATGTATGCCAACAAGATAAACGAACCCATCCTGCTGATTCACGGTGAGGCCGACAATAACTCTGGAACATTCCCGATCCAGTCGGAAAGACTATTCGCCGCCCTGAAAGGATTCGGGGCTACGGCCAGGCTGGTCATGCTACCGTATGAAAGCCATGGCTATTCGGCCAGAGAGTCGGTGCTCCATGTGCTGGCCGAAATGATTGAATGGTTTGACAGGTATGTTAAGAAAAAGTGAAGTAGAATAATTATTCAATCACGAATAACAGAAAATTCTTTACTCGCTCGCTATTCTGAAAAATAAAAATTTTTACCAAACCATCGATTTAAAGACGTGACAACATTTGATTTTTCATTATCAAAATGTGTCTTTGTTTTGATAAGCAGAATGCTCTTCACACGATAAAACTATAAGCATGAAAAATTTCCACAAATACTGTGCAAAAGTTTGTGGAAATCCCGGATGAAAAATCACCTATGCTATTGAAATTTAATAAGATGTGGTAAATTGCACATTTTTTGTGCATCGATAATTTTGGCCTTATTTTTAACTGTTTTATTATCACATGGTTAAAGCAGACCAGAAAGTATTTACTTGCTAAAAAATCTATGCGTCTTCTCAAAAACTTTATCGCCGTCGACTAAAATGTTAAGATATTGATGATTCAGGCAGAGGAGAAAAAATGAAAAATAGTCAGGCGAAATTAATTATCTTCATTTTTTGCATCACTTTAACCTTTAACCCGGTTTTTTCAAGCAATCTGTCAGCTTCCAGCACGCAACAGCTGCCGGCTCCGGGGAAAGTTGAAATTCGCACGGTCGAACCTTTTGTTTATTGCTCGCTGGGCCGGGAAGGCTCTTTTTCAGAAATTGAAGCGACCGTGGGTGAACTGATGCAGCACATGCAGAACCAGAACGTTTTCCCGACCGGAGCCATGATCGGCATCTATTACGGAGACGCAGGGCTGACCGACCCGGACAGGATGCGCTGGGAGATCGGCTTTCCCATAAACGAGCAGGCCCAGGTTCTGGCCCCGCTTGAGAAGAAACAGTGGGTCTTCAGCCAGGTGGCCGTCAGCATTCACCAGGGACCTTACGACACCATCGGGGAAACGATAACCACGATCCAGGAGTGGCTGGAAGAAAACGGCTATTCTCAGGCCGGTCCCATCCTGGAAAGATACCTTGACCCTGACCCATCCCGGGTCAGTTCCAGCGGTCTTAAGACTGAAATCTGGATTCCCTGCGTGAAAAGGTAGGAAGGCCGGCCAAATCTGATTTTTTTCCAAGAAAGCCCCTTCTGAACTTTAACAATCAGATTAAGGCCATTCTGTCTAATAATTCCCCTGCGAACACCCAGGCTTTATCCCCGGACGGCTAATTTTAGGCGCACCAGAAGAAAGGTTACCTCTGCTCCAGGTCTTCAATCCGTTTCTGGCCATAGCAGGCCTTGACGCAGATTCCACAGATATACTGGCCCACCAGGCCCCGGTCCCGGAATTCTTTCAATTTGGCAAAGCAGGCCAGGTGGTCAAACTGAGAGGGATCATCTTTAATAGCGCCGGCCGGGCAGACCCGCTGGCAGCGGTGGCAGTTGCCGCAACCAAAAGGCAGGGGCGAGTCGGTTTTAAGAGGAAGATTGGTCAGAACGGTTACCAGGCGGAAGCGGGCCCCAAGGACCGGGTTGACCAGAAGGTTATTTCTGCCGAGCCAGCCCAGCCCGGCTAACTGGCCGATCTTTTTGTGAGACAGGTGAGCTTTTTGGTTCTTCCAGTCGGTTACCTGGGAGGCGGCCACGGGCAGGGCCAGGTAGCCACGGGAGTTAATCAGGACCGAAAGCTCCAGGGCAGCCCTGTCAAGAAAGGCATTGAGCTGGCGGTAATGATGGAAGTACAGGGAAGTGGGCCCATCCCTGATATCATCAAGGACTGAAAGCAGAACTTCTTTGCCCAGGGAAACGGCATAATCATAGCGGTCGGCCAGGCCTGCGGAGAAAGAAAAAGTTGAGCGGATTTCTCTGATATCGGCTACACCAAAAATGTCGAGGTCGAGCTCTTCCAGGCAAATTTTTTTCAGATTTTCATAATCGAGAATTTCAGGGGCTCCGGCCATAGCTTCTTCATTGTATTGCCCGCGAGGCCGGAAGTCAAAACCAGAATATAATGAGGCAGAGCCCCGGCTTCCCAGAAAAAACCAAGATTTAACGTGAGTGTTTATTCCGGTCGTTTTAGAAACCAGATTGGCCGGGCAGAAAAAGTGAACAGCCCGGGCAACAAGGAGCAACCTGGTCGGGTTAATCCAGTTTAATTTAAGTCAGGCAACATATCGGCCTCGGAACCTGTTGACCGGTAATAGTTTTTGAAGTATATGTTAATTTTCGGACCCTGCGGTCCCGAATGTCTCGAAGATGAAGATAAGGAGAGGAAACCGATGGCAGAAAAAACGCTGGCCATAATCAAGCCTGATGCCGTCAGGAAAAGAGTTGTGGGGAAAATAATCCAGAGAATAGAAGACGAAGGCTTTGAGATCCGGGGTCTCAAAATGCTTCACCTGAGCAAGGACGAAGCCAGGAAGTTTTACCACGTGCATAAAGACAAACCTTTTTATGAGAGCCTGACCGATTTTATGTCTTCCGGTCCGGTGGTTGTTCTCCTGCTGGAGAAAGAAAACGCTATCAAGCACTGGAGAGAGGTCATGGGCGCCACCGACCCGGCCCAGGCCAGGCCGGGAACCCTCCGTCGCCAGTTCGGTTTCTCGGTAGAAAGAAATGCAGTCCACGGGTCAGACGCTCCCGAGACAGCTGAGTACGAAATTGGCTTTTTTTTTAGCTGATAACAGGGTAAAAATTATTTTTTGGCCCGCAATAAAAAAAATACTTGACAAAAACTAAATAAAGTTTTACATTTTTTGTGCGCCTTGGATGAGAATGAGAGTCAGGGGGTATTGTTCTTTCTTTTTTCTTCCCTCTTGGTCTGTCATTCCTCCGGGCTGAAAAGCTTATAGGAGGTACCCACAATGCGTAAATCCTTAATTAAAGTCGTTGCCATCCTGGCCTGCCTGATTTTCACCATTAGCCTGGTGCCGGCAATGTATGCCGCCGAGAAAAGGATTTCCAAGGATGATCGGCTGATTCTGCAGAAACCCTTGACCCTGCTGGTCTCGATTTTCCCGTTCCTTGGCTCTGTTATTGACAGCGGCAGCAAGTCCAGCACCAGCACCACGGTCAAGAAGAGCCTGAAGCCGACTGCCGAGATTCAGGTTGGAACCAAACCGGGTAACGACAGAGATTGATAATAATATCCACAATAGTTTTAAATCACCCTGAGGGGTGAGGAAATTTATAAAATCTCACCCCCTCTTTCCCCCTCTCAAGCAATTGACAAAAATCCCCTTAACTGGTTTATTTTAGGGGAGGATTTCCTTAATGGAAAAGAGTTTAAAGCCAGGACTGGCCTTACTTTTATTCTGCTTTCTCAACCTAAACTTATTTCCCCAGTCCAGCCCCACCCTTAATAAGCCACAAGAAAACTTTACCCAGCTATTGTCCAACGCCCAAAGTTTGCTAGCTGAAGGCCAGTATTCCCGGGCCCTGAAAATCCTCCAGCAGAGCCTGAACCTGGCCAGGACCGCCGAGGAAAAAAAATCAGCGCTTTTCTACCTGGCTGAAACCAATGCCAGCCTCGGCCAACTGCCCCAGGCCAGCGAAAGGTACGTCCAGTGTCTTGAATTAGCCAGGAAACTGGCCGATTCGGCCACAATTCAATACTGCCAGAAAGCTATAGAAATAATTGATCTGTTTAATAAGGCCAAAGAGCTACGTCAAGATAAAAAGTGTTCGGAAGCAATCGAAACTCTGAATAGAGCCATTGTCATCTGTAACGAGATTAAAAACGATACTCTTAAGATGAAATGCCTGCGGCGGAAAAGCCTTTGCTTGCTTGATATGAATGATTCGGAAAATTATCTAAAAGTAAATATCGAAGCAAACACAATTGCCAAAAAATTAAAAAATGCTTATGAAATTATAATAACGCTAAATAATATCGGACACTGGTACTTTTCTATAAATAACATAAATTTAGCCATTGACTATTTTACCCAGGCCATTTCATACATCAATGAAGATACTCTGCCCCAGGACATTTTTGATATATATTATAACCTGGGTACTGTATACAATGAAATTGGAAATTTCGACCGGGCCATTGAATACTTCAACAATGCTCTGGCCATAATCTCCAATGACAGAACCAACCCATACTATTCAGCCACCCTGATCGGGCTGGGATTCAGTTATGTTAAAAAGGGCCTATCCACGGGGAGCCGTGAAGATTACGACCGGGCCTTTGACTGCTTCTCTCAAGCCCAGCAGATAGCAGCCAAAACCGGAAACAAGAATTATGAGGTTATCACCTATAACAACCTCGGTTCCCTCAAGGCCCACCTGGAAGAAAACCTGGATGCCCTCTATTACTTAAACAAGGCCCGGGCCCTGGCCGAGGAACTAAAACTAAATTCTTATCTGGCTTCAATATACACAAATATCGGAATAATCTACGGCCGCCTCGGGGATTACCAGAACTCCACGCTCTTTTATGACAAGGCTATCAACCTGGCCGTAAACGAGAACGAAAATCGCTACCTGTGGGAAAGCTACCTGGAAAAAGCCAACCTGCTCAGAAAGCAGGGGCAGCCCGAGGAAGCAAAATTTTACTACTTGAATTCCATTAACATCATAGAGAGCCTGCGCAGCCAGCTTCTGACCGAAGAAGACAAGGCCAGCTTCTTCGGAAGCGATAAGAGGCTCGATGCCTACTACAACCTGACCGACCTGCTGATCAACCAGCAAGAAAAGGGTTCAAGCCAGTCAACCCTGGGCCAGGCCTTCAATTACATGGAAAGAGCCAGGGCCCGGGCTTTCCTGGAGAGCATCGAAGCTTCAAAGGTCAGCCAGCAGTTTCCGGTCGATATCCGCCTGGCCAACAGGGAAAAGGAGCTGATGAGCGACCTGTCCAGGATTTATACTAGGTTGATAACTCCGGAGGTAGAAGATAAAGAAAGGACCGCCCTCCTGGACCAGGTCAAACGCCTGGAAGAAGACCTGGAAAATGTCAGGCGACAGATCAGGTCCAAAAACCCGGCCTTCGCCAACCTGGCCTACCCGGAAGTCATAACTTACGAGCAGGCCCGGAAGGAGTTCGTTGACTGGAAAACGGCAGTTTTTGCCTTCCTGGTGGGAAAGGATTCTGCCTACGCCTTTTGCCTTACGAGGAAAGGACTGAAGGTCTATCCGGTCCCGGCCCAAAAAGAACTGAGGGAAATGGTCACCCGCCACCGCCGGGCCATCTCGGATACGGATAATCAGGATTTCAGCAGCGGTTACACACTCTATAAAGCCCTGATTGAACCTGGCCTGGAAAATGGCCTTAAAAATGGCTTAAATAAATTGCTGATCGTCCCGGACGATATTCTGACCATTCTTCCCTTTGAAACCCTGGTTCTTTCCAGCCAGCCGGCCGACTGGCTGGTAAGGCATTACACCATAAACTATGCTCCCTCTCTCAGCTCACTCAAGGGACTCGCCCATAAACAGAACCGAAAGGACCGCAAGAAACCGTCCTATAACCTCCTGGCCATAGGCGATCCTTATTACGGCGAGCTGGAAGAAAAATACTCCGAGCTGTCCACCAAGACTATCTTCCAGAACCTCTACAGCCTGTCCGACATGAAGTTTTACCGGCTCCGGTACTCCGAGGAAGAGGTCCGCAGGATTTCCGGCCAGATACCAAAGTCCAGGATGCTGACCAGGGAAAGGGCTTCAGAAGACCTGGTCAAGAGGGCCAACCTGGCCGATTACCGAATTCTGCATTTTGCCGCTCACGGGCTCATCGACGACCAGAAACCGGCCCGCTCGGCCATCGTCCTGACCCTGGACAATGACCCGGCTGAAGACGGCTTCCTGCAGATGAGGGAAATCCTTAACCTCAAGCTGAATGCCGACCTGGTTGTCCTATCCTCCTGCCAGACCGGCCTGGGGCAATTCATCCGGGGCGAAGGTATAGAAGGACTCAGCCGGGCCTTTTTCTATGCTGGAGCTTCCTCCGTCCTGATGAGCCTCTGGACGGTTAACGACCAGGTGGCCAGCCAGTTCATGGATAGATTCTATCTTCATCTCAAGCAATCCGAGAGCCAGGCCGAGGCCCTGCGGGCGGTCAAGCTGGAAATGATTGAGTCCGGAGTGGTCTCCCACCCCTTCTACTGGGCGCCCTTCGTCATAAACGGCGACGGAGACCTGAAAATGTTTGTGCCCGGCTACCAGACTCCCCTGGTGATAGGACTATCTGTCCTGGGACTGACCCTGGGAGCCCTTATCTTCCGAAAGAAGCTGTTCAACAACAAAAAGGGGCACTGACCCGCCGTCATCCCGAATCCCTGAATTTTTCCCGCCTATGAGAATTTTTCTTTGTTTCCAGCATCTATTATAATCGAACCTTAAAACACCGAGCCTGAGATGCTATCGCGGCAGAGAAAAGAGCGGGAATTTCAGAAAATCCTGGATGATTTTTCTGTTTTCATTCGTTCCCTGGTCCTGAGATACAGGCTGGACAGACTGGGCCTGGATGCCGACGACCTGGTCCAGGAGATCCGCCTCAGACTCTGGAAAATTATCGACGATGAGAAAAATATCCACAACCCGGCGTCCTATATAAAGAAGGTGGTGGAGTCAGCCGTGATCGACCAGATCAGGAAAATCAGGAGAGAAGAAGAGGTGGTCATTTCCGAGAAGCAAAAGCTTATTTCCGAACTCGAGCCCAGGGCCAGCCATTATGCCGATCCCCCGGGTTCAATTAAAGACTACCTGTTAAAGGCAGCCGACAACCTGATGGACTCCAGGAAAACGGTAGTCAAACTATACCTCCTGAACATGAGCCTGCCAGAAATTTCCGCCTATCTGAACTACAGTCCAGCCAAGACCAGAAACCTCCTCTATCGGGGACTGGCTGACTTAAAGGCCATTTTACGAAAAATGGGGTTCAATCATGAAAAGATTTGAAAAAAGACTCCAGGAGCTGGCTCGAACCGACCCGGAGCTTCAAAATCCCCTCGCCCGCGATAATTGCCCCTCGCCCGAGGATCTCTCTTTTTCCTTCGAGCCGAATTGCCCCCCGGAATTGAAAATCTCGATAATAAACCATGTTTCAGGATGTCCCGCCTGCCGGAGAGAATTCGAGCTGCTCAGGGGTAGCCGGCAATTGATTGGCCGCCTGGAGGAGATGTTTGCTTCACCAAAATCAAGATTCCTGGACAGAAGAATCTCATTCTTTGGCCTGGCCCTGCCCTGGTGGAAAATGGCCTCGGTCCTTATAACTTTACTGGCCTTTATTTCTATATTTTACCTGGGATTCAACCACCTGAATTCTCTCAAAGAAGAGAGAAAAATTGCCACCGCCGAGCAGGTCATCCTCTACGAGGAGGTGAGCTGGCCACAACCGGCCGTGATCAGACTGGGCTGGAAATCTGCCAGAGACGGCCTGTTTTACCGGGTGGAAGTTTACGACCAGAATATGTATCTTCTCTGGCAGAGCCCGTTGATTTCTGAAAACAGGCTGGAACTACCGGGCTCGGTGCTCGATTCCCTGAAAGATTATCAACACTTCTTCTGGCAGCTACTAATTTACAGCGGTCAAAATAAAGTCATTGAGTCCGAGGTCAGAAAGGTCCGCCTGGTGTCTCAGTAAATTCTTCCGGGATTCCCGATTAATACATAACCCGCCCAGTAATAAGGATGAGAGGTGCCCCCATTGATCATTTTTAGCTTGGCCTGTCTCAGGGCTTCAGCCCTCGACTTTCCGGCCAGAAGGCCCCGGTAGAAGTCCAGCATCAGGATCTCCGAAGCCCGGTCATTCACCGCCCACAGGGCAGAGACAACCGCCCGGCTGCCGGCCAGCAGGAAGACCCGCGGCAGGCCGATAATTCCCTCCATCCTTTCAATACTTCCGCGACTGCTCTGACAGGAGGCCAGGACCACCAGTTCCGAACTTAGCCGGAGGGTATAAATTTCCCTGACAGTCAAGAACCCGTCCTCGGAGCTCTGTTTAGAAGAAGACAGCACCAGCGACGAGCGCTGCGGAAATTTCTCGCTGACCAGGCCGTGGCAGGCGAAATGAATAATCCGGTAGTCGCCGAGTCTAAGGGCCTTCAGGTTGTCCTCGCTGGCCCTTTTTCGCAGAAACAGGTCATAACTCTTTACGGGAAACAGTTCCGCCAGCTGCTTCGTTTCCTTCTGGGAAAAGGGCAGGGTTCCCAGGCTGAAATCAGCCGGGGGATGTACTCCATTAATGAAATAGACCCTGGTCCTGACCTGGTTATCAAACCAATGGCTGTAGACCGGATTGCCGAAGGCCAGGAGTTCTTTCTGGTAACTAGCAGATTTAGGCTCTGCCCTGAACCGGGTAATCAGGGCCAGGGCCGGACTGTAAGAAATGCTGTGGGTCTCAACCAGGTAGCCGCGGGTCCCCGGCTCTCCAGCGATCAGGGTTTCAAAGGGCAGGTTATTCAGAAGTCCGTCAGGCACGATAATAAGAGATGAAAACTTTTCTGAGGCCAGTTCTTCGACCGGGAGCAGGAGCCTTCCTATTCTACTTCCAGCCAGCCTGAGGTCGTCCTCGCCAACAGCCGTCGATCCCAGGAGTTTTATATAAAGCTTCACCGACCTCTCAATTTCCTTTTCATCCGGAAGCCGGACGATGCGGAAATGGTCACGGCTGATAATGAAACAGTAAGACTCTTCCTGACCGAGAAAATAATCAAGAATTAACTGGTCTTCGGACAGGACTTCTTTCTGGATGAATTCGAGATTTGGCAAATTATTCCGTGAGTTTGTCACCGCGGCCTGCCCGCCCATCTCCCGGAGCCTCAAATACCTGTATTCCAGCTCGGCCAGGCGGCTGGATGAAGATTCATCCAGAGTGTTTTCCGGCCGCCTGAAAAAATCATTTATCATCCGGTCAATCCTGTTTAACTCCTCAGCCTGATGGCCCGATTCCTGGGTAGATGACAACCTTTCCATCTCCTCGATCAGCACCCGGGCCTTGATACTGTTCAGCCCCAGGAAGGCCATTTCATCTGCCTGGCGTCCCTGGTACTTTAACCTGTATTTTACCAGCGACCGGATCAGCCCCTCGTAAATCTCTTTTTTTCCCCTGTCGAAACCGATGCGGAAAAGTTCCAGGGTAATACTACCCCTGACTTGATCAACGGTTTCCAGTGCCTTTTGATAGCTCTGGATGGCAGACTTATAATCACCCAACTTTTCAAAACAACGGGCCAGGCCATAATAATTGCTAAAGATCTCAACCCAGTAATCTTCTTTGATGGCTAAAGCTAAAGAACGGGTGTAGAGTTCTTTGGCCCGGATGACCTTATTTTCTCTAAGGCTAAGGGTGGCCAGGTTGTTGATGGAAGCAATAATCACCTTGCTATCCTTGAGATGTTCTCCAAGCCTCCAGGACCGCAGGCACAGGTCCCTGGCTTTTTCCGGGTCAATTTCAAGAAGGACATAACCCAGGTTATTAAGCATCCTGGCTTCCAGGTCCCTCATTCCCGCTTGCCGGCTCAGTTCCAGGGCTGTGGACAGCAACTCCTGAGGACGCCTCCCACCTGGAAGGTCATTATTCTCCCTTTCCTTCTTGTGCAGAGAAAGGGCCAGCTCCGATAGAAGATAGATGGTGGTGGCCAGGTCCTCTCCCTTCTGGTAAAATTCCAGGGCCCTCTCCAGATAATGCTCTGAAAGTTCATACAGTCCTAATTGATAGCTATTGACAGCCAGGTTCAACAGAACAACCGGCTCTTTATGTAACAAATTTTCCTTTTCAGCCAGAACCAGGGCCCGGTCAAAATAATCATAGCTTTTGAATACTTCTCTCTTGTGAAAATGATAATTCCCAATATTTATTAGAGCTCTAAACACCTCAAAATAGTTTTTAAGACGCTCGGCTATTATTAACACCTCATTACTACAATTAAAATAATCATCGATCTTATTCTGATAATAATAAGTAAAAGAAAGCTGGAATAAAGATTTACATTTAAATTCATCCATTTCTTTTTTGTCAGCTAATTCTATTGCCATCCTAAAAGCGGATTCTGATTCTTGATATTTCTTGTCTTCCTTTTTATTTTTCCCTTCTCGATAAAGCTTGATTATTTTAAGGGCGGTGCTGGCATAATCCCGGAGGTTCTCATCTTTCAGTTCCTCAACCAGTGCCCTAACATAAATGAAGGCGTTCTCCGCCCGGCTGACCTCTCCCAGATTCCAGTAATCCAGGGCCATGTTCAGCCAGCAGTTGGCCCTGTAGCCTGCATCCGACCGCGTATTGGTCCCGTTAATTTCTTTTTCCAGAATCGCCAGGGAATCCTCGTACCGACCCTGCAGGCGGAGCCAGATGGCCCTTTCCAGATTGCTGTTGTGAACTGGCTGCCCTTCGGCCAGCAAGACGCCGGGCAATGCCAGAAACAGGGAAAAAATAGCCGCGGAAACCGGGAATACCCGGCAGCACCAAATCCTCAACCTTCCTTCCATCGATTGTTTCTAAATTTATTATTATTTTTATAAGGGCAAGTCAATTATTTTCTGGCAATAAACAGGCTCCGGATAATATAATAATTTTGAATTTGTTTAAGGAGCTTTACAATGAATAAGACGCCCGCACTACTGATTTTTCTCACCTTGTTTCTGCTGTTTTCTTTTTCCCTGGCCACAACGCCAGCCGCTGCCCAGGAACAGCAGCTCAGGCCAGCCCTGCTGGAACAGCCGATGCCAGATTTCGCCCTGCCCTCATACCAGGGCCCTGAAGTCCGGATTTCAGGCCTCAAGGGCAAAAACGTGATGCTCATCTTTCCCCGGGGCTACGCCGCCCCCGACCGCTGGTGCACCATCTGCAACTACAAGTACGTGGAACTGGCCGAGCTGGAAAAAGCAAAGCAGCTTCGCAAGAAATACAACCTCGAGATCATTTTTGTTCTTCCCTATCCCCGCGACACGGTCAAGCTCTGGCTGGAGAGTCTGCCCGAGCAAATGGCCAAGGTCAAGAACTGGAAATACCCCGAGAACCTGGACCAGCTGGACGAAAAGGGTAAGCAATCGGTAGAACGTTACCGGCGGATTTTCCCCAAGGATTTTACAGTCAGCAAGGACAACATTCCCATGCCCTTCCCCATCCTGGTAGACGCCGACCACCAGGTTTCATCCGGGCTGGGCCTGTTCACCACTTCCTGGGGAGGGAGCCAGGTGGAGCAGAATATACCAGCCGTCTACCTCCTTGATGAGAAGGGCATACTGCGCTTCAAGTACATCAGCCAGAACACCCTTGACCGGCCGGAATACGAATACCTGCTCAAGATCCTGGATATGATCAGGCAGAAAAAGCTTTAAGACCGGGGCCAATCAGTCCGGGCTGGTCCGGGCCGCGTAATTAAATTCCTTGAGCTTCTGAATTATATCTATGATTATGTCTTCTTTCCCCAGTTTAAGAATGTCCTCCGGCTTGACCTCCGGCATAAAGGGCCTTTCCCTTTCCTCAAGCTGGGACTTCTTGTTCTTCCGGCCGGCGGTCTTGAGCAGCAGCTTGAGTTCCAGCGAATTCGGCGGAAGTATGATGGTGTAATGGAAGTTGTCAATCTTGCTCTCGGGGAAATTTATCTGGATATGGATTGAGCTTTTCTTGCGGTGGTCATACTTGACCTTTATTCCCCGGGGTTCAAGGGCCTGCTCCAGCGCCTCAAAGGCCGGCTCCACGATGAACTCGCAGAACTGGTCGAAATGGTCCCTGGCTTCCTGCTGGCATTTTTCTATTATTCTGAGGTCTTCAAAATAGCGGTTGAGTTCCTTCATCCACTTTTCTTCAATCATCTTTCCCATCTCCATGGCCCTATTATGATACCTTTTGCCGGTTGATTTCAACCCGGCCTCAAAATTCTGCCAGATATCACTTCGGGCGCGGCGCCAGCAAAAACAGCCTGAGGTCCATGACGTTGGTCCCGGTGGGCCCCGTTTTAAGAAGGCTGCCGATTTCCTGGAAAAAGCGGTAGGAATCGTTATTCTCGAGATAAGATTGCGGGGAAATGCCCGTCGCCCTGACTTTTTCCAGGATTTCCGGGCCGGCCCAGGCTCCGGCCGAATCGGTCGGGCCGTCCCGGCCGTCGGAGGCCAGGCTCATCACCAGCCAGTCTATCCCCTGAAAATCTTCTTCGTTATTGAGAACCTCCAGCAAGCAGGCCAGGACGAATTCGGTATTGCGACCGCCGAGCCCCTGTCCTCTAACCGTGACCGTCAGCTCGCCGCCGGCCAGCAGGCAGAAGGTCCGGTTCTGCTCCCGGGCCTTTCGCCTGAATTCACCGAGTTTACCCATATAATCTCTGGCCACTTCCCTGGCCTCGCCCTGGTCTTCCGAGGTCAGGATAACGGTTTCCAGGCCAAACTGCCGGGCCGCTTCCTTGGCCGCGTAGAGCGCCCTCAGATTGTCGCCGATGATCACCGGCTTAACCTTTTCCAGTACCCGGTCGCCTTTCTTGACGGTTTCTTCCCTGAGCCCGGCCTGGCCCTCCTCCAGGACCCGCCTGATGCCTTCCGGGCAAGTTTCCCAGAGCGCGTATTTTTTTAGAATTGAAATGGCCTGTTCGAAGGTGGTGGAGTCATGCCAGGTCGGGCCCGAGGCGATGCTCTCCAGGTCATTGCCCACAACATCGGATACGATCAGGTTGAAAACGCGAGCCGGCCAGCCGGCCCGGGCCAGGCGACCTCCTTTAATACGGGAAAGGTGCTTGCGCACGGTATTGAGTTCCCTGATGTCAGCCCCGGCCTTCATCAGTAGCTCCGTAACCTGCCTCTTGTCCTCCAGGCTGATCCCTTCTTCGGGAAGGCAGAGATGGGCCGAACCGCCCCCGGAAATCAATAACAGTAGAAGGTCTCTTTCGGAGAGGGAAAGAGCCAGTTCGTAAGCTTTGCTCCCGGCCCTCAGGCTCCATTCGTCTGGAAGCGGATGGGCCGCCGGGAAATAGCTGATTTTGCCTTTTTCCAGGTACTCCTGGCTGCCGGTTATAACCGCCGCCTCCAACCTGTCTTCGACCAGAGGCAGCATGGCTTCGGCCAGGAGCAGGCCCGCCTTGCCAGTACTTATCATCGCCACTTTTCCAAAATCGTCCAGGTTTAATTTCTGGCCGCCGATGACCAGGTTCCGACCGTCCCGGGCCACATTTTCAGCCACCAGGCGTTCCGGTCGCACCGCCCCCAGCGCCACCTGGCCCAGTCTTCTGGCGATTTCTTTCAGGTCCAGGGATGGCAAGTCCGGCATAATCTCACCCTTTTTCTTTCACTCGGGCTTCCGTTATGGTAAAAATAATTAGGTATCAGAGAATGAAATCCGCTTTCCAGTCCGCCCCGGCCAGAACAAGAACCGGCCGTTTATCTTTCCTTATAATTCCGGTCGCAATTTTCATCTTTGTGCTTATTCTATCCGAACCGGCGGCCCTGGCGCAAGAACAGGAATCGGTCATCTCCGACGTGGAAAAGCGAATAGAACAGATAAACCGGCAGATTGCAGAGCTCCGGTCCAGGTTGAAAGAAGAAGAGAAGAGGGAAAGCTCACTGCTGTCTTCGCTGGAAAAAATCAGGTTGAATAAGAGGGTCCTTCAGAATGAAATTGAATCGCTGAACCTGAGGCGGACCCTGGTGAACCGACAGCTCAACGACCTCAGACTCAAAGCAGCCGAAACCGAAAAGATACTTCAGAAAGAAAAGGAGGCCGTTGAGAAGACCCTGGTCACCCTTTACCGCTACGGCCGCCTGGACTTCATGCACTTTTTCCTAAAGGCCCAAAACCTGGAAACATTCCTGCGGGAGAGCAAGAACCTGACCTTCCTGGCCAGCTACCAGGGAGAGGCCATCAGCAGTTACTTGAGAACCATTGAACAGATGCAGTCGCTGGAAAAAGAGCTCAAGGAAAAAATGGCCGAAGCCGAATCGCTGCTCCAGCAGGCCCGGGCCAACCAGTCCCGGCTGGCCGAAGAAGAAGCCAGGAACCAGAAGTTGCTGGCCGAAATCAAAAAGAACAAGACCACCTACCAGCAGATGGTCTCCGAACTGCAGGAAAGCCAGGAACAATTACAGCACCTCTTAAAGCGGTTGCAGGCCCAGGAAATCTCCCTGCCCTCTCCCTTTATCCCCCTGTACGAGAGAAAGGGAAAGCTTCCCTGGCCGGTTAACGGACGGGTGATCACCAGGTTTGGCAAGGAAAAACATCCCAGGTTCAACACGGTTACCATCAACAACGGCGTGGAAATCGCCCCCTCGGGCCAGGACAGAAAAATCAGAGCGGTTCACGGCGGACGGGTGGTCTTCGCCGATTATTTTCAGGGCTACGGCAACCTGATCATCATCGACCACGGACTGTCCTATTACACTCTTTACGGACACTGCGCCAGCTTCCTGGTCAGGACCGGGGACCTGGTCAGGGACGGGCAGGATATCGCCCTGGTCGGAGACTCTGATTCCCTGAAGGGCGAATGCCTGTATTTTGAAATCCGCCACAAGGCCCGGCCGGTCGATCCCTTGCAATGGTTAAAGAGAAGATGATAGAATTTACTGGATTTCGACAGAGTATAACGGATAATCAGGATTAGACGGGAAATCAATATGAGATTTAACAAGCTTAATGTTTATCTCCTGGTCATCATCCTGCTGCTGACCGCCATGCTGCTCCTGGACAAGCGCTTCCTGCCGGCCAAGAGCCCGCTGCCGCAGTTCAGTCCCAGCAACGCCGACCTGTTAAGCACGGTGATGAACTACATCAAGACCGATTACCTGGAGGAACCCAACCCGGCCAGGATAACCGAGGGCGCCTACCGCGGCCTGATAAATTCCCTGGACCCGCTCAGCGCCTACCTGGACAAGGACCTGGCCTCAAGGTACCTTAACCGCAAGATCCCGGTGAAGGGCACGGGACTGATCATCTTCAAAAAATACGGGGTCTTTCCCATGGTGATAGCGGTCAGGGAAAATTCCCCCGCGGCCCAGGCTGGTCTTAAGGTGGGCGACAATATCAGCGCCATAAACGACCGGAACACCATGAACCTCAGCCTGCTCGAGACCAGCCTGCTCCTGGAAGCCGAGCCGGGTCCCAATGGTCAACCACCCGTGCGGCTCAGGGTGTTGCGGGGAAGCGAAACCCTGGAGATCCAGGTCAACCGTGATTTCCTGTTAAGGGACAACCTTAAATTCAGTGCCGGCCCCTCAGGGCTGGTGGTATTGCGCCCGACCTCAATTTACCAGGGGCTGGCGGCCGAAATAAGCAAGACCCTCAAGGCCCGGCTAAAAACCAGGCCAGTCCCCAGAGCGGCTGTGCTCGACCTGCGCGATTGCTGGGGAGGCGACTACGAGGAAGCCCGGAAACTGATTAACCTTTTTATAAAGGTGGAGGAGGCAGCCAGCCTGGAAAGTCGCAGCCAGAAACAGGTCATTGCCTGTTCCGATTCACCAGAATTTCCGAACCTCAAGCTTTTTATCTGGGTCAACCAGGCCACCGCTGGCCCGGCCGAGCTGGTGGGCGGAGTCCTCAAGGACTTAAACCGGGCCCAGACCATAGGCCTGGAAACGCCCGGGCTGGCCGGGGTCCAGGAGTCGTTCCCGCTTGCCGACGGCAGCCTGGTGGTCCTGACCACGGCCGTATTTTCCTTGAAATCCGGAACAAAGCTCTGGGATAACAGCCTGCCCCTGGACGTTAAGCTATCTTATTCCGAGTCGATGGATAAACTCTACCAGGATAAGACCCTGAGCCTTCTGTCCGCCAAGAATTAATGCGCCCGGCAAAAAAAGCAAAGACCAGAGAAACCTCCAGGCCGCGGTTTCGCCTGGGGTTACTGGCCGCAGCGCTCACTTTCCTGGCCCTGATCTCTGCCGCCTGGCTTGACCATCTCAACTTCCGGCAGCAAAAAGTCTCCTACCTGCCCTGGCCTGAAATCGCCCGTAACGGTGAAACAACTCTCCTTCAATCCCAGGCTCCATTCTCCCTGTCCGAATTCCTGCACCAGCAGCTTTCCCAGCTCGGTCTCTCCCCCGAAGCTATCACGGAGGAAAAGACGGATGAGGGGTTAACCTACGTTTCGGCCAGAACCACAGCCCGCGATTACCGCCGATTCAAGGATAACCTGCTGTCGGCCTTAAAAAAGAAAAAAATAAAGACGGGCCTGAAAGAGGAAAAGACCGGAAGCGGAGAGATGGTGGCCACCTTCGAATTGCGGCAGAATTCCAGGACTAAAGGCTGGCTGGTCCTGCGCTATCCCCTGCCTGTCCGGGCCGGTAAACGTGCCCGGGCCGAGTCCGCTCCAGCTACCGTTCCCGGCCAGAAACCCGCGGACCGGGTGGTGGCAGTCGTTATCGATGACATGGGGGAAGACCTGAATTTTCTCCGGGAACTCATTAATCTCAAGAGCCCGCTGACCGTGGCCATCCTTCCCGATTCGAGCCTGGCCCAGGAATGCGCCGCTCTGGCCGAAAAAAACGGGCTGGAAGTGATCATCCATCTCCCCCTCGAGGCCTTCAACAATCACCTCACTTCGGCCGGAGCCGAGGGGCTGATCACCACCTCAATGAGTCCCCAGGATGTCCGCTTCATCCTGGAGAGGGACCTGGGCCTTCTCCCCCAGGCCCGTGGCCTTAACAACCACATGGGGTCAAAGGCCACCTCCAGCGAAGCCCTGATGGAAATCATCATCTCCTTTCTGCGGGAAAAGAACCTGTATTTCCTTGACAGCAAGACCAGCCCCAGGTCGGTAGCCTACGAACTGGCCCTGAAGAAAAAAGTCCCGGCCGCCGCCAGGCAGGTTTTCCTGGATGCCGACGAAGACCGGAGCCTCGTTAAAGACCGGATGATGGAACTGTTCAACCTGGCCAGGAAGAACGGCCAGGCCATCGGCATAGGTCATCCCTTTCCGGAGACCCTGGAAGTTCTCAAAACTTACCTGCCGCGGGCAGCAGAATTTGGAGTCCAGCTGGCCCCGGTTTCAGCCCTTGTCAAGAACTGAAGGGAGGGCTGGACCCGGTCTTAAAACCGGACCTGGTTTTCCTCCATACTTTCTGCCTTTCATTTCTGCTATACTAGTATAGAATCCTCAGGGAGGAAAAAAATGAAAAGAACTCTTGTCCCGGCTTTAATGCTCAGTCTTATTATCTCGGGCCTGTTTTTCCCGGCCTGTAAGAAAATGTCGACCGAAGAACTCAAGAACTCGATGGAGATAATAGATGTCGAAACCAAGTGGGTCAGCAAGGAATACCGGGCCTGGCCGCCCAAGCTGGTGCTGGTTCCGGTTATTTCTTTCCGGGTAAAAAACATCAGCGACAAGCCGCTGACCTACGTCAACTTCAACGCCATTTTCAAGTTCAAGGACGAGGCCAAGAACCTGGGCGACAATTTCCTGGCGGCCATTCGCAAGAAACCGGTGATGCCGGGGGAGGTCAGCCAGGTCATCACCCTGAAGAGCAATTACGGGGTAGAAGGCAAGACGCTCGATTCCTTCAAGAATAATCCCTACTGGAAACCGGTCGTGGTCAAGCTGTTTGCCCGTTCCTTCGGTTCAGAGTTCGTCCTGCTGGGAGAATGGGAAGTCTCCAAGACCATCGACTTCAAGGAAGACCAGGCGGTAACGCCGGTGGTTGAGAAGAAAGAAGATGTGAAGAAATAAATTTCTTCTTGCAATTTCAGCGGAGAATTGACCGAGAAAGGATAGCCCAGATGGAGACAATTTTACCAAGGCAGGTTTTTCTGACCAGGGGTAAGGGCCAGCATGCCCAGAAACTGGTCAGCTTCGAGCTGGCCCTGCGCGAGGCCGGAATCTCACCCTTTAACCTGGTCCGGGTCTCCAGCATCTTCCCACCCCACTGCCGGCTGATCAGCCGGGCCGAGGGACTGAAGAAACTGAAACCGGGGCAGGTGGTTTTCCTGGTAATGAGTGAAAACGCCACTGACGAAGCCCATCGCCTGATTTCAGCATCCATCGGACTGGCCATACCCCAGGATGCGGAACAATACGGTTACCTGGCCGAGCACGAGGGCTTCGGTGAAAGCGAGAAGGAAGCCGGTGCCCAGGCCGAGGAGCTGGCGGCCGAGATGCTGGCCACCAAGCTCGGGGAGGTCTATTCCCGGCACAACTTCAAGCGCGGGCGCGAGAATTATTACCGCATCAACCAGCACCTGACGGTCAGGACCAGGAGTATTTCCCAGGTGGCAGCCGGGGCTAAAGGGCTCTGGACAACAGCCGTGGCGGCCGCGGTTTTTGTGACCTGACCTTTTAGATTGCCCAATCCTCCAAGCCCCAGTTGGCACCCTCAAAGGTTCAGGGGATTGGGGTTCAGGATTTTTATAAAACTTTCTTCCTTAAGCTTTTTAACGTACTCGTTTATCTTTTGCTCCCTCTTCTGGGCGTAGAGCTTCTGCTCGATTTCCGACCGGGCCTGGTCGAAGGTCTTCTGGTAGCTTTCCTTCTTCTCTTCCAGTTTTACCAGATACCAGCCGTTGCGGGCCTGGATCCAGGGAGAAATTTCGCCCGGCTTGAGCTTTTCCACGCCCTGTTCGATGGCCTTGTCCAGCTCTCCCTTCTTGAAGAATCCCAGGTCGCCGCCGTTTTCCTTGGGCCCTTCCGAGTATTCGGCTACCAGGTCCTCGAAGGTTGAACCGCTCTTCAATTTTTCCGAAATGGCGTTTCTCTTTTCCTCCAGCAGGTAGTCGGGGTTGGTGGCCACCGACAGGTAGATGGCCTTTATCCTGTACTCGGGGGGCACAACGAATTCTTCCGGTTTCTTCTTGTAATACGAAACGATCTCCGAGTCGTCCAGGACGATGTTCCGGTCCACCTCAACGTAAATTACCGCCTGGCGCATCAGGTTTTCTTCCAGTTCCTTCACCCAGACGTTGTAGTCTATGCCCTGGGCATTCATGGCCCGGATCAGCTCTTCATCCGAAGACAGGTTGTTATCCGCTTTGATTTTTTCTATGGTGGCCTTAAGCTGCTCCTTGACGTTCAGGTTCTGTTCCCGGGCCTTCTGGATCAGCAGCAGGTCGGTGATCATCATGTCCAGCAGCGAATCCTTCAACCGTTCGTATTCCTTGAAATACTCCTCGCCGCTCAACTGGGCCCGCAGCATCTGGACGGTGGTGTTGAACTGCTCCCGGTACTCGGACAGGGTGATGACGTCGCCGTTGACGATGGCCACTATTTCTTCAACCACGTCTCCCGGAAGCCAGAGGGCGATGGCCACCACGGCCAGCCCCAGCATTACCAATTTTTTTGCAGTCATATTAATTCCCTTCATACTTAAAAGGCAGGTTGGCCGGATAAACCTCCCAGTGATAAGTAGCTTTGAGCTCTTCCACTTCCCGGCTCACTATATTCTTAACTTTCCTCTCCAGCAAAAGGTTTCGGATTCGCGAATAGGCCTCTTCCAGGCTCAACAGGCTGGGCGAGTATCTCCTGTCCAGGCGGAAGATATGGTAACCGTAAGCTGACTGGAAAACTGTGGACAGCCGCCCTTCCTCCAGGGAAAAGATCACCTTTTCCATGTCGGCCGGAAGCTCGCCCGGTCTGAAGACACCCATGACTCCGCCCTTGTAAGCGTCGGGAGCCTTCGAGAACTCCCTGGCCGCCTGCCTGAACTCCTCCTCGCTGGCTCCCTGCAATTTTTCCCTCAGCTTGATAGCCTGCTCGCTCGACCCGACCAGGATCTGGCTGACCCGGACCCGCTCCGGGGCCAGGAAATCCTTCTTGTTTTCCTCGTAATATTTTTTTATCTCGTCTTCGGTCACCACCACTTCTTTTATCTTTTCGTGCTTGTACTTCTCCACCAGCAGGCTTTCTTCCAGGCCGCGGTCGGCGGCCAGCTTCTCGGCCAGGCCTTCCTCGGCCGGGTAATCGCGGGTCATCCGCCGCAGGAAAGCCTCCTTTTCCTCGGCCGTCAGCTCCAGGCCCTGCTTCATGGCAGAATAGAGTATCAACTTGTCTTCGATAAACTGGTCAAAAAGCTGGCTCAGGGCTTCGCCCGGGAGCTCCTGGCGGTCTGGGTTTAGAATCTTGACATAGTTTTCAAAATCCGCCAGGGTATAGCTCTTCTCTTCTACCCGGAAGACAACCTTTTCTCCCCGGTTATTGGCCTCCTCTGCCCCTTTTTTCCCCTGGAAATAGTGGTAGCCGAAATAAAGGACGGCCCCTACCAGAACCAGCAGCAGGATGGCCAGGACAGCTTTTTTCATGGAAATTCTCGGCAGCCTCAGTTGATTATAGTATAGCCCGAGAGCTCCTTCAAGATAAGCCGGGCCTGAACCAGGAACTCCCGGTCGGAACCGGCCGGCAGGTTAAAGGTCATCAGTCCCAGGGGAGAAACGTTACCCCGGTAGCGCTTGAGCAGCCCCTGCACCGCCTCCCAGCGAAAATGAACCTCGGGCGGGAATTTGACCAGCAGCCTCTGGCCGTTGCGGTCGAGTGACTTGAGCTTTATCCTGCCGGCGTAATACTTGATCTGGGCATAGAGAAAGAGGTTCTCCACTCCGGGCGGCAGGGGACCAAAGCGGTCCTGGATTTCCTCCCTTATTTTCAGGGCTTCGTCCGGGTTTTCCAGGGCCGACAGCCTCTTGTAAAGGTTCAGGCGGAGGTTAACCTGGGGCAGGTAATCTTCCGGGATCCTGAAGTCAACCTTGAGGTTTATCTCGCACCGGGCTTCTTCTAACTTTTCTCCCTTCTGTTCCCTGACCGCCCGCTCCAGGAGCTGCAGGAAATACTCATAGCCGACCGCTTCGATAAAACCATGCTGCCGGTGTCCCAGGATGTTGCCCGCTCCCCTGATTTCGAGGTCACGGGCGGCCAGCCGGAAGCCGGAGCCGAGCTCGCTGAACTCCTTCAGGGCCTTAAGTCTTTCCCTGGCCTCCGGGCTCAGTTCAAAAAGAGGCGGCACCAGGAAATAGGCATAGGCCTGCCGGGAGGACCGGCCTACCCTTCCCCGAAGCTGGTAGAGCTGGGCCAGCCCGTACAGGTCGGCCCGGTCCACGATCAGGGTATTGACCAGCGGAATGTCGATTCCGTTCTCGATGATGGTGGTGGAGACCAGGACGTTGTATTTCTGGTTTATGAAATCGAGCATTCTCTTTTCCAGCTCCGGACCTTTCATCCGTCCGTGAATGGTAATCACCCTGGCCTGGGGGACCAGCTTGCGGACAAGGTCGGCCACCCGGTCAATATCCTCTATGCGGTTGTGAATGTAATAGACCTGGCCCTGGCGCTCGAGCTCCTGCTTGACGGCCGAGGCCACCAGGCCCGAATTGAAGGGCGCCACCACCGTGTGCACCGCCAGCCGGTCCCGGGGCGGCGTCTCGATGAGGCTGATGTCCCGCAGGCCGCTCAGGGCCAGGTTGAGGGTTCGGGGTATGGGAGTGGCGGTCAGGGTCAAAACATCGATGCTGGCTTTAAGCTGCTTGATTCTTTCTTTATGACTGACCCCGAACCTCTGCTCCTCGTCAATTATCAGCAGCCCGAGGTTATGAAAGCCGACGTCCGGGGAAAGCAGCCGGTGGGTGCCGATGATGATGTCCACAAAACCCTTTTTCAAGTCCTCTATTATCTTCTGCTGTTCCTTCCGCGACTGCAGCCTGGTCAGGGCTTCCACCCTCACCGGGAATAGCAGCATCCGCTGGCGAAAGGTGTTGAGGTGCTGAACGGCCAGCACGGTGGTCGGGCAGAGAACGGCTACCTGCCTTCCGTCCATAACCGCCTTGAAGGCAGCCCGCATGGCCACCTCGGTCTTCCCGTAGCCGACATCGCCGCACAGCAACCGGTCCATCGGGCGCGGGGATTCCATGTCCCTCTTGACCTCTTCTATGGCCCGGAGCTGGTCCTCGGTCTCCTCGTAGATGAACATTTTTTCAAATTCCCTTTCCCACTGTCCTCCGGGACTGTAGGCAATACCCTCCACCGTCTTTCTCCGGGCATAGAGCTCCAGGAGTTCCTGGGCGATTTCTTCGACGGCCTTCTTAACCCGGGCCTTGGTCCTGGCCCAGGTCTGGGTGCCGAGCTTATCAAGCTGGGGGGCCACCCCGGGCGCGCTGGAAAATTTCTGGACCAGGTTCAGGTCCTCCACCGGCACCAGCAGCCGGTCATCGTCCCGGTAGATTATCTCTATAAAGTCGTGCGCCCGTCCGTCAAAGTCCAGTTTTTTCAGACCGTTGAAGCGGCCCACCCCGTACTCGGTATGAACCACGTAGTCCCCCTGGTTAAGGTCCTGGAACTGGGAGAAGAACAGCTTCCGCGGAACGCGGCTCGTTATGACTTTTTCCTCGGTAAAGATATCCCGCTCGGCAAAAAAGAAGATTTTTTGCCGGGGGAAGCAGAAGCCGCGCCGAAGCTCACCTTCAACCAGGTTGACCTCCTCTCCGCGCGGGCCCTCCCGGGGGTCGGAGAGAAGCCTGGCCGGGATGTCTTCTTCCCGCAGCACCGCGGCCAGACGTTCCCGCTTTCCGGGATTAGAAATGAAGAGGTAACAGAGGTCGCGCTCCTCCTGTCGCTTCTTCAGGTACTGGAGAAAGAACGGTATCCTGTTATCAAAGCGGGGTACCGTCTGGAAGGAAAAATGAACCCCGTCGCCACCTTCTTCTCCACCCAGCTCGCTGAGGTTCAGGGCTCGTTTCCGGACCGATTCCAGGATTTCAGGCAGGAAAATCTCTTCCGGCGGCAGGAAAAATCCTGACTGGGTCGCCTGCTCTGCGTAAGCTTTACGCCACTCGGCCAGCCGTTCTTCCCAGTCTTTTTCCACGAGCTCCCGCTCTTCAAATACGTACAGGGGGTTTTCCAGGAGTCCGGTTATGGGGGCAAAATGTTCGCCGACCAGCAAGGCCGAATAGGCAAAGGAAGGGAAGAATTCCCCCTGCCGCAGAAGCTCTATCTTTTTCTCAAGGTCCCGGCTGCGGGGAGCCCGCTTCCGCGCCTGCCGGCAGAACTTTTCGACGAATTCATCCTCTCCCGGAAATTCCCTCAACGATGGAATCACGGCCGACTCAATGCGGTTGACCGACCTCTGGGTCGAAGCGTCGAATTCCCTGATGGAGCTCACCAGGTTGCCGGCAAACTCCAGGCGCACCGGGTAATCCGACCAGACCGAATAGACATCTACGATGCCGCCACGGTAGGCGTATTCGCCGGCCGAAGCCACCAGGTCTTCATGGGCATAACCAAATTCTTTCAGCCTTTCGAGCAGCCAGTCCCGGTCGAGCTCCTCCCCGGAATTTATCCTGATAAAGGATTTTCTTAAGTCTTCGCTCGTCGGCACCGGCTTCAACAGTCCGGCCAGGCTGGTAAAGACGAGTGGCCGGTGCCCGAGTAGAAGGCTGTAAAAGGTCTTCATCCTGGAAGCCACGGCCTCCAGGGGCGCGGCCACCTCCAGGTAGGGTTCGTTCCCCAGGGCCGGGAGAATCTGGATTTCTCTTTTTACGGATAGCAACTGGAAGAAATTTTCGGTTTCCTGCCTGATATCGGCAGGGGAAATACTGCCCGGCAAAATAACCACGATTGGCCGGTCTACTTCCCTGGACAGGAGGGCGTAGAAGTAAGGACGGGCTTCGGGGATCAGCCCGGTCAAAAAAAGACAGTCCTCCCCCTTCTTTAACCTGGCTACCAGGGCCCTGAACTCCGGCAGCCCTGCCAGAAATTCCAGACTCACGGGATTATTTTAGACGAGAGAGGGGCGGAGGTCTATCCTTCGCCCCAATTTATGTGGATTGGCAGGCCATATTTCTGTCCGCCGGAGCGGTCAGATCCTCCACCAGTAGGAGAATTTCATGAACACACCGTAATTGGTCCGGCCATAATGCCCGAATTCATCCCGGAGGTAATTGGAGTCGGCTCCCAGGTAGAAGAGGGTGCCGGGCCGCAGCACCCAGCTCACAAGCAGGCTGCCGAATATCTTCTTATAATAATCGTTGTAATCGACGATGGTCCGGATGGACAGAGTCTTTGAAATCTGGAAGGTCGTTTTTTGCCTGATGACCAGGTAATCCCAGAGCTTCTCGCCGCCCCATTCCCTCCAGTAGGTCTGCCAGTTAATGTCCAGGCCGAGTTGCAGCCTTTTTTCCGGCTTGAGTGTCAGGAACAGGCCGTAGATATTGCTGTAGCCAAGAAAGGGATCCTCCGGGTCGTAGTTGATGCTGTGCCCGGTCTGAAAATAAAAATTCAGGGGTAACCAGCTCAGAAAGGTGGTCTGGCCTTCCAGGTAAAAGGTGGTCTTGTTGAAATCGATATCGGCATAACGTTCCATGGAACGGGTCAGGAACAGGAAGATCCGGTTGAACTCGGTCAGGCGGAACTGGAGCCGGGCCCGGAACCACCTGTCCTGGACGATGTCGCCCCGGTAGGAATCTCGCTGGGCCACCTGGAGGTTCAGGTCAACCTGGTTGAGGTATTTTTTATCCGTGTACAGGTTGAAAAAGGTAAAAAGACCCGTCAGGCGGTAATCCACCCGGTTGACAAAACCCGAAGAGGCTTCAAAATCGGGATGCATGGCCTGGAAATAGCCGCCGATTCCCCAGTGCAGCTTTTTCCTGAGCCGGGTGTAATAGTAGAACTCGCTGTAAAGGGCCGGGGCCAGGGCGGTATTCCGTTCTTCATTCTTGGTGTCGGAAGCCAGGGCCTGGAAGGAAAAGAAGAAGCGGTCCTTGAAGCGCCACATTCCATCTATTCCGGCCACCCGGTTCCAGGCTCCGCCGGTAATTTCTTTGTCAGCCAGAGTGAAGCCCACGTAGGACTGGTCGAAGACGTCGGCCTTCACCCGGAAGATGTTGAACAGGGCATTGCGGTCGACCGTTTCCTCTCCGCCTCCGTTATGAACGTCCCACAGGCTTTCGGTGGGCTTCTGGTCGTAGGCGGTGAGCAGGCCGTAGGTAAACCGACCGGTCTTCCCGGTTACCCGGGCCCCGAACAGCGGGTCGATGATCCTCCTGGTATATACCATTTCAATCGCCGGGTAACGGAAGATTTCCATGCCTTCCAGGAAGAAGGGCCTCTTTTCCTGGTAGTAAAGGGCGTAGCGAAGGTTGAGGTCGATCTGGGGAACGTCGGCCTCCACCTGGCTGAAGTCCGGGTTGGCCGTCAGGTCGAGAGTCAGGTTAGAGTTGGCTCCATACTTAAGGTTAAGGCCCGGCTGCACGTCTATCTTCTGGCCTTCGGTCTTGGCCGAGGTGACCACCGGCATTATTTCCAGGTTTTTTCCCTTTTCCAGGTTACCGGTCAGGATAAAGGGCCGGCCCTGGCTGAGCAGTCCGGGAATGGTGCGGGAATACCGCGGCCAGATTATTATCTCGCCGGTACGGGGCAGGTTGCGCCCCAGGACGATATTCCAGGTCTTGGGGTCCTCGTCAGGAAAACGGATGCTTTTAAAAGGAATGGCCGCTTCCACCGTATAGCCCCGGTCATCCATCTTCCCGTCTGAAATGAAAAACGTGTCCCAGGAATCATCCATGTTGTCGTTGCCGCCTTCTTCCATGCGCATGAAGTCAGCCTGGACACCGATGGGATTTAAAACGAAGGTGAAGGCCCGCCGCTTCTCGCCGAAGGTATCAAGAAAAATGATCACCCAGTCATCCTCCATGCAGTTGTCGCGGCTGGTGACCGAGCAGCGGATTTTCTTGGGCTGGGAATCAAAGCAGCGGAAGGCCAGGTAGAGACTCTTTTCGTCGTAACCGAGGTAGGCGACGGTCTTCTCGGTAGGCTGACCATTTTCCTTGGGAGAAAGCTGCACGAAATCTTCAATCTTGAGCGCTTCCCGCTCGTAGACCTCGTCCAGAACGCCATCAATCTTCGGCGGGTGGGACAGCCTGGGGATGGTCAGTTTTTCGCCCTGGTCCTGGGCCGTTGCCTGGGCCAGAAACGGAAGCGGTAAAATGACCAATAGAAAAACCAACCAGGTTAACGGGTAGGTTAAAAGTAATAAAGCACTCCTTCTCATTACCTCTCAACCAGAAACGGATAAATTTTAAGGAATTCACAACTATAGACGGAATCTCCTGGCAAAAGGTTCCCCGCCCGGCCAAATTTTTTCTTCCCTGAGGCAAGAGCTGGTGAACGGGCAGAAGGATGAACCTCCCTAGCCTGCCCGACTTCTCCCCGGGAGCCTAGCCGGGCCGGTCGTCTTGGCTACCCCGGGCCGGCAGCAAGCAATTGATAAACTTTCTTGCGGGCCAGCATGATAAGGCTTAAACTTCAGGTTCAAGACGGGGCTTCCGGAAAAAATGAACGAACAGGCCACCCTGCCCGCTAAATAAAGGCCGGATTATTTCGCTGCTGATTTTCTTGTTTTGAACTGTAAATTGAATATGGCTTAGTCCCACCGTTCATGATTACAGGCGTTCTAATTCTCCAGCGTTACCAGGAATTTCGGAAATTAGATTGCCCCGGATCATAATGACAACCGCGGCCACGATGGCACGATAGAATTCAACCCGCCTCAGAAGAATCTATAAATAATTAGCTGTCTTCCCGGGCTGCCCCCAGCCGCTTACGGATTTTCCTTGACCCGGCCGACTTCAAATAGCGGTTCCCCCCGGTTGCAGGGCGGTGTGCCGATTATATAGAGCAAAATGCCGGTAAAAGGAGCCCGCATCTCGGCCAGAACTTTCCCGTGATAATCGGTGATCATCCCGACTATCTGCCCGGCCCTGACATAATCACCCATTCCGGCCCGGGGATGGAACAGCCCATCATGCTCGGAATAGATGACTTGGTACTTGTCGATCCAGACCGGGTCTGCCTGGAGCTCAGCCTTCCCGGGCAGCATCCCGAAATATCTCATCACGTTCAGGATGCCGGCCACGTTGGCCGCAATGGCTTCTTCCTCCACCCGGCCCAGGTAACCGGACTCGGTGGTGATGGCCGGCTTTTTTCGGACGATGGCCGTGTTGCCCAGGTACTTGGAGTTTTTAAGGTCCTGGGCCCTGGTATCGTCAATGATGATATGCTTGAGGCCAAAGGCCAGGGCCATTTCCCGGGTGACGGCGTCAAGCTTCCGGTCCCCGCTCAGCATCCAGTAGGTATAGGGAATCAGGGCCTCGTTGCCGTCCCCGCAGTGCATGTCGATCAGAGCCTCGACCCGGTCCACGATTTCAGAAGTCAGGACGGCGGCTATCCTCTGGCTCTGCGTGCCCCCGGGGTCCCCGGGAAACACCCGGTTGAGATTTTTCCAGTCGAAAGGATTGTAATAGATGGTACGCCGTTGAAAGGCTGGCAGGTTGGCGATGTGAACCAGAACCAATGTCCCGGACAGTTCTTCCGGCTTTATCAACTCTTTAACCCGGTAAAGGGCCAGGATGGGCGGATACTCGTAGGGATGGACGCCAGCCACGGCGGCCAGCACCCGGCCAGCTTTTCGGCCGTTGATGATCGTAACCGGAATCCCGGTGGCCGGGTCCTGGCCGGCCGGCACTTCCAGGAAGCCGCTGACGACCTGGCCCGGCCCGGCGGCCAGCTGGCCCACCCGGAAGACTTTATTCGGCGACGGCCGGGCTTCAATCCGCGCCGCCAGAAACAGAAACAGTAGTAACCCGACATAATATAAAAAGATCGCTGCTTTATTTTTTCTCATCTGTCCTCCTTTCGGGCCGTATGTCCCGCCAGAAAAAGGCCGTTTCCTGATAACGAACAGACCCGGCCATCCCGCAGGCCACCTTCAATATTCTATGTAAAGCCGACCGGATTAATCCAGCCTGTTATTCATCGCCTCCTCATTACGCCCTGATATATGAACAGCCATTCATATATCATCAGGGTTAGCCCTCCGGGTGCTAATTCTATTCATCGACTATTTTTCACTTTCCGATTCGTTATATTTTACAATCCTGACCTGGTTTCCCCCGGCCAGGCGACAAAGGAAGACTTCCCGGGTCCTCCCGCTTTTTGCCTCTCTTATTCTTTTCTGCCAGATGATTTCCTCAACTTCTATCTTTTTCCCGGCTACCCAGACCGCCCGTGGCTTTTCCTGGCCGCGGTAACCGGCGTACCATTCCACCCGGTCTATGTCCATGTTACCTGCCCTGTCTTTGCTTATTATAAATCCAGACCGCTCTAAAAGCATTCGGTTCCCGGAGCCACCATTATCCAGCAGCGGGGCAACTGGCCCAACCTTTTCATCAGTTTGAATCTTCCCGCCTTAAACAATATAATGGCCATCTGGACGGAGGTGACAATGAAAGCGAACAGGTGGTGGCTGGCTGCTCTGCTTTTATTCATATTTTTATGCGGCCTGACTGTCCCATTGCTGAGGGCCCAGTCCGCGGAGGTTCGGCTGACGGTGTTTTACCCCTCGGTCGGAACCATCAGGAATCTCCAGGCTCTGCTGGAGAACGGCTTAATCAATCTTCCCGGCCTCCAGGTGACCGGCGTCTATCACGTCCGGGAAGCGACCAATTATGATGAGGCCCGCAACTATGTCAGGAACAACAATCTGGACTGGTTTACCTTCAAGGCCTTCTCGGCCGAGATCGGCCCGGAAAATATTTTCAAGACCAACGGCCTGACAGCCGAGCTGACCGAAATTTTCAGGCAATCCGACGGCATCATTTTCTTCGGGGGCCCGGACATACCGCCGGTTGTCTGGGGCGAGCGGACCAATCTCCTCACTGAAATCACCGACCCCTACCGCCACTACTTTGAGCTCTCGGCCATTTTTCACCTGCTGGGCGGCTACCAGGACCCGAACTTCAAACCCCTGCTGGAAGAAAACCCGGAACTGCCGGTCCTGGGCATCTGCCTGGGAGCCCAGAGCCTGAATGTCGGTACCGGCGGAACGCTTATCCAGGACATCTGGTCAGAAGTTTACGGGAAAAATTATGTCGAAGATATCATCGCCCTCGGTCCCGAGCGCTGGCATAACAATCCCTATATCAAGCTGCATCCGGACCTCAGGCTCAGCGGCTACAGTTTTCACTGGATAAAGCTCCTGCCGGATGGTTTCTTCGTCAAGAAACTCGGTTTTTCTGACCGGGACCGCCCGAGGATTCTGAGCTCCCATCACCAGGCCTTCAAGAAACTGGGCCGGGGCTTCAAGATAATCGCCACTTCGCCCGACGGAAAAATCGCCGAAGCCATCCACCATACCAGGTACCCCAACGTCCTCGGGCTGCAGTTTCACCCGGAACATTACCGTCTCTGGGACCAGAACCTCCAGGTCAAGTTCAGCCCCGATGGCCAGCCGACCAGCTACTGGGAAATCCTTAGCACCAATCCGCCCAGCGTTGAATTTCACCGGAAAATCTGGCAGTGGCTGGCCGAAGCCATGAAACAGCACAGGCTTAAGCAGGAGTCGCTGGCCAGATGAACAAGCCGGCCGCCCTTTGTGTCTCGCTTATTTTCTTACTCTGCTTATTCAGTCCTGACCTGGTCGGAGCTCCCCGGCCGGAGCTGTTGAAAAATTTCGATCAGTTGTTATCTGCCCTGAAACTGGGACAGGAGGTTCGGCTGGTAATCCACTATGAAAAATGCTGGAAAAAACCGGGAGGAGAAGGATCCCCGCCGGAAAAAGGACCGGCCGCGGTCGGCGGGATGGCCCTGGTGAACTTCGAATATTTCCCGGCCGGCCTTATTCCCGGACAAGCCCGGGCTTTTATTTCTTCCTCAACCCTGCAGTTCATTCAGCACCAGCGGCATGGCGTCGTCTACAACTATGCCCGGGTCCGGGTTTTCTCGGATAACCGGGTGGAAATCACCGTCCGTTATTACCAGCCCCAGACTTTTGAAGTCCTGATGGAAGACGTTTACCAGACAGTGATGGCTGACCGAAAAAACGAAGGCGGGGCTTTCTTTTACCGAAGGTGAAAAGCAGCATCCACCAGATATAATCTCCACTGCTCCTTTTCCCCGAAGCCAACGGCCAGGTGGAGAAGGTCGTTGATTACCTCTAGCCGTCATTCAAAATTTCAGGTTGCGGGCCATCGCTAACAATCGGCCTGGTTCCAGCTCTAAATTTTTCCCCCGACGTATACTTTTGATTTTCACGAAACGTATATTTATGATTTTTATGTAACAAGCCCTAACTTTTCTCTTGAGATTTTTGGGGTCAATTGGTATCCTGATTTTTACTCCAGACAGGAGGTTAAGATGCGTCTTTATCTATCAAGCCTGTTGCTTATTTTATCATTCGCCATTGTAATCATGATGGTTTCCTGTTCCAGGCCTTCGGGCCAGGTCCAGGGGACGCTTTTTAAAGACGACCTGGAATTCCTGAAAAAGCACACCTCGGTTATCACCCTGACCGCAGAAGACGGACGGGCCATGGTGGCCGTCAACCCCGACATCCAGGGCCGGGTGATGACCAGCACCGCCGCCGGGCCGGAAGGCCTGAGCTTCGGCTGGATTAACCGCGAGCTGATTTCCTCCAAGGAAAACAATCCCCATATCAACGCCTTCGGCGGCGAAGACCGTTTCTGGCTCGGACCGGAAGGCGGCCAGTACTCACTGTTCTTCAAGAAAGGCTCGCCCTTTGACCTGGAACACTGGTTCACTCCCCCGCCGATAAACGAAGGGGCCTTCGACCTGGTGAGCAAGGACGAGCGGCAGGTTGTCCTGAAGAAAGACATGAACCTGGTCAATTACTCGGAATTCGAGTTCAGGATAAAAGTCGACCGGACAATCAGGCTACTCCCGGGCCCGGAGCTGGAAGCCCTGGGAATTCCGCTCGGTGGCAAACTCAGCTGGGTGGCCTTTCAGTCCGATAACCGCATCACCAACGCCGGCGAACTCCCCTGGAAAAAAGAGACCGGCCTGGTCTCCATCTGGATCCTGGGCATGTTCAACCCTTCGCCTGACACCACGATAGTTATTCCTTATAAGATGGGGCCTGAAGAAGAGCTCGGTCCCGTGGTCAACGACGCCTATTTTGGCAAGGTGCCGGCTGACCGGCTGAAAATCGCCGACGGAGTCATCTATTTCAAGGGCGACGGCCAGTACCGCAGCAAGATCGGTATCTCCCCCCTGCGGGTCCTTCCCTTCTGCGGAAGCTACGATTCCGGAAACCGCGTCCTGACCATTGTCCACCTGACCCTGCCCGACAACCCGGCCGAACACAGCTACGTCAACTCCATGTGGGAAATTCAGAAGGACCCATATGCTGGAGACGTGGTCAACAGCTATAACGATGGCCCGGCCGCTCCCGGGGCCAAGCCCTTCGGGCCGTTCTACGAACTTGAGACTTCCTCACCCGGAGCCATCCTCAACCCAGGAGAATCGCTGCGGCACGTGCACACCACCATCCACATCCAGGGCGAGGAGAAAGACCTGGACCCGATCGCCAGGAAGATTTTTGGGGTGGGCCTGGCCGAAATAAAAAAGGCTTTCAGCCAGAAGTAAGAATACCTGGACCTAGGGCTGTTTCCGGTTATCCGGTTGCCTGACCCAGACTGGCATTTACATTCTATCGCTGGAGATTCTTGGATAGGGCCACCGGAATAAAACCAGGAAAAGGCATCAGAGAGCTAACACAGGCTCCCGGAGCACAGGACTCCGATCTAGCCGGTGACCCACCAGCCGGGCAGGCTGCGATTGACGGCCACCGGTCCCGTTGATTAGAATAGGCCTGCGGTACCCGGAGCAGTCTTATAACATGAAGATAAACATGAGCGGCTTAAACGGCAGCCTTTTTCTTCTAATTTTCTACGTCAACCATTTCAGCGGCTTGTGATCTCTCCCCGCCTCACTTCTCAGGCCATTTCCCAATAACCCCGAGTCCTGGAAGAAAGAAAGGAGCAAGCCGATGAAAATTATCGTTTTGGGAGCCGGGCTGGTCGGCCGGGCCATGGCCCTGGACCTGGCCTCGGAAAAAGGTTTTGAGGTTTCTGCCGCCGACCGGGATGAAGCCAGGCTGAAGGACCTGGCCGAGCGCGGACTTAAAACGGTCCCGGCTGACCTGAGCCGGGCTCAAGACTTAAAAGAAATAATCAGCGGGCAGGACCTGGTTCTCAACGCCCTGCCCGGCTGGCTGGGTTTTAAGACCCTGAGAACCTGCCTGGAGACCGGAAAAGACGTGGTCGACATAGCCTTCTTCCCCGAAGACCCCTTTGAACTTGATGCCCTGGCCAGGGAAAAAGGGGCCACGGCCGTAATCGACGCCGGAGTGGCCCCGGGACTGAGCAACCTGCTGAGCGCCCACGGCCTGAGCCGCCTGGATAAAGGCCGCTCGTTGAGCATCTACGTCGGCGGCCTGCCCTCGATCAGGCAATGGCCGTTCGAGTACAAGGCAGTTTTTTCCCCGCTGGACGTCATCGAAGAATACCTCAGGCCGGCCAGGCTGAAAGAGGGAGGCCGGGTGGTGGTCAGGGAAGCCCTGTCCGACCCGGAATTCGTGGAGTTCGAGGAGCTGGGCACCCTGGAAGCCTTCAACACCGACGGGCTGCGTACTCTCCTCAAGACCCTGGACTTCCCGGACATGAAAGAAAAAACCCTGCGCTATCCCGGACACAGGGAGAAGATGCTGGTGCTCCGGGAAGCGGGGTTTTTCGACTCCCGGCCGGTTGAGGTTGACGGCCAGCAGGTCAGGCCCGTTGACTTCACCGCCAGGATCCTTTTCTCTCGCCTCCAGCTCCGGCCCGGCGACGAGGACCTGACGGTGCTGAGAGTGGTGGTGGAAGGAGACAAGCACGGCCGCCCGCTCCGCCTGACCTATGAGCTGCTTGACCGCTTCGACCGCGGCAGCGGAGTTCACAGCATGGCCAGGACCACCGGTTACACCGCCACCATGCTGGCCCGGGCCCTAACCCGCGGCCTCATCAAAAAGAAAGGTATTATCGCCCCGGAAATGCTGGGCTTCCAGCCGGACGTTTTCCTGTTTGTCAGGGAGGGGCTGGAAAAAAGAGGAATCATAATCAAAGAGGCAACCCAGGCCGGATGAGCAGGTAAACAAAGTGGCCGGGAGCTGGACTTCTCCCCGGCCCTGTATCCCGGCTACTATCCCGGCTACTTCTTCAGCTTTCTGGTGTCAACCCAGTTTTCCAGGAAGCGGCTCTCGCCCGCGGCCGGCTTTTCCTGCTCGGTCAGCAGCGACTCGATAATTGCCTTCAGGTGAGCGTAGGGCAGCGTCCCGATGATCATCCGGTTGTTGATGATGATGGTCGGGGTGGAGCGGATGCCGTAGGGAAAGCGTTCCGAAGTTTTTTCATACTCCTTGCCGGTTTCAATAATCTGCCGGACCAGGGCCTTGGTCTTCTCATCGTTCAGAGCGGCCTCCACGCCATACTTTCTGGCCAGCTGCAACCGCCATTCGGGATTCTTGGCCTTCTCAAAATTCCTGAAGATTTCATCATGGATCTGAAGGAACTTGGAGGGGTCATAGGCGGCGATATAAGAAAGGTCGCAGGAACCGGGGTGTTTGTCCTTGTCCACCACGTCATTGCACTTGGCCTCCAGCGGGAAGAACTGGAAGGCGATGTTGATCTTGCCGGCATATTCTTTTTTGATCCTTTCCAGTTGCTTGAACAGGAACAGGCAGTCGGAGCAGAGGAAATCTCCGTATTCAATGATGCGGATCGGCGCCTCCTCGAACTTCTCGGTGGCCCTGGCCGTCCAGTAGGGTGAAATCAAACTTGGGTTCTTAACGGTTTCCAGGCTGTAAAATTCCTTGACGATTTTCGTGGCAACACCTCCCAGCTGGGCGTCTTTTTTGGCCTGATAAAAAAGGTGAAAGCCGTAGGCGCCCATCAGGGTCAGGACCCCGATGACCACCAGTGGCTTGATGGACCCGAATACCAGGTCCCGGAAAAACCCGTAGAGACCCGGATATTCGTTCCTGACACCATACTTCCAGAACAGAAAAAAGTTAAGAAGCGAGAATACATAAAAGCCAGAACAGAGCAGGCACAGGCTCTTCAGGAAGAAAACCGAGTAGATGAAAAGGGATATGACACCCAGGGCGTTGAGCAGGGACAGCAGCTTGTTAACCCTTTCCAGCCTGACCGAGGGCAGCACCGCCCCCACCATCACCAGTATGCCCAGGACCAGTCCCCAGTAACCCAGCGGAACCCCCTGGAAATGGGCGATGGAAGAATAGGCCGAACTGTCGCAGTTAAAGAAGGCGCTGATATCGCAGAAGGCCCCGGTAAAAATGGTCTCCGGGAAATTGGCCTGGAAAAAATGGTCGATGGTCAGGTAGGAAAAAACGGCCATGCCCAGGCCGGCCAGGAAACTCCAGAACCTCAACCAGTAACTTCTCAGGGTCAGGCTTCTGTCCATCTCACACCTCGCTCCAGCAATTTTTATTCATCCGGATAGCCCTGGAAAAAGCTGGACCCGGCTTTAACAGCAGGCAAGACACAACTGATTCCAGCCGGTGTCTTCAAGGCATCTTTTCCTTTGCGCCCTGAGGCGCGCTTCAGGCCGTATCCGGATTTCCTACTAATCCTATATTTTTAATATCCTTAACCTAAGGCATTTTAATCGTCGGGCTGACGACTGTCAATTTCAGCCCTCGCGGCCGGCCCGGCCGGCAAAAATCTCCTCGGCCTCCCGGGTATATTTTCCATCCGGACCGTAGAGTATGAGGGGTGGGATGTCCCGGTAACCAAGGTCCGAAAAGCCACACTCGGCCAGAAAGAAGTTGGCCGGTTCGTTGGCCCGGGGATAGACCGACCGGCCGGTTTTGAGCTTAAGGCCCTGCCTTTCCAGCTCTCCCTCGAACTCCGCCCGGCGGCTGCCGGGAAAGATGAAGTAGGCCCGCCCGGTTTCTTTAAGCCAGTTCCTGGTGAAGGACAGCAGTTCTTCCAGGCTGCAGAGCAACTCGTGCTTGGCAATATTTTTTTCTTCCGAGGGGCTTAAAAAGCCGCTGTTGCGCCGGATGTAGGGCGGGTTGGAGAAGATGACATCAAACTTGCGGTTGGGCTGATACTGGCGGAAGTCTTTTTGAAGGACGGTAACCCGCCCCTCCAGGTTGTTGAGCAGGATGTTGCGCCGGGCCAGTTCCACCAGGACCGGTTGAACTTCCAGGGCCAGGATATGCTTGAAGGGCTTCAGGCTCAGCAGGAGAGAAATGATGCCACAACCGGTGCCCACCTCCAGCAGCTCCTCTCCTTCCCTGGTGGTGATGAAATCGGCCAGGAGCGGGGCGTCCAGTGAAAAGCGGAAACCGTTCTTTCTCTGCAGGACCAGAATTCGCCCGCGGTAAAAAGTATCCAAACTTTCATCCGGTCTTATTCCGGGGTCAAACTCAATCATCATCTTCCATGCCGGTAAACACCAGGATTTTATCATCGGCCACCCGGACCAGGCCGCCCTTAATGTCCAGTCTCTCTTCACGGTTCAGGACCGTCCTGTAGATTATCTGGCCCTGGCCCAGGCAGGCATTCAGCGGCCGGTGACCCGGCCAGATGCCCAGGTAGCCGTCCAGGCCCGGGACCTGCACCTCCAGGACCTCGGCCTCCACCAGGAGCCGGGAGGGCGAAACCACCCTGAGATGCAGTCTCGCGTCCTTCTCCGGGTTCATAGCTTTTTGAGCTCCTCGGCCTTCTGGACCACCTCGTCTATGGTCCCGACCATGTAGAAGGCCTGCTCCGGCTTGTCGTCATGCCGGCCCTCGCAGATTTCTTTGAAGCCGCGGACTGTTTCCTCCACCGGGACGTATTTGCCTGGCCGCCCGGTGAACTGCTCGGCCACGTGGAAGGGCTGGGACAGGAATCTCTGGATTTTCCTGGCCCGGGCCACGATCAACTTGTCTTCATCCGACAGTTCCTCAATCCCCAGGATGGCGATGATGTCCTGGAGTTCCTTGTAGCGCTGCAGGATCTCCTTGACCCGCTTGGCCACCTGGTAGTGTTCCTCGCCCACAATCCTTGGGTCCAGGATGCGGGAATATGAAGACAGCGGGTCGACCGCCGGGTAGATGCCCATCTCGGTCAGGGTCCGGCTGAGGTTGGTGGTGGCGTCCAGGTGGGAGAAAGTGGTGGCCGGGGCCGGGTCGGTAAAGTCGTCGGCCGGCACGTAGATGGCCTGGACCGAGGTGATCGAGCCTTTCTTGGTCGAGGTAATCCGTTCTTCCAGCTCGCCCAGCTCGGTGGCCAGGTTGGGCTGGTAACCCACGGCCGAGGGCATCCTGCCCAGCAGGGCCGAAACCTCGGAGCCGGCCTGGACAAAACGGAATATATTATCGATGAACAGGAGAATGTCCTGACCCATTTCGTCGCGGAAGTATTCAGCCACCGACAGTGCGGTCAGCCCCACCCTCAGGCGGGCTCCCGGCGGCTCGGTCATCTGGCCGTAAATCAGGGCTGTCTTGCTGAGAACACCGGTTTCCTTCATCTCCAGCCAGAGGTCGTTGCCCTCCCTGGTTCTCTCGCCAACGCCGGCAAAGACCGAATAGCCGCCGTGCTTCTTGGCCACGTTGTGGATGAGCTCCATGATGATAACGGTCTTGCCCACCCCGGCTCCGCCAAACAGGCCGATTTTCCCGCCCTTGAGGAAGGGCTGAATCAGGTCGATGACCTTGATCCCGGTCTCGAACATTTCCATCCGGGTGCTCTGCTGGTCGAGCGGTGGCGGCTGGCGGTGGATGGGGTATTTTTTGTTGGCCTCGATCGGTCCCAGGTGGTCAACCGGCTCCCCGATGACATTCATCAACCGGCCCAGCGTGCCCTCGCCCACCGGGACCTCGATCGGCTGGCCCAGGCTGATGGCCTTCATGCCCCGGGCCAGGCCGTCGGTCGGGTGCATGGAAACGCAACGGACCTTGAAATCTCCGATATGCTGTTCCACTTCCAGCATGATATCCACCGGCACCGGGACGTCAAAACCCTCGCTGGTAACCCGGATGGCCGTGTAGATGGGCGGCAGGTCTTTCTCCGGAAAGGCCACGTCCACCACCGGTCCTATGACCTGGACCACCTTGCCAATTTTTTCCTGGCTTTTAACCTCTCTGTCTGGGCTTGCCTTGACCATAGACTTAGACTCCTTGCTGTTTTAGGGCTTCAACCGCTGTTTGAATCTCCAGCAGCTCCCTGGTTATCGAAGCCTGGCGGATTTTATTGAGCAGCAGCACCAGGTCGGAAATCAATTCCTCGGCGTTCTTGGTGGCGTTTTCCATGGCCATCATGCGCGAGGCCTGTTCTGCCGACTGCGATTCCAGGAGGTAATGCTCCAGCTGGTATCCGAGATAAAACCTGAGCAGATAATTTATTATCCGGTCGGCCTCGGGCTCCCAGTCCGGCTGGAGGCTTCCGGCTGAAATTTCAGCTTCTTCAGCCGCCAGCGGCAGCAGCCGGGTGACGGTAATCCGGGGAGCGATAATCGACCGGAATTCATTGTAAATTACGTAGACAGCGTCCACCTGCTCCAAAACAAAGCGGTAGCCAAGGTGGCGGCTCAGCTCCCGGCTGATTTCCTCAACCCTTTTATCTACGCCCTCGGCATAGGACCTGATAACGGGATACTTAAGCCGCTTGAAATGGGCGCTGGCCTTCCGGCCGATGGACACCACCTCCAGGGCAGCCTTTTCCTTTTTCTGCTCCAGGAAGGACATGGCCGTGGCCAGCAGGTTGGAATTGAAGGCCCCGCACAACCCCTTGTCAGAAGTTATGACAATGACCTCGATTCTTTTTTCCGGCCGGACCTCCAGGAAGGGATGGAGCGACCGCCCGGAAACCCGGCTCAGGTACAGGGCCAGATCCGGAAAGGTATGCCAGAATGGCCGGCGTTCAACCACCTGGCGGTGGGCCTTCTTGAACCTGGCCGTGGCCACGGTTTTCATGGCCTGAGTGACCTGCTGGCTGTTGCGGACACTCTGTATCCGGCGCCTTAAATCAATCAGCGTGGGCAACCTGTACTTCCTCCTTGAAAATCTGGTTGAACTCGTTGAGGGCCTGGCTGATGCTGCCGTCGAGTTCCAGGTCTATCTGCTTTCTGGAGGCAATAGCCTGGAGCAACGAGGGGTACTTGCTTTCGAAAAATTTATAGAGCTCTTTTTCGTACCTCTTTATGACTTCAACCGGAAACTCGTCCAGGAAACCGCGGTTTCCGGCATAGATGATGAGAATCTGCTTTTCAACGGGCAGCGGGTGATATGGCTCCTGCTTGAGGACCTCGGTCAACCTCAGGCCGCGGTCCAGCTGGGCCTGGCTGGCCTTGTCCAGCTCGGTACCGAACTGGGCAAAGGTTAAGAGCTCGCGGTACTGGGCCAGGTCCAGCCTGAGCTTCCCGGCCACCTGCTTCATGGCCTTGATCTGGGCGCTGCCGCCGACCCGGGACACCGAGATGCCGACGTTGATGGCCGGGCGAATGCCGGCGTTGAACAGGGAAGGTTCCAGGTAGATCTGGCCGTCGGTGATGGAAATGACGTTGGTCGGAATGTAACCGGAAACATCGCCGGCCTGGGTTTCAATTATCGGCAGGGCGGTCAGCGAACCGCCGCCCAGCTCGTCGTTCAGCCTGGCCGCCCGCTCCAGCAACCGGGAATGCAGGTAGAAAACATCTCCCGGGTAGGCCTCCCTTCCCGGGGGTCTCCTGAGCAACAGAGAAATTTCTCTGTAGGCGGCGGCATGCTTGGACAGGTCGTCATAGATTACCAGGGCATGCTGGCCGTTGTCCCGGAAATATTCGCCCATGGCGCAACCGCTGTAAGGAGCCAGGTATTGCAGGGCCGAGGGGTCGGAGGCCGAGGCCACCACCACGATGGAGTATTCCATGGCCCCGTAATCTTCCAGGGTCTTGATGATCTGGGCTATGGTTGATTTTTTCTGGCCGATGGCCACGTAGACGCAGACCACCCCGGTATTTTTCTGGTTGAGGATGGTATCTATAACGATGGTGGTCTTTCCGGTCTGCCGGTCGCCGATGATCAGTTCTCGCTGTCCCCGGCCGATGGGAATCATGGCATCGATGGCCTTGATTCCGGTCTGAAGGGGCTCGCGCACCGGCAGCCTGTCCACCACCCCGGGCGCCAGCCTTTCCACGAACATGTACTGATCCGTCTTGACCGGCCCCTTGTCGTCGAGGGGATGGCCCAGGGGGTCAACCACCCGGCCCACCAGCGCCCGGCCGGCCGGAACCCGCAGAATCTCCCGGGTTCTCTTGACTATGTCCCCTTCCTTGACCCGGTCGGTCTCTCCCAGCAGCATCACCCCGACCGAGTCCTCTTCCAGGTTAAGGGCCACTCCATAGATATCGCGGGGGAAAACCAGAAGCTCGTTATACATGACATTTTCCAGGCCGTAGACCCGGGCAATGCCATCACCGACCGAGATGACCGTGCCGGTTTCCCGGACATCAACCTGGCCACCAAAGTCCCTGATCTGCTGCTCGATTATCCTGGTAATTTCGTCGGCTTTAATCTGCATCTTTTTACCTCTGGCTGACTATTTCCTTCAACTTCAGCAGGCCACCCCTGACCGAAACGTCATAGTGAACATTCCCCTTCTTCAGGACCAGCCCGCCGATGATCTCCGGGTTAATCCGGAAATTAAGACGGACGGGCTTTTTCCACTTCTCCTCCAGGGTTCTCTGGAGCTCGGTTTTTTCTTCTTCGGTCAGGTCCACCGCCGAATCTATTTCAAAGACTTCTATCCCCTTTTCCTCGGCCCAGACTCCGGGCAACTCGTCCAGGATTTCCGGAAGCAGGGACATTTTTTCCTTCTCGGTCAGCAGCTTGACCAGGCGGGCCAGCCTGGGGTCAAGATCCAACCGTTTGAGAATCTCTTCCACCATCAGCTTTTTCTGTTGAACGGGAATGAAAGCCGAGGTCAGGGCATAGGTCAGGGCCGGGGTGGCCTTGATCAACTCGGCCAGGCCCCTGAGCTGTTCCAGGCAGGCCTTAAACTCGGATTCCCGGTCCAGGGCCCGGGCCAGCCCCCTGGCATATCTTCTAACTATTAACCGATGGTTCATTGGTTGACCTCAACCTGTCGATGGCTCTATGGATCAACTTCCGGTGTAGCTCGGGAGTCATTTTTTCCTTTATCCTTTTTTCGGCCAGGGAAACGCTGAGGTCTATGGCATAGGCTTTCAAATCCCTGATGCTCAGCCTGACCATGGTGTCGATTTCTTCCCGGGCCAGTTTTCTCAACCTCTCAGCCTCTCTTTGAGCTTCCTGCCGGATGGCTTCTCTTTCCCGCTCGGCTTCTTTCTCAGCCTGTTCTTTCAGGACCTGGATTTCACCGGCCAGGTTGTTCAGCCGCTTCCTGGCTTCTTCCAGTTTCTGAAGGGACTCCTGTTTCATGGTTTCGGCCTGGCGCAGCCTGGCCGCTACCTGCTCAACCCTGCCTTTCAGGTATTCATTAAGGGGTTTTCGCAGCAGGTAGGCCAGCCCGCCGAACAGGACCACGAAGTTCAGGACCTGCCCCAGAAAAGTGGCCAGGTCAAAATGGCCGTGGGCCTCTTCGGCCAGTCCCTGGGCTCTCAGAACGAGGACCAGGAAGACCAGGGTCAACGGCTTGGATTCGGGCCGGAATCCTATCAATGAAGTATCTTCTCCTCGAGCTGGCGGGCCAGGCCTTCGACTTCCCGGCCGAGCTCGTCCTTGAGTTTCTCCGTCTGCTGGCTGAGTTCCACCCGGGCCGCGGCCACCTGTTGCTTGACTTCAGCCTGGATATCGGCCACCAGCCTAGCCTTCTCGTTCAGGGCTTCAGAAACGATTTTTTCCCTGAGGAGCTGGGATTCCTGGCGGGCTTCTTTTAAACCTGTTTCGACCTGCTGAAGGTGGCTTTCATAGTCTCGCATCGCCTGGCGATAGGTCCTTTCATTCTCCTCCAGGATATTCCTCCGCTTTTCCCGCATGTTAAGGTATGGCTTGAAGAACACCCGGCCCAGGACAATGACCAGAACCCAGACCAGCACAAAGACTGCTATGAATGTCAGGTCGACCTGTAACACGGTTCTAACCTTTCAGTCTATAAGAATAAAAAAATAACATTAAAGGGGTCAAAAAGCAACCTGGCCGAAGGCCAGCTTAACCCTTCCCGGCCTGTGATTGGAGAAACTGCCTGGCTTCGCCCACAAGGAAAAGAGAGCCGGCCACCAGGACGGGGACCTCGCCTTCTGATAGGGCCAGGGCCAGGCTGAGGGCCGAGGGCACAGTCTCTTCCAGGAAATACTTGCCCCGGTATTCGGGCATCCGGGCAGCTAAGTCCATAGGCCTGGCCGCCCGCTCGAGTGATGGGCGGGTCAGGATTATCCGCGAGGCCAGGGGAAACAGCCAGCGGGCTATTTTTTCTATTTCCTTGTCTTTCATAACTCCAAAGACCAGGATGGCCGGCCGGTTAAAGGTCTTCTTCCAGAACCTGTTGACCACCATGGCCCCGGCCTCGTTGTGGCAACCATCCAGGACCACCGGTGGAGAGGAACCGAAAATTTCCAGTCGGCCGGGCCAGGAGGCGCTTTCCACCCCCTGGATTATCTTTTTTTTGCTTAGCTTCCAGCCGCGGCCCACCATTACTTCAGAAGTGGCGATGGCCACGGCCGCATTTTCACCCTGGTGCTGGCCGGGAAGAAGCGGCCTGAACCTGTAGGTGGCGGAGTCCGTCCGGTAAAGAAAAACCTCACCCCGCCTGGTGTCTACCAGGCTGAATTCTCTCTTTTTGTCGAAAACCTGGACCAGCGGGGCGTCCTCTTCCCGGCATTTTTTCTTGATGACCCGCAGGGCTTCCAGGTTCCTGACTCCACAGACACAGGGTACCTTCCCCTTGATTATCCCGGCCTTTTCAAAGGCGATTTTTTCCAGGGTTGAACCCAGGTATTGCTGGTGGTCATAGGAAACGGTGGTTATGACCGAAACCTCGGGCCTGACCACGTTGGTGGCGTCGAACCGGCCGCCCATCCCGACTTCCAGAATGGCCAGGTCCACCTTTTTCCGGGCAAAGTAAAGAAAAGCGGCAACGGTCAGTATCTCAAAGTAGGTCAGGGCCCCGGCCACCCGGCCTTCACCCTTCAGCCTTTTTTCGCTTTTTTCTATCTCACCCAGCAATTCCTTGAGTTCTTTTTCCCGAATCAGTCTACCGTTAACCCGGATTCTTTCCCTGACATCCACCAGGTGGGGAGAGGTATACAGGCCGGTCCGGTAGCCATGCAACCTGAAAATATTGTCCAGCATGGCACAGACCGAACCCTTGCCGTTGGTGCCGGCCACGTGGATGACCGGATAATCCCGGTGAGGATATCCGAAGTCTTCCAGCACCGCCTGGATGTTCTCCAGCCCCAGGCGGATGCCAAAAAGCTGGGCCTGTTCAAGATAGGGGTAAGAGGCGAGAGGGCGCATTAAATCTTAAGCTTCCGGCCGGTTCAGAAACAGGCGCAGGGCCTTGATCAGGTAATTGCGCAGGTACTTTCTTTCCACCACGTCATCCAGCATGCCGTGGGCCAGCAGGAACTCGGCCCTCTGGAATCCCTTGGGCAATTTCTCTTTTATGGTCTGCTCTATGACCCTGGGCCCGGCAAAGCCGATCAGGGCGTTGGGCTCGGCGATGTTGATATCGCCCAGCATGGCAAAACTGGCGGTGGTGCCACCGGTGGTGGGGTCGGCCAGCACCGAAATGTAGGGCAGCCTGGCCTCGGACAGCCTGGCCAGGGCTGCGGCTGTCTTGATCATCTGCATCAGGGACATCATCCCTTCCTGCATCCTGGCCCCGCCGGAACAGGAAATGATGATCAATGGCAACTTTTCTTCCACGGCCCTTTCGGCCGCCCTGGCCACCTTCTCACCGACCACCGAGCCCATGCTGCCGCCCATGAAGGCAAACTCCATGGCCTGGATTATGACCGGCAGCCCACCCAGGGTGCCCCGGGCGGTGACGATGGCTTCGGGCAACCCGGTTTTCTTCTGGCTATCCTTCAACCTGTCCTCATACTTCTGCTGGTCCTGGAAACCCAGGAAATCAACCGGGTAGATATCCTGGTCGAGAAGCTCGAACTGGCCGTCGTCGAAAAGCTGTTGCAGTCGTTCCAGGGCTCCCAGGCGGAAATGGTAGTTGCACTGGGGACAGACCTTCAGGTTATCTATTATGTCCTGCTTGTACAGGATTTTCTGGCAATTATTGCACCTGGTCCACAAACCTTCATTCATTACCACGCCTCCTTGATTCCTGGGACTTTGTTTATTCCAGCCTTCCTCGGGCCGCCTACTTGCCCTTGGGCTCAATCAGCGATAAGACCGAGTCGGGATCGGGCAGGACGTCTTCGATTTCTTCTTCGGCACTCAGCAGCCGGCTGACTATTTCCAGCAGAACATCGGGGTTGAAGGGCTTTTCCAGGTATTCAGCCGCTCCCAGGTTAGCCACGGCTTCATGCTTGTACTGGGGCCCCTTGTAAAGGCCGGTCAGGATGATGACCGGCACCGTCCCCTGGGAGTCCTGGACAATTTTCCTGGTCAGGTCAAAGCCATGGAGTTTCGGCAGGATGGCTTCCAGGATGACCAGGTCTGGCTTTTCTTCCTTGAACAGGTCATAAGCCTGGGCTCCATCGGTGGCCTGGATGACCTGGACCTTTATGTTCTTGAGAATTCGGGATAGGTTTTCCAGCGAAGACGGTTCGTAGTCGACTATCAGGATTTTCTTCTCGGTCATTTCAATCAAGCCAATTTTAGTTTAAGGCGAAAGGCCTTGTCAACCTGGCCATGGCCAGGCTCCTGATACTCCGGGCTTTACAGGCGGACGGCTTTTAGCATATAAACACTCTGTTATGTTCTTTTCGGATGACAAGGAGAAGGCATTGAGATGAAGAAGGTCCCCCTTCATACCAAGATCTTTATCGGGCTTTTTCTCGGAGTGGTGGCCGGCCTGGTCCTGGGTCCCAAGGCCAGGAGCATCGAGTTTGTGGGCACCATTTTTATCCGCCTCATCACCATGGTGGTGGTCCCCCTGGTCTTTTTTTCCCTGGCCCTGGGAACGGCCAGCCTGGGAGACATCAAGAAGCTGGGGCGGGTAGGCCTCAAGACCTTTCTCTATTTCACCCTGACCACGGCCATAGCCATTACCATCGGTCTTCTGGCCGCCAATCTCCTGAAGCCCGGGATGGGACTTAACGAGCAGGTCAAGCAGGAGCTCTTGAAAAATTACCAGCAGGCCGCCCAGAGCAAGATCTCGGTGGCCCAGGAAAAACCTTCGCTGATCTCGGTCCTGGTCAACATCGTCCCCACCAACCCGGTTAAGGCCATGGCCGAGGGGGAGATGCTCCAGGTCATTTTCCTGGCCCTGGTCTTCGGATTGTGCCTGAGCCTGATAACACCGGAAAAATCAAAACCGATTTTGCACTTTTTCGACGGAATCAACGAAACCGTTCTCCAGGTGGTCAACCTGGTGATGAAGTTTGCTCCTTTTGGGGTCCTGGCCCTGCTGGCCTCAATCATCGGCCAGTTCGGCCTGGGCATCCTGGTAACGCTCTTGAAGTACGCCCTGGTAACCATCCTGGGCCTGACCTTTCACGCCCTGGTTATCGATGGACTCCTGGTAAGATTCCTGGGCAGGATGAAACCGGGCAGGTTTTTTAAGGGAACGTCCGATGCCATGCTCATCGCCTTTTCCACTTCCAGCTCCAACGCCACCATCCCGGTGGCCCTGGAATGCCTGGATGAGCTGAAGGTGAAAAAAGAATATTCCAGTTTCGTGGTCCCGCTGGGAGCCACCATCAACATGGACGGAACAGCCCTCTACCAGGGTGTGGCCGCGGTTTTCATCGCCCAGATTTACGGCATTCCACTTAGCCTGGCTGCCCAGGCCACGATAGTCCTGATGGCCATCCTGGCTTCCATCGGTACGGCCGGTGTGCCCGGGGCCGGCATGATCATGCTGGCCATGGTCTTAAAACAGATTGGCATTCCTCTTGAAGGGGTGGCCCTGATTCTCGGGGTGGACCGGCTGCTGGACATGTGCCGGACGACAGTTAACATGATCGGCAACATGGCGGCCTCGGTCGTCATTCATCGCTCGGAAGAAAAGAGACCGGCCGGACAGGCCTGAGGCCGGGCCGCTCTTAAAAAATAAAGCTACCTGAAGGGAAATTAAAGTTGGGCAGGAAAACCAGGCGTCAGCTTCTCGGCCAGCATTTTCTACACGAGAAACGAATCCTGCAAAAAATCGTGGAAGCGGTGGAGCCCGGGCCGGAAGACCTGGTGGTGGAAATCGGTCCCGGCCAGGGGGCCCTGACCTTTCCCCTGGCGGCCAGGGCCGGCCGGGTTCTGGCCATCGAAAAGGATTATGCACTGGTAGAAATGCTTGAGAAAAACAGGCCGGGTAACCTGGAAATAATCGCCGGAGATATTCTGAAACTGGACCTGCCCGGAATTATCACCGGCCACCGCCGGCCGGGAGAAACGGTTAAACTGGCCGGCAATCTCCCCTACCATATCTCCAGCCAGGTCCTGTTTGTCCTGCTCGAAGTGAAAGACGTGGTGGAGCGGGCGGTATTTCTGTTTCAGAAAGAAGTGGCCCAGAGAATCACGGCCACGCCGGGCGGCAAGAATTATGCTCCGCTGTCCATCCTGCTTCAAAACTATTTTGATTGCCAGTTGTTATTCCGGGTGGGCCCGGGGGCCTTCAGTCCACCGCCCAGGGTCGATTCCGCCTGCGTCCTTTTTCTGAAAAGAAACCGCCCCCTTTTCTTCCCGGCGGAGGTTGCGGACGAGCTTTTCACGTTTCTTAAGGATGCCTTCTGCCAGCGCAGAAAGACCCTGAGCCGCAACCTGGAGAGCGCCGGATACAGGAGAGAAAACGTCAGGCAGGCCCTGCTGTACCTGTCGCTCGGTGAACGGGTTAGAGCCGAAGAACTTAAACCCGAGACATTGGTTTCGCTTTTTAGATTGCTCAAGGAAAACAACCGTGAAATTTAGACCCGACGATGAAAACCGTAAGGTCCCTGTGCTATAATCAGGAAAAATGGCCAGAGCTAAGAAGGAAAAGAAAGCAGAGAAAAAAGAAGGCCAGAAGAATAAGATTCTGGCCGAAGTTATTTCCATAATTCTCATTTTCCTGGCCGCCTTTTCCTTCCTGAGCATTTTTACCTACAACCCGGCCGACCCGACCTGGGCCAGCACCTCTCCCCCCGGGCACCGTGTCCAGAACTTCGGGGGAAGGCTCGGGGCCGGTTTCGCCGAAAGCCTGCTGCAGGTCTTTGGCTTGATTGCCCTGTTTCTGCCGCTGGCCCTGGGCTATCTGGGAATCAGGAGCCTGTTCCCGGGGCAGTCCGGGCGGCTCTTCAAGCGCAGCCTGAGCGGACTGCTCTATCTCCTTGTGCTTTCGCCCCTACTGAACCTGGTCCTGGAAAGAGCCCCCTGGAGGGGAAAAGAGTTCCCGGCCGGGGGGTTGCTGGGGGAACTGGTCGGAAATTTTTTTGCCCGCTACCTTAACCACACCGGGTCTTTCATCCTCTTCCTGTGCCTTCTGGCCCTGCTGCTGATTTTCACCACCCACTGGAGCCTGGCCCGGACCGTCGACTTTTTCGCCAGGCTTTTCAGGAATACCACCGGCCAGGTCATCATCAGGATCAGCCAGTACCAGAAGGAGCGAAAGCAAGAAAAGCTCAAGAAGAAGCTGGCAGAGAAAGAGGCCAGAGAAAAGCTGGCCGCCTCCCGCGCCCCAGCGGCCGAAGCCAGGAGCCTTACCGAGAAACCCGTCAGGGCAACACTCCCGGCCGAGGAGAAAAAACCTCCGAAGCCGGTGGAAAAACCCCCGGCTGCCAGGAAAAAAGAAGAGGCGGCCGGAGAAAAAATGCTGCTTCCGGACTTGAGGAAATCAGGCGACTACCGGTTCCCGCCGTTCAGCCTGCTCGACCCGGGCAAACCCACGGAAAAAATTGACCGCGATGAGCTGTTTGAAAAGAAGCGCAGGATTGAAGAGAAGCTGCTGGAATTCAAGGTGTCCGGCGAGGTCCGGGAATACCACCCGGGGCCGGTCATCACCACCTACGAGTATTTCCCGGATGCCGGCATAAAGGTCAGCCAGGTGGCCAGCCTGAGCGAGGAGCTGTCGCTGGCCCTGGAGGCCGAAGCGGTGCGCATCCAGCGCATCCCGGGAAAATCCTCGCTGGGCATTGAAATCCCAAATAACAAGCGAGAAATAATAAAACTAAGAGACATCATCCAGTCGGAGAAATTCCAGAATTCAACCTCCAAGCTGACCTTTGCCCTGGGCAAAACCGTCCACGGCGATGTTTACATCACCGACCTGGCCATCATGCCCCACCTGCTGATTGCCGGCGCCACCGGCACCGGGAAAAGCGTGGCCCTCAATGCCCTGATCGCCAGCATCCTTTACAAGGCCACTCCAGATGAAGTCAAGCTGATCCTGATCGACCCCAAGCGCCTGGAATTCACACTTTACGATGGTATCCCCCACCTGCTGGCTCCGGTGGTCAACGACTCCAAGAAGGCCGGCATCATCCTGATGAACGCCGTGAAGAAGATGGAAGAGCGGCTGCGTCAGCTCGGGCAGATGAAGGTCAGGAACATCGAGCAGTACAACCAGCAGGTCAAAGCCCTGCTCGAACAGAAAAAGGGCAAACTGAGCGAAGAAGAAAGGGCCAGGCTCAAGCCGCTTCCCTACATTGTCATCATCATCGACGAGCTGGCCGAACTGATGATGACCAGCCCCCAGGACGTGGAATACTGTATCGGCCGGCTGGCCCAGCTGGCCCGGGCCGTGGGTATTCACCTGGTGATGGCCACCCAGAGGCCATCGATTGACGTCATCACCGGTACCATCAAGAACAACTTCAACAGCCGGATTGCCTTTAAGGTACCGTCCAAGATTGACTCCCGGGTCATCATCGATACCGTCGGCGCGGAAAAACTCCTGGGCCTGGGCGACATGCTCTTCATGCCACCCAACTATCCTAGAATCATCAGGTTGCACTGCGCCTATGTCTCCATCCCCGAGGTTCAGCGCCTGGTCAAGTTCGTTAAAGACCAGGGCCAGCCCGAATTCGACGACCGGATCATGCAGATCCTGAAGCGGACCGGAGACCTGACTCTCGATGGCGACCTGGGAGAGAAGGACGAACTGTTCGACCGGGCGGTGGAACTGGTCCTGGCCACCGGGCAGGCCTCGGCCTCATACCTGCAGAGGAAACTGAAACTGGGTTATGCCCGGGCTTCCCGAATAATAGACCAGATGGAGCAGGAAGGAATAATCGGCCCCTCCGAAGGAGCCAAACCCCGGGAAATCCTGGTTGACCCCAAGTCCTATTTCAAGGACAGGCAGAAAGCCAAGGTACCGGAAGATAAGACTTGAAGGCCAGAGGTAACAGGCTGACTAATTGACGGCTGGCTGCCGCAGGGATTTTAGAACCTTCTCTTTGACCTTTCTCCACTTTTCGGGCGGGATTTCCAAAGTCACCTCAACCAGGCGCGGGTCAAACTGGGTGCCGCTGCAGAGCTTGATCTCTTCCAGGGCATCTTCAAAACCACGGCTCCGGCGATAAGGCCGGTCCGAGGTGATGGCGTCAATGGTGTCGGCCAGCGAAAAAAGCCTGGCGCTCAAGGGAATTTCTTCACCCTGAAGGCCGAAGGGGTAGCCGGTTCCGTCAAACCGTTCATGGTGAAAGAGAACAATTTCGGCCGCCCCCTGCAGAAAGCTGAATTCCTCGATCATGGCAAAGCCGATCAGGGGATGGTATTTTATGATTTCCATCTCTTCATCGGTCAGCGGCCCCTTCTTCTGCAGGATGTCCTCGGGAATCCCGACCTTCCCCAGGTCATGGAGCAGGGCCCCGCGCTCGATGTCCAGCAGGGCCCGGCGGCTGGTGACGCCGGCGGCCTGGGCCAGCAAAACGGTATAAGCGGCCACGAACCTGGAATGGCCGAGGCTCTCTTCCCGGCTGTCGGTCGCGGCCAGGAAATAGATCAGCTCCGAGTTAAAAAATCTGCTTTCGTTAAACAGGTTTTTCAGCCCGGGGATACGGACAAATTCTTCCTGGCGAATGGCATTTTCCAGCCGGTCCAGTATGCGGCTGGCTTTAAGGAAAGCTTCAATTTTCGACAGGGCGTAAGGCGAGCTGTAAGGTGAGTTCAGCAGAGCCGAAGCCACCTGGCCCCAGCCCTGGATGTCCCAGTTGGTCTTGAGCCAGCTGAGGTCAAAGACCTTAACCCTGGAGTTTTCCTGGACCGCGGCCAGATACCGGTTCTTATCTTTTCTGCCTTCTGTTTCAACCACGGGGGTTTTCTTCAGGCGATCTTCCTTCATCACCTGACCCTTTCCGCCTGGCCCGGCAGGCTGGTTGAGCTGGGAGCAGTCTCGGTCCTGGTCCTGACCAGAGGAGAGGTCTCTACCAGGACGTATCCCCGGTTGCGGGCCAGTAATTCCAGGTAGCGACAGAAGGATTCTTCTGTCCGGAAAAACTTCAATTTTGCATCCTTGGCTGATGGTGTCATGCGCCCTCCGCTTCCTCTAGGGGCAAAAAATTAGTCGACCCGGCAAAGAAAAAATTGAAAAATGGGTCGGAGATGTGGTATTTTCATCAGGAACAACTGAATTTTAAGCTAAAGGAAGCAGCCAGGTTCAGACATGCGACCAAGGGTAGATGAAGATATCCAGGAGCTGATGGTCCGCTACCGGCCGATCATTGCCTTCCGGGTCCGCAAAGCCCTGGGTGCCCAGAACACAGATTGCGAAGACCTGGTCTCGGAAATTCTCTCTCAGGTCCTGGAGAAACTCCAGACAGGGGAATTCCGGGGTGAATCTTCTCTTGGAACCTTTGTTTATACCATAACTTCCCGCCGGATAGTCGACTATATAAGAGAGAAGACCAAGGTCATGAAATACGCGCCAGAGCCGGCTAATTTCCCCGACCCCCAGGAAACCCTGGAAGTGGCCGAAATGTCAGAAAAGGTAAAAAGGGCCCTGTCCCGGCTGAAACCCAAATACCGGGAAGTTCTATATCTTTATTATTATCAAGAACTTAGTCGCGAAGAGGTGGCCCGGCACCTGGGGGTGTCCACCAGAAAGGTCAGCGAGCTGGTCAACTACGCCCTGAAACTGATAAGAAAAGAGCTGAAACCATGAAAATTTTTTCCATTTTTGCCTGATTCCGGCGACTAAAAGGGTGAAGAAAAGGGAAGGCGGATTAAAATGAGCAAATGCAAGTTTGAAGACCTGATCGATGGGTACCTGCTTAACAAACTTAGCGAAGGGGATAAAGAGGCCTTCGAAGAGCATTATTTCAATTGCTCTTCTTGCTTCGAGAAGCTCCAGGAAAGAGATGTCATTATCCGGACCATCAAGAACAACCCGGCCCTGCTCGAAGAAAAAGAAGAAGTGCGCTCCTCGGTCCTGGCCAGTCTTCGGAGAGAGGTAGCTTCTTTCCTGACCGTCAGGCAACTGGCCTTCGCCGGAGTCACCGCCCTGCTGGTCATGATCATAGTCTTCGCCGTTCTGCCCCGTGGCCAGGCACCAGCCCCCAACTTCTTCCTGACCGATGAAGAAACGGTCCGCGGCTCTTCCATCACCCTGATTTCTCCGGTCATCGACATGAGCCAGATACCGTCCTCGTTCGAGTGGAAAAAACTGGGCGAAAATATCGAATACCAGATTTCAATCTTCAATGGCCAGCTCCTGTGGAAAGCCACCACCAGGGAGAACCGGATTACCCTCCCCGACGAGGTCAAGGCCAGGATGGTTCCGGGAGAAAAGTACTCCTGGCAGGTCAAAGCCTTTGGACCAGACGGAACGCTGATCGCCGTTTCCAGCCGGGTGCAGTTCAAGATTTCTGCTAAGTAAAAGAAAGCAGGCAACTAGTCTTCTATCAAATCACTGCCGAGTTCTTCTATATAGAGTCTCCCCTTGCTTTCTTCTTCAAAAGCCAGACAGCACATCAGTCGCCCGCACAGGCCTGAGATCTTGGTGGGGTTAATCACAATCTGCTGTTTCCTGGCCTTCTGGATGGTGATGGGCTCAAAGTTCTTGATGAAGGAAAAACAGCACAGGGGACGGCCGCAGACACCCAGCCCGCCCACCAGCTTGGCTTCATCCCTGACCCCGATCTGGCGCATCTCGATCCGCATCCTCAATTCCTTGGCCAGGTCCTTTACCAGCTGACGGAAGTCAATCCGGCCGTCGGCCGTATAATAAAAGATGCCTTTCTTCTCGTTGAAAAAATAACGCACCGCCACCAGCTTCATCGGCAGGTTGCGGGCCTTGATCCGGCTCAGGCAGAATTCAAAGGCCTTCTTCTCCCGGTCTCTGAGCCAGTTAAACTTTTTTATATCCTCTTCGGTAGCCTTCCTGATTATTTTGACCGCACGGCGGGCAGCCTTGGGACACCGGGCCAGCTCGCTGTCGAGGTCGATCACCATGGCCAGGTCGCCGCCGTACTCGGACTCCACCAGGCAGTAATCCCCCACTTCCAGGGGCTCCTCGCCCCGGAGGGCCCGGATAATCTTGCCGGTGGACTCCGATAGCAAGAGTACAGCTTCAGTCATTTCTGATCTCTCTAAAAAAAATTGTGAGTTCATTACCCATTATAGCCAAATTCGGGTTCTTCTTTAAGCGCCCCAGGTAATCCTCCATCAGCCGGACGCCCTGACCGGCTCTTTCCGCAGAAACCAGGCGAGAAACCTGTTCCAGTTCCGGGCCGAGGTCAGGGTTGAGCAGCAGCTCCTTCCGACCGGCCAGGACTACCAGCAGGTCACGAAAAAAAACCGAAAAGAATTTCAGGGTTTCCCGGAACCCGGACAGGGCATCCTTCCTGGCCCGGCCGGCCACCAGGCTCAGGAAGTCTTCTACCTCGCCTGCCTCCAGCAGCTGCTTGAAGATCAGCCAGGCCTGATTGCGCCCGGACAGGAATTCATCCCAGTCCGTTTCCAGCACAGACTCCAGGTTGCCTTCGGAGGACTGGGCCAGGAGCCTGGCCCTCTCGGCCGGAAACCCGCGGTCCACCAGGGCTCTTTCCACCTCTTCCTGGCTGAGGGGATTGAACCTCAGGACCTGGCAGCGGGAGCGGATGGTGGGTAGAATGAGCTGCAGGTCTTCCGTGACCAGGATGAAATAAGCAAACGACCGCGGCTCTTCCAGGGTCTTGAGCAACGAATTGGCCACGGTCTCGTTCATTCTTTCGGCTTCATCGATGATGAAGACCAGCCGACCCCGTCCCCAGGGCCGCAGGGTGGCCAGGCTATTTAGCTCTTCAATTTGTTCTTTAACAATCTGTTCGCGGTTCTTGTCCCGGGTTATGACCCGAACGTTGGGATGCTGTCCCCGGTCTATTCTCAAGCAGGAATCACAGCGGTCGCAGGAATCGTCAGTCCTCTCCAGGCAGTTTAAGGCCTTGGCCACGGTCAGGGCCGTTTTCAACTTGCCGGTCCCGGCCGGTCCGAAAAATAGCAGGGAGTTGGGCAGCCTGCCTTTGCCCAGGGAAAGTCTCAAAATTTGCTTTACCTGTTCGTTTCCCCAGATCTCCCTGAAACTCATCCCGCGCTATCCTCTCAACCCGCTGTGCACCCCGGAAAAGAGCACCTGGCGCAGATAACGACCGGTGTGGGATTTTTCCACCCTGGCCACCTCTTCCGGCCGCCCGGCCGCCACCACTTCCCCGCCGGCCTGCCCGCCCTCCGGGCCCAGGTCAATAATGTAATCGCAATACTTGATAACTTCAAGGTTATGCTCGATTATGATCACCGTGTTGCCCATTTCCACCAGGCGTTCCAGGACTTTGAGCAGCTTGCTGACGTCGTCAAAATGGAGCCCGGTGGTCGGTTCGTCCAGCAGATAGAGTGTCTTTCCAGTATCGCGGCGGCTGAGCTCCCGGGTCAGCTTGATTCTCTGGGCCTCTCCACCCGATAGCTGTGGTGCCGGCTGGCCCAGTCTGAGATAGCCCAGTCCTACCTGTTTCAGCAGCTCCAGCTTGCGGCGCAGCGAGGGATGGGCCCGGAGCAGTTCAAAGGCCTCATCTACCGTCATGTCCAGAAAATCGGCGATGTTTTTCCCGCGGTAGGTCACGGCCAGCGTTTCCTTGTTGTACCTGCGGCCGTGGCAGCGGTCGCAGGTGACATAGACATCGGGCAAAAAATGCATCTCCACCTTCTTCACCCCGGCTCCCTGGCAGTCCTCGCAGCGCCCGCCGTGCACGTTGAAACTGAAACGCCCGGGGCGGTATCCCTTCCGACGGGCTTCCGGGGTCATGGAAAAAAGCTGCCGCAGGTGCCCGAAAATTCCCGTATAGGTAGCCGGGTTTGACCTGGGCGTCCGGCCTATGGGTTTCTGGTCAACTGAAACTACCTTGTCTATATTCTCCAGCCCTTCGAGTGCCCGGTGCTTTCCTGGCTGAACTTTGGCCCGATAAAATTTCTTCAACAGGGCCCGGTAAAGAACGTCATAAACCAGGCTGCTCTTGCCCGAACCCGACACCCCGGTTACGGCCGTCATCACTCCTAGGGGAAAACTAACATCTATGCCCTTCAGGTTATGCTCGGCCGCGCCCCGGACTGTAAGCCAGCCAGAGGGAGTCCGGCGGACCGCCGGCACCGGCACCGATTTTTCCCCGCGCAGGTACTGGGCGGTCAGGGACTCGCTCGAGTTCAAAACCTTCTGGAGTGGGCCGCAGGCCACCACCCGCCCGCCATTTTCTCCCGCCCCCGGGCCCAGGTCAATCAGGTAATCGGCCGAGCGAATGGTCTGCTCGTCATGCTCAACCACCACTATGGAATTACCGGCATCACGAAGCTGGCGGAGCAGCCTGATCAACTGGCCATTATCCCGCTGGTGCAGGCCGATGGTCGGTTCATCCAGCACGTAGAGAATACCCCGCAACCTGGAACCGACCTGGGCCGCCAGCCTGATTCTCTGGGCCTCACCGCCCGACAGCGAGGAACCTGTCCGGTTAAGGTCAAGATAGGACAGGCCGAGTTCCCTCATAACCAGCAACCGGTCTTTAACTTCCTTCAATATTTTTTCAGCCACCGTCTGAACCTGGCCGGGAAAACTCAGCCTGTCTATTTTTTCAAGCAGGCGATCCACGTCGAGCGAGGCCAGCTCGTGGATGTTCAGACCGTCAATTCTGACCCAGAGACTTTCTTTTTTCAGTCTCTGGCCCCGGCAGTCGGGACAGAGGTCGGAGGTCAGCTCCACCTCGCCCCACTCGTTTAGAGTGGTAAGGTAGCCCAGACCGTGGCACCGGCCGCAGGCACCATAAGGACTGTTGAAAGAAAAATTCCTGGGTTCCAGCGGCTGGTAACTGCGGCCGCAGGAGGGACAGGCCAGCTTCCTGGAGAAATAAGATTCCTGGCCGGAGGCCTCCAGCACCAGCACTCCTCCGTCGGCCATCTCCAGGCTTCTCTCCACGGCTTCCTGTAAGCGGCGTTCCTTTCCGGGTTCCAGTTTCAATTCGTCCACCAGGATTTCGATGCTATGTTTTCTGTTCCTGTCCAAACGGATTTTTTCTTCCAGGTCATGCATCCAGCCGTCAATCCGGGCTCTCAGGAAACCCTTTTTCCTGAATTTCTCGAGCAGCTGCTGGTACTCGCCTTTCCGGCCGCGGACGACCGGGGCCAGAATCATTATGTTCCGCCCGGAGTAACGGGAAGCGATCATCTCCAAAATCTGCTCCCGGCTGCTGGCCGTAACTGGCACCCGGCAGTCGGGGCAGTAAATTGTTCCCAGCCGGGCATACAGCAGGCGCAGCAGGTCATAAATTTCGGTTATGGTGCCAACCGTCGACCGGGGGTTGAAAGAAATGGTTTTCTGGTCAACTGAAATGGCCGGGGACAGGCCCTCGATCGACTCGACTTCAGGCTTCTCCAGCTGTTCGATAAACTGCCGGGCGTAGGCCGAAAGGCACTCTATGTATCTCCGCTGTCCCTCGGCAAACAGGGTGTCAAAGGCCAGGGAAGACTTGCCCGAGCCACTGGGCCCGGTGACTATGACTAGACGGTTTCTGGGCAGCTCAACGTCAATCTTTTTGAGGTTATGCTGGGCGGCCTTGCGTACCCGGATCTCCTGAAGCATGGTTATATTTTAGCACTTCTGGGTTGATTTCCGAGGTCCGGAAACGGGTTTAATAATCCGGTCCTTTATTTTATAATAGCAACGATTAAACGCCATGGACAAAGAAGACCGCCTGCATCGGGCCATCAGCGCCCTCCGTGATATGGCCGCGCCCTACGGTTCCATAACCACCATAAAATACCTGCCGCCGCGGCCCGGGAGTTTCAACGACTATCCCCCGGATGTTCATCCCCGCCTGGTGGAAGCGCTGAAGAAGAAAGGGTTCAGTTCGCTCTATTCCCACCAGAGCCAGGCCTGGCAAAAGATCAGGGAAGGGAAGAACGTGGTGGTGGTCACCCCGACCGCCTCCGGGAAAACACTCTGCTACAACCTTCCGGTCCTGGATTGTATTCTCCGTGACCCGTCCAGCCGGGCCATCTACCTCTTCCCGACCAAGGCCCTGAGCCAGGACCAGCGGGCCGAGCTGGATGAAACCATAGAGCTTCTGGGCGAGGAAATAAAAATATTCACCTACGACGGAGACACGCCGCAGGACGCCCGCCGGGCCATCCGCAGCCAGGGGCACATAATCATCACCAACCCCGACATGCTGCATTCCGGCATCCTGCCCCATCACACCAAGTGGATAAAACTGTTCGAGAACCTGAAATTCATAATTATCGACGAACTGCATAACTACCGCGGGGTGTTCGGCAGCCATGTGGCCAACGTCATCAGGAGATTGAAAAGGATAGCCAGCTTCTACGGAGCCAAACCGCAGTTCATCCTGTCCACGGCCACCATCGCCAATCCCCGGGACATGGCCCAGAAAATGATCGAAGAGCCGGTGGAACTCATCGACCAGAACGGCGCTCCGGCCGGAGAAAAATACTTTGTGTTCTACACCCCACCGGTGGTCAATCCCCACCTGGGCATCAGGAGGTCCTATATCAACGAGGCCCGCAGAATTGCCACCGTCTTCCTCAAGGAGCGGCTGCAGACGATCGTCTTTGCCCAGAGTCGCCTGCTGACCGAGGTCCTGGTCACCTACCTGAAAGATGACATGGAAAAGGGACTCAAGGACGAAGGCCTGATCCGCGGTTACCGTGGCGGTTACCTGCCGGCCAGGCGCCGGGAAATCGAAAGAGGCCTGCGGGAAGGGAAAATTCTCGGGGTGGTTTCCACCAACGCCCTGGAGCTGGGGATAGACATCGGCACGCTGGATGTGGCCGTCCTGGCCGGCTATCCGGGAACCATTGCCAGCACCTGGCAGAGGGCCGGCCGGGCCGGGCGCAAGACCGGAAAGTCGGCGGCCGTCCTGGTGGCCTCTTCGGCCCCCCTTGACCAGTTCATCATCAACCATCCTGACTATTTCTTTTCCAGCCCCCCTGAAATGGCCCTGATCAACCCTGACAACCTGTCCATCCTGGTCAACCATATCCAGTGTGCCGCCTTTGAGCTGCCCTTCGAAGACGGGGAGAAATTCGGCACGGTGGAAATCAGCGAAATATTGAAATTGCTGGAAGAGGAAGAGATGCTCCACCACACCCAGAACAAGTGGTTCTGGACTTCAGAGGCCTACCCGGCCGATGCCATCTCCCTGCGCAGCATCAGCTCCGACAACTTCGTGGTGGTGGATACGACCGACAAACCGCGGGTGATCGCCGAGGTGGATTTTTCCTCGGCCCTGACCACCCTGCACCCCAAGGCCATCTACATCTGCGAGGGAGAACAGTACTTCGTGGAAGAATTCGACTACGAGCAGCGCAAGGCCTACGTCAAGAAGACCGATGTCGATTACTTCACCGACGCCATAGATTACACCAACGTCAAGATTCTGGACGTTTTTGACCGGAAGGACATTCCCCAGGGCTGGGTCTCTCACGGCGAGGTCCACGTGGCCACCCAGGTGGTGGGTTTCAAAAAAATCAAGTTCCACACGATGGAAAACGTGGGAGCCGGAGAACTGCAGCTGCCCCAGAATGAAATGAGTACCACCAGTTTCTGGTTGACCGTGCCGGCCGAAATCTACCAGACCCTGCCCTTTACCCCGGAGCAGCGGACCAACGGCCTGTTCGGCCTGTCCTACCTTCTCCACCACGTGGCCCCGCTCTTCCTGATGTGCGACCTGCACGACCTGGGCGTGGCCATCGGTGATAACTCCTCGGGCCAGTCCCTGCCCCCCCGGGACCTGCCCCGCCACCGCCTGCCGCAGGACGAAAAAAACAGGGTCTTTCTCAGCCCGGACTTTTCCCCCAACCTGTTTCTCTACGACAATTTTCCCGGTGGCATCGGTCTCAGCCCTGCCCTGTTCGAACTGAAGGCCAGCCTGCTCCAGGCCTGCCTGGGGACGATTGAAGCCTGTCCCTGCGAAGAGGGCTGCCCTTCCTGCGTGGGACCGGTCAGAGAAAGCGGGGAAAAGGCCAAGCAGGTGGCCCGTGCCATCCTGCAGAAACTACTTCTTGCAGGCGCATAAATCGGCGATGTTTTCTTCCTCGCCCATTACAACCAGTACATCGCTGTCCTTGACCACAAAGTCCGCCCCGGGGATGAAAATCAGGCGGTCGGGCACCAGCTGCCTGACCGCTATGACCTGGACCCGGTAGCGGTTGGTCAGGTCCAGGTCCCGCAGTTTCTTGCCGATGAAGGCCTCGGGCGGGACAATTTCCTGGATGCTGATGTTTTCGGCCAGGGGCAGGTACTCCAGGACATTCCTGGAGCTAAGGCGCTGGGCCAGCCTAACGGCCATGTCCCGTTCGGGGTAGATGACCTCGGTGGCCCCGATGGCCTCCAGGATTTTGCCGTGGTCCGGGCTCAGGGCTTTGGCCAGGATGCGGTTGACACCCAGTTCATGAAGGTAGAGCACCGTCAGAATCGAAGGTTCCATCTCCGGCCCGAGGCTGACCACCGCCACGTCCATGTCCTGAACGCCCAGGGCCTTAAGGCTTTCCTTGTCGGCCGAGTCCATCCAGACAGCCTGGCTGGAAAAATCCTTGGCCTCTTCGACCTTATCCTTATCTTTGTCTATGACCAGGACTTCGTGGCCTTTTTCATAGAGCGTTTTAGCCAGATAACTGCCAAAACTTCCGAGACCGATAACGGCAAATCTCATTTTGTTACTCCTGGATAAAGCCCGTTCTTGGGGATATTTTAGCCCACCATGATGCTTTCTTCAATAAACTGGTAATGACCGGCCGGCTTAACCCGGCTGAAGGCATAGAGCATGGTCAGTGGCCCGATCCGGCCAAGATACATGGTAACCACCAGAATCAACTTGTTCAGGGGATGGAGGTTCGGGGTGATGCCCAGGGACAGGCCAACCGTGCCGAAGGCCGAGACCACCTCGAACAGGGCTTCTTTTAAAGCCAGCTGGGGCTGAATGATGAGCAGGGCCAGGGTCGAAGCAAAAACCAGAGACATGGCCAGCGAAACCAGGGTGTAGGCCTTGATGATGTCCTCGTTTTTAATAGCCCTGGAGAAAATCTGAGGGACTTCATGACCATGGATACGTGACCGGAGGAACGCGAAGATCACGCCGAAGGTGGTGGTCTTGACCCCGCCTCCAGTCGAGCCCGGCGAAGCCCCGACAAACATTATTAAGATCAGCAACAGCAAAGAAGCTACCGACAGGCTGTTAAGGTCTACGGTGTTAAAGCCAGCGGTCCGGGCCGAAACCACCTGAAATACCGCGCCCAGGACCTTTTCTTTGAGCGGCAGGCTGGAAAAACCCCGGTCGAATTCCATCAGGAACAGCAGAATGGCCCCGGTCAGTATGATTCCCAGGGTAATGGCCACCACGAACTTGGTATGTAGAGAAAACCTGACCCTCTCTTTTTGCAGGCAACTTCTAAGAGCCAGCTTTATTTCCTGCAGGACAAAAAAGCCAAGACCTCCGAAAACAATCAGAAAGATCATGACCAGGTTGACCAGGGTGTCTCCGCGAAAGGCAGCCAGGTTATCAGAAAAAAGCGAAAAGCCAGCATTGCAAAAAGCGGAAACAGAGTGGAAGACGGACAGGGCCACGGCCCTGGACCAGGAACCAACCCCGGAGAATTTCAACATGAGGAGGGCGGCTCCAATCAGTTCGAAACCGAAGGTAAACAGGAAAACATCCCGCAGCAACGACCGGAAATCTGAAATGGCCGCCGGGCGGAAGGAACCTTCGACCACCAGCTTGTCGGACAGGCTGACCCGCCTGCCGGCGGTCATCAGAATAAAGCTGGAAAAAGTCATGATCCCCAGACCGCCAAGCTGGATCAGGGCCAGCAGGATTCCTAGCCCCCAGGGGCTGAAGTAATTCGGGGTGTCAACCACGATCAGCCCGGTGACACAGATGGCCGAGGTGGAGGTGAAGAGGGCATCTATCAGGGGAATCCTCCCGGCCCGGGTGGAAAAAGGCAGGGAGAGAATGATGGTCCCGACGATGATGGCCGCCAGGAAGCTCAGGGCCAGCAACCGGGGCGGATGCACCAGCTTTTTCTTAAAATTATTCAATCTGCCCTCTTATAAGTCCTTAATTAAACCGCTTTAAAGCCCGGCAGTCAAGTAGGCCACCCTGTCCGCCATTAGCGGCAGCCTCAAACCCTGCCCCTCGAGCGGCCGGCCCGGCCAGCCTGACCCTATCTAATTGACATACCCCGTTCCGTATGTTAACTTGAAAAAGTTATGAATGTTTTCAGCCTGATATCTCAAGCCACCATAGTCGTCAAGCTTATCCTCCTCATATTGATCATTTTCTCTGTTTTTTCGTGGGCCATAATCATCTATAAAAGGCGAAGCATAAGGGCAGCCGAGGCCGCTTCCCAGAATTTCCTGGAAGTTTTCCGGCGCAGCAAATCCCTAAATGAAGTCAACGAAGCGGCCCGCAAGTACAAGAACAGCCCCCTGGCCAGCCTGTTCCAGGCCGGCTTCAAGGAACTGGTCCACCTGACCAGGTCCAACCCGCAGCCCCAGGGGTCCATAAATGGAGAAAAGCTGGAAAGCATCAACCGCTCGCTGCTCAGGGCCTCCAACGCCGAAATCAACCGGCTGGAAAAAATGATGAGCTTCCTGGCCACCTGCGGCAGTGTCACCCCCTTCATCGGCCTGCTCGGCACCGTCTGGGGAATCATGGATTCTTTCCACAAAATCGGGGTGGTCCGCTCGGCCAGCCTGGTAACAGTGGCTCCCGGCATCGCCGAGGCCCTGATCGCCACAGCCGTGGGTCTGTTCGCGGCCATCCCGGCGGTCATTGCCTATAATTATTTCCTGGGCCGCATCAAGGAAATGATATCCATGATGGACGATTTCAGTCTTGAATTCTTAAATATCATAGAAAGGGCTTATGGCGGTTAATCTCAACCCGGCTCCGGCCTCCGGCGGCCGGAGGCGCCTGGGCACATCCATGTCGGAAATCAACGTCACCCCCCTGGTTGACGTCATGCTGGTGCTGCTGATCATCTTTATGGTGACCGCGCCCATGATGCAGTCCGGCATCGGTCTCAACCTGCCCCAGGCTGAAACCGAATCGGCTCCGGCCGAAGAGGGCCTAACCCTGACCATCACCGCCGACGGCTACATTCATCTCGGGGAATCGGTGATCAACGTCAACCTGCTGGAAAGACGCCTCCAGGAATACTTCTACAACAAGACCAAGAAAATAGTCTACATTCGGGCTGACCGCAACCTGAATTACGGCCAGCTCATCCAGGTTCTCGATATAGTCAAGAAATCAGGGATTGAAATAGTCGGCCTGGTTACCGAACCGCTGGAAAAACCGCCAGCCAGGAAACGGACCAGTTGATGAAACCCTCCCTCGGCATGAGCAGTTCTTTCAAGAGAGCGGTCATCCTGTCCGTCTTCTTTCACATAATCCTGTTTGCCCTGATTGGCCTTTCCAATCAGCTGGCCGGGCCCAGGAAACCTGGAATGGTTCATTATGTGAACCTGAATTTTGTCGGTCTGCCCGGAGGAGGCGGCGGCGGGGGTGGCGGGGGCAGCGGCCCCGGGTCCGGACCCGGAGACGGAAAACCGGCTCAACCGGCTTCGCCCGTCCAGAAGGAAACCATGAAAGAACTGACGGTTCCCCAGAAAACCCAGGCCAGCAGCGAATCCTCACTGCGGCACCCGGTCGAAAAAGCCAGGCCCGCCAGCAAGAAACCGGCCCCGGCCAAGAAGACTGAAATTTCTGCTCCCCAACCCGGTAACCGAACGGCGGCAGCCAGCGGCTCAGAAACCGGAGGCCAGGCAGGCGGGACGGGAACCGGAGGGGGCGGCGGCTCAGGCCTCAGAATAGGAGTTGGTGAAGGACCGGGTGGTTTCGGCGGCGGTTACGGCGACCCGCTGGGGACCTCATCCTTTCCGTTTACTTACTATCTCCAGATCATAATAGACCGCGTCTCTTCCAACTGGTTCACCGCCACCAGCCATCTTGATTACAGCGGGGAATATCAGTCGGTGATCTATTTTAAGATCCTGCGCAACGGGCAGGTCGCCGACCTGAAGATAGAACAGCCCTCGGAGCTTCCAGCCCTGGACCTGACGGCCAGGCGGGCGGTGGAGCTGGCCGCTCCTTTCCCGCCACTCCCGAGGGACTTTGAAAACGACTACCTAGTCGTCCATCTTATTTTCGAGCGGAGCAAATGAAAAAATCAGCCACCTGGATCCTGTGCCTTTTCATCCTGACTGCCGGCGGCTTAAGCCTTTTCTCACAGCAGGAAATCGTCCTGACCATCAGGGAGGGCGTCCCGGCCATTTCTCTGGCCCTGCCGCCATTCATCTCCGATGCTTCATCGGCCGAAGCCCGGGAAGCGGCCGAGACCATCCACCGGGTTCTGGCCGACGACCTGCGCTACAGCCGGGTATTTTCCCTGGTACCGCGGGAGCACCTGAACTACATCCGTCCTTTGAATCCTAAAGAAATATTTTTCAAAGACTGGGAATCCATCCAGACCAGAATCCTGGTCGTGGGCGAGGTCAGCCAGTCCCAGAACCGGGTCATCTTCGAGGTTAAAATCTACGATGTAAAAAGCGAAAAAATGATCCTGGGCAAAAGATACCAGGCCGACCCGGGCGTCTTCCGGCTGGTGGCTCACCGGGTGGCCGACGAGCTGATGAAGCTCTACGGGGAAAAACCCTATTTCACCACCAAGATAGTGTTTGTTTCCAACCGCGACGGTAACGACGAGCTGTACATGATGGATTATGACGGGGCCAACCAGACCCGGCTGACCTTCAACAAGTGGCGCGATTACATGCCGGCCTGGTCGCCCGACCAGCGGGCCATCGTCTTTACCTCCTACCGGGCGGGAAATCCAGACCTGTACATTCTCCATCCCTACGAGGGCAAGCTGACCCCGGTCTCAACCAAAGGCACTAACTTTTCAGGGGCCTTTTCTCCGGACGGCAAAAAGCTGGCTTTTTGCTCTACCAGGGATGGCAATTCCGAAATATACGTGGCCGAGGCCGACGGTAGCAATGCCCGGAGGATAACCTTTAACAGCGCCATAGATACCGCGCCCACCTGGTCGCCGACCGGTCGTGAAATTGCCTTCACCTCGGACCGGACGGGAACACCGCAGATCTACATCATGGACGCGGAAGGGGGTAACGTCCGCAAGGTCAGCTTCGGCGGCAATTACCTGGATGCCCCGGCCTGGTCGCCCGACGGCGAAAGGATCGCTTTTGTCTCCCGGGTGGACAACTTTTTTGATATTTACATCCTGAACCTCAAAACCAATAAGATCACCAAGCTCACCGAAACCAGGGCCCGGAACGAATCCCCCAGCTGGTCGCCCGACGGACGCCACATCATTTTCTCTTCCAATATGTCGGGCAGCATTCAGGTCTATTCGGTGGATTACGACGCCAGCAATCTGCGCTGCCTGACCTCCCAGGGAGAAAACAAGCTGGCCAACTGGACCAATTGAGCCGGTTATTCTGTTGACAGCCTGAAATCTTCATTGTATAAATTGAGTGGCTCTGAGGTCTGACTTTCGAGCCACCACCAGATGAGGAGGAGTTATGAAAAAATTTCTGGTTCTTTTTCTGACCGTAATCCTGGTTCTGTCCTTCGCCGCTTCCTGCAAGAAGAAGGCCAAGGAAGTCCCGCCCCCGCCGCCGCAGGCCCAGGAACAGCCGAAGGTGGAAAAGGTTGAAGAACCGGCCATCAAGGAGCCGGTGCTGACCGAAGAAGAAATCTTCATGAAGAAAACTCTGGAAGAGATCAACCAGGAAAAACCGCTGGCCATGATCCATTTCGACTATGACAAGTACAATATCAGGCCCGATGCCGTTCCGGTCCTGGAAGCCAACGCTTCCTGGCTGAAAAAATTCCCCACGGTCAAGATCCTGGTCGAAGGCCACTGCGATGAGAGAGGAACCGAGGAGTACAACCTGGCCCTGGGCGAGAAGAGAGCCAAGAGCACCATGGATTACCTGGTCAGCCTCGGAATTTCGGCTGACAGAATAAGAATCATATCCTACGGCAAGAGCCAACCCCTGGACCCGGGTCATGACGAAACGGCCTGGGCCAAGAACAGGAGAGCCCAATTCCTGATCATCGGGAAATAAATTGTTAAAAAATTCTAAACTCTGTCTTTTTCTCGTCTGCAGCCTGGGCCTGATCTGGCTGGCCCCGGCCGCAGGACAGACCAAGAAGACTTACGAGTTGATGTATGAGGACATCCAGGCCCTCAAGCTGCAGGTCCAGGAACTCAGCACCCTGCTCAAGAAGAACCAGGCTGACCTGCAGGAATTAAAAGACCAGGTCAAGCTGCTGGGAGACCTGGTAAGAAAAACCCAGGCCGAGCAGGTGGCGCTCAAGGAAGACTTCCGCAATATACCGGTACAGTTCCAGCTCCTTAACAGCAAGCTGGAAGAGGTCCAGTTCCAGACGGCCATACTGAACGACATCCTGCAGGCCATCCAGAACCTGACCCCGCCGGCCAGGGCGGATGAAAAGACCGGAAAAACCGCAAAAACCCAGGCCGGGAAGGGAGAGCCCCAGCCGGTTGAATCCAAGAAACCGGCCACGGTCAACATCCCGGCCCAGGAAATGTACAACAACGCTTACGGCGACTACCTGAAGGGCAACTATTCCCTGGCCATCGACAGCTTCAAGCTCTTCCTGCAACAGTACCCGAACACTCCCCTATCCGACAATGCCCTGTACTGGATCGGCGAATGCCACTACAGCCAGGAACAGTACCAGCAGGCCATCGACGCCTTTAACGAGCTGCTGATCAGCTACCCGGCCGGGGACAAGGTTCCCGCCGCTTACCTGAAGAAGGGTATGAGCCTGGTCCAGCTGGGCCGGAAAGACGAGGCCCTGGCCACCTTCAAGCTGCTGGTGGCCAAGTACCCGACGCAGGAAGAAGCGCGCCTGGCCCAGCAAAAAATCAACGAACTGGGGAACAAATGAGAGATAGAAACAGTTTTAACAAAGTCATCCTGGTGGGAAACCTCGTAAAAAAACCCGAAATCCGGCACATACCATCAGGCCGGGCCGTGGCCAGGTTCCAGGTGGCCACCAACGAGCAGATCTATAATCGCGAGACCAGGCAGGCCACGGATCGGACCGAGTATCATCGCATCGTGGCCTGGGGACCGCTGGCCGAGTTCTGCGACCGGTTCCTCGAGACCGGAAGACAGGTCATGGTCGAAGGCCGGTTGCGCTGGCGTTCCTGGGAAGACCGCGACGGCAACCGCCGCAACAGCACCGAGGTGGAAGCGGTTAACATCGTTCTCCTCGGTAAGAGAGTGCCGCCCCAGGCCGAGGCCCAGGTCGAGGCCGGGGCCGTTGAGGACTTCCCCGAAATTTCTGAGCCGGCCACCGAGGAATTCCCCGAGGAGACCCCGTCGACCGAAGGGGACGACGAAATTCCCTTTTAGCTTTACTGCCTGACCGGAGGCATGTGGTGACCGAGGTTCCAGATTCCGAAAAAATCCGCCGGCTTATATACGAGGAAATCAGGCCCTGGGGCAAGTTCCGCAGCTATCCCCACGAGCTGGCCTCCAGCCTGAAAATAATTACCGTCAATCCCGGTGGACTGCTGTCCCTTCAATACCACCGGAAGCGCAGCGAGTACTGGGTGGTTCTGGATGCCGGCCTGGAAATAACCCTCGGAGAAAAGACCTGGCAACCGCAGCCGGGAGAAGAAATATTCATTCCGGCCGGAACTCCACACCGCCTGAAGGGTCTCGGACCACTTCCGGCCAGGGTGATGGAACTGTGGCTGGGGGACTCCGGCGAGGATGACATCGTCCGGCTGGAAGACGTTTACGGGCGGGATTAGAAAATCAGCTTATAATCTGGCTCATCAGAAAAGCCTCGGGGTGCCGGCGCAAAATTGCCTCTATCATGAATTCTTCTATTTCCCTGGCCGTTTTCAGCTTCAGGGCCTCGGCCACCGCCTCTTCCGCTGTTTTTAATTCCACTGCCCGCAGGGCTTTTTTTACCTTGGGAATAAAAATCGGGTTCATGCTGAAGGTTCTCAGTCCCATGCCCAGCAGCATGATGGCCGACAACGGATCGGCGGCCATCTCGCCGCACACCGTCACTTCCTTTCCCTCACGGTTAACGACCTTGATGACCCGGTCCAGCAACCTGAGCACAGCCGGGTGGTGAGGCTTGAAGAGATAGGAAACCGATTCGTTGCCACGGTCCACTGCCAGGTAGTACTGGATCAAGTCGTTGGTCCCGATGCTGACATAATCAACTTCCTTGATGATACTCTCAATCAGCACGGCCGCGGCCGGGACCTCGATCATAACTCCAATGGGAATGTTCTCGTCAAAGGGCACTTTCTTTTCTTTCAGTTCGGCCTTCAGCTCCGCGACGATGCGCTTTAACTCGATGACCTCCTCCACCTCGGTGATCATCGGCACCATCAACCTGACGTTCTTCCTGGCGCTGGCTTTGAGGATAGCCCGGATCTGGGTGCGGAACAGTTCCCGGTTTTTCAAGGAAAAACGGATGGCCCGCAGGCCCAGGGCCGGGTTGGGTTCTTTCTCGATGTTGAGCTGGGGCAGGCTCTTTTCCCCGCCAATATCAATGGTTCTGATGTAAACCGGCCGGGGATGAGTGCTGCTGGCCATCTTCTGGTATATGGCCAGGTGGTCTTCCTCCGAGGGCAGGCTGGGACGCTGCAGGTAGATAAATTCCGACCGGAACAGCCCGATTCCCTCGGCCCCGTAAGAAAAGGCGGCCTCCACTTCTTCCGGAAGTTCGATGTTGGCCAGGGGTTTGAACCTGGCCCCGTCCAGGGTCTCCGGCTTGAGCCTGGCGATCTTCTTCAGCTCCCGCTGGTAGACTTCGTATCTTTCCTTCTTGCTCTGGAATTCTCTCCTGACGGCCGGGGTGGGGTTGATGATGACCTCTCCGTCGGTCCCGTCCACGATGATAAAATCTCCGCTCTTTACCTGAAGACTGACATCGTGGAGGCCAACCACGGCCGGGATGCCCAGGGACCTGGCCAGGATGGCCGTGTGAGAGGTCTGGCCGCCCATGTCCAGGGCCATCCCGATGATCTTCTTGCGGCTGATGTTCAGGGCCACCTCGGAGGGCAGGAGTTCGTGAGCCACCAGGATGGTCGGCTTGTCCGGGTCCTCTTTCTTGTCCCTTTTCCTTTCCAGGTTGCGGTAAATTCTGGCCAGAACGTCTGACAGGTCAGTCTTCCTCTGCTGGAAATACTCGTCGGTCAGGGAATCAAACAGGGTCTCAAAGTGAGTATTGACCCGGGAAATGGCCCATTCCGTCCTGACCTTTTCTTCCCTGATGATTTTTTCCAGGCTGCTCAGCAGCATCTGGTCGTCGAGCATCATCAGGTGGGCGTCAAATATGAAGGCCTGTTCGTCCCCGATTCTTTCCCGGACGTGTTCCTTGAGCTCGGTGAGTTCCTGCCTGGTCCTGTCCAGGGCTCGCTGCAGCCTTTTGAGTTCATCTTCCACCTGGCGCTCGCCGATGGGTTCCCGCCTGGAGGTAAAAACCACCCGCTCAGACAGCGAGGCTTCTCCCATGGCAATGCCCGGGGAAACTCCAAGACCGCGCAGCCTGATGATTTCCATGCTACTCTTCTTCGCCAAACTTGTTGTTAATGAGATCGCAGAGGGCCTTCATGGCCTGGGCCTCGTCGCGGCCGTTGACCACCAGCTTGATCGGTGTCCCCTGGGAAGCGGCCAGGGTCAGGATGCCCAGGATGCTCTTGCCGTCCACCTCGTTGCTGTCCTTGACGATTTTGACCGATGAGCTGTAACGGTTGGCCAGGTTGACGAACTTGACCGCCGCCCTGGCATGCAGGCCCAGTTTATTTTTTATAACAATTTTCTTTTCAATCATGGCCGTTCGATTTTATTTTGACCTGGAACTGAGCAGCGCGCTGGCCAGGTGAATGTTCTTTTTGCCCTGCTCGGCCACCTTCCTGGCCACATCCTTGAGGTTGTTGCTCCGCTGCAGGGAAACGAACTTGATCAACATCGGCAGGTTGACCCCGGTTATGATTTCAATCTTGTTCTCGGCCAGGAAGCTGAAGCTCAGGTTGGAGGGAGTGCCGCCGAACATGTCGGTAAAGATGATCACCCCGTTTTTCTGGTCAACCTTCTTCAGGCTCTGGCTGATCTTTTTCTTTGATTCTTCCACGTCGTCATACCAGCCGATGGAAATGGGCTCGATGTTCGGGGCCTCACCCAGGATGATGGTCAGAGCATTGAGCAGCTCTTCGGCCAGGCGCCCGTGGGATACTATAACTCCGCCGATCATGCACACCGCCCGGAAAAATTTTCCTGTATATTTTAACCGATTCGGCCTTACTTATAAATATCCCGGTGAATTATTTTTACGGCCTGTTTCCTGGCCTTCAGGTGGGCCTTCAGGGCCTCGGCGATGACCACCGAGCGGTGCCGGCCGCCGGTGCAACCCACGGAAATGGTCAGGCTGCTTTTGCCCTCTTTCAGGAACCCGGGCAGAAGGTAATCGACGAAATCGTAGAGCCTGGTTAGAAAAGCCCTGGTTTCTTCAGAGTTCAGAACGAAGTCCCGGACCTTCTGGCTGCGGCCATCGAGCTGGCGCAGGTTGTCCAGGTAATAAGGATTGGGTAGAAACCTGGTGTCAAAAACCAGGTCGGAATCAAGCGGCAAACCGTATTTGTAGCCAAAACTGATCACGAAGACCTGAAGGTGCCGCTGCTTTTTCCTTAAAATCCGGTCGAAAACCTGTTCCTTGAGCTGGGAAATGGTCAGGCCGGTGGTGTCAATGACCTCATCGGCCATATCCCTGATATGGGCCAGTTTCTTTCTCTCCAGCCTGACCCCGGAGAGGACCGATTTGTTCCTGGCCAGGGGATGGGGACGACGGCTTTCGCTGAACCTCTTGACCAGGGCTTCATCCGTCGCTTCCAGGAAGATAAGAAAGGGCTTGACCTTGAGCTGCCTGACAATATCCGGGAACTCGGCCAGGAACCTGGGCTCGCGGATGTCCACCACCAGGGCCATCCGGTCGATTTCCACCTTTTTCCTGAGCCACAGGTCAACCAGCTCCGGGATCAGCTTGGCCGGCAGGTTATCGACGCAATAATAACCCAGGTCCTCCAGAAACCGGCTGACCACGGTCTTGCCGGACCCGGACAGACCGGTGACCACGATAAAGTCGGTACCCTTACGATGATTTTTCATTTTTTCTGGCCAGTTTCCTGTCCAGCCGCCGGACGATGTCCTGGGCGGCTTCATAGCCCTTTTTTCTCAGGACGAATACCCGGCAGGCCACCTCGATCAGGGTGGCGATGTTACGACCGGGCGCCACAGGGATATGTAACTGGGGAACGGTCATACCGGCCAGTCGGAAGTCCTCGGGGAATTTCAGACCGAGCCGGTCAATTTCCATCTTCTTGCTCCACTTTTTGAGCCTGATGACCAGGTCGATCGGGGTCTCCTCCAGGATGGCCCGGGCCCCAAAAATCTCCTTGATGTTGATGATGCCCAGCCCCCTGATTTCCATGAAATTCCTGGTCAGCCGGGGAGAACGGCCGTGAAGCAGGCCTCTTTCGTCCCGGAAAATTTCCACCACGTCATCGGAGACAAATTTATGACCGCGGGCGATGAGCTCCAGCGAACTCTCGCTCTTGCCCACCCCGCTGTCGCCGATGATCAGGGTGCCCACCCCGAAAATCTTCAGCAGGCCGGCGGAAATCACCACCTGAGGAGAAGTTTCAGTGCCGGGGAGAAAACCGGAGGCCCCGCCGCCAAGCGGCCTGCCCTTTTCAGACTGACCCGCATTCTTTTTAGTCTTGCCGGCGGCCATCAGGCTTTTTCTTCCTGCTCTCTTATGATTTCCAGGGCTTCCCGGGCGTCCTCGGCGGCCAGCAGCTTTGATTTGAGCTCGGGAGACTTTTTAACCAGCTGGGCGATCAGGGCCAGGATCTGCAGGTTCAGGCTGGGATCATCAGGAGAAGTAATCAGCAGGAAAAAGATCTTGACCGGTTTGCCGTCTGGCGCTTCGAAATTGACCCCGTTCCGGGATATTCCCACCATCAGGATCGGGCTCTTGATCCCCTTGGCCTTGCAGTGAGGAATGGCAATTCCCTCCCCCAGGGCCGTGCTGCCGAGGGTTTCCCGCTGCAACAGCTTTTCTATAATTTCCTTCTCGTGGTTGATAAGCTTCTGTTTCTTGAGATGGGTGGCCAGTTCGGCCAGGGCTTCTTCCTTCTTCTGGGCCTTCATTTCCAGCAGAACGTTTTTTTCCTTGATGATGTTCGACAATCTCACTGCGTCCGACTCCTTATTTCAATCTTTTTCCTTTAGTTTCTCTATATGTTATCCTTCAGGATCAACCAGGGCAATTTTACCATCCTTCCGGCGGAAAACGGCGGCCCAGCTTTCGCTGCCTTCCTTGCGGAACAGGAAAACTTCTTTCTTGCCCTCTTCCAGCTGCAGCAGGGCTTCCTGGACACTGATCGGCTTGTCCGAGAAATAGGGAAGACGCAGGAGACGCGGGGCCGGTTCAACCATCTCCAGCCCGGCCAGGGACTCCTCCCGGCCAGCCGGCCGGCGCCTTCTCTGTATCATTTTTCTTCTTTCCTTGACTATCTTTTTCTCCAGGCTGTCGAAGGCCTGGTTCAGGGAATTGAAGATATCGTTGGTCTCCTCGGAGATGACAAAATCCTCGCCCCGCCGCTTGACCTGCAGGTCCACTCTTTTCCGGTTGCGCTGCTCGCTCAGAATAATATCGATCTGAAGAATATCCCTTAAGATCTTCTCCATCCTTTCCAGCCTCTTCTGGCAGTAGTCTTTGATCTCATCCGTCAGCTCGGTGCGCCGGGCGGTAAAATTAACAATCATGTTACTTCCTCCATCATAAATTTCTTTTTCCTTATATGAGAAGGCGGGATGTCAAGCTGACCCCGGTACTTGGCCACGGTCCTCCGGGCAATCTGGATATTCTCTCTGGATAATATATCAACAATTTCATCGTCGCTCAAGGGGCTATTTCGGTCCTCGTTCTCGATGAGCTTCCTGATTCTCTCCTTGATCCGGAGCGAGGACACTTCCTCTCCGTAGGTCCCGCTGAGCGACTTGTGGAAGAAAAATTTCAGGGGATACAGACCCAGCGGGGTCATCATGTACTTGTTGGCCACCACCCGCCCGATGGTTGACTCGTGCAGCCCGAGCTCCCGGGCCACCTCCAGCAGGGTCATCGGCTTGATGTGGTCCAGGCCCTGCTCCAGGAAATCCTTCTGGCGGTCGACTATGTACCTGGCCACCCGGTAAATAGTCCGGTTTCTCTGGTCCAGGCTGCGAATGAACCACAGGGCCCTTTTCATCTTCTCTTTGAGAAACCGGGTGGTCTCGCGGTCATCCTTGAGACCAGCCTCGATAAGATGGCGGTAATACTGGTTGAGGCGAAGCCGGGGCAGGTCCTCCTCGTTGAGGTAAACCTTCCACTCCCCGTCTTCCTTGACCACGAAGATGTCGGGCACCACGTAGAGGTCGCGGTCCTCGCTGTATTTATGCCCGGGGGCGGGGTCCAGGTTCTTGATCAGGTCCAGGTGAAGTTTCAACTCGGGCAGGCTCAGGTTGAGCAACCGGGCCAGTTCCTGGTGGTCAGCTTTCTGGAGGTAAGGAAGGTAGTCGCTGATAATCTTCCGGGCCACCTCGTCCTGCAGGTTGAGGGAATCCATCTGGGCCAGCAGGGCTTCGCTCAGGACCAGGCTGCCGCAGCCCGGCGGGTCAAACATCTTGATTTTTTGCCGGACTGTTTCCACCTTTTCCAGCGGCTTCTGCAGACGGTCGGCAATCTCTTCCGGGCTGATGGTCAGGTAGCCATCGTCATTCAGGTTGCCGATGATGAACTCGGCTATCTCCAGCTCGTCGGCTTCAAAAAAAGTCAGGCCAGCCTGCCAGCTCAGGTGGTCCCACAGGGAGGGGCTCCGGGAAACCAGGTTTTCAAACGGCACCCGGTCCTGTTCTCCCTGCCCGGAATATGGAATCTCTTCGTCAAAATAATCCTGGAAACCGGCGGCAAAGATGATTTCGTCAAATTCATCCGGGGCCCCGCTGGCCGGTTCCAGTTCCTCCTCGCTTTTTACTTCTTCAGCGGCCGGACTGGAAGCCAATATTTCCTGCGGCGCCTCTTCTTCGGTTTCCAGCAGAGGGTTTTCTTCCAGCTCCTGATTGATAACCTCCTGCAGCTCCAGGTTGGTCAGCTGGAGCAGACGGATAGCCTGCTGCAGGGCGGGCGCCATCACCAGCTTCTGCACCTGTTTCTGGTCGAGTTTCTGCTTCATCATGGCTGCATAAGTTATAGACGGAAGTCGGGGCCGAGGTATATCTCTCGCACCTCTTTTTTCTCCAGGACCTCGTCCGGCCTTCCTTCTGCAATAATTTTACCACCATTCATAATGTAAATTCTATCCAGGACGCCCAGGGCCTCCCGGAGTCGGTGGTCGGTCAACAGGATCCCTATTCCCCTGTCTTTCAGTTTACGGATAATTCCCTGAAGGTCGGCCACGGCCATGGGGTCTAGCTCACTGAACGGTTCGTCCAGCAACAAAAAGACCGGCCGCCGGGCCATGGCCCGGGCGATTTCCAGCCTGCGGCGCTCACCACCAGACAGGCGGTCGGCCCGGCTCCGGGCCAGGGAAGCCAGCCCGAAATCCTCAAGCAGGATGGCGGTTGTTTCTTTAATGTTTCCGGGGGTGGCAGTTCCCGGGCAGCTCTGTAGTACCAGCTGCAGGTTTTCCTCGACGCTGAGCCCGCGGAAAACTGAAGGTTCCTGGGGAAGGAATCCAAGCCCTTTCCTGGCCCTCAGATAGGCTGGAAGAGAAGTCAACTCCTCCCCGTCCAGCCAGACCTGGCCACCATCCGCTTCGACCAGACCGATGATTATGGAAAAAGTGGTAGTTTTGCCGGCCCCGTTGGGGCCCAGAAGCCCGACGGCCTCCCCGGTGCTGACTTCAAGGCTAAGGTTATCGACGACCCGGCGCTGACCATACCTTTTGCTCAGATTGACGGGTTTCAGGAATCTCATTGGCCCCTGACAAGGATGGTCAACGACCTCTCTCTCTTCTGGTTCTCAAGGCGGATTCTATCATCGGCCAGAAACAAAGTCAATTTATCGGCTTCCAGCCTTTCTCCGCTGGCGGTTACGAGTTTCGGGGTCCCGACCAGGGTAAGCGTTTCATTTACAAGATCAACCTCGGCCCGAGTCCCGAAGGCTCGATAGCCCTTCCAGGAGAAATTGACCCGGCCCCGGGCCTCAAGCCGGGACAGCCGGCCGGGATTTTCTTCGGAGAAGACCAGCTCAAGTTCGTCAGAGCTAAGGCCTAAATTACCAAGCTTGAACTCCACCTTTCCGCCAAGATCTGCCCGGTTCTCGCCGGGCTGGAGCCTGGCCTGTTCGGCCCGCAGGTCCAGCCTTTCCTGACGGCCGTCTGCCCTTTCCACCAGCCAGCTGGATTCGGTAAGCTTTTCCAGGATGACCCGCCCGGTTTTACCATCCAGGCCAGCCTTTTCTGCCCGGCAGAATTCTCCGGTCTGCCAGATTCTGACCCGCCCGTTCAGGTCAAAAAAACCAGGCCGGCCGGTCAGCTGCTCGCCGGAAAGATAAATTGATGCTCCTGCTTTAAAAAACATTGCAGGGGATTCGAAAAATTCGGGTCTGATTTCCAGGTTGAAGCCCGGGGCCAAAAAGCTCCTGTCATTAAGGCTAAATTCCAGGCTGGCTGAATCCAGGTTAAAATGCCGGTGCCGGGCCTCAGCCTGGCCGCCGAGCCGGAGCCGGCCCAAAGCCAGGTCATAATCCGCTTTCTGGCCGGCCAGCTGAAATTCTTCGCCCGCAACCTCCTTCAAGCTGGACCTGAAGCGGCTGGCTTTAAGACGACGGGCCAGCTGTCCATTCTCCATGTAAAGCTCAAGCCCTTCGCCCTGGCCGGTCAGTATCCATTCCTGTCCGGAACTTTCAACCGCGAAAGCTCCCGGCGTCCTTATGACCGCCCCATCTCGCCCTGACTGAAGAAACATTTGTTCGGAGGATAAATTAACTTCCTGAAATCGAGATTCCTCTGCCCGCAACCTGCATCGGGCCCGGGCCCCGCCTTCCAGGCTGACCGAATCAAGGGCAGAACCGACCTCCTTTAACCTGAACCGGGCCCGGCCGGCGGCCAGGTTTATCAGACCGAAGGCCAGCTTCAAATCGGTTCCCTGAAAGCTCAGGCCGTCGGATTCCATAATAAGCCCGGTGCTCGAGAAAGAAAGAGGAGCCTGCTTCCGTTTGATTTCCCCAGAAATACCTTCTTTTAACTCAAGGCGCCCGTTTCCTGCCTGGTAGACCAGGCGACCGGCGCTCAGGCTGAGGTCCATCCGCTCCAGCCTGGCCTGCTTAGCCCTGGCCACCTTATCCTTTAAGTCGTATTCAAACTCCTGGGCTTCAAGCCACAAATTTCCCGAAACCAGCCTGGCTCCTCCTTCCGTCCGGGCCAGTTTCTTTTCCGGGTCAAGCACCAGGCCGGAAGTCATAATCCTGACTCCCCCGGCCGGTTCTTCATCGGTGATTTCAACGTTGCCTTCCAGGCGCTGCCTGCCGTTAGTATCAACCGAAAACTGATCGGCTTTCAGTCCGAGACGCATTTTTTCGCCGGCAAACTCCAGGGCCTGGAATTTTTCATGATAGGCCTGGACTGAGGATGGCCTGGAGTTTATGGCTTCAGGCTGCCGGTTCCTGTTCTTCAGGTTATAAAAGATCGAGCCGGCGATGAAAATAACCAGGAGCAAAAACAGCAGGAGGGCAGCCAGCCCCAGGACCGAGGGCAGTCCTCTATGTTTAATTCTCACTGGCATCAGGCCCGGTGGGCCCTGAGGTCTTCCAGGGCCAGCGTGATCTGTCTTTTTCCGCGGTAATCGGAAAATTGCAGGGAGTAAGCCAGGTCCAGAGAGCTTCCCCGGCGAAGGTGCGGCCAGAACCTGGCCTTTTCCCAGGCCATGACTTCAAATACCCGGCCCGACTGCCGGGCCCAGAACTTCAGGTGCCGGTTCTGAACAACCGAGGGTTCGCTGAGGACATCGGCCTCTTCGGCCACAAACACCGGTCGCGGGTTACCCACGCCAAACGGCAGGAGCCTGGAATAAAAATCCAGGAAAGACGGGCTGATGGAGGAAAAATTCAGCCGGCAGTCAATCTGTAATTTTCTTTCCAATAGCTCGTCTGTAATCCTGGCCCGGGCCAGGCTGTTTATCCTGTCCTTGAAATCGGGTAACCGGTCATGGCTTAGGGTGCAGCCCACGGCCTGCTTGTGGCCACCAAAATTCTGGCACAGGTCAGCGCACTCGTTAACCAGGTCGATCAGTGAGAGCTCCGGGACGCTCCGGCCGGAACCGTAGGCCTGGCCGTTTTCATAGGCGAACAGGATCACCGGGCGGTAGAAAATTTCTTTTACCCGGGAAGCCACGATGCCGATGACCCCGCGGTGCCAGTTTTCGCTGCCCAGGACCAGCAAACGGTACTTCTGATGCAGCTGGCGGGCCTCAATCTTTTCCACCGCTTCCTTGAGAATTTTCTCTTCAATCCTCTGCCGGGCCGAGTTGAGCTCGTTAAGTTTCTTGACCAGGGAGTTGCATTCCTCGGGCGATTCGGAGAAAAAGAGCTGCAGGGCAATTTCGGTCATGCCCAGCCGGCCGGCGGCATTTATCCGCGGCCCCAGCCGGAAACCCAGGTCCACCTCGTTGAGTTTCCGGTTGTTCAGGCCGGAACCATCGAGCAGGCTTCTCAGGCCGGGAGTCCTGGCTTCCTTTAGCTTCTTCAGTCCCTCCCGGACCAGGATGCGGTTTTCACCCTTGAGCTCGGCCACGTCGGCCACGGTGCCGATGCTGACCAGCTTCAGGAAATGGTTCAGGTCCTGGTTAATCCCGAGACGCAAGAAGATGGCCTGGATCAGCTTGAAGACCACACCCACGCCGGCCAGGTTCCGGTCAGGATAACCGGAGCTTTCCAGGACCGGGTTCAGGATGGCCAAAGCCTCGGGCAGCACCTCGCCCGGATGATGATGGTCGGTTATTATTACGTCCAGCCCATGCCTTCGGGCCTCGCGAACAAAATCAACCGCTTTTATGCCGCAGTCGACGCTGATGAGCAGGTCGGTCTTCATCTGAAGAATATTTTCCAGGTGGTGGAGCTTCAGACCGTAGCCGTCTTTCATCCTTTCGGGAATGAAATATTCAACCCTTCCTCCCAGCAGGTTTAGAGCCTTGACCAGCATCACTACCGATAGAATGCCGTCGACATCATAATCTCCGAAAATAACTATCTTTTCTTTCTTCTCTATGGCCCGGCGAATCCGGTCCACGGCTTCCTTCATCCCCTTCATCAGGAAAGGATCGTGGAGTTCATTCAGGCCACCGTAGAGGAAGAAAGCTGCCTCGGAGGCCGAGCGCAGGCCGCGGTTGACCAGGATGGTGGCAATCTCGTGGGGCAGGTTGAGTTCCTGGGCCAGAATCCAGGCCTCGGGGTCAGGCGGGGCAATCTGCCATCGGTAACGGGCCTCCATGTTTTTCAATTTAACACAAGATAACCGCTTCCACAACCGCCGAGCTGACCGGTGGCCGCTGTTTGACATAGCCGGCAGCCAAAAATATAATTCAAAAGCCGTGTTCGATAAATTAAAGCAGAAGCTCAGCAAAACCAGGGAAATCTTCAGCCGGATGGAACAGCTGTTTCAGAGCAGCCGGCCGCGGGAAGAACTGCTGGAAGAGCTGTACGAACTCCTGATCCTGGCCGACGTCGGGGTCAGCACTACTGACCGCATTATCTCAGGTCTTCGAGACCGGGCCAGGAAGACTGGCTCGGCCGACCTCAAGGCCCTGCTCAAGCAGGAACTGGTAAACCTGCTTTCCAGCCAGCCAGCAGCGGTGAATGAGACCTGGCCGGCAGTCTGGATGCTGGTCGGGGTCAACGGTGGCGGGAAAACCACCTCGGCCGCCAAGCTGGCCTATCGGTACCAGAGCCAGGGGAAAAAGGTGATGCTGGCGGCAGCCGACACCTTCCGGGCCGCTGCCCAGGAGCAGCTTCAACTCTGGGGGAAAAAACTCAACCTGCCGGTGGTCCAGGGCCAGAGCGGAGCCGACCCGGCGTCCGTTGTTTATGACGCCATTCAATCTTTCAAGGCCAGAAATTATGACCTGCTGCTGGTGGACACGGCCGGGCGCCTTCATACCTACTCCAACCTGATGGCCGAACTGGAAAAAATAAAGAGGGTAATCAGCCGCGAAATTGCCGGGGCTCCCCAGGAGATCCTGCTGGTGCTGGACTCGACCATCGGCCAGAATGCCATCGTTCAGGCCCGCGAGTTCAATCGGTTCTCCGGAATAACCGGAATCTTTCTGACCAAGCTCGACGGAACGGCCCGGGGAGGCAGTGTCCTGGCCGTAACCGACGAGCTGCACCTTCCGGTAAAATTCATGGGCATCGGGGAAAGCGAGAAAGACCTGCTGGAATTTTCTGCGGAATCTTTTGTCGAGGCTTTGCTGTCATGAGCAGCCAAGGCAGAGACCTGGAATTCATGGAAATGGCCTATTCCCTGGCAGAAAAGGCCAGGGGCCGGACCAGCCCCAATCCCTGCGTCGGGGCGGTGGTGGTAAAGGCCGGACAGATAGTCGGCTGGGGCTATCACCAGGAAGCCGGTAAACCGCACGCTGAAATAGAGGCCCTGGAGAGGGCCGGCCGGCGGGCCATTGGGGCCACCCTTTACCTAACGCTCGAACCCTGCGTGCACTGGGGCCGCACCCCACCCTGCGTTGACCGACTTCTCCAGACCGGCTTGAAAAGGGTGGTGGTTTCGGCTTACGACCCGAACCCCCTGGTTAACAAAAAGGGCGTGGCCCGGTTGCGACAGGCCGGGATTAAAGTCGAAACCGGGTTGCTGGGCCATTTGAACATAAGGCTCAATGAATCCTACATTAAATATATTACTGCTCGTATCCCCTTCGTCACGCTCAAGGCGGCGCTCAGCCTGGACGGGAAAATGGCCGCGGCTTCGGGCGATTCCCGGTGGATTTCCTGCCCCGAATCCAGATACTTCGTCCAGAACCTGCGGGCTGAACACGACGGTATCCTGGTGGGCATCAACACCATCCTCAAGGACGACCCGGAACTGACCTTAAGGCTGGAAGACACTTTCGGGAAAAAATGGCACCGGGTGGTGCTGGATACCCATTTGCGTTTTCCGGCTGAAGCCAGGTTGTTGAAAAATCTGCGTGGTGGGCGGGTGATTATTTTTGCCGGGCCGGAGGGGCCCGAGGACAGGGCCGTCAGGCTAAGGCAAAAAGGAGCGGAAATAATCCGGGTACCGGCAACGAACGGACAGCTCGACCTGAAAGCAGTTCTGGAAGAACTCGGGCGCCGGGAAATTTCTTCGGTCCTGGTCGAGGGCGGAGCCGGTGTTCTCACTTCCTTCATCCAGCAGAAACTGGCCGACAAGGTATATCTCTTTTTCTCACCGCGCTTTATCGGGGGAGAAAAATCGCCGACTCCCTTCGAGGGTCGAGGGGCGGAAACGGTGGCCGAGGCCCTGGAGCTCAAAAAAGTGCGGCATTTTGCCATAAGAAACGATATAATTGTTGAAGGATATTTCTGATGTTTACCGGGCTGATTTCCTACCGGGGCCGCTTCCGGGAATTCCGTCGGAGCCGGGCCGAGCTGGTAATTGAGGTCCCGGCCGAGCTGAACCGCCGCCTGGAAAAGGGCCAGAGCCTGGCTGTGGACGGGGTCTGCCTGACCGTGGCCGCCAGAGAAACCGATTCGCTGGTCTTCAACCTGTCCAGGGAAACCCTGGAGAAGACCACCCTGGGCCGGCTGCGTCCCGGGCAGGAAGTTAATTTGGAGCCGCCGGTGACCCCGGAAACTCTGCTTGGTGGCCACCTGGTCACAGGCCACATAGACGGCCTGGGCCAGGTCCTGGAAGTCAAACCGCGCCGACCGGGAAAACGCCTGAAAATCCGGGTCGGCCGTGAGCTCAGGAAATTCCTGGTGGCCAAGGGCTCGGTAGCTGTCAACGGGGTCAGCCTGACCGTGGCCGCCCTGGGAGCCGGTTATTTTGAAGTGGAACTGATACCGGCCACCCTCCAGGAAACCAACCTTGACCGCCTTCGCCCGGGAGACCGGGTCAACCTCGAATGTGACATTATCGGCAAATACGTGTATAATTTTATGTCCGGAAACAAATACTGACCTTTAAGATCCGCATAGAAATGGAAAACCGGCCCATGACTATCAGTGTCGAAGAAGCCCTGGAGGCGGTCCGCGCCGGGCGCCTGATCATCATCGTCGACGACGAAGACCGCGAGAACGAGGGCGACCTGATGGTGGCGGCCGAAAAGGTTACCCCGGAAATAATTAATTTCATGGCCAAGTTCGGACGGGGCCTGATCTGCCTGTCCCTCACCCGCCAGCGGGTGGAAGAGCTCCAGCTACCGCCAATGGTCCAGGAAAACACGGCCAGGTTCGGGACAGCTTTTACCGTTTCCATCGATGCCCGGGAAGGCATCACCACCGGCATCTCCGCCTACGACCGGGCCCGGACCATCCTGACGGCCATTAACCCGGCCACCAAACCGGAAGACCTGGCCAGGCCGGGGCACATTTTCCCGCTGGAAGCCAGGGAAGGCGGCGTGCTGGCCAGGGCCGGGCAGACCGAAGCCTCGGTCGACCTGGCCAGGCTGGCCGGTCTTTACCCGGCCGGGGTTATCTGCGAAATAATGAAGGAAGACGGGACGATGGCCCGGATGCCCGACCTCGAGGCCTTCAGCCGCGAACACGGCATTCCCATCCTGACCATTGCCGACCTGATCTCCTACCGGATGCGGACTGAGACCCTGGTCCGGAAGATTTCCGAGGCCGACCTGCCCACCAGGTACGGCCACTTCCGGATAGCGGTTTTTGAAGACATAATTCACGGAGAACATCACGTGGCCCTGATCAAGGGCCTAATCTCCGCCGACCGCCCGACCCTGGTCCGGGCTCATTCTCAGTGTCTGACCGGTGATGCCTTTGCCTCGCTGCGCTGCGACTGCGGAGAACAGCTGCACACGGCCATGCAGATGATAGAGCAGGAAGGAGCAGGAGTCATTCTCTACATGCTCAACCACGAGGGCCGGGGCATCGGCCTGGCCAACAAGATCAAAGCCTACGGCCTGCAGGACGAGGGCTGCGACACGGTGGAAGCCAACTGCCGGCTGGGCTTCAAGCCTGACCAGCGTGATTACGGAATCGGGGCCCAGATCCTGGCCGCCCTGGGTATCCGGAAGATTCGCCTGATAACCAACAACCCCAGGAAGTTCCGCGGGCTGAGCGGCTACGGCCTGGAAATCGTGGAAAGGGTGCCCATCCAGATCCCGCCCACTGAAGAAAACCTGGAATACCTCAGGGCCAAGAAAGAAAAGATGGGCCACCTGCTGGACATAATTTAAAAACTGCGCCTGCCCGCCCCACCCGTTTCATCTTCTCCCCTTGACCAGGAGCCTTTCAATTCAGCTCTTGCGCTTAGATCTTTCAGGGCTGCCTTAACGTTCAATTCTGCCTTAACCCGGTTCCTGCTCGGAATTCCCAAAGTGGCTGCTTACCGGCTAACCACCGACTCTAATAGTAACCCCGGCGGCAAAAAGGACCGGCAGGCAATCAATGGGAAAAAGATGCGCCCCCGTTAAATTGCCTTCAGGAAAGTATCAGGGGAATTTCAGTCCAGACCTGGCCGGTCGCCAGAAGGGTTCGAGGTCACTTCAATCTTGATTTCTTCGGTCTTTATAAAAAATCAATTATCACCAGTTGAATCCCGGCGGCCGTCAACATATGAATGGTTATTCATATGTCACCCCCACGGACAATCCAAATATTATTTCAACCGGGGTCCTGTTTACACTTTCCTTGACCGGCTGATGTCTCTATCCTGGCCGGTGGTTTCATTCTTGGTGACTCCAGGTGGTTCACTCGCCTGCCATCTTGCCACCCGAATCCAGCTTCTTCGGGCCGACAGCTTTCCTGGTTGTGTTTTCAACTTTGATTCCAAATTAGTTGAGCTGTTGCCGGTAGCCACGGATTACCCCGCCAGTCGGGCAACCTCTCGGGTAGCCGGTCCGTTCCTTCTCCTTAAAGCTGCTTCAGGCGCGAGTCCAGGATGAAGGTCACCGGCCCGTCGTTAATCAGGTGGACTTCCATCATGGCCTGGAAGACGCCGGTCTGGACCTCAAGACCCTGCTCCCGCAACTTCCTGACGAAATAGTCAAAAAGTTCGGAGGCCCTCCCCGGGGTCTCGGCGTTGTCGAAGCTCGGACGGCGCCCCTTTCTGATGGAACTGGCCAGCGTGAACTGGGAAACCGCCAGGACGCTGCCCCCGACCTCCTTTACCGACAGGTTCATTTTGTCGTTTTCATCGGGGAAGATGCGGAGTTCGGCCACCTTGGCCGCCAGCCAGTCGGCTTCGACTTCCCTGTCCCCTTTTTCCACCCCGACCAGAAGGCACAGGCCCCGGCCGATGCTTCCTTCCACCCGGCCTTCCACCGTAACCCTGGCTTCTTTTACCCTCTGCAGTACTATTTTCATCCTGGTTCTCCCGAGACCACCCCCGGAGCCAGGCCCTGGCCCGGAGTGTTGACTTTAAGTTGGAGTTATTCTATCATATGGCACTCAAAAGGAGATAGAGATGGCGCTCAGACACAAATCGGCTATCAGACAGCACCGTCGCAGCCTGCGGAGACGGGCCGTAAACCAGAGAAATAAATCCCTGATGAAGACCCTGATCAAGAAGCTCAGGGAAAAGATAGAGGCCGAAGACCGGGAAGCCGCCCTGGCTCTCCTGCCGTCAGTTTTCAAGGCCATAGACAGGGCCGTGGCCAAGGGAACTATCAAGAAGAATACCGGCTCCCGCTACAAGTCCCGCCTGTCCAGGCAAGCCCAGAGCCTGCCGGTCAAGGCCGGTTAAATTCCCGCTTTTTTCTATCCCGCAACTGAAAAAACCTGACCAGGAAGGTTTCTATCATTATGCCGGCGTCCAGGTCGCTTGATTTCAGCTTGATGTCAATCCGGCCCAGCTCTCTCACCAGCTCATCGAGTTCTTTCTGGCTGAAGGCCTTAAGGCAGGCAGAAAAGGCCTCCAGCTTGCGGTCAAACAGGCTCCAGCCCTCGCTCAACTGGGGTCGCATCTTGCTGAAGACCTCCTTGACCGGAACCTTCTTCTCTTCCACTTCCACCTTGGCCCGGGCCAGGGAAAGTATGTACCGGCTGAGCCCGGTAAAATAGTTGATAACCTCGGAGGCATCCGGCTGCTCGGCCAGGAACCTGGAGGTAATGCTCAGCGCTTCCTGCAGGCTTCCGGACTCCAGGGCGTCTTCGAGGGCAAACCGGTCATAGGTCTTTTGAAAGGCGCAGACGGCCAGGATGTCTTCTTCGGTGATGACCGCCCGGTCAGCGGAATAAAGGCTCAATTTTTCCAGTTCCTGTTCCAGGAGCAAAAGGTCGGTCCCGGCCGCTTCCAGCAGACGGTTGATGGCCTGGGGGCTGGTTTTTTTGCCCCGCTTCCTGAGTTCCTCGTGAACCCAGGCGGTAAGTTCCGGCGGACGCGGGGTTTTCATCTCCAGCAACCGGAGATTGCCACCCGCGCCTGTCTTCAGCCGGCTGAAAAAATCCAGCAGCCGGTTACCCTTCTTCAACTTTCCCGGATAGACAATTACCAAATACACTCCATCTGGCGGGGAGGCAAAGTACCTTTCTATCTCTTTCTCAAAAGGAACAACCAGCTGCCTGAAGGCCCGCTCGGCCAGCTGGGGATCATCTTCCTCTGGCTCGGGAAAGTAAACCACCAGGATTTTCCTGGTGGTGAACAGAAACATGTCCGGGCTCTGGGCTTCCTCCAGGATTTCCGACCAGTCTTTATCAAAAAGAAAATAGGTCTTAAGCTGGATCTGCTCCCCGCTCTTCCGGGCTTTTTCGACCGCTTCCTGCAGCTGCTTTCTCAGGTACGCGGCCTGTTCGCCGTAAACGAAAAGACCGGGGCCCAGGTTGTCGGGGGAAATTTCCTTTTTCCAGAGAAGGTAGAAAGGTTCGCGGGTTGACATCTAAAATCCTTCTACCAGGTTAACCACCAGCTGCCGGGCATACTTTTCGGCGGCCCGGTCGATGGCCCGGGTTTCCATCGTTTCGTAATCCAGGCCCTCCGGGATGTCGTACTCCTCGGTGTAAACGAAATTTTCGTCGGAAAACAGGACCTTCTGGTTGACCAGGTCGGAAAAGACAACGCTGGTGGTTATGGTTATCTTGAACCTGGTGGCCGTCCCGGCCGGCGAGAAGGCAATCGGCTGGACGCTGAAGGCCCGGACCTCGCCGCTCAGCAGCCCGTCGGCCTGGCTGCGCTCGCTGACGATGACCACCCCGGTCCTGGCCACCAGTTCGTTGATGACGCTCCTGGTGAGCTTGAGGTCCAGCTCGAACCGCCCGGAAGAATTCTTGAAGACCGGGACCTGGACCCTCTTCATCTGTGGAGGCCAGAAGCTGCCCTTCCCCCGGAGTTGATAACCGCAGGCAGCCAGGCAGGCCAGGAGCAGGCAGCAGGCTATGTATCTCGGCCAGAATTTCATCAACTCAGTTCAGACCACCAGGCTAACCAGCTTGTTCCTGACGCAGACCACCTTCTTGGGCTGTTTCCCAGAAAGGATTTCCTGGATCCGGGGCAGGGCCAGGGCCCTTTCCTTCAGGACATCCTCTTCCGTATCGGCGGGCACTTCGAACTTGTCCCGGAGCTTGCCGTTAACCTGGACGACGATGGTTACCATTTCTTCCCGGGCCAGTTCCGGGTCATAAGCCGGCCATGGGCTTTCAGCCACCAGCGTTCGGTGCCCGGTCCTTTCCCAGAGCTCCTCGGCCACATGGGGAGCAAAGGGAGCCAGCATCAGGTTCAGGGCTTCCAGGGACTGGCGCAGCAGTTCCCGGCCCTTGTGGCTGGAGAACAGCTGGTCTCTTTCTTTTTTCAGGGTGTTGACCAGCTCCATCAGGGCGCTGATGGCCGTGTTCAGGTGGAAGCGGAGTTCAATGTCCTCGCTCACCTTCTTTATAGTCTGGTGCAGTTTCTTGAGCAGGCGCTGGTAGCTCTGCTCGTCGTGTTTTTCCGGGGCAGAGGGCGCCTCGCCTGAAAACAGGTCCCTGTTTTCTTCGAACATGTTCCAGATTCTCAGGATGAAGCGGTAGCATCCTTCCAGGCCCTCTTCCGACCAGGCAAATTCTTTCTCCGGCGGCGAGGCGAACAGGATAAAGACCCGCAGGGCATCGGCCCCGTACCTTTTGATCATGTCGTCCGGGTCCACCACGTTGCCCCGTGACTTGGACATGGCCGAGCCGTCCTTGGTTACCATCCCCTGGGCCAGGTAATGCGGGAAAGGCTCGTCAACCTCAGTCAGGCCGAGGTCGCGCAGGTACTTGGTGAAGAACCTGGAATATATGAGGTGCAGAATGGCGTGCTCCACCCCGCCAATGTAAAGGTCCACCGGCATCCAGTATTTGGCCTTTTCCGGTACAAACGGAATCTTGTCCTCGCGAGGCGAACAGTAGCGGAAGAAGTACCAGGAAGAATCGACGAAGGTATCCATGGTATCGGTTTCCCGCCGGGCGGGGCCACCGCACTTAGGGCAGGTAGTCCGGACAAAGCGGGGCACCTTTTCCAGCGGTGAACCTTCTTCCCCGGTGAACTGGGCCTCGTAGGGAATTTCCACCGGAAGTTGCTCGTAAGGCACCGGCTGAACCCCGCACCTGTCGCAGTAGATTATTGGAATCGGCGTTCCCCAGTACCGCTGCCGGGAGATTCCCCAGTCTCTAAGGCGGTAGGTAACGCTGGCCTGGCCAAAGCCTTTTTCCCTGGCATAGGCGGCCATTTTTTCCATGGCTTCTTCCGAGGATAACCCGTTGAATGGCCCCGAGTTGACCAGCACCCCGTAACTCTCGAAGGCCTTCCCTTCTTCAGGCTTGATATCCGGGGAAGCTGGGGCGATGACCGTCCTGATGGGCAGCCGGTACTTGACGGCAAACTCGTAGTCGCGCTGGTCGTGAGCCGGCACGGCCATGATGGCTCCCGTTCCGTAATCCATCAAAACATAGTTAGCCAGAAAGATGGGCACCTGCTCGCCGCTAAAGGGATTCAGGGCTTTGACTCCGGTATCATAGCCCACCTTTTCTTCGTCCCGCTCTTCCCTTCTCAACCTGGACTCGGCAATGGTTCTGGCCATCCATTCCTTAAGGGTTTCCCGGTCAGGATGGTTGGCCACCAGCTCGGCCGCCAGCGGATGCTCTGGACTCAGCACCAGGAAGGTGGCCCCGTAGATGGTGTCGATCCGGGTGGTGAAGACTTCAATGGCTTTATTGAGAGAGGGCACGGGAAAGTTGACCAGGGCCCCGGTGCTCCGGCCGATCCAGTTCTTCTGCATCTGGAGCACATGCTCCGGCCAGCGGCTGAGTTGCTCATGCCCGCTGAGCAGTTCATCGGCGTAGGCTGTAATCTTCAGGAACCACTGCTCCATCTTTTTCTGGGTCACCTGGCTGTCGCAACGCCAGCAGCTTCCGGCTATGACCTGCTCGTTGGCCAGGACCGTCCGGCACTGGGGACACCAGTTAACCCAGCTCATGCGGCGGTAGGCCAGGCCCTGCTCGAACATCTTCAGGAAAATCCACTGGTTCCACTTGTAGTATTCAGGCAGGCAGGTGTTCACCTCCCGGCTCCAGCAATAACTGAAGCCCATTTTTTTTAGCTGGGAGCGCATGTAGTCTATGTTGTCCAGGGTCCATTTTTGGGGATGAATGCCGTGCTTGATGGCCGCGTTCTCGGCCGGCATGCCCAGGGCATCCCAGCCGATGGGGTGAAGGACATTATAACCCTTCATCTTCTTGAAGCGGGCCAGGACGTCGCCTATGGAATAATTCCGTACATGACCCATGTGAATCCGCCCGGAAGGATATGGATACATCTCCAGGAGATAATATTTCGGACGGTCAGAGTCTTCGCTGACCTCGAAGACCTGCTTTTCCTCCCAGATTTTCTGCCACTTCTTCTCGATCTGTTCAAAATTGTAGGCTTCTTTCATGGTCGCATCCTCGGTTCAGGGAAAAACTACCCGGGTAAATTACTCGCAAAAATCAGTTTATAATGATAATTTTTGATGCCCTAAAAGTCAACTTAAAGCCGGACGGGGGCCAACTGCCTTCTGCCGAATAGCTTATAAGAGAGAATAAATCTATAATATAGGCTATTCAGCCAGCGAACAAGGCTACTGCAGCGATGAAATTTCTGTCGGTCGAAAACCTGGAAGCCGGTTACGGCGGGCCCCCGGTAATTTCCGGAATTTCCCTGGAACTGGAACCGGGGGAATTCCTGGCCGTCTGCGGCCCCAACGGCTCCGGCAAAAGCACCCTGGTCAAAGCCATTCAGAAGCTGACCCCCTGGCTCAGGGGGAAAATTACGGTCAATGGCCGCAACCTGTTCGAACTCAGGACCCGCCAAATTGCTTCGCTCCTGGCCTATGTTCCCCAGGTGTTCGAGCCGATCTTTGATTTCAGCGTGGAAGAAACCGTGGCCATGGCTCGCTATTACCGGCAGCCGGGGCGCCTGGCCGGATTTTCAGAACGGGACCGGGCGGCCGTGGAAGAAGCCATGAAGCTGGCCGAAGTCTTCGAACTCAGAGAAAAAAAGCTCAATGAATTGAGCGGCGGCGAGAGGCAGCGGGTGCTGATTTCAAGGGCCCTGGCCCAGGACACCCCGGTGCTTCTGCTGGATGAGCCGAGTTCCCACCTGGACCTGAATTTCCAGCTACAGGTCTACCGGTTATTACAGGAACTTCAAAAGGACCGGGGCAAAGCCATCCTGGTAGCCGAGCATAACCTCAACCTGGCCGCCGCCTATTGCTCCAGCCTCGTCTTCATAAAGGACGGGAAAATTATCGCCCGGGGCCGGCCACAAGAGCTTCTGGAAAAAGAGCTAATCAAGAAAACCTTCAGAGTGGAAGTCGAGGTCAGAACGAACCGGTCAACCGGCCTGCCAGAGATCTCGCTCGTTCACCCGGGCCCTGACCGGGGATTAATACAAACCAGGGCTGCGACGAGGAACGCCGCAGAGGAAGAAAGATGAGGAAAAAGAACGCCGCGGTCCCGGGCAAAATTTCAAGCGCCAAAGCCCGGGATATTTCCGACCGGTACCCATCCCCGGACCGGTCACCTATTACAATTGACTGGCAAGATAAATTTCCAGGAAAAGCTGGCCACAGAACCTGGTTACTGCCAAGGTTTTCCCTGCTGATTGCCACACCTCTGCTCTTGACCACATTCCTGGCTGCCCAGGCCCTGGAATTTCGAGACGACCTGGGTCACCAGATTCGCCTGGCTTCCTGTCCGCAGAGAATTATCTCCCTGGCGCCCAATTTGACCGAAATTCTTTTTGCCCTCGGCCTGAATCAGGAAATTATCGGGGTCACCAGGTATTGCGATTACCCGGAAGAGGCCAAAAACAGGGAGGTCGTGGGCGGCCTGGTTGACCTTAACCTGGAAAAGATTCGCAGCCTGAAGCCAGACCTGGTGCTGGGATTCCGAGGAAACCCGCGGCGGGTGATAGACCGGCTCTGGGAGCAGGAGATCCCGGTCTGTGTTTTCGACTCGGGACGGACCTTCGATGACCTGTTCACCCTCATCACCAGAATCGGTCAGCTTACCTGCCGGCAGGAAAGCTCAACCAGCCTGATCACCACCCTGAAGCAGCAAATCACGGCAATAGAAAAAGCCCTTCCCCCGCCCGGACAGAAGAAAAGGGTCTTCCTGACCATGTATGGCCAGGGTTCCGGGCTCTGGACCTGCGGCCGCGATAGTTATCTCAGCTACCTTCTCCAGAGGGCACAGGCCGAAAACCTTGCCTCCGGGCAAAAGGGAAACTGGCTGGTTTACAACCGCGAGAAACTGATCAAGGACGACCCGGAGCTGATTCTTATTCTGTGCCGGAGCCGGGAAGACTTTGACCGGGCCAGGGCCTGGTTTTCTGCCCAGCCAGCCCTCCAGAAAATTTCAGCAGTTCGTGGCGGTCACTTTTATTTTCTCGACGAGGACCCGTTTAGCCGGTTTGCTCCAAGGCTGGTGGAAGCTTACCGGCAGCTGGTCATGACACTCTACCCTGGCCCGAAAGTTGGAAAGCAATGAAAACCACCTCGCGCCTGAGATTTTTGCAGCTGGCCCTGCTGCTTTTCACGCTCCTGGGATTCCTGCTATCACTGAAGCTGGGCCCGGTAAAAACCTCGCTTGACGAGGTTTTCCGGGCAATCATTTCCGGGAAAAGCGAGCTCACGGATATCATCCTGGGTCTTCGCCTTCCCCGGGCCCTGCTCGCCTACCTGGTCGGAACCTGTCTGTCTCTGTCCGGAGCCATCCTCCAGGGTTATTTTCGAAACCCCCTGGCTGACCCCTTTATCCTCGGGGCATCATCGGGGGCTTCACTGGGTGCTGTTCTTAGCCTGCAACTGGGCCTGGTCCTCAACCTGGCCGGCCTATCGGCCCAGAGCCTGCTGGCCCTTCTGGCCAGCCTGCTCCTGGTAAGCGGCGTTTACCTGATTTCGGAAAGAAGGCGTTTCCAGACAACCGAGTCCCTGCTGCTGACCGGGATTGCGGCCGGGGCCCTGGCCTCGGCCCTGACCTCTTTCCTGCTTTTCCACCGGGCTGATGCCTATGAACAGGCTGTTTTCTGGTTGTTGGGTAGCTTTTCCCTGGCCGAGTGGCAGCAGGTCTGGCTGATTCTCGGCACCCTGGTTCTGGCCGTTTTGGTTTCTCAATACCTGGCCCGGGACATGAATTTGCTAAGCCTCGGTGACGAAACAGCCCGGTCGCTCGGCTGCCCCGTCCGGTCGGTCAGAAGGGTCTTCCTGCTCCTGGCCACGCTGCTGGCTTCCTTCTCGGTTTCGGTGGCGGGAATAATAGGATTTGTCGGCCTGATTGTGCCGCACGGGGTCAGACTGATTGTCGGGCCCGACCACCGGAGGCTGTTTCTCCATTCGGCCCTGGCCGGGGGCCTGTTCCTGCTTGTCTCCGACCTCCTGGCCAGGCTGGTCCTGGCCCCGTCAGAGCTCCCGGTGGGAGTGGTCACGGCCGCTTTCGGAGCTCCGTTTTTTATCTACTTATTAAACCGCCCGCATTCCTCCTGACCGCGGGCCTTAATTCTTTAAGATTGACAATCGCGTCCGTTTTGCCTTAATGTAAAGATATCATGCTGCTGACTTTCAACCAGGTTCTATTCCTGATCTTGACTGTGGCTGCAGCGGTGCTGGCGGTATTCCTGGTTCTGTTCCTGGCCCAGCTCAGGCGGACGGCCAGGGAAGCGGAAAAATCCTTCCAGGACCTGCAGCTGGTCCTGCATAAGCTGGAAAGAATCGAGGACAAGCTCGACCGTCGCCTGGATGAGGCCGGAGTCATAATCGACTCTACCAGAAAGACCCTGTCCGGGCTGTCGGAACTTTCCATGTTCATGACCACCAGGCTGGTCAGGCCGGCCTCGCGTTTCTGGCCGGTGCTCTTTCCCCTGCTGCGCTTTGGTTGGCAGCTAATGAAAAAAAGAAAGGAGAAGAAAAATGTCAGATAACAAAGGGTCCTCTTTCGTTGACTATTTACTGACTTTCATGGCCGGCGCAGCCACCGGCTTCATCCTTGGGATTCTGTTTGCCCCGGCCAGCGGCAAGGAAACCAGGCAGAAGATTAAAGAGCAGGCCAAGAAGGGCCAGCAACTGGCGGCCGAAGGTTACCAGAGGATGGCCCGGGAAGCGGAAAAAGGGGTCAAGATAGCCAGGGAAAAAGCCGAAGAAGGCATCGAAGCCATAAAGGAATTCATCGAAAAGAAAAAAGGTGAATATGTAAGAAAGGAACCCGAGTTCCCGGAAGACCTGGACACCGAAAAATAACAAATAAATTTTTTTAACCTGACTGTATCACCAATAAGGGGGCAGGTGCTCATGAGGAGCAGGACCGCAAAATTTATATCCGGTTGCTTGCTTTTAGGTCTGATTCTCTGGCCGCGACCGGCTCCGGCTCAGTCCGATATCGAACAGAAACTGGCCCAGGCCATCGACCAGGAGATAGAGAAGAACCGGGCCGAGATGATCAAGGTCCGGCGTTTCCTGCACATGAATCCTGAGCTCGGCAATCGCGAGTTTGAAACAGCCAAGCTGGTGGCCAGCAAGCTGAGTTCCCTCGGACTGGAAGTTAAAACCGGGGTGGCCGGCACCGGAGTGGTCGGCCTGTTAAGGGGAGCCCTGAGCGGGCCTACCGTGGCCATCAGGGCCGACCTGGATGCCCTGCCCATTCAAGAACTGAACACTTTCCCTTACCGCTCGCTTAACCCGGGAGTGATGCATGCCTGCGGGCACGATTTCCATACGACCATTGCCCTGGGTACGGCTGCCGTTCTATCAAAAATAAAGGATAGAATTCGGGGCAACGTCAAGTTCATCTTCCAGCCGGCCGAAGAAGGACTGCCCGCTGGCCAGGAAGGTGGAGCTGCCCTGATGATCAAGGAGGGGGTTCTGGATAACCCACCTGTCCGGGCCATCTTCGCCCTCCACGTCTGGCCTGAACTGAAAGTGGGCGAAGTCGGCTATGCTGCCGGTTATCTCATGGCCAGCTCGGATAACTTCGTTATAACCATTGAAGGCAAGAGCGCTCACGCGGCCAGGCCCCAGGAAGGCATAGACGCGGTGGTGCTGGCTGCCCAAGTCATAACCAACCTGCAGACCATCATCAGCCGGGCCATCGACCCGACCGAACCGGCTGTCATCACCATCGGAAAAATCCAGGGGGGCATGAAGGCCAATATCATCGCCGAGAAGGTGGAAATGGAGGGCACGGTCCGAACCCTGAACGAGAAGGTCAGGGAAAGGATGCCGGTTCTCATGGAAAATATCATCAGGGGCCTCACCGGAAGCTACGGGGCCAGCTATAGCTTCAAGTATGAAAAGGGTACTCCCCCGGTTTATAACCACCCGGACCTGGTCCAGGCCATGGTACCGGTCCTGGAAAACGCCCTCAATCCCGACCAGGTGGTGCCGGTTAAACCCCAGATGGTGGCCGAGGACTTTGCCCTGCTGGCCGAAAGGGTCCCGGCCTTCATGTACCTGCTCGGAGTCAGGAGCCCGGGCCAGGCCAGCGCCGCCCCGCTTCACAGTCCCTATTTCAACCCGGATGAAAGGGCTATACCGGTGGGCATCAAGGCCATGTGCCACCTGGTCCTGAGCGCCCTGGAACAACAGGCTTCCCTGAAAGGCACGGACCGCCCGGCCGCCATCAAATAGTAAATGCCCGCTCCCCTGCTGCTGCCGGCGCTCAGTTTCATCGCCGGGATTTTATTCTCCATTGTCTTGAAATCGGCTTACTCCTGGCACCTGGTGCTGCTTACAGGAATTACCATTGCCGTCGGCTGGTTAGGATATTGCTTCAGGAAAGAACGCGCTGCTTTCTGGTTGATACTGGCCGGCTTTTTCCTGGCCGGGTTCGGCCTGTGCAGCCTGGAATACAGCCGGCACCAGAATAACGAGCTGAGACAGCTCAGGGTAGAAGGCTATCTTGATTTCAAGGGCCGGGTTCTCCGCTCGCCCGAACGACGAGCTGACCGCGATATACTGATCATCAAGGTTGAAGAGGTCCGGGTAAGCGGGGTTGAAAAAAGAATAAAAGGCCATCTCCGGCTAACCGTGGCCCACTCTTCCACCAGCCAGGAGCCGCTCGAGCTCCTGGCCGGAGACCGGGTAGAATTCTCAGCCACTCTGAGTCCGGAAGATACCTTCAGAAATTTTTTTCCTGATTTCATGCCGCGTTACCTGCGCAGCCAGCGAATCCAGGCCCGGGCCTTTGCCAAGAGCCCGCTGCTCATCAAGAAGATAAACCAGAAAAACCATACCCCCGCCGGCTTTTTTTCCGGCCTGAGAAGAAAACTGCAAAAGGGAATAGAAAAAGACTTTCCCGGCCCGGACCGCTTCACCCTGGCGGCCGAGGGGGCGGTGCTGGAAGCCCTGCTCCTGGGAGCCGACGGACGACTCGACCCGGAAACCGACCGGCAATTTCAGAAGACCGGGCTCTATCACCTGCTGGCCATTTCCGGGGCGCACGTGGCCGTGGTCAGTCTCTTGTTTTATTCTTTCCTCGGTCTGTTCATCACCAGGAAGAGGACCATCCAGCTCATCCTGCTGGCCGTGCTCATCTTTTATGCCTTCCTGGTCGAGGGTCAGCCCTCGGTATTCCGGGCGGTCATCATGACTTCTCTTTTCCTGCTGGGCAAGTTAATCTCGGCCGACACCAACCTTCTCAACACCCTGGCCCTGTCGGCACTGGTGCTCCTGGTGATAAATCCGTTCAGCCTGGAAGATGTCGGCTTCCAGCTGACCTTCCTGGCCACCCTGAGCCTGGTGCTGTTCTTCAAACCGATCTTCAAGGTGTTGCCGAAGTTGCCTTTCCGGGTTTCCGAGATGACAGCCATGTCTCTGGCCGCCGTGGCCGGCACCATGCCGGTCATAATCAGTAATTTTAACCGGGTGACCTTCGCTTCCCTTATTCTTAACCTGCCGGCGGCTCCGCTCATGGGACTCATCATGGCTGTCGGCTACATCTACCTGGCGGTGAACCTTATGCTGCCAGCAGCCGGCCACCTCCTGTCATTTGTCCTTAAGTACCTGATAAGATTTTTTTCCTGGGTGGCTGCCTGGCTCGAACCCTTTAACTCTCTTTCCTACCGACTCCCGTCACCCCCAACGATGGTGGTCATCGGGTTTTACCTGTGCCTGCTGTTGCTCCTGGCAAAACCCCGCTTCCGCTATCAGAAACTCTTAACGGCAGCCGGGCTGTCTGTTTTTTTCTTAGTGATGATCATCTATCCTTTTCGACCCCACAACGAGAGGCTAACCGTAACCTTCATGGATGTCGGGCAGGGAGATTCCCTGGTGGTGGAGTTTCCAGGCAGCCGGGTGATGGTCATCGATGCCGGGGGTTTTGTCCAGGGCAGCTTTGACCCGGGCGAAAGCCTGGTTTCACCCTACCTCTGGCACCGCGGTTATAAGAAGATTGACTACCTGGTCTGCAGCCATTTTCACCCGGACCATGCCGGTGGACTGCCGGCCCTGGCCCGAAATTTTCGGGTCGGGGAATTCTGGTCCGTGGAGGAAAAGGGGAACCGCCTGTCAGAAGAAATTAACCGGGTTCTTTCCCGGAAAACCAGGAAAAAAATGCTGAGGGCGGGTCTCAGCCAGGTGATAGACGGCTGCCGGGTTGAGGTGCTCTATCCCGATGAACAGGCCGAGGCCCTTTTCCATCCCGGGAATGACCTGTCGGTGATCCTGAAGTTGGACTGCGCAGAACAATCGTTTCTCTTGGCAGCCGACATCACTGCTCCGGTCGAAGATTACCTGGTCCGCCTGTGGCCAGGAAAATTAGAAGCCACCGTCCTCAAAGTTCCCCATCATGGCAGTCGTTCCTCCGCCAGCCCCACCTTCCTGGAAGCAGTGTCCCCGCGCTGGGCCGTGATCACGGCCGGCAGAAACAACGTCTACGGCTTTCCCGACCTCGAGGTCCTGGAAAGACTGGAAGCAGCGGGAATTGAAGTCTTGAGAATTGACCGGGACGGGGCGGTCAGGTTTGAGCAGGGGGCCTCTGGCCTTGTCATCAGGACGGCTGCCGCCGGAATGAACTGATCCCCCGATTTCTCCTGACCGGTGAATTTTTCTTTCCATTCATATCGATAATTTGCCCATATGCCCGTTCAACCCTTCTCCCTAAGGTAGTGTTGATACCTATTGCTTTGCTCAAAAAAACACGGGCCTGCCCGAAATCCTGAAACACAATTCGTGCCCTATAAGCTACCGTCAGGCCCGGGGCGACAGGAATAAGCAGGGCTCCCCCTATAACTAGGTTCCGAAATATGACCCGAAGCCTGTTGACGGTCAGTTTGACAGGCTTAACCTGGGGCTGTATTATTATATTGAGGGATGAAATTGCTCAAGAAGATAATTTCTATTTTTCTGTCCATCAGCTTCTGCGGGCTGACCATGGCCCTGGCCCAGGAGGAAAACCTGGCCGAGCTGGCCAGAAAAGAGCGGGAAAGACGGGAAAGTCTCAAGGACAAGAAAGTCCGGGTGGTAACCAATAAAGACCTGGAGAAGCTGACCAAGACCGAAGCGCTGACCCTCCCACCTCAAACCCTGGAAACGGCCGGGGCTGAAGCCACTTTCCCGCCAGCCGGGCAACAGGTATCCGGCTCACAGCAGTCAACCCCCGCCACCGTTCACCGGGTCAACGTGGAAAATCCACCCCAGGGTTCAGGCGGCATTTTCCCGGGAACGGCCGGGGCACAGGATGTCAGTGGCGGCTCCCTGGAAGAAGCCTGGAAGAAAGCTAAAGAATACGTGGAGTTGTTGACCCTGAAGCTGAATTCTCTCTGGGCCGAGTTTTACGGCCAGACCGACATGAAATCCAAAGACTATGTCCAGATGCAAATCAGCGAAACCTACGAGAAGCTCACCAAGGCCCAGGAAGAGGAAGCCCGCCTGCGTCAGCAATATGAGAACCAAATCAACCGCAAGAAGAGCGAGTCGGCTTCGCCCATCTGGATTAAATAAAGTCAAGCCTCAGCGGAAATAGACCTTTTCAATCTTGAGCCCAACGGGACTGCTTTCAGCGGAGTCCGGGTAGACCTTGTTGAGGGGAATGGTCCTATCCACCGCAATCGTCAGGCGCAACTCCGGGTCGGAAGCCGTCGGGAACGGACCGATGGGGTAGATTTTTCGGAATTCCCCGGGACCCAGCTTGAATTCGTCAAACAGGCCTTCATCCAGGTACAGGGAAACGGCAACCTGGTCTGAATAATTCCTGCCTTTTATCATCAGGATGGCCGGCCGGCCCGTATTCTTCAGGAGGCAGACAGCCCTCTCCCCGGTCCAGTATTCGCTAAGAGGCAAACCGGGACCGGCCGGAAGCCGGCTGACCTTTTTCCAGCCTTCCATGAAAACCACGTCGGGAGAGTCAGCCGGGCGCGGCAGCAACTTGATTATCCTGGAATAAAGAATGATCGGTTCACCCCCCGAGCCATTTTCCAGAACTATCCTGAATTCTACTTTCAGGCCAGAAACCATGCCGGGATTGAAGGGGTCGATAATCGCTGGGAAATATAGGTATCTTTCAACCTCGTAGACCCGGCCGGCCTGCCATTTTAGGGGAGGGGTCTCCGGTTCAAGGTTTTCTCTAAAAAGGACTCTATCCTGCCGGGTGGCCACGGCCACAACCCGGAAGTCCCTGTCAAAAGGCTGGAAACTGGAGGTGGTGATATACTTGACTTTTAACCTGGTAACCAGGTCATCGGTGAGCACCCGGTCCCCAAAAATGGCATTTACTGCCAGGCCCCTGATTGGCTGCCTTTCAATACAACCGGACAGCAACAGAATTAGAAAAATGAGTAGCAGGGAGGCAGGGGAAAAATACTTTTTATTCTTCAAAGGAAGATGTCTCATTTTAGCGGCCCGGAAATTGTTTACAAATTATAATCTAAGAAATAGGCTTTATCAAAGCTCCTTCTTTCCTGGCCAACAGAGCTTATCTACTATCCAGACCTTCAGGATCAGGAAAGGGCAGGCACCGGTCGGTTGAAAAAGCCGGGTTTCTGGCATATGATTATGGTAATTGGATTTCCCGCGTTCTGAGATTTTAAGGAGAAATAGGTGAGCAGAAAAAAAGCCGTAAAGGAACAGGTCAAGAAGCAGGTATTCAAGAGGCCTTCCGGCCGGAGTTACAATGAGCTAAGACCGATCGTCATCAAGCCCGATTATATGGAGTTTGCCGAAGGCTCGGCCTACCTGGAAATGGGCAAGACCAGGGTGGTGGCCACGGCCACCATAGAAGAAAAAGTGCCCCAGTTCCTGAAAGGCACCGGTTCCGGCTGGATAACGGCTGAATACTCCATGCTGCCCCGGTCCACGGAAAAGAGGACCCCGCGGGAGAGGACCCAGGGCAAAATTTCCGGTCGCACCCAGGAAATCCAGCGACTGATTGGACGGGCCCTTCGGGCCACCACCGACCTGAACCTCATCGGAGAAAGGACCATCATCATAGACTGCGATGTCATCCAGGCCGACGGAGGGACCAGAACGGCCTCGGTCAATGCCGGCTGCATCGCCCTGGCCATCTGCTTCAAGAAATTGCTCGACGAAGGCCTGCTGCAGACTTTTCCCCTCCGACACCTGGTGGCGGCAGTCAGCGTGGGCCTGGTCGAAGGACAGCATCTGCTGGACCTGGACTATATTGAAGACTCCCAGGCCGAGGTTGACATGAACGTTATTCAAACCGACAACGGCCGCCTGGTGGAGGTTCAGGCCGCGGCCGAGAAGCTGCCCTTTTCCAGGCAAGAACTGAATCAGCTTCTAAAACTGGCCGACAAGGGGTTGAAAGAAATCATGGCCGCCCAGAGGGCCGTCCTAAAGAAAATCCACCCGGTCTTTATCGCCTACTAAAGTTATAGTCTTTCTCTCTGAACAGTTTGAGGCACACTTCGGCCACTTTTTCGTCGTATAAAATTCCCTTATTCTTTTCGATCTCGGCCATGGTCTCTTCAATCGAATGAGCTTCCCGGTAAGGACGATGGGAAGACATGGCCTCGACCACATCGGCCACGGCCAGGATCCGGGCTTCGATAATTATCTGTTCACCCTTAAGTCCCCGGGGATAACCGGAGCCATTCATTCTCTCATGGTGCTGGTATATGATCTCGGCCACCGGCCAGGGAAATTCTATGTCCTTAAGCAATTCATAACCGACCTTGACATGGTTCTTCACCAGGCCCCACTCGCTTTCGCTGATCACGCCCGGCTTGCTCAGTATTTCCGATGGCACTATTATCTTCCCAATGTCATGAATCTCGGCGGCCAATCTCAACCCATCAATTCGCTCGGCCGGTAATTCCATTTCCGTGGCTATAGTCCTGGACAGGTCGGCCACCCGCTTTTGATGCCCGCCGGTGTAGGGATCCTTGGCCTCGACCAGGTTGTTCAGGACCCTGATGGTGGCCCCGAAAGCAGCCCTGATCCTGGCCAGGGCCCGGGCCTGGAAGGCCTCCATATCCTTCCTGGCGGTGATATCGTGCATAACCACTATTTCCGCCGGAATCCCATCGTAGGATACCAGATTGACCTCAATCTCAACCTCGACCCTCCGGCCATTCTTGTGCTTCAAGCCCATTTCCAGTCTTTTCTTGATAGGCTTTCCGGCCAGTCTCTCCTGATAGAGTTGCATTATCCTGTCTTTTTCTTCTTCCATCAGGTACCGGTCTATGCCCGTTCCGATCAGCTCCTCGGGACAATAGCCGAAGAGATCGAACACGACTTTATTGGCAAACCGTATCCGGCCATCCTGAACGATAAAGACCGGGGTACTGGCTTCATCAATCATGCCGGCCAGAATTTTTTCCTGCTCCTGAAGACGGAGATGACAATTGGAAAGTTCTGTGACATCGCGGGCCAGGATAATCGTGCGTTCTTTATTTCCCCCGACTTCGTTCAGATAGAGGGCTATGCTCCGGCCGGACCCGGACAGAAGCCGGAAGGGCCCCAGAGACATGGGACGCTGCAATTTATTTTTATTATTACTCCAGTCTTCAATCCTTTTCCGGTCTGCCAGCTCCAGGCCAGCCCAGAGGGTTTCTCCGTCCGCAGCATCGATCTCCTCTTCCTTCAGACCCATAAGATCGAGAAAAGCCGAATTGCAGTACTCGATCCTTCCGCCTGTCCGGACACAAATGCCGTCTGCCGACTCTTCCACCAGCAGCCGGCACAGGTCTTCCTTGAGCTCAAATAGCACTTTCCTTTCTTGAATTTGATTTTGTCTTTTCAATTTTCTCCTCAGCCCTCGCTATTCCTGCCGGTCTTTGGCCCGGCCAAGCCATGTCAACTTCTCGATTCTTTTTTCCATGACCACCCTTGACCTATTACGGTCCAGGTTGGGCCATTGTTGCTGATTATTAGAATAAAATCAGAGCAAAATCAAGCATTTTTTGTGCGGGCGGTAACCTAAATTGCCAAAAATTGTACTTTGGTTTTCTAACTGGATCAGGTCGCCAGGCCCCGAGTTATCTCTGCGGCCGGGTTTTCCCAAATCAGGGCTGGCATCAGGGCAAGATTTATATTAACGGAACCCTCCTGGCCAGACTGACTCCAATCAAGCTCGCCCGGCCAGAAAACACAGGCCGAGGTCAAGCTCCCCCCGGGTCCCGGGGCGAATCCAGGGAAGCCGGCTACAAATTTGGCTTGACTTTAATTATGGGAAGAATTAATATCTTTCCTTGAAAAAAAAGACCTTTCAAAATAGCCTGAAAAGGGTAAGTCAGAAGACCATGACCAGAAGTGAAGGTGTTTCTTTTTTCCCCGGTCGGGTTATGCCCTGTCTCAGGCCAGTCCCCTTATTTATCATAAAATCATCATAGTTGGAGGGAGGTTATCATGCCTTTAACCACCTGGCTAATAATCATTGGCGCCATAGTTGTTTTTCTGGCCATAGTGGGAGTGGTGCTGGCCACTCAATACCGGAAGGTTGGACCTAACGAGGCCCTGATCATCGCCGGCGGTCGCAAGAGAACCGTCACCCTGCCCGACGGGACGAAAAAGAAAGTTGGCTATAGATATAAACTGGGCGGCGGTACCTTCGTCTGGCCGTTCATTGAAAAGGTCTATACCCTGCCCCTCGAAGTCATAACCATTTATATCAAAACGCCGGAAGTCCTGACCCATGGCGGCATTCCCATCCTGGCTGAAGCCGCAGCTCAGGTCAAGGTGGATTCTACCGACCTGGCCATACGCTTGGCCGCCGAGCAGTTCCTGGGAAGCGGAAAGGAAGGAATTCGTGATGTGGCCATGACCGTGCTGGAAGGCAAGGTCAGGGAAATAATCGGCACCATGACTGTCGAGGAAATCTACCGCGGTCGCCAGGAATTTTCCAGGCGGGTGGCCCAGGCCGCCAAGGAAGATTTCGCCAACATGGGCCTGGTCCTGCTGAGTTTCTCACTCAAGGACATCAGCGACACCCAGGGTTATATCGATGCCCTTAGCAAGCCGGTAATTGCCGCGGCCAAGCGGGATGCGGCCATTGCCCAGGCCGAAACCGAGAAAGAAGCTGTCATCAAGTCGTCTCAGGCCCGAAAAGAAGCCGAGGTGGCCAGGCTGCAGGCTGAAGCCCAGATAGCCAAGGCCCAGTGGGAGAACGAAGCCAAGAAAGCCGAGTCCCAGACCTTCGTCAACCAGAAAAAAGCCCAGGCCGATTTTTCCTACGAGCTGGAACGCACCCGGGTCAGCCAGGAAATAAAGAAAGAAGAAGCCAGGGTTAAACAGATTGAAAAGGAAGAGGCCATCAAGATAGAAGAGCTGGAAATCAAGCGCAAGGAAAAAGAACTGGAAGCCAACGTCCTTAAACCGGCTGATGCCCGCAAGTACCAGATCCAGGCCGAAGCCGAGGCCGAAGAAATCCGGCTGATGGCCGAAGGCAAGGGCAAGGCCGAAGCCATGAAACTGGAAGCCATGGTCAAGGCAGATGAGATCAGGCTGCGCGGCCTGGCCGAGGCCGAGGCCATGCTGAAGAAAGCCCAGACCTGGGAAAGGTACAACGAAGCAGCCCTGCTGGAAAGCTTCATCAAGGTGCTGCCCGAGCTGGCCCGGGCCGTGGCTGAACCGCTGGCCAGGGTGGACAAAATCGTGGTCATCGGAGGCGATAAGGGACTGGGCACCAACCAGATTACCGGCCAGGTAACCCAGATCCTGGCCCAGATGCCGGAAGTGCTCAAGGCCCTGACCGGAGCCGACCTGGCCAGGTTCCTGAGGGATAAACTGGGTTCGGCCACCGAAGCCAGACCCGAGCCCCAGGAAAAGAAATCCGAGAAGAAATAATCCCGGAAAAGCAGGCAAGCCATGGTTTCAGAAAGAGTAACCAAAATAGGAGCTTCTCCCACCTTAAAGATTTCGGCCAAGGCCAGGTCCATGAAGGCCGAGGGCATCGATGTTATTGATTTAAGCGTGGGCGAACCCGATTTCCCGACGCCGGAAAACGTCAAGGCGGCCGCGGTCAAAGCCATAGAGCAGAATTTCACCAAGTACACCGAAAACGACGGCATCCCGGAGCTGAGAAAGGCGGTCTGCAAAAGGCTCAAGGAAGATTACGGGCTGGAATACAAGCCCAACGAAGTCCTGGTCTCCAGCGGTGCCAAGAGCTCCCTTTACCACCTGGTTCAGGCCATCGTCAACGAAGGCGACGAGGTCATCATCCCGGCTCCCTACTGGGTAACCTATCCCGAGTGCGTGAACCTGGCCAAGGGTAAGCCGGTTATAGTTGAAACGCGGGAGGAGGACGGTTTCTTGCTCACTCCCGAGCAGCTAAAGGCCGCAATCTCCCCGTCGACCCGGGCCCTGGTGTTGAACAATCCCAGCAACCCGACCGGGGCCACTTACACCCGGGAGCAGCTGCTGGCCCTGGCCGAGGTCCTCCGCAAGGAAGACATTTACATCATTGCCGACGAGATCTACAGCCGCCTGGTTTACGACGGGTTTCAGTTTGTGAGCTTTGCCTCCCTGGGTGAAGACCTGAAGAAGAAGACCATCATTGTCAACGGCGTTTCCAAGAGCTATTCCATGACCGGCTGGAGAATAGGCTATGCGGCCGGGCCGGCCGAGGTCATCAGCGCCATGAGCAAGATCCAGAGCCACACCACTTCCAACGCCTGCTCTATATCGCAGAAGGCCAGCGTCGAAGCCCTGGCCGGGCCGCAGTATGAAGTTAACCGCATGGCCGCCGAGTTCCAGAGAAGGCGAAACTACGTGCTGATGAGGCTGCAGCAGATTCCCGGGATTTCCTGCTTCAAGCCCCAGGGCGCTTTTTACCTGTTCCCAAACGTGAGTTCCTACTACGGCAAGGAAGCCGGAGGCATCCAGATCAGGAATTCCTACGGCCTGGCCTATTACCTGCTGCGGGAAGCCCGGGTGGCCATAGTCCCCGGTGACGCCTTCGGGGCCGACAACTACATCCGGATTTCCTACGCCACCTCCATGGAAAACCTGGAAAAAGGAATGGACCGGATAGCCGAGGCCATGAGCCGGCTTAAGACGGCCAAAAAGGTTAAGAAAATCTATCTGCAAAATTACGTGACGAAGGTCAAAAAATCGGTTCCGGTGGAAGTGGTGGCAGAGGGCAAGCTGAGAGACGCCCTGGTGGCAGAGATGGAAGCCCACCTGGGTTACGACAACTACTACGAGTGGAACGCCAACATCAACGGAACCATCGTCCAGCTCAGGACCAACGTCGGACATCTTTACGATTTCTGGGTGGAAAACTGGTTCCCGGGCCAGATTGAAGCCGGACTGGAACCGCACGCCGTGATTTACGCGGTGGACAACGTGCCGGGCAGAGAACCGCGGGCTTATTACCACCCGGAGACCCGGACGGGCATCCTGGTCAACACCGACAATTACGGGCCGTTGAGGAAACTGGCCCTGGGCATGGTTCTTGATTCTTCAGAGCACCTGGGCATAAACGCCGTGCGGGGCATGGCCGTCGGGCTGGACGGAAACGGTCTGATCCTGGTGGGGCAGCCCGGGACGAAAAAGACCGAGCTGTTTTTTGACCTGCTCAAGCTGCCGAAAGTCCAGGCCCAGACCAATGAAATCGTCTTCGTTCGCTTCTCGGGCAACCGGGCAGTGGCCGACGCCGTCGAGAGGAAATTTTACATCCCGACCAATACGGTTGAACTCCACGACAGACTGGCCAGGCTTTTTGACCACAGCAAGTGCGAAAACGTGGTTGCCAGGCGCGAGGACTGCACCGACCGCACCTGCCCGATTCAGGACGACTGCCGGCTGGACAAGGGTGCTCCCTACTGCTTCCGGGCCTCGGGGGAAGCCCAGGCCATGCTCGACCCTAACTGGCTGGCCGGGCCGCAGGGCTACACCAGGAGAACCAGCCTCAAGAGCCTGGTGATTCTACGAAACGACCAGGTCTCGCCGGCGGTGGTGGAGCTCGGCAAGGAAGAGGCCCTCAGAATCCTGGAAAGCGGAGAGCCTTCAGGCGCGGTCAGGTCACTGTCGGCTAAGGCTCAGCCGTTTTTCAACCCGCACCTTCTGGTTTTGAACGAGGACAAGCTCGCCATGCAGCGGATGTTTTTCAGCCGCCTGCTGGACCAGGTCAGGTGCTATCTCGTCAACAGCGGCGTGGCCGGGGCCGACCAGCTCAAACCCCTCTTATAAAATTGGGGACACAATCTATATTTCCTAATTTTTTAATCGTGTTTCCCTGTTTTTTCTCTATCTAAACAATAGCCTTTTCCCCGGGCCGATGACACCAACCATCACCCCGGGCCAAAAGCTTTGATGCTTTGCCATTCGTCTTTTGCCCGTTTGCGCCGGGCGAGAAACAACCAAAAGGGGAAGATCTAAAATAGCATCGTTTACAAAAAGCCACTTGGCTTTTTGGCAAAGGAAAAAGGCTAAATAAACAACGAAATTCAAATCCTCGAAAATCGGGGAATGAGTATTGTATCCCCCGTTTTAATAAATGGGCCAGCGGCGCTCGACAAAGCCGTTGCGGATTGCCCGCCAGTCGCCAAGCACCTCGTCGGCAATTTTCTTTATCTTGTCCCGAACCTTGCTGACCTCCAGGCCCCAGAGTTCGACATTCAGAGCCTGCGGTTCGGTGATGGGTTCGTTGATCTGGCTGACCATATAGACATAAACCTGGGTGGTTTCCGGCAGGGTGGCCACGATCCGGTCGGCGATCAATTGACTCATGATGCTGTAAATCTTTCCCACATGGCTGACCGGGTTCTTTCCGGCCACAGCTTCCAGACTCATCGGGCGGTAGGGGGTTATCAGACCGTTGGCCCGGTTGCCGCGGCCGACCTGACCGTCGTCGCCGGCCTCGGCGCTGGTGCCGGTTACGGTCAGATAAACCGAATCGGCTGTATCGGCATGGTTGATGACAATTTCCACCGGCCGGGCGGTATATTGCTGGACAAATCCTTGCTTCAGATAATTGACGATGTCTCGTTTCACCGATTCATAGGTTGCCCGGTCTTTAATTTCAGAAGCCACAAAAGCCGCGGCTATGGTTAGATTTATGGCTTGGCCTTTGCGAACGCCCATAACTTTTATGTCTTCGCCGAGAGCCGGAAATTTCTCCTTTCCAGCCGGGCTGTTGAGAAATTTTTCAGTCTCCAGAACTAGCCTTTCGAGCTGACTCAGCGGGGCGTAACCGACGGCCAGGGAAGTGTCGTTGGCCATGGGCGGGACGTCGTTATCGGCAAAGATGTTGGTCAGGTCTTTGCTGCCCGACCTGATTAAAAGCTTGACCTCAAGGTGTTCTTTTTTTAGATGGGGCAGCTGCCCCATCATCCAGTCTTTCATTCGGGTTTCCAGCGCCGGTTTGTCAATCAGGTTCTTGCCCTGGATGTCCCCGGTCGCCCGGCCGACTATGTACAGCAGCGCCGGGTCAATTACCTTGCCGCCGCCAAAATCAGCCTCGGAGCTGCCGCCGACCAGAACGGCTTTATCGACGTTATGATGCAGGATGCGTCCGGTTTCCCGGCGGTATATTTCAGAAAGAGCCACAGAAAGTTCTTCCGACGCTCCGTCGCATAGAGAATCGGGATGCCCTTTCCCCTTTCGTTCGACGATTTCCACCGGCATCTCTTCGGCCAGGAAATCCCGGCCTTCGCGAACCTCAAAATAGAATTTAGACATTTCTACCTCCAGAAATTACAGTAATTAAGGGGAACGGCAACCAGGCGGGAGTGTCTATCGGTAGGATATAAAGTCTGCCGGAGTAACAACCAGCCCACCGCGGTCTCCGCTCCAAAATCTCTGGCGAGGCGCCTCTCTTCTGCTCGAGAGGAGCGGGACCTGGTGGCGACGATCGCTTTCGCCCCACTCCTCTCATCTTTCGTTCCGACCGAAGCCGGAACTCAACGCTTTTGGCACCTTGCTTCACGGGGAAGCAGGTTGCCGGGCTTCTTCGGGCGCGTTAACCCTCTGCCTCTCTGGATGAGAGGATGAGAACGCCAGCGCCACCGCTATTATAGTCAAAAAAAACGGGGGACACAATACATATTCACCAATTTTTAAATTCGGAAATATAGAAGGCGTCCCCGATTAGAAGACGCGCTTGACGCGGGTGCGGTAATCGAGCGGATGGCCCCTGAAAATCACCAGCCGGGCTTCCTTTCCGGCCGCGATGCTTCCGAGCCTGTCGGCGACTCCCAGCACTTCAGCCGCGTTGATCGTTATTGCCTTAAGGGCCTCTTCTTCAGGTAAGCCGCCGCGCACCGCCAAAGCGGCAATGAGCGGCAGCTCCTCCAGGTTGCCGAGTCCGTACTGAACTTCGCTCTGCAGCACGACCTTGACGCCGGCGGCCTGCAGACGGGCGGCATTGCTTATTTCCACCTTCTCTGTTTCTGTCCTTTTCGGCCCGATGCTCATCGGTCCGACAATCACCGGAATTTTCCGGCGGGCAATTTCATCCGCCAGCAGATAGCCTTCAGCGCAGCCGACAAAAACCGCCTTCAGCCCGAACTCGTCAACCAGCCTCAGCGCGGCGCCAATATCGTCCATCCGGTAGCACTCAATAAAGGCCGGAATTTCGCGCCGAATGACTTTGGCCAGCGCTTCCAGCTTGAGGTCCTTTTTTGGCGCCTGTATTTCCTCGGCCTTTTTCTTAGTTTTCGCGGCTTCGGCCCGCTCTTTTTCGTATTTCGCCAGTTTATCGGCATATTCCCGGGCTTCGAGCAGCGCCTGCCTGATTACATAGACATTGCCCATCCGCGTTGATGGCAGCCTCCCCTTTTCGCCAAAGGCCTGTTTCGGCCCTTCGCCGATCGAAAACTTAATTCCGGCCGGGGACAGCATCACCATTTCGTCAACCGTGCGGCCCTGGAGGCGAACCACAGCCATCTGACCGCCGATGACCGACCGCCGGCCCGGCGTGATCAGCGCCGCCGCAATGCCGGCTGCCCGCGCCTGGGCGATTCTCTTATCAAACGGATAAAAGCCGTCAACGACGCTTAACTGAGCGACATTCGGCTCCGAAAGCTCTTCATTCTCGCTGCGGCCGGTTTCATCCGTCAGACCGAGAGAAGAATGGGCGTCAATCAAACCCGGGAGAACCCAGCCCTCTGGTTCCTCTATGATTTCAGCTCCGTCTGGAATGGAAAGTTCTTTTCCGACGGCTTTTATCCGGCCGTTCTCGATAAGAATAACTCCGTTTTCCAGCACCGGCCCGGCCATGGTGAGAATCCGGCCGGCTTTTATCGCCAGCGGGCGGGAGGCAGCCTTCTCGGCGGGCTCGGTCTGCCCGCCGGCAGCATTGGATGCCCCGAGCGACCGGGCGCTAAAATTTGTAAGCAGAAATAGAATCAACAGACAGGCACAGCCCGCCAAAAAACCCTTAAGCGGCTTTCTCAAGTTATATGATTTAAGGCCGGAATCTGCCGTATCGCCGACGTTCACTGCGGTTTTTATTTCTTTTATAAAATCCATCTTTTTCCTCCTTTTTATAAAAAACTGCTGACTGCCTGACGCTCGAGCCTCTCCCGAAAGAAGGCTATTACAATTTCTCTGTTTGTCCATTTTCTTTCTCTGTTCTCTCAATAAATATCAACGCTTCGCCGTTTAATCCATTTAATTGGACGATTGTCGGCCGCCGGAAATATTTTCGGAAATTTTTCCTTCCCAACATATTATCTGAAATCCCCTGAAATCTATTCGGCTCACACGGGAGCTTTTCACGACTCATAAAACTCATCTTGGCGCCATTTTTTCCGCATGATTTTTTCTGATTTGAATCTCCCCAGAAAATATTTCCTCTCCTCACTCCTCCGAAAGTCCCGGCGCCCTGAACACCTCCCGGCCATCGATAAAAACGCGAAGGGCCGGCTGCCTGATATCAAACAGATCGCCGCTCCAGACAACCAGGTCGGCGTCCTTGCCCTTCTCCAGGCTGCCGAGACGCTCAGCCACTCCGGCCAGCCTGGCGGGATTTATGGTAATCGCCCGCAAAGCGGCATCCGGGTCCATCCCGTACTTTACGGCAATGGCCGCCTGGGTTCTCAGAAACGGCTGCTGAATCACATCGGCATCGGTCATAATCGACACTTCAATCCCGCGCCGGTGGAGATAATCGGCCAGGTTGACCAGCCGGTTCTGGTCGTCATAGGTAATCATCCGCGGGCCGACGACCACTTTCACCCGGTGGCGAGCGAGCTCCTCAGCCACCTTGTAAGCTTCCTCAGCATGGGCTAACGACAGCTCCTTAAAACCGAACTCTTCAGCCAGACGCACCGCGGTCATGATATCGTCAGCCGAACCGACATGAATATGAACCGGAATTTTTTTGTCGAGCACCAGAAGCAGGGCTTCTTTCTTGAGGTCGCGCGGGGGCGCACTGGCCGCCGGATTTTTCTTCCTCTCACGCTCATAATTTTCGAGAGCTTTTCTGTGCTCAGCCGCCTCCAGCATCGCCTGCCGCACGAGAAAAGCCGTTCCCATCTTGGTCATCGGCATCTGACCCTTCGAAGCGTAAAAGACCTTACGTCCGAGGGCCATCTTCATGCAGGCAGGGAATTTGATACACATCTCGTCGACTGTCCGTCCCCGGAGCTTAAGCACTGCCGATTGCCCGCCGATGACATTGCCAGAGCCGGGGTGGACCAGCGCCGCCGTAACTCCCTCAGCCACCGCGTGGAGGAATTGATTTTTATCGGGCCCGACTCCTTCCGGGTGGATGGAATCAATGATGCGGAGTTGAGGCGTGACCGGGTCGGTCATCTCGTTATCTTCGGTAACCCCGCCGCTCGGGCCGAGGCCCAGGTGAGAATGCGCGTCGACCAGTCCAGGAGTGATCAGGCAGCCTGAAGCGTTAACGACCCGGGCGCCGGCTGGAATTTTAACCTCCGCCCCGATATCCAGAATCTTGCCGTCCTTGATGAGAATCGTCCCGCGTTCATAGCTCTGGCCGGCAGCAGTTAGAATTCGAGCTCCGGTGATGGCAATTAGTTCGCCGCTCTGACTTTCGGCCAGGCCGGTTACGAAAAACAACGAAATCAGCCCGACACTAAGGACAATCCTGAAACTCAAGAGTGGCCAGTTTCCTGAAGCCTTACCTCCGCCAGGAAGCCAATTAAGGAACCATAACCTGAAGAATTTTTCCCCGGATTTACTCATGCTTACTCCCGAACTGAAATTTCAGCTTTCTAATATACTACAAATCAAAACGGAAAAAACAACAGATATTATTCCGTTTTAAGAGGAGGCGATGGCCTGGCGGACAGCCTCAAGAAGCGCCGGGATGTCTTCCACCGTTCGCCCGGCGGTCTCCACCGGCTGGTGGAAAATAATTCTGATCGGCCCGCGCCGCGGGAAAATTCTTCCCTTCGGCATCAGTTCGAACGTGCCTTTAATGGTAATCGGAATGATAGGCGCCCCGGCCGCCAGAGCCAGAAAGAATCCACCCCGCTTGAACGGCTGCAGTTTTCCCGTTCGACTTCTGGTTCCCTCGGGAAAAATCAGGAAGGAATAGCCCCTTTCCTTCATCATCCTGGCGGCTTCGTCAATGCTTCGCTTCCCGCCGCTGGCCCGCTTCCGGTCAACCGGCACAAACCCGACAAAGCGCATACCCTGCCCGACGATCGGGATGCGGAAGACGCTCTTCTTCAGGATCACCCTTACCCGCTGCGGAATTACATAGAAAAGAAGCGGCCCGTCGAGGAAGCTCAGGTGGTTGGCCATATAAACATAGCTTCTTCCGGGTTCGACATTTTCCAGCCCGGAGACTTCTATTTTGAGCCCGAGGATACGCCGGCTGACAGCCATCGCCCACTTGGCCACCCGAAGAAGCGGATCCCTGATGCCGAGCGGCCAGAAAACCAGCAGCACCGGCGTCAGCAGCGCCACCAGCACCACATAAAAAACAAGCAGAATTACCGTCCTTACCACCGCCATAACTTAGAAATTTTACCATAATCGGCAAAAAGGTTTCGCCAGGAACCTGTAACTTCAAAGCTGGCAATAAAAAGCCAGGCGAATGAGTTTGCCCGACGCTGTTTGTACTTACTGATTAATTTTATATGCCGGCTCTTTAATATAATAATAAATCAAATGAAATATTGAAAAAGGATCTTTTAATTTAATAGAATGTTTTCAATGGGCGATCGGGAGGAAGTAAAAAAGATACCCGCTGTCGTTTTGCTTCTGGCGCTTCTCGCTTTTGCCGGTTCATTGATCATCTCAGAAATCGTTTTCGCCAGATCTCCCTTTATACATGACGAGTTCGGATATATATTCCAGGCAAAAATTTTTCTCGCCGGCAAGCTTTATGCGCCATCTCCCTGTCCTAGAGAAGCCTTTGATTTTCCTCACATCATAAACAACGGTCGATGGTACAGCCAGTATCCGCCCGGTTTCCCGATGTTGCTAATGCCATTTGTATTTTTAGGTGTCCCCTGGCTCCTTAATCCCCTTCTGGCTTCGCTCTCAGTCATAGTAATCTATTTTCTGGCCCTGGAATTATTTGGCAAGCGCGTGGCGCTTCTCTCTTCATTGCTGTGCGCGTTATCAATCTGGTTTCTTGTGACTTCCGCCACCTATCTGTCGCATACGGCCAACCTGTTTTTCTTTTCTCTGTTCCTTCTGTTCATGTTTCGGTCCATAAAATCGCCCAGGATATTATCGGGAATTCTGGCTGGAGCCAGCCTCGGTTTTGCTTTTCTCGTCAGGCCCTATGAAACCGCCTGGGCAAGTTTGCCGGTCTTAATTTATTATCTGATAAGATTCTTAAAGACACCTGGGGAATATATTAAAAACGTTCTGGCCTTTGCGGCCGCCACCGGATTCTTTATGCTGCTGTTCCTGACCTATAACTTCCTGACGAACGGACATCCGCTGGTTATGGGTTATCAAGTTCGCTACGGCCCCGAACATGGAATAGGCTTCGGCAAAAAAGGATATACTGATACACCTCATACCCCATTCCGGGGAGCACTTCTTCTCGGAGACAATTTCAAGGCCATCAACGACTACCTTTTCGGCTGGCCGATTTCTTCTCTTTTCCCATTAGTATTTTTATTTCTGCACAAAAAGGATAAAAAGAGTAAGCTACCTGAGGTTATGCTATTTTTTATTATTATAGCCAGTCTGAGTTTAGGGCTATTTTTTTACTGGGGGTCTGTTGTTTTTCTTGGTCCAAGACTTTTCTTTAATATACTACCCTGCCTAATTGTTCTTTGCGCCTCAGGACTATCCAGATTAGAAGACCTTTTACCTCAAGTTATACGAATATCTAAAATTGGCATTTTAATAAACAAAAGGATTCTGCTCGGCTTGATGCTGATGTTATTGTTTTCCTATTCTTTCCTAATCATTCTTCCAAAAGAAGGACAGCATAATGGGCGAGGTGTTTTAGTCACCTTTACCGCGCATCCTTTTCAATCTGATTATTTTATACACACATTCCGAAAAATAGATTTGACAAACTCGTTAATCGTTGTTAAATTCTTAAACACGAACTTGAAAGAATTCCCGAATGGCGATTGGGGACCTGCTTTTTATTTTAATGATCCCTGGATGCGCAATTCAGTGATTTTCGCACGAAAAGCCGAGATTCCATATTATGAAGTTTTCAGATGCTTTCCCGAAAGGAAAATCTATTACTACTGGGGAACTTACAGAAAAGGAATGCTGGTGGAGGTAACAAAGAAAGATGGACAGTTTACCTACGGGAATCCGGTTGTTTTTCGAGAAAAAAAATTGAACTTGTTTGCTGAGTTGGTATCCTCTCCCGAAGAAGTTTTTTTCCTTTACAGCCAGGACTTCCGTGAATTCCTCAAGGAAATTTTTCAAAATAAGCCCTTTGATTCTGTTGATGCCGCCTGGCTGGAAGAACAGGCCAAGCTCTCTTACCGGGCAAACGATTTTAAAAAAGCCATGTATTATCTTGAAGCTGCTCTTCAGGTAGAAAACAATTATGAGGCCCGCTACCGAATGCTGACCATGCTGGCGGGCCTCTATCGCGGGCATAATCTTAACGGCCTGAGCAATAAAATTTTACAGCGAGTAAGCAAGGTCGACTTGAAGGACGTTTATGACGTTATTCCTGAAAGAGGCTTTTAATGACTGAGTCAAGCAGGGTAATCATCATCGGAGCCGGGCCAGCCGGCCTGACTGCAGCCTATGAACTCGCCAAATCAGGTTATGAAGTAATCGTCGTGGAAAAAGATAAAAATGTTGGAGGGATTTCGAAAACTATCAATTACAAAGGATACTTATTCGACCTTGGAGGGCACCGCTTTTTTACTAAATATCCCGAAGTAAAAAAAATCTGGGAAGAAGTTCTTCCTGAAGATTTTTTACTAAGGCCCCGTCTTTCGAGAATTTATTACAAACGGAAGTTTTTTTATTATCCTCTGCGGCCATTTAATGCCTTCTGGAATCTAGGACCGATAAGCTCTGTCCTGGCCTTCCTGAGTTTTTTTAAGGCAAAAATAAAGCCCTATCCCCATCCGGAAAATTTTGAACAGTGGGTGGTTAACCATTTTGGAAGAAAACTCTACGAAATCTTCTTCAAGACCTATACTGAAAAGGTCTGGGGAATTCCCTGCACTAAAATAAGCGCTGACTGGGCAGCCCAGAGGATCAAGGGCCTGTCGCTGGGAAAAGCTGCGCTGAATGCCCTGGGCCTCAAAGAGAAAGAGGCAGTCCGGACACTGATCGATCAATTCCATTATCCAAGGCGGGGACCAGGCCAGTTCTGGGAAAAAATGGCTGAAATCATAGCCCGGCATGGCGGGAAGCTGATTCTGGGAGCCGAGGCTTTAGAAATAATAAGGAAGCCAGGAGGATTTTTTTCAATAAAAATAAAAACCGAAAATTCAATAGAAGAAATTGAGGCCGCCAGCGTTATTTCATCCATGCCTCTTTCGGAACTCATTCTATCTCTGCAACCGTTACCGCCAGATAACGTTATCAAGGCAGCGCGTCGGCTGGGTTATCGAGATTTTTATACAGTAGGCCTTATAATAAACAAAGAAAAAATCTTTCCTGACAACTGGATTTATATCCATTCTCCTGAAATTAGAGCAGGACGCCTCCAGAATTTCAAGAATTGGAGCCCGGAAATGGTTCCCGACCAAAAGAAAACCATGCTGGGGCTTGAATATTTCTGCTTTTCTACCGAGCCGGCCTGGTCTCTGGCAGATAAAGAACTTATTCAAATTGCCATCGATGATTTAGAAAAACTGAAATTTGCCAGAAAGGAAGAGGTTATTGATGGATCGATTGTAAGAATTCATAAAGCTTATCCCGTTTATTTGCCAGGATACAAGGAAAACGCTTTAATTATAAAAGAATACCTTGAGAATATAAAAAATCTCCTGACGATAGGTCGCAACGGACTGCACCGCTACAACAACCAGGACCATTCAATGTTATCAGGAATTCTGGCTGCTAAATGCATTCTTGGAGAAAATTGCTCTCCGTGGCAGGTTAATGTTGATGATGAATATCACGAAATTGCTCAAAGATAAGGTCGATAAAATGCGCCTTATCAGGTATCAAATTTATCAGTTTTATTAATAACGTCATCTATGAAAATGCAACCATTATTTAGTGAGCTTTCAAGAAGAAGGAAACTAAATCTCCTATTAGGGTATCTTAAGCCAAAATCGTTAATTATGGAGGTTGGAGCCGGGGATGGGTGGTTTTCAAACAGGCTTAGAAAATGCGGATTCCGAGTTATTACTCTTGACCTTAAGGAGCCTGCTGATATTATCGGCAACATAATGGATTGGAAATTCCTTGGACTTCAAGAACGTTCATTCGATGTGATAGTGGCACTTGAAGTTATTGAGCACGTTGATTGCCTTGAAGCTCTTTGCACACTTTGCAAAAAAAACGGACTGATCATGCTTTCATCTCCTCATCCAAAATGGGACTGGCTGATGAAAATCTTGGAAACATTGAGATTAACTCAGAAAAGGACTTCCGAACATGTTAATCTTATAGATTTTCATAAAATAAACCTTAAACCTCTAACTATCAAACGTCCTCTTTATATCCATCAAATCGGAATATTCATTAACAGACCCAAGAACAAGTCGCCAAATTAAGATTTGGCCATTGCTAAAAAACAAGAAAAGCCATTTTATGGATTTCTATTAAGTCATGAAAAGCAAGCATATATAAATACAGGTTTAGAGTATCAATCTATTATCATAAAGCCATCTGGTTCCACAAGTTAAAGATTACATTAATCGCCTTTTATGAAAAGCAATATCAGAAATTATTATGGTAGCGATGTAAACAAAAAATATTATTTTGGGATAAATTAACAAATAAAAAAAGGGCGGCCGAAGCCGCCCTTTTCAGGCCATCATAACATTTGGCGATTATCAGGTTGTAGTGCCACCCGTGGTGCCGGCGGCGGTGCGAGGACCGATCACCAGACTACCGTTCCAGTTGACTATATCCTCATTAAAATCCGCCATCTTTGAAACCTCATACAGGGACCCCGACGGATTTTGTGGATCATAATCAATATTAGGTCCTACGCCACCATCTCTTCCATAGGAACCAACGACAAAATCATCATCACCAGGTTCAGCCCCATCAGCATAAACACAATTCCACGTAGAAGCAATTTGATCCTGAGTATCAACTATATAAGGATTGCCCCACTGATCTCTCTGGGGAAATACTTTCATATAAAACCCCTGCAGCGCTTGTATCAAAGCATCGCTGTCCTGAAGCGCACCAGAGTGTGCCGGAACGTTCCCTTTATCCGTCACATAGTCCATCAGGCCGGTGGCGATGGTGTTGATGTCCTTAATGGTGCCCTTCTGTTTGGCCTTCTGCAGGGCGCTCATGGCGTTGGGGATAAGCAGGGCGGCCAGAATACCGATGATGGCCACGACGATGAGCATTTCGATGAGGGTGAATCCTCTCATCCTTTTTAACATGTTAAACCTCCTTAATTCTCGCCGACTATCCGCCGGCTGAGATGTTTTTCACTCGCTTTATTAATAGCAATATTCGTGCCAGACACAACCATTTTATTAAATATATGATAATAAACAAGATACAAAAATAATCCCCCTGAAATTCTTTATTATGGGGCAATTATTGTCAACACCCCGCCCTAAGTCGGGACAAATATTGTCAACCTTGTTTTTCAATCCCTCCCTGTTTTCTTTCATCTTCCCTTTTATCAACGTCTTCTCCATGGCTTTTCCGCTCTAAAACCAATCTTTCCAGGCTTTAACCATTCCAGAGGGTCAACTCTCAAAGCTAATTCCGCCCTTCAGGACGCTACTTTCCGGCACAGATATTCTTCTTCCTTGATCGATCTGGACAGGGATATCATCGAAAATGGCGTCGGGATGTTAACAGCCGGCCCAGTTATTATGCCTCTTTTCATACTTTTTTCTATGTCCTTCCTGATTGATCCGGATGCCTTCTTAAAAACGACATCCCCTTTTCAACCTCAACAATTAGGCTATGCCTCTATCTCTTCAAACAAATCCTTTTCTGCCGCCATCGCCCTGACACCGGGAAACAGTATCTTTCCTCCTCTCCTCCACCCCCCGGCAGGCCACGATAACCGCTCAATTCTCGATTCCCGGTTCCCGGGTCTCAGGCCCACCCGCGGTATTCCTGGCGGGATCTATCACAGCGACCGCTTGCCCCTTTGCCTTGATTACTCGCCGTGGCATTATATCACAAAATAAACCTTGTCGGGTCTTACCGGGCCGCCTCTCCGCCTCTCTACACCTCTACCTCTACGCCTCTCAACCCCTCTGCCTCTCTACCTTTCGCTTTCCCCGGCATTGAGCTGGTTGTTCTCTTCTTCCCCTTCCCTTATCTTAGTCTTCAAATCATATTTATCAATAAGATAGCGCAACGTCCGATAGCTCACCCCCAGCAGCGGCGCGGCCTTCTTCATCCGCCCCCCGCTTTTCTCCAGCGCCTTGATGATATATTTTTTGGCCAGGTCGTCGAGATGGCGGTTGAGGTCAAACCCCGGCCCCAGCTCGACCATTTGCTCTTCCCTCTTCACCATGCCCAGCATCTCGGGCGGAAGGCAGGCCGGGGTTATGGTCTCCCGGTCTTCAATGGCCACAATCCGTTCTATCACATTCTCTAACTCCCTGATATTCCCGGGCCAGGGATACTGTTCAAAAATCCCCACCACTTCCGGAGCCAGCCTCTTCATCTTCTTTCCCATCTGCTGGCAGTACTTCTGGAGAAAATGCTGCGTCAGCAGCGGAATGTCCTCAACCCGGCTCCTCAGCGGCGGCATCTCAAAAGAAATTACATTCAGCCGGTAATAAAGGTCTTCCCGAAATTTTCCCTCCTCAATCCGCTTTTTCAAATCCTGGTTGGTGGCGGCGATCACCCGAACATCGACCGGAATCTCCTCGGTCCCGCCGACCCGCCTGATTTTCCTCTCCTGCAGGGCTCGCAGCAACTTCACCTGGGTCCAGGGCGACATCTCGCCGATTTCATCCAGAAACAGCGTCCCTTTATGAGCCACCTCAAACATTCCTTTTTTATCAGAGATGGCTCCGGTAAATGAGCCTTTGGTATGGCCGAACAGCTCGCTCTCTAACAAATTCTCCGGCAGGGCGGCGCAGTTTATGGTCACAAACGGTTTATCCTTGCGCCGGCTCAAACTGTGAATGGCCCTGGCGGCCATCTCCTTGCCGGTGCCGCTTTCGCCCGTGACCAGGACCGTGCTGTCGGTGCCGGCCACCTTGTCTATCAACAGGTAAATTTCCTGCATCAGCCGGCTTTTGCCGATCATATTTTCGAATTTATACTTTTCCTTAAGGTCCTTCTTCAGCAGGATGTTTTCCTGCTCTAAGTGCTTCCTCTCCAGCCCCCTGGCCACCAGTATCTTCAGCTCCTCGACGTCGAAGGGCTTGACGATGTAGTCCAGCGCCCCGGCCTTCAGTGCCTCCACCGCCTGGGCGATGCTGCCGTAGGCGGTGATGACGATCACCGGGATCTCGGGCTGGTTTTCCTTCACATATCTCAGGACTTCCATTCCGCTGATATGGGGCATCCGGATATCGGTTATCACCAGGTCCACCGATTTGCTGTTTAAGATGTCCAGTCCCTCAGCCCCGGAAGTTGCGGTTTTGACTTCATAGCCTTCTTTCCTGAAAACCACATTCAGAACTTCCAGCAGGCCCTTTTCGTCGTCGATTATCAATAAGGTGTCCATTTTCGTTTTCCTTTTTCTATTTCATTCCCTTTCAGTCCTCTTCTCGTTCAGCAGCGGCAGGGTGATGATAACCTCGGTTCCCCGGCCGACTTCGGAATTCACCTGAATCTTCCCTTCGTAATCCTCAACCAGCTTTCTGACGGTGGCCAGCCCCAGCCCCCGGCCCTCGCCGAATCCGGAGTAAAACGGAACAAACAGGTTCTCTTTGTCCTTTTCGCTCAGGCCGATTCCGGTATCGGCAATGACTATCTTCAGCCCTTCGCGGCGGGAGTTGTAAAAATTAAGGCTCAGCTTGCCGCCCTCGGGCATGGCCTTCAGGGCGTTCTTGACCAGATTCCAGAAAATCTGCTTGAAATGGTTGGGATTGCCGTAATAAACAATTCGCCTGAAAAGATAATTGCCGTCGATTCGAACCTTCTCGCCGTCCAGCTCTCCGCTCGACCTGAGCATCTCTATGGTCTCGTTAAGCAACATCCCCAGGTCAATCTCGCTGAACATTTTCTTTGAGGGGGCGGAAAAATCAAGAAACTGTTCGAGAAGCTGGGAAACCCGGTTGGATTCCCTGACGATTATTTCCATCATCCGACCGACATCGCCGTTTCCGGTGTATTCGGATTTTAAGACCTGGACGGCGCTGGAAATGGCCGCCAGCGGATTTCTGATTTCATGGGCCAGGGTGGCTGAAACCCGCCCGGCCTCGGCCAGCCTTTCGCGCAGAATTAGCTCCTTCTGCGCCTTTTCCAGTTCCTGTCTGGCCCGGCGGAGACTGCGAGAAAGTGAGCTCATAAAGAAAGCCACGGCAAAAAACACCGCCCAGGCTAACATCAGGTTGAAAAGCACCGAACCAAAATCCTGTTTGATCGCCTGGTCGGGATGGAAATAAGGAATCAGGCCGAAATAGGTGGCATCCACCAAAAATCCGAATAGAACGGCCGACAGACCGGCCGCTAAATATGTGGCTTTCTCGGAAATCACCAGGCTGGCGGCGATGATGGCAAAAATATAAAGAAAATAGGTGGAGGTGGTCATGCCGCCCGAAATGTAGACCAGCCAGGTGATCAGAATCAGGTCCATAATCAACTGAAAGTAAGCCTGAAAAACCAGCAGCTTTCCCCACAGGTAAAGCAGAAAATAAACCAGCGACAGCCCGTAAAAAACAATTATCCCCAGTATGAAGATCAGCGGGAAATCAGTCCCCGTGGAGTACTGAATGATAAAAGCGGCAATCAGGATGGAGGTGATAATGAGCAGTCTTATCAGGGTGTATCGCAGAAGGTCTTTTCTTTCGATTTTTTCTTTCATGGCCTTCTATCCGCCCGTTACTTCCCGCCCGGCCGGTCGCCCGGGACTTAATCCCACTCCCACGCCGGCAGCCGGCAGCCGGCCGGCCCTTCCCTTCCGGCTCGCTTTTTTCCTCAGAACTGCTGGATCAGGTTAAACAGCGGCAGATACATCGAAATGACCAGTCCGCCGACAATACCGCCGACGAAGATCAACACCATCGGTTCCAGAGCCGCCAGCAATGAGGTCACCGCATCATCGACTTCGTCGTCAAAGAAGTTGGCCAGCTTGCTCAGCATTTCATCCAGGGTGCCGGTCGATTCGCCGACGTTAACCATCTGGATCATCATCGGGGGGAACTGTCCCTGACCGGCTTCCTTCAGGGCATCATTCAGGCTCTTGCCTTCCGATACCAGTTGCCTGGCCTGCAGAATCTGGCCTTCGATGATCACGTTGCCGGTGGTGGTGGAGGCTATTTTCAAGCTTTCCAGCATCGGCACGCCGCCCGAAATCAGGGTGCTGAGGGTTCTGGTGAACCGGGACAGAGCAATCTTTTTCATCAGGTTGCCCATGACCGGAAACTTTATCATCCCCCGGTCAACCGCCTGCCGGCCGGGAGGCGTGTTTCTCCAGTACCGGAAACCAACCACCAGAGCCACCAGGCCGATGAATATGATCACGATAAATTTCTGCACAAACCGGCTCAGCGTCAGAACAAAGGCCGTCAGGGCCGGCAGCTGGGCTCCAAGTTCCTGGTAGATGCTGCCGAAAACCGGAATAACCTTCCACAGCATGAAGATGGCCACCAGTATGGCGAAAGTGATGATGGCCGTGGGATAAATCATGGCCTGCCGCACCTTGGCCCTCAGTTTGATCATGCTCTCCTGATAGTCAGCCAGTCTTCTGAGCATGGTATCCAGCGAACCGCTCTGCTCGCCCGAAGCCACTAAGTTGCAGTAGAGGTCGTCGAATACCTTGGGGTGCTTCCTCAGCGCCTGGTGCAGGGCCGAACCGGCCTCGACGTCTTCCTTGACCTCGGTTATAACCCGGTTGAAATACTTATTCTTCTGCTGTTCGGCCAGCAATCCCAGGCTCTGGATGAGCGGCAGCTCGGCATCGATCAGCACTGATAGCTGCCGGCTGAAAAAGGCCAGTTCTTTTAGCCTGACCTTTTCCCTCTTGAGGAAAGGAATAGCCGGCATAGCCCTTTTCTGTTTTATGCTGATGACCGCAATCTGGTCTTTCTGAAGAGCCCTGGTCAGTTCTTCAGCCGATTCAGCCACCCTTTCCCCGCCCACCATGTCGCCGTAACGATTTTTACCCGTCCAGACATAAACTGGCATCGCCCTTCTCCTTATTTATTTCTCGTTCTCAAATCTATTTGCCGGTATAAGAACCGGATCCTCTTTTGACCATCGTTCCTTCATGCCTCTGGATGATATCGATCAACTCTTCCTGGTTGGAGGTGACGGCCATGGCCGTATCCAGAGTGATCAGCCTCCTGAAATACAAACTGGCTAAGCTCTGGTTCATGGTCTGCATGCCGAATTTTTCCTGGCCCATCTGCATGGCGGAATAGATCTGGTGAATTTTGTTCTCCCGGATCAGGTTTCTGATGGCCGGATTGGGAATCAGAATTTCCATCGCCAGAACCCGCCCCTTGCCGTCGGCCCGGGGCAGCAGGGCCTGAGTCAAGACGGCTTCCAGAATCATCGACAGGGTTACCCTGACTTGAGCTTGATACTGGCTGGGGAAAATATCGATAATTCTCGATATCGATTCGCAGGCGGAATTGGTGTGCAGGGTGGAAAAAGTCAAATGGCCCGTCTCGGCTACCCGCATGGTCGCTTCCACCGTCTCTAAGTCCCTCATCTCTCCGACCAGGACCACGTCCGGGTCCTCCCGCAGCACCGACCGCAGGGCGTTGGCGTAGGACAGGGTGTCGGTGAACAGCTCCCTCTGGTTGATGATGGCCCGCTTGGGCGTGAAATAGTATTCGATGGGGTCCTCAACCGTGACGATGTGGACATCCCTTTCATGGTTGATATGGTCCAGCATACAGGCTAAGGTGGTTGATTTGCCGCAGCCGGTAGGCCCGGTCACCAGGATTAAGCCTCGCGGCAGGTAGCAGAGCTGAGACACCCGCTGCGGAATGCCCAGCTGGGCAAAACTCCACATAGTCGGCAAAAACCGCCTGAAAGCCGCGGCCACCGAACCTTTTTGCTTGAAAACATTAACCCGGAACCGGCCCAGCTCCTTGATTCCAAAAGACAGGTCGAGTTCCATCTTTTCTTCAAAGATTTTTTTCTGCTTGTCATTGAGGATGCTGTAAATCAGGTCCTGGGTCTCACCCGGCTGAAGGGGCGGATGGTCGATGTTCTTCAGCCGGCCGTGAACCCTGATCCGCGGAGGGACATAAGCTGTGATATGCAGGTCGCTGGCGTCCTCCTCCACCGCAATTTTCAACAGTTCATAGATTGGTTTTGCCATTCATGCCTCCTAATCCCAATCCCTGACGGTTTCTCTCAGGACTTCCTCGACCGAGGTAATCCCGTTCTTGATTTTGATCAACCCGCTTCTTCTCAGGGTAATCATGCCGTTCTCTAAAGCCCGGCGCTTTATTTCCCTGGTGGTCGAGCGGTTCAAAATCATCTCTTTTATTTCGTCGGTTATCTTCATCACTTCAAACAAAGCCGTCCGGCCCTTGTAGCCTGTGTTGTTGCAGCCCTCGCAACCCCGGGCCTTGAAAATGTGGAGGTCGTCAACCTCGTTCTCCCCGTAGCCCATATCCAGAAGCGCCCTTTTGGGCAGGTCATGAGGCTCACAACATTTTTTGCACAGGCGACGGACCAGCCTCTGGGCCACTATCAGGACCACCGAATCGGCTATCAGGAAGGGCTCCACGTTCATGTTGATCAAACGGCTGATGGTGCTGGGAGCGTCGTTGGTATGAACAGTGGAAAAAACCAGGTGGCCGGTCAGGGCCGCTTTGATGGCCACGTCTATGGTATCGAAGTCGCGGATTTCTCCGACCAGCATGATGTCCGGGTCCTGACGCAGGAAGGACCTCAGGGCGTTGGCGAAAGTCAGCCCGATTTCCTCCTTGATCTGAACCTGGTTAATCCCGGGAATATAGAATTCCACCGGGTCTTCGGCGGTCATGATATTGACATCGGGCGTGTTCAGGGTGGAAATGGCCGAATACAGGGTGTTGGTCTTGCCGCTTCCGGTCGGTCCGGTAACCAGGATGATTCCCCAGGGCCGGTGGATGGCTTCCTGGAAAATTTCCAGCGACTCCGGCTCAAAGCCCAGCTGGGTCAGGTCCAGGCGGAGCATTTCCTTGTCTAAGATACGAGCCACGATCTTCTCGCCGAACATGGTGGGCAGCGAGCTGACGCGCATATCCACTTCTTTTTTCTTGCCGTTTTCCAGCTTAACCCTCATTTTGATACGGCCGTCCTGGGGCAGGCGCTTTTCGGCAATGTCCATGTTAGCCAGGATTTTCACCCTGGACAGCACGGGGTTCTTGAACTTCATCGGCAGGTCGGCAATCTCATAAAGGTCGCCGTCGATGCGGTAGCGAATGCGAAACTGCTGTTCGTAGGGCTCGAAATGAACGTCGCTGGCGCCTCTCTTGATGGCGTCTATAAAGGTCTGGTTGACCAGGGTGATGATGGGAGCTTCGTTGCTGGCCTGCTCCAGCTCGGTGATGTCATAATCATTCTTGAGTTCGGTTTCATCAATGACGTTAACCCGGCCCTCGTCAGCCAGCTCGATATCTTTGATGAGTATCTTCACCTTCAGGGCATCGCTGGCGCCGTAATACTTATTGATGGCATTCATGACTCCGGTTTCGGTGGAGATGACCGGCTGAATGCTCAGAGATGTCCGGAACCTGATGTCCTCTATGACTTCCAGGTCGGTGGGGTCAACCATGGCCAGCGTCAGGAAACTCTTGATCTTGTGGATGGGCATGACCATGTATTTTTTGGCCACGTCGGCCGGAATCAGGCTTATGACTTCGGGGAAAACCTCGAACTGGTCCAGGTCGATGTAAGGATAGCCCAGTTGTCGGCTCAGCGCCTGAGCAATTTCCTCCTCGGTAACGAAGCCCAGGGCCACCAGAGCCGAACTGACCGGCAGATTATTCTTCTTTTGATAGTCCAGGGCCTGCTTTAGCTGGTCGGAATCAATAATCTTTTCCCTCAGCAGGATGTCGCCAAGCTTCGATGCCATTTTTTTAAAACCTTTCTACCATCAAAGACAAAATTTGTCAAAGAGAATTTTGCCCTTTACCATCGACGCACCAAGTCTCTTCTTGTTATACCCGACGGTCAATCCTCAACCAAGACTATTCCCGGGGTGAAAATAACATTTTTTGTCTCACCCCTGCGGGAGCATAAAAGGGCTATTCTCGAACAATCCCTGTTATCCATCAGCCTCAACCCTTCTGCGTCATACTTTTAACCGGCACGTTTAATGATAATAATCCGGCCGGGTAATTTTTTCAAGATTTCGAATAAATTTCTCAACTTTTGTCGATCCCGACCGACTAAACTCTCGGAAGCGGGAGAGAATTTATTATGACCGCTGATGATATTAAGAATAACAGCCTCGAGATAATAAAGGCCATAATAGACAACACCAGAGACAGCATCTATGTGGTCTCTTCCCGAGGATTCGAATTCGTCAACCAGGCTTTCGAAAAACTTACCGGCTACGCCGAAAAAGAAATTTTATCTAATTCGTTTAATCTGTTAAAGCTGGTTCACCCGGAAGACCGGCACCTTTTTTCTCACAGGAGAGCTCCGCTGGCCAGACCCAACCTGCCGGCTGATTCCGGCCTGATAGAGTTCCGGCTTATTACTCGCAGCGGTGAACTCAGATACGTGGAGGCCAGCACCTCCCGGCTGAAAGAAAATCCTGACCAGACCCTGACCATCCTGCGGGACATTACTTCCAGAAAGCAGGCTCAACAGGAACTCAACCAGACCCTGGAAAAACTGAGAAAGACCATGTCGGCCACCATTCAGGCCATCTCCCTGACGGTGGAATCCCGCGACCCTTATACCGCCGGTCATCAGCGCCGGGTTTCCGACCTGGCCCGTTCGATTGCCACCAGGTTATTGTTGCCGACCGAACAGATTGATGAAATCAGGCTGGCTGCCCTGGTCCACGACCTGGGCAAAATTTCGGTGCCGGCGGAGATTCTGAACAAGCCCGGCCGCCTGAACGAACATGAATTCAGCCTGATAAAAGACCATCCCAGGGTCGGCTACGAGATAATCAAAACTATAGAGTTTCCCTGGCCGGTGGCTGAAATCATCTACCAGCACCACGAGCGGCTGGACGGCTCGGGCTATCCCCAGGGCCTGAAGAACGGTCAGATCCATCCGATGGCCAGAATCTTAGCCGTGGCCGACGTGGTGGAAGCCATGCTCTCCCACCGCCCGTACCGTTCTGCTTTCAGCCCTCAGGAAGTCATCCGGGAAATAACAGATAATCGCGGCCTGACCTACGACCCTCCGGCAGTTGACGCCTGCATTGACCTGCTGCGGGAAAAATACCAGCTGCCGCGAAGTTAAATGCCTTTTTCGCTTCTTTAGCTCCACGCCAGTTATCTTATCTTCCCTTCAATAATAACTGAAGCCGGCCTTATTCCCGCTTTATCAATAATATAATTCGCGGCGGCGCCGGACGCGCCGGTCATAAAATTTTTTAAATTCCGTCCGGAAGATGGCCATGAGTTCGCCGGCTTCGGCCAGCTCCGCCTGACCGGCAGAGAAGATTTTCCGATATATGAACAGGTGTTCATATATCAGGGCATTTTAAGCCTAAAAGCACCCACAAAATTGTCCGCTCAGCCGGATTAAAAATAAGAGTTTACCTTAAAACAAATGACGAAGCCGGTCCGGCTGCTTTACGGACCGTTTTTCCGGCGGGCAAAGAGGAATTTCATATGAGCCGTTTCAATCGGCGGGAAAATCCTTCCCGCGACATCATTTTCGCCGATTGCTGAATTCAGGGGAAAAATAAAAAACGCGCCTGGAGGGATTCGAACCCCCGACCCGCTGCTTAGAAGGCAGCTGCTCTATCCTACTGAGCTACAGGCGCACAGCTCTTACGTATCAGAAAATCGGGGAGATCGGATTTGAACCGACGACCTCCTGCTCCCAAGGCAGGCGCGCTAACCAGGCTGCGCCACTCCCCGTTTCCGGGTCAGAAAATCAAAGAACAGGCCGGCATTCCTGCCCCGATTTTGAGCTAAAATGTTAACAGAAAGGCCCTTATATTGTCAATTTAAGGGGACTCCTTCAGGCTGCAGCCGACGGAGGCTGAAGCCCCCGCCCAACGCCGGCGCCGACCGCAACTTTGGGAAACTGAGAGGCTTACTGGCCCGCCCTGCTCCTTACTCGGTCAGCCGTCCCAGAGTTTTTTCTATCTTTGACCTGTCCAGTCGGATAACCACCGGGCGGCCGTGCGGGCAGAGGCCCGGATTGGGCGTTGCCAGGAGCTCAGAAGCCAGGAACTCCATTTCCTCCGCCGAAAGAGGCTGGCCGGCCTTGACGGCCGCTTTGCAGGCCATGGTGGCCATCATTTTTTCCCGTCGACTCCGGAACTTCCCTTCTTCTTCCTCTCCCAGCAGAGACAGCAGGATGCCGGCGGCTTCATCCTCCCGGAAAACGTCAGGGTATTCTTTCAGGGCAAAGCTGAGTCCGCCCATCGGTTCCAGCCTGAATCCCAGCTCTTCCAGCTCGGGCCGACGTTCCTGGTAATTAACCTGCTGTTTTGGCGTAAGTTCCAGCACCGCGGGAAAGAGCATCTGCTTTGAAATCCAGGCCCGCGCCCCCTCCAGCTGTTTGAATTTTTCGAACAGTATTCGCTCATGGGCATTGTGCTGGTCGATGATAAAAACCGCCTCTTCCGTAACCGCAATCAGATACGAATCAAGATACTGTCCCAGAACCCTGACCGTCGCCTTCCGCTCCCCGGACTCCGGCTCGGCCGCCGGCCCGATTCTGAAAGCAGCCGGTTCTTCGGCGGCCGCAAGAAGAGCCGGCTGGCCTTCGGCGGCCTCTTTCGGCCAGGCGACCCCGGGAACCTCGAAGCTCGTTCCCGCAGCCCGGCCGGTTCTCCCGACCCGGCCCGGCGCTTCTATTCCTTCCCCCTTTTCCCCGCTTACGATTATCGGCTTGACCAGGCTTTCCTCCCGGGCAGACATTTCCACCGCTCTTAGAATCAGCCGGAAAACTTTTTGCGGCTCCCGGAATCTCACCTCAGATTTGGCCGGATGGACGTTGACGTCGACCTGTTCGGCGGGAATTTCCAGGAAGATAAAACCTTCGGGCTGTTTCTGCTTTTCCAGGAGACCCAGATAGGCCTGGGTCAGGGCCACCGCCAGCATCCGGTCTTTAACCGGTCTCCGGTTGACATAAAAGAATTGATGCTGGCGGTCGAGCCGGCCGGCAAAAGGTCTGGAGCTTAGCCCGAAGATCCGGTAATTCTCCTCCTCATAATCCAGGCTCATCAGGCTGTCCAGGACCTTCTTTCCGAACAGTTGATAAACCCGCTCCCCCAGTGAAGAGACGACCGGACAGTTAATCAATTCTTTCTGATTGTGAACCAGAAGGAATCTCACCTCCGGAAAGGCCAGGGCGGTCGTGGTCAGATAACCGACCACCAGGCTCAGCTCGGAACGGTCTGACCTTAGAAACTTGCGCCTGGCCGGCAGGTTGAAAAACAGGTCCCGAACCTCAACCGAGGTTCCGCGCGGAAAGGCGCTTTCTATAAAGCGCAGCAGCTTTTCCCCTTCCCTCTCCACCTGAAAGCCTTTTTCTCCCGAACCGTCGCTGGTCTTCAGGGTCACTCTGGAAACCGCCGAAATGCTGGCCAGGGCTTCTCCCCTGAAGCCGAGGGTGGAAATCCTCTCCAGGTCGACCTCGGTAGCGATCTTGCTGGTGGCATGACGCTTAAAGCACAGGGCGGCATCTTCCTGTGACATGCCGCTGCCGTTATCCTGAACCCTGATCAGCTTCTTGCCGCCCTCCAGCAGTTCAATTTTGATTTCCGTTGCTCCGGCGTCAAGAGAATTTTCGACCAGCTCTTTAACCACCGATACCGGGCGCTCCACCACTTCCCCGGCCGCAATCTTGCCGGCCACATCTGCCGCCAGAACCCTTATTCTGCCCATCAGACCACTTCCCCTTTTGACAGCGCCGGGCCGGCCTCGGTAATCCTTACCAGGACGTCTTGACCGGGCCTCAAATCCCGGCCGTCTTCAACCATGACTTTTATATAATTCCCGGTCAGAACCTCCAATCTGGAGCCTCTTTTTTTGATCACGACACCCGCCAGCGCCCGGCCGACGAATCCGGCCCTGAAGGCCAGGTTTTTTTCTCTCGAAAGTTTCCGCAGCTCCTCAGACCTTTTTTTCTTTACGTTTTCCGGAACCTGCTTCCAGCCGGCAGCCGGGGTGCCGGCCCGGGGAGAATATGAAAACACGTGGAAATAATTCAGAGGCGAACTCTTCAGGAAATCCCTCATAAACTCAAAATCAGCTTCTTCCTCCCCCGGGAAACCGACGATGATATCAGCACCCAGTCCGGCTTCGGGTCTACCGGCTCTGAGAAAACTTAAAATTTCCAGATACCCGGCCGGAGTGCTTTTCCGGCCCATTCTTCTGAGCACCGGTTCGGAGGCATGCTGCAGCGACAGATGAAAATGCGGGCAGATTTTTTCTTCCTTGGCCAGATAGCCAAGAAGAGGCTCCGGAAGAAGCCGGGGGTCGAGGGAGCTCAGCCTGACCAGTCTGAGTTCCTCTATGGCCGTCAGCGCCCGGAGCAGGTCGAGCAGCGATTTTTCAGGCTCCAGGTCTCGCCCGTAGGCGCAGAGATGAATCCCGGCCAGCACGATTTCTTTGTAACCCCTTTCGGCCGCCTCCCTGGCGCATTCTACCACCTGTTCCAGCGGCCGGCTCCGGCTTTTTCCCCGGAGCGAGGGAATTATGCAGAAGGTGCAATGGGAATCGCAGCCGTCCTGGACTTTAATCAGGGCCCTCGACCGGAAGAATCTTTTTTCCGCCCGACCGTCGCCGGCCCCGGTTAACTTCAACAGTTCTCCAACCAGATTTTCTTTCAGGAAATTCGGGATGACCCGGCAAACCGCGCTGTTTCCGGCCAGTTCTTCCCGAGTTTTATCGGCCAGGCAGCCGGTGACCACGATTCTTGTCCCGGGCGATTCCCTCCGGACTCTTTTCAGAAACTGCCTGACGTCGGCTTCGGCCCTGGCGGTCAGGGCGCAGGCATTGACCACCACCCAGTCAGCCTGATGCCAGTCGCGGGCGACGGCTATGCCGGCCTCTCCCAGCCGGCAGGACCAGTCAAAAGCTTCGGCCTGGTTGACCCGGCAGCCGAAGTTGTGGATGAAGACCGAAGTCATAATTTCTCTTTGAGCTTTTTCGAGCTCTCCTCCACCTTCTCGGCCATTTTCTTCCGGTAAGCCAGAAGCTTCCGGTAAAGCCCGGGCTCAGAAATCGCCAGCATCGAAACAGCCAGCAGGGCAGCGTTGGCTCCGCCCGTTTTTCCCAGGGCCACAGTGGCCACCGGAATGCCCTTTGGCATCTGGACGATCGACAGCAGGGCATCCAGGCCGGCCAGGGCCTGACTTTCCACCGGCACCCCGATAACCGGCAGGGCAGTATGGGCGGCCACCACTCCCGGAAGATGGGCAGCTTTCCCGGCCACGGCGATAAATACCTTTGTCCCCTGTTCTTCGGCTTCTTTAATCAGCCTGACCGTTCTTTCGGGCGAACGATGGGCCGAAGTCACCTCCAGATTGAAAGGAACTTCAAACTCCTTCAGGGTATCCAGGGCTTCCTTGACCACCTCAAAATCGGAGTCGCTCCCCAGAAAAATCGTCACCTTCATCTTACCTCCTTCATGGCTCCGATGTCTTTTCGGTAAAACATGCCGTCAAAATTAATCACCGGAATGGTGTCGTAGATTTTTTTCATGGTCTGCTGCAGGTTTTCATCGCTGGCGCAGACGTTGAGCACCCGGCCGCCGTTGGTGTAAAACTGCCCGTTGGCCAGGCTGGTGCCGGCATGGAAAATGACCAGGCCCGGAACCTTCTCGGCTTCTTCCAGACCGCTGATCAATTTGCCTTTCTCGTAACTGCCCGGATAGCCGCCCGAGGCCACCACCACGCAGCCGGCAACTTTCGGACTCCACTTAATTTCTTCCTTCAACAGGTCCTCGGTCACGGCCGACATCAGGACTTCAACCAGGTCGCTCTCCATCCTGAGCATCTGGACCTGGGTCTCCGGGTCGCCGAAGCGGCAGTTGTACTCCAGGACCTTTGGCCCATCGTTGGTCAGCATCAACCCGGCATAGAGGGTACCCTTGAAACGCCGGCCTTCTTCCAGCAACCTGGTGACCGTCGGGAAGATGATGGTATCCATTATCTGGGCATAGAGCTTTTCTGAAATAAAGGGCGACGGCGAAATGGCCCCCATGCCGCCGGTATTAGGTCCCTTGTCGCCGTCATAGGCGGCCTTATGGTCCATCGTGGTTACCAGAGGTTGCACCCTGGCCCCGTCGGTCAGGACAATAAAGGATAGTTCGCGACCTTTGAGAAATTCTTCGATCACCACCCTTTCGCCCGAGGTTCCGAATTTTTTCCTGACCATTATCTCGTTGACCGCATCTTCGGCCCGTTTGACGTTGGCGCAGACCATAACTCCTTTGCCCGCGGCCAACCCGTCGGCCTTAATGACCACCGGAAATTCGAACTCTCCGGAATTTAATATCTTCAGGGCTTCTTCGGCGCTGCCGGCCACTTTGAACCGGCCGGTCGGAATGCGGTGCCGTTCCATGAATTCCTTGGCAAAGACCTTGCTCTTTTCAATTTCGGCTGCTTTTTTATTGGGTCCGTAAATCTTCAGCCCTCGCCTCTCAAATTCATCCACGATTCCGAGAGCCAGCGGCACCTCGGGCCCGACCACCGTCAGGTCGATTTTCTTTTCTTCGGCAAATCTGGCCAGGAGAGAAATGTTGGTATCCTCAATCGGGACCACTTCGGCAATCCTGGCCATTCCTCCGTTGCCCGGGGCGCAGTAGAGTTTTTTGCAATGCGGGCTCTGAACAATCTTCCAGGCCAGGGCATGTTCCCGGCCGCCCGACCCGACTAACAGTATTTTCATCAGCCCTCCTTCAAGCGCTCAATTCTCTGGCCCTTCTGGCCATGTTCTCAGCCAGGCCGGCGGCCAGCGCCGGAGAAGGCAGAAGGCTCAGCAGCAACCGGCCGGCCAGCTCCAGAGCCTGTTTCTCGGGCAGACAGTAGCGCATCTCCAGGAAATTCCGGCGGTAGCGGCTGACCTCCTCCCCGACTTTTTTATTGCGGATTATAACCTCGGCTATCAAGCCGGCCAGCACCTCAAAATCCTTCTCTTTCATCCCGAATCGGGTCATCTCCTGCACGCCCATCCTTATTCCGGAAGAGTCCAAGAAGGTGGCGTCATCGGGCAGCGCCTGGTAGTTGGTCAGCAGGTTGTTGTCTTCCAGGCGACGGGCGATTTCCTGCCCGTTTCCAAACTGCTTAACCCGGATCAACACCTGGTGGGTTTCGGTGAAGCCGTCCGCCTCTTCGCCTTCGACCGGAATCCCGGCCGCCTTGAGATAACGGGCAAAAGCCCTGGCGTTCCGGCAAACCTGGGCCTGGTATTCTTCCTTGAACTCGTTCATCTCGATGGCCGACAGCAACAGTCCCAGCAACGTTCCCAGGTGGTGGTTGGAAGTCGAACCCGGGAAGGCCCGGCCCTGAATGTCGGTCCAGAGCTGCTTGAAGGGGCTGTCGGCTGAAAAATTCCCGGCCACCAGTCCGCGCTGGGTGCCGAAGAAAGTTTTATGGGTGCTGCCGGTAACCAGGTCGGCCCCTTCGGCAAACGGCGCCTGGAACGCGCCGTACAGGCCGAGAACATGGGCCATGTCATACATCAACACCGGTCTGTCCGGCCAATCTTTCACCAGGTCATAGACAAAGCTGACCGGTTCCCGGTAGATGAACATGCTCTTGCCGAAGACCACCAGCTCCGGCCGGTGTTTTTTCAGCAACTCGGCCAGGCGGTCGAGGTCGGCCCGGTAGGGATTATCCCGGCGGACGGGAATGTTGACCACATTTTCCTTGCCGCTGGCCGGGTCCTCTTCCACCAGGTTAAACAGCGCCCCCATCGGCTGGGAACTGAGATGCCCGCCCTTGTTCAGGTCGTTGTTCATCACCAGCCGCAGCCGGCGGAAAGGCTGACCGGCGGCCCTCTTTCTATTGACGAACTTAACCAGTCCTTTGAAAACCACTTCGTTGGCCATCTGACCGCTGACCGGTCTCAGTTCTACATCGGTGCAGCCGAAATACCGGCTCAGCTCTTTTCTGGCCTCAAGTTCCACGTCCCGGATGAAATCGGTTCCCTGGTAAAAATATACTTCCTGGCCTTTCATGGTCCGATGTTCGGCATAGCGGCCCGAGGGGTCGGCAATTTCTGCCAGCTTGACCAGGAGAGAGGGCGTGTTTTCCGACGGAATCAGGTTAAAACATTTTTTTTGCCGCCAGATGTTATTTTTCTCGATGCGGTCACACCAGGCGGAAATTTTATCGGCAAATTCTGTCATCAGAAAGCTCCTTTTATTGTAATCTCAAGCTCAATCTCTTTCCCGACGCCGGGCCGGGGCCGGTCGGCCCGGGTCCCTCTCCGGCCTACTTAGATTTATGGAGTTCTTCCTCCAGGGCAAAAATCTTTTTTATCCGGCGTTCGTGCCGGCCGCCCTCAAAATCCTTTTCCAGCCAGATTTTGACGATCTTGATCGCCTGTTCGGAAGATAGCACCCGTCCCCCCAGTGCCAGGCAGTTGGAATTGTTATGAGTCCGGCTGACGGTGGCCGTGAATTCATCCCAGCAGGGGGTGGCTATTATTCCCGGAAACTTATTGGCCACCACGGCCATGCCCAGGCCGGTCCCGCAGAACAGGATGGCCCGGTCGAATTCGCCGCTCACCACCCGGCGGACCGCCTCGGCTCCGTAATCGACGTAGTCCACGCTTTCGCCGGGGCCGCAGCCAAAATCGGTAAAAGCTATCCCCGCCGATTGAAGATAAGCGACCACTTCTTTTTTTAATTCATATCCGGCATGGTCGGAAGCGATGGCCAGTTTCATTGCCGACTCCTCAGGTCATCTTATACGGACAGCCGAACTGAAATCAGGTCAGCGGCTGTTCCGGACGAACTTCGCGGCTTCGGGCATGACTTCAACCGCTTTAAGCACCACCGGGTCGGTCTGCCTGAAGGCCCTGATTCCCTCTTCCAGGCTGAAAACTGCCGAAAAAATCTCGCGCCTGAGTTCGTTCTTTATTTCAGCTTCGGCCTCGCCCAGCTTGCTCAGGTCATACTTGATTCCGGTCGTGCCCACATATTCCAGAAAATCTTTGACCACCTCCGGCCCGACCTCAAAGCCGGCGTCAAAAATCCGGCGCCCGGCGGGAGGCGTCCCGTTTTTCAGTTCCTGGGGAAAAACATAACCGGCCGACAGCCGGGTCTGATGCAGGCTGAATTTCCGGCCGTAGCTGAAAAAGGCGCCCCTGATCAGAAATTCCACGGTCAGGGGTTTATAACTGGTCTTAACTTCATAGTCCGGACTGATCCCGCCCTGCCCGAGAACCTTTCGGCCTTTGACCGTATATTTGATTTCTCGTTTCTCTTCCGGCGCTCTCCTGGCCAGGAGATAATCCTCAAGGTGAGAATAATCCCTCTGGATTTCGCGCCCGCTGGGAGTGAGGTACTTGGCCGTGGTGATGGCCACCGCCATATCGGCGGCCAGCGGGAAAACTGTCTGAACCAGTCCTTTGCCCCAGGAATCTTCGCCGACGATCAGGCCGCGGTCGTTGTCCATGATGGCTCCGGCCACGATCTCGGAAGCGCTGGCCGTGCCGGTATTGATAAGAATTACCAGCGGCAGGTCTTCATACTGGTTATCCTGGCTGGCAAAGAAATCCCGGTTGTAAGCGGTATTGCGGCCTCTCATGGACACGATCTTGGCCCCCCTCGGCAGGAACAGGTCGGCCATGTCCACCGCCTGGAAAACGGGTCCGCCGGTGTTGCCGCGCAGGTCCAGGATAAGGCTTTCCATTCCTTTTTCAGAAAGCTCTTCCAGAGCCGCTTCCAGTTCATCGACGGTCTGGCGACCAAAATTGCGGACAAAGATATAGCCAATTTTCTTTTTTGTGTCCAGCAGAAAAGCATAGGGGACGCTTTTCAGCGGAATTTCCTCCCGGGTGATGGTCAGGTCGAACGGTTTGTCCAGCCCTTCTCTCTGGATGGTGATGGTAACTCTGGTGCCCTTCTCTCCCCGCAATTTCAGCATGGCTTCGGTGCTGCTCAGGGGTTTGGTGCTTTCGCCGTCGATGTGGGTGATGACGTCCCCGGGTTGAATGCCCAGCCTCCAGGCCGGTGTGCCTTCTATCGGCGCAATCACCACCAGCCGGTCCTCCTGCTTCTGAATCTGGATGCCCAGACCGTAATATTTGCCGGTGTAATCCTCGGTAAAGGTCCGGGCCCCTTCCGGGTCCAGAAAATAGGAATGCGGGTCCAGGGTGTCCAGCATGCCCCTGATGGCCGAGAAAGTCAGCTTGCGGGCGTCTTTCTCTTCAAAGTATTCCTTCTGGACCAGACCGGTGAGATTCAGCACCTTGTTCACACCCTGCTGCCAGGGGTCGATGGCCACCGAAGAGCGGCAGACCAGGAACAGCAGAGGAAATAAAACTATAAGGAGCGAAAACCGCTTTGAATTCTGGTTCATAATTTATCCGATTAAACTCTGTTTACAGACAATAAATCTTACCAGAGGGCTATCTTAAAGTAAAGCCGAATCTGGCTTGACTGCCCCCCGGTTAAAGGCTATAGTTTAACTGGCGGAAAAATGTTTGGATCAATCGGCGTTCCGGAATTAATCGTTATTTTCATCATCGCCCTGCTGGTGTTCGGGCCGAAAAAGCTGCCCGAGGTCGGCAAATCGGTGGGCCGCGCCATCAGAGAATTCAAGAAAGCCTCCGACGAGTTGCGCAACAAGGTGGAAGAAGAAATCAACGCCAGCGAAATTAAGTCCGAAATCAACGAGGTCAAATCCAACCTGACCGAGTTCAAGGACGACTTGAACGAATTCCAGGACAACATCAAAAAGGACCTGAAAACCGATGAGCCCGGGGAAGGCCAGAAAGTCACCTGACGAGATGACCTTCCTTGAACATCTCGAGGACCTGCGCAAAAGACTGTTCTATTCTTTCGTGGCTATCATCGTGGCCGTTATTCCGGCCTGGATGTTCAGCCGCCAGCTCTATGCCATCTTAGCCCGGCCGGTCACCCAGTACCTGCCGGAAGGGACGAAACTGGCCTTCACCACCCTGACCGCTCCCTTCATGCTCTACCTGAAGGTTTCATTCCTGGCCGCCCTGTTCGCCACCTCGCCTTTTGTCTTTTATCAGCTGTGGATGTTCGTCTCTCCCGGACTATATCAAAAGGAAAAAAAATACGTTATCCCCTTCGTCTTTTTTACCAGTTTCTTCTTTACTCTGGGGGCGCTTTTTGGCTATTTCATCGTCTTCCCCTGGGCCTGCCGGTTCTTCCTGACCCTGGGCAGGGACTTCCAGCCGGTCATAACCGTCGACCAGTACTTCAGCTTCGCCCTCAAAGTGCTGCTCGGAATCGCCCTGGTCTTCGAACTTCCGACCCTGGTTTATTTTCTTTCTAAAATAGGCATCCTGACCTCACGCTGGATGGTCAAGAATTTTCATTACGCCGTCCTGGCTGCCTTTGTTATCGCCGCCGTCATCACCCCGACTCCGGATATGATCACCCAGAGCATCGTGGCCGTGCCGATGATCGCTCTCTACGGAATAAGCATCCTGATCGCCATGGTGGTCGGCCGCAACAAAGAGAAACGCAGAAAGAAAGAAGCCGCAGAAGCCGCCGGCCCCGACAATCTGGCCGGCTAACCCCTCCCGAAAGCCTCTCTGTTTCCAGGATTGACGCCGATGGCGGCGGGCAGGCGGCAAGTCCGGCCTCCCGTCTCCCGGAGCCGCAAGGGCTCGCCGTGGGGGCATCGGTGAGCAAGGCCGGCTGAGTCCACACCGCAGCCGGACCCCCTTTCAAATCCGAGCCAAAAAATAATCATAGAAATATGCATGCCTGTTCATCTGGAAAGAAACATAGAGCCTTTTCTTGATTTTGTGGCCGACGCAAATAAAAACAGATGTTAAAAGAAGGGGGGATACGCATCCTGCCAATCCCAGGCCAAAAATAAACCGGGAGGCATGGTATTCGTGAACACAGCGAGGCCTGTCTCCAAGCCGCTGCAGGTCGCAACGCGGGTAATGGTAGGAACGGCCCGGCGCTCAGCGACGAGGCCCTAAAACAATAGCCACCAAATTAAAAAGGGCGAAATGACGCCCGCAGGCTTATGCCTCGTGATAGTCCCCTCTTTCCAATTCGGGCCAATATTGAATCGCAGAGCCAGGGTTTTTATAGGGTGGCGCGGCGTGTCTCCGAACCGCCCGCAGCGGAAGGGGTTCCCCGCAGGGGGATCGGTAAGCGAGGACGGGAGGAGGCGCGCCGTGACAGGACCCTCTTCTTAATCCAGGCCAATCAAGAATCGGATAGGCAAGGCTTTCAGAGGGTGACACGGCGTGTCTCCGAACCGCCCGCAGCGGAAGGGGTTCCCCACGGGGGGATGGGTGGAGCGAGGACGGGAGGAGGCGCGCCGTGACAGGACCCTCTGAGCGGCGCCTCAACCTCCGCTTTGAATTTTCCCGAAGTTGGGATATATTCTTAATTTCAGGACCTGGTCCTAAAATCATGCTGGAAAAAAAGAAACTCACCGCTTACAAACTGATCGGCTTGACCGGAACCAACGGCGCCGGCAAGGGCGAGGTGGCCAATTTTCTGAAAAGAAAAGGCTACGGCTATGTTTCTCTGTCCGACGTCATCCGGGAGGAGTTGCGGTCGAAAGGTTTAGAGGCCAGCCGCGACCACCTGATAGCCTGCGGCAACGAGCTGCGGGAAAAATTCGGGCCGGACGTCCTGGCCCGGCGGGCGGCGGCCGGAATCCATGGTCCGACGGTTATCGACAGCATCCGCAACCCGGCCGAGGTGGCCTTCCTCAGAAGCCTGGGCAATTTCGTTCTGGTGGCGGTGGACGCCCCGCTCGAGGTCCGTTTCGAGAGGGCCAGAAAACGCGGCCGAAACGAATCAGCTTCCACCCTGGAGGAATTCAGGCGGAAAGAAGAGCAGGAGAAAACCCGGGAAGAAACCGGGCAGCAGCTTGACCTTTGCCTCAAGCTGGCCGACCTGACCATCATCAACGACGGTTCGCTCGAGGAGCTGTGGCAAAAACTGGAGGAACTGGGATGAACGGAAAAAAGCTCATACGGACAACAAAGGCCGGGGCCGGGAAGCCTCGAACCGGAGGCCGAACCTCTCTCCGGGTTTCAAAAGACGAATATTATCTGGGCATCGCCCGGGAAGTTTCGCTCCGCAGCACCTGCTTTCGACGTTCCATCGGGGCCATCATCGTCCGCGACGACCAGATCATTTCCACCGGCTACGTCGGCGCCCCCCGGAAAACCCGGGACAGCCTGGAACACGGGTTCTGTTTGCGCGACCGCCTGGGAATTCCTCACGGCCAGCGCTACGAGCTCTGCCGCTCGGTTCACGCCGAGCAGAACGCCATCATCAACGCCGCCCGGGCCGGAGTCAGTCTGCTGGGTGGCGACATGTTCATCTACGGCCGCGACCCGCGAACCGGGCAGGAGATAGACGCCTTCCCCTGTTTCATCTGCAAGAAAATGATAATCAACGCCGGTCTCAACCGGGTGGTCTGTTCCACGGCCTCGGGCGGCCTCCAGGTTTTTCTGGTGGCGGACTGGATTAGAGACTGGCAGACGAACGACATTTTAGACGACACCCATCAGTATGGAAAACCGAATGAAAATGAGCCGACCGGGAAAAAAAGATAGGCCGCGGGCTGCCCGGGCGGCCGGACTGCTGCTAATTCCTACTATTTTAGTAGGATTTCTGCTGGCCGCCGAGTCCGGCCGGCAGGAACAGCAGGCCCAGGCTCCTCCCGGCCTGCTGCCGCTTCTGGGCCTGGAAGTATCGGCCGAGTCGCTCGATTACCTTCAGAACAAAACCCAGTTCCATCTTCATACCCTGCTGACCGAGCAGCGCCACCCGAAGACCTGGAACCTCAGCGAAAGAATCAAAACTGATATTCCGGCCGCCCTGCACATGCTGTTTTCGGTCGACGAGGACATCGCCGACCGGCTGGAAGAGCTGGCCGCCGAGCCGCGGGACCTGCTGCTCCTGGCCTCGGAAATCAAGCAGTCGATCCTGGCCGGCCGAAAAATCTATATTTACGGCTGCGGAGCCACCGGCCGCCTGGCCAAGCAGATGGAAAGCACCTTCTGGCGTCCTTTCTGGAATTCCCTCCGCCGGGATAAAGCCCTCTGGTCAAAAGTGGAAAAAAACCTGGGGCCGGACATTGCCGACAGGCTGGTCGGAGAAATGACCGGCGCCGACCGGGCGCTGATTTCTTCTCTTGAGGGTTTTGAAGATTTGCAGCTCATCGGGCGGCTGCAGCTTCAGGACCACGGAATAAAAAAGGGCGACCTGGTGATCTGCGTCACCGAGGGCGGGGAAACTTCCTCGGTCATCGGCACCATTCTCACCGCCCTGGAGCAGTGGAAGGAAAGCCCCGGCTACAGCCCGGAAGAAAGTCGCCGGAAACTTTATTTTATCTATAACAACCCCGACGACCGCCTGAGACCCTTCGACCGGAGCCGGGCGGTAATTGAAGAACCGGGCATAACCAGGATCAACTTGACCACCGGGCCGATGGCCATAACCGGCTCCACCAGAATGCAGGCCACCACCATTGAAACTTATGTGGTGGGAGCAGCCCTTCAGTCGGCGGTTTATGAATTACTGTCCGGATTTCTCAGCCCCAAAGAATTGCAGCGGGCAGGGTTCAGCCGCCGGTATGACCCGGTCGCGACTCTCCGCGAGTTTAACCGGATTCTATCCAGAGTAAAAAATGCCGTGCCCAGGATAGCGGCCTGGACAGAACTGGAAGCTGAAACCTATGCCGGGAATCATTTTTCAACCTACTTTGCCGACAAGGCCCTGATCACCGTTTTTATCGACAGCACCGAGCGCAGCCCGACTTTCAGGCTTTATCCGCTGGACACCGTCAACGAACCGGCCCGCCGCTGCTGGATTCAGGTCTGGACTCCGGCCCGGGACAAGCATCAGGCCTGGCTGAATTTTCTGGGGCGTCCTTTCCGGGGACTGCGGGAAGATTTTTACCGCTCGCCTTTTGAAGAGCAGGTGGACGACCCCTACCTGCGCCGGGCGGCTCTGGACAGCCTGAAGAAAGCCGGCGACAACCAGCATGAACTCTACGATTTTTCCTTTTCGGAATTCAACCTGACGAAACGCGGCCCTCAACCCGGAGACCTGGGAGTTATGGTCTGCCTGGCGCCTGAAGAAAACAACCTGCTCGACCCGGCCTCGGCTTTCAGCCGTTTTATGAGTTTGTTCCTGGAAAAACAGGCCGGACTGGTTCTGGTCAGCGTCAGCGACCTCAACGAAAAGCAGACCGTGGCGCTGGAAAAGAAAATCCAGGATTATGGCCGAAAGTTCCTGCAGTCAGGTCAGGCCGGCCCCATCCAGGTTTTCCTCAATCTCGACCGCCGGAACGACCCCTTCCTGCTGAAGCAGAACACCGGCCTGAAGATGGTGCTGAACGCCCATTCGACAGCCGTCATGGCCAGGCTGGGCCGGGTCATCGGAAACACCATGACCAACGTCAGCCCCAGCAATCTCAAGCTGATCGGCCGGGCCACTTACCTGATTCAATCGCACGTCAACGACTGCCTTAAAAAACCGGAGTGGATAAAAAAATACGGACACCGCGCGGAAATCAGCTACGGCGAGGCCAACGCCGTTCTTTACGACTCGATTGAGTTCCTCAGGGATAAACAGGCGGTGGCCGGGCAGACAGCCGAGGTAGCCCTGTCAATAATAAGAATTCTGGAGGCGCTGAAGCAGAAAAAAGCCGTCGGCAACGAGGAAGCCCTGGCCATTCTGCAGCAGGTCGGTCTGGCCGAATACCTCCGCCAGTCCCAGCAGCCGTAGCCAATTCCCGGCTTTTTCCCGGAAAAATCTCAGCCGGCGCGGAAATAACTCTCCGCGGGTCTTATCTTTTTCTTATTCCGGCCGATTCTCAACGCCCGCAGTTCTTAAAGCCCGGCTTCCGCCCTTTCCTCCCGGGTCCGAGCTATTACACCCGGCAGTCAACTTATTCCAAAACCGGAATTCCGGATAAATCGGCCACGCCGACCCCGGGGAGAACGATAATGATGACGCCGACAAAAAACAAAAAAGGTTATAAACCTCTTTGCCTCCGGCGCGGCCGGCCAGAATCGAGAATTAAGAGGCGGCGAAGAAAGATAGTTCTTCTTCGCTCGTCTTCAACCGGCTGAAGCGCGGTTAAAGCTGCTGGCTGGGAGCCGCGTAACAGGGCGGCTGCACCCGGGGTCTTCTCTTCTTCGGGCTCTTGACCTGAGGATAGACATAGACTTCCCCGGCGTAATTCCTCAGCACCACTTTTTCATCGGAAATAGACTGCACATATTCCGGAATCAACGGTATCTTGCCGCCGCCGCCCGGAGCGTCGATGACGTACTGGGGAACGGCCAGGCCCGAAGTCCAGCCTCTCAGGCCCTGGTAAATTTCCAGGCCCTTCTCCACGGTCGTCCGGAAATGGTCCGTCCCCTTCACGTAATCCGCCTGGTAAATGTAATAGGGGCGAACCCTGACCGTCAGCAGCTTCTGCATCAACCTTCTCATGACCGGAACCTCGTCGTTGATACCCTTGAGCAGGACGGTCTGGTTGCCGAGGGGGATGCCGGCATCAGCCAGCAGGTTAAGGGCCCGGGCTGATTCCGGGGTGATTTCATCCGGGTGATTAAAATGAACATTCAGGTATAGCGGGTGGTACTTTTTGAGCATGTTGACCAGTTTCTCGGTTATTCTCTGCGGCAGGAAACAGGGCACCCGGCTACCCAGGCGCACGATTTCCACGTGGGGAATGGCCCGCACCTGGCTCAGGATGGCTTCCAGCTTGTCATCGCTCAGGATGAGCGGGTCGCCTCCGGAAATGATCACGTCGCGGACCTCGGGGTGGTCCTTGATGTAGTTGATCCCGTCTTCGATGTAGCGGGGATGGATCTTGCTGGGGTCGCCGACCTTTCTCTTCCTGGTGCAGAAACGGCAGTAAGAGGCGCAGCTGTGGGAAACCAGGAACAGCACCCGGTCCGGGTAGCGGTGGACGATGCTGGGAACCGGGGAGTCCAGGTCTTCCTCCAGCGGGTCCTCCTGGCCAGAATTCTCGGCCAGCTCAGCCAGGTCCGGCACCACCTGTTTATAGATGGGGTCACCCTTTTTCTTGATCAGGCTCGCATAGTAAGGAGTAATCTGGATCTTGAAGGCCCGGCCGATTTTCCTGACCTCTTCCAGGTCCAGGCCGAAATGTTCGGCGATGTCTTCGGGCGTGCGCAGGCTGTCGCGTAAGATTCGTTGCCAGTCTTCCATTGTCTCCTTTTCTCACTCCTTTGAGCGAAAATATTTTCCGAAGATGACCCGGTCGTCTCCGGGACGGTAAAAATCCCGGATGCGGGCCACTTCGGTATATCCAAGTTTTACGTAGAATTTTCTGGTCGGTTGATACTTGGGCTGGGAAGAAGTTTCTATCAAGACCAGGCGGCCGTTATTTTTCTTCACTTCATCTTCCAGCCAGCCCACCAGCTGCTGTCCGTAACCACGGCCCTGGGCCCCGGGAGCCACGGCAATCCAGTACAGGTCCCAGGTGCCTTCGGTAAGAGGTGTCGGACCGTAGGTCATGTAGCCAACCACTTCTCTCTTTTCGTTTTCCACAACCACTATGTAATAGTCGCGCTGCTCCGGATTATTAAGATAAATATCTATCAATTCTTCAGCCACCTGGATTTCGTCCGGCGTGAAAAACCCGGTGGCCCGGATGAGGTCGAGCACCGGCTGGCGGTCAGCTTTTGCCATTGGGCGCAACATTGCCTTCCTTCCTTTTCCTGGCGTTGGCAATCAGCAGCTTCCAGAAATCCGCATAATCGATGCCAGCCGCATTCAGGGCCCGGGCATAGCCGGCATCCAGGCTGATGTCCGGGTTGGGGTTGACTTCCAGGATGAAGACCTCCCCCTGCTGGTTCATGCGGAAATCCACCCGGGCATAATCGCGGCAACCCATGGCCTTGAAGGCGTTGACTGCCAGATCCTGGAGCTTCAGGCTGAGCTCCTTCTTGATCGGCGCCGGGCAGATGGGGGGAGTCGACTTGTAGAGTATGTGATCCGGATACCACTTGGCTTCATAACTGCAGATGTGGGGAAAGCCCTCCGGCATCTTGGAAAAATCTATTTCGGAAACCGGCAGGGCTCGGGGCTCGCCGTCCTCCAGGACGGCCACGTTGAACTCCCGGCCATCGATGTACTCCTCGACGATGGCCGGCTGGTTGTAGGTCCTGACGATTTTTTCCACCCTGGCCGACAGTGACTCCTGGTCGTGGACCACCGATTCCGGATGGACCCCGATGCTGGCATCCTCGGAATTGGGTTTGACAATCACCGGGAACTTGAGGTCGACCATCTCCTCGGCCGAGGTGATGAGCTGGCTGGCCGCCACCGGCAGGTTGAAGGAGCTGAGTATGGCCTTGGCCTGGTGCTTGTCCTGGCAGAGGGCCAGCGTCCGGGAGCCGTTACCGGTAAAAGGAATGTGCAGCATTTCCATGACCGCGGCCACGTTGGCTTCCCACTGGGGATTGCCGAAGAAGCCCTCGCACAGGTTGACCACCACCTCCACGTTCAGCTCCTTGAGGCGGCGCAGAAAGGTAAACATGCTTCTCTGCAGGGGAATGATGGTGGCTTCCACCCCGGCCTTGACCAGGGTCTCGCAGACGACCTCGGCCACCCTGGCCACCGAGTCCTCGGAAACTTTTTCCGGGCGGTAGATGAAAGGCTCGTAGGTGTTGAAAGCCACTCCGACTTTAGGACCGTCAGTGGCCATCGGCTCCTCCGAGACCCAGGGAACTGGCCGCCGGCCTGAACACCTCCCGGTAAAAATCCACCGGGAGACCGTATCTCTTGCCGGCTTCCCAGACCACCCGGTTGATGAGCTGGTCGTAGTTATAACCGGCCGCCCGGGCCGCCTTGGGCAGGCAGGAATTCTCTTCGGGATTGGGCAGGATGCCGGGCAGCGGATTGACTTCTAAAATGTTGGGCACACCCTTTTCATCGAGCCTGACATCGATCCGGGCCCAGTCGCGAATTCTCAGCACCCGGCAGGTATTTCTCACGGTATCTTCAATTGCCTTTTTCAATTCATCCGAGATGTCGGCCGGGCAGCAGAAGATTTCCAGGGGCCGGTCGGGAGTGTCCCAGACCCACTTGGCTTCGTAGGAATAGATTGGCCTGGCCCCGGCCGGTAGCTGGGAATGGTCAATTTCCACGATGGGCAGTATCTCCAGGTCGGGATAATTGCCCAGCACCCCGACCGTGAATTCCCGGCCGGTCAGGAATTTTTCCACTATCGCCGGCTGGTCATACAGTCTCTTTATCTCGGCAATCTTGGCCTTGAGTTCCCGGCGGTTGCTGACCACCGAGTTATCCTTGATACCCTTGCTGGAACCCTCATAAAGGGGTTTAACTATCAGCGGGTATTTCAGCCGGGGAGGAATCTCCTCGACACTCTCTATCACTCTGAAGTCGGGATTAGGTATTCGATGGTAACTCAGAATTTCTTTGGCCCGGGACTTGTCCAGGCAGATTCCCAGGGTCAGCGGGTCGGAGCCGGTGTAGGGAATGTTCAGCATCTCGCAGATGGTCGGGATGTGGGACTCGCGGTTGGGCCCGAAAAGTCTTTCGGCAATGTTGAAGACCAGGTCGGGCTTTTCTTCCATCAGGCGCAGGTAGGCCTGGTCGTCGGATTCAATCAAGACCACCCGGTGAAACTTCTGGAGGGCTTGCTGAACGGCAGTGATGGTCTCATCGCTGTCACATTCAGCCAGCAAATCAGGTGGGGGCTCTTCCCCTTCTTCGGCCCGGTCTTCAAAGAGAACCGGCCCCAGTGTCCTGGCCATTCCCTGCTTGGAACTGAAAAGCAAAGCGATTTTCATTTTCTTTTCTTCACCCGTCGTAAAAAAAATTTTTAAATGCCTTCCCCCAAAAATTTTTTAATCGCCGCTTTCAGTTTCATTTTTATTTTTCATTTTCAATTGTATATATACAGCATTTTTTCCGGATGTCAATACTTTTTTGGCTTTTTTATACTTTTTTTTGTGTAAAGGAATTTTAGGCCACTATTAGTGGTGGCGAACGATCTCCTTCACCCGCATCAACTGAACCTGGTAGGAACGCTCGATTTCCTCCAGGCGGGAGGAGATGGAGTGGATGGTTTCCTTGAGGCTGGGAATTAAAATGTATTCCAGGGCGTTGACCCTTCTCCTGGTCACTTCAATTTCGTGGGCCAGGAGTTCCAGCTTTTTCCAGAGGCTGCAGAACTCCAGGAGCTCCGGCAGAATTTTCTTAAAGTGTTTCACGGCCACGTCCAGCTCGCTTTCGGTCAGAAACAGGTCATAAGCTCCCGGCTCAAAACCGACCAGCTGAAACTCCGGCACGACCAGGTTAAGCAGCCGGCCCTTCTCCACGGAAAATTCGAGCTGGCCATCACCCAGGAGCTCCGCCATTTCGGAGGCCGGTTGAGCAACGCGGACGGCGGCCGTGGCCCCGGTGATGATTTCAAATTCCCGGTCGACCTTTTCGTGCAGCTCGGCCAGCCGCCGTGAGGCTTCCAGCAGCTGCCGCATCAGCTCTTCCAGCTTGTCCTTGAGCAGCTTGTGACCCCTCTCGGCCAGGGACAGGCGTCGGCGGAGCCGGAGCAGCTCCATCCGGTTGGGGTTGACCTTAAGCTTCATTTGCTTTCTCGCCTCCCGCTGCTGCGGCCGGGGAATAATATTTTTCCAGGTACTCCGGCCTGATCCTCTTCAGCTCTTTCTTCGGAAGCTGGCGCATCAGTTTCCAGCCGAGCTCTATGGTCTCCTCGATCGTCCTTGCCTCGAATTCGCCCTGCCGGACAAATTCCGTTTCGAACAGGTCGGCAAACTTCAGGTACAGCCGGTCCAGGTCACTCAGGGCCGCCTCGCCCAGGATCAGGGCCAGTTCCCGGGCTTCCTTGCCGCGGGCATAGCAGGCAAACAGCTGGTTCAGCACGTCGGCGTGGTCTTCCCTGGTCTTGCCCGCGCCTATTCCTTTATCTTTTAAGCGCGACAGGCTGGGCAGAACGTCTATCGGCGGGTAGATGCCCTTGCGATGAAGTTCCCGGCTCAGGATCACCTGCCCCTCGGTGATGTAACCGGTCAGGTCGGGAATGGGGTGGGTCTTGTCGTCTTCCGGCATGGTCAGGATGGGGATCATGGTGATCGAGCCTTTCTTGCCCTTGATGCGGCCGGCCCTCTCGTACATGGTGGCCAGGTCGGTATAAAGGTAGCCGGGATAACCACGCCGGCCCGGAATCTCCTTCCTGGCGGCCGAGATTTCGCGCAGGGCCTCGGCGTAGAAGGTCATGTCCACCAGGATGACCAGGACGTGCATGTCCAGCTCAAAGGCCAGGTACTCGGCGCAGGTCAGGGCCAGGCGCGGGGTGGCGATTCTTTCGATGGCCGGCTCGTTGGCCAGATTCAGGAACAGCACCGCCCTCTCCAGGGCCCCGGTGTTGCGGAAATCCTCGATGAAGAAGTTGGCCTCTTCGAAGGTGATGCCCATGGCCGCAAAGACCACGGCAAATTTTTCTTCCTTGCCCAGGACCCTGGCCTGGCGGGCAATCTGGGCGGCAATCCGCGGGTGGGGCAGGCCGGAACCAGAAAAAATCGGCAGCTTCTGGCCGCGGACCAGCGGGTTCATGCCGTCGATGGAAGAAATCCCGGTCTGGATGAACTCCGAGGGGTAATCCCGGGCGTCGGGGTTGATGGGGCTGCCGTTGATGTCCAGGCGCTTGCGGGCGATGATCTGCGGGCCGTTATCCCGCGGCCGGCCGGAGCCGTCAAACACCCGGCCGATGATTTCTTCCGACACCGGCAGCTGCTGCGATCGTCCCAGGAACCGGACCCGGGACTTATCGATGTCCAGGCCGACCGTTCCCTCGAAGACCTGGACCACAGCCTGGTCGGTAGAGACTTCGAGCACCGTCCCGCGGCGCAGGTGGCCCCGGGAGTCTTCTATTTCCACCAGCTCGTTGTATTTGACGTCGGCGATCTTTTCCACGATGACCAGCGGCCCGACTATGTTGGAAACTGTCAAGTATTCTTTGTGCATGGGCTTCACCTTAAAACTAAAGTGCCTTGAAAGAAGCGTCCACTTCTTTCTCCACCTGGAGCAGGGCTTCTTCCTCCTCCGGCAGATATTTCATCTTGGAAATCCGGTCGCGGACTTCCAGGGAGACGATGTCGCTGAATTCCTTCCCGGCCTCCAGGGCCTCGTTGGCCCGGTGGTGAAAGTGAAGGATGGTCCGCAGCATCAGGTACTGCTTGCGCATGGAGGTATAAGTGTCCTGGGGATGGAAGGCGTTCTGGTGCAGAAAATCCTCGCGGATGGAGCGGGCCGTTTCCAGGACCAGCCTTTCCTTGAAAGACAGCGATTCCAGCCCGATCAACCTGGCAATTTCCTGGAGCTCGGCCTCCAGCTCCAGCAGCTTCATGGCCTCCTGGCTGAGTTCCACAAAATCCTCGGCCACCTTTTCGGCAAAATACTTTTTAAGAGAATCTCGGTAGAGCGAATAACTCTGCAGCCAGTTGATGGCCGGGAAGTGCCTCATGTTGGCCAGCCGGTCGTCCAGGGCCCAGAAGACCTTGACCACCTTGAGGGTGGCCTGGACTACCGGGTCGGACAGGTCGCCGCCTGGCGGGCTGACCGCCCCGATAACGCTCAGGGCCCCGATTCTTTCTTCCGAGCCAGGACAGATGACCTTGCCGGCCCGCTCGTAAAACTCGGCCAGGCGGCTGGCCAGATAAGCCGGGTAGCCTTCGTCGCCGGGCATTTCTTCCATTCGCCCGCCGATTTCCCTCAGGGCTTCAGCCCATCGGGAAGAAGAGTCGGCCATCAGGGCCACCGAGTAACCCATGTCGCGGAAATACTCGGCAATGGTCATCCCGGTATAGATTGAGGCCTCGCGGGCAGCCACCGGCATGTTAGAAGTATTGGCAATGATGACCGTCCTTTCCAGAAGCGGGCGCCCGGTGTTGGGGTCCTTGAGTTCCGGGAAGCTAAGGAGAAGGTCGGCCACCTCGTTGCCGCGTTCCCCGCAGGCCACGTAGACTATAATCTGGGCATCAGACCACTTGGCCAGCTGGTGCTGGACCACGGTCTTGCCGCTGCCGAATGGACCGGGGACGCAGGCCGTGCCACCCTTGGCCAGCGGAAACAGGGTGTCGAGTATTCGCTGGCCGGTGATCAGGGGCTCAAAGGGCATCAGCCTTTCTTTAACCGGCCGCTGCTTTCGGACCGGCCAGACCTGGAACAGGTTCAGCTCTTTGATTTCGCCCGATTCCTTCTTTATCCGGCAGACAACTTCACTTACCTTGAATTCTCCTTCCTTGATCTCGATAATTTCACCGTCGCCGTTTTCCGGCACCATGATCCGGTGCTGGATGAGCGGGGTTTCCTGGACGTAGCCGATGATGTCTCCGGCCAGGATCCTGTCGCCAGCTTTTTTTATCGGTTCAAAAGTCCAGCGCCGCTCCCGGTCGAGAGCTGGTACCTCGATTCCCCTCGAAACGAACTCTCCGTGCCGGGCCCTGATGACGTCCAGCGGGCGCTGGATTCCATCGTAGATAGACCCCAGAATTCCAGGCCCCAGCTCCACCGACAGGGGCTTTTCTGTCAGCACCACCGGCTCCCCGGGGCCGACACCGGTAGTATCCTCGTAGACCTGGATATAGGCCTGGTCATTATTGAGTTCAATTATTTCTCCGATCAAGCCCAGGTGGCCAACCCTGACCATGTCGTACATCTTGGCGCCGAGACACTCGGCCGCCACCACCAGGGGACCGGCCACGCGAATTATTTTACCTTGTCTCATTTTCTTTCCTTCCTCTGGTAAAGAGTGCATCCGAACCTATGGCTTTGATTGAAAGCTCCTTCATCAGGTTTTCTACCGATTCCGAGCTGGCCCGGAAGTCGGAAAAGCCGACACAGACCGGGGCGAACCGGTAGCTGAGCTCGGCCACTTCTGGCTTCAGGACTTCCAGCCAGGTTTCCTGGATCAGGCAGATGGCGTACTTTTCCTCGACCACCTGGGCCAGCAGGGCCCGGGCCTCGTCCGGGTTGCCCGGGGTCAGGACACTCAGGCCCAGGATTTTAAACGGGGCGCAGAAGTCCCGGTCTCCGATTACGGCAATACGTCCGACTTCAGACATAGGTCTGACTGATCCTCTCTCTTAAGAACTGGGCCGGAAGCTGCAGGAATTTTCCGGCCAGGACTATCCGGACGAGCTTCAGCTCGTGCCGGCGGGCCAGGCCGTAGGCAAAGAGCGGCTCGGGTCCAAAGGTTATCTGCCTGGCCTGCCTGAGATAATTCAACGACAGGTTTTCTATTTCCCGTTCCAGCACGGCCAAACTCTCCCTGGAAACAAGATGCTCCGTGGCCAGCTTCCAGAGTTCTCCAAACTGGCCGGACCGGAGCAGCTGGTAAAATTCATCGAAACCGGCCTGGTAATTTTCCTGGAATATTTTCTTTTCCAGCCGACCACCCGCAAGAAAGCTCTCGGCCAGCCGGTCTTCCGGCAATTCCAGGTAACGGCAGCGCAGGAAGAGCTTCAGGTTGGCCAGGTCCAGGCGAAGCCGGAAGTAATCCCGGATAAAAACGTTCTCGGTCTCCTCCAGCCTGCTGGACATCTCGACCGGGTTGTCAGCGGCCAGGTAGGCATGGTAGAGGGGCTTTTCCAGGAACAGCTCTTCCAGGTTAAAATCCAGGGCCATTCTTTCCTTGAGCAGGACCCGGTCCAGCTGGTCGGCATTTTCAACCAGCAGCAGGTCTTCGCCGAACTTGCCGGCGTCGGAAACCAGCTCCAGGGCCCTTTCCGCCGTTTCCGCCTCGGCCGCTTCCCGGAAAACCTGGTAAGGTATAAGGTAGTTTTCCAGGGCCCGGACCCGTCCGACGGCAAAGGCATAATCCAGAACAGCCACTCTTGTTGTCATCTCAGATTTTCAACCACTCCAGAATATCGTTCTCCACTTCCTGGGAGAGCTCCTCGAGCAGCTTCCCCGAGGGCAGGGCTTCCTGCTTGAGCCCTTCCCTGGAAACGATCTCCTTTTTCAGCCTGACCCTTTTCAGCTCGTCTTTCTCCAGGGCCGCGGCCAGAACCTTATTGATCAGGGCCCGCCTGGTCTTGAGCAGTTCCATTCTTCTTTGCAGCTGGGCCTGGGTCACAATCCGGCTGGCCTCCAGCCGGCCCTCGGCCTCGGCCTGGCGCAGGATGGTCTCGGCCTGTTCGCGGGCTTTCTGTTCTGCTTCTTTCTTTATCTGTTCGGCTTTCTCCCGGGCTTCGGATAGAATCCTTTCCACCTCCTGCCGGGCTTCCAGCTCGATTTTTTCCAGGATTTTTTCCAGACTCATCGGCTTCCTGGTTCCTATCAGAGCTTGATTCCGTTCAGCAGGAGCACGGTCGCCAGCAGTCCCAGAACGGCATAGGTCTCAACCAGGGCGGCCAGGACCATGGGCTTGGTCATTTCCTTTGGTTGCTTGGCCACCATGTAGATACCGGCGGCGCAGACCTTGCCCTGGTGAATGGCCGAAATCCAGCCGGCAAAGGCCACCGGGAAACAGGCAAACATGATCTGCAGTCCCTGTTGCACGGTCGGCGAGGCGGCCGTTCCGCCTATCAGGCCGAGCTTCAGTATCACCAGAAATCCGCTCAGGAACCCGTAGATGCCCTGGGTGCCGGGCAGGGCCGCCAGCAGCAGCATCGAACCGAACTTCGAGGGATCCTCGCTCATCACGCCCGAAGCTGCCTGGCCGGCCAGGCCGACCCCGATGGCCGAACCGATTCCAGCCAGGAACACAGCCATGGCTCCGCCCAGGATAGCCAGTGTTAAGCCTAAGCTCATTTCAGTCCTCCTATTAGAATCCGGGATGAAGAATCTATCATCTAATAAACTCCACGTACTTGCTTTCCAGTTTTAAGGGCTTGAAGGGTTTGCCGCCAGCCTGGTAGAAGCGGGTGAAGAACTCCACGAACTGCAACCTCATCGAATGCACGAAGGCGCCCAGAAAGCTGATGCCAAGGTTGAACAGGTGCCCGCCGATGAAAATCAGGATGGCCGCCAGCCAGCCCACGTAGGGAATCTTCCAGGCAATCTGGAAAAGGTTGTTGACCACCATGGCAATGACCCCGGTCGATAAACCCAGGGCCAGGATTCGAGAATAAGACAGGGTATCGGCCAGGTAGCCGGATATCCCGTAAAGGGCATAGAGCCCGCTGAAAAAGCGGGCCAGCGGATTTCTCGATTTCGAACTGAAAAAGACTATGCCGCTGGCACCCACCAGGGCCATGATCCCGAAAACCGGCTTTTTCAGGACCAGGTAACCTACCAGGGAAGGCAGGAGCAGCAGCCAGCCGCCCTTGACCGCGATGGCTCCGACCCTGTCACCCGAACGGTATTCTCTGACCAGGCTCAGGAATGTGGACAGCATGACCTGGATGAATCCCAGCACCAGGGCCAGGACCATGAAGGGAATCGGGTCCTGGAGCGGGTCGATCAGCAACAGGGACTTTATCGGGAAACCGAACCAGCCGCCGACCAGCGTTCCCAGGACAATGTTCGACAGACCGAGGTAGAAAAGAAGCTTCAGGAAAAGCTCGGTCTCGCCCTTTGGCCTGGCCAGCTTCAGGTAAAGAAGACTAAGCAGGGCCACCACCAGCCCGTAGCCGGCCTCGCTGACGCACAGGCCCACAAACACGAAGAAAAACGGCGCCAGGAAAATCGTCGGCTCTATGGTCCGGGGTTGGGGCAGGCCATAAAGACCGGTGATGATTTCGAAGGGCCTGACGATTTCCGGGTTTTCCAGGATGACCGGGGCCTCTTCCAGTTCTTCTGGCCTGGGGTCCCTTATTATTAAATAAATGTGGTCCGAATATTTCGTGATCCGGTTGCGGAAATTTTCTTCCTCGGCCGCCGGAATCCAGCCCTGGAGACAGCCGGTTTTCTCGGTCAACCCGGCCCGGCTGGCCCCGGCCAGTTTCTCTTTTTCGCTCAGGAGAACGTCGTGGACGGCCATCAGGGCCGGACGGTGGACGGCAAACCCGGACAGGTCCTTATCCAGCTGTTCTACCTGTCTCTTTTTCTCTTCTCGCCTGAGGGAGAGCCCGGCCAGGACATCGGACAGCTTCTCTTCCCCCTTCACTCGGCCAAGGTAACTTCCAAGAGAGATAAAAACGGTCTTAAGCTCAGAAAAGATGCTGTCGACTTCTTCCCTGGCTGTTTCATGGTTTATGATCAGGATAAATACCCGGCTCTTCTCTTCAGACACCACGAAAAGCTGGGCCGGGATTTCCCGGAACTTTTCCTGGACCTGTTCCAGGTCCTGGGGCTGAACCTGGATGAGCTGGACCTGGCAGTGCCTGAAACCGGTCAGCTCCTTAAGCGGGATGGCCAGGGCAGCCAGTGGCTTGAGGAACTCTTCTTCCCTTTCCAGCTGCTTTATTTCCTGGAGGAGCTCGTTGCGGCGGGCCTCCAGGCGCTCGAAATCTTCAACCACTTTCTGGTAGCCAAAATCAAGCAGGGCCTTCCTCAGGGCGGCTGAATACTTCGGCCTGGGGGTTAGGAGTTTATCCAGGCCCTTTTTTTCTTCGGGTTCGGGCAGGCTCTGGAGAAGGCGGTTTATCCGGGCCAGCCAGCGTTCATGCTCCGAGGTATCAACTTCCACCGGCTTAAGCTCCAGCTCCTGGAAGGAGACCGGGTCGATCTGGGCAATTCCCAGCTCCTGCAGGTAGGACAGGAATCCTTCCAGCTCGCCGGCCGGCAGGAGGATTTCAAATCTTTTGACCCGGGAGATGGCCATCAGTCAACCTTCCTTGACTCCACCAGTTCCAACAACCTGGCCGCAGTCCTGCTCACCGCCTGCTCAAAGTTACTTTCGGCAGTCTTCAGTATCTCGGCTTTCTCGGCCTCGGCCTGCTGGCTTATGGTCCCGGCCTCGGTCCTGGCTTTTTCCACCATTTCTTTCTTCAACTGTTCGGCCTGCTTTCTGGCTTCAGCCAGCATTCTTTTCCGGGCTTCTTCCGACTCTTCGGCCGCCTGCTTCACCAGGTTGGGAGCGGTCCGGGTCCGGGCTTCTTCCACCATCTGCCGGGCCCGCTCCTCGGCTTCCCTGACCTGTTGCAGGGCCTGCCAGGCCTCATCCCGGGCCGGGGTTTCTGACTTTAATTCTTTTTCTTCCATGGCTCTATCCGCCTTTGATTTCAAAAATCATATTATATCTTAGTCGCCGGCCATTTGAATCTTTTTCGTCCTGATTTTGAGACCGGCCGGACTGGCCGGCTTCGGCTCAGGCCATAATTTCCCGGTAGAGGTAATAAGCTTTTTCCGGCAACTTTTTCTTCTGCCAGCTTTCGGCCAGGGAAAATATCTTCGAGCCCGGCTCCAGCGGTGGCAGGTTAAATTCCAGGAAAGCCCCGGCCTCCGCCAGTTGTCTTAAAAAATGATAGGACTGGCCACGGTCGATATGAATGACCGGGCGGCCTCCGTATTTTTTTATTTCTTTCAGCAGGTCCAGGATCATGATTTCTGCGTCTTCTTCAAGATTCTTGTTAGAAACATGAAGCCAGCAGTTCTTTAGACAGACCTGGACCAGATTTTCTTCCGGTTTCTTATGATGATAATAGACAAGAGCGCCCCGGCTCCGACTGACCTCCTCGGCCAGGCGGGCCAGGGTTTCCAGCGGCCTGTCTTTTTCCCGGCCGGAAACATAAATCGCCTGAAAAAGCTCTACATTATTCCAGAGTCCCGATTCCTCCTTAAGCTCGCCCTGAAGGAAATAGAAAAGGCCGCAACCCAGGGGCTTTAAGGCAAGACTGATATGGTTCAAGACCTGAAAATCAGGCCGGGAAGCATCGGAAGTATAAAGAGAAAATGGAAATTCTCCAAGCCATTCCAGTTCCTCGGGAGACAGGCGGCCGGTGTCCAGCAGGGATACCCGGATTTTTCCGGTCACGCTTTTTTCCAGGATGTCCTTAAGGGGTGATAGATCGTACAGGTCATCCCTCAGGATCAAACGGCTGCCTTTCGGCATCCGTGCCAGCTGAAGTTCCAGGTTTTCCATGGTCAAGGAATATAAAACTTAACATCTAAGTCGGGTTATGTCAATGATACGGGGAAGGTCGGTCACGGACAATTTGCTCCAACTTTCCACCCGGGCCCAAAGCCGGCGGGAGAAAAAGGATTCACTCTTCAAAATATTTAAGCTGGGCCAGGGCAAAATCAGGTTGCAAACCTAAATATCTCTAATCCTGGCATCCGGGACCTGACCGGTACCAATGAGACACCCTGAAAGTGGCGATTATTCGACGACGTAGCTGATGACCAGAAGAAGCTGGCGGCTGCGGACCCGGGCCGGGCTGACCCCGGGCTCTGTTACTAACCCATTATACAGGTTGGCCAGCCCGAGCTCGTATCGGCACTCGACCGCTACCCTTCTCCTGTTGACGGCCGCCTCGAATCCCAGCCCCAGGACCAGGGCCAGGTCCATCTTGCCGGTGTAGCCTTTTATGTCCGCTTCCTCAACTTTCTCGAATATCCGGCTGGCTTCGGCCCTGTGGAAAAGCTGGTAACGATGGGACAGGATAAAGGAAGGGTTCAGTCCGGCCAGAATAAACGGACGCGATTTTTTCCATAGGTGCCCCCTGAGGAGCAGGGGAAAGGAAAGCTCTCTCATTTGAAACTCATAACGGTAGGAATCAAAGAAGCCGGTGTCGAAACGGTACTGCCCCCCGGTTTCTTTATAGAGCACATCAACCTCAAGCTCCAGTATCCGCGATAGGGCAAACTCCAGGCCCAGGCCGCCGAAGAAAGAAAACCGGCTATTCCGGAAGGGATTCAGGGTGCTGCCATCATCCAAGAGAGGGGGATAATTGCCGGAAAAAGGGCCGGGCCAGGGCCGGGAATAGCTGGAAAAAATCGGCCCGAGCATTCTCTTGAATTCAGCCGCTTCGAGTGAGCCCAGCAACAGGAAAATCATTAAAATTGAAAACCATGCCCTCTTTTTCATCCTGGCCTCCAGCCAGACACCTGAATGACCTGCAGGTATAACTTCTTGATAGGCCGGCCTTAAAAACCGGCATTAAAAAAATATATTCCACTTTGGCCTTTGTCAATTGCCGGCCCGGTTCTGTTCTTAATTGGGGTTGAGAGGCGGGGCGGTCTGGGGTATGATTTAGCCGTTCAGGTTAATCAGCAATGAAAAGAATGCCTCGGTCTGGCCACAGCTCCGCAGTTGAGATTTCAAAGCCTAGGGCCTGCCTGGTGCTGCTTTCTGGCGGAATTGACTCCACCACCGCCCTTCACTGGGCACTTAGGCGATATGGCCGGGTACAGCCGGTGATCTTCGATTACGGACAGCGGCACCGGGTGGAGATTGAGATGGCCAGGAAGACCTGTGCCCGGCTGGGGCTGAGGCCAAGAACCATCAAAGTTGACCTCCGCCAGGTCGGTGGTTCAGCCCTGACCGACAAAAAATTATCCGTTCCACAATTCAAGAAGCCTGAAGATATAAAAAAGGGCTTGCCGGCCACCTACGTCCCCTTTCGCAACGGAATATTCATCTCGCTGGCTGCGGCCCTGGGTGAAAGCCTGGGGATTTTTGATATTGTTTGCGGATTTAACGTCATCGACTCTCCCAATTACCCTGACACCACGGCTGCTTTTGTCAGGGCCATGAACAGAACGATAAACACGGGGACAGGGGCAATATTCGGCCAAAAAAGGTTCAGGATAATAGCACCATTCATCAACATGAAAAAATCTGAAATAATAAGGTTAGGCTTAAAAATGGGCGCTGATTATTCTTATTCCATAACCTGCTATGCGGGCCGGGAAGTGCCCTGCCTCCGCTGCTCGGCCTGCCTGCTCCGGGCCAGGGCCTGGAAAGAAGCCGGACAGGAAGACCATTTGCTGGCACGCCTTAAAAAGGAGGGAAAAATATGAGCTGGAAACTTAAAGTCCGGGATAAATTTTCCGCGGCTCATTACCTGCGGGAATATAAAGGGAAATGCGAAAAGCTCCACGGCCACACTTTCCAGGTGGAAGTGGAAATCACAGTCAAAGAACTGGACAACACCGGGATTGGAATTGACTTTACAGAGATAAAAAAGAAGCTGGCAGAAATCCTGCCGGACCACACCCTGCTGAATGAAGCTTTTAACTTCAACCCGTCGGCCGAGAACCTGGCCCGCGAAATATACAGGAGGATGAAAGAATTCTATCCGGTGACCGCGGTCACGGTCTGGGAGTCGGAGGATGCTGCCGCCACCTACACTGAAGATTAGCGAGATTTTCTTCTCGGCTGCGGGGGAGGGCCTGCGCCAGGGGCAGCCGACTATTTTCGTTCGTTTCTCCGGATGTAACCTCCGCTGTTCCTTCTGCGACACGAAGTATGCCTGGAAGGGAGGAAAAGAGCTTCTACCAGAAGAAATCCTGGATAGAATTGCGCCCCTCAAGAACAGGTATAAAACAAACTGGGTTTGCCTGACCGGCGGGGAACCGCTGCTGCAGGATGTCGGGGCATTGGTTCGCCTGCTGAGACGAGTCAGCTTCCGGGTTCATATTGAAACCAACGGAACCCGGCCCGTGCCGGTTAAACCCGACTGGCTGACCGTTTCGCCAAAGCCGCCTGTTTATAAAATTACCTCCGATTGCCTTCGGCTGGCCTCCGAAGTCAAGCTGGTGGTCACCAGGAGTCTGAAGCCGGGAGAAATCGGGAGAATAAGGGAGAAGTTTTCTGAAAACATCCCGCTCCTGCTCCAGCCCCAATCCCACGCCGCCTGGAGTTATAAGAAAGCCTGGAAGCTCTACATTCAGGCTATCCAGGAAGGTCTGCCTAATATCAGGCTGTCCGGCCAGCTCCATAAAATCTACGGAATAAAATAGCGCTACTGGGTTTTTTTCTTGAAGAGATGGTGGCCGTTGCGGGTCAGGTAAACGCCGAAGAAAATTACCAGGGCGCTCAGGACCTGGAGCCAGCTTATCCGGTCCCCCAGGAAGATTACCGCGGAAAGGACGCCGAAGACGGGAGTCAAATTGCTGTAAACTCCGGTTCTGGCTCCGCCCACCCGCTCCACCGACTTATACCAGACGACAAACCCGAAGACCAGGGCCAGGGAGCCAGAATAGACCAGTCCCAGCCAGCCGCCCGGAGTCACCCGCGAAAAATCGGCCCTGGAAAATTCCCTCCAGGCAAAGGGCAGGTAAAAAGCCGTCCCGATGATGTTGGTCAGCCCGGCCAGCTTGGTGGGCGAAATTTTCTTCAGCACAGGCCGGGCAAAAATTGTGTAAAAGGCCCACATCAGGCCGGCCAGCAGAATCAGGAAAACGCCGGAGACTTCGGCCCCCTTCAGGTTAAAGCCGTTGGGCCGGCCCAGGACTATTCCATAAAAGCCGATAACCGATAGCACTATTCCCAGCCAGCCGGTCCAGCGCAGCCGCTCCAGGCCGAAAGCTGTGCTCAGGACGGCGATAAAAATTGGTGTCATGGCATTACCCATGGAAACCAGCGAAGCTGAAGTCCGGCTCAGCCCGGTAATGAAAAACACCTGGTAAAGGGTGATGCCGGTCAGGGCCAGGAATACCACCCGCGGCAGGTCCTTCCGGCTGATGGCAAAACCTTCGCGGCTGCGCCAGATGATGAAGGCATAGATCAGGGCCGAAAACAAGAACCGGGCCAGGTTAAAAGCATGAGGCGAAAGCGCGGAAAACGACACCTTGATAACCGAAACATTCGCCCCCCAGACCATGGTGGTCAGGAGCATCAGCAGGTCGGTCAGGCCAAAGGCCGGGGGGCGCTCGGCCCCAGGCTTAGAGCTTACCGCGTTTCTATCGACCGAAGAGCCGGGCTGTCCGGGAGCTGACGACTCCGAACCCGAATCACCGCCGAGGCCAACCGGCTCGTTCTGGTTTTTTATAATCGTATTCTCTCTTTCCATATTTATTATTGCTAAATTTAAGGGTAGGAACTTACCTCGTCAGCCCCGGGGGTAGCGGGCTTCAACCGTGGATTTCAGGCCGCCCCGCGGGGTGAACTCTCCCCTGACCAGGGCCTTCTTCGGCTTACAGGCCCTGACCACATCTTCCAGGATGCGGTTGACGGCGTTTTCATAGAATATGCCCAGGTTGCGGTAAGCCAGGATGTACATCTTCAGGGACTTGAGCTCGATAACCTTCTTGTCCGGAACGTACCACAGGGTAACCTTGCCGTAGTCGGGCAGCCCGGTCTTGGGGCAGACCGAGGTATATTCCGGAATTTCAATGGTAATCTCGTAATCCGGAAACTGGTTGGGAAAGGTCTGAAGCTCGGGCAGCCTGGTTTTGAGCCCGGCCCGGGCTTCTTTTTCCCCATATTCTAACTTCTGAGTCGCTTTCTTACCGGCCATTTTCCTTCTCACCTAAATGATTAATTTTCAGTCATTAATGATAGCCCAAATCGGGATTTCCGGCAACCCACGAATTGCCTCACTTAAAATCTATTTGAAAGCGATTCGTTGCCTCACGAAAAAATCTACACGAAATAATTCGGGAGAGGTATTAAGAATCGCGGTGAGATTAGTCAGGAAACGAGGTTATGGGGTTCAAGATGCGAATTAAGAGAGCGACTTAAATGATTTGTTTCAGAGGCCTCAGTGGGTTCCCAGGAAGTGTCATTTTGTAAAGACCGGGAATTCTATTATAATCATCGGGCACCTGATTTTTCAGCCTTTCAGGCGGCAAACTGTCAAGGAGGAGAAGGAATGGCCGAATGCCGGGTGGAAAAGAACCTGAAAAGATGCAACTGCTCCTGGGAACCCTGCGAGCGCAAGGGAATCTGCTGCGAGTGCCTGGTCTATCACTGGAGCCACCGGGAGCTTCCGGCCTGCTTTTTCCCGGATGATGTTGAAAAAACTTACGACCGCTCCCTGGAGAGGTTCATAGAAGTATACAGGAACAAGAAGTAGACAATAGAAAACGGCCGGGGCCATTCTCGGCTTTACCTGTGCCCTAAACCGCATCAACCCATTAAAAAATCCCTCATAAAAGGATACTTGGCCGTGTTTTTATAATCAATAAACCCGGGTCAGATTTCTTGGTAAGAGTAATTTCCTTTCGCTACATTACGTTGTTTGTCTCGATAACACGGGTAGTTAGCTGAAATCTATAAGAGATGAATGTCCAGGGCCCAGCTCCAGGCCAAAACACTTCAAGCAGAAGGTCAGCCTGGCCTGGATACGATCCCCCGCTCAGGAAGTATGGTCGTGGGTGATGCGCCAGCCTTCGGGAAAACGCTTCAGAATCAGCGTGAACACGCCGCCCTTCTTTTCTTCCTTAATGGTAACGCTCCACCTGCCCAGGACCAGGGCATGATCGCGGCCAAGAACTTTAACTTCCAGGTCGGAGAAATCGAGCTGGCCCATTTTGTCGCCCGAATAACCTTTCTTATACCTTTCCAGAAGTGTCTCCCAGCCCCGGACCCGGTTGGCCCCGGACTGAAAGGTCAGCTGGTCCGACTTCCAGTAATATGCCATGTACCCTTCCAGGTCGCCCCTGTTCCAGGCTTCCTTCTGAAGTTCCAGAACCTTAATGACCTCGGCTGCTTCCGCCGGGGCCTGTGCCTGATCCCGGCAGCCGGACGAAATGAGCGGCAAGATCATCGATACGAGTAAAATAACGACCCGGCCTGACTTTCCTTTCATTGAGCGCCTCCTGTTCTGGTTTCCTGATTCTTAATCATGGCCTCGCGGAAACCTGATAGCTGCGATCAGCCCTGCCCCCGATTATATCCCGGCCAGCCCGGGATGTCTAAAATTTATGGAGCAAGCCGATTATTTCCCCGGGAACAGGGCAGGTCTTAATAAATTGACACCGGGCTTTCGGTGATTTATATTGCCTCACTGAGAACATGGTCCTCGGCAGAATCATTTGCCCCGGCCATGGCTTGCTGGAAATTTCACCCGGAGAGAATGCGTGTCTGAAAAAAGATTCGTAACAGCCATCAACTGCATGGACGGAAGAGTTCAGGACTGCGTCAACCGCTGGATTAAGAATCTCTACCGGGCCGACTACGTTGACGTCATCACCGCCCCCGGGCCGGTAAAAATCCTGGCCGCCGGAGAGCCGGAGTTCATGCTAACCTCAATCAAGCGCTGCCTGGCCGTTTCAACCGAAAAGCACCACTCGCCGGCCGTGGCCATCGTCGCCCACCACGACTGTGCCGGTAACCCCCTGTCCAAAGAAGAACAGCTCAGTCAGCTGTACCTGGCCGCCGAGAAAATCAGGGAAAACTTTCCGGGACTCAAGGTTCACCTGCTCTGGGTAAACGAAGACTGGCAGGTCGAAGAAGTTATATAATAGCTGGGAAGAGACATGAACGATAAAGGGTTCCCCCACCTGTATGGGCCGGTGCCGTCAAGGCGCCTGGGGTATTCTCTCGGGGTGGACTTGCTCCCCTTCAAGACCTGCAGCCTGGGTTGTGTTTATTGCCAGCTGGGACGTACTAAGAAAGCCACAATCAGGCGCGGCCAATTCTTTTCAGCCAAACAAATCCTGCAAGAAGTGCAAGAATTTTTAAAGAGTGGAGCCCGGGTTGATTTCATCACCTTCTCCGGCTCCGGGGAGCCTACCCTGAATAAATCGATCGGCTGGCTGATCAGAAAAATAAAAAAGATGACCGGCGTTCCGGTGGCTGTACTGACCAACGGCACCCTTCTTTCCCGCCCGGAAGTAAGAAAAGAACTGGCCGCCGCCGACGTGGTTGTGCCCTCGCTCGACGCCGCCAGCCAGGAAGTCTTTGAAAAAGTTAACAGGCCGCATCCCTCGCTACGGGCGGAGAAGATTATAGACGGTCTGGTTAAATTCCGCCGCCAGTTCAAGGGGCAGCTCTGGCTGGAAATCCTGCTGGTAAGAGGAATCAACGACGCCCCGGCCCATCTTAAGAAGCTCAAAGCCGCGGTTGAGAAAATAAACCCCGACAAGATCCACCTCAACACCGTGGTCAGGCCCCCGGCCGAAAGCCGGGCCCGCCCCCTTTCGCCTGAAAAGATGCAGGAAATCAAGAAATTTTTTGGAGAAAAGGCGGAAGTGGTGGCCAGCTTCAGGAAGAAAGAGCAGGACAGGGCCCCGGAGAACGTTGCCCAGGCGATACTCTCGATTGTCCGCCGGCGCCCGGTCAGCCTGGAAGACCTGGAGCACTCCCTGGGCCTTACCAGGGAAGAATTGAGCCTTCATCTCCAGCACCTCATGGAACAAAAAAGGGTCAGGATGGTCAGGCATCTTGACCGGGAGTACTTTGAACCGGCCTGAAACCTGTTTATCCCAGCCTGAGCTTGAGCTTTTCCCCTGCTTTTAGTCTCAGAATCCGCCCACTCCAGAAATCAAGCGGGCAACCTAACTTCTCTTAAGGAGAGGCCAGGAGTTTCATGCCCATTGCCTGCTGATTTTAGAGCCTTATGAGCCCCCGATTTTATTTCCCGAAATCCGGGCCGGGGGTTCCGGGAACTAAAGCTTAGCCCAAAATTTTTAAGATAAAAAATTTGAATTTTCTAAAGGAATTTTTATAAAATGTTCATGCTCAGCAAAATCCAACTAAGGAGTATGCCCATGACTTTGCTTAAGGCTATTGAAGGAATCGGCGATGTCTTTATGGAAAAGCTGAAAGAAGCCGGGGTTTACAACGTCAAGCAACTGCTCAGGGCGGGAGCCACTCCAGCCGGCCGCAAGGAACTGGCCGAGAAGACCGGCCTCAGCGAAGCCCAGATCCTTAAATGGGTTAACCGGGCTGACCTGATGCGGATTAGAGGCATAGGAGAAGAATACAGCGACCTGCTAGAAATGGCCGGCGTGGACACCGTGGTGGAGCTGGCCCAGAGAAATGCCCAGAACCTCCACCAGAAACTCCTGGAAATCAACCAGGAGAAAAAGCTGGTGCGCCGTGTTCCGGCCCTCAGGATGGTGCGTTACTGGATAGAAAGGGCGAAAAAGCTCCCGAGAATTGTAACCTACTGAGCCGCCGCCGGACCCGATTCGTTCTCAGGCATACTGCCAGCATCCTGAAGCGGGGGTTTTCTCTTACATTTTTAATTTTTCATATTTTCTTGTAGCCTCAAGTTGCCATTCCACGGCCCTCAGGCATTGAGTCTTCAATGACCGGGAGCTTCCCTAAATAAATCTTGTCGTTTCCAGTGTTTTTAAGGCCGGCAACCAACATGAACATCGCCAAGATATCATAAAACTGATTTTGCTCTCCCGTGGCCATCACCGGGTACCGATAACCAATCTCCTGGTGACGGCAAAAGCCTTAACATATGAATGGTTATTCATATATCAGGTGCCAGGGCGCGGGCTCAAGGTGCTGAACATCTCTCCGGGCTGTCAACATTTCAGGTATCGAAATTCTGATCAGCATTACCCAAGGCCGAAAAAAGCTTCTACTGCTCTTAATTGTATTTTCTTTTAAAAAAATAATAGGCGGGGAGCCCGGCCAGGACGGTCAGGATGGCCACGCCCGACGGTCCGGGGCTCTGCAGCAATCCCAGCACGAGGATACTCACCCCGGCCAGCAGGTAAATGACCTGCACCAGCGGAAAGCCCGGCAGCTTCAGGTTGTCCGGATGATTCTTTCTCAGCTTGAAAACTCCCACCACCGCCAGGATGGGAAAAATTCCCAGGGAAAAGCCCATGTAAGTCAGGATGTGCTCAAAAGTCCCGGAAACGACGATGACCGCAGCAATCGCCCCCTGAAGCCAGATGGAAAGGGCCGGCACCCGGCTGACCGGGTGGACCCTGGCCGCGAACGGAAAAAACAGCCGGTCCGAGGCCATGGCGTAATAGACCCTCGGGCCAATGATGATAAAGGCACTCAACGAGGAGAAAAGGGCAAAGGCAATCATTATGGACAAAAACTTTTCCCAGCCAGCCCCCAGGAGCTTACCGGCAGCCAGCCCGCCCACCGAAATCACGCCCTTCATCTCCGCCGGTGGAACGGCATAGACATACAGCAGGTTCAGTCCCAGGTAAAGCAGGATGACCACACCCGTGCCCAGGAGCAGCGACAGCGGCAGGTCCCGGCGTGGATTTTTTATCTCCGACCCCAGGTAGGCCGAGGCGTTCCAGCCACTGTAGGCGAACATGATCCACATCAGCGACAGGCCAATCACCTTGAGCGAGGAAAAATCGGCCGGAAGCCAGTCGCCGCTCGTGAAATGACTCCAGCTTCCCCGGCTGCTGGCAAAACCGATGGCCACCAGGAAGAGAATCAGTCCCACCTTGCCCGTGGTCAGAATGTTCTGGACCCGGGCTCCGGGCTTCAAACCCTGGACGTGAACCAGGGTGAAGGCAAGAATCACCAGGATGGCTATGGCTTTCTTGGTGACCACTGGCAGGACAGTCACCCCCAGTTTCAGGGGCTCATCCAGAACCGGGAAAGCCCGGGCCAGGTATTCGCTGAAGCCCACAGCCGAGGCGGCAATCGGCGCCGAAAAGCCCACGAAGAAGGAAACCCAGCCGCTCAGGAACCCGGCCAGTGGATGGAAGAGGCGCGATAGAAAGTAATACTCTCCCCCAGCCCGGGGAAAGGCAGCCCCCAGCTCGCCGTAGCTCAGGGCCCCGCACAGGGCAATGAGTCCCCCGCCCACCCAGAGCGCCAGCATCAATAGCGGATGGCCCAGGTCGCGAAGCAGCAGCCCGGAAGTGGTGAAGATTCCGGCCCCGATCATGTTGGCCACCACGATGTTACTGAGCGACACCGGCCCCAGGGTCTTCTTCAGTTCCGGTTCGTTCCTGCCGGGAACATCCATCTTCAACCTGCCTTTTTTCAGATGAGCAAAATCTACTTTATGGGCGGCGGGTGGTCAAGGATTTTTTTGCGTGGCCCCGCCCCCAGGCCATACCCAGCCGAGGCAGAGCCTGGCTAATCTGCCTGGAGCGGGGCGAAGAGAGAGGACCAGTTTATTGAGAACGACCCCTTCCTTAACAACTTTTGACAGCAAGTCAGCTATTGTGGTACTTGAATAGATGACTCCGGGTCACAAATTCCATCGGAGGGAGATACCATGGGGAAAACAAGAAAGATAGTTCTGGTGTTGTTTTGCTTCATATTGATTTCATCCAGTTTTCCTCCCGGCCAGGGCCTCCTGGCCCAGGAGGTCCGCCTGGATGTGCCCTTTGTCCCAACACCCTACGAGGTCATTGAAGACATGCTGAGGTTTGCCGAGCTCAAGAAAGGTGACATTCTCTACGACCTGGGCTGCGGCGACGGAAGGATTGTCATCGAGGCTGCCCGCCGGGCCGGAATCAGGGCGGTTGGCATTGATATCGACCCGGAAAGAATTAGGGAAAGCCGGGAGAACGCCAGGATAGCCGGCGTGGAGAACCTGGTAGAATTCCGCAGGGCCAATATCTTCGAGGCCGACTTCAGCGAGGCCACGGTGGTCACCATGTATCTCCTGCCCGACGTCAACATCCGCCTGCGCCCCACCATACTTAGCCTCAAGCCCGGAACCCGGATCATCTCCCACCAGTTTGACATGGACGAATGGCAGGCCGACCGCATGACCTACGTGCCCATAGACCTTTACGTTCATACCGTTTTCCTGTGGATTGTCCCGGCCAACATTTCCGGCACCTGGGACTGGAGCCTGAACTTAAACCAGAAGAAAACGGACTGCCGCCTGGAAGTCAACCAGGCCTACCAGTACTTCTCGGGAAAGCTCTACCTGGGAGAACAGGTCCTCCACATTCCCGAAACCAAGGTAGTAGGGCCAAATGTGGAATTTTCGGTAATTCTGCCCGGCACGGCCGACACCGAGCTCATCTTCAGCGGCCAGGCCGAAGGCGATCAACTGAACGGCACAGCCACCCTGGTCCAGGGGAAAAAGAATGCCCGGCAGACCTGGAAAGCAACCCGCCGTCCCGGGACCGCCACCTCGATAGAGCGCTGATAGCCTGTAGATTCCGGAGTTCAATAGCCCTAGGGATTTCTAGTTCCCTGGATTTTATGACGCGGTTCCGAGTCTTATCAACCAGGCTAAATTCTTATTTTACTTTTATCTTACCTTTCCCGACTAATCCGTCATTCCCGTGAGTAATAGCGAGATTTCTCAAGGCACCGAGCACGACCCGAACCTGGAATAGCACGGCAGTTGGTTCGCCAACGGTACGAGTCTAACCAAATACCTAAGGCGCGACTTGAGTTATCCTCCAGGGGCCCCTTAACCGGTGGCTTGATCTTGCCCCGGGGAGTGATAATTGCCCGGTTTTACCCTTAAAAATCCGGAGGAGTTTTTTTCTTGAAGCTCAATGAGATTCCAGACCGGCTGCGGGAATCAATAGTCGTCTCCAGCTCGGGCTGCGAGTAAGCATAATCCAGAAACTCCCTGATCCCGGGCTGAAGCCAGCGGCTGCCCCGGCCCTGCCCGACATTGTGGGCAGCAAAACAGCCACCCGCTTCGAGCCTGGGCAGCACCGCCTCCAGGTAATTCCTGTACCACTCCTTGTCGGCATCGCAAAAAACAAAATCAAAGGGCCCGGGAAGAGCCGGCACAATTTCATGGGCATCACCCAGCCTGGCTTCAATCAGGTGGTCCAGGCCAGCTTCCTTGAAGTTGGCCACCGCCTGGCGGTAGCGGTCCTCGTCAATTTCTATGGTTACCAGCCGGCCGCCGGTTTTGCTCAGGGCCCAGGCAATCCAGATGCCTGAATGGCCGGTTGAGGTGCCGATTTCCAGCGCCCGCCTGTAGCCATGTTTGATAATCAGGTCATAAAGGATCTGCCCGTCGCTTTCCGGGACATTCATGTCGTGCCAGGTATAACGCCGGCTTTCCAGGAATTTTTTTACCCGCCGGTCAAGGGCCGTTTCCTCGCTCTGCGCCTTCCCGCCGCCCGAGGATAGGGTGACGGCTCCAAGCAAGATGAAGGCCAGCAGAAGCAAAAACGCAGCCATCCTGTTGATAATACTAAGTTTAGCTTTCGCTGTCATTTTCATGGGTTTCAGCTTTCAGACTTTGTTACCATCAATGTTCATATTTCACCACTCCAGTTTACCAGATTTTGCTTTCCCGGGCCCGGCATTTCTTCTGTCCTCAATTAGACTAGACCCGGACCTGGGACTGGCTGGCAGAAGAAACTACCTTCTGACAGCAGCCTTCCATGCTTTTATTTGTTATCTACCCGGGCTCTGCCGGCAAAATTTTACTTTTCTTTTTTTTGCTTTTATGTTATTAGTAATTCTCAAAGCTTAAGGTCTTATAAGTGATAACCGAAATAAAAGAACCGGCGGTTGATCCCTTTTTTAGTGCCAGTCCGGCACGGTTTTTAACGATAAACAATTCGGAACAAGGAGTCTTTCATGTTTCCTAATACCCACTTCAAGAATGCCAAGAAATACTGGTACATGGGCAAGCTTTACGACTGGTCAGAAGGCATCTTCCACCCCATGATGCACGCCCTGCATTATGGAACCTGCACCTTTGAGGGTATCAGGGCCTATCCCACCTCCAGGGGCCCGGCCATTTTCCGGCTCAAGGAACACATCGACCGCTTTTTCCACTCGGCCCAGGTCATCAAGATGAAAGTCCCCTATACCAAAGAAGAGGTCATAGAAGCCTGCCGGCTGATCGTGCGGGAAAACCAGCTCGACAGCGCCTACATCAGGCCGCTGCTGTTTTATTCTTACGGCAACCTGGGCCTGGTGCCCAAGTTTTGCCCGGTGGAAATGCTGGTCGGGGCCTGGGAATGGGGCGCCTACCTCGGCGAAAAAGCCAGGCTGGGTGTCAATGCCTGCATCGTCCCCAAGCGCCGGATTCACATCTCGCAGCTCGACCTGTCAGCCAAGCTGGGCGGGGTTTACGTTCAGTCGATGATCAACGGCACCGAGGCCCGGGAAAGGGGCTACGATGAAGCCATCTTCCTCAACCTGGAAGGCCGGGTGGCCGAAGGTCCGGGCGAAAACCTGTTCGTGATAAAGGATGGCGTGTTCCACACCAACGACCGCTCGGAATCGATCCTGGAGGGTATCACCAGGACCAGCCTGCTGGAGATTGCGTCCGACCTGGGCTACAAGACCAGGGTGGCCCCGATTACCAAGGACGACCTCTTCCGGGCCGACGAGGCCTTCTTCTGCGGGACGGCGGTTGAAGTAACCTCGGTGGTTAAAGTGGCCGATTTCTCTGAAAACCCGGTTGATGGCCCGGTCTATATTCTTGGCAACGGAACTCCCGGACCGATTACCACCAGGATTGCCGAAGAGTACAGGAAGGTGGTCACCGGCCAGAACCCGAAGTTCGAAAAGTGGCTGACCTACGTCAGGGATTAACCGGCCGGCAACTTAGCTCCTGACAGTTAAGTTCTCTGTCTTTCTCGGCTTGCGCCCCGATAAAAATACCATAACTTGCCCGGCCTCCCGGACAGCTTGTGACTTGCCACTTATGGATTTAACGGAAGGAAAAAAGTTATAATTTTATAACTTAGAATTTCTCAAAAAGAGGCTACCCGATGAAAACTCTAAGGCCGGGAAGAAAAGACCCTATCAGGAAAATGAAAAAAGCGCATTGGTTCTGCTTATCTTTCATACTCTTTCTTTTATTCAGCCTGGCTTATGGCCAGAATATTCTGTCCTCGCTGGGCGAAAAACAGAATTACCGCAGCAAGAGGATTTCATCCTTTGACCCGACCGGCGGCAACCGCGACGCCATAAGCATTGCTCCCGGCCAGACCGCGGTCCTGGCCGAGATCAAGGGGCCGGCGGCCATCCACCATATCTGGTTTACCATCTCGGCCGAAGCTTTTTATGGTCGCAAGCTGGTACTGCGGATGTACTGGGACGGTGAGGATACCCCCTCGGTTGAGGTTCCCGTGGGCGACTTTTTCGCCGTCGGTCACGGTCTAAACCGCAACCTGGTCTCGGTGCCCATCGTCCGTTCCTCCGAGGGCCGGGCCCTCAACTCTTACTGGTTCATGCCCTTCCGCTGGTCTGCCCGTATTACCGTGACCAACGAAGGCAGCCGCCCCGTAGGCTCCTTCTATTACTACATAGATTACCGGGAAGTCGACGACCTCAAGCCTGAAGTCCCCTACTTCCATGCCCAGTACCGGCAGGAATTTCCCTGCGAGCCCGGGAAAAACTACCTCATCCTGGACGCCGTCGGCCGTGGACACTACGTGGGCTGCAACCTGAGCGTCCTGCAGAGGTCCATGGGCTGGTGGGGTGAGGGGGATGACATGATTTACGTGGACGGGGAAGAGTCGCCGTCCCTTCACGGCACGGGCAGCGAGGATTATTTCTCCGACGCCTGGGGAATGAGAGAGGGCAATAATCTTTATTACGGCTGCTCGCTCCAGGAAGAAGACTTCCAGGTGGGGGCCAAGGCCACGGTTTACAGATTCCACCTGCCCGACCCCATCCCCTTCTCCCGGTCGATAAGGGTCACCATAGAGCACGGCCACGCCAACGATCGCTCGGATTTCTACAGCTCGGTGGCCTACTGGTACCAGGCCGAGCCGCACAAGCCATTCCCACCCTTCCCGCCGGTCGACCGGAGACTGCCCTTTGCCCTGGAGACCAGTGACAATTTTACCCAGCCGCTCTGGGTGAAAATCAATAACGTTGAAGGCAACGAAATAACCTACCAGGACAATGTCAGCGGAACCAGGATAACCGCGCCGACCCTGGCCACGATTCTTACTTCCTATTATGACCAGGGGGGACAGCGTTACCAGGCAGTCGGCACAGAAGGAGCCAGCACCGGTTACCGGGCGAAACTCACTCTCAAAGCCAGCCTGCACGACATTTACGATATCCAGGTTTATTACCTGAAAGGGCCGGGAATCGGCAACTGGTCCATCCTGAAAGAAATTCCAAAGACGGAAGAAAAGGCCATCTCAGAAGAAGAAAAGAAAAGCGACGAGACGCAGGAAAAGGTCCAGGAAAAGATAAAAGAAGAGGAAAAGAAAGAAGTCGAGGAAAAGCAGGAACAGGTGGAGCCCGTAACCCCACCCGAGCCCGAATACCAGACCCTGGCCAGGGTCAATGGCTATGGGCCGGAAACCTCGATCGAAACCCTGACCATCAAGGCCCAGGAACTCGTGATGGGAGAAAATGTTTTCTGGCTGGAAGTCGCCGGAAAGGACGTCAGGTCCACGGCCTCCGACCTGGCCATCGTCGGGGTGAATCTCATTCCGGCCAGGCAAAACTTCGCCCTGGACTGGTACCTGATAGGACCCTTTGACGCGCCCGACATGAACAACCTGACCACCGTCTATCCGCCGGAGCAGGAAATAAAGCTTAACAGGTCCTACCAGGGCAAAGGTGGATTGCCCGTTGCCTGGAAGCAGGTTAAAGCCCCGGCCAGCGGCTACGTGGCCCTGAGCCAGCTGGTCCAGCCCAATGAGCAGGCCATCGCCTACGGCCTGACCTACCTGTATTCCCCCGAAGACCGTGAAGTGGTTCTTCTCCTGGGGAGCGATGACGGGGTCAGGCTGTGGGTAAACGATAACCTGGTCCACACCAACCCTTCATACCGCGGGGCCTATCCCGACCAGGACAGGGTCAAAGTCAGGTTGCAGGCCGGCTGGAACAAGGTGCTGATAAAGGTGCTGCAGGGTGCCGGGGGCTGGGGTTATTACCTGAGGATCCCCGACCCGAAAGGCGAGTACCGCTGGAGCGCCCGCCCGACTGACAAGTGATGAGCCAGGACAATCCGCTCTCTGCCTAAGCAAGAAGACCATTGCCGGCCCAGAGGCAGAGAATTTTTAAGTGGCAATCCGCGCGGGTGAGTTCCATTGTTAAGGCTCCCTTTCCCTGAGAATTCATTATTCGTAATATTATCAATTAAGAGCACGCCTGCTTTTTGAAAACTTTGAAATTAAAATTTGAAGTCTGGCTTTTTCCCTGAATTTCCTGTCTTTGAACGGGAGAGGTCACCATCGCCCCTGATGGCGAACGATTTGATTAAATAGGGGGACGCGGGCAAATCTTTCTCGAAAAATAAAGAAAATGAAATGAAAAATTTATAACCTCTCTGGAAAGGGCTATCTTAAGTATTTTAAGAATAAGAGAAAAGACTGCTGCCCTAACCACCCGGGAATGGAAAATCTTAAGAGTTCTTAAGAGTTATGAAAATTTCAACAGCTCGTCGGCCTTCTGGCGGATTATTTCCAGGGCCTGGCGCACATGGCGTTCCTCGGTAGTTCTCTGCCCGACGACCAGCCGAATTGTGTACTTTCCATTAAGCGTGGTATGGGTCATGAACAGCTTCCCGGTGGAATTTACCGCCTCCAGCAGCTTCCGGTTGAGTTCGTTAAGGCCATCCTCCGGGCGCCCGTCATTCAGCCTGAAGCAAACCAGGCTGAAGTAAACCGGGGCCAGGATTTCAAACCGCCGGTCCTGCTGCAGTTCATCGCGGAAGAGCTCGGCCAGGTGAATGTGGCGGCGAATAATTTTCTTGATCCCTTCCACCCCGTAGCTCCGCAGCACAAACCACAGCTTCAAGGCCCGGAAGCGGCGCCCGAGTTGAATGCCCCAGTCCCGGTAATTCTTGACCACGGCATCAACCCCGGTCTTGAGGTATTCGGGATGAATTTCAAAGGTCCGGGTCAGGACTTCCGGGTCCTTGACAAAGAAGGCCGAGCAGTCAAAGTTGGTCAGCATCCACTTGTGCGGGTTAAAGACCAGGGAATCGGCCAGCTCCGCCCCTTCCAGGACCCAGCGTTTCTCGGGCAGGATGGCCGCCGTGCCGGCATAGGCGGCATCCACGTGCAGCCAGAGGCCGTATTTCTGGCAGATTTCACCGATGGGTTTTAAGGGGTCCACGGCCCCGGAAGAAGTGGTGCCGACTGTGGCCACCACGCAGGCCGGCTTGAGCCCGGCCTTGAGGTCGTTTTCAATGGCCCGTTCCAGCTCGCCCGGAATCATGGCAAACTCGTCATCAACCGGTATGTGCACCAGATTCTTTTTACCATAGCCAGCAATCTTTACCCCCTTGTCCACGCTGGAATGGGCTTCCCGGGAGGCATAAACGCGAAGGGTTTCGATGAAGCCTTCATCATTCACCCTGAAACCGGTGATTTTTTCCCGGGCCGTGAGCAGGGCGCACAGGGTGGCGGTGGAAGCCGTATCCTGGATGACCCCGGCATAGCCCTCGGGCAGTCCGATCATCTGCCGCAACCAGTCCATGACCACCTCCTCCAGCTCGGTGGCCGCCGGGGAGGTCTGCCAGACCATGCCCTGGGTACCCAGTCCGGCCGCCAGCAGCTCTCCCAGGATGGAGGCCGGGCTGTTATTTGATGGAAAGTAGGCAAACCAGCCCGGATGCTGCCAGTGGGTGATCCCGGGCAGGATAATCCTGTTAAAATCTTCCAAGATCCTGTCCATTTCCTCCGGGTGGGATGGGGGCGAAGGCGGTAACTGGGCTTTTATTTCTCCGGGCTGGACGGTGGATTTGACCGGGTACTTTTCCGCATTTTCCAGGTAATCGGCCACCCAGTCCACCAGTTCATGGCCATATTTCCTGAATTTTTCCTTGTTCATGAGGCTTTCTCCTCCAAAACGGGCCTCTGGCCGGGGTTTTCAGGCACAAAAAGGCAATTATTCCGTCAGACATCGTTATTTTAACCCCGGAAGGGCTCAAAATTAAAGCCTTGACCCCAAAAATTTGCATCAAGGACCTGTTTTTTCCCCATATAGCAGCATCCGTCAGAAACTTTCAGGAAAATTTTAAAAACTGTGAAATTTTTCTTGCAAAATTTTTTTATTTATGGTATAATTATATTGTTGTTAGCAAGGGGAAAAAGATAATTATTAGAAAAAGCGGCTTTTTATTTCATTCTCTTAAATTTTTTTAACCCTCGCTTCCTTTCAATCCCTTTTTTCCTTATTTTTCCTTATATGATTCTTTAATTTTTATAGCCTTCCCCTTCAAAATATCCTTCATTTCCCTGCAACCAAAACGGCTCCCCGTTTGTTTATCCAATTGAGCAAAGATGAGAATACGAGGAATATTAAGGTTTAATCAGGAGTTAAACCTCAACGCCTCCTTCTCTTAATCCCCTCCTTTCCTTGCCCTTCACCCAGGCCCTGCTTCCAACCGAGCAGGGCTGTATTTTCATTACCTAAATGACCAGAGAGCGCGAAACTCTGGTTCATAACCTCATGTCACTATGACAGGCATGCCCAAAAAAGGTCATCTGTTTTCTTTCATAATAATCTCGTTACACGTTCTAACGATGGATTCTTTTCTCTGGCGGCGTTTCCTCTTTTCTTCTGCCCTGAGGGCCTTTAGCCCTAACCACCGCGCCGCTTCCAAACAGGCCCATTAGACTGGATACTATGTCTTTACCGGAAAGAACGAGGGACTTGACATATTTTTTTTGCTAAAATTGTTTTGAAAAAGGAAAAAAATGCATGGGGTTGGGAAAACCCTGATTTTTCTAACCCTGTCCTTTTCTTGCCTCCGCAGCCTGGTTCCTGGAGTCATCAACCCCCAACAGGTGGTTAGTGATAGGTCACATCGCCAGCATGAACTATTCTTAGTTTTTGATCCCAAAAACCTCTCTCACAGATTCTCGATTATGTATGCCCAGGCTCTATGGAAAAGATTTAAGATGTTCAACTTATCCGTATTCGGAATTTCAACCGGAAATTACCAAGACACCGAAGAAGCCAAGCAGCTATGCCGGGTATCTTTTCCCGTAATACAGGACGGAGGAATCAAATTTATCGAAAAGCATAACCTGAATGGGTGCTGTGGCGCCACCATGCTTGTCAGTCCTGACCAAGAAATACTTTTAAAGGAAAGCGAGCTTCTCCCGCCTGAGCTGTTGAGACAACTAATAGAAAGACACCTGAACATGGTTGAAATGCGAGCGGAGCCCCCGGTCTGGTCACCGCCTTTTATTGAACGGGATATTATTCCCGACTTTATGATTTATGGAATAGATGGGCAAAGAAGGACCCTATCTGAAGAGTTAAAAAAATTAAACATTCTCACATTTTTTTCTTCATATTCTTCCTGCCTTTCCTGCAAACATGTGAGCCGGCTTGAGACGCTCCGGAAAATTTCCACGAATGCGGGTGATGGCCCCTTCCTCAGTGTTTTTTTCATGGAGCCTTTTTCTGTGAATGACGTCAAGACAATTAGAACCTCCCGGGGGTGGAATTTCCCTACATATTTGATTCAAAACTTCATGCCAGAAGAGAACATTTTTATAACAGAGGAAAGATTAAAGTGTGATCCCTGGTCTGTTCTTATCGATGATAACAGGGTGGTTATCTGGTCTGAATATCCGGGATTCTCAGAAGAAAGGATAATTAAAGAAATAAACCAGAGAATTAGTAAATTAAAAACGAAGCTGAAATGATAAAACGTAGAAGACCAAGCTTTTATATACCCTATCCATTCATCATGTTATTTTTCTGTCTTTCCACTTCCTGCCACCAGGAAAACCCTGTGCCGGGGGGCCGCAACTTACCAGAAATGGTCATCGCGGCCCGGATATTTTTGGATCTACAGACCCTGGGTACAGACTTCGAAATTTCCCGGACTTTTTTTCAGACCAAGCTATTCCACATGACCGAAGATTTAACCGCATACCTGATTGATTCTAACAGGCACAGGATCCTGGAAATTGATAGGGAGGGGAGGCTAAGAAGAGTAATTGGGGGTATAGGTCAGAGAGAGATAGATTTGTACTATCCCGTGGCGGTCACCGCAAACGATAAGATGTTGGCCGTCATAAACAACTCCGGTGGAGAGATAAAAATATTCGATCGGTTTGCCCCAAAGATAAGGGTGATATCCAGGAAAGAAACCTATTTCCTTCCCTCACTCATCATCGGCCAGGAAAATGAATTGATTGCGCCGGCGAGAAAGGTTACCCGGTCTATCGCCGAGATGAATGAGGAACCCATTTTCTCCATATTTGATTTCAATTTCAACCAAATCCGCACTTTTGGTAAAGCCATAAAATGTTCCTCCCACATAGCTCACCTTCACTTTAACCTGGTTGAGCTGTTTGCTGATGGGCAGATCATCTACGGTGCTTATGCCTGCCTGCCGATACTATTCGCCTTTGACCGGCATACTGGAAAGGAGCTATTCAAAAGGGACCTGCGCCTATCAGATATTCCTGAGATTAACCGCGCCCTGGAACGAGAAAGAGAGATCATGGCTGACACGCCGGAAAAACAGAATAAACCAAACCAGATCCGGCTGGTCAGAATGAACAGAGGGATTGGAGTTTATAAGGGGTCCATCTACTACCTTGGGTATGAGAAATTTCTACTGTTCGGCCCGCAGGCCGAGTTCCTCGGAACGCTCAAGATAACTCTGAATGACCAAGATATAACCTCTTATATAGATTGCTTTGTCATTTTGCCGGCCGGAAGGATGTTTGGCCTGGCGACAAGGCCGGAAAACCGGCAGCCCATAATCTTCGAGGCTGATTTATGAACTTATAATTTCATTAAGGAGGGTTAACATGCCAAAATTTAAGCGGCTGGCGATACCAATTCTCATCGTCAGCTCACTCATTGCTGGCTTTTTCTTCACAGTCAGTCGGCCCGCTCTTAGCTGCGGCATTAATTTCTTATGCGGGGACGGGACCTTGCTTTTCTGCGAAACTTTTGGAAATTGCGGCGGACATGAGGTCTGTGGTTATTACAGGTATTATTCGGGAGGGCCCATAAGAGGTATTTTCTGTGAGTGCGGCGGAGCCTGGTGGGGCTCATATTGTGAGGCCGTGCCTCCGATGGTGTAAGACACTTTATCTTGACATTAACTAACTCAGAATAGAATTTGAGATGCGGCAGAGGGGAGCGGTACTTATTGCGATCATTTTCGTTGCCATGCTCATAGGTATTGGATTTTTTAAATTGCACCAATCTACGCAGTTTGAAGAACTAGAATTTATAAAGGAAGGCGAGGAGGAGATCTTTATAAACACGAGAAAATCGGGAGCCAAACTCATCCAGGAATTTTATCTAAGCCGATGGGGAAAATATTATGTGCTGGAACAGGATAAAATTACCGAATGGGACGCCAGTGGAAATTTATGCGGAGAAATTGGATCAACCGGCCAAGGGCCGGGCGAGTTTACAGGGATAATTGGCATGGGGGTTAATGAAGAAAAGATATTCATCAACGACCAGGGAAGGAAAATAATAATATACTCAAGAAAAGGAGAGTTCTTGAGACAATTCCCACTGGACACATTTCTCGCGGGCAATTTTGCCGCCAGCAATGATGATGAAATAATAGGTGTAACCTTATCAAGCACTGAATCAGGCAAGATTGGTCAAATCACCGGATTAGATGCAAAGGGAAGAATAAAATATTTTCTTCAGGAACCTAAGGATCACGGCCTCTGGACTTTGAGGTTCAGTAAAGAAGGGGGAGTGGCGGGTGGGATTATTAACCCCGAGAACCTCCCGGCTTTTATCATATGCCCTGCCGGAAATGGAGTGTGGTTAGCTCACAACTCGCAGTACTTTATCAGGTTTTACGATTATTCTGGAAACCTGGTCAGAACAATTGAGGGGCCTCCTTTTTCGAGGGAGACAACCCCGGATATTTCAAGTCAAAGGACAAGAAATGATGTCCATCGTAGAAACCCAGCGCCTCTTTTCAGTGCATTGATTTTGGATGAATCGAATAGGTTATATGTGATAACCACATCTCGGAAAAGGCGCAAACAAAAAATCTACATAGCAGACATTTATAGTGAAGAAGGCAACTATTTACTATCCGCTAAGTGCCAGGCCAAACCGAAATTGATAAATAATGGATTCTTGTATTTCATCTCGGAAGACCGGGAAGGTTGGCCGGTGATAAAAAGGATCAAGATAAAGAATTACCATGAGATTCTTTCAAGAAGGCCAACCGGGATTCATAAAAATTAAACTGACCTTGTCGGCCAAAATTCTACTTCAATAATTGACACAGATACGGAATTTGATAAATTATGGATTAGGGTTTAAGAAGCAGGGAAGTCCGTGAGAGGCGGACACAGCCCCCGCTACTGTAACTGGCGACGAATCCCTGATGCAGCCACTGCTCTCCGGAGTGGGAAGGCCAGGGAGGAGGAGGACCCGGGAGTCAGGATACCTGCCCTCAACCCGGCAGCCTCTCTTTTCTTCGGGCGGAAGAAAAGAGGAGCGGCTCAGAAATTTTATCAAGCGGGGGGAAAGGAAGATGAATGAAACGAAACCTTTCTGCCCGGTTACCCATCCTGCTTTCTCTTTTTCTCTGTCTTCTCAGCAACCTTTCAGCAGCGGCGCTGGCTGATGACGAAACCCAGCCGCCAAAAATCCAGCACGAGATAGTGGTCACGGCCACCCGCCTGGAAACCCCGGTCAAAGAAACCGCCTCGGCCATCAGCCTGGTCCAAGCTGAAAAGCTGCCACCGGGTGCCACCGTCAGGCCGGAGAGCGTTTTTGCGGGCCTCCCGGGCATCTTTTTCATCCAGACCGGCCTGGCCGGTGGGTCTGGTTCACTTTTTATCCGCGGCGCCAACTCGGAACATGCGGTCTTCATGATTGACGGACTGGAACTTAACGACCCGGTCTCCCCTTCCCGCTCTTTCAACTTCAACCTGTTTAACCTGGCTCTTATCGAACGGGTGGAAGTCCTGCGCGGACCGCAGAGCACTCTTTACGGCTCTGACGCCCTGGCCGGTGTGGTGAACATGGTCACGGCCGACCCCGAAAAGAACGAAGCCAGCCTTTCCGGCCTTTTCGGAACTTTCCGGACCGGGCAGGGAAATTTCAGGCTGGCCCGGGTCTGGCCAAACTTCTTTCTTCAGGCTGAATTCAACACCTTCACCACGGCCGGCATTTCCCAGGCCGGGAGCCGCTATCCGGGGAACAGCGAGGCCGATGGCTACAGCCAGCAGAGCCTGGCCCTTAAGATAAGCTACCGCTTCTCTCCGGACTTTCGCCTCAACTGGCAGACCCGCGGCCTGCTCGGCCGGGCCGAACTCGACACCTTCGGCGGACCTTACGGAGATGACCCCAACTCTCTCCAGAAATCCCGCTTCCTCTTTAACCGCCTGGAGCTCGACGGTTTTTTTCTCGGCCATCGCTGGCAGCAAAAACTGGTCTTCGGCCTGGAAGCCGGGCGCCGGGAAAATGACAACCCGGCCGATACGGCCCACCCGGACGAAGGAGATTCAGCCCTTTACCGGAGCCGGCTCTTCAAGATTGACTGGCAGAACAATTTCTTCCTGGCTCCGAACCATACCCTCGTTTTCGGGGTCGATTTCCGCCAGGAACAGGGCAGCTCCTCTTATCTCTATTTCAGCCCCTGGGGAAACTACGAAAGTAGCTTCCCGCAGAAAACCGCCTCCCTGCTTGGCCTCTATCTCCAGGACCAGTGGAAACCCTGGAAGAGGCTGTCTCTGACCGCGGGCCTTCGCTCTGACCATCACCGGCGTTTTGGCCGCGCCCTGACCTTCAGGGCGGCAGCCTGCCTGGACCTGCCTGAAATCGGGGCCAGGCTGAAAAGCACCGTGGGCAGCGGCTTCAAGGCCCCTTCTCTCTACCAGCTCTTCGCCCCGGCGGATTATTATGGACCGGTCGGCAACCCTGACCTTCAACCGGAAAGAAACCTGGGCTGGGATGCCGGGATTGAGAAGGAATTCGGCAACAGCCTGGCCCTCTCTCTCACCTATTTTGAAACCCGTTACCGCAACCTGATCCAATTCTACTTTGGCTCTGGCTACCAGAATGTCGGCCGGGCTATAAGCCGCGGTCTGGAAGCCTCACTGGAAGCCAGGTTATTTAAGAATGGAAACATCAGCGCCGGCTGGACTCATCTCAGCTCCCGGGACCTGGACACTGGCAGCCCGCTCCTTCGCCGGCCGGAGGACAGCTTCAATGTTAGCTTTAACCTATCCCATAAATCAATAAGCCTGGCGGCCGAGCTGAACTATATCGGTTCCCGGCTGGACGTGGACTATTCTTCCTATCCGCCGCAGACTGTAAAGCTCAAAGCGGCCACCATCGCCAACCTGCTTTTAAGCTATGACCTCAAAGAACCCCTGACCCTTTTCCTCCACGTCCAGAACCTTTTTAATACCCGCTACGAGCTCGTTTATGGCTACGGTTCGCCGGGCACTACAATTTCCACCGGATTTAAATTAAAATTGTGATTGCCCTTTACGGTTTTCTGCCCCGAAGCAGCCTGCGAGGGAACTTTTAATCTTTTAGCTGAGCGAATGATTCCGGAGTCCCGAGATGGAAGAACTGGAAACCCTGGATAAGATATTCAAGCCGCAGCGAATCGCCCTGGTCGGGGTCACCCCCAACCCCAAGAGCGTCGGCGGCAAGATCCTGTCCAACCTGATTACCGGAGGCTACCGCGGCGTGGTCTACCCGGTGAACCCCACGGTGGAAGCGGTCATGGGCATTCCCTGTTTTACCGGCGTGGCCAGCCTGCCCCGCACCCCCGACCTGGCAGTCATCTGCACTCCTGCTCCCCAGGTGCCCAGAATCGTGGCCGAATGCGGCCAGGCCGGAATCACGGGCATAATCATCATCTCGGCCGGCTTCCGTGAAACCGGGCCAGAAGGCCGGGCCCTGGAAGAGCAGATCCTGGCCGAGAAGAAAAAATACCCAGGAATGCGCATCCTGGGGCCCAACTGCCTGGGTGTCATCTCGCCCGGTCTCAACCTCAACGCCAGCTTTGCTGCTGACATGCCGCTCAACGGGCACATTGCTTTTATTTCCCAGTCGGGAGCCCTGTGCACCTCCATTCTTGACTGGTCGCTGGAAGAAAAAATCGGCTTTTCCTATTTTGTGTCCATCGGCAATGCCCTGGATATAGACTTCGGCGACCTCATCGATTACTTCGGCGAGGACGAAAACACCAGGTCCATCCTGATGTACATAGAATCCATCTCCAACCCCAGGCGCTTCATGTCGGCGGCCCGGGCCTACGCCCGGACCAAGCCCATCATCGCCTACAAGGCCGGCCGTTTCCCGGAATCGGCCGAGGCCGCCTCTTCCCACACCGGGGCCATGGCCGCCGAAGACGCCATCTACGAGGCTGCCTTCCAGCGGGCCGGGATGGCCAGGGTGTTTGAAATCGGCGAGATGTTCGACGTGGCCGAGCTGATCGGTCGCCACAAGATACCCAAGGGCCCGCGGCTGGCCATCGTCACCAACGCCGGTGGTCCCGGGGTCATGGCCTCCGACGCCCTGATCGAGGCCGGCGGCCGGCTGGCCGAGCTCAGCCTGCAGACCGTTGAATTCCTTGACCAGAACCTGCCCCCGGCCTGGTCGCACCGCAACCCGGTCGATGTCCTGGGAGACGCCAAGAGCAAGACCGTGGCCAAGGCTGTCAATGCCGTGCTCCAGGACGAGGGCGTGGATGCGGTTCTGCTGATCATAACTCCCCAGGCCATGACCAACCCGCCCGGAATCGCCAAGGAACTCATACCCATAGCCGCCGAAGCTAAAAAACCCGTCCTGGCCGCCTTCCTGGGCGGGCCCAGCATGCGCGAGGGCAACCGCCTTCTCAACGAGGCCGGAATTCCCACCTACGGCACGCCGGAACAGGCGGTCCGGGCCTTCATGATCCTGGTTAACTATGCCCGAAACCTGGAAAACCTCTACGAAACGCCGCGGGAGATTTCGGTGGAATTTCCGGTGGAAAGGGAGAAAATCCGCGAGAAGGTGCTTCCCTGGCTGACCGAGGGGCCTGAAGTCCTGAGCGAAGAAACTTCCAAGAAAATCATCGATGCCTACGGCATTCCCACCACCCTGCCCCGCCTGGCCAGGACCAGTGAAGAGGCGGTCAAACTCAGCCGGGAAATCGGCTACCCCGTGGTTCTCAAAATCCACTCTCCAGACATCACCCACAAGACCGATGTCGGCGGTGTGGTCCTGGACCTCGAAGACGACCACATGGTGGAAGCCGCCTACGACCGGATGATGCACACGGTCAGAGAAAGGATGCCGGAGGCCCGGATTGAAGGCGTGGTCGTCCAGAAGATGGTCAAGGCCCGGGATGCCCTGGAAATGATCATCGGCAGCAAGAAGGACCCGACCTTCGGCGCGGTGATCATGGTCGGGCTGGGCGGAACGGCGGCCGAAGTCCTCAAGGACCGGTCCATCTGCTTTCCGCCGCTCAACGAGCGCCTGGCCCGGAGGGCCCTGGAGCAGCTCAAGAGCTGGCCGCTGCTCAGGGGTTACCGCGGGAGGCCTCCGGCCAACATCGACCGGCTGATTGAAATCATCATCAGGTTTTCTTACCTGGTGGCCGATTACCCGGAAATCAAGGAAATCGACATCAACCCGCTCCTGGTCAGCCCGGAAGAGGTGGTGGCCCTGGATGCCCGGATAATCGCCGACCGGACCGTGGCGCCGGAACTGGTTCAGCCCTACCAGCACCTGGTGCTCCGGCCCTACCCGGAGGAGTTCATCAGGAAGGCCAGGATGCGCGACGGCACCGAAATCACTCTCCGGCCAATCCGCCCCGAAGACGAACCGCTCTGGTTTGAGCTTCTCGGGAGCTGTTCCAGGGAAACCATCTACTCGCGCTTCCGCTACTTCTTCTTCTGGCAGTCGCACGAGGTGGCTTCCCGCTATTGCTACATCGATTACGACCGGGAGATGGCCATCGTGGCCGAGCTCCAGGATGGCCAGAAACGCCGCATCCTGGGTGTCGGCCGCCTGACCGCCGACCCGACCCGGACGGTGGCCGAGTACGCGGTCCTGGTCCAGGACGACTGGCAGAACCGGGGACTGGGCGGAATCCTCACCGATTACTGCACCGAAATCGCCCGGGCCTGGGGGGTCAAAAAGATTATCGCCTACACCACGACCGATAATCCCCGGATGATTGCCGTTTTCAAGAAGCGCGATTTCGAAATCCGCCAGGACCCGCAATCCACCCTGGTGGAAATCCAGAAAGCCCTTTAGGAAGCGCGACTCTCCCGGCCGCAGAGCATGGACTGCGCCACGGCAATTTGCTATAAATACAAGCATTATGGGTAAGACAAATTCGAATAAATCAATTAGTCCGAAAGTCGCGGTAATTCTATGCCTCTTTTTTTTCATGCTGGACGCTTCAGGCCTGCGGGCCCAGGGCAGAGATGATGATAAGATTACCCTGAGCCTCAGCGGTTTCATCAAGACCGATGTCCTGTATGATACCCGCCAGACCACGAGCATCAGGGAAGGGCATTTTCTCCTTTACCCCAAGGACCGGGCGCTGGATCCCGAGGGAAACGACCTTAATGCCCAGGACACCTTTCACATCCTGTCCATCCAGACCAGGCTGGCCCTGAAGATAACCGGACCAAAGGCCCTCGGCGCCAGGCCCACCGGGTATATCGAGGGAGAATTCTTCGGCCATTCTGAGGCGGACATCAACGGCTTCAGGCTGAGGCATGCCTACCTGAAGCTGAACTGGGAAAAAGCCGAGCTGATAGTGGGGCAGTTCTGGCACCCGATGTTTATAACCGAGAGTTTTCCCGAAGTCGTGTCCTTCAACACCGGCGCTCCCTTCGAACCTTTCTCGCGGGCCCCACAGGTTCGCTTCACCTGGACGGAAAAGAAGCTTTCGTTATCTTTAACCGCGCTTTCCCAGCGAGACTTTGCCTCAACCGGCCCGGACGGAGTGAGCACTGTCTATTTTCGAAACGCCGCTTTTCCCGAACTGGACTTCAAGGCCGCCTGCGCCGGCAGGGATTTCCTGGTGGGAGCCGGTGTAAACTCGCTCCGGCTTGTTCCGCGCCTGGCCACTTCAACCGGCTATGAATCCGGCGAATCGGTGACCTCAAGCGCGGCTTACGTTTTCGGGCGATATAAGACCCGGCCGCTGACCATCAAGGCCCAGGCCGTCTACGGCGGAAATCTCCATCACCTGACCATGCTCGGGGGCTATGCCGTCACGGAAATCGGAGACCCGCCGACACTCAGATGGCAGTACACTCCGGTTAACACCGGCTCGGCCTGGATAGAGCTTCAGACCAATGGGAGTAAGTGGCAGGCTGGGATTTTCGGCGGCTACAGCAAGAACTACGGCGCGCGCCAGGACATCGTCGGCTCAATTTACAGCCGCGGCGATACCATAGATCATCTCTTCCGCCTCGCCCCGCGAGTTATCTTTAATGCCGGGAAGGTGCGCCTGGCCCAGGAAATCGAGCTGACCTCGGCCGCTTATGGCCCGCGCGACGTGCGGGGACGGGTCAGTCCCGAGCGAACCGTGACCAACCTGCGCCTGCTCCTGGCCGCCTATTACTTTTTCTGAAGTGTGGCCATTCCCTGTTATTTCCCCGCGCAGGTAGTCCTGATAGCCAATCAAAGACCCGGGCCCTTCCCTGCTGAAGACGATGTCATTGTCGAAGGCCGTCAGATAACCTTAATACGCCTTACGATATCCAGAAAAAATTCTCGTGACCAGACTTCCAAGGCAGCCGGATTGCTGACGAAGGGCTCCACCTCCCTCTTTATTTGCTCCACATCCACCGATTTTACCCTGCCAATCAGCAATTCTCGAAAAGTGCTCTCGTCCAGGGGACTTGATCCCTTCCAGTGACCGGTCTGGCGCATCCTCTGCTCTAAATGCGATAATCTCAACTCTGGGTGATGAGCGGTAAACCAGACCAGGTCATACCAGTCCCGGCCCTTGAGCCGGCTTTTCCATTGACGGCAGAGAACCGCGTGCATCTTGCCCGCGAACATGTCCGGCAGGGTAAAGGTCCTTACGGAAAACGGAATCGGTTTTAGAAGATAACGCATCTCAGTTGAGAATCCGGGCGGCGGGGTCACGTCGACCTCGAGCTTAATTTTTAGCACCTGGTTAGGCGGGATCTGCTTAACAAGTTCAGGCTTAATTCCCACAGAGATCATCTGCTCACGGGTATCGGTTTTAAGAAAGGCCGACTGAACGGTTGTTTTCTCCTTTTTTGTTTTGCTTTCAACTTCAACAGAAAACCCAAAGGAAAGCAGCTCCCGCTTCAGGGCCTGGCCATAATCGGCCAGGCAGAAAGCCGGGTCCGCCTCGAGGAGGGAGAAATCCAGGTCCTCGGAAAACCGGTCGATCCCATAAATTATCCTCAGGGCCGATCCCCCATAAAACGCGGCCCTTTCAAAAAACTTGCTTCTCCACAGCCCGAGAAGGGCCACCTGTTGAATTATTTCGCGCAAGGCCCAGAGCGAATCGCCCGGGGATTTAATTTCATATTCCCCCAGCATTTGCCTGACGGCTTCATTCATTTTATTTCTCCCGGTTCGCGGCCAGTTTTTTTACCATGGCAGCCAGGTACCTAAGCTTGCGGGAACGATACCCGGCGGCAAATTCTTCAAGTTTGGCCACTGAGAAAGAACGCAGCGCCTCCAGATCTATTCTCAAATCTTCCTCGAGAAAACGAGCGACTTCCCTGGTTGAATTGAAGGCGAGCCCGCGCAGGGAAGCGACCTTATCAGCCAGGGCCTTCTCGGGAATGGCAATTAGATAGGCCTGGTTATTATCGGCCTCAACCCTGGTCAGGCCATTTATGTAAGCACCATGCGGTATCTGTCTGTAAGTGAAAAGACCAACCGGCGTGGCAAATCGGCGAGACCGATTGGGGGTAACCGAGGTCAGGACTTCAACCTTTTCCGGTATGAGGCCGTAATAGGCCAGGGCATAATCAAGAGAGAGATAGGATGGGCCATATATAAGGTTGGCCAGCAGTTCCCTGGAATAGGCATGCTTACGATACTTTTCGCCAAATACGTAAAGCCCCTTCTTAACCCTTATAATTATCCCGCTCCTCAGCAGTTCTGTAATCTTATCCCTGGGAGATGACAGGCTGCCGAGCGTACTGGTTAGAGTCTGGTAGTCAAATATTTCAGTCTGAATTCGGCTTCGCAGCTCAAGCGCGTTCATGTTTCTGCATAGTATGTCGACTATTTATCGACATACTATGCTTATTTATGCAATTTGTCAAGCACGATTATATTGTTCTGGCCTATTTATTCTGGCTTAAAATTGCCGGCCCTTCCTGTACATCTTTCAGGGCCACTGACGGCGATAAAAAGCGCCAGCAAGCATATTTAGTTGTTATATCCAGAACCACCCGGGTGGAGTTAACCTGGTCGGTGGTGTAGTAGTAATACTTGCCCGAAGCCGGCTGGTACTCAGCCACCATCTTCGCCCCTATGTAGACATACTCACGCAGGCAATTCCCATATCCATCATGCCAAGCAAGCAATTGCCCATCTTCATCATAAGGCAACCTGGTAACATTAATTTTAAGCTACTCTAACATTGATTAAAATATCAAGAGGCCATCACTGCAACTCGTTTTTTAGACGAATTAATCTCCTGGCCAGGCGCCAGTCTAAATAAATGTATAGAATCACCATTGCGGTTAATACAGGATAAGCAATATAAATGTTTCCGCTTTCCTCATACTTGAACCTGAAAAAATACGCAACGACTACCCCTAAAAAATGATAAACAAGAGTAAAAACAGGAAAGCGTTTATTCTTCTTTGCCAGCCTGGAATTAATACCACCAGGCTAATTAGATAAATTAGCATTAACGCCCCAACGAAAAGAATATAGACGATCGAATAGATAAATAAAAAATCTATATTTATGATTCTCCCCAGATAGGGCGTTAGAAAGAAAAGGAAACTACCCCAGGAAAAGAAAATACTCATGGGGACAGCTGAACCAGACGAATCCATCATGAAAGCGAGTGATAAAAAATAGCCCAGAGAAAAATAAACCAAGAAGCATAAAAGCCGACTTAACCAATAACTTGATAATTTATCTTTCATTATCATCCCCCGAATAAATCATAATCCGCGGAATGCACCACATCGCCCAGGGCTTTCAACTTTGACCTCGCCAAATGCTACTTTAACCAGTTATTTAAATCCTCCGCTAAGACGTTAAGGTTCTTTTGTGCTTCTTTTTTCGCGAGCAAAAAATCGAGAAAAAGATACACGGAGACAACAACTGCGCCGATAATAGCGATCGCGGCAGAAAAATTATCAATTCCCATGGGAGCTAATAGGCTGAGACCCACACCCGCAAAGTGAATCAAAAAAACATTCACCGGAAATTTGGCCTTCCCCCGCCTGGCCTGTTTCGTATTAATATTGATAACAATGGCATAATAAATCAAGCCTAAAACCGCAAGAGAAGCAACAAAAAAGGTCCAGGATATTTTTGAATATATATTCCCTTTTATCAGCTGAGAGAATGCCATCCCTGTTAAGAGTAACAACTTGGTAGCCACGCTTGCCCAAGAAAAAACCACATCTGCCGGTAGAATTGAGTACCCTAAGAATCCCCCATAAGATATCAGCAGAGATACGGAAACAATAATTAAATACAGACTTATTCTCGCTAAGAAAACACCCCGAAGGCAAAGAAATTGCCTTATCATCTTATATAATTAAAAAGTGATCACCCGCCCTTAGCGCCCTGCTCATCGCAGGATATTTTCAACTGTCAATTCAACAGTAATGCTATCCGGAATACTTACATCCCGTATTTTTCTATGATTTCCTGCTTGGTCTTGTGGAGGATGTCGAACTTCTTCCCGACCTTGATGAAGGCCTCCAGGGCCCTGTCCAGGTGGTGGATCTCGTGGGCTGCGGAAATCTGGGTTCTGATCCTGGCCTGGCCCTGGGGAACAACCGGGAAGAAGAAGCCGATGGCATAAATGCCTTCCTCGTAGAGAGCCTTGGAGAATTCCTGGGCCAGCCTGGCGTTGAACAGCATGACCGGGACAATCGGGGTATCGCCTTCCTTCAGGATGAAGCCGGCTTCCTTCAGGCCCTTTCTCCAGTACTCGGTGTTCTTCTCCAGCTTGTCGCGGCGCTCGGTGGTGGCCGAGAGAATCTCCAGCACCTTGAGGATGCCCACGATTATGACCGGGGCGATGGTGTTGGAGAACAGGTACGGCCGGGCCCGCTGCCGGCACATCTCCACGATTTCCCGCCTTCCGGACACGCAGCCGCCCGTGGCCCCGCCGAGGGCCTTACCGAAGGTGGTGGTGATGATGTCAATCTTGCCCATGACCCCGTACTTCTCGTGGGTCCCCCGCCCCGTTTTCCCGATGAAACCGGAGGCGTGGGAATCGTCAACCAGGAGCATGGCGTTGTACTTTTCGCAGAGCTCGACCATCTGGTCCAGCTTGGCCGTATCACCGTCCATAGAGAAAACGCCGTCGGTCACCACCAGCCGCAGCCTCTTGTCCTGGTACATCTTGAGCTTTTCCTCGAGGTGGGTCATGTCGGAATGCTTGAAAGTATCGTGCATGGCGCTGCACAGCCTGATGCCGTCGATCAGCGAGGCATGAACCAGGCGGTCGGAGATGATGACATCATCCTTGGTCAGGATGGCCTCGAACACCCCGGCGTTGGCATCCATGCAGGACGGGAAGAGGATGGTGTCTTCCGTACCCAGGAACTCGGTCATCTTCCTTTCCAGCTCCTTGTGGATGTCCTGGGTGCCGCAGATAAAGCGCACCGAGGACATTCCGAAGCCCCGGGTTTCCAGCCCCTCGTGGGCGGCCTTGATCACCTCGGGATGGCTGGACAGGCCGAGGTAATTGTTGGCGCACATGTTGATGACCTTCTTCAGCGAAGAACCGGCCGGAAATTCCACCTCGATGTCGGCCGATTGCGGCGAATGAATGAACCTTTCTTCCTTGAACAGCCCGCCCTCCTGCAGGGCCTTGAGCTGGGCCTGGTATAATTCCCGCACGCTATCTGGAAAAGCCATGGTTTCCTCCTTTGGCTCTATGAATACCCGCCGGTTATCTTAAGTCCGACGGCAACTCAAGCCTTTACGAACCGCCTGACCAGGTCGGCAATCTTGTTGACCGAGTCAAAGGCCTCGGGCGTGGCCTGGTCGTCGGGAATCTGGATGTTGTACCTGTTCTCCAGGAACCTCTTCAGCGAGACCATGGAGAATGAATCCACGATGCCGCCTGAAATGAGCGGGGTATCGTAGTCGATGGGGTCGCTGTCCGGCTCCAGGTACTCGTTGATGACGTAATTCTTGATGATTTCCTTTAAGTCGTCCATAGCTTACTCCTTTTTCTATTTTATTCTAATAAATTTTTCAAGTCCTCATTCGTTTTCCAGGGTGGAGGTGTCGCCGATCTCCTCGCCCCATTCCTTAGCGTGCAGAATCCGGCGCATGATCTTGCCGCTCCTGGTCTTGGGCAGGGAGTCGACGAACTCTATTTCCTGGGGCATGGCCAGCGGCGAGAGTTTCTTGCGGATGAAGTTCATGATGTCGAGCTCCAGGTCCTTGGAAGCGGTGAACCCGGGCTTCACGGTGACGAAGGCCTTGACCACTTCCATGTTGATGGGGTCGGGCTTGCTGACCACCGCCGACTCGGCCACGGCCGGGTGTTCCAGCAGGGCCGATTCCACTTCAAAGGGACTGACCAGGTGGCCGCCGGTGTTGATGACATCGTCGTCGCGACCCACAAACCAGATGTAACCGTCCTTGTCCATCCTGGCCCGGTCGCCGGTCAGGTACCAGCCGTTGCGGAACTTGTTCTTGTAGGCTTCCTCGTTGTTCCAGTAGGTCCGCATCATCGAGGGCCAACCCGGCTTCAGGCCGATCAGGCCGATGCGCCCGGGCTCCGGGTATGGCTCGTGGTTGCCGGGATTGAGGATGGTGGCGGTGATGCCGGGGAAAGGACGCCCCATGGAACCGGGCTTAACCGGCATCCCCGGGAAGTTGGTGATGACGATGCAGCCGGTTTCGGTCTGCCAGTAGGTATCGTGGAAGGGCTTGCCGAAGACCCGGATGGACCAGTTGACGGCTTCCGGGTTGAGGGGCTCGCCCACGCTGGCCAGGTGCCGCAGTGACGACAGGTCAAATTTCTTGATGATTTCGTCGCCGGCCTTCATCAGCGACCTGATGGCCGTGGGGGCCGAGTACCAGACAGTTACCCGGTTCTTCTCGATAAACCGGTACCAGGCCTCGGCCGAAAAGCCGCTGTCCAGAACGCACTGGGTAACACCCAGGCTGAAGGGCCCGATGATGCCGTAGGAGGTTCCGGTCACCCAGCCGGGGTCGGCCGTGCACCAGTAGATGTCGTCGTCGTGAAGGTCCAGGACCCACTTGGCAGTTATGTACTGCGAAATGAGGGAGTAATGGACATGCTTGACCCCCTTGGGCATGCCGGTCGTCCCCGAGGTGTAGTGAAGCACCGAGGGAGTTTCGGCATAGGTCGGATAGATTTCGTAGTGTTCTACCTTCTCGGACTTCTCCATGGAGAAAGCCACTTCTCTCTCCTGGAGAGGGGTCTTGCCGTCATAGTCCACGATGATGATATATTTCAGGTGCGGCAGTTTATCCCTGATTTTCCTGACCTTGGAGACGTGCTTTTTCTGGGTGAAGATGGCCGAGGTCTCGGCATTCTCCAGGCGGACGAAAAGCGATTCTTCGCCGAAGGCCGAAAACAGCGGCTGAACGATGCAGCCTGTCTTGAGGATTCCCAGGAAGCCGATGTAAAGTTCCGGCACCCGGTCCATGAACAGGCAGACCCGCTCCCCGGCCTTTATTCCCAGGTCGGTAATAAACTTGGCGAAGGTGTTGGAATAAAGCCGGATGTCGTTGTAGGTGAAAATCTTTTTCTCGCCGGTAAAGCCCTCCCAGATGAGGGCTACCTTGTCGGCTTTTCCCTGCTGGCAGATGCGGTCCGAGCAGTACCAGCCGATGTTGATGACCTGCCCGGGCTTGTAACCGAGTTCCTGCTCGCTGATGGCCCAGGAGAAATTCTTAACTCTGTCCTCGTAGTTTCCGAAGTGTGTCATATTCCCTCCACAGTTTATCTATTTTTCCAGAACGACCGTGGCCACCGCCTTGGTCTGAAGATGCGACAGGGAAACGTAGGACCTGGTGATTCCCTCTGCCTGGCAGAGCTCCCTGGCTCGCCCGTAGACTTCAAGCACCGGTTGACCGCTGTCCAGGTTCCGGACTTCAATCTCAGAAAACTTTACTCCGCGGCTCCAGCCCGTGCCCAGGGCCTTCATGAAAGCTTCCTTAGCCGCAAAGCGGGCCGCATAGTGCTGAAAGGGGAATTTCTTGCTTTCGCAGTAGGCGATTTCAACGGGGGTGTAGAGCTTTTCCTTCAGCCCTGGCGTCCGGCTGAGTTTATCTTCCACCCTGGCTACTTCGATGATGTCTACGCCCACTCCAAAAATCAATCGGCCTCCTGGTCTGTTAGCAGCCTAAAATTGCCCTTAATCTGCTCTTCTTTCGCATTTTGAGCAGAAGTTATTATAGAAAAAAGGTTGCAAATGTCAAAGAGCCGGCCCCCGCTAACCTTTCCCCATATGGTCGAGCAGAATCTTGACCCCGATCAGCACCAGGACCAGGCCACCCACGAGCTCGGCCCGGCGCCCGAAAACCCGGCCCATCAGGGGGCCAACCCGGCTGGCCACCCAGGTCAGGCTGAAGGCGGTCAGCCCGATGACCAGGGCCGAAACCCAGATGTTAATGCCCAGGACGACCAGCCCAAAGCCGGCGGCCAGGGCGTCCTGGCTGGTGGCCAGGGCCAGCACCAGGAGAGACCAGCCACGGGTGGGGTCGCCCGCCCGGTATTTCTCATCATCATCCCGGAAGGATTGCCGGACCATCCTTAAACCCACGAAGAGCAGCAGGCCAAAGGCCACCCAGTGGTCGTAATTGGAAATCAGCTTGAGCAGGTTCTCCCCTATAAACCAGCCGATTACCGGCATCAAAAACTGAAAAAGCCCGAAATGAAAGGCCAGGCGGAAGACCTGCCGGCGGCTGAGCCCGGAAAGCGCGCAGGCCAGACCCACGGTGACGGCAAAAGCATCCACGGCCAGGGCCAGGGCGATACCGGCAAGTATCAATATGTTCATAAGGTTTTCAATTATAGCAGAGCCGGAGACATATTTCCCGCAAGGGGACGACAAAACTTGGCTCCTCGAGATTGATCATCTAGTTATTTACGACTTCTTGAATTTTCTTTTGCCCTGGCTGCCTCGCCAAATTTGGCCAGGCTTCTGCCCTTAGCACTGGAGCTACTTCTTACCATCCGACCTTTAAGAGAGTATAATTTTTTAACAATGGAAGACAAAATAATTCTGCGCGGGGTGCGGGTCCACAACCTGAAAAACATCGACCTCGAGCTGCCCGTGGGGAAACTCATAATCATCACCGGGGTCAGCGGCTCCGGTAAGTCTTCGCTGGCCTTTGACACCCTGTACGCCGAGGGCCAGCGCCGTTACCTGGAATCACTGTCCTCCTACGCCCGCCAGTTCCTGGAAAGGATGGACAAGCCGGAAGCCGACCTGATCGAAGGCATTCCCCCGGCCATCGCCATCCAGCAGAAAGCCTCGGCCAAGAATCCCCGCTCCACGGTGGCCACGGTCACCGAAATCTACGACTTCCTGCGGGTGCTCTATGCCCGGATCGGAACCATCCACTGCCTGAAGTGCGGCCAGCCGGTAAGAAAAGATACCATCGACCGCATGGTGGAAACGCTGAGCACTCTCCCGGCCGGAACGCGGCTGGCCATAACCTTCGCCTGGCCCGAGGGCAAAAAGCTGGCCGAATTGAAGAAGGAGGGCTTCCTGCGGTTTTACCAGAAGGGAAAGGTCATTCCGGTCGAAGAAGCCGAAAAAAGGCGAAAACCGGAAAAGGAGCTGGAAGTCCTGGTGGACTATTTCCAGCTCGACCCGCAGGACCGGGAACGGCTGGTCGATTCCTTAGAAACCGGGCTGAAGAAAGGAGAAGGCCGGGCCAGGGTACACTCGGAAACAGGCCAGATCTTCAGCTTCAGCGAATACCTGGAATGCAAGACCTGTAACCTGACCTACGAGGAACCTTATCCCAACCTGCTGTCCTTCAACAGCCCCCAGGGAGCCTGCCCGGCCTGCCACGGCTTCGGCGACCTGGCCGTGCTAGATGAAGATAAGATTGTGCCGGATAAAAATAAATCAATAGAAGAGGGCGCGGTCGAACCCTGGACCAAGCCAGCTTCCCGCGGGCTTCAGCGGGAACTCATCCGGGAAGCCAGGCAGCGGGGCATACCGACCGATGTCCCCTTTCATAAATTAAAGCCCGAACAACGGAAGTTCGTCCTGGAAGGCGGTGATGGCTATTACGGGGTCAAGGGCTTCTTCGAGTGGCTGGAATCCAAGAAATACAAGGTCCAGGTCCGGGTGCTGCTGAGCCGCTACCGGAAATACGCGCCCTGCCCGGCCTGCGACCGCACCAGGCTTAACGAAAAAGCCCGGGCCATAAAAATCGCCGGAAAGTCCATCGGCGACTTCAACGCCATGACGGTCAGGGAAGCCTGCGATTTCCTGGAAAACCTGCAGCTTTCGCCGTACGAGCAGAAAATCGGCGAACGGCTGATCCAGGAAATAAAGGGGCGCCTCAGGTTCCTGCTGGAAGTGGGCCTGGATTACCTGACCCTTGACCGCATGACCTTCACCCTGAGCGGGGGCGAAGCCCAGCGGATTAACCTGGCCGCGGCCCTGAGCGCTTCCCTGGTGGGAACGCTGTTCGTGCTGGACGAGCCGTCCATAGGGCTTCATCCCCGGGATAACCGCCGGCTGGTGCGCATTCTGAGGCGCCTTCAGGATATCGGCAACACCGTGCTGGTGGTGGAGCACGACCCGGAAATCATCCGGGAAGCGGACTTCCTGGTTGACCTGGGCCCGGGAGCCGGAGAATACGGCGGACAGGTGCTCTATGCCGGGGAGATGAAGAAATTCCTGGAAGAAGGGCAAACGCTCACGGCCAGGTACCTGCGCCAGGAAATATCCATCCAGCAGCCGGAGCGGCGCCGCCGGCCCAGGGAATTCCTGGAAATTCACGGCGCCCGCAAGCATAACTTAAAGAACCTCGACCTTAAAATCCCGTTAGGGGTTTTTGTCTGCCTGACCGGGGTTTCCGGCTCGGGCAAGAGCACCCTTCTGGATGAAGTGATATACAAGGGATTAACCGGCCAGAGCAGCAACGGCTTCGACCGGATCAGGGGAGCCGAAAAGATAAGCAAGGTGGTCAGGGTCGACCAGTCGCCGCTGAGCACTTCGCCCCGTTCCATCCCGGCCACCTACACCAAGGCCCTGGACGGCATCAGGGAGCTCTTTGCCGAGACCAGGGAGGCCCGGGCCCAGGGCTATACCGCCGGGCATTTTTCCTTCAACACCGCCCGAGGCCAGTGCCCCGACTGCCAGGGAGCCGGCTTCCAGGAAGTAGAGATGCAGTTCCTGAGCGATGTGATCCTGACCTGCGAGACCTGCGGCGGCCGCCGCTACACTCCCGACATCCTGGAAATCAGGTACCGGGGCAAGAACATCCACGAAGTATTGCAAATGAGCGTCAACGAGGCCCTGGAGTTTTTCCGAGACCACCGGAACATCGTGCACCGCCTGCAACCCCTGGCCGAAGTGGGCCTGGGGTATCTGAGGCTGGGTCAACCGACCACCACCCTCTCGGGCGGAGAGCTGCAACGAATCAAGCTGGCCTTCCACCTGGTGCATGAGAAGAATAAAAAGATTCTTTACCTGTTCGACGAGCCAACCATCGGCCTGCACCTGGATGATGTCAAGGTGCTCCTGGCCTGTTTCCAGAAGCTGGTGGAACAGGGGCACAGCCTGGTGGTTATTGAACACAACCTGGAATTCATCAAGTGCGCCGATTATATCATCGACCTGGGTCCGGAAGGGGGAGAGTGCGGCGGCTGCGTGGTGGCCAGGGGCACCCCGGAAGAGGTGGCCGCCACGGCGGGCTCGCTGACCGGGACTTACCTGCGAAACGTGCTCAAGTAATTAATCCAGCTTGAGTCGCCGGGAGCGATAATCCGAGTAATCGGGGACCTGGCGGGCATATTCCTCCTTCATCAGCGGCGAGGAAATGATGAAATCAGCCGAGGCCCGGTCGCAGGCCACCGGAATGTTCCAGACCACGGCAATCCGGAGCAGGGCCTTGACGTCGGGGTCGTGGGGCTGGGCTTCCAGCGGGTCCCAGAAAAAAATCAGGAAATCGATCAACCCTTCGGCAATCCTGGCCCCGACCTGCTGGTCGCCGCCGAGCGGCCCGCTCTGGAGGACGTTAACTTCTAGGCCCAGTTCTTTCTGCAGCAGCAAGCCGGTGGTGCCGGTGGCCCAGAGCTCGTGCTTTTCCAGGAGGCCGCGGTTAAACCTGGCCCATTCCAGGAGGTCGGGTTTCTTGTTATCGTGGGCCACCAGGGCGATGCGCTTTACCTTTCCCATCTTCATTGTTAAAGGGGTCATTTTCCTCTCCTTTTCTTATTTTCTCAGAACCCGGCGACAAAATAAATAAGGGAAAAGTCTCGAAAGAAAATGCCAGGACGACGGGAAATTTGTTATATAATTGATAATAAATAGCTTGCTTTAAGGAGCAGGACCATGCGAGAGGGTATCGGGCATCAATTCCAGCTGGAAACTAAATACCAGAGGGAACCTTACTCCCCGGGGGCCCTGGAACGCCAGAAAAAAAGAGAAAGGCTCAAGGAAAAGCTGGTGGATAGGGTCATTCCGCTTCCGGCGCCTGACCGCGAGAACGGCTGGCCGCTGTTCAGGGCCATGAACACCAGGAGAAGCGTCCGCGAATACCAGAAAAAGCCGGTTTCTCTTGAAGCGCTGTCCCAGGTACTCTGGGCCGCGGCCGGAGTGACCTTGAAGGCCGGAGATTTCTTGCTGAGGACCGCTCCCTCGGCCGGGGCCCTCTACCCAGTGGATATTTATGTCTTCGCCCGGGAGGTGGTAGGGCTGGCGCCGGGCCTGTATCATTTTGTGCCGGCCAACCAGTCGCTGCGCCAGCGATATGAAGGTGACTTCAGCGAGCTTCTGGCCGATGCCGCCCTTAACCAGGATTTCCTGGCCGAGGCCAGCTTCGTCCTGGTTTTTACCGCGGTTTTTGAAAGGACCACCTGGAAGTACGGGGCCCGCGGTTTCCGCTATATCTACCTGGATGCCGGGCACGTGGCCCAGAACGCCTCCCTGGCCGCAGTTTCGCTGGGACTCGGCTCCTGCCCCGTGGCCGCCTTCTTCGACGATGAGATTAACTCCCTGCTGGGAGTCAACCCGGCCCGGGAATCGGCCATCTACCTCCTGGCCGTGGGCTGGCCCCGCCCGTAGCCAGGCCCTTAATATATGAATGACCATTCATATATTGAGGCAGCGACTGAGCTGATTCCCGTCAATTTATTTTCGGTGATGGATTCCTAAAATTTTATCGGGCGAGCCAATAAGAACATCCGTCAGGTGCGGGCAGTTGCTTGAAGTGTAAGATTCCCGTTTATATTTTTCCAGAGCTGATTTACTTAACAATTAAAAATCTACTGGCTTATAAACAGGCTCCGCTCGCTTTTTATCGGTCAAAAATTTGAGGCGCGGCTCCGCCGGGTCTATTATCCTGATTAATTTCGCCGTTCCGGGCCTTACAGCACCACCTTTTTCTTGCGCCACTTGAGCTTCATGGTCAGCACCCGGTCGGTGGCAAAAATCCTGGTCGTCCACCACAGCATGACCGCCACGAACAGGAAGTTATAGGCGATGCCCAGCCAGAGCATGTTCATGTGCCCGAACATGATGTTCTGCATGGCAAAGAAGGGATGCGAGAAGGGAATGGCCAGGACCAAAATCTTGGCCGGAAGCGACATGGTGTTGATATCGGCAAACAGGCTGATGAAATAGGGAACCATCACGATGAAGACCAGCGGCACGGACAGGCTCTGGGCCGTCCGGTAATCTTCGGCCAGGACACCCAGGATGGTGGCCAGGGCCAGGGCGCAGAGGATGGTCAGGAAAAGCGAAATTCCGAACAGGATGTAACCCTGGGTGTTGACGGTCAGGCCGAGCTGTTTTAGGATCGGGGCCACTCCCCCCAGTGCCCGGGAAATATCATCCATGTTGGTAAAATTGAAGGCGTTTCGGAAACCGAACATGTATATGGCCGCCGACAGCAGCCCGACCACGGCCGCGGCCAGCATCTTGGCCATGACGATGGCCCCGCGGGAAACGGGCACGGTCAGCAGTGTTTCCAGCGTTTTGTTCTGCTTTTCCATGGCAATGGCCGTGATGACCATCTGGGCCGAATACATGATGATCATCATCAGGATGACCGGCAGGATGAAGTTCTGGGCGGTCAGGGCGCCGATGACCGCGGCGCTGGAGCCCTCGGCCTGCCTATCCCTGACCACCACGAACTCCCGGTTCTTGATGGGCGCTTTAAGCAACTTCGGGTCAGCATCAGGGATTTTATTCTTCAGGTACTGGTTGGACAGGTACTCGTTGGTGGAATTGAGCAGGGCCTTGACCACCTCGGACTTGGTCCGGCCGGAAATGGACACGCCGCGCAGGAAGGAATAGGTTTCCACCTCGGCCGGCTGGAAGCTGCTGGCCAGCTGGCCGAAGCCCTGGGGGATGACCACCAGCAGGTCCAGGTTGCTGTTCCTGATTTCATCGACGACCTTTTCCTTCTCCCCGGCCTTTTCTTCAATCAAGAAATTGGCCATGTTCAGGGCGCCGATGATGTTTTTGGAAATTTCTGATTGATCCTGGTCCAGCACGGCAATTTTCTGCTTGGCCATGGCCTTTTTGATCTCGGTCCTGGTCACGTTGCCGATGAAGTTAAAGATGACCAGGATGAAAACCAGGGAGATGACCAGCTGCTTGTTGATCAGTTCCTTGATTTCTTTTATCAAAAGATGGCTGAAGTTTTTCATTGGACCGCCCTCCTGAAGACGATTTCCAGGTTGGAGGCCTGGTACTTTTCTTTAAGGGCCTGCGGGGTTCCGGAATCGAGGATCAGGCCCCGGTCGATCAGGGCCACCCGGTCGGACAGGAATTCCACTTCCAGCATGTTGTGGGAAGAAAGCAGGACCGATACCCCTTCCTTGGTGAAGCCCTTGATCATCTCCCGCACTTCCAGGCTGTTTATAACATCCAGGCCGGAGGTGGGTTCATCCAGGATGGCCAGGGCCGGCTTGGTCATCAGGGCCCGGGCCAGTAGCAATTTCCTAGTCATGCCCTTGCTGTAGGTCCCGGCCTTATCCTTGAGCCTTTCACCCAGCCCCGAAATGGCCACCGCTCTTTCCACGTACTTTTTGGCCTCGCTGTCGTCAGCGGCATAAAACTTGGCCATGAATTCCAGGTAGTCGATACCCTTCATGTTGCGGTAAGCCCCGGCCTCCTCGGGCAGGTAGCTGATCTTTTCGCGGAACTTCTCGGGATTTTTCTTAAGGTCAAAGCCCAGAAAAATGACCCGGCCATCGGTCGGCGTCAGCAGGGTGGAGATGATGCGCAGGGTGGTGGTCTTGCCGGCGCCGTTGGGGCCGATCAGGCCAAAAATTTCGCCCTCCTCCACCTTGAAGCTGACACCCTTGAGGGCTTCCAGGCTGCCATATTTTTTCTTCAGTCCTTCAACTTCCAGAACTGGAGCCATCTGGACCTCCTTTCGGATTTTCTAATTTATACGAATTATATTAATAAAAGTTATGCTTTGGAAGGACCGTGATCGGTTGAGGTTTTTCCCCAGGACAAGAACAGGATAACCAAACCGAATTTTTACTCATGAATTAATGATCCGCTTTAAGTGGAGTTTCCCCTGGCAGGGAATATTCGAGTTCTTCCGCCCCGACGATTCCCCCCGAGAGAATCATCTTCATGGCTTCCTGCACGGTCCAGGGCAAAAGGCGGATATCTTTTTCACTGACGATAACCGTAAAGCCGGTGGTCACGTTGGGAGCGGTCGGGATGAACAGCTTGACCAGGTTCTCGCCGGTTCGCCGGTCCCTGATGCGGCCGGTGACAAAGCCTATGGACCACAACCCGGGCCGGAATTGCTCGACCAGGGCCACCTGCTGAAAAACTTGCTTTTCGGGAAGGGCCAGGGCCAGCCCTAATTGCTTGCCCAGGCTGTAAACGGTCTTGATCAGCGGGATTTTCTCCATGACTTTCTCCACCAGGCCCAGCAGCCGACGTCCTGCCCAGTTGGAAGCCAGCCAGCCCAGAAGGTAGAGCAGGACCAAGATCAGGGCCAGGCCCAGGCCGGGCAGCCGGAACCCCAGGCGGCTTTCTATGAGCGAAGCAAACTTCTGGTCAACATTGACATAAAGGAACCTTATGACCAGGTAGCTCAGGTAAAGCGGGATCAGGGCCAGGAACCCCCGGAAAATCTGCCGCTTGATATTCTTGAAAAGTTTCCCTGGATTCATCCGAACCCTCCTTGGCCAGTCGTCTCAAGATTGCTTAAAATCTAATGAAAGATAAGCGAGACGGCCTTAATTCCATGAACGTGAATAATACTATAGGGAAATTATTATGATGGCAAATATCGGACATACGGGTACGAGACCAGTATATTACCCTGCCTTTTTAGAAAAACCCGTGGTCTGATCGCCAGAGGGGGAAGCTTACTTAAGGCGACTTTCCACCGCTTTCCAGTTGAGGTTCTTGAAGAAGGCCTCGATGTAATCGGCCCGCTTCAACCCGTAATCGGTGATAAAAGCGTGCTCAAATACATCCATGATGAGCAGCAACTGGCAGCCGGCAGGATGGCCAACGTCATGCTCGTTTATCCAGAAATTGAGCAGGCGACCGCTCTGCAGGTCCTGGTACAGGCCGACCCAGCCGATGCCTCTCATGGTGCCGGTGGCCCTGAACTCCTTTTCCCACAGTTCGAAGCTTCCAAAATTCTCAACGAGCTTCTGGTAGAGCTTGCTGCCAGGGGCCAGGGCTTCTTTCCCGCCCAGGTTCTCAAAATAGTATTCGTGCAGCCTCATCCCGTTCCATTCCCAGCCCAGCCTTCTTTTCAGCTCGGCAAACTCCGGCGTTCCCGCCTTGCCGTCCTTGACCATCTGGGCTATGGTCTCCAGCAGCTTGTTGGTGTTGTTGACATAGCCCTGGTACAGGGTGAAATGGTTCCTGAGCAGGGTCTCGCTGAAGCCCGGCATGCCCAGCAACCCGGAATAATCTTTGGCCTGGTAAGTCATGGTTTTGCCTCCTTCTTTTTCTTTTCCCAGAATTTTAAGCGGAGCCCGAGAAAAAACGCCCAGGGCTCCAGCCAGATAGAGAAAACTCCGTCTTTTCAGAGTGGTCCCTCCCACTTACTTATTTATTATACACCAAAAGTTTCAGTGGACTTCGGCGGCCTACTTTTTCTTGCCCTCTTCTTCCGCCTCGGGCAGCAGCCCGACCCTTCTCCTGATCTCCAGGTCGATCTGGTCGGCCAGCTCCTTGTTTTCTTTTAAAAGCTTCTTGACGTTTTCCCTTCCCTGGCCGAGCCTTTCCCCCTTGTATGAATACCAGGTGCCGGTCTTTTCCAGGATACCGTACTGGAGCCCGGAGTCAACCAGGTCGCCCTCGCGGGATATACCTTCGCCGAAAATGATATCGAACTGGGCTTCCCGGAAGGGCGGGGCCAGCTTGTTCTTGACGATTTTTACCTTGACCCGGCTGCCGACCACTTCCTCGCCTTCCTTCAGGGTGGCCAGCTTGCGGACATCGATGCGCATGGAAGCATAAAACTTGAGGGCCCGGCCACCGGTAGTGGTTTCCGGCGAGCCAACAAACACCCCGATTTTTTCCCTGATCTGGTTGATAAAAATAAAGCAGGTCTTGGACTTGCTGACTATGGCCGTGAGCTTGCGCAGGGCCTGCGACATCAACCTGGCCTGGAGGCCCATGTGGGCATCGCCCATCTCGCCTTCCAGCTCGGCCTTGGGAACCAGGGCGGCCACCGAGTCGACCACGATGACATCAACCGCCCCGCTCCTGACCAGCACCTCGGCTATCTCCAGGGCCTGCTCGCCGTAATCGGGCTGGGAAATCAACAGCTCGTCGACATTTATCCCCACCTTGGAAGCATACTGGGGGTCAAGGGCATGCTCGGCGTCGATGAAAGCCGCCTGCCCGCCCCGCCGCTGGGCCTCGGCAATGACATGAAGGGCCAGGGTGGTCTTGCCGGTGGCTTCCGGCCCGAAAATCTCCACCACCCGTCCCCGCGGGAACCCCCCTATACCCAGGCTCAGGTCAAAAGAAATCGAACCGGTGGGAATGACCTCGGCCTTGACCGCGGCCTCCTTCTGGCCGAGTTTCATGACCGCGCCCTTGCCGAATTGTTTTTCAATCTGGCTCAGGGCCGCATCCAGGGCCTTGCCCCGGGAAGCCTGTTTCTGTTCGGTTTCGTCCGGTTTCATCCTTGCCTCCGATCTATTCAACCGCTGGATCGAACCTCCAGCCGTTCGGTAAAATCTTTAGCCCTAAACAGCCTGCTCTTATAGGCTCAAATCATCCCGATGATTTTGCCCTCGTCATCAACGTCAATTTTCTCGGCCTGGGGGGACTTGGGCAAACCGGGCATGGTCATTATATCACCGCACAGCAGAACCACAAAACCGGCCCCGGCACTGAGCGAGGCATTGGTCACGGTCAGGGTCCAGCCCCGCGGCCGGCCCAGCTTCTTGGAGTCGTCGGATAGCGACGACTGGGTCTTGGCCACGCAGACCGGGGTCTGACCGAAGCCAATTTTTTCGTACAGCTCCATTTTTTTCTTGGCCGTCGGTTCAATCTTTATCCCGTCGGCCCCGTAAATCTTCCTGGCAATCGTTTCCACTTTCTGGGCGATGGGAATGTCCAGCGGGTACAGGAAGTTAAAATTGTTCTTGTCCTCGTCAATGGCCTTCATCACCGCCTCAGCCAGCTCCAGGCCACCTTCACCGCCCTTGTTATAGACATCGCTGAGGGCATAGCGGGCGCCTTCCTCCCTGACCAGCTTGATCCAGGTATCGATCTCGGTGGCATGGTCGGCCGGGAAGAGGTTCAGGACCACCACGAAGGGCGTTCCGAATATTTTCATGTTCTCAATGTGTTTCCTGAGGTTGTCAAACCCGGCTTCCACCGCCTGCGGATTCTCCTTGCTCAGCTCATCGAGCTTCATCCCGCCATGGTACTTGAGGGCTCTCAGCGTCGAGACCAGGACCGTGGCAGCCGGCGGCGGCACCTGCCCGGTGCGGACCACGATGTCAAAGAACTTTTCCGCTCCGAGGTCGGAAGCAAAGCCGGTTTCGGTCACCACGTAATCGGCCAGGCTGAGGGCCAGGCCGGTGGCCACCACCGAGTTGGTGCCGTGGGCAATGTTGGCAAACGGGCCGCCATGAATTATGGCCGGGGTGCCCTCCAGGGTCTGGACCAGGTTGGGCTTGATGGCGTCCTTGAGCAGGGCGGTCATGGCCCCGTCGGCCTTGATGTCCCGGGCAAAGACCGGCTTGCCGTCAACGGAAAACCCGATGAGCACGTTGCCCACCCGCCTCTTCAGGTCCTTGAGGTCAGCCGACAGACAGAGAATGGCCATGATTTCGGAGGCAGCGGTTATGTCAAACCCGGTTTCCCGGGCGAAGGTCTGGAAGGTCTCGTCCAGCCCGATTATCACCTGGCGCAGGGAGCGGTCGTTCATGTCCAGCACCCTTTTCCAGGTCACGGTCCGGCCGTCGAGCAACCCGGTCGGCCCGTCAAAGTGAACCCGGTTATCAACCATGGCCGCCAGCAGGTTGTGGGCTGAAGTGACCGCATGAATATCTCCCGTGAAATGGAGGTTGATCTCCTCCCGGGGCACGACCATGGCCTTGCCACCGCCGGTGGCTCCACCTTTAATTCCAAAGACCGGTCCCAGCGAAGGCTCGCGAAGGGTCACGCAGACTTTCTTTCCCAGCCGGTTCATTGCATCGGCCAGGCCGATGGCCGTGGTGGTTTTCCCCTCCCCGGCCGGGGTTGGGGTCATGGCCGTGACCATGATTAGCCGGCCCTTTTTCTCTGAAAGAAGGGGTTGATAATCAATCTTGGCCTTGTAACGGCCATAGAGTTCAAGTCTTTCTTCCGGTATTCCCAGCTTAGAAGCGATTTCTATTATTGGTCTCATGGCGCAAACCTCCCTTCCCAGCATTTAACCAGAACTCCTTCTTTTGTGCAACCACTTTTTCGCTGGCTGGCGGCAGAAGTTGACGCTGTAAAAATGGGACTGGTACTTTTCGATCAGCCCCTCGTCGGCAAAGCTGTAGTAGCAATTGTTGCCGATGATGATATGGTCCAGCACCCTGATCTGCATCACGGCGCAGGCAAAGACCAGGTCACGGGTGATGTCCCGGTCGCAGCTCGAAGGTTCCGGGTCGCCCGAAGGGTGGTTGTGAACAAAAATCAGGCTGGAGGCCTCGTATTTCAGGGCCTGTTTTATCACTTCCCTTGGATAGACGGCGCTGGAGTCTACCGTTCCTTCAAACAGGGTCTTCTCTTCCAGGACCTGGTTCTTGGTGTTCAGGAACAGCACCTTGAAGACTTCGATCCGGAGGTCGCGCAGGCTGTAATAGAGATAGTCAAAGACTTCCCGGGAAGACTTGCAGACCGGCCTCTTGATGATGCAGTCCTTGAGATAGCGCCTGGCCACCTCGTGGACCAGCTTCAGGCCGAAGATATTTTTAGGCCCGATGCCCTTTATTTTCTGGAGTTCCAGCGGGTCGGCTTCCATGACCGCCCGGAAGGTCCGGAACTCTTTAAGGGCCAGCCGGGCGGCCTCCCGGCAGTCCCGGCGCGGGGTGCCCAGGGTCAGGAGCAATTCCACGATTTCGTAATCCAGGAAGCCGGCCAGCCCTCCTTTCAGGAATTTTTCTCTTAATCTCTGGCGGTGTCCTTCATAGGCGGCCCTGACCGCCTGTTCCAGCTCTGACATGATCACGCTCCGGTCAGAAATGGAAAAAATCGATGAGAGGGTCAGTGTTTATTGAAAAAGACGCAGCCGGAAATGATTTTTTCCCACCGGGAGAGCCTGCTATTTCGAGAGGCCGGAAGGTTTACTCGGTATACATCCGGTCTATCAGGTCTTTATATTTTTCTTCCACTATCTTTCGGCGAACCTTAAGGGTCGGGGTCAATTCTCCGGCTTCTATCTCGAAGTCCTTGTCCAGCAGGGCAATCTTCTTTATCTTTTCGTAAGAAGCCAGGTGCGGCGTTAATCGGTCAATTTCCTTCATATAAAATTCATAGACTTCTGGCCTGGCTGCGAGCTCTTTCCGGTCGCCAAAGGCTACGTTGTTCTCCCTGGCCCAGATTTCCAGCTTGTCAAAATCGGGAACTATCAGGGCCGAGACAAACTTGCGGTGGTTCCCTACCACCACGGCGTTGGCGATGTAGGGGCTGGACTTTAAGGTGTTCTCAATCGGCTGCGGGGCCACGTTCTTTCCACCGGCAGTTACCAGGATGTCTTTCTTCCGGTCGGTAATCACCAGGTAGCCGTCCTTGTCCAGATAGCCGATATCCCCGGTCTTGAACCAGCCGTCTTCAAAGGCCTCCCTGGTCTCGGCTTCCTTCTTGAAGTAGCCTTTCATCACGTTCGGACCTCGGGCCCAGATTTCTCCGTCCGCGGCGATCTTGACCTCCACCTCCGGCAGGATCTTGCCGACCGAGCCGAAGCGGAAATCTTCCAGGCGGTTGACGGCGATGACCGGCGAGGTCTCGGTCAGCCCGTAGCCTTCAATCACCAGGATGCCCATGGCATAGAAAAACTCGGCGATGTCGCGCGATAGCGGGGCTCCGCCCGAGACAAAAAACCGGACCCGGCCACCGGTCTTTTCCACTATCTTGGAGAAGACCAGCTTGTAGGCCAAACCGTACCTGAACTTGAGCCAGCCCGATATTTTTTCCCTGTTAATCTTTTTCTGGGCATACTTCCGGCCGGTCTTCAGGGCCCAGAAGAAAATCTTTTTCTTGAGATTGGAAGAGCTGAGAACATTATCGATGACCCGGGCGTAAAATTTATCGAACAGCCGGGGCACGCTGACCATGATGGTCGGCCGGGCTTCGACCAGGTTCTGGGCAACCGTGTCCACGCTTTCGGCGTAGGCGATGGTGGCCCCGACGTAGATCCAGGCGAAGGTGCACATCCTTTCCAGGACATGGGACAGGGGCAGAAAGGACAGGGCGGTATCCTTGTCCGTAAATTCAATGACCGAGCGCAGGGCCTGGACGTTGCTCACCAGGTTGTAATGGCTGAGCATGGCTCCCTTGGGCACGCCGGTTGTGCCCGAAGTGTAGATGATGGTGGCCAGGTCATCGGGTCTGATTGACTCGGCGATTTTATCGAATTCACCGGGGTTCTGCCGGTTAAGTTTCTCCCCTTCTTTCTCCACTTCCCGCAGGGACAGAACCCCGGCCGGGGCCAGGTCTTCAATCATGATGTATTTATCAACCAGCGGCAATTCCGTTCTTATGGCCTCCAGCCTGGACCACATTTCCGGGTTGGAGCAGACCACGAACCTGGCCTCGGAATCGTTGATGATGTACTTGATCTGGGGCGGGGTCAGCGAGGTGTAAATCGGAACGGTAACCGCTCCCAGGCAGATGGCGGCCAGGTCAACCATGACCCATTCCGGGCGATTTTCGGAAAGAATGATCAGCTTGTCACCGCTCTTCAGGCCAAAAGCCCTCAAGCCAGCGGAAATGTTCCGGACCCGTTGAGAAAATTCGTCGGTTGAGATCGGGCAGTACTTACCCTCGCGCTTGACCAGCATCAGGGCTTCTTTCCGGTAGTTTTTCTCCGTGTTAAGGAAAACTCTGGACAGGGTGTTAATCATTTTCCTCTCCTTCCTCGCCTTGCCTTCTCTGCGGCGGGTTAATATTTACAGTTATTTTTTATACTTATTTTGTCGGTCGGCTTCCAGCACTTTTTTCTCATGCTCCAGAAGCCATTTCTTCCGCCACAGACCTCCGCCAAACCCGGTCAGGCTGCCGTCGGCACCGATTACCCGGTGACAGGGTACAAGAATTACCACAGGATTCATATGGTTGGCCCCGCCCACCGCCCGGGCCGCTCCCCCACGGCCGCAGGCCCGGGCTATCTCCCCGTAGCTCCTGGTCTGCCCGAAGGGTATTTTTCGGAGTTCGGCCCAGACCTTTCTCTGGAATTCCGTTCCCCGCAGGTCGAGCCTGACTGAAAACTTCTGCCGGCGGCCCTTAAAATATTCATCCAGCTGGCGACGGGCCTCTTCCAGGACGTCCGGAACCGCCTCCAGCTCGGACCCGGACCCGGCCGGCTTCAGACCTGCGGCTTCCTTCTCACTGGCAAAGGAACAGGAGCGCACTCCGGCCGGACCACCCTCAATTTCTATTATTCCTATCGGAGAATGGTAATAAATTTTCATCCGGCCTCCGGCCCGCCCGTCATTCTTTTATCTTGACCCAGACCCTGGTCAGACCCCGCTCGTTCTCGAAGCGCAGTTCAAAAACCTCGGGGAAGGCCTTGAAGAGCTGGGAAAGCTGGCGGAAACCGTAGGTCCTGGGGTCAAAGCTGGGGTCCAGCTGGCGAAGATAGAAACCGATGGTGCTGAGCTTGGCCCAGCCATCCTCGTCGGTGGCCATGTCCACCGCGGCCTTCAGCAGCGGCAGCGGGTCATAGCCGCGGGGCTTATGTTCCTCGGCTGCTTTCTCGGTCGCCCCTTTCCTTTTCCTTTCTCTTTCCTTTTCCCGGGGCCCCAGGTTTTCGGTGTAGATGAAAACGTTGCAGGCATTGACAAAGGCCTTGGGCGTGGAACGCTTCCCGATACCCATGACAAAGAAGCCCGCTTCCCTGATCCGGGTGGCCAGCCGGGTGTAATCGGAATCGCTGGAAACGATGCAGAAGCCTTCCACCAGGCGGCCGTGGAGGATGTCCATGGCGTCGATGATCAGGGCGCTGTCGGTGGCGTTCTTGCCCACGGTGAAGCGGAACTGCTGCACCGGCTGGATGGCATTCTCGTGCAGGGCCTTTTTCCAGCCGGCCATGTTGACCGTGGTCCAGTCCCCGTAAATCCGCCTGATGGTAATCAACCCGTACTTGCCGACCTCGGCCAGGATGTCGCCGATAAGGGAAGGCTGGGCGTTATCGCCATCTATCAGCAGGGCTATCTTACGGCTCTTTTCGTCGGTAAAACTTTCTATCATCTTAGCTCCTGATACTCTTAAATTTGAAGGTTGACCCGAAAGTCACCTTTTATATTATGGCACATCTGAGGTAGAATTATCAAAATAGAATTGGCGGGACCGGAGAGGTCATCCCGGCCCCGACGGCAGGTGAAGGTGAGAACATGAACCTCGGGAGCGGCGCTTTTATCATCTCCATCGTGGTCTCAGCCTCCGCGGCCATCATCACAGAAACCCGCAACCAGAAGTTACTGGCTTACTTCTTCCGCCCCTTTACCATAATGCTGATGGTCGGACTGCTCCTGGAAACCAGGCCCCACTCTTTTTACCGGAATGCCATGGCCGCCGGCCTGGTCCTCTGCCTGCTGGGTGACGTCATGATGATGTTGAAAAAGAAACGTTTTCTGACCGGGCTGGCTTTTTTCCTGGGAGCCCTGGCCTTGTTTACGGTCGCCCTCTACAGCCGGGTCAACCGGGAGTTCCTGGGCTGGCCGGTAATTCCCCTGGTGCTCCTGGCCGGGGTGGTCCTTTTCCTCATCTGGCCCGGGACCAAACGCCAGCGGGTCCCGATCTTATTCTACCTGCTGGCCCTGCTGACCATGACCCGGGTTGGACTGGAGCAACCGCACCAGCTACCGGGTACAGGCCCCTGGCTGGCCGCAGCGGGCAGCCTGCTTTTCCTGGTGTCCGACACGGTCCTGGCCCTGGACCGCTTTTATCGCCCCTTCAAAGGGGCCCAGGCTGTCATTCTCTCCACCTTCTACTCGGCCCTGCTGCTGATGGCCCTGTCGGTCTGAATTCCACCCTCGCCCCGAAGCCAAAATCACCCGCAGCGGTGATTGATTTTTTCAGGCCAAAATTATCTAATTACCACTAATAAGGAGGCTGGAAATGGAGCTGCATCTTCAGGCCCTGATCGACAGCATCAAGGACGCCGTGGTGGCCGTTGACTCCGGCGGCCGGGTCATCATCTGGAATCCCGGGGCCGAGCTCATCTTCGGTTATAAAAGGAAGGAAGCCATCGGCCGACAGATTGATGAATTGATCGGCGGGCCCGAACAATCGGAAGCCAAGAAAATAACCAGGAACATCCTCAGGCGGCGCTTTTCCAACTTCATCGCCACCCGCTACCGGAAGGACGGTAAACCGGTCAGCGTCAGCATCTCGGCCTCTCCCGTGGTCTACAAGAATTACCTGATCGGGGGCGTGGCTGTCTACAAGGACATCAGCGAGCTGGTCCACAAGGACCGGCTCCTGGCCCATACCAACAGGCTGCTCCGGGCCATAAGCGACATCAACCAGATGATTATCCAGGTCAAGGATCCATCCAGGCTTCTTGACCAGGCCGCCCGAAGCCTCATGGAGAACGGAAAATACGGTCTGGTCCGGATGGTTCTGGTGGATGATGAATTAAGACCGAAAGAATTTTTCGGCCATGGGGATAAAAAGATACTCAACCGCTTCACCCCCTGCCTGGAAAGGGTTCTGAAGAACAGGCGGTCCCTTTTCATTCCGGATGTGAACAAGAGCCCGACCTGCAAAAAATGCCCGCAGCGAAAAAAGGGCGGTTGGGTGGCCTGCTTTCTCCTCGGGCATAACCGGGAGATATTCGGGGCCATGCAGGTCGGTTACGCCAGGGACATTTTCGACCAGGCCGCGGAGATAAAGCTCCTGGAAGAAATCGCCGGCGACCTGGGCTTTGCCCTTTACTCGTTCAAAAAAGACCTGGAAAAGCAGCGGGTTGAGACCGAGCTAAAACAATTGCAGCAATTCCAGGAAAAAATACTGACCAGCCTGGCCGAGGGAGTGGTGGTGGAAAACGCCCGCGGCCATATAACCTATGTCAACCCGGCCCTGGAGAAGATGCTTGGCTACAGGCCCGGAGAACTCCTGGGCCAGCACTGGAGCGTGTTCATCCCGGAAGACCAGCTGGAGCAGGTCAAAAGAAAATCCCGGGCCCGGCAGTCCAGGACCCGGGAACGGTACGAAACCAGGCTGAAAACCAGGGAAGGCCGGTTGATCCCGGTGCTCATCCACGCCCACTCCATTTTCGAAAAGAAAAAATTCAGCGGCGTGGTCTCGGTCATCACCGATATCTCCAACCTCAAGCAAATTGAAGAAGAGCTGCGGCTGTCCAGGGAGGAGGCCCTGGCCGCCAGCAAGGCCAAGAGTGAATTCCTGGCCAACATGAGCCATGAGATAAGAACCCCGATGAACGGCATCATCGGCATGATTGAGCTGGCCCTGCAGACCGAGCTCAACGATGAACAGCTCCAGTTCCTCAAGGCAGCCCGGACCTCGGCCGAGTCGCTGCTGACCATTCTCAACGACATCCTGGATTTCTCCAAGATAGAAGCCCGGATGATTGAGCTGGTTCCGGTTGAATTCAACCTGCATAACTCCATAACTGAAATAGTGGCCACCCTGGCCCTGCCGGCTCACCAGAAGGGCCTGGAATTGCTCTGCCACGTGCCCCCTTCCCTGCCGGAGACGGTGGTCGGCGACACCAGCCGCCTCCGCCAGGTACTGCTTAACCTGGTCAGCAACGCCATCAAGTTTACAGAAAAGGGCGAGGTGGAGGTTGAAGTCGAAGAACAGGCAAGAACCTCCAAAGACATAACCCTCCATTTCATGGTCAGGGACACGGGTATCGGCATTTCCCGCGATAAACTGGAAAGCATCTTCCAGCCATTCGTCCAGGCCGACGCTTCCTTCAGCCGCAAGTACGGGGGCACTGGCCTGGGCCTGGCCATAACCTCCCAGCTGGTAAACCTGATGGGCGGAAAAATCTGGGCCGAAAGCCAACCCGGACGGGGCAGCACCTTCCACTTTACGGTCAGGCTGGGACTGGTTCCAGAACGCCGGACCCGGGCTGTGCCGGCCACCCTGGCCGCGGTTCACGGACTGAGGGTGCTGGTGGTGGACGACAACCAGACCAATCAGGTCATACTCAAAGAAATGCTCCAGAGCTGGCGGATGAAGCCAGAAGTTGCCTCCTCCGGACCCCAGGCCATATCCCTGATCAGGGAAGCGCTGAGCCGGCAGGAAGGCTTCGGGCTCTTCCTCCTGGACCTGTCCATGCCGGAAATGGATGGCTTTGAGCTGATCCGAAACATAAAAGAAATTGATGGGGCCAGGGAGGTGCCCATCATCATCCTGACCTCGGCCGACCGGGTTGGCGACCTGCAGCAGGCCAAAGAACTGGGGGCCCAGGGCTACCTGGTAAAACCGGTCAGGCCCTCCGACCTGCTGGATACCATCATGGCCATCAAGGGCGCGACTTCAGCGGCCCACCGGCTGGAAGTTCCAATAACCGAACATACCCTGCCAGAGTTCCGCCGCAAATTGAACATCCTGCTGGCCGAAGACAACCCGGTCAACCAGAAGGTGGCCATTCATCTCCTGCAGAAAAAGGGACACCGGGTAACCGTGGCCGAGAACGGTCGACAGGCCCTGGAAATTCTCGAAAAAGAAAAATTCGACCTGGTGCTGATGGACGTCCAGATGCCGGAGATGGACGGCTTCGAGGCCACCAGACAGATTCGCCAGCGGGAGCAATCCAGCGGTGAGCATCTGCCGGTGGTGGCCATGACCGCCCATGCCATGAAGGGCGACCGGGAAAGGTGCCTGGAAGCCGGGATGGACGATTACGTGGCCAAGCCGCTTTATCCAGAAGAGCTGTACCGGGTGATTGAAAGGGCCCTGGCCCGGAAACGGTAGCACCTGTAATCTTTATCAAGACGGCTGACCGGGCTGTATACCTGGCCAAGAAGCGGGTCCGGGACAGGATGGTAGTAATTAATAATTCGGATTTTAACAAAAGGAAGGAGGACGGGGATGGCAGGAAAAAATAGCACCCCTGCGCCCATTGACCGAAAGGAAGCCCTGGAAAGAATCGGCGGCGATGCAGCTTTCCTCCAGGAGCTGCTGGGCATCTATGACGAGGATTTCCATAACAAATACGACGAGCTGGGAAAGGCCGTCGAGGAGAAAGACTTCCAGGTCATCAGGGAAGCGGGACATTACCTGAAAGGAGCCTCGGCCAACCTGAGCCTTCCGGCCCTGAGGGAAGCCGCCTGGAAGATGGAACAGGCCGGACAGAACCAGGACCTGAAAGCGGCCAGGGAAGCCCTTGAGGCCCTGGAAAGAGAATACCGGCGCCTGAAAGATTTTTTAAGAGAGTCTGGCTGAGACCCGGAGCCATAGAAACGCGACCTCGGTTTCTCCGACCTGATTATTAATGGCCGCTTAATCCCTGACGAAGTGGGGCATGGACGATGGAATTTCCAGGCTGAGCTCGACCAGTCCCCGGACCTGGCCGGCTTCAGTCCACACCGTTTGAAAGATGAGTTTTTTCTGACCCTTTTTCTCGATGGTGTAAACGTTCGGTTTTCCACTTTCCAGAATTTTTTTTATTTTTTCCTGCGACTCCGGCCGGTGACAATCCATTATGTTCCTTCCGATAAGGGCCAGGCCGCCTTCGGCCTCGAAGGTTTGAGCTGCCTTGTTATTCATGTAGATGATCTTTCCATCGGCATCGGTAACGGTGATGGCTCCGGGAAATTCTTCAATCCAGTCAGGTGTCTGCATCTTGCGCTCCCCAATTTTTATCGGTTGCCCTTCCGGGTCAACCTGATATAGATTTATATAAGAAAAAAGGTCGGGCTGGTAGTAATTTTTGAAATTTTTTCGGAGAATTGGGTTGGCGAGGGAAAAATCATGAACAGAATGAAAATAAAAAGATTGGCCTTAAAAGCCAAAGACCACGGCTCTGGTCCATCGGGGCACCGTTCCTGTTACACCTCTTCCGCCGGCCAGGTCACCACCTTCCTCATCATCATGACCCTGCTGGCGGTTTTTTCAGTGGCCGCCGGACTGGGGGCCACTCCAGGTCCTGGACGAACCACCATGGATTACATTGATAATTTCATTTCAAAAGCCTCAGCCGAACCGCCGCTTCAAACAACGTCGGACACTCCCCTTCCTACCAGAATCCGGGAATTTCTGGCCAGAAAGCTTGGCCTGGAAAGACTCGAAGAACTGGAAAGTGTGCTAAAACCGCTGGTCAATTCCCCGACCCTGGACCTTTACCTTCTTAGCTTCTGGCTCAGCGGTCAACCGGTCGAAGGTCTCTGCCTGTCAAGGCTGCAATTAAGGCAGTCCCCGGCCGACCCCGTCCTTCTCTCCAACGCCGCCGCCTTCCTCTATGCCCTGGGGGAATACCGGCTGGCCCAGGAAACCACCCGGGCTGCCCGACTGTCACTCCCGGACAACCCCGTGCTGTTGAATAACCTCGGCGTCCTCAGTTACACCATAGGACAGAAAGATGAGGCCCTGAAATATTTCCGGCAGGCTGCAAGTTATGACCGATACCAGCCCGAGGCCAACCGGGCCCTTTATCTTCTGGCCCAGGTCACGACCCCCGGTGACCAACCGGCAACTTACCTGAAAAATTCCCTTCTGGGCAGTTATAGGGAATCCCTGGCCAGGAATCTGAGCGAGGTTCCGCTGCCGCTGTCTTTTCAGCAGGAAATATACCTCACCCGACCTGACCTGCCCGAAGATTTTGCTTCCTACCACCGCCTCATACCGTTTTACCAGACGGCCTTTATCCAGATGGAAGGTAAAGAAGTGGACCTGCACAAGACGTTAGAAAGCCTGCTGGCCTCCGGAATTAACTTCCCGGAAACCGAAGCGGTGGTCCAGGGAGGACTGGCCCTGAATTCCGCCCGGGCTTACTTTCACCTGAATGAAATCGAGGGACGGCTGGATTACCTGGAAAGGGAGATAGAACGGCCGGCCGACATGCAGCTTGGGCAGTTCCTGGCCCAGGCCAACAGCCAGGTTGATTCGCTGTGGCGCGATTACCAGAAAAGAGAAAAGGCCTGCCTGGCCCTGGACAGGGAAGAAAGGCTCGGGTGCATTCAAAAAGCCAGGGATGAATACTGCCAGCGCTACCGGCAGCAGGCCGAATATTTTTACCAGAGATACAGGAAGACGGTTCTGAATTACTTCCAGCAATCAGAACCGGTACTCAAGAATTTCGTCAACAGTTTCTACTTCTGGATACGCTACCTGCCCGAGGAGCAGAGGCTGAGGAAGCGGACTGAAGCCGAGCTCCGGGTCTGGCGCCTTTACCAGCGGCTCTGGGAAAAAACTTTCCTGATGTTGACCAAGCTCACCCCTCCGGCCTTCAAGGACTGTCTGCCCGGCCTGCCCCTGGAAGCGGAAAGCCCGGCCGAACCGGTTATAACTCTATACGACCCGTTCTCGGCCATAAACCTGGATTACCAGGACGAGTGGCTGACTTTCAGGGTCCGGGCCGACAGAGTTATATTTTATTTTTCTGATTCACTCCGGCTGGCCAAGCCGGGCGGGCAGCCACCGCTGTCAACCGTTCATCTTTACCCGGCCGAAACTTCCGGCCTGAAGCCCATTTACCTGGTTCTGGATGGCCAGGGCAAACTCTGCGACCTGGGGGAGCTCGGGCCCTGGTCTTACGCCGGGCTGAGCACACCCAGCGCCTGGAGACTCCTCATCAACCTCAGCCTGCCGGAGCCGGCAAAAAACTGATGGACAGGCCTTTTCCTTTCCTGATAACATAGAAAAAATTTTTTTAGAGGCAGGTTTGAAACATGGACAGCAAAGAAAAAGCCCGTTTCCCGAAAACTTTCTGGACGGCCAACACCATCGAGCTGTTTGAAAGGGCGGCCTACTACTCCATGGCCTCCTTCATGGTCATCTACCTGAAGGAAGTCCTGGGCATGTCTCCGACCTTCGCCACCTTCCTGAACGGTTCGCTGCTCTGGGGACTCATCTACTTCATGCCGATTGTCTCCGGGACGCTGGCCGACAAGTACGGCTTCAAGCGCTCGCTGAGCCTGTCCTTCCTGATGCTCTTTTTCGGTTACCTGATAATGGGCAACGTCCAGAAGTTCTGGCCGGCCCTGGCCGGCGACCGGGGAAGCGCCATCAATTACACCGTCCCGGTGGTGGTGGCCATTGTCCTGATTGGCCTGGGCGGCTCCATCGTCAAGCCCTGCATCGCCGGCACCATCCAGAAAACTTCCGGTCTTTATGCCACCCTCGGCTTCAGCATTTTTTACATGGTCATTAACATCGGCTCCATCACCGGCCGCGGCGTTTCCTATTTCATCAGGACCAACCTGGGCATACCGGCCATCTTCACCTACGCCTCGACCGTTTTCATCTTCATCGGGCTGCTGGTGGTGCTTTTCATTTACCGCGAACCGGAATACGTGAGCGATGGCCTGAAAGACGGGCAGCAGGTTAAAAAGAAAACCTTGAAGGAAGCCATCCTGGGAATTTTCGTCGTGCTGGGCAACCTGAAGTTTGTCTTCTTCCTGGTGGTCATTGCCCTCTTCTGGTTTCTGTATGTCCAGCTCTATAACCTCATACCTCTCTTTCTCAGGCATATCGACCCCAATGCCCCGGTGGAGCTCTATACCCTGGCCAACCCGTTGATGATTGTCTGCTTCCAGCTGCTCATCACCAGGCTGGTCAAGAGATGGACACCGGTGAAATCCATACTGCTGGGCGTGGGGGTGACCACGGCTGGCATGCTGCTTAACATCCTGCCCGTCCTGCTCTACTCGGACATCAGTCACCGGGTTTCTCTGGCCGGGCTGGCCATACCCATTGCCGGGATTTTCCTTCTAATCAGCATAGCCTCCATGGCCGTGGGCGAAATGATGGCCTCCCCGCGAATCTATGAATACATCGGCCGGATTGCTCCCAAGGGTGAGGAAGGCCTTTACCTGGGTTACGCCAACCTGCCCGTGGCCATAGGCAGCATCCTGGGTGGACCGCTGGGTGGGGCTTTATACCAGAAACATATCGCCAGTCCTCTCCAGGCCGGGCAGTCGCCGAATTACATTATCATCTGGGCGACCATCGCCTTCCTGGGGGTGTGCTCCATGGCCGGGCTGGCCATCTACGACCGGCTCCTGGCCAGGGATAAGTCACGATAGGTGCTGGATTAAGTTCGGTCCAGATGCTTGGCCCTGCCACTAAATTCAGCAGGATTAGAACAATTTAATCTATAAACTTAATTGATGAACCTGCCCCTGGGAAATTAAAGACTATTTAACCTCGGCCGGGTTTGAAGGTAGCCGTCCACATCTGAGCGCAGAAACGAAAACCTAAAAAGCAACAAAGAAAGACACCGGCCATCGACTCAATCGTTCGCCTTTAATACCCAAGCCGGAGAAACTCCCCGTCGATCAGTCTCCATTAGAGATACGACCGCAGGGCCGGTCCTCGAGATTAGAATTGCCAGTGATCCGGCTATTCACCCCGTCAATTGCCGAACCTGGGATTGACCACGCCGGAATAGATGGAGCCGAAAGTATAGTTCACGCCAAGAGAGAGCCCGTAGCTGTAAGCCGTGGCCAGGGCTTTTCTCTGCAGCAGGATGTCCTCCAGGCTCAGGTCGCCCTTGGCCAGGTAAATCTGGTCCTTGATCTTGGCAAACCGGCCGGAAATCCCGACCGAAAAACCCCGGTAGAGCCTCAGGTTGAGGCTGGTGTTGAAGACCAGGTGGTTCTTGCTGAAGTCATGAAAATAATGAAAGCCTTCCAGCGAGGCATAGACGTTGCCCCACGGCTCCTTGATTTCCAGGGTAACCGAGAGAGTCTCGCCCAGAAGGGCTTCACGGGTCTTATCAAAGATGGTCTCTTCCCGGTAATAGTTGAGGTTGAAGCCCACCCGGTACAGGAAGCGCAGCTGGCGCCTGGTTGACTCGGAGTAGGGAAAATAATTGTACTCGATGGCCGGGGCCGGGTTGAGGTTGAGATTAATATTATTGTAGGTGGAGGATGACACTCCCAGCCAGCCGCCCAACGACCAGTGATTGCTGATGGAATAAACCATCAGGGTGGACAGGCTGAAACTGCGCTGGTGGGAAGTGATGATGGTGGTCACCTCGTCCTCGATCACCTTGAACCGGCTGCTATTAAAATTTCCTGACAGACCGGAGCGAAATTTAAGTTTTTCGGTCACCCGACTGGCGCTCAGGTTGCTGTGGAGGGAGAAAAAGTTCTTGGTCTCTTCGCCCGACAGGCTGCCCGAAAGCCCCAGGTTAAAAACCCAGAAGTTCCACGGGTCCTCCACCTCGGCCGGGGGCTGGCGCCTTTCGAAATCTATCCTCAGGTAATCGCCCAGGTCGGTCTTGGCCAGGTAGGGTACCAGCCCCAACTTCAGCACCCGGACCAGGCCCTTTCTTTCAGTATCGGCCGAGTCCGTCCTGGAGGAGACGTACTTCAGCGTGTGGTGGACGTCATAAAAGTTGTTGCGGCCGATAAAATTCAGGGTGTACTCCCGGCCGCCGCCGGCCGTGCCCTGGATGGTGATCAGGATATGGACATCGGCTTCGGTTCGTTCCCTGACGAAACTGACGAAACTCAGCTCCGAGCGGATGTAGTTCATGTCGCACTGGTGGCAGTCGATAAAGACCCGGGGCGGCTCCTGGACCATCCGGGGAATCCGGTCCTGGGCCGGCGACAGGACGGGTATCCACAGGATCAAGCTGATCAGAACTGGATAAAACCTGCAAGCTTTCATGCCGGTTCTCCTTCGGTCCGGCCTGCCGCCATGTTCCCCGGTATCCTGCGACCTGTCAGGGACAAAGTTGACAAGCGGGGCAGCGGGTTATTTTTTTCTTTTCAGGCTCTGTTCTTCTAACTGCCGGATCAAGTCGGGATTGGGTCCGCGGTATTCCGGTCCTGCTCCGACACCTGACACGGGAATATGCCCCGAGGTCCGGAACCAGTCTTTGACCTCGCTGCTGAACAGGTCGAACAGCAGTTTCAGCCCAAAAATTGTGCCCAGGGGAAAAAGTACCAGCAGAATAACTGCCAGAACAAGTGAGGCCGGCCAGGCCCAGCGGCGGGCGGCTTTAATCCCCGAGGCAGTTTTCAACCCGGCCAGGGCGAATAGTAATGAACCCAGGGCCAACCACAAACCGAATTTCTCGAAGAAATCGGCTCCGGCCAGTTGCCTCAGCTCTCCACCGGAACCAAGGCTAAGGCGGGCCACGATCAGCAGACCGAGGCTGACCAGGAATGTAACCAGGCCGAGGACGGCAAAAACCCGGATTATCTTCCGGTCCAGGCTGACTCTTTCGGGCATCGTTATAACCTGCTGGTCTTCTATTGTACTTGAGTTACGGCTGGATTCAAGACTTAAGATTGGATAAAATCAGCCCGTTGGCCGGGTAACGGCAGTTTCGCCGGGCCAGACGGCTGGCTGTTTCAATCTTTCAGGGCAGCTGGCGACTATTATGATTATGATAAAGAATAACCCGGAGCAGTTGGAATGAGGTGAGAAATGAAAAAACTTATAGTGATCATCCTTTTATCAATTGTCCTGATCACCGCGCTTTCGGCCGATGTTTATATCAAGACCGTGACCAAGGCCGACCCCATCAACGCCATGGGTCAGAGCATTCCGGCCCGGGAAAGCATTTCCGAACAGTGGATAAGCGACGACTTCTATTTTGTGGAAACCGGGACGCAGCTGGCCTACCTCTATGATTTCAGGCAAAACCTAATCTACATGATTTCGCACCGGACCAAATCTTACCTGGAGCTCAGGCCGCCGGTCAATTATACCAGCCTTCTTCCCCCGGAGCTGGCCCCGATGGCCCAGGCCCTGGAACAGATGACCATCTCGGTCGAGCCAACCGGCGAAACCAAGGTCATCAACAACATCAGGTGCCAGGGTTACCGGCTCCAGATGACCATGATGATGTACCCGGTAGAAATAAATATCTGGGCTTCGACAGAACTGCCGGTCAACCTCAAATACTTTCTGGACAAGGTCTGGCCAGAATTCGCGAAGCTGGAGCTCCAGGCCTCCGGCCAGGCCGTGGCCGAGCTGAGTAAGGTCAAGGGCCTGTGGATATCCCAGGAAAGCAAAGCCCAGATAATGGGCATGGAAGTAAAATCAAGGTCTGAGGTGGTGGAAATCAGCAAGAAAACACCACCCAGGGGCATCTATACCCTGCCCCAGGATTACCGGAAAAAGGACCGTCTGGAGATGGCCGACCTCCAGGGCTTCTGAGCCCAACCTGTTCCTGGTTTGAAAATATTTGAATATAACAAAAGAACTGTTCTCAACCTTTTTTGCATTAATGATATTGGTTATATTCTGGTCCGGGATTAAATCCGCAGCCCCGGGTTAACTTCGAACATTACTCAAACTCCTTCTCCCCTGCCTTGATTTTTGCCGGGGGTGGCATTATCCTTACCCTATGAAAGCAGAAGATAAAATCCGGGTCCGTTTCGCCCCAAGCCCCACCGGCTACATCCACGTCGGCAATGCCCGCACCGCCCTCTTCAACTGGCTGTTTGCCCGGCAGAAGGGCGGAGTCTTTGTCCTCCGGGTGGAAGATACCGACATCGAAAGGTCCCGGGAAGAATACGAGCGCAACCTGATCCAGGACCTGCGCTGGCTGGGACTGGACTGGGACGAAGGTCCAGATGTCGGCGGTAATTTCGGTCCCTACCGGCAGTCGGAAAGACTGGAACTTTACCACAAATATGCTGTCCAGCTCCTGGAAGAAGGTAAGGCCTATTACTGTTTCTGTACCGCAGAAGAGCTGGAAAGCCAGAGACAGGCCGCCCTGGCCGAAGGCCGGATGCCGGTCTACAGCGGCAAGTGCCGGAACATCCCCCTTGATGAAGCCCGTAGGCGCCTGGCCGCGGGAGAGGAAGGAGCCATCCGGCTTAAAGTCCCGGAGGAAGGCCTGGTCCGGTTTGAAGACCTGGTCCGGGGCCTGGTGGAGTTTGACCTGAAACTCATCGGCGACCCGATCATCGTCAGGTCGAACGGCATGCCCGCCTACAATTATGCCGTGGTCATAGACGATGCCCTGATGAACATCACCCATGTCATCAGGGGCGAAGACCACGTCAGCAACACCCCGCGCCAGATACTCCTCTACCAGGCTCTCGGCTGGAAGCTTCCGGTTTTTGCCCACCTGTCGATGGTCATGGGCCAGGACAACACCAGGCTGAGCAAGCGCCACGGGGCCACCTCCGTGGACCAGTTCCGCCGCGACGGTATCCTGGCCGAAGCCCTGTGCAATTACCTTTCCTTCCTGGGCTGGTCCCCGCCCGAAGGAAACGAGGTACTGCGCCTCGAAGAGCTGGTCAGGCTGTTTGACCTCGGCCGGGTCAGTCGCTCGGCCGCCATATTTGACTACGAGAAGCTTCACTGGCTGAACCGGCAGCACATCAAACTCCTCAGCCCGGAGAAAAAGCTGGAGCTGGCTCTCCCCTACTTAAAGGAAGCTGGGCTGGTTAGTAAAGAATTGACCCCGGCCCAGAAGGACTGGCTGAAGAGGGCGGTGGAAATTCTGATAGAGGGCGTCGACAAGTTCTCCGAACTTCCGCAAAAATTCTTGCTGCTGTTTGATTTTGACCCGGCCAAAATGGACGATGAGGCCCGGGAGATAATCCAGGCCGACTCGGCCAGAAAAGTGCTAACTGCCTTCATCCAGAAAACGCGTGAGCTTCAAGAATTCAATTACGAAATCTTCGCCGGAATCACCGGGGCCATCAAGAAAGAAACCGGCATCAAGGGCAAGGACCTGTTCCACCCGCTCCGGGTGGCTCTCACGGCCAGGGCTTCCGGCCTGGAACTGGATAAATTCATCCCGCTGGTGGAAGAAGGGGCCAGGCTGGATTTTCCCAGGAAAATTAAGGGCTGCCTGGAAAGAATAAGGGAAATCTCTTCCTTACTGCAGGTTTAGCCATGGAACCAAAAGACAGGTTAGGCCGGCTCAATCCCATAATCGAATTCCTTAAATCCTCCCCGGGACGGCTGAACAAAATCTTCATCCAGAAAGAAAAGGGACATTACCGGATTTCAGAAATAATCCGGCTGGCCAAGGCCAACCATATACCGCTGGTTTTCGCCCCGAGAGAAAAGCTGGATAACCTTTACCCCCATCACCAGGGGGCGGTAGCCCTCCTGGCCGAAAAAGAATACCTGGACCTGGAAGACCTGCTGGTTACCGACCATCCGGCTTTCCTGGTGGTCCTGGACGAGGTGGTTGACCCGCAGAACGTCGGAGCCATCATCCGCAGTGCCGAGGGGGCTGGAGCCGACGGCCTCATCATGCAGGAACGGCACTCGGCCGGGTTGACCTCAACCGTGGCCACGGTGGCCGCCGGCGCCCTCTCCCACCTGAAGGTGGCCAGGGTGACCAACATCGCCCGGGCCATAGAGCGTCTCAAAGAAAAGGGCCTCTGGGTGGTGGGAGCGGCCGGGGAAGCTAAGACCAGGTGGTACGAATTCGACTACACCCGGCCGGTGGCCGTGATCCTCGGGTCCGAGGGATACGGATTGCGCCCGAACATCAAGAACAAGTGCGACGCCCTGCTCTCCCTGCCGATGCTGGGACAGGTTCAAAGCCTCAACGTCAGCGCTGCGGCTGCGGTTTTCTTTTATGAAGTCGTGCGCCAGAGGCTGCTGGCCGAGAGAAACAAGTAATTTTACTGACCGGGAGCCCTGCGCTCAGAGAGGCTGGTCCCAAACCCTGCTTCGTCCCGCTCGCATTATTTCTCATAAATAAAACCTCAAGATTTTTCTGGTCATAAAAGGGAATTGACCCGGGGGTCTTATAACGAAGGATTAATTATTCCCGGAGCCTGGCGGTCCAATGTGCTTCGGCCATGGCGGGTCGAAGTGATTCTGTCCCGGTTCCATCAAGAATTCATCACGCTATCGAGGAAAATCTTTTCCACGTCGGGAGCTGGCACCTCTTTCAAGGCAGCCGCCACCCGCTCATCCTGGAGCAGCGGTTCCAGCTCCAAGCTGGTAAAGTAACCGAGGGATTTTCCGTCCACATCAGTCTGGAGTAACGCCTTAACCCGCTCGCCCATGGATGGATTCTGCTTAACTGCCTGATAAAGCCTCCAGGCGGTCTTGAGCTTTTCGATTTCTCCGGCGCAGACGATTTTCCCTTTATTGATAAAGATCACCTCGTCGCAGACCTTTTCCACCTCGGGCAGAAGATGGGAAGAGAGAAAAATCGTGCTGCCTTTTTCTTTAAGCTCCAGGACCAGGTTCCTGATCTCGTACATTATCAGCGGGTCCAGCCCGGTATAGGGCTCGTCGAAGACCAGGAACTCCGGCTGGCCAAGAGTGGCCACCCCGAAGGCCACCTTCTGCACCGTTCCCTTGGATAAATTTTTGATAGCCCGGTCCAGGTGTTCTTCAAGCTTTAGTTTTTCGGCCAGGCTGACGGCCAGCCCGGCGGCCTGCTTTCTATTCAGCCCCTCATTCCTGGCCACAAAATAGAAGGTTTCCCGGACCGTAAGAAACAGGTAAAGGCTGGCCATTTCCTGGAGGTAACCGATTTTCGGCCTTTTTTTCCGGCCACCATCTTCCTGGGCGGGAAAATATTCTACCCGCCCGGCCTGCGGTTTCAGAAAATCCAGGATAATCCTCAAGGTGGTGGTCTTCCCGGCGCCGTTGGGGCCAAGAAAACCGGTGAGTTTCCCCGGCTTTATGGAAAAATCCACTCCCCTCAGGGCTTCCTTGCCCTGCCTTCTCAGAAATCCTTCCGAGTAGGTCATCTTCAACCCGGAAACGCGGAGCCGGACCCGCCCCTCATCCGATCCGGCCAGAACTAGGTTCTTTTTCCTGGCCCTGGAACGGAAGAGCCAGAAGGCCCAAAGAATAAAGCCGGCCGCACCGGCCAGCAGCAGAGCCATCTGCCAGGCCACCGGCCTGGCCCAGACCGGCGCCACGAGAAGCCAGGCCGCGGTTTTCCATTGGAATTTGTCCAGCCCGCCACTCGCTATGTACCTCAGCATCTCAAAATATTTTTCTGAAAAATAAAGGGAGAAGACCTCGATGACCATGATAGCCGCAAAGTTTATTACCCCTCTAAACCTACCGGCCAGAAAGAAACCGGCCGCACTGAAATAGATGGCCTGCACCAGCCCGCGCCCCAGGAGCCGCAGGAGATAGACAACCGAAGAGAGTTCTCCGTTTATGGCCAGGCCAGCCAGGGCGGCCAGTCCGACCACCACATAGGCCATGAAGATCAGCAGAAACAGGCCGAGAAGCTTCCCCCAGAACAGGCTGGAAATCCTGACCCGGCTGAGGAAGGGGTCGATCTGCCTGGATTCAAACTCGTCAAAGACAAGCCCGCCGCTGAGCAGAACGGCCAGGAAGGCAAAAAGGGCTCCCATATTCTTGGCGCCTTCTTCCGGGCTCCTGGCCACAAATATCAAATAAAGACAATACAAAAGGAAGGCGGCTATGACGATTACCGATATGGTATTCGCCCTGAAAATCTTTTTCCAGGTAACCTTGGCTACTTCCCAGAGCATCCCTCCCTCCTTTTAATAAATTGATTTAATTCAGGCACGGACCATCTTCCTGACAGTCCGAAGGGGCGAATGAACCAGGGCCCTGGCCGCAATCAGGACCAGAGGCGGGTGTAAGACCAACGGACTAAAGAACGAGTGCCCGGTGTTTTCTGAATTTAAGTCTGCCCCCCGGCATCGTCATAAACCCATAAGCAAGGCGTAAGCTCCGGCCTGTTAAGCCTATTATCAACGGACGGGCTTTGAGCTGCAAGAATTTTTTCGGTGATATCTTGATAAAAGTTCAGCTATCTCAATAGCTCCATCAAGAAATTTTTTCTTTTTCAGTCTGCCTTCTCTCTCTTCTCCTGGCACCGATCGGCTCAACCCGGGACACCGGGCTTAAAATCCCCGGGATGACTTGCCCCGCGGCCAGCAGGAAGGGGGCTCCTCCTCGGAGCCCCCGCCCCCTCAGGCTGTGCCCCTTTCGGTTCCCGGATCATCGTCCTTCACCCACCGCGCCCGCACCACCAAGGGCCTGCCCTGGACCGGAAAGAAGCCGGGCCGGGCCAACCTGAGATTAATTCCCGGCACAGCTTGAGAACACCTCCGGTTTCCATTCTTTTAAGAAGACGCTGCCGACAGCAGGAATTTCTCACGTGTAGAAAAAATACTTAAAATGGCCCGCTTAATCTTTATTTGCCTTAAATCAATAACCCTTGAATCAAAACTTAATCAGTTCAGCCACGGCCATTGCTTTAAGGACCCGGGCCCGATGAAGGCCCGTTCCGGCAGCTTCTTGCAAAGTCCTGGTAAGGCAGGGTATATATTATTTGTTATTGCTTGGTGGGTTTCCTCCTTTCCCCTTAAAATTTTGACATAACCCTAAGCGAGGGAGCCCCGTTTTTCAATTGACAGCCCGATAGATTTCCCGGCTTCCTAAGCCCCATACCCCAATCGCCCGACTACTGCCCCGCCGTTTCATATACTCCCCTTCCCCTGGATACCATGTCTTAACCGGAGAGAACGGTTGACTTGACATAACCCGCTGGCTGTCTTTAATATACTCTGGACGCCGGTTTTCTGATAAAATTATCCAGAAGAGAGAAGGCATGAAAGAAAAGCTCGATTTTTATTCCCTGGAGCGACCCATCATTGCCCTCAAAGAGCAGATAGAAGCCCTGGAGGGCAGCGAGGACTCCAACCGCCGGGAAAAAATTGCCGCCCTCAAGGCCCAGATCGAAAAGGAATGGGAAAAAATTGTTCCCAAACTGACCGCGGTCCATATCGTCCAGATCGCCCGGCATCCCAAGAGACCCTACACCCTGGACTACATCAAGGCCCTTTTCCAGGACTTCATGGAATTTCACGGCGACCGGCGCTTTGCCGATGACCCGGCCATCGTGGCCGGCCTGGCTTTCTACAAGGGACAGACCGTGGCCGTCATCGGCCACCAGAAGGGCCGGACCACCAAGGCCCGGATAGAGCGCAACTTCGGCCAGCCCAACCCCGAGGGCTACCGCAAGGCCCTCCGTATCATGCAAATGGCCGAGAAATTCGGTTTTCCGGTAATTACCTTTGTTGATACCCCCGGCGCTTACCCCGGAATCGGGGCCGAAGAGCGGGGCCAGGCTGAAGCCATCGCCTACAACCTGAAAGTCATCTCCAGGCTGAAGACCCCCATCGTCAACGTCATCATCGGCGAGGGGGGAAGCGGCGGCGGCCTGGGCATAGGCTTTGGCGACGCCCTGCTGATGCTGGAATATGCCTTTTATTCCGTCATCTCGCCCGAGGGCTGTGCCGCCATCCTCTGGAAGGACCAGGGGCCAACGGCCGTGGAGCAGGCCGCGGAAAACCTGGGCATCCGGGCCCAGAAGCTATTTGAGCTCGGCATCATCGACAAGCTCATTCCCGAACCGCCGGGCGGAGCCCACATTGACCACGAAACCACCTTCAAGAACGTGGATAAACATCTCGGCCAGACCCTGAAGAAGCTGCAGCAGATGAGCCTGGATGACCTGCTGGCTGAACGCTACCGGAAAATCAGGCGCCAGGGCGTCTTTGAAACAAAATAAACACAGGGTCAGGCCCCGACCGGAAGCAGAGGAGAAAAGTTCCAGGACATGAGTACCGACCAGCCGAAAAAAGAAATCAGCGCCATCAAGGGCACTCACGACATCCTGCCCGGGGAAGCCCGCCTCTGGCAGGTGGCCGAAGCCCGGGCCAGGGAAATCTTCGAGCTCTACGGCTACCGTGAGCTCCGGGCCCCGGTGATCGAGCCAACCGAGCTTTTTGAGAAGGGCACCGGAGCCTCGTCCGATATCGTCACCAAGGAAATGTACACCTTCACCGACAAGGGCGGGCGCTCGGTCACCCTCCGGCCCGAGTACACGCCCTCGGTGGTCCGGGCCATCATCGAACACCGCCTGGACCTGCAGAGCCAGCCCCTCCGCTATTACTACATGGGCCCCATGTTCCGCTATGACCGGCCGCAGAAGGGACGTTACCGCCAGTTTCACCAGATAGACATTGAAGTCTTCGGGGAAAAAGACCCGGCCGTGGACGCCGAAATCGTGGAAATGGCTCACCGCCTCCTGAGCCAGCTCGGCGTGGAAAACGTCCTGACACTTATTAACTCGGTCGGCTGCAAGAAATGCCGGCCGGCTTACGGCCGGGAGTTGAGGCAGGCCGCCCTTGCCGCCCGGGACAGGCTCTGTCCCGATTGCCAGAGGAAGGCCGAGGTCAACCCGCTGCGAATTTTTGACTGCAAGAACGAAGCCTGCCGGCAGGTGGCTTCAGGATTTCCCCTCATCATCGATTTCCTATGCGAGGAGTGCCGCGACCATTTTCAGAAGTTCAGGGATTACCTTGACCTCTTCGGGATTAAATATAAGGTCGAGCCCACCCTGGTCCGAGGCCTCGATTACTACACCAAGACCGCCTTTGAAATAGTGGCCGAACACCTGGGCGCCCAGAACGCCATCTGCGGCGGAGGCCGTTACGACGATATGGTCCGGGAGTTCGGCGGACCGGACCTCTGCGGCATCGGCTTCGCCATGGGGATGGAAAGATTGCTATCGGTAGCCAGGATCGAAGTTCCCAAAGACAGCTTCGTCTATTTCGCCTACCTCGGCGACCTGGCCAAGAAAGAAAGCCTGCGGCTGGCCCGGGCCCTGCGGTCCGAAGGCATAGAATGCCTGGTCGAGTTCAGGGACCGCGGGATGAAGGCTCACTTCAGCCGGGCCAACAAGCTGGGGGCCGACTGGGTGCTGATCATCGGCGAGGACGAGCTTCAAAAGGGAAAATACCAGCTTAAAGACATGGTCAATTCCCGGCAGTTTGAGGGGTCAGCCCTGGAGCTGGCGGGAATCATCAAGGGTAAGAAAATTCTGGAAATAGGCTGAAACACACAGGGAATAAACATGGCCAATTCAGACAGAAACGGCGAATTGTGGACAAGAACTGACTACTGCGGCGAACTGCGGGCCAGAGACGCCGGGCGCCGGGTGGTCCTGGCCGGCTGGGTGCAGCGGGTCCGGGACATCGGCAGCCTGGTCTTCGTGGATTTGCGCGACCGGACCGGCCTGGTGCAACTGGTGGTGAGAAGCGACCGGCCGGAACTCCTGGAACGGACCAAGAAATTGCGCGGCGAGTCTGTCATCCAGGTCCGCGGACTGGTTAATAAAAGGGAGCCCGAGGCTATCAATCGCGAACTCCCCACCGGCGAGATCGAGGTGGAAATTGAGGGCCTGGCCCTTCTCAACCAGGCGGAAACTCCACCCTTCGTCATCTCCGACCCGCCCCAGGCGTCCGAGGAGCTCCGGCTTAAATACCGCTACCTGGACCTGCGGCGGCCGTCCATGCAGAGAAATGTCATCCTGCGTCACCGGGCGGCGCTGCTCACCAGGAATTTCTTGAGCGAGAGGGGCTTCCTGGAAATAGAAACCCCCTTCCTGACCAAGTCCACCCCGGAAGGAGCCCGCGACTACCTGGTGCCCAGCCGGATTCATCACGGCAAGTTTTATGCCCTGCCCCAGTCGCCCCAGCAATTCAAGCAAATCTTGATGGTCTCGGGCTTTGACCGATACTTTCAAATTGTCAGGTGCTTCCGGGATGAAGATCTGAGAGCCGACCGCCAGCCGGAATTCACCCAGATTGACATCGAGATGAGCTTTATCCGGAGAGAAGAACTTTTTGACATTATCGAAGAACTGATGGTGGAATTTTTTGCTCTCGGTGGTTATCGAGCAAGCCGACCTTTCTTGAAACTGAGCTACGATGAGGCCATGAACCGTTATGGCTCGGACAAACCCGACCTGAGAGATGAAATAGCCATAGAGGACCTGACCGAAATCGGCCGCACCTCGGGCTCGGAACTCCTGGGCGGAATAATCCAGAAAGGCGGAGTGCTCAAGGGACTCCTGGTCAAGGGCGGCGGCAGCTTTTCCCGCTCCCGGCTGGACAAGCTGCAGGAAGAGGCAAAGTCACTCGGCGCCGGTGGCTTAATCTGGATTAAAAAGGCGGAAGGCGGTCTGAAGAGTTCCCTCAAGCTGGAACAGGCTAAGCTCCAGGCCATCTGGCAGGCCCTTAAGGCTGAAGATCCGGACCTGGGACTGCTGGTGGCCGCTGAGAACGCCACCACCGTCAAGGTGCTGGGCGAATTCCGCAAGAATTTTATCCTGGAAAAAATTAAAGACGGCCGCCTGGATAAGTCCAGGCTGGCTTTCTGCTGGGTCACCGACTTCCCGCTCTTTGAATGGAGCGAGGAAGAGCAGAAAATTGTTTCCATGCATCACCCTTTTACCTCACCCAACCCGGACGACCTGGCTTACTTAGAAACCGACCCCTTCAAGGTTAAGGCCCTGGCCTACGACCTGGTGCTCAACGGTTATGAGGTGGGCGGCGGTTCCATCCGAATCCACCAGCCGGAAATCCAGGCGAAAATATTCAAGATACTCGGCCTGACCCCCGACCAGACCCGGGAAAAATTCGGGTATTTCCTGGAAGCACTGACCTACGGAGCCCCACCCCACGGCGGCATCGCCCTCGGTTTTGACCGGCTGGTGATGCTGCTCTGCGGCGAAGAATCCATCCGGGAAGTCATCCCATTCCCCAAGACCACCAGCGCCCTGTGCCTGATGACTGGCTCCCCATCGGAAGTCGACCCCCGCCAGCTGGAAGAGCTCGGCCTGGAAATACTCAGGAAGAAATAGAGCCACCAGAAGACAGAATCTAACCGCATTCTGGGCCGCTGAATGCATATTGTCTTTTGCTCTCTTCCACCCGGGCGGCCTTACAGATACTCGATGGCAGCTTAACTGTGGCCAGGGACTAAAACCCATAAATATGTCTCTTCAAGCCCGCGGACAAAACTGAATTGGCAAACCTCGCCTGTTTTCAGGCGGTAATGCCACCAGATACCGATCTAACTTACCCTGCCAAGATTCTCAGGTCTTTTTCAGGCTGAACTTCAGCCCGGCGCTCAGGAGCAGGGTCCGGCTCTTTATGGTCGAGTAATACTCGAGGGTTCCCGTTGCCCGGCTCAGGTTGCTCAGCCCGTGAAAATAGCAAAACTCAACAAAGGGGCTGACCTTGTCCAGCCTGAACTCCAGGCCGGCCCCCGCCACCAAGCCAAGGTCCATCTTTTTGGTATCTGGCCTCAGGTCAGAATCCGGCCCGCCGGGAGAGGAACCAAAGGACTGGCCCCGGTGATTCAGTATAAAGGCCAGTTCATAGCCGGCCAGGAGGTACGGGGCAATTTTCATATTCGGTCCAATTTTCACTAACCCGGTCTGGCTCAGGGTACCAAGCCTGTAAAAATACGAGCCGGTTTTGGTATCCAGGTAATAAATCTCAAGCTCTGTCCCTTTCTGGAGGTAGCCCAGTCCCAGGATAAGACTGAGCGGGACCCTGGGCACTTTTAATTCCAGGCCGGCTCCAAGCCCCAAACCGGTCCGATAGGCATTCTGATAACGAAGCTCCGGGATGCCGACAGGCACAGGAAGGCCCTGGTACCTGCCCAAGGCCAGCCCGCCCCAGGCCCTAAAACCGGTCTGGAGGCCGGTTGGATAAGCAGCCGTGACCAGACCAAGGACCAGAACCAAGAGCAAGATTTTCCGGCGCATGGCCTACCCTCCCAAAAATATCATCATAAAAATAAAAGGCCCCTTATACTGGCTAACTCTTAGTTTGCCGAGTTTATAGCCGATTTCCGGAAATGTATACCAGCCCGGCTGCCCGGCATACCAGGCCGAATCCAGGCCTCCCCAGAGCCTGATGGCGGGCCTGACTTCAGCCTGCAGGGCCGTAGCCATAATAGACAAAATGAGGAAAAATAGCAGGCCTTTTTTCATTTCGTCACTCCCCTTCTTAAAAATTAAAATGAAGACCGCCCCCTGTCAAGGAATCATAGGCCTGGCAATTTTTTACAGGCTCACCGGGACTGGAACCGGTCCTGCCTAATGGCAAAAATAAAGAGGGCAGCCCGCAGGCTGCCCTCTCCTCATCAAATCTTCCGCGGCTTGTACTAAGCCCGTTCTCCCCGGAAGATTTTCATTCTTTCCCGGGTAAAAATCACTCCACCATCTGGCCGGTCAGCGGGTCGAGCAGCTTCACCCGGTGAATTTTCCCCAGCCTGTCCAGTGGTCCAGGGAACTTGTCAGAGCCCTTGTTGCAGGGTTCGAAGTCACCCACGATCATTATGACCATCTTCTCCGGCTGGATGTACTTCCTGGCCACTTCCATCACCCGGTCCTTGGTCACCGCCCTGATCTTGTCCAGGTAGGTCGAGTAGTAATTCATGGGCTTGCCCTGGAGCTCCAGGTTGGCAAAGTTAACCATGGTCCCGATCGGGCTCTGGAAGAAATCGGCAAAGCTCTCCAGGTAATAGTTGATGGCCGTTTCCATTTCCGCGTCTGAAACCGGCTCCTTCCTGATGCGGTCAAACTCCTTCAGGATTAGAGAAATGGCATAGCTAACAGTCTCTGACTTGGTCTGGACGTAGCCGGAAAAAGTCCCGGGGAAACCCCACCTGTAGGTGAAACGGCTCCCGGTGTTGTAGGCCAGGCCCTCGTCCGAGCGGACCTTGGAGGTAATCCTGGAGGTGAAGCTTCCCCCGCCCAGGATGAAATTCATCACCTGCACGGCAAAGTAGTCCGGGTTGGTGTCCTCGATACCCAGGTGGCCCACTGAAACATAGCCCTGGTTTATTTTCTTCTGGATGAAATAGACGCCCGGCTCAGGCTCGGGGAAATTCTTGCTCATGGCCGGGAAGGACAGCGACTTGTTGGCCCACTTGGCCACATACTTGTTGACCTTGGTCTTGAGCTGTTCCCGGCTGAAATCACCGGCCGCGGCCAGGATGATATTTTTCGGGAAAAAGTACTTGCCGTGGAAAGCCTTCAGGTCGGCCTGGGTCAGGCCCTCGACCGTGGCCTTGGTGGCTTCGTAAGTCAAGGGATGCTCGCCGTACAGGACCTTCTGGAATTCCCGGTTGAGCACCAGGCTGGGGTTGTCGTTGGCCGAGCGCATCTGCTCTATCAGGCGGCCCTTGGCCAGCTTCAGGCTGTCTTCCCTGAACTCGGGGTTCATCAGGACATCGAAGAAAATGGCCAGCCCTTCATCCAGGTCCTTGCTCAGGACCGACATGGACAGGGTGGCCGTTCTCTCCCCCACCGAGAAATTCAGGGTTCCACCCAGGAAATCTATCCTCTCTTCAATCTCCTGGCCAGTCCTGGTCCTGGTCCCGCCTTTGATCAGGCACTCTGACAGCAGGTCATCCAGTCCGGCCTTGTCCTTGGGCACGTAGAGACCGCCGGTGTTGATGATGGCGGTGATGTTAACGATGGGAAGTTCTCTTTCCTCCCTGATATAGGCCCGCAGCCCGTTGGCCAGCACCACCCGGAAGTTGGCCGGGTTGGGCGGTTCAAACTTGAGCGGAGGGAACTTCAGTTCCTCGGGCTTGTTGACCTGGGCCGTAACCAGGCTGACTGAGGACAGGACCAGCAGGATAAGTAAGATCATCGCTTTCAGGTTTTTCATGGTCATCCCTCCTTATCTTCCCTGACCGCGGGTATAGACGGCCACCAGGCAGTTATCCTTGACGAAATACTTGGCGGCCACTTTTTTCACGTCCTCGGCGGTCACCTTCTTCAGGTCCTCGAGGTCGGTCAGAAGAGACCGCCAGCCCCGGTGGAGTTCAGCCCGGCCGACTCTCATGGCCAGAAACATCGGGCTCTCCAGGCCCCGGATGAAACTGGCCTCGGTCCGATTCTTGGCTTTCTGCAGCTCGTCCGCGGTAACCCCGTCTTTCTTGATTTTCTCGATTTCTTCCCAGACGTATTTTTCCAGGTCCTCGGGTTTTATGCCCTTCTGCATCTTGGGAACGATGTTAAAGGTAAAAGCCCCGACATACCACTGGGGCCTGGCCATGGCCATGGCCCGAACGGCAACGTCTTTTTCCTGGACCAGGGATTTGGTCAGTCGCCCGGTTTCTCCGGACAGAATCCCCGACAGGATATTCAGGGCCGGAACGTCCGGGTCCCCGTCAGGCGGGATATGGAACCACATCTGCAGGTTGGGCATGCCCGGTCCCTGCCCGTACATTCTCTTCTCGGAATACTGGGGCGGGACACTGGTCCTGATCGGTTCCACGTCTTCGCCCCTGGGGATGCGGCCAAAGTACTTTTCGGCCAGCCGGATGATTTCTTCCGGTTTGAAATCACCAACGTAAATGGCCACGGCATTGTTGGGAATGTAGTATTTCCGGTTGAACTCGATCATATCCTTCTTGGTTATTCTTCTCAGGTCATCCATCCAGCCGATGACCTGCCAGTGATAGGGCGAGCCCACGTAAAAAGCGGCCCGGACCTGCTCGTTAAACAGGAAGCCGGGGTTGTTCTCGCTGAGCCTTCTTTCTTCCATGACCACGTCTTTTTCGGAGTAGAATTCACGGAAGTAGGCGTTCATCATCCGGTCCGATTCCAGCAGCATCTGCAGCTCCACCTTGTTGGCCGGCAGGGTCACGTAGTAACCGGTAACCTCGTCCGAGGTGGAAGCGTTCAGGCCGGTGCCGCCGTTCTTCATGTAGGTTTCCCAGAGGTGGTCCTTGATGATGTACTTCTTCTGGGCCTTGACCAGCTCGTCTACCTGTTTCTGCCACTCGGCAATTTTCTGCTGGTCGCCGTTCTGCTTCCAGAACTTCTCCCGGTAAATCTTGTCCATCAGCTCGTCAATCTGGCGGTCGATGGCTGCGTCGGCCTCAAAATCGGTTACGCCCATAATCCTGGTGCCCTTGAACATCATGTGTTCATGGAGATGGGCGATGCCGGTTATACCAGGCCGCTCGTTGATGGAACCGACCTTGTAGTAAACGTGGCAGACCACCCGGGGCACACCGGGCTTGGGAATCATCAGGATCTTCATCCCGTTGGCCAGGACATGCTCCTTGACCTCCAGCTTGACCTGGGCCGTGGCCATGGCGCCCAGGGCCAGAAGCAGGAAGCAGCCCAGCCAGAGAACCGCAGCTTTTTTCAGGTTCATGCCGTTACCTCCTCCTTTAGAAAAGATTATTTCCGGTAATTGCCATCGGTGCTAGCTGGAAATAAAATCAGGCCTCTATTTATGACGAAAGAGGTCTTTTTTCTCTTCCCTCTTTCGACTCATTCAATGACCCCAATTTTTTATTTATTACTTATCTTTGGTCGTTGGTTAAGACATGGTATCCAGGTTGGGGGAAGAGTTTTGGGTAGAGGTCGGTGAGCTTTTCCAGCTGGATAACCGGGAACGAGGCCACCAGTCTGGGGAGTTTTCGTTCCATCCTCAACTT
>QUAH01000005.1 GCA_003426165.1 Candidatus Saccharicenans subterraneus
CGCTTTTTCAAGTACCAACCTGATAAATCTCCCCGCTTCCTCCACCCCAATCCCTATGGCCGGACTACCACCGCGCCGCTTCCAAACAGACCCATTAGACTGGATACCATGTCTTGACCGGAATGAATATTTCTTTTGACAAAAAAACTGATTCTTTTTAAGATATTAGCCTGTAATTTTCACTTCGACCAATCGAAATTTAAAGGAGTTTAGCCATGCTGGAAAGCTATTATCAAAAAGCCCAGGAAAGGGAAAAACAGGGAATTCCACCCTTGCCATTGACAGCTGAAGAAGCGAAGGAACTCTGCCAGCTTCTGGAAAATCCTCCAGCCGGAAAAGAACAGGAGCTGCTGTATCTGCTGGAACAGCGGATTTCCCCCGGGGTTGACCCGGCGGCCAGAGTCAAGGCAGACTGGCTGTCCCGGGTGGCTGCGGGCCAGAAAAAATCCCCCCTGGTCAGCCCGGAGAAAGCTATTTTCTTGATGGGCACGATGATCGGCGGCTACAACGTGGAACCACTGGTGGCCATGCTGGAAAAGCCGGAGCTGGCCAAAGCGGCAGCCGACGCTCTTAAAAATATCATTCTTGTTTATGGTGCCTATGAAAAGGTCCTGAACCTGTCTAAAACCAATAAATATGCCCGGGAAGTCCTGGAATCCTGGGCCAGGGGAGAATGGTTTCTCTCCAGGCCGGAGCTGCCAGAAGAAATAGAGCTTAAAGTTTATAAGGTGGACGGGGAAATAAACACCGATGATTTTTCGCCGGCCAAGTATGCCTGGAGCCGGCCGGATATTCCGCTTCATGCCCTGAGCATGGGTGAAACCCGCTTTCCCGGCGGGCTGGAAACAATCAAGAAGTTTAGAGAGGAAGGCTATAAGGTGGCTTTCGTGGGCGATGTGGTTGGTACCGGTTCCTCCCGAAAGTCAGCCTGCAATTCTCTCATGTGGCATATTGGCGATGACATTCCCTTCGTTCCCAACAAGAGGCGGGGTGGCCTGGTCATCGGCGGCCTGATTGCCCCGATTTTCTTCAATACCACCGAAGATTCGGGCGGGCTGCCCATCCAGGCCGATGTCAGCCGGCTTAAAACGGGTGACATAATAAGGATTAAAACCAGGGAAGGGGTTATAGTCAGCCAAAGCGGCGAGGTGCTGGCCCGGTTTGACTGGAAACCCGTAACCATTAAGGATGAATTCCGGGCCAGCGGTCGTCTTAACCTGATAATCGGCCGGCAGCTGACGGCCAAGGCCAGGAAGGACCTGGGCTGGCCCGAGGCTGACTTTTTCGTTCAGGTCCAGAACCCAGTGCCGAAACCCGGACAGGGCTATACCCAGGCCCAGAAAATTGTCGGCCGGGCCTGCGGGCTTCCCGGGGTTCTTCCCGGGACTTCCTGTGAGCCCAGGATGACCACGGTTGGTTCCCAGGACACCACCGGACCGATGACCGCCGACGAGCTCACCGAGCTGGCCTGCCTGGAATTTCAGACTGAACTTTTCATGCAGTCTTTCTGCCACACGGCGGCCTACCCCAAGCCAACCGATGTCAGGATGCACCGCAACCTCTCCGCCTTTGTGGTTGAAAGAAAGGGAGTGGCTCTTAAACCGGGTGACGGCGTCATACATTCCTGGCTGAACCGGTTAATTCTGCCCGATACCGTGGGCACCGGTGGCGATTCCCACACCCGGTTCCCGGTCGGCATCAGCTTTCCAGCGGGTTCAGGACTGGTGGCCTTTGCCGGGGCCCTGGGCTTCATGCCCCTGGATATGCCGGAGTCGGTGCTGGTCAGGTTTTCCGGGCAGTTGAACCCGGGATTGACCCTGAGGGACGTGGTCAATGCCATCCCTTATTTCGCCATCAAGCAGGGGCTGCTGACCGTGGCCAAGAAAGGAAAGAAAAATGTTTTTAATGGCCGCATACTGGAAATGGAAGGCCTGGACAACCTGACGGTGGAGCAGGCCTATGAACTGACCGATGCTTCGGCCGAAAGATCGGCTGCGGCCGCCGTTATCGCCCTCAAGGAAGAACAGGTTGTGGAATATATCAAGAGTAATATTGCCCTGATGAAAAAGATGATCGAGGCCGGCTACCGGGATGCCGGCACCCTGGAGCGGCGGATCAGGGCCTGCGAAGACTGGCTGAAAGATCCAGTCCTTCTTAAAAGGGATGCCGGTGCGGAATATGCAGCGGTCATCGAAATTGACCTGGGTGAGATTAAAGAGCCCATTCTGGCCTGTCCCAACGACCCCGACGATGTTAAACTGCTCAGCGAAGTGGCTGGAGACAGGATTGATGAAGTCTTTATCGGTTCCTGCATGACCAACATCGGCCACTTCAGGGCGGCAGCCAAGATATTTGAAAAAGCCTGTTATCCGACCACCCGCATCTGGCTGACCCCGCCAACCCGCATGGATTACACCCAGCTGATGAAAGAAGGACTGTTCGCTGCCTTCTCTCAGGTAGGAGCCAGGGTCGAGATCCCGGGTTGTTCCCTGTGCATGGGCAACCAGGCCCGGGTCAGACCAGGAACAACTGTCATTTCCACCTCGACCAGGAATTTCGATAACCGGATGGGGGATAACGCCCGGGTCTACCTGGGTTCGGCCGAGCTGGCTGCCGTGGCCGCCATAGAAGGACAGCTGCCGCCGGCTGAAAAATACTTTCAGGTAATGAACGAAAAGATAATTCCGTTCTCAGAACAGATTTACCGGTACCTGGAATTTCACCGGATGCCGGATTTCAGTCTGAGCTATATCTGAAAAGGACCCAAATTATGATCAGACTTGACGGGAAAAAAGCCTTAATTACCGGTGGTTCGAGGGGAATAGGTCGGGCCACCGCCCTCCTGCTGGCTGAAGCCGGGGCTGATGTGGCCATCCATTATCAGAAAAATGCCCGGGCTGCCGGAGAGGTAAAAAGATTGATAGAGGAAAAAGGCCGGGAGGCCCTGCTCTGCCAGGCCGAAATTTCCAACCGACTTGAAGTAGAAAAGATGGTGAGGGCGATAGGGGAGCACTGGGGCCGTCTTGATATCCTGGTGAATAACGCCGGCATCTGGACCTACGGGGAAATGGGTAATATGCCCGAAGAAGTCTGGCGGGAAACCATGGCCGTCAATCTGGACGGGGTTTTCTATGTCACCAACGCCGTTGTGCCCTGGATGAAGAAAAACAAGCAGGGCTGGATAGTCAACGTGGCTTCGACCGCGGCGGTCAGGGGAGAAGCCTTGCATTCTCATTATGCGGCCAGCAAAGGTGCCATGCTGGCCCTGACCAAGTCCCTGGCCGTGGAACTGGCTCCTTATAACATCAGGGTCAACTGCGTGGCTCCGGGCTGGGTTGATACCGATATGTGCACCGAGGTCTTTGCCGATCCTGAATTCAGGGAGAAGGTCAGGCAGTCAATACCTCTTAAAAGAATACCGCCGCCTGAAGACATAGCCGGCCCCATCCTGTTCCTGGTTTCGGACCTGGCCCTTCATATAACAGGGGAAATCCTGAATGTTAACGGGGGGTCTGTCCTCTGCGGGGGCTAAAAATTGTTTGCCAAAATTCAATTTTTTTGATATTTTTTAGACAAATTTAAGAGGAGGGTAAAAATGGAGGAGGTAGAGGTAGGCCGCATAACTCATTATTTTTCAAAGATTCAGGTCGGAGTGGCCAAGATCTCCGGAAGAGGACTCAAGATTGGCGATGTGGTGCATATCAAGGGTCACAGCACTGACTTCTTTCAGAAAATCGAGTCCATGCAGATTGAGCATAGACCGGTCGAGGAAGCCCGGGCCGGCGAAGAGGTTGCCTTTAAGGTTGACCTTCCGGTTCGGGAGCATGACGTGATTTTCAGGGTGATTGAATGAGAGGTTGCTGACAAATTTTTTAAAGAGGTTGACAGAAAAGGTTACAATATGCTAAAGAAAAGGGTTAGAAATGCCTAAGAAATTTGTTTCAATAGTCATCGTTCCTAACTGGAAGACCAGTTTTCGCACCATAAATATCCCCCAGAAAGCAGTCCGGTTGATGATCGGGGCGGGTATCTCCTTTCTGGTCCTGTTTGTGTTTTTTCTGCTGGACTATTTCTCAATGACCATGACCAAGGCCCGCTACCGGGAACTTCTCAAAGAAACGGCCGTCCAGAAAGAAACCATAGCCACCTATGAAAACACCATCTCCCAGATGAAAGAAACCATCAGCAATTTCGAAGAATATGCCCGCAAGATCAATGTCCTGGCCGGTTTACAATCTGCTGAAAACCTGAAGGGGGAACCAGGCCTGGGCGGCGGGGAAAAGGTTGATTTTAACCATGCACCCCAGATAAAAAACGTGGAGCCTGGTGCCCTGCAGGCCATAAAACAGAGAGCCGATGCCGTCGAAAAGAACCTCAACTACATGCTTCATTTCTTTGAAAGCCAGACGGCGGTGCTGGCTACCACCCCCACCATCTGGCCAACGGTCGGCTGGGTTTCTTCCTCGTTCGGTCCCCGGATCGACCCCTTTACCGGCAGGAATGCTTTTCATGCCGGGCTGGACATTGCCACCAACCTTAATAACCCGGTGGTGGCCACCGCCGACGGGGTGGTGGTCCAGGTCGGGTTCGATAAGTACAAGGGAAATTATGTTTCTATCAGCCACGGTAATGGCTTTTCCACCGAGTACTGGCACTTAACCAAGTATGCAGTCAGGTCCGGACAGAAAATAAACCGGGGCCAGGTCATAGGCTACGTGGGCAAGACCGGTAAAGCCCTAGGACCACATCTGCACTACGAAGTTCATCTGAACGGAAAACCGATCAATCCCATTCATTACATCATCGAAGAATAGCCTGAGATTTTCTGTCAATCTCTTGGGTCTAGTTGTCAGGAAAAAGTCACTGCTACTTTAAAAGAAATTGTCACCCCAGGATGGTACCCACCCGGACCTTTCCGCCTAGAGAAAAAGAATAGGCAGACATTTCTTTTTTGCCTTCAGGTTTTACTTTCTCTATCAGGTAGAAAGTCTTCTGACCGCAGCAAACATAAATCCCCGACTTGTCCAGCTGGACCACTTCGCCCGGTCGGGCGGCTGGCATGAGTCCCTGGGTGAACTGGCCGGAAATGATTTCCAGTCGCTGGCCGTTAAGGAAGGTAAAGGCTCCGGGCCAGCCATAAAAGGCCCGGACCTTGCGGTCGATAACCTCGGCCGGCTCCTGCCAGTCTATCCGGCCCTGGTCCTTGGCCAGTTTCGGGGCATAGCTGGCCAGAGAATGGTCCTGCTCTTTCAGCTGGATCTTTTCTATTTTTTCCAAAGTCCTTATCAGAAGCTGGGCCCCGATATGAGACATTCGGGTTTCAAGTTCGTGGGCATTCTCCCTGGGGAGAATTGGAACCACTTCCTGGGCCAAAATCGGGCCCTCGTCCATTTTTTCGGTTAATTGAAAGATGGTGACGCCGGTAAATCTTTCCCCGTTAAGTATGGCCCATTGAACCGGGGCCGCTCCTCGATATTTGGGTAGCAGAGAGAAATGGATATTTAGTGATTTGAAGGGAGGCAGGTAGATAATTGAAGCCGGAATTATCTGACCATAGGCCACGACTATGTTTATATCGGGATTGGCTTCTCTTATGGCTTCCAGAACTTTTTCATCTTGCCGTATTTTTATGGGTTGAAGAAAGGGGAGACCGTGGTCCTGGGCAAAAACCTTGACGGCCGGAGGGGTCAACTTCTTTCCCCGGCCGGCGGGTTTGTCAGGCTGGGTGATTATCAGCTTGATTTCATGTCCTGCAGCTAACAGCCCATTTAAGGTTGGAAGGGCGGTGGGGGGACTGCCAAAAAAGACAACCCTCATCAGTTCTTATCCAGTTCCTTTTTAAGGCGACCGCGGATCAGCCGTCTTTTCAAAGGAGAAAGACGGTCCACAAACAGCTTGCCGTCCAGGTGATCTATCTCGTGACAGAATACCCGGGCCAGAAGGTCGCTGGCTTCCAGCTTGATCTCCCGACCATCCAGGTCATTTCCTCGCAGCAGTATTCTTGATGGTCGAACAACTTTTTCGTATATTCCTGGCACCGAAAGACAGCCCTCTTCCCCGACCTGTTCGCCTTCAGCCTCGATTATTTCGGGGTTGACCATGATTATCAGATCGTTCTGGTTCTCTCCGACCGACAGGTCGACGGTGATCAACCTCAGGCTGACATTGACCTGAGGCGCGGCCAGACCTATCCCGGGGGCATGGTGCATGGTTTCCACCATGTTCCGGGCCAGTTCCACGATTTCCTGGTTGATATTCTCAACCGGCAGAGCCCGCCTGGCCAGGGTGGGATGTCCGATGGTTATGATTTCGAGCAGGGCCATAGACCTATTTTAGACCAGCCCGGCCGTCCAGACAACTGCCGTCGATAAAAATCAATCTCAGATAACGGCCGACGGTGGCGGCGGCTCGTCTGGAGCTCCGGCATTTTTAAGAGGAACGGCTATTAAATAGAATCCGATCAGGACCAGCACGGCCAATCCGCCCAGGTAAGTCGGGTTCTTGAAGATGACCGGGATGTCTCTGCTGATTACATTCTGCAGGAAAAAGAACTTCCAGGCAGCCCGGATAAGACCGGTCAGGGCCTCTCCGGCAATCAGTCCGGCGGCCAAGAGGATGCCGACATTTTCCACCCGGGCTTTCTGGGCCGGGTTGAGCTGTCTTCTGGTTATCATCCGGTCAAGGATTCCTTTAATCATTCCGCCCATAAAGATGGCAAAGGTGGTCTCCAGAGGGAGATACATGCCGACGGCTACCAGCATGGGGGAGCGCACCTGAACCAGGATCAGGGCAAAGCCCATCAGCATGCCGACGATAACCAGCGGCCAGGCCATTTCGCCCCCGACTATTCCCTGAGATATGGCCGCCATCAAGCCGGCCTGGGGAGCGGGCAGGTCTTTACTGCCAAAGGTAAAGGCGCCGTGCAGGATCATCAGGGGGAAATAAAGGAGCAGTGAAGCCAGCAGGACGCCAAAGATGTCACCCACCTGCATTTTCCAGGGAGTTCCACCCAGAATGTGGCCCACTTTGAGGTCTTGAAGCATTTCTCCGGCCACGGCCGAGGAAACACAAACCACCGAGGCCACACCCAGCACGGCCACCACTCCGCTGGTCCCCCTGGCCCCGATCAGGACCATCAGCAACCCGGCGATAATTAGAGTGGACAGGGTCAGGCCGGAGATGGGGTTATTGGAAGAACCTATGGTTCCGACCAGATTGCCGGAAACCGCGGCAAAGAAAAAGCCGGCCAGGGCCATGACCACGGCGGCCAGTATGGCCGGTGGGTAGCTACCGGCGAAGATTCTGTAAACAAAGACCATCAGAATCACAGTTACCGCCATCAGGAAAAGAACCAGACGGCTATTCAGGTCTTTTTCTATTCTGGAAGTTATCTCAGTTTTCTCGGCGGCTTTCTTGACATCGCCGATAGACCGTTTTATACCGGCTCCCAGGTTTTTCCTCATGCGGAAAAGGGTATAGCCGGCACCAACCAGCATTCCGCCCACGGCAATCGGCCTGATGATGAATTTCCAGACGTTGGTCACCAGTTCCGGCCAGGCCACGTCGCTCATGGCCACCCCGGGTCCATAGAACTGGGTTACCAGGTGAGGTCCGAGGAAGTACATCAGAAGCGGGGCAAACAGACCCCAGGCCAGAACGCCTCCGGCAAAGTTCAGCGAGGCCAGACGGGGCCCGATGATATAACCGACTCCGATATAAGCCGGAAAGATCCCGGGACCGGAAACGCTGACCAGGCCGCCGGTCCCGATGGTCTCGGCCTCCTTGGTGGCCCCGAGCCGGACGAAGCTGGAGCCGATTTTGCCCAGCTTGATTATGAATTCTTTGGAGGCGGCGAAGAGTTGAACCACACCCAGGGCGTACAGCAGGGCCCCTACTCCCATAGCCTGAAAGAGGAACTTGGCTCCAGCACTGCCTTTCTGCCCGGCCTTGTGGATTTCGGCCGCAGCCACCGATTCAGGAAAGGGAAGCTCCGAGTCGGTTACCATGATCCTTCGGAGGAAGGTGACGAATAGAATACCCAGCAGGCCGCCGACAAACATCAGGGCCGTGGATTTAATGTAAGCATCCACCGTGTTGAATTTCAGCCAGGCCCCGGTTATCAGGAAGGCCGGGATGGTGAAGATAGCCCCGGCGGCCACCGACTCGCCGATTGAGCCGACCGTCCTGGCTATGTTTTCTTCCAGGATGGAGCCGCGCATGATCTTCAGCAGGGCCATACCTATGACCGCGGCCGGATAGGTGGCGGCTATGGTCATGCCAGCCCTCAGCCCGAGATAGGCATTGGCCGCGCCAAGGATGACGGTCATGATAAGACCTAGGATAACCGCTCTCAGGGTGAATTCTTTCATGTCTGTTTTTTCAGGAACGTAAGGCTTATAATCCATCTGGCTCTCCTTTCCTGTTTTTTTCTTAATGTATATTAAAAAACTGAAGGTTAAGTCAAGACAATTTTTGACATTAAAGGGCAATTTACCATTTGCCAGTAGTGGTTTTTTATGTTAAATAATCATATGAAAGACCGAGGAAAGAAAGGACTGCCATGAGCCTCTGGAGCTGGATGAAAGATCGCTTATTTTGTGACCTGGCGGTGGACCTGGGAACGGCCAATACGCTGGTCTATCTTAAGGGCCGGGGAATAGTGGTTCAGGAACCGTCGATAGTGGTGGTGAACAAGCAGAACGGGAAGATAGAAGCTGTCGGCAACCGGGCCAAAGAAATGCTCGGCAAGACTCCAAATAATGTTGTGGCCATCAAGCCGATGAGGGATGGGGTCATTGCCGACTTTGAGATTGCCGAAAGAATGCTCGATTATTTTATCAAGCAGGCCATGAACAACCGTGGCTTCCTGCTGCGGCCCAGGATTGTTATCGGGATTCCAACCGGGATCACCCAGGTGGAAAGAAGAGCGGTTAAGGACGTGGCCCTGAGGGCCAAAGCTTCAGAAGTCTATATAGTGGAACAGCCCATGGCCGCGGCCGTGGGGGCCGACCTGCCGATTTCTGAACCCACCGGGAACATGATCGTAGACATCGGCGGGGGCACCACGGATATTGCCGTTATCTCGCTAAACGGAGTGGTCTTCAATCACTCGATCAGGATTGCCAGCAACGAAATGGACGAGGCCATCATCCAGTATCTGAAGAAAAAGTATAACCTGCTGATCGGGGAGAAGACAGCCGAGCAGGTCAAGATGCAGCTGGGGTCAGCTTACCCCCTTGATGAATCATTGACCATGGAGATCAAGGGACGCGACCTGAGGGAGGGCATTCCCAGGACCATAGTGGTGGACGACCAGGAAATCCGGGAGGCTATCGAGGAGGTGGTTACGGCCATCATCAATGCCGTTCGGATTGCCCTAGAAAGAACTCCGCCCGAGCTATCGGCCGATATCATCGACCGGGGCATAATCCTGACCGGCGGCGGTTCCCTGCTGAAGAACCTGGATAAGAGAATCAGGGAGGAAACGCAGTTGCCGGTCTTTATAACCGAAGACCCCCTGACCTTGGTGGTCATGGGTGCCGGGCGTTTGCTCGACGACCTGGACCTGCTGAAAAAGATATCGCTGGAGTGATGGACAGCACCGGGATTTGATGTCTCCAACCCGCCTTTTTAAGAATAAATTCCTTACCGCCGGTCTGCTGGTGTTCTTCCATCTGCTGTTGATTTCCTATCAGGTTCCCCTGGGCAGCAAGACCACGCTGCTGGAAAAAATCTTATTCAGCCTGATGGCCCCGGTGGAGAAGGCGGTGGTCAGTTCCGGTCGGGCCCTGGCTGGCGCCTGGAGTGACCTCAAAGACCTGAGCAGGGTCGCGGAGAAAAACCAGAAGCTGGAAAAGGAAATATTTTTTCTGCGCCAGGAAAATAAGTTGCTTCAGGAGAAATTGAGGCTGAGCCTGAAGCAGGCCGATCTGGAAGCCAGCCTGAAGCAGGTAGCTGAGGCCGTGGTCCCGGCCAGGGTTATTGGCTTCGATACCTCCAACTTTTTTCGTTCGCTGATAATCAACCGGGGAAGCGCCGACGGCCTGGCCAAGAATCTTCCGGTCTGCGATCGAGCCGGGAATCTTATCGGTCGGACGGCCGAGCCGGTCGGGGCCCATGAAACCCGGGTGTTGCTGATAACTTCTGAAGAAAGCGGGGTGGCTGTGGTTACAGTCGGGGACCGGATGCCGGGTATTCTTTCTGGTGATGGCCAGGGCAGATGCCTGGTGAAATACGTGATGTCCAGTTCACCCGCAGGGCTTGAGGGGGATGAAGTTATAACTTCAGGGTTTGACCGGGTTTTTCCCCCCGGTTTAAAGGTGGGCAGAGTAATCCAGATCTCGACCCGGGAAGGCATATTCAAGAAAATTATCGTCAAACCTTATTTTGATATCAGAGAATTGGAAATGGTGGCCGTCCTGAAAAATACCGACCTGATTCTGAGGTAAGCATGGTCAGAAAAGGATTCGTGCTGGTGTTCGGCCTGATGCTGGCGGTTGCCCTGTATGCTTTCCTGGGCTGGCTGGAGCCATCCCTGGTCCTGTTGTTTAATACCTTTTCGATCCTGGTGATGGTGATTGCCATTGTCTACGGAGAGCTGGACGGAGCGATAATGGGCACCTGTGCCGGTCTGGCCCAGGATGCGCTATCTTACGGCGTGTTCGGGCTGGCCGGATTGAGTTTGACCATCTCGGGCTTCCTGGCCGGCTGGCTTAGCCGCAAGCTCGACGTTCATACTTTTTACAAGCGAATGGTCTTCGTATTCATTTTGAGCCTGGGACAGCTGATAATCTGGACCTTATTCTATTTCCTGATTTTCAGGAAGAGTCTGCTCTACAGTCAGCCGGTCCTTTATCTTCAGCCGCTGGCCACGGCCCTGCTGGCGGCCGTTCTGATAAGATTGTTCAGGAAGGTTAACCCGACTTTTTGATGAGGAGCCATGGCCAGAATCTATGAGGACTTGACCACCATCATCAAGAGGTCGAAGATAACCCTCTACGTTCTGGCCGGGCTGATAATCCTGGTGCTGTTTTTCTACTGGAAAATCCAGGTCCTTGATTATCAAAAGTACTGGAGAATGGCCGAGGCCAACCGTCTCCGGGAGCTGCCTTTGACCGCACCCCGGGGTCTAATCCTGGACAGGCAGAAGGTAATTCTGGCTGATAACATCCCCAGTTTCAAGGTTTCCCTGGTGCGGGAAGCGGTTATCGATTATGAAAAGACGATTGACAGTCTGGCCCTGCTGCTGCACCTCAACCGGGAAGAACTTAAGAAAAGAATCGACCGCTACCGGTTCCTGCCCGCCTATGAACCAATCATCATCATGGATAACCTGAAGCTTGAGGACGTTTCGCTCATCGAAGCCCGGAAGGATGAATTTCCAGAAATCAAGCTGGAGGTGGAACCAAGGCGATACTATCCGTTCGGTCTGACCGGAGCGCATCTGCTGGGTTACCTTCAGGAGGTCTCGGTCGATGAAATCAGAACCCAGCCCGAGAAGCGCTGGCGGGGCGGCGAAATGGTGGGCAAGGCAGGTCTGGAAAAGCAGTACAACGACATCTTGACCGGGCGAGAAGGAAAAATTCTGGAAATGGTCGATAGCCTGGGCCGGCCCCGGGCTGAGATCAGCCGGACCGAGCCACAGCCCGGCCGCAACCTTGAGCTGTCCATAGATTTTGACCTGCAGAGAAAAGCCGAAGAACTGCTGCAGGGAAGAGAAGGGGCCATAGTGGTCATGGACCCCAGGAACGGGGAATGCCTGGTCTGGGCCAGTTCACCTTCCTACGACCCCAACCGGTTTATCAGCCGGTTCTCGGCCGACGAATGGTTGGCCCTGGTCAACGATCCGGGTAAACCGCTGGAGAACCGGGTCATCCGCGGCCTGTATTCTCCCGGCTCCACCTTCAAGATTGTCATGGCCCTGGCCGCCCTGAATGAAGGCATCATCAACGAAAGTTCAACCTTTTATTGCAGCGGGGCTATCGAGCTTTACAATAAAGAGTTCAATTGCTGGTTCCGGCCTGGCCATGGAAACCTGAACCTGCCCGAGGCCATAAGGAATTCCTGCAATATTTATTTTTATCAGCTCGGCCGCCGGTTATCCATCGATACCATTGCGGACTATGCCCGCCTTATGGGTCTGGGCCAGAAGACGGGAGTTGACCTGCCCGGGGAGAAAGAGGGACTGGTGCCGAGCACCGACTGGAAGAGAAGGTTTCTGCGCCAGGCCTGGTATCCGGGAGAAACGATTTCTGTGGCCATCGGCCAGGGCCCGTTGCTGGTTACTCCTTTACAATTAGCCTGCCTGACCTCGGTCGTGGCTACCCGAGGCTTTAAGGTTCAACCTCATCTATTCAGAGGAATGGAGAGTGACGGCAATAGGGAAAGAATAAACCTACCTGAAGCCATCATGGAAAAGGTAATAGAAGGAATGTGGCGTTCGGTTAACAATCAGGGCACCGGCCAGGGAGCCTATCAGCCGGGTTTTGAGGTCTGTGGTAAGACCGGCACCACCCAGCTCATCAGCCGGGAAACCGCCGAACGTCTGGTCCAGAGGGGAATGGAAGTTAAAAAGACCCATTCCTGGTTTACCGGGTTTGCTCCCCGCCAGAACCCGGAAATTGTGGTCACGGTGCTGGTGGAATTTGGCGGGATGGGCGGTCAGACCGCCGCCCCCATTGCCGGTCAGATATTCAAGGCTTACCGGGAGAAATATGTTAGACAGACGAATCTTCAGGGAGATTGACTCCGTCACCATTTTGCTGATGGTGGTGGTCTCCACCGTGGGGATTGTCTTTGTCTACAGCGCCATCTATTTTCAGGCCTCGCAGTTTGTCTGGCGTCAGATCATCTGGCTTCTGGTCAGCCTCCTGGCCCTGCTGGTGGCCATCATGATAGATTATAAGTTCCTGATCTCCATCTCGGTCCCCCTGTATATACTCATGAATGTTATCCTTCTGGGACTGCTGTTGTTCGGTAAGCTGGTGGCCAACACCAGGAGCTGGATTGTCCTGGGACCTTTCCAGGCCCAGCCGTCTGAGGTGACCAAGATTGCGGTCATCCTGGTCCTGGCCAGGCTGTTTTCTGAATACAGGGAAGACCGCCTGTCGTTCAAGGGTTTTGTGGTCAGTTCGCTGGTGGTTGGCCTGCCGGCGACCCTGACCGCGCTCCAGCCCGACCTGGGAACGGCCCTGACCTATCTGCCGATACTGGTCGGGGTATATATACTTACAGGAATGCGAAGAAAATACCTGGTCATAATCCTGGCGGTGGTTCTGGCAACCGGTTTCGTAGGCTGGAACTATGCCCTGAAGGATTACCAGAAAAAGAGGATTGAAACGCTGCTCACGCCCAACCAGGACCCCCGGGGAGCTGGCTATCAGCTCAGGCAGTCAAAGATCGCTATCGGTTCCGGCGGACTGATCGGGAAAGGCTATCATAAGGGAACGCAGAGCCAGCTGAGGTTCCTGCCGGCCAGGCATACCGATTTCATCATGGCCGTGATTGCCGAGGAACTGGGATTTCTGGGACTGCTGGGGGTTTTTGGTATTTATTTCCTGCTTATTTATCGGTTCTTTTCCACGGTCTGGGTTTCGGCCGACCGGGCAGGGGTCTACCTGGCTTTTCTGGTGACCATGATGATTGCCTGCCAGTTTCTGATAAACGTTATGATGCTGGTGGGTTTGTTCCCGATTACCGGCATTCCGATCCCGTTTCTGAGTTATGGGGGCTCTTCGCTCCTGGCCAATTTTCTGGCGGCCAGCCTGGTGATAAATGTCAGGATGCGGCGGTTCAGGTATGTCTGAAGTAAAACTTAAAAAGCATCGTTCTAACAACATAAAGCCTGTTGACCAGAAAAGGCTGGAACTCGCCCTCCGCCGGGTGCAGAAACCGGGTCGTTACACCGGTGGGGAATGGAATCAGATTAAAAAGGACCCGGCCAGAGTTCAGGTCCTGGTGGCCCTGGCTTTTCCTGAGGTCTATGAAATCGGCCTTTCTTACCTGGGACAGAAAATACTGTATGACCAGCTTAACCGTCGACCGGATGTCCTGGCTGAGCGGGTCTATGCTCCCTGGCCCGACTTCGAAAGTCAGCTCCGCAGTTCTGGACTACCACTATATAGTTTGGAAAATAAGATTCCACTTTATCAGTTTGATATTGTCGGTTTTTCCCTGCTTTACGAGCTGAATTATACCAACCTGCTGGGCATTCTCGACCTGGGAGGTATACCCATACTGGCGAAGGACCGGGACGTGGGCCAGCCGCTGGTAATTGCCGGAGGGCCGGCCGCCCTCAATCCGGAACCACTGGCCGACTTCATAGATATTTTTGCCCTGGGCGACGGGGAAGAGCTAATCCATGAAATCATCAACCGCTACCTGGAAGTCAGAGATTCTGCTCATGACCGGCAGGAACTCGTCAGGAGCTTTACTGGAGTCAGGGGCCTTTACCTGCCCGCTTTCTATCAGGCCAGGCCACAGGCTGTAAGCCCGCTGCTGGTGCCGCGCCCGCAACAGGGGTTCCCGGAGAAGATTGAAAAAAGGGTGGTTTTCCCGCTGGAAAGGGCTATTCCCCCTGACAGGTTCATTGTGCCCAACATCCAGAGCGTTTTTGACCGGCTTCAGTTGGAAGTGGCCCGGGGTTGTCCCCAGAACTGTCGTTTTTGCCAGGCGGCCAGCCTTTATTTCCCGTACCGCTTTCGCCCGGCAAGCCAGACTGTTCAGGCAGCCTGGCAGGGATTGAAGGCCACCGGCTATGAGGACCTGTCTTTGAATGCCCTATCGGTGGGGGATTACCCCTTCCTGGAAGAGGCCCTGGACTCACTGCTTCCCTGTCTGGAAAAAGAAAAGGTTGCCGTTTCCCTTCCTTCGCTCAGGCCGGGACGGCTATCGAGAAAGGTAGTGGAGAATATTGTCCGCATTAGAAAAACCGGGTTTACTCTGGTTCCGGAGGCCGGGAGCGAAAGGCTGAGAAGGGTTATCAACAAGAAGATATCCGATGAGGAACTTCTGACCGCCGCCCGTTATGCATTTGAGAATGGCTGGAGGCTTCTTAAGCTCTATTTTATGATTGGCCTGCCGACCGAAACGGCCGAGGACCTGAAGGCCATCATCAATTTAATCGGTCGTCTGGTGGAACAGGGAAGGAAAATTCTGGGCAGCTCCCCGGCCATCAACCTGAGCGTTTCTTCTTTCATCCCCAAGCCTCACACTCCATTTCAGTGGGTGGCCATGGATGAAGAAAAGCTGTTACAGCAGAAACAGGAATTCATCAAGAGCAACATCGGCCGCTGGAAAAAAGTCGAGCTCAAAGAACACCGGATTAAGGCTTCCATCCTGGAAGCCGTGTTTTCCCGGGGTGACCGTCGGCTGGGAGCGGTACTGAGCGAAGCCTTTAGACTTGGAGCCCGGTTCGATGGCTGGCTGGACCAGTTCAATTTCGAGCTCTGGCAGGAGGCTTTTGAAAAGGTTGGAGTGGATTACCATGATTACCTTAAAGCCATTCCCCTGGAGGCTGACCTGCCCTGGGATATTGTTGAGGTGGGACTGAAAAAGGCTTACCTGGAACGGGAACTGCAGGCCAGCCGGCAGGGAGTTTACAGTGATTCCTGCCTGGAAAGGACCTGTGCCGATTGTCAGGCCTGTGAGTGGCCTGACTATAAAGCCGTCCAGAAAAAAACAGAAAGAATTGATTTCCTGCCAGAAATTGAAGATGAGACCCGGCTGCTAACGGAACCGGTAAGGTACCGGGCTTTTTACAGCAAAACGGGTCCGGCCCGGTTCATATCCCATAACGACCTCCTGAACCATCTGGAAAGAGCTTTCAGGCGGGCCGGTCTGAAAATAGCCTTTTCGCAGGGTTACCATCCCAAGATGTTGATGACCCATGGCCCCGCCCTGCCCCTGGGAATGGCGGCCGGGGCCGAGGCCATGGAGTTCAGGGCTATGGAAGAAATAGATGAAGCCGGTTTTCTTAAGAAGCTAAACAGCCGTTTACCCGAGGGGCTCCAGTTCAGCGGCCTGATAAAATGCCAGGCTGATTGCCCCCCGCTATTTCAGGATATTAAGTCCCTGGTCTATACCCTGGACCTGTCCGACCCCGACCTTTCAAACCTGGAAGGACTTGAGGACCGATTATCAGAGGGAAACCTGGAACGGCTGGCCACGGCTTACCAGAACCGGCTGAAAATAAAAACGGACCCTTCCGGCCAGAAGCTATGGTTTTTTCTGGAATTTAATGCCCAGAAGCCAATCAGGATCCAGGATGTGGTGGAAACACTTCTCGGTCTCCAGGGCTCGGTGTATCTGCTGACCCGTGAGTACCTGATATTCAGCCATGGCCGGGATTCGCGGCGGGTGGCCAAATAAGGTCTTCTTTCAAGTCCCAGTCACCCTGGAGCTCTTGAGAAGGTTCTTAAGTCCATCCGGGCCGCAGCACAGCCAGAGGTCAAGTGCCGAGAGGTTGGGAATGAAGTCACCCCAGAATTGAGGATAAGCCACCGGCTGGTACTTTAAGAAGAAGACCTTTATTCCATTCCTGACCAGGGAATCAAGGTTGAGGTGACGGTCGGCCAGGTGGGGGAGAAGGACCTCTTTGGCCCCGACCCGCCGGGCCAGCTCGACCAGCAGGTCAGTTCCCCTGTTCTCGACCTCGAGTTCGGACTGAAGCCTGAAGCCGGTGTTGACCTGGAAACGGTCGGCCAGGAACCGGGTGCAACCCTGGGTCAGAGCCAGAAAATTGGCTCCAGCGCTGGAGATTATTTTTTCCAGTTCCCCGATAGTTTGCTCAAAATAGAAGGAATGGCCGTAATAGTGTTTTAGCAGGGCCAGGAATTTCCGGGCCCAGGTTTCCGGCTGGAATATCCGGAGGTCACGAATTCTCTGCCGGCCCAGCCCCTTTTTTCTGACCGGCACCGTGACCCAGATTTCACCCTGTGGCCCTTTGAGGCGGTTGCGATTGACGAAAGTGAAACCACGGGCAAAAAGGGTGCTGTCCAGGATTATCATCAGGTCCGAGTTCAGCAGCCGGCCATAAAAGCCTCCCCAGGGAATGAACACCGGCTGGCTGAAGCTGATTCTCATGGTCGGAATTTCTTTTTTTATCATTTTAACTCAGCCCCGGGCCAATAATAAATGCCAAACTCACAATTCGTTTGACAGTCTGGCCGGCAAACAAGATAATGAAACTCTGAATTTGATCGCCAGGAGTTAAAGATGTCTTTCAAGAAAGCGAGGAAATATTTTCTGCCGACCGGCCTGTTGCTGGCCCTGGCCTGGCTGTGGTTGTCCGCCCCGGCCACTCAAAGCGGTCTGGCCAACTGGCCCGGTCAGGATGAAGGCTGGGGCTGTACCAGCATCATGGTTGGACGTCTGGCCTCGGCCGATGGCTCGGTCATAACCTGTCATACCTGCGACGGAAACTACCGCCAGTGGGTAAACATAGTTCCGCGACGCCAGAATAAGCCAGGGACGATGAACAAAGTGTACGAGGGTAGGATGAACACCGAGACTCCCCAGGATATGAAAGGAGTGATACTAAAAGGGGAGGTGCCGGAGGTTCCGGAAACTTTTGCCTTTCTCAATACCGCTTACCCGGCTCTGAACGAGTTCGGACTGGCCATTGGCGAAACCACCATCGGCGGGAAACAGGAACTGTACAACCCGGAAGGCATGTTCATGATCGAAGAGCTGGAAAGGTTGATGCTGGAAAGATGCAAAACGGCCCGGGAAGCCATCAAGCTGGCCGGAGAACTGGTCAAGCAGTATGGCTATGGAGATTATGGCGAATGCCTGACCATAGCTGACAGCCGGGAGGTCTGGCATTTTGAAATCTTTGGAGCCGGGCCCCTGGAAAAGGGAGCGGTCTGGGCCGCGGTCAGGATACCGGATGACCAGGTTGGTATTTCGGCCAACATTCCCCGCATCGGCCAGTTGAACTTAAAGGACCCTAATAACTATATGGCTTCCGACAATGTATTCAAGGTAGCCGAGGAAATGGGCTGGTGGGACCCGAAGAAAGGCGAGCCCTTCAAGTTCTGGAAAGCCTATGGTGGGCCCAAGGCTTTTGCCATCAGAGAATATTTTGTTTTCAGCCAGCTAGCCCCGTCACTGAAGCTGGACCTGAACGCCGAGGAGCTGCCATTTTCCATAAAGCCGGAAAAGAAGGTATCGGTTCGCGACATCCTGCGCCTGTACCGGGAAACCTACGAAGGAACCGATTATGATATGAGCCGGAACCTGATGGTCAAAAAGAGAAACTCGGAGGAGCTGACCAGGAGCCCGGTGGTCAGCAACTGGATGTCGAGGGACTGGATTAATCTTATTAACACTCTTAAACCGGGTACGATTTCCCCGCAGCGCACCATCGCCATCAATGCCTGTGCTTACGCCACGGTCATTCAGCTTAGAAGCTGGCTGCCGCCGGCGGTCGGGGCCGTTTGCTGGTTCGCCTTTGACAACCCGGCCCTGAGTGCCAGGATACCAATCTTTGCCGGGGTGACCGAGCTCCCCCCGAGTTTTGAGGTCTGTGCCCAGCACCGTTACCGGGAAGACTCGGCGGCCTGGATATTCCGCCGGGCCAACCGGCTGGCCATATTGCGCTGGGGCGACCACCGCCAGGTCATGGAAGATACGGTCCGGGCCTTTGAAGAAAAGGCCATGGCTGAATTACCCCTGGTTGAAAAGAAAGTGCTGGAAATCATGAACAGCAAGACGCCCGATAAGGAACCGCTGACCGTGAATCAATACCTGACCCAGTACACCGGGGACTTTGCCCGGGCGGCCATGCAAAAATACCGGGAGCTTTATGAACAGTTCTGGACCAGGTATGCCCGGGGGTTCTGAGGGTCGAGCCAGCTCAGGTCGGACCCGGTCCGGGCTGGCTTGACATCCTGGATACCCGGAGGAATAAGACCGCGGCCGTTATCTGGGCCAGCACCGAGAACAGGACCATGGCTCCAAGCTGTCGGCTGTAGAGGAAGCCCATCAGGGCGCTTCCCGCAAACCAGGCCGCTCCAAAAATGGCGTTAAAAATTCCGTAGGCGGTGGCCCGTTTTTCCGGTGAAATCATGTTGGCCACCACCGCCTTCAGGATTGATTCCAGGGCGCCCATCCCGATCCCCCACAGGACTATTCCGGCAATGACCAATGTTTTCTGGCCCGATAGAAAAACCAGGGGAGCAAAGAAGGCCGAAATCAGGGTGGAAATCATCAGGGCCCCAAGGCCAAGGCGGTCAAAAAGCCGACCGAAGACGAGAGCAGCCACGGCGTCAATGCCCATGGCCAGGGTGTAAAGGAGCGGGATGGTGGCTCCGGCGAACAGTTCAGTCTTCTGGAAATGAAAACCAAGCAGCGGAAAGTCAGCAAAGCCGGCGGCCAGGAACGAAGTCCCGAGAAGATACAGCCAGAAACGACGGCCAAACTTCTTTTCCCAGACTTTTTGTTCCTTGATTTCGAAACGGCTTGGCTCAGGGTAGCGAATTCGCCCGAGAGTCAGGACCACCATGGCCAGCAAGGCCGGCAGGAGAAGAAAGGCAAAACCGCGACGGTAGCTGTTAACCGTTCCCAGTCCACGGTTCAGGAAGACTATGAGGGCCAGAAACAACGGGCCCAGCATGGCCCCTATCTGGTCCAGGAATTCTTCCAGGGCAAAGCCGTAGCCGGTGCCAACCTGCCGGGCCGCATAGGACATCATGGCATCTCGGGCTGGCTTGCGGATGGCCTTGCCCATTCGCTCGGCCACGATCAGCATGGCGGCCAGCTCCCAGCGCCCGGTTAGGGCGAGGAGAGGGACGGCCAGGAGATTAAGCCCGTAGCCAATAAAGGTCAACAGCCAGTAATTCCTGGTGCGGTCGGCCAGCAGACCGGTGGCCAGGCGAAGGCCATAACCGATGAATTCACCCAGTCCGGCCACCAGACCGACGGCGAAAGCTGAAGCACCCAGCAGACCGAGGTAAGGCCCGGTCAGGCTCCTGGCTCCTTCGTAGGTCATGTCGCTGAACAAGCTGACCAGGCCCATGAGAATGATGAAACTCAGGGCCTGCTTTTTAAGCCTTAGATTCACTTCCGGTTGTGACATACGGTGAAACTCCTGAGCTGTTAAGCTGGATTATATAATATTTAAGCCTCCGTCCAAAATTTCCTTGACCGGCAGAGGAAATTTGGGATATGTAATCCTTTAATAATTTACTGGAGGTGCCGGCATGCCCGGAAGAAGAGATTTCCTGAAAATTGGAAGCCTGGCCCTGCTGGCCGGCGGGTCGATGACCTCGGCTCTGGCTGCCTTAAAGTTATCCGGACAGAAAGTTGGGGATGCGAAGTTAAAAAGCCTGCTGGAGTCTATAAGACCATTTGGCCCGGAAGACTTTCAAATACGCTGGCAGAAGGCCTCCCGGCTGATTACCGAACATAAACTGGGCAGCCTGTGGGTAGAGCCCGGCCCGACCATGCAGTATTTTACAGGTGTCAACTGGTGGCGAAGCGAACGAACCTTTGGCTTTCTCCTTTTTCCGGACAGGGCTCCGGTCTGGGTCTGCTCGGCCTTCGAGCTGGACCGGGCCCGGGAGATGATACCAGCCGACCAGGAAATCAGGACCTGGGAAGAAAACGAGAGCCCATTTTTATTGATAGGCAAAACTGCCCGAGAATATTCTCGGACAAAGAAAATTGGAATCGAACCATCAACCAGAGTTTTTATCGTCCACGGCCTTAGGCGGGATGCCCCCGGGCTGGAGCTCATGGACGGCAGCCCGGTTTCTGATGGCTGCCGGGGAATTAAAAGTGAGAAGGAAATAAAGTGTCTGGAAGCGGCCAACCGGATTACCAAGCTGGCCTATAGGGAAGCTTTTGGAAAGCTGAAGGAAGGAATGACCCAGGACGAACTGGCCGGCTTTATTAGAGAAGCTCATGCCGGATACGGCGTGTCCGGCTCAGGCGGTCCATCCTTCGGGCCGGCCTCATCTTTTCCCCATGGCTCGCGTAAAAGAAAGAACCTGGAAAAGGGCGATGCCATCCTGGTGGACGGTGGTTGCCGGGTTGAAGGCTACAGCTCCGACGTCACCAGGACTCTAATCTTTGGCCGGGCTTCCGCTCTTCAGGAAAAGATTTGGGACACGGTCCGACGGGCCCAGCTGGCGGCGCTTAACGCCTGCCGTCCCGGAGCAGCCTGCGAGGACGTAGACCGGGCGGCCAGAAAAGTCGTGGAGGAAGCGGGGTTTGGCCCCGGATATAAATACTTCAGCCATCGGGTGGGTCACGGCATCGGGCTTGAGGGACATGAATATCCTTACCTGGTTCAGGGCAACAAGCTCAGAATCCAGCCTGGCATGACCTTCTCCAACGAACCGGGCATCTATCTCCCCGGTGAGTTCGGGATCAGGATCGAGGACTGCATGGTGGTAACGGAGGAAGGAGCGAGGATCATGGGTGGCCTGGAAGCCGTTTCACTAAACGAGCCTTTTGCGGCTGAATGATCTATTGATCGTTTTCGAATTTTTTTTAGCAGGGGAAATGGCAATGTTTTCTTTTTTGCCAGGCAAATCAGGCTGGCCTGGTAGTCTCTGAACTTTATTTGATATTTTAAGTCATTGGGCAGGTCCGAGTTTCGTCCGGCCCGGCAACGGCTCGGCCACAGTCCGGGCTTTTAACCAATTAACAATAGGTCTTTCTGGGGGTGGCTGAGAAATTCAGCCCCCGATTCCGTCACCACCACCATTTCCTCGATGGTCACCACGCCCCGCCCGGGGACCGTCAGACGTGGTTCCAGGGTGAAAACCATGCCCGGTTCCAGAGGGTGGAAAGGTTTATCAGCATACTTTTCCCAGGCCGGACCGAGCAGGGCTGTCCCGTCGTGGGCAAACCGCCCGACCTGGTGTCCGAGGGCATGTGGAAATTCCTGGTAACCGGCCCCGGTGATAATCTTTCGGGCGACTGCGTCAACCTGCACTCCCTGAACCCCGGGCTTCATGGCTTTCCGGGCTTCTTCTATCGCCGTGACAATGGTCTCGAACCCCTGTCTGACTTCTGGCGGGGCCTGGCTTTCACCGGGCTGAAGCAGGTAGAAAGTTCTCTGCATATCCGAACAATAGCCGTCAACCTTTACCCCGAAGTCCATGTTGAGAATGTGCCCGGGTTCTGCCTTCCGGTCGGTCGGGGAGTAATGGGCCTGGGCCGTATCCGGCCCGGTAAAGACTGCCGGACAGGTGCTCTGTCCCCAGGCTGTAGGCAGGCCTCTTTTTTTCAATTCATCCAGCATGAACCCGGCAATTTCTTTTTCGCTCCGCCCCGGTGCCATAAACCCGCGGACCAGTTCAAAGATTTCTTCGGTAACGGCTATGGCCCTTTTTATGGCGTCGATTTCTACCGGAGATTTTCTTTCTCTAAGGGAAGAAACGATCCTTTCGGCCGGGACCAGCCTGTTTTCCAGCCCGATTTCCTGCAGGAGCTCGTGGAGAGTCAGGTACATGCCATGGGTCAGGCCGTCACAGATTTCGCTGGTTCTGGAATAGTTAATGGCAATTTTTTGCGGATTAAGCTCCCGCAGAAATTTCTGCAAAGGCTCTTTTATCCCGGTGACGTATCCGTCGACCGAATCGTAAGCCCCGGTGTCTTCGATGGCCTTTTTATCGTACAGGCCGACGATGGCCCTTTTCTGCCCGCCGGCACTGATGATGAAAGCCGAATGCCAGGTGACATGTCCCGGGGCCAGGAAGACCAGGCTGGGGTCTCCACAGATCTCACTTTCCCTGGTAAAGGTTATCCAGCAGTCCAGGCCAACTTCTCTGAGTATTTTCACGGCCTGTTCAGTTTTTTCTTTAATTAGCATGTGGGTAATGCCCATGACCAATTCTCCTTAATCTTCTTTTTTATTTTAACGGGAGTACCTTTCAAGTTTTTTGATTGATATTCCCACCAGGACCGCGGCCAGGGCCAGTAGTCCGGCCAGCAGAAGGAAGAATTGATGGTGGGGAAAACGACTGTAGAGTTTGCCCAGGAGCCCGCTGCCATAGCTGCCAAAGGCGATGGCCAGGTACCAGCCGCCCATCATCAACCCGCCCACCCTGGACGGGGCCACCTTGGAAACGTAGGATAAGCCCATGGGAGAAATCAGGATTTCGGCTATGGTGACCACAAAGTAGGTGGAGATCAGCCAGAGCGGCGACATGATATTCAGGTCCCGGTTGCCGCCGCGCAGGCTGGCCAGAACCATGATGAACATGGCGGCTGTCATGAACAGCATTCCCAGGAAAATCTTCCGCGGGGTGGAGGGTTCTTTCTCTTTCTGACGCAGGCGGTCAAAGAGCAGCAGCAGGACGGGAGTCAGGGCCAGGATGAAGAATGGTTCAAAGAACTGGTAGGTTTCGGGTCGAAGCCAGCTCTTGATCACGGTGGAGCGAGCGGCGAACAGGGTCAGGGCAAAACCGTTCTGGTAGAAGGCCACCCAGAACAGGATGACTATGGCAAAGAGGATGATCAGGGCCAGGATCCGGCCGGAAAAATCAGGCTCAGGGTTGGTCGTGGCCTGCCTTTCTCCTGCTGAACTTGTTGAGAGTTCGCGCTTTTCCCTGGCCGCAGCGAGCTCCTCTTTTCTGAAAGCGAGGTCGTCAGCGGCCGACAGGTGAAGCTTTCCAGCCTGGAAGATGACCAGGGCCAGGACCAGGCCCACGGCCGAGACCCAGAAAGACAGGTGGTAGCTGTTAAAGACAGCATTGTTGACGGTGGCGATGAGAGGCGCGACCATAGCCCCCAGGTTAACACCCATGTAATAAATGTTAAAACCAGCGTCTTTAAGCTGGGGCCGGTCCCGGTAAATGTTTCCGACCAGCACCGACATGTTAACCTTGAATATGCCCGTGCCCACGGCAATCAGCAGGAGTCCCAGCTTGAAACTGGCCGTCTGGGCAGGGGAGGACAGGGCCAACCCGACATAGCCCAGGGACATCAACACCGTTCCGGCCCGGACTGTCTTCAAACGGCCAAAGACCCGGTCACCCAGCCAGCCCCCGACCAGCGGAAAGAAATAACACAGGGCCAGGAAAAGACCGTACCAGTCGCCCTTGCGGGAATCAGACCAGCCCAGGACACGATCCATGTAGAGAACAAGGATGGCCATCAGGGTATAGAAACCGATTCTTTCCCACATCTCGGTAAAAAAGATGTAACTCAGGGCGCGGGGATGTTTCTTAAGCATAGGACCACCTATCCTTTGGATATAATATGTCAGGCCGGATAAAAATATCCGGGTTGACTGCCAGGCATTCTGGACCTGTTTTCAGCTGTTTTCCGGGTACAGCTTCCACCAAGGCCGGGCCGGTGTTGGCTCTCCTGAGCCGTCCGGTTCTTCAATCAATTTCGTACCTGAAAACCTTCAACCCGGGCAGGACCGGAGCCTGTCCCTTATATACGTTCCAGTAATATTCACGGACTTCCCTGAGCTTCTGGTAGAGAGGGTGAGTCTTGTTGGGCAGGTGCTGTCCTATTATCTTCAGGTCAGCATTCACCAGGACCAGTTTTTCGCAGCGGTTCAGGATGCCGGCAGTGCCGATACTGGCCACGGTCACCAGCTCGTTCTTCCTGACCCTTTCCAGAAGCTCGCCGTAGGTAAAAGGCCTCTCTTCAACCCTGAGGCCCATTTCCCTCAAAATAATCACCATTCCTTTAATGGTGATGGACGGGAGAATCAGGTTGCTTTCCGGGATTTTGACCACGGTTCCGTCAGAAAGGGCAAAAAGACAGCAGGATGAGTCCCATTCGCTGACTTCACGCTGCTCTATCGGCAGATAGGGGCGGTCATCGAGAAAGAGGACAGAGGCCGCTTCCGGGACCAGGGCCCTGGCCTCGTCTATGGCCTTGATGCTCATCAGGTAATTGATTCCCAGTTTCAGACAGCCCGTCCCGTTCACGCCGAGGGCCCTGACCAGATGGGGGATAACCACTCCCACAAATGGCTCTCCCAGATACTGGTCATACATGCAGGTGACCGCCCTGATGGCCGGGAAATTGGGGAAGGTCACACCCATGGAGTGCTCCTCGTCCAGGGTGAATGGCCTAAGGTAGCCCTGGGCCCCCTTTTCGGCCATCTCTTCCAGGTATGGTCTGAGAGCCGGGTGAGAGAAAAATTTTCGGATGAACAGGTTTTCCAGCTCTTCTTTGGTTGGCAGAATGGACTGCTGCTCCCGGCTCAAATTGAACCCCATGCTCCGGCGAAAACGCTCCAGGTTCTGGTCCCAGTTAACGAAGACCAGCTCCAGTTTGCCGCGTTCATTTTTCCGGCAAAAATACCTGATGCCCTCAAAGCAAAGAAAGCTGGCATAGTAAGCCGAACGGGTAGCGGCGTAAGTTTTGGCCTGGGCTTCGAACATTTCGAAGCTCTTATCATAAAGAAAATACCGCATCTGTCCGGGAGCCCATTTGACTCCTTCAAACTTGGCCATTTCTAACTCCTTATGATGACGTTATTTTAATGTGTAATTATGTTCTCCAGGCAATCAAAGAACAGGTCCAGCGAATCCGGCCCATCATAGTGAGCCAGGCTGACCCGGTTGAGTCCGCTTTTTTGCAGGTGCCTGACCACCACCGCCGAATAATGATTGCCGTCGGCGATGATGATCCGGCCCTTTTCCCAGAAGCTTCTTTTCAGGTCAGAGGGGCTGAGGCCGGCTATCTCCAGGGCAAAGGTCGGAGTCCTGGAGGTTACCCGGCCCGGGTTATCGATTCCGTACAACTTCAGTCGGGGAGAACCGATCTTCTTTAATCTCTCCAGAAAATAGAGGCTCAGGTCCTGTTCATACCGTTTGATAGCCTCCAGGGCTCGCCTGAAGACTTTTCGGGCCGGAGCCGAAGAATCCTTGGGGCTTACGGCCCGTCCCACTTCCAGGAGATATTCCAGCGCCCCCTTCAAGCCGGCCAGCTGCAGGTTGGGTAGCATGCCCTGTTCCCAGCAGAAAGGGGCCTGTTCCTTGTTGGTTTCGACCCGGTAAGGGGCCAGCCCGTCCTGGACCTGAAGTCGGCTGTAGAGCAGGCCAACCATCGGTCCAAATATTTTGTAACCGGAAAAAGCCAGAAAGTCGCAGCCAATTTCCCTCACGTCAATGGGAGCATGGGGTGCCAGGTGAACGGCATCAACCACCACCAGGGCCGGCGATTTCTGCTTGATTTCAGACACCAGGTCGGTCAGCGGAACAATCGTTCCCAGGACGTTGGAGGCTCCAGTCAGGGCCACCAGGACAGTATTGTGATCCAGCTTGCTGAGGAGGTCGGCGGCATCCAGAGAAAGGTCCCTGGCCAGGCGGACTCTTCTGACTTCGGCTCCCTGGTAGACACCCATCGTTTCCCAGGGAGAAATGTTGGCGAAATGGTCCAGGTCAGTTACCACCAGGTTCTTACCCGGCTTGAAAAGGGAGCGGAGGGCGAAGGCCAGGTTAAAAAGGGCCGCGGTTGTGGAAAAATGGAAAGAAATTTCATCGGGACTGCCAGCTCCCAGGAAGTCAGCCACCAGCTGCCGGACCTGCTGCTGAAATTGCCAGGTCCGGTTTTCTGGCGGGGTTATCGGCCCGGGCATCGGGTTCAGGCCGGCGCCCTCGGAATTTATGGCGCCAAGGCAGCTATCGACCATCAGGCTCCCGGCCCCGCTGTTAAGATAAAGGCGTCTCTCTCCCTTTGAATCTGCGGAAAAACCGGGAAAACGGTTTCTCAACTTTTGAAATACGCTGTAAATAACATCCGGGTCAGGCATGGGCTTATTAAGGCATATTTTTATAAGATTTAAAGGAAAAATTCAAATAGATTTAGAAAAAACTTGTTCTGGCTGCTTACCCGTAGATGAGCCTGCAGGAACAGCCAGACGGAGACCTGTGGCCGCCGGGGTGGGGGGCTGAATCATTTCAACCAGGTCAATCAGGCCCCGCTGCCTGTAAGCCCTTTCTCTGAACACAGCGGATGCCCCTGGGATTAAAACACTTGTTGCAGGACAGGCAGGGCGATTTATCAAGTTGCCCGGACCTGAATTTTCTGACCAGGTCGGGGTCGTTGATGAATGGCCGGCTCATGGAGACCAGGTCCACCTGGCCGCTTTCCAACAGGTGTTCTGCTACCCGAAAGGATCTGATACCTCCCAGCCCGATAACCGGAATCGCCAGGGCTTTCTTTATGGTGGCGGCCAGGGGCACGAAATAGCCCTCTTCTTCTTCGGCCCTGAGACCTGGCCAGACCGACCCCAGGCCAGCTTCATTCATCCCGCCGCTAACCTCTATGGCCGCCAGGCCAGCCTCCTCCAGAGAGGCGGCTATGTCCCTGGCTTCATCCAGAATCAGTCCACCGGGCAGATGGTCGGTGGCGTTCATCTTTATAATTACCGGGAAGTCCGGGCCGCAGGTGGAGCGGATACCGGATATTATTTCCCTGATTATCCTGGAGCGTTTTTGCCAGTTGCCTCCCCAGTCATCGGTCCGGCGGTTGGTGTGGGGAGATATAAAACTGCTAAGAAGGTAGCCATGACCGGCATGGAGCTGAATACCGTCAAATCCAGCCTGCCGGGCCCTGGCCGCGGCCTGCACGAACCAGTTGATAACCTGGATAATTTCTTCCGACGATAATTCCCGTGGCAGGACCTTGGAAACCGGGTCGTAGACTGAAGAAGGTGCCACCGGTTGCTGGCCGCATAGCCCGGGCCTGGTCTGCCGTCCGGCATGAGAAATCTGTATAAAGACCAGAGAGCCGCTTCCAGTTTGGTGGACGGTGCTGGCCAGGCGGCTTAGGCCTGGTATCTTAGAATCATCGTCGATGGCAATCTGTCGGGGGCTGGCCTTGCCCGAAAGATGCACGTAGGCGTGCCCGGTTACGATCAGGCCTATCTGGCCTTCGGCCAGGCGCCGGTAAAGCTCCAGCTGGGGCGGGCTGATGGTCCCGGTGCGGTCGTCGGCCAGGTAATCGTGGGTGGCCGAGCGGACGAAGCGGTTGTGGACTTTAAGTCGCCCGATGGCCACAGGCCTAAATAAAATGGAAGTCATTTTCTCTCAGACCAGGCGAATTATACGAAAACGACTGCTGGCTTTAAAGTTTTTCGTCTTTAAGTAAAATAGGCGGGAGAGGTAAAGATGATCGATAGCCTTAGCCCTGCTGAAAAAAAAGTTCTGGAGGTGCTGGACAGCCTGGGCCTCAAATGGGAACGCTATGAACATCCCCCCGTCTTCACCCTGGAAGAGTCCAGCCTGTACTGGCAGGAACATGGCGGGGCCCACTGTAAAAATCTTTTTATAAGAAATTACCGCGGCAACCGCCATTATCTGGTGATCATCCGGGGGGATAAGAAAGTTGACCTCAAACAACTCACCACCAGCCTGGCCGAAGATCGCCTGAGCTTCGCCTCGGCTGAGAGACTTCAGAAATATCTGGGGCTGACGGCTGGAGCCGTTTCCCCCTTCGGCCTGATTAATGACCGGCAGAAGGAAGTCAGGGTGGTGGTTGACAGGGACCTTCTGGAAGAGACCGAGCTAAATTTCCATCCCAATGTTAACACGGCCACCATAAAAATCTCCAGGGATGATTTCCTGAAGTTCCTGCAATGGTCTGGACAGAAGATAATCTATCTGGACATTAAAACGACTTCTGAATAAAAGACCCTAAGGAGAGCGATAGATGAGAATCAAGACGGCAATTTTCGGACTTATTCTGGGACTGTTCTGCCTGGCCAGCCTGCCCCTCTGGCCGAACCTCAACGGTCTGGATGAGCCCAGGCTCAGTCCCTTACTCAGGTATTATATGTGTCATCGAACGGCCGGGCCCATCACCATCGACGGCCGGCTGGATGAAAATTCCTGGAAGAGTGTTTACTGGTCCGAAGATTTTATGGACATAGAGGGGAAGAGCAAACCCAAACCCAGGTTCAGGACCAGGGTTAAAATGCTCTGGGACGACGAATATTTTTACGTCGGAGCCGAGCTGGAGGAACCCCAGGTCTGGGCCACTCTTACCAAGAGAGACTCCATCATCTACCAGGACAATGATTTTGAAGTTTTTATCGACCCCGATGGCGATACCCACAATTACTATGAACTGGAAATCAACGCCCTGAACACGGTCTGGGACCTGTTTCTGGTCAAACCCTACCGCGACGGGGGACCGGCCATCCATGCCTGGGACATACAGGGCTTGAAGACGGCCGTCCAGGTGGATGGGACCATCAACAACCCGGCTGATAAAGACCGGGGCTGGACGGTGGAAATAGCCTTTCCCTGGGAAGTATTGAAGGAAGCCGCCCCGTTCAAGAAGAAGCCAGAGAGCGGCGACCGCTGGCGAATAAACTTTTCCAGGGTTGAATACAGAACAATGGTTGAGGGCGGAAATTATGTCAAGATGAAGGACAAGGTCACCGGTCGAGAACTCCCGGAGGATAACTGGACCTGGGCTCCGCAGGGCCTGGTCAATATTCATTATCCCGAAATGTGGGGTTACGTTCAATTCACCTCTACCGAGGCCGGAAAGGCCAGGGAATACTGCGAGGAGGACCCGGAAGCCGAGGTTAGATGGGCCCTGCGCCTGATCTATTACCGGCAGAGGAATTATTTTGCCCGGAACGGCAACTTTGCCCAGAACCTGGAACAGCTAAACCTGAGCCGCGAAAAATCTTTGAAAGTTAAGGGCTGGGATTATCCACCGCAGATCACGGTTACCAGCAGCCTGTTTGAGGCCATATACAAGAATAAGAACGGCGAGAGCTTGCACATCAGGCAGGATGGACTAGTCTGGAAAACCGCGGCCAAATGAGAGAGGGTTTGATATGAAAAGAAGGACTCTTCTAACGATTTTGGTGTTCATCATCATTGTCAATTGCCTGGCAGCGGCGGCTGAAATCAGGCTGGGCCAGGCCCGCCCGGAGGAAGTCGGTATGGACAGCAGGCGTCTCAGCCGGCTGGACGAGGTTATCGGCCTGGCCCTGGAAAGGCGCGATTTTCCCGGAGCAGTCCTGCTGGTAACCAGGCAGGGAAAGATTGTCTGGCGCAAGGCCTACGGTCAGAGCCAGCTTGTGCCGGAGCCTGCGCCGATGAAACCCGACCTCATTTTCGACCTGGCTTCTCTGACCAAGCCCATAGCCACGGCCACCTCAATCATGATCCTGGTAGAGCAGGGCCGGATTAGACTCTGGGACCGGATAACGAATTATATACCCGAATTTACTCCTTATATCGAAGAGAAAGGGCTCCCGGGTGAAGAAATCAGACTGTTTCATCTTCTGACCCATACTTCCGGCCTGCCTCCATATACTGACCCCAAGGAAGTTGCGGCCAAATACGGGGAACCCTGCCCGACCGAAGTCCTGGTCAGGCACATAGCCGGGATTAGAAAGGAATCCCGTCCCGGTGAGAAATTTGTCTACAGCTGCCTTAATTACATCACCTTAGCCCAGGTGGTTAAAATAGTTTCGGGCCTGGACCTGGCTGAATTTTCCCGGCAGAATATTTTCAAGCCACTGGGCATGGATTCCACTTTTTTCAATCCCCCCGAGGAAGTAAAAGCCAGGTGCGTTCCGACCGAGGTGATCAATGGCCGTCCGCTGAGGGGAGTAGTCCATGACCCGCTGGCCAGGCTCCAGGGCGGGGTTTCGGGCAATGCCGGCCTGTTTTCGACGGCCGACGACCTGGCCGTCTTTGCCCAGATGATGCTGAACGGGGGAGAGTTTAGGGGAGTGAGAATCCTGAGCCCGCTGGCCGTGGAGAGGATGACAGAGACTTTTCCCCGGCTCAAGTTTGCCGGCCGCGGTTTCGGCTGGGACCTTGATTCCGATTATGCCACGGTCAGGGGAGACCTGTTCGGCTGGCGTTCCTACGGGCATTCTGGCTATACCGGGACTTCCATCTGGATCGACCCGGAAACGGCCACCTGCGTGATCTTCCTGACCAATCGCGTTCATCCGGATGACAAAGGCGAAATTATCTCGATGCGAAGCAAGATCGCCAACGTGGTGGCGGCCTCCATCGTAAAAAAATAACTTTTTGAAAAAGCAAAAAAAAATTGTTATGCTTTATCCAGCCTGGTTGCCGCAAGGAGGGCTAAATGAAGCCGATGGATTTTAATTTCGAGGTTAAGGTCAAGTCAGCCTACGAAGCGCTGGCCCAGTCGGTTAGCCTTTTCAAGACCTACCTGGATGACAATACCGCCGCCTCCGGTCCTGAGTACTACCGGGCCAAGAGCCTGCTCAAAGAAGGCAAGCTGTTCTTCGAAGAGGTGCTAAAAGAGGCCAGGAAATTGCTGGGACCGTTACCACCTTATTCCACCCCGGAATATGCCAAGTGGCGGGAGGAAACGGCCCGCGACATCAAGCTGGCTCTGGGGGATAAAATCGATTACGAAGAAATAAAGAAGCTACTCCTGTCCGATGCCTGCCTGCCCCGGCTGTTTTCCGCCGAAGAGCTGGAAGCTTATCTGAAAAAATATTTCGAGAACCAAGGCAAGGGCAAGAGGAAAATGGAAAACCTCAAGTGCCGGATTGCCATCGCTCGCCTCGATGACCTTATCCACGAGGGCGAGGAACTGTTGCAGAAGGCCCAGAAAAAACTCCAGTCAGCCCTCTGATCTCAAACCTTCCTCAAACAGGGGCTCTCCCGGGCCAGACCCAAAATTTATTCAAAAACCTTCTTCAGCAGGTCAACGATTTCCAGGGCATAATTAACTTCAACCAGGGGAATATTCTTCTGGGAGGCAATTTTGCTGAAGCGACCGTCCTTGTTGCCGTCCCTGGTGACAATCAATAAGTTCGACCTGGGTGCCACCGCCTCAATCATTCTTTCGTTGTCGCTGCCGGGGGCTCCGCGCTTGGACTCTCCACCAATATGGACGGCAATGATGAAAATCTTATTGGCCTGGCAGTAATCGATGACCTTTTTCAGGCGGGCCTCCTCGGCTTCCACCGTCAGGCCGGAAGCCCCCATGCCCTTGAGGCTGGCCCCAATGGCCATGATGACCGTCCTGTATGGGGTTCCCTTCTTGAACTTGCTCAGGTCGGTATGGACTTCGGCGTGAAAGCCGGGTTCGGACTCCCGGTCGCCAAGTCCCACCCCGTCGGCCAAAATTTCAGGGGTGGGGACATCGCAGTAATCGTAACCGATCCCGGCTTCTTCCAGGATGATGTTAACGGTGGTCACGTCCGGGCTCTGCCCGGCTGAGGTGGTCAGCACCGGCAGGCTGGCCCTGGGAATGGTCTGGCCGTAAAGCCAGAGACCTGCTGCCAGAACCAACACGTTTAATAGGATATAAACAAATTTTATTCCTTTCATGGTTTCCTCCTTCTATCTTTTTTCCTCAGATTCAAACAGGACGTCAAAGGCCCTGACCGCCTTTTGCCAGAGGTCGGGATAATTTGGGAATCGCCGCTGGTAGGTTCTCTTTTCCACGTTGTACAGGTAGAGGTGGTTGTACTTAACCAGCAGCTGGTCTCCCAGGTCCCACCAGGCCTTGACCACGTTCTGGGCGTTATTCAGGCAGAAGCCGGTCAGGAACCTGGCCGCCTCTTTTGGGTTTTTCTTATAGAGTTCCGTAGCCTTGCGGTCAATCTCCGGGATCTGGTCGATAACAGGCTTTTCATATTTCAGGATGGCCTGTTCTACGTCCTTGATGGCTTCGGAGTAGATGACCTGAACGTGAAAGTCAACGTAATCAAAGGCCCAGCGGGCCGAATCGCGGTTGAAGACCCAGTGGTCACCGATGGAGAAGGACCTTGGCAGTTCTGTCACCCCGGCGTAAAAAGGCATGTAACAGGCGGTATCCTGTGAGCCGAAAGAAATCCAGACTATTCCGCCGATGGGGTCGGGCAGCCAGTCCCGGCACTGGGTTACCGTGGAATATTCGGCCCGGCTGTCGCAGATGGTCCTGGTCTGGCGGTAGTAATTCGGGTTCTTGAATGGCCCTCCGCGGATACCCTTGACCGGGTCGAAGGGCGTGCCGTAGCTGCGGTCCCGGGTCATATTGATTACGTCGGCCACCGAGATTTTCCTGTCGGGCTTGACCGAGAAGGGAAGGTCCATGTTGGGAGTGGAGGGGGATAGCTTCAGGGATGGGGCGACCAGGTCAAAAAAGCGCCATAGCCTCTGGTAACGACCGCTGGAACTGGTAGCGCTCTCGTTAAGCGGCGAATAGGCTTTCTTCCAGTTAAACGGCTGGCCGCTGGCCGGGTCATAAAGACCGTTTTCCACCGCGCAGGAAATAACGTTGGGGGAGGCCATGAAGTAATCAGGATTATTCAGGTCAATTTCGCCAATCCTCGATTCATTGGGACAGACGCTGACATGATCATCAGGCACCCGCTGAGCACACCAGACCGCGCCCGGCTTGCCACTCTGGGGCGTCCACAGCGGACCGACCGGAATTATTTCGAAAATCCAGACTTCCTTGGGGTCGGCCACGGCCAGCATCTCGCCGTTGTCATGAAAACCGTATCCGTACTTTTCGGCCAGTTCCCCCATGATCTTGATGGCTTCCCTGGCCGTGCTGGCCCTTTCCATGGCGATTATGGTCAGCATGGTGATGTCAAAAGCCGGGGTTGGAGTGGGGTTGTCCAGCTTGCGGACATTCCCTATGGTCGATTCTCCTATGGCCACCTGCTTTTCATTGATGTAGCCGAACATGCCATGGTGGTAGGCATAGGTATACGGAATCTCTGGAATTTCCAGGCCGGTGAAGTCCTTCTTGACCAGGTCCCACTTCAGGCCTTCGGTCGGGGGCCAGGTCTTGAACTGGGAGATATGATAGATTTTCCTGGTTTCTCCGGGCTTGTGGCGGGCGGCCGGGACATGGCGCCAGGTCCAGTCGCAAAGACCGCAGTCACAGGTATGGGTGGTCATGGTTGAACCGTCGACCGAGGCCAGGCGACCGACCACTATGGAAGTGCAATTATCGGCTGGCCTGGAAACCTCCAGCCCCGGGTCGACCTTTTCTGCCCGGCCGGTAAAATAAAATACGGCCAGGACGACCAGCATCAGGGCCAGAGCCGGAAGAGACCAGCGTCCGAATCTGTTCTTTTTTAGTTTTTTAAGCATCAAAACCTCCATCACCTTGTTAGATTTTATTCCATCACTCAAAAATGATGTCAATTATCCTGACCGCCTTTTTCCAGGCCTCGGGAAAGTCCATTTTCCTTCTGTCCACCGTCCGTCGCTCGTTATTGTAATAGCTCAGGTGGTTAAACTTGACCAGAAGGTCATCGCCCAGTTGCCACCAGGCCTTAACCACGGCCTCGGCATTGCTCACGGAAAAAGCTGTTAAAAAATCAGAAGCCTTGGCCGGATTCTTCTGGTAGAGCTCAAGGGCTTTCCGGTCAATATCGGGAATCTGGTTGAGAACTCCATCTTCCCATTTTTCCCGGGCTTTTTTTATTTCTTCTATGGCCACCGAGTAAGCCACCTGCACGTGGAAATCGACGTAGTCGAAGGCCCAGCGAGCTGACTGGCGATTCAGGACCCAGTGGTCCCCGACACTGAAGGAAGGCGGCATGGCTTTAATCCCGGCATAAAAGGGCATATAGCAGGCGGTGTCCTGGGCTCCCCAGGATAACCAGACAATTCCCCCGATGGCCGCCGGCAGCCAGCCGCGGCACTGGGTGACGGTTGTGTATTCGGCATTGCGAACGCTGATCAGCCTGGCGGTGCTGTCATAGTTTGGGTTCTTATAAGGCCCGCCCCTGATCCCGCGGGTGGGGTCGAAAAAGGTGCCATAACCCTTGTCCCTGGTCATTTCCATCACGTCTTTAACCGATAGGGGTTTATCCGGTTTTACTGAAAAAGGGAAATCCATGTTGGGCAGGGAGGGAGAAAACCTGGCTGACGGGGAGACCAGGTCAAAGAACCTCCACATCCTGGCCCGGCGCGGCTGGTCCTTGGCATTGCCTTCGGCCGGGCTGTAGGCCTTTTTCCAGATGAAGGGCTGACCACTCTTCGGGTCCCAGTATCCGTTTTCGACCGCGTAAGAAATTACATTGGGCGAGGCCATGAAAAAGTCCGGGTTATTGAGGTCGATTTCCCCGATCCGGGACTCGTTGGGGCAGACGCTGACCTGGTCGTCGGGCACCCTCTGGGCACACCAGACGGCCCCGGGCTTTCCGCTGTCTGGCGTCCAGAGAGGCCCCACCGGCATGATTTCAAATACCCAGACTTCTTCCGGGTCAGCCACGGCCAGCATTTCTCCCCCGTCCTCGCCCCCGTAGCCATATTTTTCGGCCAGCGAACCCATGAGCCTGATGGCCTCCCTGGCCGTCCGGCATCTTTCCATGGCCAGCAGGGTCAGCATGGTAATGTTGAAGGCCGGGGTCTGGGTAGGGTTGGACATCTTGGGCCGGTTGCCGATGGTGGATTCACCTATGGCCAGCTGCTGGTCGTTCATGTAGCCAAAAACCCCGTGCATGTAACCGAAGGTATGAGGCACCTCGGGTATCTCCACCCCGGTGAAATCTTTCTTTATTAGATCCCACTTCAGGCCCTCGCTCGGCGGCCAGGTTCGCATCTGGGAAATTCGGTAAATTTTCCTGGTGGAACCCGGTTTGTGGTCGGCGGCCGGAACGTACCGCCAGGTCCAGTCGCAGATTCCACAATCAGCGGTGTGGGTGGTCATGGTCGAGCCATCGGCCGAGGCTTTCTTACCAACCATGATAACCGTGCAATTTTCACCGGCCAGGATAGGCTCATCCGGACTGGCTACGGACTGCTGGCCGGAAATTATCAGGAAAGTTAACAGGATCAGGGCAAGACCCAGGGTCAGGATTGTTGTTTTTTTCATTTGTGAGTACTCCACATATCTCTTTTGCCCGTGTTCAGCCAGATTTAACCAGGGCTAAAATTTATATCTTTACCACCTTGCCTTTTTCGGATGAAGCCGGGTTGTGAAAATAGCTTCCCGTCCCGTTGTCCACCACGTCCGAATACCTGGGTACATTCTTGATAATGATGGCCCGGTCGGGGGTTTTTCTGGAATACTGCCTTATGATTTCCAGGCTGACGGAAAGGTGCTGTCCCACCCTGCGGTCCAGAGACCAACCCGATTCGTCATAGGGCACAAATAGTTTTTTCTTCCGGGCCAGGCTCAACAGGAATTCATCGCGACCGTCAAGAAAAAGCTTTTCTGTTTTGGCGCCGGTTGGCTGGTCCAGGAAGGGTATGGGGGATTCCAGAAGGAAGGGCAGGGTGTCCGAATAATCCCCGATTTCACGGTGGGAAAGCCCGCGGAATTTCTCCGGGGATGATTCCAGGTGGTTTTCGAAACCTTCCATCGATTTAACGGTCAGGGAAGCCAGGGTGGCAATTCTCATGGATTTTTCCGGGGCCACGATGCAATTGGTGACCGGGAACATGGTTTCGGCTCCATGCAGGTCGATAGCCAGGTCCACCTGTTCCCGGCGCAGGAGCTCCATGGCGGCGAAAGTGACCTGTTCCATGGGCAGGCCATTCTTCCGGCCGGGCCAGGTTCGGTTGGTGTTTCTGATATCAAGGTAAGAGAGCATCTGTTTTTCAGGGTAGTGTATATAGACGTCGGGGTCCGGCCACTGGTCCAGGGGGGAGGCATCCCGGTTGCCCATCCTGAACCTCTTCTGTCCCCAGGGAGTCCTGATGGAAAAATACAGGGGATATCCTTCTCCTGGCCTGGTGTTCAGGCTGGCACTGCGGTTAAAAGATGGGATGAGGAAGACCGTGCCTTTTTCCACCACAGCATTCTCGATCATGATGGCTACGGTCAACAGGCCTTCGGGTTCATTGGCATGGGTGTTGCCCATGACCAGGACTGAGCCTCCCGGTTCCTTCCCTGACAGGATGAAAACCGGCGTATCGGCCTTGGTGCCTTTAAGGGCAGGCAAATAGTCGCTCAGGTTTCGAATTTCAGTGACTCCCGGCCCGCAAACAATCTCGACCGGGAAATGTCGGTGCTGTCTGAGGGGCCAGCCCCCGGCTATCAGCAGAATGATAAAGACCGCGGTCACCGATAGTTTGAATCCAGTTCCTGCCGTTTTCATGGTCAAATCCTTATTTAATCCTTAACAATCTCAGGATGAATGGAATAAGCGTCACCAGGTAGAGCACCACCCGGTCCCGGCTGTCCCTTTCCTTTAGCAGGTTCTTAATGGTAATCAACACAAAGAAGGCGCTCATCAGATAATAAGCAATCATGATGAATCTGGCTATCATGGCCGTCCATTCCTTAAAATGTTATCCATCATCCGATCACCAGGAAACGGAGATGACCGCTGAAAATAATCATCAGCATTCCGGTGGCGGTGATAATCAACCAGGGTATCCAGGCCTGTTTCAGGAAATCCCAGTATTTTCCTTCCTGTCCGGAAACTATCAGGCTCAACCGCCCGATGAGCGCGGTTGGCGGCAGCCCGTCCCCCAGCGGCCAGAGCAGGCTCAACCCGGCGATGACCAGGGTGGCATGGTAGCCGAGCGAATTAAGGTACCAGACCAGGGGAATGCCGATGATGGCTGCCCCGCCGTAGGTCAGAACACCTTCTGAAGCCGGAATGATCAGGGGTAGAAGGCAGAACAGCAAGCCGAGCGGTATGATGAGCACTGAGTATGAAATAAGACCTTTAACCCCGCTGACGGCCAGCACCTGCTGCAGCATACCCACGATAACCATAATTGCCAGCAGGGGAAGAAGCTTGCTAACGGTGGCTGAAGCCACTCTGACCAAATTGAGGCGGACCGGGCTCAGGGCCAGGGCCACCAGGGAGGCCAGGAGAAATTCCAGCGGTAACCCCAGGATGGGGAAAGAAAACGGCCAGAGACGGTAGGCAACAACCAGGGCGAAGAAAACCACAAAAGGGGTCAGCAGCCGAAACCAGTTCATGGCCGGATGGTATTGCGTTTTTTCCAGGAAAGTTTCCAGGCTGCCGGTCTGGGCCCGCTTTCCTCCCAGGATGATGATGGTCAGGGTGCCCAAGAGAAGGACCGGCAGTCCCAGGGGGAGTTCAAAACCGATGTAGGGGATGGCCGTGCCGGCACAGAGGACCATGGCCCAGATATTTACGGGTGGAGCGGCCGCAGCCAATCCGGCCACGATAAAAAGGATGGCCGGAATATTCTTTTCTGAAACACCCAGGCCTTTCATGGCCAGGGCTACCGGGGCTCCGACCACCAGCAGGGAGACGCTGCCGGCTCCGGTCAGGGCTCCCGGGATCAAGAGTATGATCATCAGCATGAACAGAGCCAGAAACCTGATTTTAGAGAAGCGGACCACGGCCTGCCGGACGGCAAAGTTGACGCCCCCCGATTCCTGGATTATGGTGATAAACAGGGTGGCCGTGAAAAAAACCAGGATGACGTCAAGGTAGGTGAAGGAGCCCTCGACCAGATGCCTGGGAATTTCTCTGATTTCAGGTGTCCGGAAAATGGAACCTCCCAGGGCCCCGGCCACCGTGGCTATCAACAGGCTGAGCTCCACGGACAGATGTCGCCATTTGGCCAGGGCATAGGCGGTGATGATTATGGCGGTTACAACCAGGGTCTGAATAAGCATGATTAAAAATCTTACTCAAGCGAGAAAGATAAAGCAAACTCTTTTTGGTCAGAAGATAAGCTCATAGGGCAACCCGGCCTTTTCCAGTTCGGCCACCAGAATCTTCTTCATCCGCTCAAAGAAGTCGTCGCCCGTATAGTTTAACAGGTTGTGGCGACGGTAAAAATCGATAAACTGGCTGACGTAATTGAGGCGGTCGATAAACACCTTGTCGACCAACCCCCTGAGCTGCCGGACCAGTCGTCCGGGGTTCAGGGGGAGTATGGGTCCCACGAAGGCAAAGGTCTTCAGATTCAGACTCTTGATTTTTTCCAGAGCTCCGAGCCTCCTGGTTATGGACGGTGCTCCCGGTTCAAACAGGGCAGCCACCCGGTCATCATCGGTGGCCAGAGAAAAACCCACTTCCAGTTCCGGCAGGTCCTTCAGGAGGTCAAGGTCCCGGACCACCAGGTCAGACTTGGTCTGGATGAAAACCGGAAAATCATAACGGCTGAGCTCGGCCAGGCATTTTCTGGTGAGCTGGTACCTGGCTTCTACCGGCTGGTAGGGGTCGCAAACCGAAGCTATCCAGACCGTACCTCGCCTGGCCCGGGGAAGCTGCCTTCGGAGCAACTCGGGGGCATTGATCTTGATGTCCACAAACTGGCCCCAGGGCTCGGCGTGACCTGAATACCTTCTCATGAAGAGTCCGGCATAACAGTAGCGGCAACCATGCGTACAACCGGTATAAGGATTGAGGCAATAATCAAAAATCTTGGACCTGTTGAGAATGCTCTTAGCCCGGACCTCGGAAATTTTAACCACGGATATTAGATAGCATATTTCCAGGTCAGCGGACAGCCCGGTTTATTCTGTCCATATTTTATGAATCATTTTTTTCGGAAATTGGGTTATAATATGTAGGAGAAACTCGGTAAGAATAGAAGGAGGAGACCATGCGCCCTTTTAAGCATAAACTGGCTTTTATGATTCCCGTCCTGCTCGGCCTTTTTATCATAACCTCGGTGCTGCCGCTCCAGGCCCAGTATTTCGGCCGCAATAAGGTTCAGTATAAGAGATTTGACTTTAAGATAATGAAAACCAAGCACTTTGATGTCTATTACTATCAGCAAGATGAAGAGGTGGTCCGGCAGGCCGCCATGATGGCCGAACGCTGGTATGCCCGGCTGAGCCGGATTTTCAACCACGAGCTTAAAGGTCGCCAGCCCCTGATCATCTATTCCAGCAGTCCTGAATTCCAGCAGACTACGGTCATTCCCGAGACCATGGGTGAGGGGACCGGTGGCGTGACCGAATCTTTCAAGAGACGAATTGTTCTACCCTACGGGGTTTCAATGGCCGAAACCGACCATGTCATCGGCCACGAGCTGGTGCATGCCTTCCAGTACGATATCGCCGGCCAGGGGCATTCCGACCAGGCCCGGTATACGGGGGCCGAGCTCCGGGTCCCGCTTTTCCTGATAGAAGGATTGGCCGAGTACCTGTCAATCGGGCCGGTTGACACCGAGACTTCAATGTGGATGAGGGATACCTGGAAACGCAAGGACCTGCCCCAGATTAAGAAGCTGGAAAATTATTACAAGTATTTTCCTTACCGTTACGGCCATGCCGTCTGGGCCTACATCGGCGGTCGCTGGGGCGACGAGATGATTGGAAAGATCTTCAGGATGCTGGCCAGAAGCGGTGATTACGAATCGGTTCTCCAGGGGGTACTTGGCGTTCCCCTGAAAAAGCTGTCCGAAGACTGGCATAAGTCAATGGAAGAAGCCTACAAGCCCCTGGTCCCCTTAACCGAGACCCCGGATAAGTATGGACACCTGCTCCTCAAGGGAGTTGAAAATAATCCTTACAATGTTTCCCCGGTGCTGAGCCCTGACGGCCAGAACATGATCTTCTTCTCATCCCGCGACCTGTTCTCAATAGACCTTTACCTGGCTGACCCTCTCACCGGCAAAATTAAGAGAAAGTTAACCTCGACGGCCATCGACCCCCACTTCGAGAGTATTCAGTTCATCAGGTCGGCCGGGGCCTGGGCTCCAGACAACCAAAGGATCGTACTGGGAACGGTCAGCAAGGGGCGTCCCCAGCTGACCATCATGAATGCCCTCAGCGGACGGATAGAAAAGGAAATACCTTTCCCGGAACTGGGTGAGATCCTGAATCCAGCCTGGTCGCCCGATGGCAAAGAAATCGCCTTTGCCGCCCTGGTCGGGGGAGTAACAGACATTTTTATATATAACCTCGAAGACAATACCCTGAAGCAGATGACCAGGGATAGCTTTGGTGACCTGCACCCGGTCTGGTCTCCCGACGGAAGCAAGCTGGCCTTCGTTACGGAAAGGTTCAGTGCCAACCTGCAATGGCTGGATACCGGCAATTACGAGCTGGCCCTTTTAGACGTGGCCAGCGGGGAAGTCAGCCGGGTTCTGGGCTTTCCGACCGGCAAAAATGTCAACCCGCAATGGTCCGGAGACGGACGAAATCTGTTCTTCCTATCTGATTATACCGGGAAGACCGACCTTTACCGCCTGGACCTGGCCGACGGCAAGATCTACCAGATCACCAACCTCTTTACCGGAATCGGCGGGATTACCCAGCTCAGCCCGGCCATTTCCTATTCTCAAGCCGGCCAGAAACTGGCCATGTCCGTGTATGAAAATGGGTATTATTCGGTTTATCTGGTAGATTCCTCAGACAGGCTGCAGGGCCAGGCCACCATAGCTCAACTGGGAGAAAGACCGCTGGACCTTCTGCCTCCCAGAACCCAGCCCGAAGGGGCCCTGCTGGGACTGCTGAGGAACCCCCTTTATGGGCTACCCAAGGAAACAGATTTTCCCATCACCAGCTACCGGCCAAAACTGTCCCTGGATTTTGTGAGCAGGCCGACGGTGGCGGTTGGAGTGGACAGGTATGGAACTTACGCCGGCGGAGGTATCGCCGCTTTCTGGAGCGACATGCTGGGCTATCATACGGTGGTGACCATGGCCCAGACCAACTATGAATTAATCGATAGCTATGCCCTGGTCGGCTACATGAATTCCAGGAACCGAATTAACTGGGGAGCCGTCCTGCAACGGGTTCCATATATCTATGGCTCGTATAATGCCTATTTTGATGAGTATGGAGGAATACCGGTTTATATCCAGGAAGAGTATCTCAACCGACAGATTGCCTACCAGCTGGGAGGCTTTGCCTATTATCCCCTGAATACCTTCAGAAGGATTGAGTTTTCTGCCGGCTTCAACCTGATAGATTTCAATAGCAAGATGTACCGCTATATTTACGACGCTGTTTATTTCCAGCTTCTTGACTATTACCAGCTTGACCTGCCGGCTCCAAAATCAATAAAGTACGGTTATGCCTCGGCGGCCCTGGTCTATGACAGCTCCCTCTTTGGTGCCTGCAGCCCGATTCTGGGGCAGGCTTACCTGCTGGAAGTCCAGCCCAATTTTGGCAACCTGAATTTTATCAGCGTCATGGCCGATTACCGTCGATATTTCATTCCGAAGCGACCTTTTACCCTGGCCTTCCGGCTGCTGCATTACGGGCGATACGGCAAGGGTTCGGAAGACCCGAGACTCTGGCCCCTGTTCCTGGGGTATGAGACCCTGGTCCGGGGCTACGATTACAACAGCTTTCTGTACAGTGAATTCGATGACCAGAATCCGAACATGTTCGATTTCAATCGCCTCCTTGGAACACGGATGCTGGTGGCTAACGTGGAATTGAGATTTCCCGTGTTCCGGGTCCTCGGCCTCGGCAAAGGCTATTATGGAGTCTGGCCACTGGAGTTCCTGGCCTTTTACGATATCGGGACGGCCTGGTACTCAGACGAAAAGCCGACCTGGTTCGGCGGGACAAAAAAGCCGGTATCCAGTGCCGGTGTTGGCCTGAGAACCAACCTGTTCGGAGTGCTAGTCCTGGGCTTCGATTATGTCTATCCCTTCGACCGACCCATCAAGGGCTGGCACTGGCAGTTTACGATTACCCCGGGATTCTGAGGTCAGTTGCTGATTTCTTTAACGTAGATATTTCTGAAATAGACGGGCGACAGGCTGTCGTGGTTCTGGAGCCCAATATAACCCTCGGGGGCGAAGTCCCTGATCTTTCCCCTCGGCTCGGCCTTCCAGTCAATGACCTTCTGTCCGTTTAATTCAACAGTTATTCGGTCACCGATAAAAGTGATCCGGAAATGGTTCCACTCTCCGGTTGGCTTGAAGGCGTCTCGCGACGGAGCCTGGGCATCATAAACCGCCCCTGTTTTGTGTATTCCTTCCCCGGCATCGTATATCTGGATCTCGAAGGAATGGTAGATGTAATCGTCGCTGGTCGGCACCTCGGGGACGCGGAGAAAAATGCCCGAGTTGGTATTTTTCTGTGAACACTTGAATTCCAGGTCCAGTATAAAATCTTTGAATTTTTTGCGGCTGTACCAGAGCAGTCCCATGCCGCCCTGAGATTTCAGCACGCCGGTTTTAGGATCCAGCTCGAAATATCCCGGGCCATAATGGTTCCAGCCGTGCTTTTCATAATAACCGTTGTACCGGCCCAGGAGCTGGTCGAAGCCTTCGTAATAGGTTATCTTTCTGATGAAGGCCAACCCCTTCTGGATGGCCGGTTCGGGTGTCATCACTTCCTTTTCATTTTCATACTCAATGGTCAGGAAGCCAGCGTAGTCCTGAAGGGTCAGCTCGGCCAGGATGGCCTTGATGTCGGCCTTGCCGCTGCCGAAGGCCACATCTTCCGCTTTCTTGGTTCCGAAGTCGCTGCGGTCTTTTAAGTGGACGTCTATGATCCGCCCCTGGAGTAATCTCAGGCATTCCACCGGCTTGAGGTTACCCCTCATCCAGTGCCCGGTGTCGGCACAGACCCCGATTCTCTCGTCCAGCCCCTGAAGGTATTTGAGGGCCACGGCCGGGTGGGCATACTTGCTGGGTTCGGGATGATTATGAACTGCAAGACGGACGTTGTATTCCTTGACCAGCTTATCGAGTATCGGGTAATCTTCATCTTTTGGCTCGGTGACGATTATCCTTATTCCCAGTTTCCGGGCAAAATCAAAGACCCGGCGCATTTCTTCTTCCGTCCGGCCGGTATCGACCACCCCGTAAGCGACCACACTCATCTTCAGGGCGTTCAATTTTTCCCGGACCAGTTGCAGGTTTTCCTCGGCCATCTTGTGATCAAATATGACACTGGCGGGCAGGTCCCGGGACAGCCGCTGGCCGGGGAAGGCCTGGACGTAATCTATACCCAGGGCCCGGGTTTTCTCCAGGGCTTCAAAAAAAGTATACCCGCGGTAGGTCCAGCACTGCATGGCCACCGGAAATTTTTTTATCCGGACGGCCTGATAATCGGTCTGCCTGACCTGCTGCTTTATCTCTTCCGGTATCACCTTTTCCTGCCCGCCGGGGCTGGCCAGCAAGAAAAGCTGGCTCCAGACCAGCAGGCTTAAAATGGCGAGACCAAACAGAACGATATTTTTTTTCTGCTTCATTTTCACCCCTCCGGGTCTAAATTTATTATTAACCGCGAAACGGTTAAACGACTATTTTTTCTTCCTGGGGTTCCACTGGCCCCTGGCCACGGCCGGGATAAAGTTGTCCAGCCCGGGTGGCGGGAAGGGGAGAGTCTTATCTTTTTCTATGCTCATGTAGGCGGCCATCAACAGCTCGGTCACGTTGACCCCGTCGCTGAAATTCTCCATGGGTCTTCTGCCCTCCAGGAAGGATTCGACCATGTGGCGGTTTTCGGCCGTGTATCCGTATTCGTGTTCTTCGCTGGAGACCACCGGCATCAGGCCAACCTCGGCGTTCTGTTTTTCCACCAGGTCTTCTCCTGCCTTCCCCTTTACCTTCCGGCTGAAGAAGACTTTAAGTCCGGAATCCAGGGTGTTAACCTGCATGGAGTATTCCGGTCCCAGGAGTTCCATGGTCAGTCGCAATCCGGCTCCGACATAGCACCAGGAGGTGGTGGTCTCAACCACCAGGATGTGGCCCTGCCTGTCCTTATATTCGACCACCGACCGGGCAAAGTCTTCGGCCGGCCTGCTGGCATAATCCAGCTTGCCGTCACTGATCCGTTTTAAGTGGTCAACGTATTCGGGCAGCTGCCACTTCAGGCAGTGAGCATAGGCGGTAACCTTGACCGGTGTTAATTCCTCCCGGCTGGCTCCGGGCGGAGTCAGCATGAACCGGGCTTCTTCCACCGAGTGGCACATCATGTCGTTGAGGACTCCACCGCCCTGCAGCTCTCCTTCCCAGAACCAGGGCATGTGGGGCCCGCTGTGCTCTTCGGCTGCCCGGGCCAGGTAGGGGCGACCGCAGAGCTTGGCTCCCCGGGCCCAGATGATCTCTTTTCCGCGGACCACGGCCGGGGCAAAGACCTGGTTTTCCAGGTAGCCGTCGAGCAGGCCGGCTTTTTGCGCCAGCTGCAGCATCCGCCGGGCTTCCTTCACGTTGCGACCCAGGGGCTTTTCGCAGGTCACCCCGATTAGCTCGCCCTTTCCTTTTATTACCGCCTCGGCAATTTCTTCCATGACTGCTACGCGGGTGTAATTGGGCGAGCAGATCCAGATGGCGTCAATGGCCGGGTCGGCCACCATTTCGGTAATCGTTTTATATGTCCTGGCTTCGCCCACCTTGAGCTGCCGGGCCAGGGCGGCCGCTTCTCCGGCTCTTTTCTGGTCGGGGTCATAGATGCCCAGGACGTCAGCGTTGCGGACTCCCACCCAGGAACGGATATGGAACCGGGTGATGAAACCGCCACCGATAAAGCCTATCCCCAGATTTTTCTTTTTGGTCTTCATATCTTATCTCCTTTTCCTCTTTACAAAATTAAATGTAATAGTCTAAGATACTTTGGCCTCTTCCTCCTCTTGAACCAACCGTGTTGGTTTCAAGCCTGATTGATTCCGGCAGCTTCCGTTTCCAGGGACCGATTGCGACTTTCCCGGAAGAAAGCCAGGAAGATCACCAGGCAGAGCAGGGTCAGGACGGTTGGCACCAGGAAAGTGCCGCGCCAGTTAACCACCCCGTCCCTGGTGAAAAGGTCCTGTATCCAGCCGCAGAACAGGCTGCCAACGAAGTTACCGAAGCCCAGGATGATGACGGCGATCAGGCTCTGAGCCGAATGCCGGATGTCCTTGGGGGCAATATTATCGACGTAGATGTAAGCTGCGGTGAAGAAAAAGACATAACAGAAGCCGTGAAGGGCCAGCGAGGCGATCACCAGCCAGGAAGGCTGACCGATGACAAATATAATATAGCGGATCGGCCAGGCCAGTATGCCCAGGGTCAGGGTCATCCGCATGCCGAACTTCTTCAGGGCCCAGCTCAGCATGAAGGCCATGACGAAGATCTCGGCCACCTGGGCAATGGTCATGACAAAGGAGACCGACTGCTGATTGACGCCCACTTTCTGGGTCAGAAAGGGAGAGGTCAAGACGTAGTAGAATTGAAGCTCGGTGGCCACCACAAATGAAATTATGGCGAAAATCAGAAAATTCTTATCTTTCAGCATTTTCAGAGCTTCCAGGAAGGCCCAGGGCTTGGCCGACTCTTTCTGCGGGGGAGTATGGGGCAGGCTGAATGAGTATAAGCCCATAATAATTGAGAAGATTCCAGCCAGGATCAGGGTATCACCCTTCATGGCTATTCCTTCCGGGGATTTGACCAGCCAGCGCCAGCCGGCCAGGGCCCAGCCGGCCGCTATCCAGCCGATGGTTCCCCAGACCCTGATGGCTCCGAATTCTTTTTCCGAGCTCTTCAGGTTAACAAAGGCGATGGAGTTGGTCAGGGCCAGGGTGGGAGCGTAGACCAGGCAGTAAAGCAGCATCAACCACATCATGGGCTGAAAGTCGGTGATGCTGGCTATCAGGACGAGCAGACCGCCGCCAGCCAGCTGGAGAACGGCAATCACTTTCTCGCTGGCAAAGTAGCGGTCAGCAAGTTGGCCTCCCAGGAAAGGGGAGATGATGGTGGCCAGCGGCAGCAGGCTGAAGATGAGGCCCAGCTGGCCGCCGGTGAACCCCAGGTTATTCTGAAGGTAAGCGGAAAGAACCGGGGCCCAGGAACCCCAGATGGCATACTGAAGAAACATCATGACGCTCAATCGGAACTTAACGCTCATCAGCTCACTCCTTTCTTCAGATATCTGAATTGGTTTCAGATGAAGGATATTTTTTTCCATATTTTTTGTCAAATTTATTTGCCCGGCAGAAAGCAGTGTGTTCAAAAATTTTTGTTGATATTTTTCCCGGTCTGTGATAATAGAAAAAAAAAGGCAAAGGAGAAAGGCCATTCCGACAGCAATGGAAAAAAGAAGGGAAAAAAGACTGGACGAAGAAAATAAGGTTGTCATTCATGTGCTGCCCGAAAACGAGCAGCAGGAAGAGGAATCATTTTATTCGTTTTCAAGAGATATTTCCGTGGGCGGGTTGCGACTGATGACCGATTCGCCCCTGCCGGTCAAGACCAGGGTCCGGCTGGAAATTGCCCTGGCCGAGTCCCAGAGACTCATCACCGGCATCGCCGAGGTCCGCTGGGTCAAGAGCCTGTTCGATGACGATGTTTTTGAAATGGGCCTGGAATTTGTGGAGCTTGACCCCCAGAGCCGGGTTCACCTGCTGGAACATGTCTACCGCAAGGTTCTGGCGCGCTGAGGATTAGCCGGCGGCCAACGGAGTTCTCTGTTTCTTTCTCCCGAAGATTGTTTGAAATCGTTTTGTGGTCAGGATGAGGTTCAAGATGAACAGAGTCTATCGGCCTTACCTTCCCCTCCTTTTTTTATTTTTACTTCTGGCCTGGCCATTGGCTGGCCTTAAAGCCCAGAACAAGAACTATTACTTTCCAGACCTCAGGGCTGACCTGTATGTTCAGAAAGATGGGTCCTTTATTGTCGATGAGTTCCTGACTTTTGAGTTCCAGGGGCAATTTTCCTGGGCTTCCCTCTGGATTCCCCTGCGGGCCAGACAGAATTCAAGCCTGGAGGTGATGGTTCAGGATTTCCGGGTCCGGGATGAGCAGGGGCAGGACCTGCCGCTGGAAACATCCGCCGGGGGAGGGAGGTTTCAGGCCAGGTGGAGGTTTTCCGCCAGGAATGAGAGGCGCACCTTCAATATCCATTACAGGATAATTAACGGCATATTCAACTACCCTGAAATCAGCGAACTTTACTGGCAGATCATAGGGTCTGAGGTCGACCGACCAACGGCCAGAGCGGTGGTCACTGTGCACCTGCCAGAGCCGGTGGCCAGCCGGGAGCAACTGCTGATTTACGGGCACGGGCCCCTTTCTGGAAGGTCAGAAATCCTGGACCTTCAAACCCTTCGCTTTGAGGCTTCCAACATAGCTTCCAGGCAATTCATGGAAATCAGGGTGGTCTGGCCGGCTGGCCTGGTGGCCGGCGTTAAGGCCACGGGTTACACCCTGGAAACGATCAAAGAAGAAGAGGCCAGGTTCGTTGAGGAGACGATAGCCAGGGTCAGGCAGGCTCAGGACCGTGAGGCCCGCCGGGTTGAATTCCTGAAAAAACTGGGACTGGCCTGGGTTATCTGGCAGATCCTCGGCCCGATCTTATGGCTGGTAATTTATTTCCATTTCTGGAAAAGAGTGGGGCGCGACTATCGCTTCGATGACATTCCAGAATACTTCAGGGAATTGCCATCAGACCTCCCCCCGGCCCTGGTCCAGGTCCTGCGACGCGAAGGTGAAAAGCCTCTGCCGGTCGCCTTTACCGCCACCATCTTTGACCTGGCTACCCGGGGCTACCTGGCCATAGAAGACAAGAAGATGGAAAAGAAAACCCTGCTGGGTTCCAAAACAAACGAGCTAACCATTTTTGAACTGAAGAAAAATTACCGGGAAGACAACAGTTTGAGAAGCTGGGAAAAGTCAGTCCTGGATGTCGTCTTCGACCGGGCCGGTGAACTGGGCCAGCCCGGAAGCCGGGTTTCCCTGGATGAACTGGTCAGTTACCTCAAGAAACACCCGGTAGAGTACCAGGTCTGGTTCAGAGAATGGCAGAAGGAAATACAGCAGGAGGGCCGAAAACTGGGGTTTGTAGAGCCAGAAAGCCGTCGGTTGAGCCAGATCGTCATGATAATCAGCCTGATTGTGGCCAGCCTGACTTTTTCTCCGGTGATGTTCATCATGACCCTGGTGCTGGGGCCGAAGCTCAAGAGGCGGCGCCGGGACTGGGCCCGGGAAAATGAATTGTGGAAAGCCCTGGACCGGTTCCTGGATGATTTCTCAGAATTCAAGGAAATTCCGGCCGAGGCCTACCGCCTCTGGGATAAGTACCTGGTCTTCGGCATCCTTTTCGGCAATGCCAGGAAGCTGGTCAAGATGCTGCCCAGGGTGCTCGAAGGCGAACAGGCCGTTTCTCCGGCCTGGGTGGTCGGGGCCTACGGAGCGGCGGGGATCAGCCACCAGGTGGAGGCCATTTCAGCCACCATTTCATCCATAGAAAGAGCGGCCACGGCCATCAGCCAGGCCAGCGCCCATGCTGCCCACTACTCGTCCGGAAGCGGCGGTGGCTTCAGCGGCGGGGGCGGGGGAGGCGGAGGCGGGGGTGGCGTTTCGGCCGGTTGAGGGCCCGATAGGCCTGTAAAAAAGCAAGCAAATATTAAACTGAAGGGTGAGAATCATGGGATCTGACCTTAAGACTAAAAAGCCTGAAAAGCCGGACGCGCCCGGGTTTTTCGGTCGGCTTTTCTCCCTAATGATAATTTTGAGTGCTGCTGCCTGTTTTTTAACCCGGTTCCAGGCCTGCCAGAAACCGGACGAGGCTGAAGAAATCAGGGAATCATTGCGGACGGTAGCCGTCCAGGCCGAGAAAAAGAATCTGGAAAAAATCAAGGGATACCTGGCCGATGACTACCGGGATTTCGAAGGGCGAGATTCAGCCTGGACGGCCAGCCTGCTGGAATATTATTTCAAGAATTACCAGGGTATTGCGATCCACCTGCTGGATATTTACGTAGATATTAATAAGGACCCGGCTGAGGCCGAGGCCGACGTCCTGCTGTCCTCGGGACCTCTCGAGACCCTGAGGAAGCTGGTGGGCGTGGTTGGAGTCTATTACCGGTTTAATTTTAGCCTGGAAAAGAGGTCCGGAAGATGGCAGATAATTTATGCCGCCTGGAAAGAGGTGGATTCAAATTCCCTGCTTCCGGGTTCGAGGGCGATATTGAAGAAGATTTTTCCAGACCAGTTTTAGTTATTAATTTAAAAGGAGAAAAACATGGAAGAGAAAAAAACCAGGTATGAAGAATTCAGGGTCAGCGGGTCCGAAATACTGGAAAAAATAAAGGAAATCATCAGGGAAGGAAACGCCCGCCGGATCATTTTCAAAACCGAAGACGGCCGCACCTTCATGGAAATTCCCCTGACCGTCGGTATTGTGGGAACCCTTATTGCCCCGGTCTGGGCAGCCATCGGGGCGGTGGCCGCCCTGGCCTCCAACCTGACCATTGTGGTCGAAAAGGAAACCAGGGATAAGCCGTAAGATTGCCCGCAATTTTTTCTTGATAAACCCGGTCCATTCTGGTAAAGAGAACCTGTCCGATTAAATTAATGGAGTCCAGGATGAAAAACAAAACCCGGCTTATCTTTATCTTTTTGCTGATTATCAGCCTCGGTCTTTTATCCTTTTACGGCCTGTCTCAAACACAGAAGAAAGTAACAAAAATTCAGAATACCCCGCCTGAAGTCAGACTGAAAGGTTTCGAGCAGCACCGTCAGATGCTGGCCAGCTCTCCTCTGGCCGGCTTAAAGTGGCAGTTTCTGGGCCCGGTAAATGTCAGCGGGCGTTGCACCGATGTGGCCGTGGTCACGCCCAGGGGCAAGAACTATACCATTTACGTAGGCACTGCCTCCGGCGGCGTCTGGAAAACAGAAAATGAGGGCACAACCTGGGAACCGGTGTTTGAACGGGAACTTTCCAGCTCGATCGGCGACATCGCCCTGGCTCCTTCTGACCACAGGATTATCTGGGTCGGAACCGGCGAGGCCAACATCTTCCGCAGTTCCCATCCGGGCTGCGGAGTTTACAAGTCAACTGATGGTGGCCGGACCTGGAAACATATGGGTCTTACTGACACCAATACCATTGCCAGAATTGTCATTCACCCCCAGAACCCTGAGGTGGTCTACGTAGCCGCTTCCGGGCATGAATGGACCTTCAACCAGGACAGAGGAGTCTACAAGACCACAGACGGCGGCCAGACCTGGACCAGGGTCCTTTTTGTCAACGATCAGACCGGGGCCATCGACCTGACCATGGACCCCGACGATCCCGAAACGCTCTTTGCCGTTACCTGGCAGAGAATAAGAAAAAAATGGAATGACCCCCGCAATGAACCGCATTATTCCGGCAGCGGAATCTGGAAGTCCACTGACGGCGGGAAGACCTGGAAGCCGATTAACAGTGGCCTGCCGGAGGCCAGGTTCAGGGGGCGGATTGGAATCGATATCTGTCTCAAGAATCCTAAAATCCTTTACGCCCTGGTCGATAACTATGAAATTTCACGGGAACCGAGCGAAGAAGAAAGAAGCGATGCCTACGGCCTGCCCAGCACCGGGCTGATCAAGGGGGCCACGGTCTACCGTTCGGACGATGGCGGGGAAAACTGGAGGCTAACGGCTCCCACCTCTGAAGAGATGAAAAGATACCTGGGAAATCATTCCGGAACCTACGGCTGGGTCTTCGGTCAGATCAGGGTCGACCCTAACCACCCCGATACGGTCTACATCATGGGAGTACCCATGAGCGTTTCCCATGACGGGGGCCGCACATTTACCGAGGTCCAGAACCTGTACCATGTTGACCACCACGGCCTGTGGATCGACCCGGATAATTCCAATTACCTGGTCAACGTCAATGATGGCGGCCTGGAAATTTCCTATGACGGCGGGAAGAACTGGAAGAATACCAGCCTGACCCTTCCGGTCTGCCAATTCTTTAACATAAATTACGATCTGGACACGCCGTTTCACGTCTATGGCTCGATGCAGGACCACGGCAGCTACCGGGCCGCGGTCGACCTGAGTCGTGGAAGAAATGCCGTTAGGCCGGTGGCCTTCGAACGCGCTCCCGGCGGGGAAGGCTCCCATCATGCCATAGACCCCATCAACCCCAACCTGGTCTATTCCTGCGGATTTTACGGGAACCTGACCAGGACCGACCTGAGCCGCAGTGGCCCGGATAGGACCAAGTTGATCGTCCCCAGGGTTTTCCCGGATGAACCCAGGCTGCGTGGACAGTGGCTAGCCCATTTTATCCTTTCTCCACATAATCCGAATATTATTTACCACGGAATGCAGTACCTGTTCAGGTCACTCGATAGGGGAGACACCTGGGAACGAATCAGCCCGGACCTGACCTATTTTACTCCGGCTGAAGCCGGCGATATCCCTTACCACACAATTACCGCCATTTCAGAGTCCCCGCTGAAATACGGTCTGCTCTATGTTGGCACCGATTGCGGCCGGGTTTCGATGACCAGGGATGGGGGCAAGAGCTGGCAGGAAATCACGGCCGGCTTGCCCTACCAGAAATGGGTATCCAGGATAGTGGCCAGCCAGTACGAGATGGGAACGGTCTACCTGACCCAGCATGGCCGGTTTGACGACGATTTTGCCCCTTATGTCTGGATGTCCAGAGATTTTGGCCGGAACTGGACAGATATTTCCAGGGGTCTGCCGCTGGGGCCGGTCAACGTCATAAGGGAAGACCCGGTCGACCGTAATATTCTTTACATCGGAACCGACCTTGGCGTTTATGTTTCCAAAGACCGCGGTCAGAGCTGGCAGGTGCTCGGCGGTAACCTGCCCTCGGTTTATGTTCATGACCTCATCATTCACCCCAGAGATAATGTTCTGGTAATTGCCACCCATGGCCGCGGAATGTGGCTGCTTGATGCTGACCCGGTTAATGACAAGCCCAGGAAGGTCAGGCGGCGATATTACGAAGATTAACCTGAAAAATAATCATAGATTCAATAGATCGCCTAGATTAAAATATCCGGTGGCAGGAAAGGAATGAAGGCAGCTTCGATCCTTCAGAAAATGGCGCCAGCTCTGCCCTCGAAATCATGCTTCCTGTTAATTGCCATATTATTTGTGTTTTTACTGGTTTCCTGCAAACGGCAGGAGAATCAGGAACCGGCACAATCCTGGCCGCAGGTAGAACCCCAGGAAGAGACTAAACCGGCCCCGCCGCCTGCGCCCAAGATTACCGAGGACATCTATGTGGACATTACGGCCAGGGCCGCCCTTATCTTTGATAGGTATAAAGAAGACCTGGACGAGGCTCACCGTCAAATGGACCTTGTCTATCAAAAATACGGGATTACTTTTACCGATTATGACCGCTACCGGCGCAACCTGACCACCGACCAGAAGAGACGGCTGGAAAAGCTGGTTCAAGAACAAATCCAAAAGGTATACAAGGAATATTTTGAAGATCTTAAATAGCGGCTGCAACTTAACCTGAAAATGAAAATCAGTTATCCTGGTCCTGTCCGGGCAAGAGGCGATTATGAAAAAGGGATGGTGAGAGCTGGTCGGGAAGCATACATAAGATAAGGCCTGTTTTTGAGCCGAGTCCGAATAAATGAATCAAGGAGGTAAAGTCCAATGAACCGAAGAAGGTTTATGGGAACGGTCATTGGCACCGGTCTTTTTCAGGGCAGACTGGCGGCGAGGCCTGGCCGGAATGTCAGATCAGCGAACCAGGTTGAAAGCTTAACAGAAAGCGGGTTGATGGATAGGGTTAAGACGGCCATGCTGACCATGCAGCGCCAGGCCTGGGAGCAGGGGGTGGCCGCCCAGGCCCTGCTGGAACTGGGCGATGAACAACTGGTGATAATGATGGCCAGGGAAGCAGTGCTGCGCCAGTGGGACGATGGCCGGCTGGGCCAGGTCTGTGATAATCACGGGGTGACCGATCCCGGGGCCAACGGCGAGGCCGTGTTGTTTGCTGCCCGGAAACTCTCTGACCAGCGCCTGCTCCGGGCCGCAGAGAAGCAGGCTGAGTACTTCCTGAAAACGGCGCCGCGCACTTCAGACGGAGTGATTTTTCATATCGACCACAAACCCCAGCTCTGGATTGATTCCATGTACATGTGCCCGCCATTTCTGGCCGTTATGGGCTATTTCCGGGAGGCCATCTTTCAGGTTGAAGGTTTGAGAAAATACCTGTGGAATCGAGAGCGGAAGTTGTTTTCTCATATCTACGACTATGGACTCAAGAAGTTCGAAAGGCAGGATTTCTGGGGAGTGGGCAATGGCTGGGCCGCGGCCGGGATGACCAGGGTGCTGCGGGCCCTGCCCGAAAACCTGAAGGCTGAAAGAAATAAATTAAAAGGCTACATAAAGGAGCTCCTGGACGGGTGCCTGAAATACCAGAGGCAGGACGGCCTGTTTCACGACGTCCTGGACCGGGCAGAAACCTTTGTGGAAACCAACCTGGCCCAGATGCTGGCCTATACCATATATCGCAATATCCAGATGGGCTGGTTGGACCGGAAATACCTGAAAGCCGCCGAAGCCATGCGCCGGGCCGTTCTTACCAAGGTGGATTCTTTTGGGTACGTTAACGACGTCTGTGGTTCGCCGCTCTTCCAGTCAGCCGGGGTGGCCACCGAGGGCCAGGCTTTCTTCCTTCTGATGGAGGCTGCCAGGCGGGACCTGCTGGCTTAAGACCCGACTCAGCCCTGTGAATCAGGCCTGGTCATCTGGATGAATTTTTCAACCCGTTCCCGGATGAGATCGCGTAATTCTCTTACCTTCTGCCTTTTTTCAGTTTCTGGAATTTCTTCCCGGGTCGGGTCAGTAAAAGGCCAGTTGGCTACCCTTGTCACTCCAGGAAAAATCGGGCAGCGTTCAGCCGTGGCCGGGTCGCAGAGGGTAATCACGTAGGCGAAAAGTTCACCGGCGGTATATAGCTCGAAGACGCTTCTGGTCTGGTGTCCGGAGATGTCCAGGCCGACTTCCTGCATCACCGCTACCGCCAGGGGATTCAGGGTGCCAGGCTCGAAGCCGGCACTCCTGGCCAGAAAATCTCCCTGGCCCAGGTGGTTGAGCCAGGCCTCAGCCATCGGGCTCCTCAGGCTGTTGTCATCGCAGACAAACAGGACTCTAATTTTTTCCATTCTCTCTTACTCTCTCGACTTTTATCGAACAATTTTCGCACCTTTTTATTTATATGGCAATAAGATTAATTTTTTATTATCATAAGGTTAAGATTAATTGAAACAAGGAGGGCAGAATGAAAAAGAACATGGGAGCTGTGGACCGCACCATTAGAACCTTGCTGGCGGTTATCCTGGCCATACTGGTCCTGGTCGGAGTGGTTAAAGGAACTCTGGCTTATATTCTGGTTATCGTGGCCATAGTCTTTCTGGCCACCAGCCTGTTTGGTTTCTGTCCGCTCTATGTCCCTCTGGGAATTACCACCCTGGGTCGAAAGAAATCCGATCAATAAAATACCCTGATATTCAGGAAAATTAATTCTATCGTTTTAAAGTTCTGCTTGAGAAACCAAATTATTTATTGCCAGGGCCGGGGCAAATGGTTAAAATGGAAAAGACTTGATTCTTATGTTTGCTGTTGAGAACAACCCGATAAATATCCCGGCCATTCAGCAGGCGATAGTCAGTCGATTGCTGGAGCTGGCAGACCCGGAAGTGGCCAGGACAGCCCAGAAATTTTTCCCAGAAAAAATTGTTTGTTTTGGGATTCGAGCGGCTGACCTCCGAGCCCTCAGCCGCGAAATTCATGATCGGGTCAAGTCGGTCTGGAAAATCGATCAGTCGCTGGACCTGGCTGAATGCCTGTTTACAAGGCCGGAACTGGAAGCGCGGTCCTGCGGACTTCTCCTCCTGGGCCGTTTCCATTCTGAACTAAACCGGGTCCGCCTGAACAGGATCAGGTCCTGGCTGAGAAAAGGCCACCTGGATAACTGGGCACTGATCGATACTCTCTCCCTTGAGGTACTGGGCCCCTTTTTCCTGCGAAATCCGGGCCAACTGAAAATTCTAGAAACCTGGGCCAAGGACAGGAGCGTTTACGTCAGGCGGGCGGCACTGGTCACGCTGATCAAGCTGGCCAAAGAACAGAAAAACCTCGGGTTCGTCTTCAAAATGGTCCGGTCTGCGGTCCCGCCTGAAAAAGCTGAGGACCTGGTGGCCAAGGCCGCCGGCTGGCTGCTGCGGGAAGCCGGCAAAACGGACCGCCATTCTCTGGAAATATTTCTCTTAGAGTCTGGTAGGGGACTACCGAGAGTAACCATCAGGTATGCCCTGGAAAAGTTCAGACCCGGACGGCGGGCGTATTTTATGAAAAAAACAAAAATATAATAATTCAAGGAGGTCTCATGATCACCGCGCTAAAGTCCCTGGGAAAGAAAGCCACTCTTTTGGCATTGCTCCTGCTTCTTTTACTGTGGCCAATGGTCGGGAGCGGGGCACCGCAAAAAGAAGAGGCTCAAAAACCGGTTCCCCCTTCAGACAAGATTCCACTTACGGCCAAGGACCTGGAACTCTTCACCTGGCGGCATATCGGCCCCTGGCCCTTTTCCGGTCGCTTCACCAACTTTGCCGTGCCGCCCGGTCAGAGCCAGACCTATTACGTTCTGACCGCTTCAGGGGGTGTCTGGAAAACCGTGGACGGCGGTATACATTTTGAGCCCATTTTTGAAAAATACGGTAACCAGAGCATGGGCTACCTGGCCATTGCCCCTTCCAACCCTAACATCCTTTACCTGGGAACGGGGGAACCTATCCACAGTCGGGCTGCCTATCACGGCAACGGGGTCTGGAAATCGACCGATGCCGGAAAGACCTGGACTCACGTCGGTCTGGAGAAGAGTTTTTTCATAAACAAAATCGAAGTGGATGCCAAGAATCCGGACATCGTTTATGTGGCGGCCGAGGGCAAGCTCTATGATGATACCGACCAGGATTGTGAGCGCGGTCTATATAAATCAACCGATGGTGGCCGCACCTGGAAGAGAGTCCTGGACTTGAAAGACCGGGTGGTAGGCGACTTTGTCATGGACCCCGGGAACTCGGACGTAATCATTGCGGCTGCCTATAAGGTTTACCGGCGTACCTGGACCTTCCTGGACAGGCAGGCGGGAAATTATCTCTGGAAGACCACAGATGGCGGGCAGACCTGGAAAAAGCTGACCGCCGGCCTGCCGGACCTCGGCCAGATGAAGACAGGGCGAAATGGCCTGGCCATCTATCCAAAGAATCCAAGAATCGTCTACCTGCGCCTGGATGAAGAGGTCAACCTTGGCCTGAGCGAAAGGGAAGGGGCGGCTGTCTATAACCAGAGGTCCCTTTTCCGCGACGGATACTATTTAAATAAATTCAAGGAATACAGGATAAGGGCAGAGTTTCTGAAGTTTGTAAAATTCGAACATCTCAAGGCAGACAAGGTTGAAGACCTGGTAAATAAGCTCAACGACCTGGTCCGGGATCCCGATTTCCAGAAGAAAGCCGCGGTTAACTGGAAGGGCCTGCTGGCGGCTGCCAGAAAGGCCTATGACAGGGATGAGGTGGCCCTCCCAACAGTCGAAGAAACAGAAAAAATTCTAAAAAAAGCTGAAGATGGAGAAAAAGACCTTATCCGGCTGAACCGCCTCGTCCTGACCTCTCTACTGGCTGATTCGCCCGGCTTTGACGCGGCCTCCTTTACGGTCAGGGACCGAAAGCAGTTGGCCATAAAACAGGATTTCAAGGACAGCCTGACCTATGATGAAAAATACATCAAGGACGAGGCTTACCTGCTGGATAACCTGGCCGCCCTGGCCGGCGACCCGAATTTGCTGGTCAAGCTCAAGATTAATCCCTCTGGTGTCCTGAATAAGGCCAAGGCTGTTTATAAAGACAGGAAAGATATCCTCGACCTGTTGAAGGATGGGGAAGCCCTGGCCAGAGATTATGATCAGGCCAGGGGACGCTATCAGACCCTTAACCGCTGCCTGCTGGACCTACTTTACGCCGAGGCCTTGCAGCCAATGGAACCGGTCAAGAAGGCCGGGGTAATCTATCGCTCCGATGACCAGGGAGAAACCTGGCAGCGTATGACCGAATACAAGATGAGTGGCGGCAGCGAAATTGTCAACCAGGTGGAAGCAGGCTATTACGGGCGCCTGACCGTTGACCCCAGCGATGATAAGGTCCTGATTGCTCCGGAGACCCGGACGGTTATTTCCCGCGATGCCGGCAAGACCTTTCAGTTTGCCAACTGGGAAGCCAACAAGAAATGCCATGTTGATTCCCGGGCAGTCTGGATTGACCCCCTCAATTCCAAGCACATCCTGAATGCCAACGACGGCGGTGTCAGCGAGACCTGGGACGGGGGTCTGCACTGGTCGCAGAAGGAGACAATTCCGGCCCAGCAGTTCTATGATGTTTTTGTTGATAACGAGCTTCCCTACAACGTCATGGGTGGTACCCAGGACAATGGCTGCTGGTTCGGGCCGTCGCGCAACCGCAATCCCAACGGGGTTTACCCGGCCGACTGGTTGTACTTGCCCTCGGGCGATGGTTTTTACGTCGTCCGCGACTGGTGGAACCCGGAATATATTTACTGGGAGAGCCAGTTCGGCGCCTCCCGCCGGATGAATTTTAAGACGGGCGAGAGCATTTCCCTGGCCCGGCGCAACACCCCGGAAGAAGAGGCAGCCGGGGCTCCGGCCCTGAGGTACCAGTGGAATGCCCCCATTTACCTTTCCCCCCATAACCCGGGGATTGTCTTTGTCTGCTCGCAGTTTGTCCACCGCTCCCTGAGCCATGGTGACCCGGGCACCTGGGAGACCATCTCCCCGGACCTGAGCAAGCAGGACAAGGCCAGGATTGACCTTTCCAAGAAGACCAACCTGCAGTATGCCACGATTTACACCTTTGCCGAATCGCCGAAGAAACCCGGAATCTACTGGGCCGGGACCGATGACGGCAACCTGCAGCTCAGCACCAATTTCGGCCAGACCTGGACCAACCTCACTGCCAATTTTTATGACTCCAAGGGTAAGCCCAAGCCGGGAGTGAAGGGAGCCCTGATTCCCTACGACCGCTGGGTGATGAGAGTCCTGCCCAGCCAGCACGACACCAACACCTGCTATGTGATCTATTCAGGCTACCGAACCCACAACGAAGACAAAACCTACGTTTTTGTAACCAGGGACCTGGGTAAGACCTGGGAGGATATCTCCGGCGGAATGAACAACCCGGCCAACGATATCGAAGAAGACCCGAATAATCCTGACGTTCTTTACTTGGCCACTGACTATGGCCTGTATGTTACCTTCGACCGGGGTAAGAACTGGATGAGGCTGACCGGACCGCAGGTCCCGGACGTGGTCATCAACGACCTGGCCATCCAGAAAAGAGACAGGGAGATGGTGATCGCCACTTACGGCCGCGGAATCTATGTGACCGATATTTATCCCTTCAAGGAATTTACAGAGGAGAACCTGAAGAAGGAGGCCTACCTTTTTGATATCCAGGAAGGCATCCTGTGGCAGATGCTCGACCGCCGCGGCCAGTCCTACGGTGAATTTGCCAGCGCGCCCAACCCCCCGGTGGGAGTTAACATCTATTATTACCTTAAGAACAAAGCTTCCAAGCTGACCCTGGTGGTGAAGGATTTTGCCGGAGAAGTGGTGCAGGAAATCAACGGCTCGGTTTCTCCGGGTTTACAGAAGGTGTTCTGGGGTCTGAACCGCAGGAGCACCCAGGCCCCGGGTCAGTTCGGATTTGGACGTATGGGGGCCAGGCTGGTTGAGCCCGGTCTTTACAGGGTGAGCCTGATGGTGGACGGTCGAGAGGTTATGGGCCGGACCATCAAGGTCAATCCCGACCCGCTTTATAAATAGCCGGTCTTTGATAAGAGTATCAATCCGCCGGCCGGAGCCGGACGGGCTCTGGCCGGCGGTTATGATTGACGGCAAGAACTCAAAATATTGAGGAGAAATAAAAATGCCTGGCTATTTCAGCAAAATGATCAACGGCGTGGCCAGTTTATTGACCGTTAGTCTGGCCATGTTTAGTTTTCTTTCACTCAGCGCCGAGGCCGGGGCCCTGGTTCCTGCCGGAACAGACGGCCAGGCTCCTGTCCTGATGCCGGTTCCATCCAGTATCCAGCTCTCCCAGGACAAATTCAGGCTCGATGAGAAATTCTATGCCGGCGGGCAAGACCAGCCTGGAGGCCGCGGGTTTAAGGCAGTGGCCAGGTTCATGTCCAGGCTGGGCGGACGGACTGGCTTGTTTCTGGAGCAGGATTTTCTGGCTGACCAGACTCCCGGACCCAATACACGCTTGTTCTACAAGTACGAAAGAGTTGGGCGTCTGCTGCCCAATGAGGATGAATCTTATGTTCTCGAAATCAAAACCGAGCGCATAGAGCTTCGAGCCCCGACCGACCTGGGCATCCTCCGCGGCCTGGAAACCCTGCTGCAGCTTCTTTCTTCTGATGACAGTGGTTATTACTTCCCCTGCGGGCGAATCGAGGACCGGCCCCGGTTTACCTGGAGAGGACTCCTGATAGATTCCTGCCGCCATTTCATGCCTTTGGAGGTAATTAAAAGAAACCTGCTGGCCATGGCCGCGGTCAAACTCAACGTCCTGCACTGGCATCTGAGCGAAGACCAGGGTTTCCGGGTCGAAAGCCGGACTTTTCCCAGGCTCCATCAAATGGGCTCAGACGGCATGTACTATACCCAGGAACAGGTCAGGGAAATCATAGGTTTTGCTGCTGACCTGGGAATAAGGGTCATGCCTGAATTCGACATTCCCGGTCATTCCACCAGCTGGTTCGTGGGCTACCCGGAGTACGCCAGTGCCCCTGGACCTTATCGCATAGAACGGGGTTTCGGGGTCTTTCACCCGGTATTCAACCCGGCCAATCCGGCCACCTATAAATTTTTCGACAGGTTCTTCAGGGAAATGGCTTCTCTTTTTCCCGATCCCTACCTGCACATTGGCGGAGACGAGGTGGAGGCTGTCCACTGGAAGGAAAATCCGCAAATCCAGGCCTTTATGAAGAAACACAACCTGGCCGATAATCATGCTCTCCAGGCCTATTTCAACCTGCAAATCCTGAAGATTCTGACCAAGTACAAAAAGAAGATGGTTGGCTGGGATGAGATTTACCAGCCGGGACTGCCGAAAGACATCGTCATTCAATCCTGGCGTGGAACCCAGGCCCTGGTGGACGGAGCCAGGAAGGGCTACCAGGGAATTCTGTCCAACGGCTATTACATCGACCTGTGCGAACCGGCCGAGCGCCATTATCTCAACGACCCGATACCGCCTGATTCACCTCTGTCCGCCGACGAAAAAAAGCTCATTTTGGGCGGAGAGGCCACGATGTGGGCCGAGCTGGTTTCGCCGGAAACGGTAGATTCCAGGATCTGGCCGCGTGCGGCCGCCATTGCCGAAAGGCTCTGGTCGCCACAGGAAATCAGGGACGTGGAGGACATGTACCGACGGCTTCGAGTCATAAGTGTTCAACTTGAAGAGCATGGAGTTCAGCACCTCAGAAACCAGGACATGATGTTAAGACGGCTGGTAGGCACCGTTCAGGTCAGTTCGCCGGAGATGGGTGCTCTACGGGCTTTGGCCAGAATATGCGAGCCGGTCAAGGGATATGCCAGGCACAGCCAGGGTAGAAAATACACTTCGCTGGCCCCGCTGACCAGGTTTGTCGATAGCTGTTTTCCCGAGTCGCTGGAGGCCCGAGACTTTAGAAAGAGAGTAGAAGAATACCTTTCATCCAGGCAATCGATAAAAGCCAGGGCCCTAGAAAACGATTATTTCCTGCCTATGACTACCATTGTTGCCCAGACCTCGGGGCTGTCCGAAAGAATTCCTGCCCTGAAAGAAATCAAACCGCTTACCGAAAAGCTAAGAGAACTGGTATTCATAGGATCGGATGCCTTGTTCTATTTGAAATCCGGAAAACAACCCGGAGCCCAGTGGCTGGAAAAACAGAAGAAGTTGCTGGAAGAGCTGAAAAAGCCTCAGGCCGAGTGCCAGCTGGCCATAATTCCGGCAGTCGAAAAATTGCTGACCGCCCTGGAGGAGGGGAAAAAATAAGAATAAGGTAGCCGGCAAATCATTAACCGGGCGATAAAATAAGAGGGGAGTGCTGTGGTAGTTTCAAGGCGGATTCTTTTATCACTGCTAATTATCGTCTTAGTAATATCTGGAACTTCGAGCCCGAGTGTGCCGCAGATTACCGTTAAAGACAGTCTCGGGCGCCAGGTCCGGATACCGACCAGGGTGGAGAGAATAGTCTGCCTTCAGCCCGAGCTGCTCAGAATCCTGGTGGCCCTGGGCCAGCAGGATAAGGTGGTGGCGGTTGACCGCTTTCCAGCACGCTACGACCACCTCATGCCCATAATTTTTCCCGGTGTGTCCGGATTGCCGGTGGTTTCGGTTACGGGCGAAGACGCCAGGGTGGAGGCCATACTGCAACTGGAACCTGACCTGGTCCTGGTCTCTCCTTCTGAATTTTCTCTATCCAGGAACCTCAGCCGGAAATTGAACTGCCCGGTGGTCAGTCTGAGCGCGGCCGGCAGGATAGATGACCTGCTGTCCGAAATTGAGATCCTGGCCAGGATTACCGGAAGCGAGAAACGCGGCCGCGACCTGACCGATTATATGCGTTCCCGGCTGGCTGACATAAAGGACCGGTCCCGAAAAATACCGCTGGCTGAACGGCCGCTGGTCTATCTCAGTTTCTGGGGCTCTCTTCTGCGCTCTCCTGTCAATTATGAGCCGGTTGACCTGGCCGGCGGGCGCAACCTGGCCAGCCACTTCCGGGGAGTTTACCAGGGTTCGGACACCACGGTGCTCAAGCTGGAAACCCTTCTGTCCCTTGACCCGAAAATAATCCTGGTCCATGGTAACTATCTCCCGGCAGAAAGAACGGTAACCGTGGAAACAGTTCTATCAGACCCGAGACTTCAGACCATCCGGGCCGTGCGTGAAAGGAAATTATATTATACTTTTGGTTTCTGGTACTGGTGGGACCCGGCTCTGGTGCTGGTGGAGTGCCTTTACCTGTCCGAGCTACTGCATTCTGGACCGCCGGACAGCCAGGCCATGATCTCATCCGGGGATGAAATCTTTGCCTTTTTTTACGGCCGGCCGGGGTTATTCAGGGAGCTGTGTGCTAAAATAAAAGCTTATGACTGGTTCAAAAAGAAAGAATAAAAACAAGGCCATTCTTTATATAGCCATTTTATTTCCGCTGTTGTTGCTGTTGTTTTCTTTATGTCTCGGGACCCTCCGGGTTTCCCTGAAAGAAGTGCTGGAAATTCTGCTGGCCAGGATATCAGGCTGGCCTTCCGACCTGTTGACCACGCCCGCGGCCAATATTATTTTGAACATCAGGTTGCCGCGGGTGCTTCTGGCCCTGCTGGCCGGGGCTGCCTTTTCGGTCTCCGGGGCATCCCTGCAGTCTCTTTTCCGGAATCCCCTGGTTAATGAATACATACTGGGCGTGTCTTTCGGGGCAGGTTTTGGGGGCGCCGCCTCCCTGGTTCTGTTCAGCCGCAATTTCCCGCCCCAGGTATTGGCCTTTGCCTGCGGGCTGCTGGCCGTGGTCCTGGTCCTGGTCATCTCCGAGGGGGCCAGGAACACCCTGGTAGCGGTTCTGCTGACAGGAATAATTGTTTCGGCGCTTTTCCAGGCGCTTCTGTCAACCCTAGAATTTATAGCCAGTCCCTACGCCCTTCAGGCCCTCTTCTTCTGGCTGCTGGGCAGCTTTTCCCAGGCCACCTGGCCCGACCTGGCCTGGTCGGCACCTCTGATTCTGGTTGGCCTGGTCTTCCTGCTAAAGCTTGGCTGGCGGATAAACGTCCTGAGCCTGAGCGACGATGAAGCCAGGTCCTTAGGCCTGGCCGTCAAGAGAGAAAGAATTCTGATCATCTGCCTGGCCACGCTCGTAACCTCGGCCGTGGTGGCCATTGCCGGTATCATCGGCTGGGTCGGACTCATCGTGCCCCATGCGGTCAGGGGCCTGGTTGGCTCTGACAACCGGCTGGTTCTTCCGGTCTCGGCCGGGCTGGGAGCCAGTCTAATGCTGCTGGCCGATGACCTGATCAGAACCCTTTTGCCTTTTGAATTTCCGGTTGGCATTCTGACCAGCCTGGTGGGAATTCCATTTTTCCTGTACTTGATCAGTAGGGCCAGGACCAGCTGGAGTTAGGCATGCAGATCAGGGTAGAACGACTTCGGGTCAGGCATGAGAATTTTGAACTCCGGGTTGACAACCTGCATTTTTCTGCCAACCGGGTTTCGGCCCTGGTCGGTCCCAATGGCGCGGGCAAGTCAACACTGCTCAAAGCTCTGTCCGGGGTAATTAAGCCGGTTGCCGGCTCCATCTTTGTTGATGGCCGGGAGCTGTCCCGGCTCCGTGGTTCGGAAAGGGCTCGCCTGGTCAGTTACGTTCCACAGGAACACAGTACCGCCCTGAATTTCAGGGTTTTTGATTTCATCCTGATGGGTCGCAGCGGGTACCTTAATATCTTTTCGCCGCCGGCCAGGGCCGATTACGAAAAGACCGAAGAGGTCATTTCTTACCTGGGGCTGGAAGCCCTGGCCGCAAGGAAGTGCCAGGAGCTGAGCAGCGGCGAGAGAAGAATAGTGCTCATCGCCAGGGCCCTGGCCCAGGATTCAAAAATAATCCTCCTGGATGAGCCGACAACCTTTCTTGACCTGAAACACGAGATGGAAATAATCAACCTGCTGAGAAAGCTGGCTGAAGACCGGGGCAAGACCATAATAACTTCAGTTCACAGCATCGACCTGATACCACGGCTGGCCGATTTCCTGGTCATGATCAAGAACGGACAGATCCTGTCCGCCGGACCGACCACCGAAATCTTTCGGGCCGAACTTCTGGGGACTCTGTTCGACTATCCGCTCCGGGTGGTGGAGGCCGATGGCCGGCAGTTGATTCTGAGATGAGATTTACTCCGGTTGGCTTCCGTCTTACTTCAACTTTTCTTCGCTGACGAAACTCCGGTACGGGGAGAGATAGGATAAGATTTCTTCATCGTCGGGTCCGGGCTCGCCGGCAACCAGCCTGGTCAGCAATTCAGCTACACCTGGACCGAGCATAAAGCCCTGTCCGCACATGCCCACTGCCAGAAGAAATCCGGACACCTCCCTCGACCAGCCGACGATGGGAAAGCCGTCTGGAGTCATCGGGTAAAGTCCGCGCCAGGTGCGCCTGACCCTAATATTCTGAAGCCTGGGCATGAGGTCAATCATTCTCCGGGAAACCATCGGCAGGAATTCGCTGGTTTCGCGCTCGTCGAAACCCCAGATACTGGGGCTGGGAGTAATGCAGAAGATGATCTGTCCGGTGGCATGCTGGTAGAAATAATAATTGGCCGAACCCTTAACCGGGCGCAGGTCGACCACCATGGGCTCAAAAAATCTCTGGACCGGTTCGGTGACCGCGGCCTCGTGGGAATCGGGTTTGACCGGGACTTCCATTCCGGCCAGCCTGGCCACCTCGGCCGCCCAGGCCCCGGCGGCGTTGATGACGACGCCAGCCTCATATCTTCCGGACTCGGTAACCACACCCCTGACCCGACCGTTTTCAATCACCAGGTTCCTGACATTTTCTCTGAACCTGAAGTCGGCTCCGGCCTTCCTGGCCTGGCGGTAAAAGGCCTCAACCGCCAGCAGGGGAGAGGCGTGGCCATCTTCTGGAGAAAATGTTCCACCCCTGAGGCCACGGGGATTAAGGTCAGGAAGCAGTTTCCTGAGCTCTTCCGCTTCCAGCCAGTCTATCTTCAGGCCGTGTCTCTTTTGAAGCGGCAGGACTTCTTTCAGGGTCCTTTCTTCTTCTTCCCGGTAGGCCACGAAACAATAACCACCCTGATGCCATTCAATGTCGTCTCCGTATGTTTCTTTCCAGGTGGAAAAAATCTTGAGGCTGCGCAGGCCAAGCCGGATCTTGGCCGGGTCAGAGTGGGTGGCCCTCAACCCTCCGATGGCCCTCTTATTGGAACTCTGACCGGGGCTGGGGTTGCGGTCCACAACCAGCACCCTTAAACCTTTCTGGGCCAGGAACAGGGCGGTGGGAGTGCCAACACTGCCAGCTCCGATGATGACGACGTCGTATTCAGCGCGGCTCATTCGCAGACTCCTTTCCTCTCCAGACCGGCAAACAATCCCAAGGGTACTTCTATGAACAGGGGCCGCTTGGGCTGGTCCACTATTTCGCTTTCAGGTACTCCCTCTTCCCGGAACAGCCGGTGCACCAGCGGGGTACAGGTCTTGGCTCCGCAGGGCCCCATGCCGGCCCTGGTAATGGTCTTGATCTCGTTAATGTCCCTGACACCTTCCCGGATCAACTTCCTGATTTCGCCGGCCGTGACTCTCTCGCAGCGGCAGATGATGGCTTCATCCGGAATCCTGCCCAGGTATTTTTCCTCGACTTCGGTAATTTCAGGCTGCAATTTAATCCCGCTGACCTTCTTGGCGACTGCTTTTGGTACCTGGACTTTGACCAGGATGGTGCGGTCGTTGCCCTTGATGGATTTAACCGAGGTCACCCGGCTCCTGGCCAGTTCCTGACCGGAAACATCCACCAGTGAGACTTCATCTCCGGGGTTGATGATTTCTTTCAGGAATTCAAAGGGAATGGTCACCTCTGGAAATTCTGGGTTCCGGCGGTAATCAATTAGGGTGATGGCCAGCCCCGGACAGAATACCACGCACCTTTCGCAGCCGCTGCATCCCTTGCCGTCTTTTTCCTCGTAATAGACGGGCAACTTGCGAACATCGCTGCGGTCGACCTCGATAAGCTTCCTCGGGCACACGGCCGAACAGGGATCGCAGGGTATTTCCTGAAGGCAGTGGATTACCGGGAATACCCCTTCTTCTTTCTCCAGAAAATACTCGGGATAGGTCTGGCCGGGCCTGGATTTTAAGATCTCGGCGGTCCGGTACCAGTCTGCGGGGACCTCATCACCGTACACACCAAGCTCTCTGGCAATCTCCAGCCCCCGGATCTTGCCGGAAAAGATGGCGGCAGAAGCTTCGGCAATTTCCTCGGCATCGCCGGCAGCATAGACCGGAAGGTCAAATTCCCGGGCCTTGAGATAAAACTCGTTAACCGGGTCGAGCCCGACGGCGATCAGGACGGTGTCACATTTGAGCGTTCTTTCGGTCCCGGGAACAGGCCGGAACTTTTCGTCCACCCGGGCTATGGTCACCGATTCGACGCAATCTTTTCCGTTGGCACTAAGAATGGTGTGGGAGGTGAGAATGGGTACCCCCAGCCTGGCCAGCTTGTCTTTATGAACCTTATAACCACCAACCTCGGGCATCACTTCCACCAGACCGACCACCTTGATGCCGGCCTGCAGCGCATGGTAGCCGGCGATCAAACCGACGTTGCCTCCCCCGACGATAAACAGTTTCTCGGTGGGCTTGACCAGGTCGCGGTTGACCAGGGTCTGGAAGGCCCCGGCCCCGTAAACTCCCGGCAGGTCGTTGCCCGGAAAAGCCAGAGATTTTTCCCTGGCCCCGGCTGCCACCAGTAGAATCTTGGGTTTGACCAGCGCATACTGTTTATTTTCCTTCAGTATGCCGACTTTCTTATCGCTGAAAACGGCCAGGGCCGTGCTCTGCAACCAGATGGTGACCCGCGGGTACTGGCGTACTTCATTTTCCAGCCTGGTGGCGATGTCAATACCCCTGGTCCCGGCATAGACCGCCTCCACCGAGCCAAAGAAACGATGGGTCTGTAGGACCAGCTTGCCGCCCAGCCGATGTTTGTCGTCCACCAGCAGGCAGTCCACCCCGCGCTGGCCGAGTTCTATAGCTGCCGACAGTCCGGCCGGGCCACCGCCGATAATTAAAACCGAGACTTCAATCTCTTCCACCGGCTTGAAGTCGAGCGGTGATTGCGGGTCAACCAGGGGAAGCTCGGGCAGGCCCACCACCGGCTCGATCTTCATTCCGGGTTTGATTAATTCCATGCAGGATTTAACCGGAAAGCCATCGGCCAGGACCAGGCACTGAGCACACTGGCCGTTGGCGCAGAAAATTCCCTGGGGAGCCCCGTCCTTGTGATGGTAGCTAAAAATCCTGATGCCGTTGGCAAAGAGGGCGGAAGCTATGGTTTCACCCTCCCTGGCTTTTAGCTCCCTGTCCTTAAAGTAAAAAGTGAATAGAGGTTTGTCCTCGACCGGCAGAATGGGATGTTTATAAAGACGGTTATCGATCAAAGGAGACTCCTTTAATCAAGAATGACCAGATTAAATATTCCAGGTCACCGAAATTTAAGACAGGCATTATAGCACAACCGATTTTAAGAAAAAAATGCAGTCCGGGAAAATTTTGGGGCGGAACCTGAGGAGGGGAGAGTCAGTCTTAAGCAAAAATTACAGGTTCAGGCCGGCTGAGAAATTTATTATAATTGAGCCGGTTTATGAAGTTCAAAGACCTGGAGGTCGCCATGGACCCGAACAAACAGGGCGCCTCGTTCTATAACTTGCCCAAATGGCTTTAGGAGTGCCAGATGTTGGAGCTTATGGATTTAAATGGAATCAGCATCGAGCCTTTCCACGGTGACCTGGAAGCCCTGGAAAAGATGGCCCATCATTCCTGGCGTGATGAATACGGAATTGCCTCTTTTCCAAATCTCTACCGACAGGAATTTGTCAGATACCTGATGGGACTGGCCCCCGACCCCAGACATTTCATCGCCGCTTACAGGGGCCAAGAAATCCTGGCCTTCCTGGCCAACATTCCCCGGAACTTTGCGGTCGGCAGTCAGAATGTCCGGGCCATTCTCAGCTGCCTGCTGGTCAGCCGCAGAGAATACGCCCGGAAAGGCCTGGCCCAGGCCATTATCAAGGAGGCCGTTAGAATTAACCAGGAAATCACCCGCTACGATCTGGCCCTGCTCTATCTGGAAGCCGGGCACCGTTCTTCACAGCTGATAGAAAAGTTCAAGAGAGAAGGACAGCCCCTGCGGTTCTTAAAAAAAATGTATGTCCTGGGTCGAGTGCTGGACCTGGAAAGGGTGACTTATTCCGAGGGCCTTAAGAGCTGGGAAAAGCTGGCCATAAAAATCTGGGGAGCCCACAGGTTGCCTAAAGGCCCGCAGCCCGAGGGCCTGGACCTTGAAGAGCTGGAAACGGCCGACCTGCCGGAGGCCCTGCGCCTGCTCAATTCCTATAACGGGAAAGCCGACCTGGCCAGGGTCTGGACCGGGCCGGAAGAATTAAGAAAAGAGATTATCTATCCTGGAGTGTCCATCAGCCTGGCGATAAAAAGGGAAGGTCGGCTGGTCGGATTGATAAATTATCTTGAACATGAACACCTGGGAAAAAAGGTAGAACGCTGGGCCTGGTTGAACCACCTGCATCTGGACCTGCTGGATTCGAAGGAAAAAAGACAGGTAATGAATTACTTCCTCAACTACCTGGCCACCCGGGATACAATCGGGGTTATTGAATGGAACAAGGGTTATTATTCCCAGGGTTTTCTCTACCGGAGTCGCTTTTTCCCCTATTTCCGGAGTGTCAATCTCTATGCCTGGATTTTCAATCCTGCCCTGCAACTTAAGAAAATGAATAAGATATATGAAGTTCAGATTTAAATCCCCAAGCTTTCAGGCTGTCCTGGATGAGCAATTTTTTCTGACGGTATTAGGAATGTGATACGGTTTATGCTTAAATGTAAATGACAGGAGCCAAAGATGAACCGGTCCTGTGTGATATGTTTATTGATTCTGGTTTTATTGTTGGCAGCCAATATTTTCGGAGGAGAGACGGTGAACGAGGTCAGGATTGTCAGGACTCCGCCGGTCGACAGGATAAACTCTCACTACCAGGGAAACCGGCCTCCGCTTCGGGCCAATCCTCTGCTCAAGCTTCCCCCGGGGCAGGTCGAAGCCCGTGGCTGGTTGTTAAGCCAGCTCCGGCTGATGGCCTCGGGATTGACGGGACGCCTGCCAGAAATATCAAAGTTCTTGCAGGGCGATTCAGGCTGGCTGACCCTGAAAGGCCGCGGCTGGGAAGAGATGCCGTACTGGCTGAAGGGCTTCGGGGATCTGGCCTACCTGCTCAAAGACCCGGAATTAATAGCCACCGCCAGGAAATGGATCGAAGCCATACTGAAGAGCCAGCAGCCCGACGGTTACTTCGGCCCGGTCGATAACAGAGACAATAATGACCTCTGGCCCAACATGGTGGCCCTGGCCTGCCTGCAGAGCTATTATGAATTCAGCGGAGACAGGAGAGTGCTTGATTTCATGTCTGCCTATTTTCGCTATCAATTTAGCCTGCCCGAAGAAAAGCTTTTTCCAGGAAGCTGGCAGAAGCTGCGGGGAGGGGAAAACCTGGAAAGCGTTTACTGGCTTTATAACCGAACCGGTGAAGCCTGGCTCCTGGAACTGGCCAAAAGAATTTACCGGCGCACCGCCGACTGGGCCTCTCCGATACTTACCGCAGAACGCGACCGGCACTGGGAAGAAAGTTCGTTCTACCACGGGGTAAATATTGCCATGGGCTTCAGATACCCCGGGGTTTATTATCAACAGGCAGGAGAGCCGGGATTGCTGGAAGCGGTAGAAAGAAACTACCGCCAGGTGATGGAAGCCTACGGACAGCAGCCCGGAGGTATGTTTGCCGCCGACGAAAATATAAGACCCGGATATGGCGACCCGAGACAGGGGGCTGAAACCTGCACCATGGTTGAATTCATGAACAGTTTTGAGTCCCTGCTGAAGATAACAGGGCAGGTGGTTTACGCCGACCGGGCTGAGGAGGTTGCTGTTAATTCACTGCCAGCGGCCCTGACTCCTGACTTAAAAGCCCTGCATTACCTGACGGCTGCCAACCTTATTTCCTGCGACAGTTCCGGAGATCACGATTTCCAGAATTCCGGCACGCTGCTATCTTTTGACCCCTGGAAGTATCGTTGCTGCCAGCACAACGTGGCTTTTGGCTGGCCCTATTATATTGAGCACCTCTACCTGGCCACGTCCGAAAACGGCCTGGCGACTATTTTTTATGGACCTTCAATGGTTAATTTCAAGGCCGGGAATTTGGGGAAGGCGGCCAGGATTGTCCAGGATACGAATTATCCTTTTTCCGGCCGGATTGAGCTGACTGTCTATGCTGATGAGCCGGTTGCTTTTCCTCTGTATTTAAGAATGCCAGGCTGGGCAGAGAAGGCCTCGATTTCGATTAACGGGGGAAAGCCGCGGGAGATAAAGGCAGCCGGAGAATTTGCGGTCGTGGAACAAACCTGGAAATATGGAGACAGGATAACCCTCGACCTGGAACAATCAATAAAGGTTCATTTCTGGCCGGGCCTGGGCCAGGCTGCCTCCATCAGGCGGGGACCACTCTGGTACTCACTGGAAATCAAGGAAGAATGGAAGAGGGCCGGGGGCAGCGACGACTGGCCGGCCTGGGAAGTGCTGCCAGCCTCGCCCTGGAATTTCGCCCTCCTTCTTGACCCCGAAGCTCCATCCAGTGACATCGAGCTCATCGAGGAAAGGCCTCTCGATTACCAACCTTTTTCGCTTGACTCAACCCCTCTGGTTCTGGAGGCCAGAGCCAGGAGGTTGCCAGAATGGAGGGAAGAAGGCCGGATGGTGGGAAAGGTTCCAGCCAGCCCGGTCAGTTCCAGGCAACCCGACACCAGAATCAGGTTGATTCCCATGGGGTGCGCCAGGCTGAGGATAACCTGCTTTCCCTGGGTTAAGGTAAACTGATCGAGGACTTTATTAACTGGATAAAGGCCATGCGAAAACATGAAAGGTCAAAAATGAAAAGAGCAATTGAAAACATGTTTCGTGCCGCAGCCCTTTTAACCCTGAACCTGATATTATTATCTGGGCTCCAGGCTCAGACTCCCGAGCGCCGCCTGGTATCGGGAGAATGGCTGGAGGCCAGCCTGAACCTGCCCAACCTCAGAATCATAGACATGAGAGCCGATATCAGGGATTACTGGGCCGGACATATACCGGGAGCCGTTTACCTGGATGAAACCGCCCTGCGCTGGCCCCAGAACGGAGTTCCCGGACGTCTCATTCCCCCTGAAATCCTGACCAGGTTGCTGGAGGAAATAGGAGTAAATCAGAAAACCACCGTCATTATTTACACCGAGATTAACAATTACCGTGCGACTTACCTGGCCTGGGCTCTTGATTACCTAAGGCATACCGGCTGGGCCATTCTTGACGGCGGCTTTAACCGCTGGAAGAACGAGAACAGGCCGGTATCGCGCGATTATCCGGTGCTGAACCGGACCAACTACGGCTCGAAAATAAATCCCGACGAATCAGTCAGGGCGGTTCTGGACCAGGTCAAGAACCGCGACCCCAGGACTACCGTGCTGCTTGATGTCAGGTCGGCCGAGTTGTACTCTGGTGAACGCGGTAACTGGAAGAGAAACGGACATATCCCGGGAGCGATCAACATATTCTGGGGATCTTTTCTGAGGGAGGATGGGAGCTGGAAAGACCTTAAGGTGGTCGCCGGGAACCTGCGGGACATGGGTATAACGCCTGACAAGACCATAATTGTTTCTTGCGGACAGGGGTTGATGGCTTCCCACACCTATCTGACCCTCAAGTATCTGTTGAATTATCCGAAGGTTCGGTTGTACGACGGAAGCTTCAACGAGTGGAGTAACCGGGACGACCTCCCGGTAGAAACCGGCCAGAGGTAAGACTTATGAAAAAAAGAAGGTTTTTGTTCTTTGTCTTTCTTTTCCTGTCGGCGGCTTTCATAGTCTTGGGGCTTCTGAGCGGAGAGTTCCGGGTCGTCTGGCAGAAAGCAGCTACCGTCTGTCTGGAATGCATCGGCATCGGGTAGGAAGCCGGGCCATGAAAACCAGAACTCTGAAAACTGAAAGCAAGAGAAGGTTATTTCAAGTAGTAGCCGCCCTCGGCTTCAACCTGGATTTTCTGTCGTTGCTAAAAGGGAATATCAGCCAGGCCAAAACCAAGGGGCTTTGTGTGCCAGCCCTGAATTGTTATTCCTGTCCGGCAGCGGTGGGGGCCTGCCCGGTGGGGGCGCTTCAAAACTCCCTGAATGCCCTGAGGTATAACCTTGGAGTTGGGCAGAAGAAACTCGGGTTGTATGTTATCGGAAGTCTTGGTCTGATGGGAACCGTGGGCGGCCGGCTACCCTGCGGCTGGCTCTGTCCTTTTGGATTGCTGCAGGAGCTGGTCTATAAGGTCCCGCTGCCGAAGATAAAGCTTCCGGCTTTTTTAACAAATCTTAGGTACCTTGTCCTGGCGGTTCTGGTGTTACTGTTACCCCTCCTGGTGGTGGACACCTCCGGACTGGGCTGGCCCTGGTTCTGCAAGTGGGTCTGCCCGGCGGGCACCCTCGAGGCCGGAATAGTTCTGTCAGCCCTGAATCCTGCCATCAGGGCCCAGCTGGGTTTTCTTTTCTCCTGGAAATTATCTCTGCTCATTCTTTTTCTGGTGTGGATGGCGGTTTCCATGAGACCGTTTTGCCGGACAGTCTGTCCGCTGGGGACCATTCTCGGGTTCTTCAACCGGGTCAGCGCCTTCAGGATGAAAGTTGACCTGGAAAGGTGCATAGTCTGCAACGCCTGCCAGAAAATCTGCCCGGTAGATATCAGGATTTACGAAGACCCGGACAGCTCGCAATGCATCAGGTGTCTGAAATGTGAACAGGTCTGTCCCACGGTCTGCATTTCTCATGGATTCCGGTTGCCGGAGAGTGAGGGGAGTCAGCCGGCAAAAGTTCAGCCTTGAGAATCAACCCTGAAAAGGCGACCGAATTAAAACTTTAAGACTGCCAGTTGCGAAGACTTATTGGTTGTTGATAGGGAAGCAAATTTCAGAAGGATTCCCCGGCCTTGAAATAAATCCCGTAGGTCCCCGGTCCGAAGGCCAGGTCCACCCGCAGGTTGGCATTCTCTTTGGGAATAATCTTGAATCTCAGGCCGAAGCCGGCTGCGTACTTGAGGTTATCGAAAGAAATGTCCCGGAAACGATTGGCCAGGCTGCCCATAGCTCCAAAGATTACCGCCCCCAGCCTCTTCCAAACAGGGAAGCGATACTCGGCCTGAAAGGCTACCAGATTCATGTCCCGGAAACGGCCATTATAAAAACCGCGGAGCAGGGAGTCCCCCCCGAGGCGCGGTAGCCGGTAGAAGGGGACATCACCGGTATTGGTTTCAGCCAGGGCCTGGACAGCCAGGACCTGGTCGTCGCCAACCCGGTGGTAATTGCGCAGGTCAAACTGCAAGCTCAGAAAATCATAATCGCTTCCGAAGAAATGATTGTTCCAGTTAAGATTGGCCTGGAGGTAAAGCCCGGTATTTGGATAGAAAATGTTATCGCGGTTATCATAGCTGGCGGCCAGGCCCGGCCCGGACAGAAGCCCGCCACGGCTGCCCGTAACCAGATCCTGGTCGAGAAGCTTCCCGGGTTCAGTCTCGACTATCTTGGTGCTTTCCAGGCGATACTTCAAACCTAGGTAGAGGGGAAGTTCCCGGCCGAGCCTCTGTTGCAGCCCGACTTCCATCAGAAATCTCTGAGGGGTGTAAACTTCTTCCATCTCATCAGGAGTGTTGGGGCCGATTCCCCAGAGCTTGGTCGGGAACCGTTCAGCCATGAAATTTCCCGCTAGGAAGAGCGAATTATCATTTAGATATATTTCCGGTTTAATCTGAAGAATGAATTGTTTTAGCTGGGTATAGATAGCCCCTACGAACATGGTGCTGGGACGGGCCTTTTTGAAAACCAGACCGAAGCGGTAGGTAATAAGGCTACCCAGTCCAAAGGCCAGCCTGGTTTCGGGAGTGTAATAAACGATGGGCAAAAGTGTAAGGCCCATGCGGTCGGGCTCTGACTCCTCGCTTATCACGATCTGCTGGCCGTCTTTCCTGGCGGCCGTCTTCTGGGAGAAAAGGTCCGAAGTCAGGAACATCAGGAAAAGGCAGAGAAAGAGCGTGCTGACTCTGGCAGTCTTCTTAATTCTTTTGTTTTCAGTCGACAACAACATTTTTCATAAGATATTAGGCCTAAATTATTGAGCTGTCAATATTTTTAGTCGATCTGGATCTATTTTTTTCAAAAAATGTCATTTCAGGCATAATTTGGGCTTGACATAAACTCTGGACTGAAAGTATTGTCATCTATTATGGGTATTACCGATTTTAACAGATATTTTTTTGAAAAAAGATGACCGGAAGGGATTAAGTTATGAGTGATCGGGGATCAAAAAAAAGCAATAAATCAGCCAATAATCTCCTGAGAAGAAGGGAATTTTTCCAGCATTGCGGCCGCTGCGCCCTGCTGGCCACCGGATGTCTTTATTCTGGTAGGAAAACAGGCGCTGCCCAGAACGTGGCTCTTCTCGACCTGTCGTCTCTGCCGGTCAAGAAAGAAGTCAGACTCAGATTGCTCTTCGCCCTGCACCGTCCGGTCCAGGACCGACCGGACTGGCCAAATCTTGGTTTTGACTTCAGGCCGGTCATGGAAAAATACCTGTCGATCCTGGAAAAGGGCCTGCCTGAATTCTCCTTCCTGGTCTCCACCGCCAGCAGTCCGGAAGAAACAGCCGCAATTTTGGAAGAGGACCGCGGAAAGCAGATTGACGGCTATGTGGTATTTCAACTTAACTGCTGGAACCGGGTGGTACAGCCCGCCGTCGAAACGGGAAAGCCCGTGCTCTATGTGGACTTTCAGTACGGGGGCAGTGGTGGTTTCCTGGTTTATACAGCCGGACTTCTCCGCCAGGGCAGAAAGAATTTTGGGTTCATATGTTCTTCAAACCCGCAGCACCTGGTGGCCGCAGCCAGAGCCTTTAAGTCGGTCAGGGCGGCCACGGAAGAAAGCACTTTTTCCGGGCTGATTGAAGAGATAAGGAAGAAACTGACTCCACCTACCGGCTATTTAAATTGTTACCCCGATCCAATGAAGCTTCTTCCTCCAGATGAAACAGCCTACCGGATGAAGTATTCGCCAATTCTTCTCTTCCGGGACCAGAATGGCGGAGAAGATCTGGAGATAGCCGGCATTCCCGTCATGAATCTTCCGTTTTCAGAATTGAACTCAGCCTGGGAAAAAGCGGACAGGGATGAGGCCGAAACTGTGGCCCGCGACTGGTGGAACCGGGCGGCCCTGGTGCAGAATGTAAAGTTTCGAGAGCTGATAAACTCGGCAGCCATGTACCTGGGAATGAAACAGTTGCTGCAACGTTACCAGGCCAGGGCCATTACCATAAATTGCCTGGGAGGATTTTATGGAGGCCATATCCACGCCTATCCCTGCCTGGGTTTTTACGAGCTCAACAACCAGGGGCTGGTCGGAGCCTGCGAGGCCGACCTGAGGTCGACGGCAACCATGGTGGCTTTCGGACTGATGACCGGGGGACGTCCGGGGTACATATCAGACCCGGTTATGGACATATCCGGTCGCCATATCATCTATGCTCACTGTGTGGCTTCCAACCGGGTGTTCGGACCGCATGGCCCGGCCAATCCATTTGAGATTCTAACTCATTCCGAAGACCGGCAGGGAGCCTCGGTGAGGTCTATCATGCCGGCTGGCTACCTGACCACCAGCCTGGAGATTGACCAGAACAAGAAAGCCATTCTGGTTCATCAGGCCAAGGCCGTTGGAAATTCCTTCGATGACCGGGCCTGCCGGACCAAGCTGGTAGCTGAGCCGCTCGGTGATTTTGAAAAGCTTTTTACCGAGTGGGACGAATGGGGCTGGCACCGGGTAACTTTTTATGGTGACCTGAAGAAGGCGGCCTATGAGCTGGGCTCGGTCCTGGGCTATTCAGTGTTGGAAGAAGCCTGAGCCGAGCCAGGATTTGCGCCCGATTTGTTTTTCGGGCTTTCAGGAAGGAGGTAAGTGATGAACCTCAAAAGGACCTTAATCTGTCTGATGTCTGCATTTATACTGACCGGATCTTTAACTTCGGCGGCTCAGACCGCAAAGGAGAAAACCGGTGCAGCCGTCCGGCTGAATGAGTCCCTGTTTCAGGCGGTAAAATATCGTTCCATAGGACCTACCAGGCAGAGCGGGCGCTTTGTGGACTTTGCCGTGCCACGTCAGAAGCCCTTCACGTTTTATGCCGCCACCGCCTCCGGGGGCCTCTGGAAGACAGTCAACAATGGTCTTACCTTTGAACCGATTTTTGACCACGAACGAGTCGTTTCCATAGGTGATATTGAAGTTGCTCCCTCCAGCCCGGAAGTCATCTGGGTGGGAACGGGTGAGGCCAACAATTCCCGGTCGACCTACTGGGGAGATGGGGTTTACAAGAGTACCGACGGCGGAAAAACCTGGAAGAACATGGGCCTTAAGGACACCCACCATATAGGCAGAATTTTGATCGACCCGGTCAACCCGGATGTGGTTTACGTGGCGGCCCTGGGACACCTTTACTCGGAAAATGATGACAGGGGGCTTTACAAGACTACCGACGGCGGAAAAACCTGGCAGAGGGTCCTTGAAGTCAGGGTCGAGAACCGGGCTGTGGGCGTGGTCGATGTGGTCATGGACCCGGAAAATTCCAGCGTCTTGTATGCGGCTGCTTATGACCGGCTCCGAAAACCATGGAACTATCAGCTGGGCGGACCGGGCAGCGGAATTTACAAGACCACCGATGGCGGCCGAACCTGGAAGAAGCTGGAGAACGGCTTGCCGGGTGGTATCCTGGGTAGAATCGGCCTGGCCGTCTACCTGAGAAACCCGAGAATCGTATATGCCTGCATAGAGAATGCCAACAAGCCCGGGATGAGCCCGGAAGACAGGTACAGGGAGATTGTCCTGGGCCTGCCCAGTGCTGGCATGATCGACGGCGAGGTCTATCGTTCGGACGACGGCGGAGAAAGCTGGAGAAAAATAAGCCCCGAAGGGCAGAGTATTGGCGGGGCTCCCGGTTACTATTATGGACAGATTGTAGTTGACCCCAACGATGACAAAGTGGTTTACGTTCTCAGCGTTTCCGTCCTGGGCACCCGCGATGCCGGCCGGACCTGGAATCGCCGTGTTTTTAATTTCGGGGGAGATAACCATGCCCTGTGGATCAATCCTGAAAATTCGAACCATATGCTGCTCGGTTATGACCACGGGATGGGCGTAACTTATGATGGCGGAAAAACCTGGTATCATCCGGACTTCCTGCCGCTGGCTCAATTCTATGCTGTTGGCCTTGACAATTCCTATCCATACCGGGTAGCTGGCGGGACTCAGGATAACGGTTCGCATCTCGGTCCCAGTACCAGGCCGGGCGGCAAACCGGTTCGCCTGGAACACTGGGCGACGGTTGGCGGCGGAGATGGCATGTACAATGTCTTTGACTGGAAGACCAACCGCTACCTGTACAATGAATCCCAGTTCGGGGCCATCCAGAGAATTGACCTCCAGACCGGCGAAAGAAAGAGTATCCGGTACCAGAGAGAAGACCTGCGCTGGAACTGGTGCGCGCCCATCATGGTTTCCAGGCATAACAGTGATGTCATTTACCACGCGGCCAATATTCTTCTAAAATCGCCTTACCGGGGCGAATACTGGGTAGAGGTCAGTCCAGACCTGACCACCAACGATAAAGAGAAATTGCCGCAGGGAAAGGGCGGTGACGGCAACATCCAGTATTGCACCATCACCACCATAGACGAATCACCCCTGGTGGAAGGCCTGCTCTGGGTCGGGACCGATGACGGGCAGGTCTGGGTAACCAGGGATGGAGGAAAGAACTGGGAGAAACTGACAGATAAGATTAAAGGTCATCCCGGCTACTGGGTAAGCCGGGTGGTGGCTTCCAATTTCAGTCCCGGGACGGCCTACCTGACAGTAACCGGCTTCCGGCAAGATGACTTCCGGCCCTATATTTTCAAGACAGATGATTACGGACAGACCTGGGTCCCGATTGTCGGGAATCTTGCGGAAGGTCCGGTCAATGTCATCCGTGAAGACCACAGGAATCCACAGCTGCTCATCGCCGGGACCGATTTTGGCGTTTATGCCACCCTGGACGGCGGTAAGAATTGGTTCAATCTTAAAGGAAATATGCCAACCCAGCCGGTTCACGACCTCATCATACATCCGAGGGACAATGACCTGGTGGTAGCCACCCATGGTCGGGGAATCTTCATTACCGATATCTCCTGGCTTCAAGAGCTGACCCCTGAGATCTTGAACCGCGAACTCCATCTCTTCTCGGTGGAACCCAAAATTAGATGGATAGACAAGGACATGGGCCATTCCAGCTCGCTGAATTACGAAGGCGAGAGCGAACCGGAGGCCGCGGTCATCAATTATTACCTGAAATCGGAGGTGGGGGGGGAGGTCAAGGTCAGGATTTACCAGGGCCAGATGCTCATCAACGAACTCAAGGGATCGTCCGGGGCCGGGTTCAACCAGGTTCTCTGGAATCTGACCGCCCGCCGGGAAAGAACCCCGGAGGAAAAGAAACGGTTTGAACAGATGATGACCAGGATGGCTTCTGCCGGTTACCGTTCTCAGGTCGACCCCAACTATGTTTACAGCCCCGTCCGGGAAGGAGAGTACCGGGTGGTCGTTGAGGCCGGGGGACAGCAGGTTTCCGGAGTGATAAGAATTCTTCCAGATTTATGGAATTAACCGTTAACCTTGAAGCCCAGGTGGCCCTGTTGGGAACAGAAGGCCCTGGCTCTGGCCACGGCTTCAGGCTTAAGTTTATCTACAGGAGAATTGGATGAGCGCCTACAGCCCGGATCAACTGGAAAGGTTGATTAATAAATGGCCGCGGGTCAGGCTGACCTGCCTGCCCACACCGCTTTACCGTCTGGAGAACCTGTCCGGCGAGCTCGGTTTGCGGGAAATTATGGTCAAGCGGGACGACCTGACCGGACTGGTCTTCGGGGGCAACAAGTCCCGCAAGCTGGAATTCATCCTGGCCGATGCTCTGAGCCAGGAAGCTGACACCATTATCACCTGGGGCAGCCTGCAATCGAACTGGTGTCTGCAGACGGCTGCCGCCGCCAGGAAGTGCGGGCTGAGGCCCATCCTGGTCCTTTTCAAAACTTATGAATTATCGTCTCTGGACCAGGGCAACATCCTTATAGAAAAACTGCTGGGTGCTGAAATCAGGATTACCGAGACCGGGGCCAGGGGCAAATCTCCCGACCAGGAACAGGCCTTCACGATCCTGGATGAAGTGGCCAGGGATGAAAGGCGAAGTGGTCATAACCCCTACCTGGTTTCTGTTGGTGGTTCCATGACCGGAGGAAACATGGCCAGGCCGCTGGGCGCTCTGGCCTATATGCTGGATATGATAGAAATTGCCAGGCAGACGGCCGGTTCGGGAGCACCTGATTATGTGGTGGTAGCCACCGGTTCCGGGGCTACCCAGGCCGGGCTGATGGTTGGGGCCAAGGCCCTGGGACTGAAGACCAGGATTATCGGCATCTGCGTATCGGACAGGAAAGAAGATTTCCTGCCCCAGGTTAGAAAAATCGCCTTGGAACTGGTGGAAACTCTCGGCCTAAGGATCAGCCTTGATGACCGGGACATAATCCTGTTTGACGATTACCTGGGCCAGGGTTATGGCCGGGTCAGCCCGGAAATCTCCGGGGTCATACGAACAATTTTGCAAAAAGAGGGATTAGCCCTGGACCCGGTTTACACCAGCAAGGCCATGATCGGGCTGGTCGATCTCGCCAGGAAAGGATACTTGACGGCTTCAGACAGGATAGTCTTCATCCATACCGGCGGAACCCCGGCCCTGTTTGCTTTCTCTGATCAGTTACTCTCTTAGCTGGCCCCGGGCCCCCACTTGCGGCCTTCGCTGGCTTAGCGTGAGGTTGACTTCAGGTATCTGAGAAACTCGGAATTGGTGGTCAGTATCAACCAGGTATTTTTGGCCAGCGTGGCCCGGTAGGTTTCCAGCGTCTTCAGGAACTGATAGAATTCCGGGTCGAGGTTATAGGCCTGGGCATAGATTTTGGTGGCCTCAGCTTCAGCCTGCCCCCTTATTTCCTGGGCTTTGCGGTAGGCTTCCGAAGTTATGATCTTCAGCTCGCGCTCTTTCTGGCCCCTGATTTCGGCGCTGCGGCCATCTCCCTCGGAACGGTACCTGGAGGCAATCCGCTTCCTTTCGGCTATCATCCGGTCAAAGACTTTCTTCTGAACTTCATCCACGTAGTTCACTCTCTTTATCCTGACATCCTTCAATTCGACCCCGAACTCGGGCGTTATCTTCGAGGCTTTTTCCAGGATCATCTCGGCAATCCGGCCGCGGCCCACCTGGATCTTGCCGATAACTTCCGAGTAATCGAGCAGGGCAGATTCTTCGCTAAGGTTGAATTCCCGGTTGGTGGAACGGACGATTTCTATCAGGTCGTAGCTGGCAATTACATTCCTGGTTTCGCCATCAACCACATCGTCAAGGCGGGAGTGAGCCCCCCGTTCATCCTTGACCCTCTGGTAAAAGACCAGGGGGTCGCTGATTCGCCAGCGGCAGTAAGTATCAACCCAGATGTACTTTTTGTCCCTGGTCGGAATCTGGTTGGCGTCCCCGTCCCACTCCAGCCATCTCTTTTCAAAGTAGTTGGCTTTCTGGATGAATGGAACCTTGAAATGCATTCCGGGAGCGGTCACGGCGGCACCGATAGGTTGGCCGAACTGGGTGATGATCACCTGGTTGGTCTCGGAAACTATGTAGACCCCATCAATCAGAGACAACAAAACGATTACTATTATGATTGTTATGAGTATCTTCAGCGTGGAAGTCTTCATTTTTTCACCTCCTCTCCCAGGTTCAGCAGGGGAACCAGGTTCTTCTGGGCCTCGTCAACGATGATCTTTCGGTCTATTCCGGCCAGGACCTCATTGAGCGTTTCCAGGTAGAGCCGTTTCCTGGTGACCACCGGGGCCTTGGAGTATTCCCGGTAGATGGAAATGAACCTGGCAGCGTCACCACGGGCATTGTTGACGCGTTCGGCGGCGTAGCCTTCGGCTCCCCGGATCATCTGCTCGGCTTCTCCCTGGGCTTTTGGTATTTCCTGGTTATATTCGGCCCAGGCCTCGTTGATCTTCCGTTCCTTTTCCTGGAGGGCCTGGTTGACCTCGTTGAAAGAGGGCTTGACCGGGTCGGGCGGGTTGACATCCTGGAAAATGAGCTGGTTAATTTCCAGCCCGAGTTCATAGGTGTCCACCAGCTTTTGCAGGGCAGTCATGGCCTCGGCGGCCAGGTTCGCCCGGCCGAAGGTTATGACCTCATCCACCGAGGCGTCTCCCACCACCTGCCTGACCACGGCTTCGGTCATGGCCCGGAAGGTCAGCACCGGGTCACGCACCTTGAACAGGAATTTATATGGGTCTTTAATCTTGTACTGCACAATCCACTCGGCTACCACCACGTTCAGGTCGCCGGTCAGCATCATCGATTCCTTCTTGGTTTCTTCGGTCACGTAATATTCGGATTTTACTCCCGGCCTGGCCGTGCGATAGCCAAATTCCAGCTTAAGCTGACGCTGCACCGGCACCCTGGTCAGCCTTTCAATCCCCAGCGGCAGCCGGAAATGCAGGCCGGGTTCGGTGGTCCGGACAAACCGGCCGAAGCGCAGGATGACACCGATTTCCTCGGGTTTGATCTGATAGATTGAGGTGGCCAGCAGGATGATCACCAGAATGGCGGCGGCGGCATATTTTAGCCAGCGGCCCGGGATCCTGGGAAGGTCGTAGCCGGACCAACCGGTCTTAAATTCTCCAGGCATAGTCCCTCCTTTCGGTTCAATTCTTGATATCTTATTTCCGATGATAAACGGAGCGGAAAAATTCTTTTAATTCACCGGGGTCCGCGGCCTGGTGGTTCAAGCCTTCCAGCTGGGGCTGATGGGCGGCCTTCAGACCCTGCCCGGTCAGAACCAGGACCGACGTCCCCTCGAAGCGGTGACGCAGCTTGAAATAGGCAGCCAGGGCGGAGGCCGACTCCGGCTGGACAAACAGTCCCTCATCCCTGGCCAGCTGCTTCTGGGCCAGGAGCATATCTTCATCCGTTACAGAAGTCAAAAAGCCATCATAATCATTCACCAGCTTAAGAACCAGATTTCCGGCTGGAGGATCGGGGTTGGCAATGGAATGAGCGATTGTTTCAGATGGCTGGATCTTGCTGACCGAGTTTTTCCCTGCTTCAAAAGCCCGTACCATCGGGGCACAGCCAGCAGCCTGGACTCCTACCATGACCGGAATCTTCTCGATGTATCCGGCCTGGTTCATCTCGATGAACCCTTTGTATAGGCCTACAAAATGGCCGCCCGAGCTGACCGGAACGTACACGTAACCCGGAGCGTGACCCAATTGCAGGCAGAGTTCGAAGGCCGCGAGCTTATAACCTTCCAGCCGAACCGGGTCAACTGAATTGGCAAAATAGATGCCGAATTCTTTCCCCAGCTCGTAGCTTCCTCTAAAAAGCTGCCCGTAATCACCGCCAACTTCTATAATCAGGGGATGAAAGATGGCCGAGGACAACAGGGCCCCGACCGATGTGCCTTTCTTTACCAGCAGGGTACACTTAAGTCCCGCCCGGGCAGCGTAGGCGGCCGTGGAAGAAGCCATGTTTCCGGTTGAAACTGTCCCCACGGCCGACCAGCCCAGTTCCAGGGCTTTTTGCACCACCAGGGCTGAACCCCGGTCCTTGAAACTCAGGGTGGGATTGGCCGATTCCAGCTTGGCCAGAAGTCGGCCGCTGCTATCCAGGTTAGCCAGGGAGAGCAGGGGAGTATGTCCTTCCCCCAGGCTTAGTTCGGGCCGGACCTGCTTCAGGGGAAGAAATGGAGCAAATCTTTCCAGGGCCGTGGTGCCCGTTAGCTTGAGGCCTGCCTTCTTGGCAACTGAACTATGAAAAAGCCCGAGATGGCCACAGCCGGGGCAAAAAATATCGTTGGGAACAAAGTTAAATTCCAGCCCGCAGACCAGGCATTTCAAGCGGTCATTCATCAAGAATTTTCCTTTGTGGTTAGTCTACCTGAAGGTCATGGCCAAGTAAAGCCAGCCTTAATTGGCGAGTTCTAACTCGAACCAAAATTCAAGCCTATCGGCCTCTGCGCCTCAGAAGTTATTTGCCTCGAAGAAAGGATAGTTCTAAAATTACCGTGCGGTGAAAAAGAAACCTGAAGCCCCGGATATCTTCTATATGCAACTGGCTCTGGCTGAAGCCAGAAAGGCTGCGTCCAGGGGAGAGGTGCCGGTAGGGGCGGTTCTGGTTCAGGAAGGGCGGGTGCTGGCCCGAGGTCGTAACAGACCTATTTGCAGCTCGGACCCGACGGCCCATGCCGAAATTGTGGCCATCAGGAAAGCGGCCAAGAAGGTTGGTAATTACCGGCTGCCCGGTTCCACCCTTTATGTAACCGTTGAGCCCTGTCCCATGTGCCTGGGGGCCATAATTCAGGCCCGCATCCGGCGGCTGGTCTTTGGAGCCGAGGACACCAAGGCCGGCGCTGTTGTTTCCCGGCTGAAATTCAGTCTGAACCAGGCCAATCACAGGCCGGAGATCAGCGGCGGGCTGTGCCGCGAAGAATGTGGACGGTTGCTGAAAGATTTTTTTCGGCTGAAAAGGCAGGGCAAAAAAAAATGCCGGGTGGTTGAAAACCGGTCAACCTTCAAGTAAATTACAGGAAAGTGGAGAGGTGGCCGAGTGGTTGAAGGCGACGGTCTCGAAAACCGTTATTCCGGTTAACAACCGGAATCGCGGGTTCGAATCCCGCCCTCTCCGCCATCATTTAAATGAATAAATTAGGGCGGGTGGCAGGATGCAAAAAGTAAACATCATTCTGGTAGGGTTCGGCCGGGTAGGTCGCGCTTTCTACGAGCTGCTCAAAGAAAAATACGATCACTACCGGGAACGTTACGGCCTTTTCCTGGAATTAAGAGCAATAGTAAGGAAATCAGGAACGGTGCTACTTTCCGGTACCAGAAAAATGGTGTCAGAGGCCGAATCGGGTAGCGGGGAAAAGTCTGAACTTTCCGGCTGGATACAGACCTTCAGCCTGGCCGACCTTCTTGAGGAATTCAAGTCCGGGGTGCTGGTCGACTGCACTCCCTCCGACCTGAAAACCGGAGAGCCGGGCTACAGCCTGACCAAGATGGCCCTGTCCCAAGGCTGGCATGTGGTAACGGCCAGCAAGGGGGCCCTGGTGGTCCACCCTTCAGAACTGGCTGCTGAAGCCCGAAAGAATCAGTTGGCCCTCAAGGCCAGTGGAGCCACGGCTGCCGCCCTGCCGACTCTGGACGTAGGCCTGCACTCCCTGGCCGGCGCTGAAATCCTGGCCATAGAAGGAATACTTAACGGAACGACCAACTACATTCTGACCAGGATGGCCGATGGTCTGAGCTTTTCGCGAGCCCTGATGGAGGCCAGCGAAAAGGGAATCGCCGAACCCAACCCGGTTCAGGACATAGAGGGCTGGGATACTGCGGCCAAGATGATCATCATTGCCAACAAGGTTCTGGGAACCGAGATCAAAATGTCAGAAACCAGGGTCCACGGGATTAACGGGTTGACTGAGGAAATAATGGCCAGGGCCGCCCAAATAGGCAAGACCATCAAACTGATCGGTCGCTGCAGCCGGGAATCACCCGGGGCCCCCTGGAAGGTGGAGGTTGGCCTGGCCCTGCTCAATCCCGACCATCCCCTGGCCATGGTTGATGGAAGCAACAAGGGAATAATCTTTTACACTGACTGCATGGGCTATGTAGTGGTGACCGGAGGGAAGTCCGACCCAAGGGGCGCAGCCGCAGCCCTGATCAAGGATATCATCTCCATCTACTGGCGTGATTTTTAGCCACAGGCCTCGGGTTGGCAATTGATTTAACAATCTTATTCTGATAATCTAAGGAAGAATTTTGACCATCGGAGAGGTGTCCGAGTGGTTTAAGGAGCACGCTTGGAAAGCGTGTGTAGGCCCAAAAGGTCTACCGCGGGTTCGAATCCCGCCCTCTCCGCCATAAATTTTTGAGGGAGTAATAATATGGAAAACCGGGATTATATCGTTCTGGAAGACATGTACGGCGCCCACAATTACCATCCCCTGGATGTGGTCATTACCAAGGCCAAGGGAATCTGGATGTGGGATGTCGAGGGGAAAAAATATCTTGATTTCCTGAGTGCCTACTCGGCCGTCAACCAGGGGCACTGCCATCCCCGTATTGTTAAGACTCTCCAGAAGCAGGCCAAGAGGTTGACCCTGACCTCCCGGGCTTTCAGGAATGACCAGTGGCCTCTGCTGGCCAAAGAGCTCTGCGACCTGACCGGTTTCAACAAGGTTCTGCCGATGAACTCCGGGGCCGAGGCGGTGGAGACCGCCATCAAGATCGCCCGTAAATGGGCTTACCTGAAAAAGGGAGTGCCCCAGGACCAGGCCGAGATTATTGCCTGCGCCAATAATTTCCACGGAAGAACCGTCACCGTTATCAGCTTTTCCACCGAACCGCTCTACCGCCAGGATTTTGGACCGTTTACTCCCGGTTTTAAGATAATACCGTTTGGCGACGTGGCGGCCCTGGAGTCAGCCATCACCCCCAACACCGCGGCCTTTCTGGTCGAACCGATTCAGGCGGAAGCCGGCATCCTGATACCACCCGATGGGTTCCTGAGAAAGGCCTGGGAAATATGCCAGAAAAACAATGTGCTGTTCATCGCTGATGAAATCCAGACCGGATTGGGACGGGTGGGACGGATGTTCGCCTGTGAATACGAAGGCGTCAAACCCGACCTGCTGGTCATAGGCAAGTCCCTGGGTGGGGGCTGCTATGCCATTTCTGCTGTCCTCTCGACCAACGAGGTCATGGAAGTTATCAAGCCAGGACAGCACGGCTCAACTTTTGGCGGCAACCCGCTGGCCTGTGCCGTGGCCCGCGAAGCCCTAAGAGTTATCCAGGAAGAAAAGCTGGTTCAAAACGCCGAGGAAAAAGGCGCCTATTTTCTGGAGAAATTGAAAACCATCAGGAGCCGGAAAATTAAGGAAGTGCGGGGCCGGGGACTGCTGATCGGTATAGAACTCAAGCCAGAAGCAGGTGGAGCCCGTCGTTACTGCGAAGAATTAATGAAGGAAGGCCTTCTCTGCAAGGAAACCCATGAGCATGTCATCAGGTTTGCCCCTCCTCTTATCATCAGTAAGAAGGAACTGGACTGGGCCTTTAAGAGGATTAAAAGGGTGTTCAAAAGACTGGAAAAAGCCTGATCTCAGGAAGGTGTCCGAAATAGAGGACGCTCTGTAACTGCATCAAAACGGACCGACAACTCCGGTCACGGCAGAAGAGCCGGCATGTTTCTTGCTATTTTATTAGCGGGAGGACGAGATGAAAAAGCTTAGCCTCATCCTTTCTTTGATTCTCCTGGCTTCGGGCTGCGTCATGTACGTACCCTATAATGAGTCCGGAAACAGGGGGGTCAGGACCTACGAGCCGCCACCCACTCCCGCTGCTCCAGTTTACGGCGAAATTTCCATCTCCTACATCTTCGACTATCTCGGTAACTATGGCTACTGGGTTTATTATAATCCCTACGGTTATGTCTGGATCCCGAGGGGAGTTGGCCGTCACTGGAGACCCTATACCTATGGGCGCTGGGTCTGGACCGAGTATGGCTGGACCTGGGTTTCGCATCATCCATGGGGCTGGATCCCATTCCATTATGGACGCTGGGGCTGGGACAACCGACTTGGTTGGTTCTGGGTGCCTGATGTAATCTGGGCCCCAGCCTGGGTAATCTGGAGGTTCGGCGACCTCTACATAGGTTGGGCACCCTTGCCTCCTGGCGTAGACTTTGTCCCGGGCTTGGGCCTGAGGTGGGGAAGACGTGACTTGCCGAATTATTACTGGGTATTTATCGAGGGGCGTCGTTTCTACTCCAACCAGCTTCAGCCCTGGATTCTGCCGCTCGAGCGAAACGTCACCATTATCAATTATACGGTGATCAGGGACAGGTATACTGTCAGGGGACGGGATATGGTTATAAACGATGCCCTTTCTCCTCAGGAAATTGAAAGGCTGACCCGAAGACCCGTGACCAGGGTCAGCGTGAGGGAAGTCAAAAAGCCCGAGGAGGCCGGAGGCGGAATCGATGAAGTCAGAATTTACCGGCCGCAGATAAAGCAGGAGGAAACCGCTCCCAAGACAGTGCTGAAAAGAGAAGAGGCCGAACAGAAAATAGGGCCCGTCCGTGAAGACCGGCCGGAAGAAGTTGAAGTTATTCACCGGCAGGAGAACAGTTTGCTGGAGAGGACCCAGAGGCTCGAGCTGGAACGCCTGAAGCGACAGGCTGAAGAAGAAGCCAGGAACGCTCCGCCCCAGGACAGGCAGAAAAAGTTAATTGAAGTTCAGTCCAGGTTGGAAGAGCTCAAGAAAAAACACGAGCAGGAAAAGCAGGAAATGCAGAAAAGACAGGCCGAGGAGAAAAAAGTCATCCGCAAAGAAGACCTGAAGCGCAAGACGGATGAAGAGAAACGCTGAGTAGTCGGCAGTCAGGACCCCAGGCCAGGGCTTTTCCAGGAGATTATGACTACCGAGGCCAGAATCAACAGCCCCCCGGCCACGGTCCTGAAGCCGGGAAGCTCACCCAGGAACAGGTAGCCAAAAATAATTCCGTAAACCGGTTCCAGGGAGCTGATCAGGCTGGACAGTCTGGCCTCTATAAAGCGCAAACCCCTGATAAAAATGGTATGGGCTCCAGCCGTGCAGACCAGGCCAAGAAAAAGAATCAATCCGGCGTTTACAGTGCCAAGAGGCAGCGGCCCGGGCTGGCTCAAGAACAGAGGCAACAGGAATATCATGGCCAGGCTATCCTGGTAGAAAGCCAGCACCAGGCTGGAGTGACCGGGTGATAGCATCCGGTTGATTATGGCCAGCAGGGCAAAAGACAGGCCCGAGAGAATTCCCCAGACCACTCCCTGAAAAATCCGGTTGCTCAGGCTAAATTCCGGTACCATCAGCCCGACCCCCAGGAAACAGAGTACAGCGAAATAAAGGTATGACCTCCTGAATTTTGTCCTTAATAACCATGGTTCCAGGAAGACCGTAAAAACCGGGAAGGTGGAATAGGACAGCAATCCCACTGCCACCGTGGAAACCTGCACCGCGCGGAAAAAGGCGGTCCAGTGAAAGGCCAGCAGAAAGCCCGCAGCCAGAAGCAGTAACCTCGGTCCATGGCCGGGAACCTGCGGTTTAACTTTCTGGATGAGAAGGACCACCAGCAAAGCCAGGCTGGCCAGGAAAACGCGCAGCCAGGTCAGTTGCACCGGACTGAGTGGCAATACTTTGCCGATGACCCCGGGAAAGCCAAAAAAAAGAACGGCCAGGTTGACCAGCAGTACACCTTGAGTCCTTGGTCTCATATTTAACAGACATCTTATACGCCAGGCAAGAAAAAATTGCCAGCGATTTTAGCCAGCAGGTCAATCCGGTTTGAATTTTGAGCAGGTTGTGGTAAGATAAGCGCTGATCTCGTTTAACTCGGAAAAAAATGTCTTCCAGACCTGAAGAAACCACTAAGTCCGGCTATCTGGTTCTGGCCAGGAAATACCGACCGCGCCAGTTTTCCGAAGTGGTCGGCCAGGAAGCCGTAGTCAGAACCATTCAGAACGCCATAAAGGAAAATCGTATCGGTCATGCTTACCTGTTTTCCGGAATGCGGGGAGTGGGCAAGACCACCGTGGCCAGGATTCTGGCCAAGGCTCTCAACTGTGAACGGGGGCCGGCTCCCGAACCCTGCAACCAATGCTCGATCTGCCGGGCTATCAACGAAGAATCGCTTCTTGATTTCATAGAGATCGACGGGGCTTCCAACCGGGGGATAGAAGATGTCAAGGCCCTGAGGGACAGTATCCAGTATGAACCCATGCACAGCCGCTACCGGGTGATCATCATTGACGAAGTCCACCAGCTCAGCCGGGATGCTTTCAACGCTCTTCTGAAAACTCTGGAAGAGCCTCCCAGCAGAACAGTCTTCATTTTTGCCACCACCGAGTTTCATAAGGTGCCCCGGACCATCGCCTCCCGCTGCCAGCATTTTGTTTTCAAGAGGCTGTCCAGCCAGCAGATAATTGATCACCTGCAATTTATTGCCGGTCAGGAAAACATTGCCATCAGCCCTTACAGTCTCAAGCTGATTGCCGGCGCTGCCGACGGCAGCCTTCGAGATGCCGAGACGCTTCTGGACATGGTGGTTTCTTTCAGTGGAGCCCAGGTCCCGGACAGGGAAACCGAGGAAGTACTGGGAGTCATCAACCGCGGCCTTTTTGAAAACCTGGCCCGGGCCATCCTGACCGGACAGGCTCAGGAAATATTTCCTCTGGTTGAGTCCCTGGTTTCGGCCGGAATCGACCTCAGGCATTTTTACAGCGGGCTGATCGAATACTTTCGAAACCTTCTGGTGGCCGGTATTTCTTCAAAGCCACAGGAGCTGCTGCTTCTGTCTGAAGATGAAATCAGAGAATTGCAGGAACTGGCCAGAGACTTCCAGCCGGAAGAACTGTTACGGTACATACTGATATTGCAGGAGGGCGAGTCAGGCCTGCGCTATTCTTCGCAGCCACGGCTATTTCTGGAAGCCTGGTTGATCAAACTCTGTTACCTCAGGAACCTTAAACCCCTGGAGCAGGCCCTGGAAGAGCTGGCGACCCTCAAATCCAGGCCAGAAGAACGCAAGCCGGTCGATTCAGGATATTCTCCAACTCCGGCTTCCAGCCGCCCCGGAAGCGGTAACTCGGTCCGGGCTTCCACCACCAGCCGGACCAAGAACAATCTGAATTCGGCCATAAAGAATAGCCCGTCCGTTTTCAACCAGGAAAAGGCTGACGCGCTCTATTTCCGGGTGATGCGGGAAAAACCGGCCCTGGCTCCTATAGTTAAAATGGCCAGCCGGTTAGAAGTCATAGAAGGGAAGCTGAGTTTGATTTACCCCCGTGACCGGAAACATTTTGCCGACCTGATAGAGCAAAACCTAACCTACCTTAACCGAGTCTGGGCCGAACTCGGCGGCCAGGACCTGGAATTAAGACTGGAAGAGACCGGAACTTCGGCCGGGGTCTCTGGTTCCAGCCGTCCCCAGCCTGCGGTCAGAGAAAGGTCAGAGCAGATTCATAATAAAAGTGTCACCGGCGATGAAACCCGGGCCCTGCTGGATGACCCCAAGGCCCGGGCCCTGCTGAGCACCCTCAAGGGGCAGGTGGTGGCGGTGAGAAAAAAAACCGGGCCGGATAAAACATAGCCGGCCCAATCCAGGCAGAGGAAATGAGATGAAAAATTTAGCCGACCTGCAAAAAATGATGAAGGCGGCCCAGGAAATGCAGGAAAAACTGCAGAAAGAGCTGGCCGAAATGAGAATTGAAGGGTCAAGTGGCGGTGGCATGGTGACGGTGGTCCTGGATGGCCATAAGAATTGTCTGGAAGTAAGGCTGGACCCGGAAGTGGTCAACCGGGACGACTTGGAAATGCTGCAGGACCTGATCGTCTCAGCTTTCCGGGAAGCGGTGGCCAGGGTAGAGTCGGAAGTCCAGGCCAAGATGTCCGGGCTGGCCGGCGGCCTGAAGATTCCTGGGCTGTTCTGAGGGGCTTACAATGTTTGAATATGCCAGGCCGCTGCATGACCTGATCGAGCAGCTGCGGAAGTTTCCGGGGGTGGGGCTGAAGTCAGCCCAGCGCATGGCCTTTTATTTACTGGGACTTCCCTCCGAGGAAGCGGCCGAGCTGGTCAGGGCCATAGTCGAAGTCAAGAACAAGATATTTTACTGCTCGGTCTGCAACAACATCACCGACGTCGACCCCTGCCTGCTCTGCACCGACCCCCGCCGCAGCGATGAACAACTATGCGTGGTGGAAGAACCTTTCAACGTGGCTTCGATCGAAAAAACCGGGATATTCAGCGGCCGTTATCATGTTCTCCTCGGTTCCCTGTCGCCAATCAAAGGCATCGGGCCAGACGAACTCAGGCTGGAGAAACTGGTCACCCGCCTGCGGAGTGGCCAATTCAGGGAAGTGATCATTGCCACCAACCCGACCGTGGAGGGAGAAGCCACCGCTTCGCTCATCTGTCAGGTTCTGAGAGAACTGCCGGTCAAGATAACCAGGCTGGCTATGGGCCTGCCGGTCGGAGCCGACCTGGACTTTGCCGACCAGCTGACCATTAAAAAGGCGCTGGAAGGCCGGACTGAATTGAAAGGTTAAAATTCGGTTCCCGGTTAGATATTTGCCGGCATTCTGATATAATAATTTGTTTAATTTAATAAGGAGCGTTATGATGGCAAAAACATTCAAAGCAATCGACGGTAATACCGCGGCCACTCACGTGGCCTACGCTTATTCGGAAGTGGCGGCCATCTATCCGATTACTCCTTCTTCCACCATGGGTGAAATGGCCGATGAATGGTCAGCCCAGGGAAGAAAGAATATTTTCGGACAGAAGGTGGAAGTGGTGGAAATGCAGTCAGAGGCCGGGGCGGCCGGGGCCGTCCACGGCTCCCTGAGCGCCGGGTGCCTGACCACCACCTTTACCGCTTCCCAGGGCCTGATGCTGATGCTGCCCAACATGCACAAGATTGCCGGGGAATTGCTGCCGACGGTCTTTCATGTTTCAGCCCGGTCCCTGGCCTGCCAGTCCCTCTCCATCTTTGGCGACCATTCCGACGTTATGGCCGCCAGAAATACCGGTTTTGCCATGGTGTGTTCCGGTTCGGTTCAGGAAATCATGGACCTGGCCATCGTCTGCCATCTGGCCAGCCTCAAGAGCAAGGTGCCTTTCCTGCATTTCTTTGACGGTTTCCGCACCTCCAGCGAAGTCCAGAAGATTGAAGTTGTTCCCTACGAAACCCTGGCCGAGCTATTCGAACCCAAGTACCTGGAAGATTTCAGGCAAAGGGCGTTGAACCCGGAAAAACCGATGATGAAGGTGGGAGCCCAGAATCCCGATGTCTATTTCCAGGGGCGGGAAACGGTTAACAAATATTACGCGGCCACTCCTGGCATCGTCCAGGAATACATGGACAAGGTGGCCAGGGTTACCGGTCGGCAGTACCACCTGTTTGATTATTTCGGCGCGCCCGATGCCGACCGGGTGATAGTCATCATGGGGTCTGGAGCTGAAACTGTCGAAGAGACCATCGATTATCTCAACCAACATGGTTACAAGGTGGGTCTGGTCAAAGTTCGCCTTTACCGGCCTTTTTCTGCCGAGGCCTTCCGGGCCGTCATTCCCCAGACCGTCAAGAAAATCGCCGTGCTGGACAGGACCAAGGAACCAGGGGCCATCGGCGAACCACTCTACCTGGACGTGGTCACGGCTCTCTTCGGACGCGATATCCGGATAATCGGCGGTCGCTACGGGCTGTCTTCCAAGGAATTCACCCCGGCCATGGTCAAGGCCGTCTATGATCATCTCAACGGTCCGGCCTTCCACGGCTTCACCGTGGGCATCGAGGATGACGTCAGCGGGACTTCTCTGCCGGTGGGTCAGGTCCTGGAAACTGAGCCCGCCGGAACCGTTCGCTGCAAATTCTGGGGCTATGGTTCCGACGGAACCGTGGGCGCCAACAAGAACTCCATCACCATCATCGGCGATAACACCGACCTCTATGCTCAGGGCTATTTCGAGTACGATTCCAAGAAGTCGGGCGGGGTGACCATCTCCCACCTGAGGTTCGGAAAACACCCGATCAAGTCCGAGTACCTGCTGAACACGGTTGACTTTGTGGCCCTGCATAAACCGGCCTACATCGGCCGCTACGACGTGCTGGAAGGCCTGAGGGAAGGGGGGACCTTCCTGCTGAACTCGCCCTGGAAAAAAGAGGAAGTCTTCGAGCACCTGACCGAGGACATGCAGAAGACCATAATCCAGAAGAAGATCAAAGTTTACAATATCGACGCCTTCAGGATCGCCGGGGAAGTCGGGCTGAAGAACAGGATCAATACCATCATGCAGGTCTGCTTCTTCAAGATCTCGGGTGTTCTGCCTGAAGCCGAGGCCATTGACCTCATCAAAAAGGCCATTTATAAGACCTATCACAAGAAGGGTGAGGACGTGGTCAAGATGAACATGGCGGCGGTGGATAAGGCCCTGGAAGCCCTGGAAGAGGTTCCCGTTCCAAGCAGAATCACCAAGTCGGCCCCGGTGCCCAGGCTGATTCCCGAAGAGGCCAGCGATTTTGCCCGCAACGTTATCGAACCCATCATGCATTTCAAGGGAAATATTATTCCCGTTTCCAAGATGCCCGACGACGGACGCATCCCGACCGATACGGCCAAGCTGGAAAAAAGAGGCATTGCCGAGCTGGTTCCGCGCTGGCTGCCGGACAAGTGTATCCAGTGCAACCAGTGCGCTCTGGTCTGCCCGCATGCCGCGATCAGGGCCAAGCAAATTCTGCCGGCCGACCTGAAGGACGCCCCGGCCAATTTCAACACCCTGGTTTCCAATACCAAGAATGATAAGGATCTGAGGTACCGTCTTCAGGTATACATCGAAGACTGCGTGGGCTGCGGGGTCTGTGTGGAAACCTGCCCGGCCAAGGAAAAAGCCCTGGTCATGGTCCCGATTGAAGAAGAGCGGGCAGCCGGCCAGAACGCCAACGAAAAATTCTTCGAAAGCCTGCCCGACAGCCACCTGGACGGTGTCAAGATTGATACCATCAAGGGCTCCCAGTTCCTGACCCCGCTCTTTGAGTTCAGCGGAGCCTGCGCCGGCTGCGGAGAAACCCCCTACATCAAGCTGGCCACCCAGCTCTTCGGCGACCGGATGATAATCGCCAACGCCACCGGCTGTTCCTCCATCTACGGCGGAACCTTCCCCGTTTCTCCATATGCCAAGAATAAAGAAGGAAAGGGGCCGGCCTGGGCCAACTCCCTGTTCGAGGACAACGCCGAATATGGTTTCGGGATGAGGCTGGCGGTGGATACCATCAGAAGGCAGCTCTGGACCAGCCTGAACGCCGCCCTCGAAGCCGGAACCCTGCCCGAGCTGGTTGAGGCCCTGCAGAAAATGAAGGAACTCTGGAATGACAGGGGCGACCAGGCCAAGGCCACAGCCCGCAAGATCCGCGAACTGTTGCCCAAGGCCCTGGCCCGGAACGATGCGGCCAAGCCCTACCTGACCAGGGTGGCCGAGTTGCAGGACTACCTGGTCGATAAGAGCGTCTGGTGCATCGGCGGCGACGGCTGGGCCTACGACATAGGTTACGGCGGCTTGGACCACGTGGTGGCCATGAACCGGAACGTCAACCTGCTGGTGCTGGACACCGAGGTTTATTCCAATACCGGCGGCCAGGCTTCCAAGGCCACGCCCACCGGTTCCCGGGCCAAGTTCGCTTCTTCCGGCAAGAAAACGGTCAAGAAGGACCTGGGCCGGATGGCCATGAGCTACGGCTATGTTTATGTGGCTTCGGTGGCCCTGGGAGCCAACATGAACCAGTGCCTGAAAGCATTTCTGGAAGCGGAAGCCTATGACGGCCCCTCACTCATCATTGCCTATTCTCCCTGCATCAACCACGGAATCGATATGAGCAAGTCCATCCAGGAAGAGAAACTGGCCGTGGATACCGGTTACTGGATACTGTACCGTTATAACCCGCTGCTGGCCCGGGAAGGCAAGAACCCGTTCATCCTCGATTCCAAGGAACCGAAGATGGAGTACGAAGCCTTCCTGAAGAATGAGATCCGTTACCGGTCGGTCCTCCAGGATTACCCGGAGATAGCCCGCGAGCTGTTTGCCCAGGCAGCCCAGGAAGCCAAAAAGCGGTTCGAATATTACAAGAAACTGGCCGAGGGCTGATCATTCCCTGACTATTACCACCTCGTAGGCCCGGTCAGAAGAGAAAGTGGCCCTGATCAGCTCGTTGAGCTGGTCAGGGCTTTTTTTATCCAGTAGCTCCAGGAAGTTGTTGAAAAAATCCAGCGGCAGGCCGCCGGCTAGCACCAACGACAGGAATCCCAGGCGGCTGTCCCGGGAAAAAGATTCGCGCCGAAAGCCGTTTCTGGCCATGACCTTACCCCGGGCCACCGCTTCCGGGTCAAGCCCTTTCTGGCCCAGAGTGGAGAAAGTCTGTTTTAACAGGGAGAGAGAGGAAGCGGCCAGTTCTCTTTCTGTCTCCAGATAGCTGACGAACATTATTTTCCCGCCCAGGATTTCCAGCCGGCTGTTAAGGTTATAGGCCAGCCCGCTCTCCTGGCGCAGGTTCCAGATAAGGGAACCGGGGCCTTCCCCGATTATTTTCTCCAGAAGATAGGCAGCCGGATAGGTCTCGGCCAGCTCGCCGGGAAAAAGATAGCCCAGGGCTACCGCCGCTCCCCCGGGCCCCTGGTAATGGTCGCAACCCCCGACCGCAGCCTTTTCGGAAGGCAGATCCGCAGTCTGAAATCTTTTTCCAGGCACAGGCGCTTTGCCTTTAACCCAGGACAGGTGCCTGGCCAGGATTTCCTGAAGGCTTTTTTTCTCCAGGTCGGTTATTACCAGGAGGCTGAGGACCCCGCTATTCATAATGGAGTCATAAAACTGGCTGATGTCCTTTCTGGATATGGACCTTAAGTCGGCCTCCCGCCCGTATATAGACTGGCCGTAAGGACTCCCTGGAAAGATCAGGCGCCTCAAACAGATCAAAGCCGAATCCACCAGGCGACAGGCTTCCTGGCTGGCTTCAAGCTTGAGAGTGCTTCTGACCCGGTCTATCCTGGGACCTGAGAAAAGAGGGTTCTTGAGGCCGGCGGCCACAATTTGAAGCGTTCTATCAAGATGGCGGGTAAGCCCTTCAAACTGGATGACCGAAAAATCAGCCCGGCTCCCGGCCGAAAGGTTGACTCCTGAAGCCAGCAATTCAGACAACCGGTCCTCATCGGTCACCTCGGCCATCAGCCTGGTGGCCAGGTAGGCCAGGCCAGCCTGGCCGGGGGTTTCCAGGGCCTGGCCTCCCAGGAAATGAAAGACAACAGTGGTTAAATTAGTCCCTGGCTGATACTGGTAATAGACTTTAAGGCCGTTATCCAGGCTGAAGACCTCAAAAGTTAAAGGCTGGGCCGGCAGAGTCTTCGGCCAGACCAGAACAGCCAGCAGTGCAACCAGAACCAGTTGTTTGATCGGGCGTTCACGCTCTTTCATTTTTTTTCCGGCTTTATCACCACCCAGACCGGCCTGGCCCTGGACAGGTATTTGCGGGCGATCTTTCTCAGGCCGGATGAATCCAGTCTGTTTATTGTTTCAAGATAATTTTTTTGCTCCCGGTCGTTTTTAAGCAGCAGGTGTCTGGCCAGTGACAGGGCCAGGACCGAGGGACTTTCTGTCATCTTTTCGGATAACCATTGAAACCGGTTTTTACCACCCTGAAGAAAATCGAAGGCCAGAGATTGCTGGTCGGGAAGATAGTCATCACGGGAATAATTCATTTCGGCCAGCCGCGGCAGGAAGTTCTGCAGCAATCGCCTGACCGTGGGAACTCTGTCTTCCCTGGTGGTAACCGATATAAAAATCAGCCCGGCCTGCTCATGGCTGAAGTAATGAAGGTGGGCCGAATAAATGAGGTCGGGTTGGCCGGCAAAGGCCTGGTAGACCAGGGGACTCAAGCCGGCTCCGGCCAGCTCGCTGAGCATATCCATGGAAGGACGGTCGGGGCTGTCGTATTCTGGCGCCAGTAGCCCGGCCATGATATAGGTATCGGAGACCTTCATTTTGAGCTCGACCTGGGGAGCCGAGTCTGGAAATTTCAAGGCTGTTGAGGGCCGAACGGACCGGCCTCCACCGCTTTTCAGGTCCGAAAAAATGGTCTTGAGGTTCGACCTAAGCCTTTCTGGCTCGATGTCTCCCACCACCGCCAGGGCGGCATTATCGGGCCGGAAAAATTTCTGGTGCAGGTCTTTTAGGTCCGCCAGACTGGCTCGACTGATAACCTCGGATTTTCCAAAAACGGGAAGGGCATAACCGGATTCAGGAAAGGCCAGCTCGTAGACCCGGGCCAGCCCGACTTTTTCTGGCTGCCGGGAATAATCGGCGAGTTCCTTGAGCAGTACAGCTTTTTCCTGTTCCAGAGACTCTTGGCTGATATTGAAGGGAAAGACCACCTCCTTTAACAGGCCCAGGCCGGACTCCAGGTGGTCTGCGGGCAGACTGATCTCAAAGAACATCAGGTCCTGTTCGGTACGGGCATTATAATAAAGCCCGTACTGACTGATTGTCCGGAAAAGACGATTATCGGAGGTCAGGTGAGATTGTCGGAAAAGAAGACAGTGCTCCAGCAGATGGAGCAGGCCGCTTGACTCCGGGGTTTCATCGGCCGTCCCGACCTTGACGGCCAGGACTATGGTGACCAGAGAAGAACCCGGGTAGGGAAGAAAATAAACCCTGAGGCCGTTATCCAGGCTGAACTCCGTTTCGGTTTGGAGCCCGGGGAGTCCGGCCAGGCTCAGGGCCGGCCCTGAAATTACGAGAAAGCAGAGCCAGAACAGGCAGAAAAACCCACGGGCCGGAATCAACTTTTCCGGGATAAAAATTTTGATCCTCCATCAAAAAATATAGGAGCATAAGGCAATTTAATCAACATTTATTTTCGAGCCCGGGCCGGGCTGTGTTAGAATAAGGACATGAACACCAAGGAAAGAAAATACCGGGTTCTGGTGGTGGATGATGAGGATAACATCCGCAAGACCCTGAAAATGATTCTGGAGTACGAAGGTTATACCTTCTTTGAAGCGGCTGACGGGGTAACCGCCAGGGAAGTGCTGGAGAACCATCCAGAAATTGACCTCGTCCTGCTGGATATCAGGCTTCCGGATAGCGATGGCCTGAGTCTGCTGGCCGAGTTCAGGAAAAAACCACTGGCCCCGGAGGTCATCATGATTTCCGGCCACGGAACGATTGCCATGGCGGTCGAGGCCACCAAACTGGGAGCCTTCGACTTCCTGGAAAAGCCCCTGCACCGGGAACGGGTCCTGCTCAGCGTCCGTAATGCCCTGGAAGCCAGGCGGCTGAGGACAACCGTCCAGGATATAAAGAAAAAAACAGAAAAAAAATACCGGCTCATCGGCCAGCATCCCCTGATGCTGGGTCTCTGGCAGGAAATACAGAAAATTGCTCCGACCAACGCCACCGTCCTCATCCAGGGTGAAAGCGGCACCGGGAAAGAACTGGTGGCCAGAGCTATCCATGATAACAGTCCCCGGGCTGAGGAGAACTTCGTCCAGGTCAACTGCGCCGCCATTCCCGAGGAATTGATCGAGAGCGAGCTGTTCGGCCATGAGAAGGGAGCTTTCACCGGAGCTACCGAGCGCAAGCCGGGCAAGTTCGAGCTGGCTGACGGCGGCACGATTTTTCTGGATGAAATAGGGGATATGAGCCTGAAAACCCAGTCCAAGGTACTCAGGGTCCTGGAAGAGGGGGAAGTTCAGAGGGTCGGCTCCAGCAAGATCATCAAGGTTGACGTCCGGATTATCGCCGCCACCAACAAGGACCTCAAAAAGGAGATGAAGGAGGGCCGCTTCCGTGACGACCTGTTTTTCCGGCTGAACGTGGTCCCGATTTATGTTCCGCCGCTCAGAGACCGGAAGGAAGACATTCCCCTTCTGGTTGATTATTTCTGCGCCGTCTATTCGGAAGAGAACAATTTCCGGCGCAAAAAATTTTCGACCGAAGCCCTGGAAATCATGATGAAGTACCCCTGGAAGGGAAATGTCAGGGAGCTGAGGAACCTGGTGGAGAGACTGATTATCCTGACCGACAGGGAGGTGATCGGGCCGGAAGACCTGCCCGAATACCTGGTGCAGGACAGGGAAATCCTGCTGCCAGACCTGCGCCGGGTCAAGACCCTGAAGGACTTTCGGGAGGAAGCCGAGAAGAACTTCATCCTGTTCAAGCTGAAGAGCAACAACTGGAATGTCTCCCGGACGGCCAGGGAAATCGACACCCCCCGCAGCAACCTCTACAAAAAACTGGAGCAATATGGTATAAAATTAAAGGCTGGAGCAGGCGAGGCGGTCGCTTCTTCTTCCGATGAGGAAGAAGGGGAGGAAAGTCCGAACTCCACAGGGCAGGATGGTCGCTAACCGCGACTCCGGGCGACCGGGGGAAAGTGCCACAGAAAACATACCGCCCGCTTCCTCTGGAAGCGGGTAAGGGTGAAAAGGTGAGGTAAGAGCTCACCGCTCCGCCGGTGACGGCGGAGGCAGGGCAAACCCCATCCGGAGCAAGACCAAATTAGCCCCGCTTGAGGACGGCCCGTCCGATGGGGTGGGTAGGTCGCTAAACCGGCTGAGCAATCAGCCGGTCAGACAAATGACCGCCGCTGCCTCGGGCAGTAACTGAATTCGGCTTACGTCCTGCTCCAGCCATTTTTGACAAAAAGAGTTTTTCTGTTATAATTGAAATTGATCGCGGGGTAGAGCAGTCAGGTAGCTCGTCGGGCTCATAACCCGGAGGTCGCTGGTTCAAATCCAGCCCCCGCTACCATTTTTTTAACCCATCCCCAACTCATTTTATCCCCGCTTGTTTTTACTTTTTTATTCCAGAGAAGAGTGGAGCCGGTTTTACCCGAACCAGGCTTTCAGGTTGATGGCCACCAAAGAATCCAGCCAAATTTTTCCCGGCGGTCTTGGCCAGCTCTGCTGACCGTTTCTTTTTGATTTAATCAGCTAAATCTGGTATAGATGATTTGATAGTTTAGAGAGGAGGAACAATGTTCAAACCAGAAACCTATCAACAGAGAAGGAAGAAGCTCAAGAGCCTGGTCAAGAAAGGCCTGTGCCTGTTCCCGGGCAACGTCGATAGCCCGATGAACTATAAGGCCAACGCCTATCCTTTCCGCCAGGATAGCACTTTCCTGTACTTTTTTGGTCTGGATTCTCCGGGCCTGGCTGCCGTGGTTGATATCGATGAGGGCCAGGACATTATCTTCGGTGATGACGTCACTCTCGAAGATATCATCTGGGTCGGCCCGCAGCCGAAGATGAAAGATAGGGCAGCAGCGGTGGGAGTCAGGCAGGTTAAACCTTACGCCACCATTCAGGACTATCTGCAGAAGGCCCGGAGCCAGGGTCGGGTGATCCATTTCCTGCCGCCTTACAGGGCTGAAACCAGCCTGCAGCTCGCCGACTGGCTGGGCCTGTCGCCGAGCGAAATTAAAGCCGGGGCTTCGCTGGAATTGATCCGGGCCGTGGTAGCCCTGCGTTCGGTAAAGAGCCCGGAAGAAATCAAGGAGATAGAGAAAGCCCTCTGCGTTACCAGAGAGATGTACCTGGCAGCCATACCCAGGGTCAAACCCGGGGCCAGGGAACAGGAAGTCCTGGCCTTCATGGATATGGTTTTGAGAGCCAACGGCCTGTCCTTTGCCTTTCCGCCCATCATCACCATAAACGGACAGATATTCCACAAGACCTCATATGGCGACACCCTGAAAAAGGGCCGGATGATGGTCATGGATGCCGGCGCTGAATCGGCCCGGCACTATGCCTGCGACATTACCAGGTCTGTCCCGGTGGGAGGAAAGTTCAACCAGCGTCAGCGGGATATTTATTCTATTGTCCTTAAGGGTCAGGAAGAGGCCATCAGGACCATCGGTCCCGGTGTCAAGTATCGCCAGGTTCATCTCCGGGCAGCCCGGGTTATGGCCGAGGGATTAAAAGACCTGGGCTTGATGAAAGGTAACCTGGACGAGGCTGTCGACAGGGGAGCCCATGCCCTGTTTTTCCCGCACGGGCTGGGTCACATGCTGGGTCTGGATGTCCATGACATGGAAAACCTCGGGGAAAACCACGTTGGCTACGACCAGACGGTCAAACGCAGCGAACAGTTTGGTCTGGGCTACCTGAGGCTGGCCCGAACCTTAGAACCGGGTTTTGTGCTGACGGTTGAGCCCGGAATTTATTTCATTCCGGCGCTGGTGGCAACCTGGAAAAAAGAAAAGAAGCATTCTGAATTCATCAACTACGCGACCGTGGAGAAATACCTTGACTTTGGCGGCATCAGGATCGAGGACGACGTCCTGGTAACCGAGGACGGTTGCCGGGTGCTCGGGCCCAAGATCCCCAAAAAGATTAAAGACATAGAGAGCCAGTTTTCCTGAGCGGGGAGCCAGACATTGTCCCCGGATAAAGCTGGTGAACAGGTAACCGGCCAGAATGATCAGGTGGTATGTAATCCGAACCAAAGCCAAGAAAGAATTTCAGGTCGAGCATCTTTTCGGTCAGGCCGGATTTACGGTCTATAACCCGAAATATCGCCAGGATGGAGCCATCAGGCCGTTTTTCCCGGGCTATCTCTTCCTGAAATTCCGGTACCCGGAACAGTACCGAACGGTGATTTATACCCGGGGGGTGCAGAAGGTGGTGGGGAATGCCTCTGGCCCCATTTCAATCGAGGCCGAAATCATCAGGTGCCTGAAAGCCAGGGAGAAGAACGGCTTGATCGAGCTGATGAAATACGGAGAAGAGCCCCAGCCGGGCGATGAGATTATGGTGATGGAAGGGCCACTCAAAGGTCTGCGGGGTTTGTTTTACCGGAATCTGAGCGATAAAGAGAGGGTGATGATTCTTTTGAATTATGTCGCCTACCAGGGATCGCTGACCATAGAAAAGAGTAAAATTAAAAAGGTCGGCCGGGGTCAAAACCAGGCCAGGCACACTTAAGGATGGGCTTGTAATTAGCCCGCCCGGGGAGGAGATGGGCATGTGTGGAATCTTCGGTATTATTTTCCAGGACAGGCGCCAGGACCTGGGAGGAATTCTCCTGGCCGCCGGCCGGCGCCTGACCTACCGGGGATATGACTCGGTAGGTATGGGTGTCTTTGACGGCGACCGGGTCGACCTCAGAAAAGACGTGGGCAAGATCGATGAGGTCAACCAAAAGCTGCACTTTGAGGAGATGCAGGGATACAAGGGAATCGTCCAGCTCCGCTGGGCCACCTTCGGGCAGCCCCTGCCGCGCAATGCCCAGCCCCACTTTGACTGCAAGCAGCGGCTGGTCGGTGCCCATAACGGAAACATCGTCAACACCAGGGAACTGATTTCTTCGCTGACTTCGGCCGGACACAGGTTCCGCGGTGAAAACGACGGAGAGGTCTGTGTCCACGCGGTGGAAGAAGCCCTGAAGACGTCCGGCAACCTGGGATGGGCCCTGGAAAAAGCGGACCGGATGCTCCAGGGTGATTATGCCTTCTGCGTGACAGAGATCGGAAGCGAGTTGATGTACTGTGTCAAGAAGTATTCCTCGCTTTATCTCGGGGTGGGAGAGGGCTTTATCTGTTGCTCTTCCGACCTGCCTTCAATTCTCCCTCTGACCAGGAAAATCGTTTCCATAAAAGATGGAGAATACGTGGAATTTTCCGCCAGCAGCTACCGGATTAAGAGCCTGTCCACCGGGCAGCTCATAGAACGCGCCCCTTATGAATGCACGCTGGACCTGGAACAGGCCCAGAAGGGCGCTTATCCTCACTTCATGCTGAAGGAAATCCACGAGCAGCCGGAAAAAGCCCGGGCCCTGCTGGACTACCTCGAGCAGAGAGAAAATCTCCAGGGAATTCTTAACGTCTTAAAAAAGGCCAGGCGGGTCTTCCTGGTAGGCTCGGGGTCCTCCTACAATGCCTGTACCATCGGCGCCTGTTATCTCAATGCCATCGGTCAGGTGGAAGCCACCCCGGTAGTGGCCGGGGCCTTTGCCGAATTCTACAGGAATTTCAATCCCGACCGGGAGGCTTTTATCCTGGTTTCCCAGAGCGGAGAAACCAAGGATGTCATCAACGTTCTAAACCTCCTCCAAAGCAAGAAGGCCCGGAACATAGTTGCCGTGGTCAATGTCCTCGGTTCTTCTCTTCAGCTCCGGGTCAGGCATTACCTGCCACTCCTGACCGGAGTCGAGATTTCAGTTCCGGCTACCAAGACCTTTCTCAACCAGGTTTTGACTTTCCTGGTGCTGGCCTGCGAACTGGCCAGGCTTAAAGGCCTGCGCTCTCCCGTTTCCAGGAAAGAACTCCGGGCCCTGCCGGGACTGCTGGCCGAGACCCTGACCCAGACACCCGGTCCGGTCAGGGAGCTGGCCAGGGTTCTGAAGGGGAAGAAATACCTTTATTACCTCGGCTACGGGCTGTCCTACGGGGCCTGCCTGGAAGGGGCCCTGAAGCTAAAGGAAGTATCTTACATTCCCTGCGAGGCCATGTACTCTTCCGAATTCAAGCACGGCCCCCTAGCCATAATCTCGCCCGATGACTGGGTGGTGTTTATAAGCACAGTTCAGGACGCCAGGATGAGCATCTCCCACATGAACGAGGTCAGCTGCCGTTACGGGAAGATTGCCCTGATCGCGCCCGACGACCAGTCCCTGCGGCTGAACGCTCACTTCCTGATTCCCCTGGTCTCGGATAATTATTATTTCAGCCCGATCCTTAGCGTGCTGGTAGCCCAACTGCTGGCCTATTATGTCAGTCAGGAACTGGGTCTCGACCCGGACCAGCCTCGAAACATCAGTAAGACCCTGACCGTGGATTAAGCGCGGGCTCAGTCTTCGGGCCTACCGTAGCCGCCGCCGCCGGGAGTTTCAATCCTGAGAATGTCCCCGGCTTCCAGTTTCAGGTTGACCTTGGAGTCCAGGGTCTGCCGGCGTCCATTCCTGATCAGGATGTTAACCCCGGCCCGTCCGGGTTGTCCTCCGGCCAGGCCGTAGGGGCGCCGTTTTCTCCGGTCGGAAATTATGGTCAGGTTAACCGGCACCAGGAACTGATATTCCCTGACCAGCCCATCTCCACCTCGCTGCCTTCCGGAACCACCGGAATTTTTTCTCAGGGCATATTGTCTGATCTTGACCGGAAGGTAATTCTCCAGGGCTTCAATCGGAGTATTCAGGGAGTTGGTCATGTGGCAGTGGACTCCGCTCAAACCCGGCAGGGTGGGGGAGGCACCCAGTCCGCCACCGATGGTTTCATAATAAGCAAAGTTGGTTCGGGTGCGCGGGTTAAAACCGCCAAAGGCCACGTTGTTCATCGTTCCCTGGCTGGCCGCCGGAATCCTTTCTGGCAGGGCCCGGGCCAGGGCACCCAGCAGGACGTCCACTATTCTCTGGGAAGTCTCGACGTTGCCGCCGGCCAGGGCCGAGGGAAAGGTGGCGTTGACCACCGAGCCCTCCGGGGCGATTATCCTGACCGGTTTCATGAGACCGGTATTGAATGGTATATCTTCTTCCACCAGCGAGCGGAAGACGTAGAGAACGGCCGAGTAGGTAACGGCGAAATTGGCGTTAATCGAACCGGCCACCTGCTCCGAGGAACCATTGAAATCCACCCAGGCTTCCTCGCCTCTTACGGTCAGGGCCACCCTGACCTTCACCGGCTTCCGGCTGACGCCGTCATCATCAAGGTAATCCTCGAACTGGTAAAGGCCGTCGGGGATGGCCTTGATGGTGGCCCTTAGAATTTTTTCGGTGTAATCCTGTATCTGGTCAGCATAAAGGGTCAACTTTTCCAGGCCGTAATGGTCGAGCATTTCACCCAGGCGCCTGGCTCCCCGGGAATTGGCCGCCACCTGGGCCAGGATATCGCCGCGCCTTTCTTCCGGAGTCCGGACGTTGGCCAGAAACAGGCTGAGGACCTCTTCGTTCAGGCGACCGCGGCGGTATAGTTTCAAGGGGGGGATGATCACCCCTTCCTGGAAAATCTCGGTGGCCAGCGGCATGGAACCCGGGGTGATGCCGCCCACGTCAGAATGATGGGCCCGGTTGGCCACCAGGAAGCAGAGGTTGTCGTCGACGAAATAAGGCTGAATACAGGTTATGTCTGGCAGGTGAGTTCCACCCTTATAGGGGTCATTTAATATAACCACATCACCCGGCTCGAATTCCACCGCCTGCAGGGCGGCCTGAACCGAAAGCGGCATGGCCCCCAGGTGTACCGGGATGTGGGAGCCCTGGGCGAAGGTCTCGCCCAGCCTGGTAAACAGGGCGCAGGAAAAGTCCCTTCTCTCCTTGATGTTAGGTGATAGGGCTGTCCGCTGCAGCACGGCGGCCATCTCCTCGGTTATCGAGGTGAACAGATTCTTGAACAGTTCGAGTTCGATGGGGTCAAACTGGCTCATGCTCGGCCCGCCTTTTCTATTATCAAATTCAAGAAGCGGTCGGTGGTGGCAGCATAGCCCGGCGGAACGAAGGTGGTCGATTCAGCATCGACGATCAGTACCGGACCGGGCAGCCTGTTGCCGGCCAGCAACCGGGAGCGGTCGATGACCTCCACCCGGTATTTTTCTCTTCCGTAGTACAGCCACTGCTTTTTTATCCTGGCTGATCCCGGCACATCCGGGCAACTCTCACCTGACTTCAGTTTGATTTTCTGGGCCCTGGCCAGCGCCCGGACTCTCAGGTTGACAATTTCCACGGGGCGGTGCTGGTGGTAATAAGAAAACAGTCGCCGGTGCTGGCGATGGAATTCATTGAGGTAGCTGAAATTGTGAAAGGCCCCCGGCCGGTAGGGAATGGTCAGTTCATGGGATTGGCCGAGGTACCTCAGGTCAAGCTGCCTTTCAACCAGGAGGTCCTCGGGACCAAACCCGTCTTCGGCCATCTCGGCCAGGGCCTGTTCGGTCATTTCAGCAAAGGCCCTTTCCAGTTCTTGCGGGTCGGTCTTCTGGGCCAGGCGGATGAAAGACCGGGAATAATCCTTGACTGAATCGGCCAGCAGCAGTCCCAGGGCTGACAGCACCCCGGCAAATCTCGGGATGATAACCCGGGGAATCATCAGGTGCTCGGCCATCTCCACCGCATGCAGCCCGCCGGCCCCGCCAAACGAGACCAGTGAAAATTGCCGCGGGTCATAGCCGCGCTCCACCGAAATTACCCGGATGGCCTTTTCCATGCTGGCGTTAGCGATGGCCACCACCCCGAGAGCGGTCTCAATCAGACTACGTCCGATTTTCCTGGCCACGTTTTCCAGGGCCCGGTGGCTTCTTTCCGGGAAGATCTTCATTCGGCCACCCAGGAAGAATTCAGGGTCCAGCCGCCCCAGACATAGATTGGCATCCGTAACCGAGGGAATATCACCCTGGCCGTAGCAGGCCGGCCCGGGATTGGCCCCGACACTCTGCGGACCCACCCGGAGCAGGCCCCCCTTATCCACGTAGATTACCGAGCCTCCGCCCGCACCTACCGAGTGGACGTCCACCATCGGCAGTCGCACCGGAAAATCTCCGACCAGGTTTTCAGTCGACCTTTTAATCCGGCCGTCGATCAGCGAAACATCGGTTGAAGTCCCGCCCATGTCAAAACTGATTACCTTGCGGAAACCGGCTGCCCGGGCCAGGTGAAGGGCCCCGACTACACCGCCGGTGGGTCCGGACAGGATGGTCTTGATGGGTTCCTGCCTGGCCTTTTCAGCCGAGATATAGCCCTCGTTGGATTGCATGATTTTAAGCTGGGCTCCCTTCAGTTTGCCCTGCAGTTCACCCAGGTAGCGGTCCATGACCGGCAGAAGGTAGGCGTTGATGACTGTGGTCGAGGCTCTTTCATACTCCCGGTATTCAGGCAAAAGAGTAGAGGAAGGAGAAACCTTAAACCCGGCCTGTCGCAATTTCTCGGCCACGACCTGCTCGTGGGCCGGGTTGGCATAAGAATGCAGCAGGCAGAGGGCCACAGCCTCAACTTTTTCTTTTTTCAGGATTTCGATGATGCGGTCCAGGTCTTTCTTTCTGAGAGGTTTTTCCACCCGGCCGCCGGCCTGAATTCTTTCCTCCAGGCCGAAGCAGAGGCGGGGCGATATGATATGACTCCGCTCTTCACCCTTGAGGCTGTACAGGTGTTTTCTGGTCTGCCGCCCGATAAAAATGATATCTTCGAATCCGGCCGTGGTGATAAAAGCGATGCGGCCTCCCTTCTTTTCCAGCAGGGCATTGGTTCCAACCGTGGTGCCATGGATTATCAGGGTGTGGTTAGCCGGCAGAAAGTCAGACAGTCCCTGAAGAATGGCATCCGAGGGATCGGCCGGAGTGGAAGGAACTTTCCTGACGGTCAGCTGGCCGGCGGAATGGATGACAAAATCGGTGAAGGTTCCGCCCGAATCCACCCCGATCCTCAAGTCGGGTTTCTTGCTTTCAGCCAAGGAATTCTTACTCCTCTGCTCTTGTCTCAAAAATTTTTAGTGAATAGATTTACAGGAACGAGGCTGTCGATGTCAAGGAAAAGCTTTATTTGCAGGTGGAACAGCTATGAGAGGAGCAGCCGGAGCAGCTGCCGGAACTGCTCTTAATCCGGCTACCGCCCCCGCCGATTCCGAAAGAGGAGACCAGCCGCTTCACCCGGTCGCCGTGACATTCCGGGCAGGTAACCTTCACGGTGCTGTTCGGGCTGACCAGTACTTCAAACCTCTTCTGGCAATTCTGGCAGATAAATTCATATATTGGCATTTCCAGTCCTCATCAATAATTATACTACAGACCCTGCGATTTTTAAGGGCCTGGCCGTAGTGGTTACCGGGTTTATTTCACCACCGGAATCACTTCCGGGCCGGAGGCAGCTATCACCTCGATCTCGATCTTCACATCCCGGGGCAAACGGACCACCTGGAAAGCTGCCCTGGCCGGGAAGGGCTCGGGAAAATACTGGGCGTAGATGGTGTTCATCCTGGAAAAATCGTTCAGGTCAGCCAGGTAGACAGTGGCCTTGACCACGTCCGACATGGAGCTTCCAGCCGCTTCCAGAATGGCCTGGATATTTTTCAGAACCCGGTGGGTCTGTTCCTCTATGGTCGTACCGGCTATTTCTCCCGTGGCCGGGTCCAGGGGAATCTGTCCCGAAACGAAGATAAAACCGTTAGCCTTGATGGCCTGAGAATAGGGGCCAATGGCCCGGGGAGCCCGGTCGGTTTGAATGGCTTTTTTCATGATCATCCTCCCTTGTCTTAGCGCAGACTTCAGCCTGGATGGCAGAGAAGAAAATATCCCCAGGAACAGAAGAAATTTTCTCCTCTTCATTATATCCTCCTCTACGTTCAGGCTAATTTTTGCAAAGCTTCCAGCAAGAACTGCCAGAACTTTTCCACCGAACTTATGCTGACCCTTTCGTCCGGGGAATGCGGATACCTGATGGTCGGTCCAAAAGAAATCATATCCATCCCGGCATATTTTTCTCCGATAATTCCGCATTCCAGCCCGGCGTGGACGGCCTTGACCTCAGGTTCTTTCTGAAACAGGTTGCGGTATATCTCCACCATTTTCTGCAGCAGCCTGGATTCGAGGTTGGGGGTCCAGGAGGGATAGCCCTGGGGCTGATTGACTTTGGCTCCGGCCAGCTGGCAGCAGGACCTGATCACCAGCCTGACCGCCTCCAGGGCAGTAAAGACCGAGCTCCTGGTGTTACAGATTATCCTGGCCGCTCTGGGTTCGGTGTTGACTATGGCCAGGTTGCTGGAGGTTTCCACCAGTCCGGCAATCTGGGGATGCATGGCCATCACTCCGTGGGGAAGGGCCAGGATAAGGTTCAGCAGTCGTTTCTGGGATTCGCCGCTCAGCGGAAAGTTGGAGTCAACAGAATTTCTGATATCGTAAGCCAGCTCCGGCTCGGTTACCCTGTACTCTGATTTTATGGCTTCAAATTCTTTCTGCAGAAAGCTGGCCACGGCCCGGCGGGAATTCTTCTCATATCCAACCAGAGCCCAGGCCTCCCGTGGTATGGCATTTCTCTTGCTACCACCGTTTATAGAGATCAGCTCCAGTTTGAACTTTTCCGAAGCTGTGGCCAGAACCCGGGCCAGCAGCTTGATGGCATTGCCTCGCCCTAGGTTTATGTCCAGTCCGGAATGACCGCCGCGCAGACCAGAAATTTTAACCAGCAGAACCTGCCCGGGTTTCTTCTTCTTTCGCTCGAGAGTCAGGTTGATTTCTGAATCGGCTCCGCCGGCGCAACCGATGGTGAAAGTGCCTTCATCCTCGCTATCCAGGTTGAGCAGAAGTTTACCGGTCAGCATGTCCTTTCCCAGCTTGAAAGCTCCGGTCAGTCCGGTCTCCTCGTCCACAGTAAACAGGCACTCCAGCGGGCCATGAACCAGCGTTTTGTCCTCCAGAATGGCCAGACAGGCAGCCAAACCGATACCGTTGTCAGCGCCCAGCGTGGTACCCCTGGCCTTGACCCAGTCGCCGTCAACGTAGGCCTGGATCGGGTCCTTGAGGAAATCATGGCTGACCTCTGAGTTTTTCTCACAGACCATGTCCAGGTGGGCCTGCAGGACCACGCCCGGAGAATTTTCCTTCCCGGCAGCGGCCGGCTTTCGAACCACTACATTTCCGACTTTATCCTGGCGGGCTTCCAGGCCCCAGCTCCTGGCCAGATTGATGATGTGAGCAGCCAGGGCTTTTTCGTTTCCCGAACCATGAGGAATGGTCAGAATCTGGCTGAAGTGTTTCCAGATTTTTTCCGGTTTAAGAGAAGTCAAATCATGGCTCATTTTTAGCTCCTTCCGTAAATTATTGATATGTTATAATATCATAAAAATAAGGTATGATTTCAAGTTGCGGCAGGTGGTGTAGTTGAGCAGCCATAACGTATTTAATTTGATAAGAATTTTTGCTGCCTCCATTCTTATTACGACCCTGGCCAGCCCTTCGTTGCTGCTGGCAGCCGGGTCTGCGCGACCGGTCCTGGTGACCACAATTTTCCCCCTGACCGAACTGGCCAGGGGAGTGGTCGGCCAGCGGGCTGAGGTCCGCCAGGTAATCCCACCCTCAGCGGAAATCCATCATTTCCAGCTGACCCCTTCCGACCTGAAGCTTCTGGCCGAGGCCGACCTGGTGATTGCCGTGGGTGGTGGTTTGGAACCCTGGCTGGTCAAACTGGAAAAGTCTCTGAGAAAGGCCCAAACTGCCAGAACCCTGAGGTTCATTGATTACCTGCGGTCAGCAGACTACCGGGCTTTGAGGCAGGACGACCCCCACGTCTGGCTGGATTTTGAGGCTGACCGTATCCTGGTTGGCCGATTGGTGGAAGAACTCTGTGCTCTGGACCCGGAAGGTGAAGAATACTACCGGGAAAGAGGCCGGGCCCTTAGCGCCGAGCTCTCGGCCCTGGATGCCCGCTTCCGGCAGGAGCTAGGACGCTGCGCCGGCAAGGAAATGATAATTGCCGGTCATCAGGCCTTTGCCTACCTGGCCACCCGCTACGGCCTGGTACCGGTCAGCCTGAGTGGTCCGCAACCTGAGGCCCAGCCCGGAGCCAGGAGATTGCAGGACATAATCAGGCTGGTCAGGGAGAAAAATATCGGGGCAGTTTTCTACGAAAGCTCAGAACCGCCGGCTTATGCCAGCACCATTGCCCTAGAAACGGGAGTGAGGTTCTACAGCCTTTCCGCCGGCGTCAATCTTACCAGGGACCAGCTCCAGGAAAACAAGTCTTTTCTGGAGTTGATGGCCGACAACCTTCAGATACTTAAGAAGGCCCTCGGGTGCGAATGATCATGGAAGACAAGACGGAAGAAATCATCAGGGTGGAAGGAGTGAGTTTTGCCTACGATGGTGTGCCCGCGCTGGTCGATATCAACCTGTCCGTTCACCGGGGCGATTTCCTGGCCATCATCGGGCCCAACGGCTCGGGTAAGACCACTCTCCTGAAAATAATGGTGGGTCTGCTTAAGCCGAAGCAGGGTCGGGTCTGGCTATTCGGACAACCTCTGGAAGCCTTTAAACATTGGCATAAAATAGGCTATATCCAGCAGAAGGCAACCAATTTCGACCCGATCTTTCCCATCTCGGTGGCCGAGGTAATAGCGGCCAGCCTTAACTCGGTAAGCCGTCCGGTAAAGACCGGCCGTCGCCAGGTCAAAAATAAAATAATGGGGGCACTGCAGACGGTCGGACTGGAGACTGAGGCGGGCAAGCCCATGAACAGCCTGTCTGGCGGGCAGCAGCAGCGGGTCCTGATCGCCAGGGCCCTGGCCACCGAACCGGAAATCCTGTTACTGGATGAACCGACAACAGGCATTGACTATCCGTCCCAGGAGAATTTTTACGACCTCCTGGGTAAACTCAACAAACAGGAACGACTGACCATAGTCCTGGTAACTCATGATTACGGTATAGTCAACCGTCATGTTAACCGCGTGGCCTGCCTGAACCAGAAACTGGTCTATCATGGAGAGCATTCAGAATTCTGCCAGTCTGACCGTTTCCGCGAATTGTTACACGGCGGCCACCACCTGATCTCGCACAGGCACTGAACATGAACGGAGACCTGATCTTTAGCGGCCTTTTCCTTCGGGCCCTGCTGGCTGGTGGGGGCCTGGCCCTGGCCTGCGGCCTGCTGGGAGTTTTCCTGGTACTCAGGCGCGATGCCATGATCAGCCACGGGCTGTCCCACGTGGCCTTTGCCGGGGTGGCCCTGGGGCTGGCCCTGAACCTGATGCCGGTAATCTTTTCAATAGTCGTCTGCCTGGTTGGCTCCCTCCTGATCCTGAAGCTCAAGCAGGCGGCCCGGCTTCCCGGTGACACGGCCATCGCCCTGCTGAGCAGCGGCGGCCTGGCCCTGGCCGTTTTCCTGATGTCAATAAAGAAGGACTTCGGGGCCGAGTTGATGGCCTACCTGTTTGGAGATATTCTGGCCATCGCCCCTTCTGAAGTTTACCTGGCCCTCGGTCTGGCGGTTGTGGTCACGGCCGGTATCCTCCTGAATCTGTCCAGGTTGGTCTTCATGACTTTTGACCGGGAAGCAGCCCTGGTTTCGGGACTTGGCCTGGGCCGACTCGACCGGTTGCTGGTCATGATGACGGCTATGACCATAGTCCTGGGGCTGAGGATAGTCGGTTTGTTACTGGTGACCGGACTCACGGTGATTCCGGCCGCTTCGGCCCTGCAGCTGGCCCGAAATTTCAAACAGGCACTTCTTGTCTCCAGCCTTTTCAGCCTGCTGTCCATACTGGGAGGGATTGTCCTGGCCTATGTTTTTAACCTTCCGGCCTCGGCCGCCATCATTTTTCTCGCCCTGCTTATCTTCATCCTCAGCCACCTGCTGAAAAGGTAGCAGAGAAGTTCAGCTTAAACTACCTGGCTGGAATCCGCGCGAATTGAACTCCGGTTGAATAGAAAACGGTTTTTCCGGGCTCAGGCCTCTGAAGCCTATGCTGTCTTCATGGCCCTGACCGGGATTATGTCAATCAGCGCTGAGGACTCTGGCCATTAGCTTTTCCAGCTTCTGAACTCCATTTTCGAGTTTTTTCTTCAGCTGTTCGGCCCTGGCCAGGGTCTTCTTTTTGAATTTTTCATCCTTCAGCCCGGGCAGGTTGATCCGAACATTGTAATAAGCTCCCAGACCACAGCTTCTGGCAGTAAGTCCGGCCACCCCGGCATCACTGACCGAATTCCTGTTCCCCTGGCTGGCGGCCAGCCAGGCCAGCTCAACCAGTTCCAGCGATTTTTCCAGGACCGACAGCGGCACCAGGGTTGCCTCTTTGTTAGCCTCTTCTATAGCTGCTTCTCTTTCTTTTGCCTGTTCTTCGGTGGCCTTTGGCAGGCGGTAGGCTTCCATTACCCGATTAAAGGCCCTGGTATCGAGATCCACGGCCTGCAGCAGTTCGTCCTTCAACTTCTGGCCCCTCAGGGCTACCGTTTTCATCAGGTCAAAGGACTGCTCATAGCCCTTTTTGCCAACTGTCAGATTGGCCACCATGGCCGAAAGGGCGGCCGACAGGCTGCCGCAGAGGGCGGCCACGCTACCTCCCCCCGGGGCGGGAGAATCCATCGACAGTTCGTCGGCAAACTCGTTCAGCCTGAGGCGGAGCAGAGACTTTTCGTCGGGAGGAAACTGGTACTCGATAATTTTCTTGGCCGGATCGAAGGGGACAATGTCACCCAGGCCCAGGGACCTGACGGCTATCCTGACCAGCTCTTTCTCCGGCACCCCGGGGCTCTTACCCTGTTTTTCCAGGTAATGGCGGCCGGCCATCAGCAGTGCTTCCAGCGGGATTAAGCCAACCAGTTCGCTGCCGGTCACCCGAACTCCCATCTTCTCAGCCAGCCGGCAGGCTTCATCAAAGACAATGTGGGGCGGCGTAATCTTGTAATTGGTAAAGTTTATTGAAATCTGGGCGATTCCGTATTCGTCAATATACCAGCCAACGGCTTTGACCGCCTTGAACTTTCCTGGAACCTTCACCGGCTGACCGTTTTTATCATAAACGATATTTCCCTTCTTATCTTTTTTAGGACGTCCGCTTTCCCTGAGATAGGAAGCTATCTCCTGGGCAATCTTTCTGTCCCTGGTGTTAAGGTTGATGTTATAGGCAATCAGGAACTCCCTGGCCCCGATGACCGTGGCCCCGGACCGGGGGTTGAAGACGGCCGGTCCATAATCCGGCTTCCAGTTGGGGTCCCGGAGCTTATCGGCCAGGCCTTCATACTCTCCCGCCCGGATGGTGGCCAGGTTTTTACGGTCGGGACTGGTGGCCGCTTCTTCGTATAGATAAACGGGAATCCCCAGTTCTTCCCCGACTCTCCGCCCGAGTTCGTGGGCCAGCCGGACACAATCTTCCATGGTAACCCCGGATACCGGGACGAACGGACAGACGTCGGTGGCTCCAATCCTGGGATGGGCTCCCTTGTGCTGGCTCATGTCGATGAGCTCTGCTGCCTTCCTTATGGACTTGAAAGCTGCCTCTTTTACGGCCTCTGGCGAACCGATGAAGGTGACCACGGTCCGGTTGGTGGCTTCTCCCGGGTCCACATCCAGCAGCTTGACCCCGGGGGTTGCTTCTATTTCCCGAACGATGGCCTGAATCTTGGCCCGGTCGCGGCCCTCGCTGAAATTTGGGACGCACTCAACGATTTTCATACTTCAAGACTCCTTTCTGGAAAACACCCTGAAATTGACCCTTACGGTTATAGACATCAATTTTGTCAAATTCTCTTAAGTAGTCAAGGGTCCCGGCGGCTTCGGCCGCGATCACCACCAGAGGTCGGGTGGAGAGGTACTTTCTGGCCACGACCTGAACGCTGTCGGCATTGACCGGCATTATGTTCTGAGAATACCTGGCCCAGAAATCCGGGGGCAACTCTAAGAGTTCCAGCAATCCGATTCTTCTGCTCAGAGCCTCTGGAGATTGCAGCTGAAGCGGCAGGTTGCCCATCAGGTAGGCCTTGGCCCTTTCCAGCTCTTCCGGTGCTATTTTCTCCTCCGACAGGCTACGCATCGTTTGCTGGATGGCGGCCATGGTTTCAACTATGGCCGGGGGAGAAGTCTTGGCCCTGATCCAGTACAGACCGTTACCCCGGAAAAAACTGAGGTCGCTGAAGGCATAGAAGGCCAGTCCTTTCAACTCCCGCAGCTGGAGAAAAAGACGGCTACCGGTGGTCCCGCCCAGGAGGTGGTTCAGGACCAGCAGCGGGTGGTAGTCCGGGCTGGCTATGGGAACTGTCAGGTTGCCGACAATCACCGCCACCTCGGGACCCGGAACGTCCAGAAAACAGACCTGGTTGAGGTCCCGGTTTTCCAGCTTCTGGACCGAGGGCCTCTCCACCGGTCTCGGCACCCAGCGCCGGAAATTCTGGGCGGCCAGGCGCCGGGCTTCGGCCAGCGAGACCTGACCATTGAAAATGATAATGGAATTATTCGGACGGAGAAAACGCTGGTGAAACTGGGCCACCTCGCGGGTGGAGATATTCTTAATAGTCTCGGCTTCCAGGATTCCCGGGTTGTAGCCCGAGCCGGCAAATATTCTTTTCAGAAAAAAATCGTAACCCGCATTTTCCGGGTCCTGGTTCCGGCGCAGCAGCTGGTAGTAAAGTTCGCGCTTGACGGCCGAGAGTTCCAGGGCCGGGAAGGAGGGTTCGACAAAAAACAGGCTGATTAAACCCAGGGCCTCCTCCAGGTTCTCGTCGAGAAAAGAAAAGGAGAAAATACTATAGTCAGCCTGAACTTCAATTGAGTATTCTATTCCCAGAAAGGCCAGTCTTTCTTCAACCTCGGCCGGGTTGATGCTGGCCGTTCCCCGCAGCATCATTCGGGCGGTGGCCGTGGCCAGCCCGGGCAGCTCAGCCGGAGAATCACTCTCTCCGGCCCGAATCAGAACCTGGAGGTTGAACAGACGGTTATTGTTCCTGGAAATCACCATAAGTTTCAGGCCATTGCCTATGACCTCGGATTCCACCGGAGGCAGAACCAGGGAGGGCAGGGGGTCGGGATAGGGAGGATTTCGTCTGAATTTCTCCTGGGCTGGTAGCGGCCCGGCCAGGCACAGGACCGCCAGCAGGGCGGCCACCAGCCGCGGCCAGAAATTATATGAACAACCTTTCATATTTAATACCTGGGTAGAATGGTCAGGAAACAGAACCGTTCCTCCCTGATCTGCCGCCTGGCCAGGGCCAGGATGGAATAGGGAGTCAGTTTTTCCAGCCGGTCGAGCTCCCCGGCAATATCCGGCACCCGGCCTTCCTTTAGGTAGAGGTCGGACAGGGCCAGGGCCCGCGACAGGTTATTGCCGGTCATCTGGTTCAGGTAGTTGAATTTATGAATGTTCTTGGCCTTGAGGAATTCCCTCTCGGGCATCATCTCGGTCTTCAGCCGGTTCAGTTCATCGGCCAGGACTCTCTTGGCCCGCTCCACCATGATCTGGGTATTGGACAGCACGAAAATTTTCAGCGATTGAAACTGGCCCCTTTCTTCCAGTCCTCCGCTCAGGAAAAGGGCCAGGCGTTCTTTCTTGACCAGCCGGTTGACCAGGCGGCTGGTTCCCCCCTGGACCAGCACCTGCTCCATCAGCCTCAGGACCAGGTTGTCCTCCGGACGCAGGTTCTCCAGCCTGACCCCGAATTGCAGGGCCGGGGAGGAAACCATCGGGTCAACCATAACCTGATCCCGGGCCGAGAGCGAGGGAATGAATTCGGGTTGAGGGTATGGTTCCGGCTCCTCTCCTCGAGGAATCGTTTCAAAATAGCGGTTGACCAGCTCCCTGGCCCTGGCCACCTTCAGGTCACCGCTCAGGCAGAGGACGGCATTGTTGGGAACATAATATTTCCGGTAAAAGCGGATGACGTCTTCCAGGCTGATTCCCCTGATCGATTCTGGCGTGCCGGTCAGAGAATGCCCGTAGCGAAAATCGGGAAACATGATCTGGTCTATCAGGAAAAAATAACGGCTGAAGGGTTCCTGCAAATAACGCTGATTTTCATTGCGAATCAGGTTTTCCTTTTCCCTGGCCAGGACGGCCTCGGTAACCTGAAGAAAATGCATGCGGTCCGCTTCCAGCCAGAGGACCAGTCCCAGCTGGTTGGCCGGGACTGTTTCATAAAAAAAAGTCTTGTCAAAGGTGGTGGCGGCGTTCAGCTCGCCCCCGACATTTTGCACATAGTTGAGATGCTGCAGGGGCCCGACGTTTTCCGAACCCTGGAACATCAGGTTCTGCATCAGGTAAGCCAGCCCATCCTTTCCCTCGGGGTCATTGACCGAACCGACCCGGTAGGCCATGACGGCGGTGATCACCGGCAGGGAAGAATCTTCGACCACGATGACCGTCAGGCCGTTTTTCAGTTTGAAGCTGACCGGGTTGAAATTCTGGGCCGGGGCCTGAACCGACCAGAGCCCACCCTGCAGGACAAGAACTGCCAGCAGGACCAGGCTGGCCCGCCCTGACCTTTTAACTTCTTTTCCTGTCAGTTTTTTCATCTGGCACTGGAAACAATCAGACTATAAATATCACAAATGTCCCAAAAGTTAAACCGACCGGGTTGCAAACCTGCCCGGTTTATGTTAAAAATGGCTACCAATCAAGCCCGGGAGAGAGGATAACATGGAATACGAAGTCAAGGATTTAAGACTGGCCGAAGACGGCTTGCGCCGGATCGAGTGGGCCGCCCGGTCTATGCCCGTCCTGAATAAAATCAGGGAAAAATGGCAGAAGGAAAAACCCCTGGCCGGTTTGCGCCTGGCCGCCTGCCTGCACGTTACTTCTGAGACCGCCAACCTGGTGATGACCCTGAAGGCGGGCGGGGCCGAAGTCAGGCTGGCTGCCTCCAACCCTCTCAGCACCCAGGACGAGGTGGCCGCGGCCCTGGTCAGGTTCGAAAAAATTCCGGTCTTTGCCATCAAGGGTGAGGACCAGAAGAGCTATTACCGGCACCTGGAAAAAACCCTGGCTCACCGACCCCAGGTCACCATGGATGACGGAGCCGACCTGGTGTCAACCCTGCATCAGAAAAAGCCCGGCTGGCTAAAGGAAATCATCGGCGGAACGGAAGAAACCACCACCGGGGTTATCAGGCTGCGCAGCATGGCTGAGAACGGAGTCCTGGGCTATCCGATCATTGCCGTTAACGATGCCCTGACCAAGCACCTGTTTGATAACCGTTACGGCACCGGCCAGAGCACCATCGACGGCATCCTGCGCTGCACAAATATTCTCCTGGCCGGCCTGACCGTGGTCGTCTGCGGTTATGGCTGGTGCGGGAAGGGCGTGGCCACCAGGGCCCGGGGAGCCGGGGCCAGGGTCATTGTCTGCGAGGTCGACCCCTTGAAAGCCCTGGAGGCGCTGATGGACGGCTTCCAGGTCAAAACTCTTCTGGAAGCAGCAGGGGAGGCAGATGTTTTTATTACCGTTACCGGAAACAAGAATGTCATCCGGGCCGAGCATTTCCGGAAGATGAAGGACGGAGCCATCATCGCCAACGCCGGCCATTTCAACGTGGAAATTGACCTGCCGGCCCTGAAGTCGCTGGCCAGAAGTCGCCGGCCGCTGCGGCCATTCGTCGAAGAATATCGTCTGGCTGGAGGCAAGCGCCTGTTTGTCCTGGCCGAGGGCCGGCTGATTAACCTGTCGGCGGCCGAGGGGCACCCGGCCATGGTCATGGACATGAGCTTTGCCAACCAGGCCCTGAGCGTTCTCTACCTGAAGCAGCACGGCCGCGAACTGCAAAAGCGCGTCTATCCGGTCCCCGAAAACATTGACCGGGAAATCGCCCGGTTAAAACTGGAATCGATGGGCATAAAGATCGACCGCCTGACGGCTGAACAGAAAAAATATCTCAAAGCCTGGCAGGAAGGAACCTGAAAAAGCCGGACCGGGTTCGGGAACCGGAGCTGGCCTCAGTCCTTGACCAGTTTCTTTAATTCTTCTAAGTACTTCCTGACAGTTTCCCGGTCTTCCTGAGCAACCAGTTTTGGATAGAGCTTTTCAAAGTTTTCCTTGGCCGAGCGGTACAGCCCGGCATTGTACTGGGCCCGGGCCAGGTTAAAAAGAAAGGTCGTATCATCGGGAACGATCTTGGCTGCCTGCTCGAAGGCCAGCACCGCCTCGTCCAGGTCTCCGGTCTTCTCCAGAATCAGGCCCCGCAGGTTGTGGGCCATGGCAAAGCGATTCTTGACCTGGATGGCCTTCTGCACGTTATCGTAGGCCTCATCGTATTTTTCCTGGACAAAGTACATCCGGGCCAGGTTGTAAAAGGGCAGTTCCCGGGTCGGGTAATTGGGGTCGAGCAGGGCCTGGCGGTACTCGGCCTCGGCCCGGTCATACTGGCCAAGCTCGAAGTAGATGGTACCGAGGTTGTTGTGGGCTTCGGTGAACTGGGGGTTGGCTTCCAGGGCTTTCTTGAAAGCCTGGATGGAAGCCTCGAAGTTGCCCTTCATCGACTGGGTCAGACCCAGGGCGTTCCAGGCCAGGTGGTTCTTGGGATTGAGGGACAGGCTCTTATTAAAATACTTGATGGCTTCATCAAGGTTGTTGTTGTTCAGGTAAAACAAACCCAGGTTGTACTGGTACTGGGGGTCGTTGGCCCTGGCTTTTTCCAGCTTGCTCTGGGTGGAAGCGCAGGTGGCCAGGGCCAGGAGTAATAATAGCACCAGCAGCGTTTGCGCCTTTTGCCTTTTCATTTTTTCCTCCTGCCTTCTATTTTCATTAATGTATTTATACCTTTTCTTCCTTCAGGCTCCGGGACATCAGTTCCTCCAGGGCCTTGTGAGCCGGCTTGCCCAGGTAGAGGACCTCGTAGACCTGCTGGCAGATGGGCATTTCTATTTTTTTATGATGGGCCAGCTTATGCACGGTCAGGGTATTCCTGACACCCTCGGCCACCATTTTCATCTCGGAGAGAATCTGTTTCAGGGATTTACCCCTCGAAAGTTCCAGCCCGACCCGGTAATTCCGGCTCATTTCGCTGGTACAGGTCAGGACCAGGTCGCCCAGGCCGGCCAGCCCGTAGAAGGTTTCCTTCCTGGCTCCCAGGGCCAGCCCCAGCCTGGTCATTTCCACCAGGCCGCGGGTGATGAGGGTAGCCCGGGAGTTGTTGCCGTAGCCCAGCCCGACAGAAATTCCGGCGGCAATGGCCATGACATTCTTGACCGCCCCGCCCAGTTCCACGCCGGTGATATCGGTCGAGGTGTAAATCCGGAGCTGCCGGCTGGAAATAGTTTCCTGAAGTTCTCTTATCATTATCTGGTCCCGGCCGGCCAGGACCAGGGCCGTGGGATGACCGGCGGCCACCTCGCGGGCAAAACTCGGCCCGGAGAGGACGGCCAGCTTCAACTTCCGGCCAGAATCGAAGACCTCTTCCATGACCTCGGTCATGGTTTTGAAAGTCTTCTGTTCCAGGCCTTTGGTCAGGCTGACTATCAGCTGTCCCTTTTTCAGGTGTTCATCCATTCTCTGGTAGACCTGGCGACAGAACTGCGAGGGCACGGCTACAAAGACCACCTCGCTCCCTTCCAGCGCTTCGGCTATGGTCTTGTGAAAACTGACCGTGACGGGAAACTCGTAACCCGGCAGAAAGGTGTGGTTGACCCTGGTTTGAACCAGGTCGGCCAGGACTTCTTCCTCGCGGACCCAGAGTTTGGTGGGAAAGCCCAGCCGGCCGAGATAGTAGGCCATGGCTGAACCCCAGCTTCCAGCCCCGATGACGGCAAATTTAACCATTCAATTTTTCTCCAAATTTTCTTTCTGTTCCCGCCAGCAACCTCTTTATGTTTTCTCTATGCCTGAATAATATCACCAGGAAAAAAATCCAGCCCGTCCAGAAAAGAAAATAATCCTTTGTCAGCAAGAGGACCAGAAGGGGTAGAGCCAGAAGGCCGGTCAGGGTGGCCAGGGAAACGTACCTGAAAAACAGAAGCATCAAGAGGGTTAGGCCAAGACTGATGACAAGTGGCAGGGGAGCCAGGTACAGGAAGCCCCCGACGGTGGTGGCCACTCCTTTGCCTCCCCGGAATCCCAGATAAATCGGATAACAGTGGCCGATAACCGCGGCCAGCAGGGCCCAGACGGCCAGCCTGCGGTCGGCCAAAAGGCTCACTGCCAGGAAAGCCGGCAGAAAACCCTTTAGTAAATCGATGACCATCACCGGAATGGCCATCTTCCAGCCGCCGTAGCGAAGGACGTTGGTGGCCCCGGTCGAACCGCTGCCGATTTTCCTGATATCTTTTCTGGAGGACAGCCTGACCAGCAGGAAGCCGGTGGGAAAGGCACCCAGGAAATATGAAGCTACGACCAGAAGTATTTTCATTTCAGGTAATGGCGACTGATAATTCTGTACTCCGGACCCTCAGGGCGCAGAATACTCTGGAAAAGCTCGATTTCCTTAACCTCCATGCTCCCGAATTCTTGCTGGCCGAGCCGGTCCAGTTCTGCCTTAAGCCGGTCCTGTCTCTGGGGTTCCCTGGCCCGGCCGATCGTCAGGTGAGGGGAGAAGGGCCGTTCTTCCTTTTCAAACCCCTGCTGACTCAGCGCCTCTTCCAGTTCGGCTTGAATGGAAAAAAGTTCAGGCCCGGCTTCAAGCCCGACCCAGATCACCCTCATCCGGCTCTGTCCGGGCGGAAAGCTTCCCGTGCCTCTGGCCACGAGGTTGAACTTCTGGTATTTCCCGGACAGATTGTCCAGGATAGCCTTGATGTCTTCAATCCTCGATTCGGCCACCTCTCCCATAAACTTAAGGGTCAGGTGATAGTTTTCTGGAGCCACCCACTTAATGCCCGTGGCCAGGGGCTTGAGCTGCTTTACGGCCGCGGTCAACCTGTTCTTAATTTCCTGACTGAGGTCGATGGCGATGAAGGTTCTCATTCAGGTCCTGCCTCTTTTGACATCTCTATCAATTTTAACCTTAACATATCCAGGGCTTTTTGAGTAGCCTGAAATTTGATCTGTTCCCGGCTGCCGCGAAAAAGATTCCTGGTAACGGTCGAGCCGCCAGGAAAGGCCAGTCCCACATAAACCAGCCCGACGGGCTTGGCCTGGCTGCCACCGCCTGGCCCGGCAATTCCGGTGGTGGATAGGGCGAAATCAGCCCCGGATTTTTTTCGCAGGCCCTCGGCCATGGCCAGGGCCACCTCTTCGCTGACCGCTCCTTTTACAGCTATAAGCTCCTCCGGTACTCCCAGTTCCAGGTTCTTGCTGCGGTTGCTGTAGGTCACGATTCCTTCCAGAAAATAATCCGAACTGCCAGGAATATTGGTAATCCGGTTGGCCAGCAGGCCCCCGCTGCAGGACTCGGCACAGGCCAGGGTCCAGCCGGCCGCCCGGAGTTTCTCCCCGATTACCTGTTCCAGGGATTTGCCTTCATCCGAATAGACCAGGTTGCCCAGAAGCCGGACTATTCTGGCCTTTACCCGGTTGAAAGCTTTTTCATCAGCTCCCGGTCGGCCGCTTCTAACCGGCATTTCCAGCCTGATCTGAACGTCACCGGGTGAGGCCAGGGTGATCAGTTGAAGGTCGGAAGGCAGACTTTTATAAACGGGCCTGATCAGATCTTCGACCATGGATTCTCCGGCCCCGGTTATCCTGATCACTGACCTAAGTACCCTGACTTCTCCGAACTGTTTGAGCCGCGGCAACACCAGGTTCTCGAACATGGGTTTTAATTCAGAAGGTGGACCTGGCAGAAGAACCATGATCCGGCTTTTTTTCTCCAGCCACAACCCTGGAGCCGTTCCGTGTGGATTTCCCAGGACCTCGGCTCCCTCTATCACGTAGGCCTGGCGGCGGTTGGAAGAGGGCATCTTCAAGCCACGACTTTCAAACCTGAGCCTGATCTTATCCAGGATATCCCGCCGAAAGACCAGCCGGGCTCCCAGCATCTCGGCCACCGCCTGCCGGGTGCGGTCGTCATCGGTAGGTCCCAGGCCGCCGCAGACCAGGATCAGCCAGCTGCGTCTCCAGGCAATTTTAAGGACCTGTTTCAGGTCCTCCAGCCGGTCGCTGACCACGGTCTTGAAGGCTAATGTCCAGCCTAGTTCCTGGAGCTTTTCGGAAATGAAAAGAGAGTTGGTTTCCTGAAAATGAGGTGTCAGCAGCTCGCTGCCGACGGCTATGAACTCGATGGTCTTCTGATCGCGTTCCATAATGCTACAGCCCGAAAATAAGTATCGTCAGCTGAAGCAGAATGTTAACGACCAACCCGGTGCCCAGGTCATCGGCCATTATGCCCCAGCCGGACGGAAGGGTTTCCAGCTTCTTCACCCCCATGGGTTTTATGATATCGAGAAAGCGGAAAAGTATAAAGGCCGGGGCCAGAACGACCCAGTCCGGCCTCAGCAGGAAGACAGCCAGAAGCTGGCCGGCCACCTCGTCGATGACCACCTTGCCCGGGTCTTTCAGGTTGAGGCTCCGGGCATAAATCGAAGAAAAATAAACTCCAGCAGCAATCAGCAGGAACAGGACGGCCAGATAAAGAGGCCATGCCAGGCGATATAGATAATACTTGTAAAGGACCACCATGGCCAGGCTGGCCAGGGTTCCCGGAGCCAAAGGAAATAGACCTATGCCAAAAAACGTAGAAATTATCTTGGCCAGTTTAATCATCAGTCACCCGTCCTATCAGGTCGTAATCCAGAGAGCGTTTTACCCGGACTTTCAGGAAAGCCGGCAGGTCTTTTCCCTTCAATCCGGGGGCCGGTTCGACCAGAACCTGACCGTCAACCTCGGGGGCCTGGAACCTGGCCCGGGTAGCCAGATAACCGGGCTTCCGGGCTTCTGAACCGTCGACGATTACTTCCAGGGTTTGTCCGCGAAAGTTTGCGTAGAATTGGCGGGAAATCTCCCTCTGCTGCCACATGACTTCCTGCTGCCTTTTTTTCTTTTCAGCCTCGGGAACGGTGTCGCCCAGTCCGGCCGCCACCGTTCCGGGCTCCGGCGAGTAGCAGAAAACCCCCAGGTGCTCAAACCTAGCCCGAGCCACAAAAGACCGTAGTTCCCTGAATTCTTTCCGTCCTTCGCCGGGAAAGCCCACAATCAAAGAACTCCGGATAGCCACTCCCGGCACCTTTTCTCTGATTCTGTCCAGCAGCCTTAAGGCCCTGGCTCCGCCGAGCCCGCGGCCCATCCTCTTCAGGATGGAATTGGAAGCATGCTGGAAGGGCAGGTCGAGGTAACGACACATCTTGGGTTCCAGCATCACCTCCAGCAGGCTATCATCCACTTCTTCAGGATAGCCGTAAAGCAACCTGATCCACTCTATTCCTTTTATCGACAGCAGTCTTGATAGCAAAACGGTCAGGCCCGGCCCTTTTCTATCGCGCCCGAAATAGGTGGTATCGTGGGAAATAAGGTTAATTTCCCTGATACCCAGGTCGGCCAGGTTCTTCACCTCTCTTACCACCGATTCCACAGTTCTCGATTTATAGGGCCCCTTGATCAGGGGAATGCTGCAGAAAGAGCAACGATGGGAGCAACCTTCCGAGATTTTAACGTAGGCCCAGTGAGGACCGGTGGAGATCACCCGCGGCGTCCGGTGGTCCAGAAGAAAGGTACCGGCTCGGGACACATCTTTCTTCTTTTCGATTATCTCGTCTATCCGGTCGAAGGCCCTGACCCCGCTCCAGACATCAACCTGGGGATAGCGGGCTTTCAGGTAATCGGGGAATCTTTCCGGGTAGCAGCCGACCACCACCAGCAGTCTTCCGGGCCTGGCCTGCTTCCAGCTCAACCCCTGGTCAATTGTCCTGTGAGCTTCTTCCCTGGCCGGTCCGATAAAGCCGCAGGTATTGATGACCAGGATATCGGCCTGAGAGAGGTCAGCGGTGAAACTGTAACCCCTGGAATCCAGCCTGGCCAGCATGACCTCGGAGTCGACCAGATTCTTGGCACAACCGAGGGTGACCAGCGAAACTTTTGGCATCAAACCGAATTTCAGGGATAAATTCTGTAAAGCAGCCTGGGGAAGGGAATGGTTTCCCTGATATGAGGCAACTTGCATATCCAGGCCACAGTCCTTTCCAGCCCGAGCCCGAAGCCGGAGTGGGGGAAGGTTCCGTAGCGCCGCAGGTCAACGTACCATTTATAGGCTTCCTCGGGCAGGTTGAACTCCTTGATTCTCCTTTCCAGGAGCTCCAGGTCATGAATCCTCTGGCCACCGCCGATGATCTCCCCGTAACCTTCAGATGCCATGAAATCAACACCCAAAGCCAGGTCGGGTCGCTGGGGGTCAGGCTGCATGTAGAAGGCCTTGATCTTGGCCGGAAAGTGGGTGACGCAGACCGGGCGGTCATAAATCTGGGAAAGGATTGTTTCTTCCGGGGCCCCGAAATCGTCGCCGTAGACCATTTTGGAGCCGTGTTCCACCAGCTGTTTTACCGCCTCGTCGTAGGTAAGTCGGGGGAAGGGCTTGGTTATTCTCTCCAGCGGAGCAGTATCCCTCTCCAGGACTTCCAGGTCCCTTTTCCTTCTTTCCAGGACCCTTTCCAGGATGAACAGGATAAGGTCCTGGCCCAGCTCGATAATATCTTCCAGAGTGGCAAAGGCCACCTCCGGTTCTACCATCCAGAACTCGATCAGGTGTCGCCGTGTTTTTGATTTTTCGGCCCGGAAAGTTGGCCCGAAACAGTAGACCTTGCCGAAGGCCGCGGCCGTGGCCTCGTTGTAGAGCTGGCCGCTCTGGCTGAGGTAAGCTTTCTGGTCAAAGTACTGGGTTTCAAACAGGGTGGTGGTTCCCTCGCAGGCGCTGGGAGTCAGGATGGGGGTGTCCATCAACCTGAAGCCCCGGCCATCAAAAAAATCACGGATAGCCCTGACCGTTTCCGCCCTGACCTGGAGGATGGCGTGCTGCTTCTGGGAGCGGAGCCAGAGGTGGCGGTGCTCCATCAGGAATGGAACCGAATGTTCCTTGGGAGTGATGGGATAGTCCCTGGCAATCTGGATTACTTCAATGTCGGATATCTCCAGCTCGTAGCCGCCGGGGGCCCGCCGGTCCTCCCTGACTTTACCCCTGACGATGACTGAAGACTCCTGCGTCAAGTCGTCAAAGACTTTGAACAGCGGGAAATCCTTGTCGGGGTGAAAGACCGTTCCCTGGATAATCCCGGTGCCGTCGCGGACCAGCAGGAAGCGCACCTTGCCGCTGGACCTTTTATTGTAAACCCAGCCGCGAATTTCAACTTCCTGTCCGTTGTGCTGGCTTATATCCTCTATATAGACCCATTTCATAATGGAAGAATTATATCAAAATGACCACCTAAATCAATCCGCCGGCCTCAACCGGGCTGTGGTTTTGAAAGCTCCTCAAGGCCAGGCCCTTGCAAATTTATTCCGGTTGCTCTAATTTAGCGAGTGGAAAGACATGGCTGAAATCAAGCCCTACAAACCGGTCAAGTTGGTCTGTGGAATAATTTTTCCCGGGGAAGAAATCCGGAAGCAGGCTGAAGCCAACCTGTCCGAAAGGTTCGGCCCGGTCGACCTGGCCAGTCCCTCGTTTCCTTTTACCTATACCGATTACTATCAACCCCAGATGGGGACGGGTCTGAACCGGGCCTTTGTCAGCTTTGCCCGGCTGATACAACCCGAGGAGCTGGCCGGGATCAAGGTCTGGACCAACCAGCTGGAAGACAGTTTCAGGCTGCGGTTTCAGGAACCGGCCAGGCCGGTCAACCTCGACCCCGGTTACCTGAGTGCTTCCGCCCTGGTTATGGCCACGGCCAAGGATTTTTCACACCGTATCCCGATCGGTCAGGGTATATACGCCCACCTGGAATTGCTGTTTACCAGGAAGGGGGTCAGGCTCCTGGACTGGACTTACCCCGATTTCAGGCATCAGGAATATCAAGATTTTTTTCTCCGGGTAAGGGAAATTTACCTGAGACAGCTCAGGGAAAAATCATAGGACTTCAGTCTTCTTTCTGGCCTGACCGGGCCCAGGTCAGAAACCTTTCCCTGGCCCCGGGCCGGTTATTCAGGAACTCGCTGACCACGACCGTGGCCTGGAAATCCGGGTGCAGCGGGTCGGCAATCACCGCGTCCAGGCCATGCCCGATGAGGTTGCTGAGAAAAGTCAGGTTGACCACCCGCCTCCTGGGCAAACCATAAGATATGTTGCTCAACCCGGCCAGGGTCTTTATACCCGGGAATTCTTTTCTGGCCAGGAGCAGGCTTTCGAGGAAGAGGCGCCCGGCCTCGGGTCTTACAGCCAGAGGCCTGGCCAGCAGGTCCAGGAAGATATCGTCCTTACTGAGTGAGGTCTGGCTCAAAAGCCGGTTGAGAATCTTATCGGCCAGTCTGACCATCTGGTCCGGTGTTTCCGGGAAGCCGCCATCGTCAAGGCAGGAAACAATGACCTGGGGCCGGTAATCACAGATTAGCGGAATTATCTCCTCCAGCTCGCGTTGCCTGCCGGGAAGAGAGTTCAATAAGGCCCGGCCACGATGAACTCTTAGCCCGGCCTCCAGGGCAGCCGGGCTGGTGCTGTCTATGGAAATTGGCAGTGAAGTCCTATCCTGAAGGATGGGAATGATCCAGGTGAGTATCTCCGACTCCCGGTCCAGCAGAGTAGAAGCATTGAGGTCCAGATAGGAACACCCGGCCCTTTCCTGTTCCGCCGCCAGTCCAACCAGATAACCCTCATCCTTCTGGAGAAAGGCCTCCTCCACCGGCCGGCGGCTGGAATTTAAGAGTTCGCCTATGATGATAAGCATCTTCACAGTCCAGGTAATAAGTATCTCGGGTCAGACTTCAGGTTGAAAAGGAGAGATGGCTCTCAGCCGGGCAACTATTTCCGGCATCTCCTTGAGCACCAGCTCCACATCCTGGTCGGTGTTGAACCGACCCAGCGACATCCTGATGGCTGACCTGGCAATCTCCGGCTTCAAGCCTATGGCCAGGAGGACGTGCGAAGCTTCTTCCGATTCCTCGCTGCAGGCCGAGCCGGTGGAAACATAAATCTCTTTGGTGGCCAGGGCCAGGAGAATGGCTTCAGCTTCCAGCCCGGGATAGGCAAAATTTATGGTCGATTTTATCCGTTTTTCCGGATGCCCGTTGAACACTATGTTGGGGATTTTCTCTTCCAGACCGGCTTTTAACTTATCGGCCAGCTTTTCCAGCCTGTCCTTATCCTTCTTCCACCTTTCCTGAAGGATACGGGCCGCCTCGCCGAAGCCCACAATCCCGGCCGTATTCTCCGTGCCTGCTCTGAGACCGAATTCCTGGTGCCCGCCGTGGATAAACGGCAGAATTGGCGTTCCCTTTTTTATATAGAGAGCCCCGACCCCCTTGGGTCCGTAAATTTTGTGGGAGGATACGGTCAGCAGGTCCACTCCCAGTTTCCTGACGTTGAGCTCCATCTTGCCAAAAGCCTGTACGGCATCGGTATGAACCGGAACTCCATAACGCCGGGCCAGCCGGATTATTTCTTCCAGGGGTTGGATGGTACCGATCTCGTTATTGGCCATCATCACCGAGACCAGGGCTGTTTCCTCCGAGATAACGGACTCCAGATAATTGAGGTCCACCAGCCCAAAACGGTCAACCGGGAGGTAATGCACGAGGTAACCCTTTTTCTCCAGGTATCGAGCCGTCTCCAGGACCGCCGGGTGTTCTATAGCAGAAGTTATGAACTGCTTTTTCTCGGGCCGGGCTTCCAGGACCCCGATGATGGCAAAATTGTCGGCTTCGGTTCCGGAACCGGTAAAAATTATCTCGCTACGGTGAGCCCCGAGGGCTGCGGCCACCTGTTCCCGGGCCTCGGTCAGAAGTTCTTTTACCTGGCGCCCGATCGGATAGAGCGAAGAGGGATTGCCGAAATGCTCCCGGATAAACCAGGCCATTTTTTCGGCCACCTGGGGGTCGAGGGGAGTGGTGGCGTTATTATCAAGGTATACCATGTGTCTGCTTTCCAGTTATATTCTACGCCTATCCTAGGATTAGGGAAGAGGCCACAACAGCGGGCGGAACTTCGCGGTTCAGCTCTTGGCGAATTTTTCTTTCAGGATTCTGACCACTTCCATCCCAGCTCTTTTCTGGCCTTCCTCGGCCGCTGCTCCCAGATGGGGCGTGGCCGTTACCCGGGGATGGTCGATCAGAGAAAAATCCTCGGGCGGTTCTTTTTCAAAAACATCCAGGGCCGCGGCTTTAACCTTGCCGGAGTTCAGGGCCTGGAGCAGCGCTTTTTCATCAACGACACCGCCACGGGCCACGTTGACAATGACCACCCCGTCTTTCATCATGGCAAACTCGGCCTCACCCAGAATCGGTTTCTGGGTCTTGGGCACATGCAGGGTGATGATGTCGGCCTGCTTGATAAGCTCTTCCAGGCTGACCTGTTTAACGGGCAGGTCGGTGGCTATCTGGATCACGTCGTAAGCCAGGACAGTCATGCCGAAGGCCAGGGCTCTTCTGGCCACTTCTTTCCCTATACGGCCGAAGCCGATGATGCCTAGGGTTTTTCCGTAAAGTTCGGTCCCGGTAAAGGCCTTCTTCTCCCACTTGTGCTGTTTCATGGTCAGGTTGGCCGGACCGTGATGACGGACTGCTCCCAGCATCAGGCCCAGGGTATGTTCGGCCACGGAGATGGAGGTGGCGGCCGGAGTATTGGCCACTTCTATTCCCTTTTCTTTGGCCGCGGCCACGTCTATATTGTCCAGACCGATACCGGCCCTGATGAGCAATTTCAAATTCTTTCCGGCCTCTATGACCGGCCTGGTTATTTTGGTGGCGCTGCGAACCACGGCCACCTCAAATTCCGGGATGATCTGAACCAGTTCCGTCTCGCTCAGCCCGGTCTTAACTGTCACCTCAAAACCGGGGACCTTCTGCAGCTCGGCCACGGCCTCTTTATCCAGGGTGTCGGCCACTAATATTTTTGTCATTGCCATCCCTCCCTTAAAATCTTCTGGGCGGCGGCCACCGAGGCTCCCGCCTGGAACTTATCGTAGCCCAAGTCCAGGAGAGTCATTTCCAGAGCGGACAGGGCGGTGATGATGTCGAAGCCACCCATGTAACCCAGGTGGGCAATGCGGAAGAATTCGCCCTTGTGTGGCTCCTGGGCGTTGGATATGTAAGCCATGTATTTACTCTGCATTGTCTTGACCAGCTTGTTGCCGTCAACCCCGGCCGGGGTCTTGACCGCGGTCAGGATGTTCCCGGGTTTTTTAGCCAGAAGTTCAAGGCCGATGGCCTTGACCGCGGCCCTGGTGGCCTCACCCAGAATCTGATGGTGCCTGAGCAGGTTATCCAGCCCCATGTTCCTGATGATATCCAGGGCCTTTTTCTGCTGGATGATCAGAGAAACGGCCGGAGTCCAGGGGGTGGTCTGCTTTTCCAGGTTCTTCCGGTACTTCTTGATATCAAAATAAAACTTGGGCAGCTTGGAGGTTTCCACCAGCTTCCAGGCCTTGGGGCTGAAGGCGAGGTAGGCCAGGCCGGGCGGAATCATGAACGATTTCTGGGAACCGGTAACCAGGACATCAATCTTCCAGTCGTCCATGTAGCAGGCAGTGGCTCCCAGGCCGGAAATGCCATCCACCACCAGGATGGCCTCGGTGGCGGCCACCACTTCGCCAAAGCCTTTGATATCAAAGATGGCACCGGTGGAGGTTTCTGACAGGGTGGTGAAAACGGCTTTCACCCCGGGATTCTTTTTTATTTCTTCAGCCAGCTGTTCCGGGCTGAAATCTTCACCCCAGGGGAGGACGATCTCTTTAGTGTCCAGTCCAAAAGCCCGGCAGATGTTGCCCCATCTTTCGCCGAACTTACCACCGTTGATGGTGATAACCTTGTCTCCTGGTGACAGGGTATTTATAACTGCCGTTTCCATGGCTCCGGTCCCGGAAGCGGCCAGGATGTAGACATCTTCCTTGGTCCCGAAGACGTATTTCAGACCCTCGGTCACCTCCATGAAGATCTTGGAAAATTCAGGGGTGCGGTGATGGATGATGGGCTCGGCGGCCACCGACAGAACCGATTCCGGAACTGGAGTGGGGCCGGGTGATAAGAGATAATACTTTTTTATCATATTATTCCTCCTTGAAATTAGTCATTCCTACCAAATAATTAACCTAAATTGGATGAGAAAGTCAATCTTTACAGCTCCAGGAGAAGCTTGGTGAGAAGAGCCGTTCGCTGGATCATGGTCGGCAGAAGGAGATGCTCGTGAGGGGCATGCATGCCCTCGCCCTCGGGCCCGAGCCCGTCCAGACACGGCAGACCCAGGTGAGAAGCGATTGAGGCGTCCGAGCCGCCCCCGCTGCGTCCCGGAACAAGGTCCATCCCCAGCGAAGAGGCGATCTCGCGCGCTCTATTAAATAAAAGACGTGAAGCCGGGCTAAATTCCATCGGGGGAGTGAAGCTCTGCAGGCTGGCCTTGACCCGGGCCCCTTTCAGGACTGGCCGTAGCTCGCGCAGGTATGATTTCAGAGTGTTCAGGTCCTGGGAGGTCCAGAAGCGCAGGTCGCAGATGGCCCAGGCTTTTTCCGGAACCACGTTGGCTTTCTCTCCGCCCCCAATCAGCCCGATATTCAGGCTCAGGTCTTTTATCTTCAATTTTTTCAGTTTTGGCAGTTGGGCCATCAACTCTTCAATGGCATTCACACCTTTATCCGGAGTGCTGGCATGGGCCTGGCGCCCGCTGCAATCTATCCTGACCACCACCCGACCTTTCCTCTGGACTTTTATCGTTCCTCCGGGCAGGCCAGGTTCCAGACAGAGTACCAGGCCGGCCTTCCTGGCCAGGGCGGCAATCTGGCGATGGCTTTCCTCGTTTCCCGTTTCCTCGGCTGAATTTATAAACAGCCAGATCTTGCGGCGGGGCCTGACTCCCAGGTTGCTGATAGCTCCCAGGGCGAAAACCGCCATGACCATACCGGCCTTCATGTCCAGAGCCCCAGGTCCGAAAACCTTGTCACCGGCCAGATAGAAGGGCATCCTGTCGATGGTGCCCAGCGGCCAGACGGTATCGATGTGGGTCAGAATCAGGATCGGACCTCCGGAGGTTTTGGTCCCGGGCCAGCCGAATTCGACCAGATGGAGGTCGCCTATTTCCTTCTGTGGAAATTTTTTGACCAGGCCTCCCAGGCCGGCCAGATGTTTCAGGACTTCGGCGCAGCATCTATCAACGGCTTTTTTCTCGGAGGTCGGAGATTCCAGCTGGACCAGGTTTTTCAGCAGCCTGACCATCTCACCCTGACGCGAACGGAAGTACCTCAGGAAATCCATTGTCCCTCCTTTCTACTATTAATTGATTATATCCAGCCCAGGAAAAATTTAAAGTGAAATAACGCCTCCGGTAATTCCGATAAACCACCCGGCCCGGTTAGATTTCCGAGGTCTGGTTGACCGGCAGCTTCAAGCCGGTTGATTATATCGATAATTTGAATTAAATTTTAGTTATGAAGAATCCCAAGTTGCTCTGGCTGCTGATTTCGGCAGCCAGCCTGCTGACCGTCCTGTCGCTCAGCGGAGAAATTTATTACCCCTGGAAAAATACCTTCATCGGAGCCCTGGACCCCAGGGCCTGGCCGGGCCTGGTGGTCGTGACCAGCCCGTCATCCGGCTTTGCCTTTGCCCCCAGGGTTTATCGCCAGGACAAACTGGCCGAGTTTCACGACTTCTTCTATCTGGTTTCCGAGGTGGGTCCCCATTCTCCCGACGGCCTCTATGCCTCGATGAAGTTCGACCTGCGACTTCCGTTTAAGAAGGGAAGGGAAACCCCGATTTTTCTCAAGCCCACCCTTGACGATTATGTCATGCTGGTGGAATGGAGCCGGCGCGACGAGCAGACGGTCGTCGGCCGCTACCGTTTTCCGGCCATACTAGACCGGGTGGTCCTGGTCTTTTATTTTCCCTGGGATTTCAAGGGAAGCTATTATTATCTCCCGGCCTCGAGTTACATCCACGGGCAGTCGGCCGCCCGTAAAAACGAGCAGTTTCTCTGCTGGTTGAGCCTGACCCCGGAAAAAGTGGAGCCGGTTGGGAGCGAGCTTCACGTGACCTTCAAGGTCAAAGATGAAACCGAACTGCACTTCGCGGTCGGCAGCGGCGAAAGTCTGGAGACCATAAGCGACCGGATTTACCGCTTCAGGAGCGGCGGGGCCATTAATGACATCCTCAAAGAGGAACGTCTGGCCTACAATAAAAAGAGACTCCAGGTCACCGGGCTCTATCAGGGAGCAGCCGAGGCCATCACCAACAACCTCTTCTGGATGACTCTTTACCAGAACGGGCATCATCGTTTTTATACTCCAGCCGGCCGGGGCTGGATATTTCCTCGACCCGACGGTCAGGCCGACCACTGGACCATCTTTGAATGGGATTCCTTTTTCAATTCCCTGGAAATAGCGGTCGAGAGCCAGAAGCTGGCCAGCGACGTGGTGAAGGCCGTCCTCCAGACCCAGTATCCAAACGGCAACATTCCCAACTGGCGCGGTCGCTTCAACGGTACTCCGGACCGCTCCCAGCCGCCGGTCGGGTCTTTTGCCGTGCTGAAACTATTCCTGAGGACCGGAGACCGGGAGCTGATCCAGTTTGCCTACCCTTACCTGAAGAAGTGGCACCAGTTCTGGACAGAGCCGATGCCCGGTGGCCACCCCAGAAGGGATGGTAATAACGACGGCCTCCTGGAATGGGGAAGTGATGCCGGCCTGGTAGCCGGAGAGGTGCCCCCGTGGGAAAAGGAGGCCAGCGGGAAGCAAAGGGCCATGTGGGAGTCAGGCGAGGACGACCTCCCCAACTGGGACGAGGCCGGTTTTAATGACCGAACCGGAACGATGGAGATGAACTGCGTCGACCTGAATAGTCTCTATGCCCTTGATTCCTACTGCCTGGCCCGGCTGGCCGAGTTTCTCGGCAAGGATGAAGACCGGAAAAAATTTCTGGACGAGTATGAAAAAACCAAGAAGCTGATGAACCTCCATCTCTGGAACGAAAAGGAGGGTTTTTACTTCGACCGCCACTGGGATGGTCGTTTTTCCAGCAGGAAGGCAGCTTCCAACTTTTTCCCGCTGGTGGCCCGCATTCCCGACGAGAAGCAGGCCCTGAAGATGCTCCGCCACCTGTTAAATCCCGAGGAGTTCTGGGGCGATTTTGTCCTGCCCACCATCTCCAGAGATGACCCGGCTTTCTCCGACCAGCAATACTGGCGGGGAACAATCTGGCCGCCGACCAATTACCTGGTCTACCAGGGATTGAAGTCTTACGGCCTGGACCTGGTGGCTGCCGATTTCGCCCGCAAGAGTACCGACCTGTTCCTGCGGATCTGGAAGAATTATCAACTCTGCCCGGAAAACTTCGATTCCAGGACCGGGGAAGCCGGGGGGCAGCGTTACCAGAGCTGGGGCCCACTTTTTGCCCTTATCGGGGTGGAAGAATACCTGGATATAACCCCGTGGGATGGTTTCAGGTTCGGACAGCTCAAGCCGGAAACAAAGGGCCTGCTCAAGAGAATGTCCATACTCGGCCGCCACTACGAGGTGGAACTGTCCCCATCACGGGTGAAACTTATTGAAGAGGGAAGGGAGTTACTCAGGACCGACTCCCCGGCCGTGTTCCGTCATTTCCTTTATACGCCACGGGAAATTTCTTTTGAGGTCAAGAGCCTGAAGAAAAACACCATCAGCCTCAACCTGGGAACCAGGAAAAAGGGACAGATACTGATCAACGGAAAGGAAGCGGGCCAGTTTGAAGGCCGTCAGGTTGAAGTCCGGGTGCCAGAGGGAGAACAGGCCGTGGTGGTAATCATCCAGGACTGACCGGACCCAGGAGCTGGTCGGCGCAGACCAAAGCTGGCACTATTCGCGAAGAAGGAGAACGGGATAACCGGCAGCCGTGAGCTTCTCGGCCAGCTGTCTAGCCTCAGCCTCGGTGGCTGCCCTGAGGCGGACCCGGTGAAAAATCCGGCCGCTGGTTTGAAACGAGGAAAGGTAAACGCCGGGGAAGTCTTTCTGCAGTTTCTGGAAAAGGTTTCGGGCATTCTCCTCAACCGCAAAAGAACCAACCTGGAGGACATAAGCACCCGACCTAAGTTCCACCGCGGGCGGTTCATACCCGGTGACCTCAAGTCTGACCCGGGCTGTACCGGGGCCAACCATGCCCAGCAGTCGAGCCGCGGCGTAAGACAGGTCTATGATACGTCCCTTGACAAAAGGTCCGCGGTCATTTATCCGGACCGTAACCTGGCGGCCGTTTTCCAGATTGGTAACCAGCACCATCGTTCCGAAGGGAAGCGTGGGATGGGCGGCGGTCAGGTCATTCTGGTCGAAGATTTCCCGGCTGGAGGTCGGGCGTCCATGAAACTCCTGGCCATACCACGAAGCTATACCTGTCTCCACGAAGCCGGAAGAAGGCGGGCTGACTGCCGGCCTGGAAGGCCGGCAGGAATAGACAGCAGTTGATAAAATCAGCCAAGCTACCAGGAACGATTTTTTCATCCTGCTTTATTCTGCCAGTCTCAGCCCCGAATTTCAAACTGATTGACAACTTCCCAAAAATCAGGCAAAAATTGATTCGTTATAACTAATTCAGAAACGGGCAGGAGTTGAGGATGAAGAAAATCGAAATGAGAAAGCTGGAAATGCCGGAGTCTCCCTACCGCGACCTGGAATTCCTGGAATCCCAGGAAGGTAGAACCCTGAGAATACTCAGCGAGTATGTCTGGCCCATGGCCAGGCTGGAAAAGCTCAAGGTGGAAAGCACCGTCCTGTTTCTGGGCTCGGCCAAGGCCAGCCCGGCCAGTTCTGATTCCATCCTGCACAGGTATTACTGGGAAGCAGAGGAGCTGGCCTACCGGATTACCAAGTGGGGCATGAACATCAAGCCCAAGGGTAGAAAGTACGTGATCTGCACCGGTGGCGGTCCGGGAATCATGGAGGCGGCCAACCGCGGGGCCACCCGGGCCGGCGGCAAGAGTATCGGCATGAATATCTCTCTGCCGCAGCCTCAGCTACCGAACCCATATATAACGCCTGAATTGAATTTTACCTTTCATTACTTCTTCATGAGGAAATTCTGGCTGATGTACAAGGCCAAGGCGGTCATTGCCTTCCCCGGCGGTTTCGGCACCCTGGATGAGTTCTTTGAAATCATCACTCTGCTACAGACCGGAAAGGTGTCCCGCAAAGAAGTGCTATTGATTCTGTACGGAAAAGAATACTGGGATAAGGTACTCAACTTCCGGGCCCTGGTTGACTGCGGGGCTATCACCGAGGAGGACGTCAGGCTGTTCTCGGTATTTTCTTCGCCCCAGGAGACTTTTAATTACCTTAAAAAGTGCCTTCCCGAAATGCACTAAGAGTGCCGGGCTGATTTTTCTGCCCGCTGCTCTTTCTTAAGAAATATCAGCCAGAAGACAGCCAATCCCACCAGGACCCCGATTATATCAGCCACCCAGTCCTTCCAGTCGCATTGTCTTCCCGGAACCAGGCTCTGGTGCAGCTCGTCCAGCAGGCCGATGGAAATCCCGGTCATGAAGGTCAGGTAGGCCCTGAGGAAGGGCAGGCCTGGCAGGTTATGGAAAAAGCCGAGGGCCAGCAGGAAGCCCAGGCCCACAAATTCCAGCCAGTGGGCTCCTTTATCCCAGAAGACCAGTCCGAACTTTAATTTCAGGGTACGGCTGGACAGGAAAAAAATAAGACCGCAATAGAAAATGGCCGGAGAAAAATACAGCCAGCGCCTGTCAAATCTCATCAGGATAACCTTTCTCAATAAATGGTATTTTACCAGCGGTTGGAATTAAAACAAGGGTCGGCCCGCGGCCAGCTTTTCTTGACTATCAGAATGGGGTATGATATCAAACAGGTGAAGAAGATGGATAAACAAACAACCTACCTCAGTGGCCTGGAATACCCGGGCCGGTTCATCATCGCCGGACAGTTCAAGGAAGGCGATGAGGTCTGCCTGGTCTACGGCCTCACCGGACGTTCTCCGGCCAGCCAGGCCCGGCACCTGGTAAAAAAGGAAAATGGTATCTGGGTGGAACCCACCGACCCCCAGGTGATACTTACCGGAAAGCCCGAGCTGCTGATCTACCCGGCCATAATGTATTCTGCTGCCGGCCTGGTCGTTTCCAACGGCAAGCATACCACGGACATCATGGGCCAGCTGGAGGCCGTCCGCCAGCCGTTGCTGGCCCTGGCCAGGGCCCTTAAAGACTGGAAATACGAACCCGATGATCCCATTTTCACCCCGCGGATCAGCCTGGCCTTTGGCGGAGGTTTTAACCTGGCCATGAGCGTCATCAGAAGGGGAGAATACGGCTCGGTCATCAGGAATTACTTCGAACTGCCCCTTGTTCCCGGTAAAGGCTGGCTGGTTATGACCTACATGGGCATCAACGTCGACCCGTTGCCCTCATTTTTCGGTGAGCCCATTTCCCTGGAAATGTCAGGCCGAACGGCCGAAGAGGTGGCCGAGGGTGTTTTCAACTCGCTGGCTCCAGCCCCGGGCAAACCCGATTTCCGGGTGGCCCTGGCCGCCCTGCGGGCCTCGGTTCACGACGGCCAGGTTCAGGAAATTAAAATAATCAACAAACATGAAGGATAAGAACATGGAGACCAAGGACCAGAGAACGGCCCGGACCCAATACCAGACCAAGGTCAGCGAAGATTTCCCATCTTCTCTTATGGTGGGAGACACCCGCTTTACCAAGAAGATTTCCATGCGCTACGGTGAAAACCCCGGTTACCCGGCGGCTTTCTATGAGGAAGAGGGAGCCTCGGGCCCCAACATGGCCACCATGGAAGTGCTGCAGGAAGGAACCAAGGGCCTGAGTTATATCAACGTCGGCGACATGGACCTGGGGCAGCGCCTGGCCAAGAAATTGACGGAGGTCTTTCCAGGACAGGCCGTGGCCGTTATCATCAAGCACGAAATGCCGAGCGGGGTGGCCCTGGCCGCCACCGGCCTGGAGGCCTTTCAGAAGGCCTGGCAGACTGACCCGCTGTCCAACTTTGGCAGCGTTGATGTTTTCAACTTCCGGGTGGAAGCTGACCTGGCCCGCCTGCTGGTGGAGAGTCCCAGAAATATCGAAGTGGTCTATGCCCCGGACTTCAGCTCCGAAGCCCTGGAAATCCTGGCCACCAGAAAAGTTCTGCGGGTGGTAAAAATGGGCGCCCACCTGGACCAGCCTTCCATTGATAACGGGCTGGAAATAAAGAGAGTGGCCGGCGGCCTGCTTGTCCAAAAAAGATTTAATTCCCGCATCGTTTCCCCGGATTTCATCGATGTCGTTTCGAAGAAAAAACCTGGTGACCGGGAGCTGCGGGCGGCCCTGCTGTGCTGGACGGTAGCCTGTTATACCCGTTCCAACGCCATAGTCATCGGCACCGAAGACAAAATTCATGGCATCGGTTCAGGTCAGCGCAGCCGCATCGATGCGGCCGAAGACGCCATCCGGCTGTCCCGCCGTGGCTATGGCCCGCTGGGTTGCGTCCTGGCTTCTGACGCCTTCATGCCCTTCCCGGACGTGGTGGAGCTGGCTGCTAGCCATGGGATTACCGGCATCATCTATCCCCTGGGCTCGGTCAAGGACCAGGAGGTCATCGCCAGGGCCGATGAGCTCGGGCTGGTGATGATGGTAACCCGAAGGCCAGGGGAGGTTGACTGCGAACGTTGCTTCCTGCATAGATAATCCGCTTCAAGGAAATCAGTCTGGCAGCTTCCGTGAACCGGCAGAAGAAAAAAGAATCAGGGTTAGTTTACGTAATTCAAAAACACCTGGCCTCCCGCCTCCACTATGACCTCAGGCTGGAAGAAAACGGTGTGCTGAAGAGCTGGGCCCTGCCCAAGGAACCCCCGACCACCAGTGCCGAAAAACGACTGGCCGTTGAGGTGGAAGATCACCCCCTGGGATATGAAGATTTTGAAGGTTCAATCCCCGAGGGCGAATACGGCGCGGGCCGGGTGGAAATCTGGGACCGGGGAACCTATCAACCGCTTCACCGGGATCAAGACCTAAGAGAAATACTGATCCAGGGAAAGAAATTGCGCGGCGTTTATACTCTTGTTCGCATCAAAGACCGCAGGCAGGGTAAAGAAAACCTGTGGCTATTTTTCAGAAACAAGAACCAGGAAAAAAGCGGATTAAAAAATGAAAAGAACTCTAACAGGAAAAGCAGAGAAAAGTTTAAATAGCTTTTATTGGCTGGCCTGTATACTGCCTCTGCTGTGGCTATCAGGCTGTAAGCCACAGGCTCAGGACAGAAGCTCGCCGCCAGCCCTGCGGCCGGAGCTTCTGCCAAAGTTTGAAGCCATCAAAGACCTGGGCCTGCGACAGGAAAAGGCCTACGAATTTCTCAAGCTGATTACCTCGATCGGCGGTCGTCTGACCGGGAGCCCCGAGGCTGACCGGGCGGTGGAGCTGACCGCCAGCTTGATGACCGAACTGGGGTTCGACCGGGTCTGGACCGAACCGGTCAAGGTTCAGCGCTGGGTCAGGGGACAGGCCGAAGAGGCCATGGTCCGAAGCTCGAAACTGGGAACACAAGCCCTCAGTATCTGTGCCCTGGGCAACAGCCTGGGTACCTCGGCCGATGGACTGGAAGCAGGAGTAGTTGAAGTTCGGAGTTTTGAGGACCTGGCTGCCCTGAAGGACGTTGTTCCCGGCAGGATAGTTTTTTATAACGTACCCATGGACCGGACGGTGGTCGAGCCCTTTGCTGCCTACGGCCGGGCGGCCCAATTCCGGGTCCGGGGAGCCTCGGAAGCGGCCCGTTACGGAGCCCGGGCGGTTCTTATCAGGTCTATGACCTTCAGGGTCGATCAAAATCCCCATACCGGGTTGATGGAATACGACGACCGGGCGCCAAGAATTCCGGCTGCGGCTGTAAGCACGGCCGGGGCCGAACTGCTTCACCACTGGCTGCGGACAGATCCTGAACTGAAGGTATGGTTGAGAATGAACTGTCGCCAGGAAGAGCCGGTGACTTCGGCCAACGTCATCGGCCAGCTGACCGGCTCCGAGTTTCCGGATGAAATAATTCTCATCGGAGGCCATCTCGATAGCTGGGACCTCAGCCCCGGGGCCCACGATGATGCCGCCGGCTGCGCCGTGGCCATCGAAGTACTCCGGTTGATAAAGGAAACCGGGCTGAAGCCAAAAAGAACAATCCGGGCAGTTATGTTCATGGACGAGGAATTCGGTGGAACCGGGGGCCGGGCCTATGCCGCCTCTGACAGCAGGAAGCAGGAAAAGCACCTGGTGGCCATTGAACAGGACAGGGGAGGAGCGGCCCCGGTTGGCCTGGCCTTCAGCCTGGAAATCCTGACCGACAGGCTCAAGCCTTTACTGGCTTACCTGGGCCCCCTGGGCATAAACTGGATCAGAACCGGCGGCGGGGGAGTGGACATCGGTCCCCTGCGAGAAAAAGGGGCAACCCTCGGTGGTCTTATTCCTGAATCACAGCGCTATTTTGATTATCACCATAGCGCCCTCGATGTGCCGGAAGCGGTACATCCGCGGGAGCTGGAACTTCAGGCCGTAATACTGGCCATGGTTATCTACTTCCTGGCCGAACAAGGAGTCTGAGATGCGATTGAACTTTGTCTGGCATTTTCACCAGCCCATCTACCACCTTCCGGACTCGGAGGTCTACCTGCTGCCCTGGGTAAATTACCATGCCACCAGGAATTACTGGCAGATGCTAAAAATTGTGGAAGAAACAGAATTCCCCTGCACCATCAACCTGGTTCCCTGCCTCCTGGAACAGCTCCTGGATTACGCCCGGGGCCGGGCGGTCGACCCGGTCCTGGAATCATTGCACAAAGAACCAGAGAAGCTGAGCCAGGAAGAAACTGACAGGCTGAGAAGATTTTTCCCTCAATTTCACCAGGAAACCAGGCTGGCCGGGTTGCAGCGCCGGGTGCTGGAGCATTTCTTTTCGCCGCTGGCCCGGCCGGAAGAAAAAGGCCGGGATGAGCTCTTGAACCTGAGAAAGGATATACTGACCGGATTGCTGCCCTATTTCCAGAAGCTCCGTTCTAACCGGTTGCTGGAGCTGACGGTAACCCCCTACTATCATCCGCTGCTGCCGCTGCTGGCCGACCTGGGCCAGGCCCGCCCCGAAGCTCCCGACCTTCCCTCATTCGAACACCCGGAAGACGCCGCCTGGCACCTGGACCGGGCCCGGGTGTACTTCAGGGAGCTGTTTGGGCTGGCGCCGGCCGGCCTCTGGCCGTCCGAAGGTGCCCTCAGCCAGGTGGCCTGCGAGCTTATTGCCAGAAGCGGCTACGAATTTGCCATGACCGATGAACATCTTCTCTGGAAGAGCCTGGACCACCGCCCCGACCCGGCCCTCCTTTATCAACCTTATGACTGTGAGGGGCTAAAGATCTTCTTCCGCGACCGGGAACTTTCCGACCTGATCGGTTTTGAGTACCACCGCTGGCCGGCCGAACGGGCCGTTGATGATTTCATGAGAAAGCTGGAGAAGAGAGCCGCCGCAGTGCCAGAAGAAGCTATCTGTTCCATCATACTCGACGGTGAAAATCCCTGGGGTGCCTATAAAGACAACGGGATAGATTTCCTCCGGTTGCTGTTTGAAAAACTCAAAGCCTCCGTACATTTCCAACCTGTGCTACCCGGAGATTACCTCAAGACACACCGGCCGGCCAAATCCCTGAAACTTGTCTCCGGGACCTGGATGAGCAGCTTCTTCAAGTGGGTCGGGCACCCGGAAAAAGTCCAAACCTGGGTGAGACTGGCCAGGCAGAGGGAAATCCATGGTTTCTCCGAATACCTGGCCGTGGCCGAGGGTTCGGACTGGTTCTGGTGGGCAGGGGAGACCGAGGAAAAAGAATTTGACCTGCTATTCTCAAGCTACCTGGAAAAAGCCGCCAGCCGGGAGAAATGAGCATGGAAAAACTGATTTTTCTTTTTGCCGTTCACAACCATCAACCCCTGGGCAATTTTCCGGATGTTTTCCGCCGGGCCTTTGACCGGGCCTATTTCCCCTTTTTGGAAACGGTCAGCCGCTTTCCGCGCTTCCGGTTCGCCCTTCATTTCTCGGGTTTTCTCTGGGACTACCTCTTAAAAGAAAGAAAAGACTGCCTGGAGCTCATCAAGAACATGGTGAACTCAGGCCAGCTGGAGCTGCTGGGAGGCGGCTATTATGAACCCGTTTTGACCCAGATACCCGAACGAGACCGGCTGGCCCAGCTTTCTCTTATGACCGAATTCCTGCAGGAGACTTTTGGAGTCAGGCCGGAAGGGCTGTGGCTGACCGAAAGGGTCTGGGAACCGCACCTGGCCAGCCTGCTCCACCGGGCCGGTTTTCGTTACACTCTGCTCGATGAAGAACATTTCCGCTATGCCGGACTGAAGAACATCCACGGTTATTACATAACCGAAGACGAAGGGCTGACCTTCAGCGTATTCCCCATAGACAAGACTCTTCGCTATTACATTCCATTCAGGTCGCTCCCGGAGCTCAAAGCCTATTTTGAAAAAATATTGAATGAAGGCAACGACACGGCCATCATCGGTGATGACGGTGAAAAATTCGGGCTGTGGCCCGGAACCGACAAATGGGTCTATGAAGACGGCTGGCTGGTTAAGTTCCTGGAATTCCTGGAAAACAGCCCGGTAGAAATGATGACCTTTGGCCAGTATCTCAAACAGAGAGCTCCACTCGGCCGGGCCTACCTGCCCCCGGCCTCCTACGAAGAGATGATGGAATGGGTGCTCAATCCAGAAGACCAGCGAGAATTCATCCAGCTCAAGAACAGCCTGCCGCCGGCCGCCCGCCGTTTCCTGCGGGGTGGACTGTACCGTGATTTTTCTCTGAAGTATCCAGAAAGCCACCACCTGCGCTGCCGCCAGCTTCAGGTATCGGCCGAGGTCAGCCAGGGCGATGACCTGGAGGCCAGGAGAGACCTGTACCAGGCCCAGTGCAACGATGCCTACTGGCACGGGGTCTTCGGCGGGCTCTACCTGCCCCACCTGCGAAGGGCCGTGTATGAAAAGCTTATTTCGGCCGAGCTGAAGATTCCCTTTGTCAGCGGCTGGGAAAGGTTTGACTTTGACCTGGACGGCCACTATGAATACTCATTGAAGACGCCTTCCTTTTTCCTCTGGATTAAACCAGAAGCCGGAGGCGGAATTACCGAGATTGACGACCGCCATCACGGTTTCAACCTGACCGATGTCCTGACCCGGCGCCCTGAGTTTTACCATCTTCACACCACTTCTCATGGCGAAAACCAGGAAGGCAGGTCCATCCACGAACTCAGCCGGGCCCTGCCCCCGGAAGCCCAGAAGTGGCTGAAATTCGATAATTACCGCCGGCTGTCGTTCCTGGAAAGGGTGCTTCCTGCGGGAATCAGTCACCAGGAGTACGAAGACACCTATTTCCTGAAACCGGGTGAATTTATCGAAAAACCGTTTACGGCCGGGCTGGAAGATGACACCCTGATTCTTGAAAGGCAGGCAGAGGTCAACCTGGCCTCGGGCTCCGTTCAGCTCAGGCTGCGCAAACGGGTCAGGCCGGGACTCAGGGCCCTGCTGTTCGTCTACGAAATCGACAACCTGTCCGCTCAGGAGCTGGAACTTACCCTGACCTCGGAGTGGAACCTGGCCTTCTTTGAAAATGAGTTCCGGACCGGGACCAACCGGGTGGAATTCCGTAAAGGAGAACTCGTTCTCGAGGCTCCCGAGGCCCGGGAGCTCTGGGTCTTCCCGATCAAGACAGTTTCTCAGTCAGAAAAAGACTATGAAATAATTACCCAGGGCTTCAGTTTCCATCCAGTCTGGCGGTTGAAACTTGCGCCCCGGGAGAAAAAGCTGGTTTATCTTGTGTTACAGCACGGAAGATAATGACCCGCCGCCCGGGGTCAGAATCTTTTCTCAAAAGATTTATATGGTATAATTTAGCCGAACCTGCGAGCTGGAGAAGGGAATTTAAATGAAAGACCAGATTGAAACCGGGAAAAAATTTTTCTGCCTGGTTCTGCACAGCCATATTCCATACGTACTCAACCACGGCACCTGGCCCCACGGTACCGACTGGCTTTTCGAGGCCGCCGCCGAAACTTACCTGCCCCTTCTCGATGTCCTGAACCGGCTGGAGAAGGAGGGCCTCAAGTCCGGCCTGACCATCAGCTTTACCCCGGTCCTGGTTGAGCAGCTCAAGAGCCCGAAGTTTGTCCGCGGGTTCATCGATTACCTGACGATGAAACTGGAAGCTGCCGTCAACGATTATCTCTACTTCCAGCGGTCCGGCCAGAAGGAACTCCTGCCCCTGGCCCTGTTCTGGCGCCAATGGTACGAAAAGATTTTCAGGCTGTTCGTTGACGAGTTTGGCTCGGACCTGGTCTTGGCTTTCTCCCGCTTTCAGGAGAGCGGCCAGGTGGAAATAATTACCTCGGCCGCCACTCACGGCTACCTGGCCCTTCTTTCCAGGGATGAAAGCGTGGTCCACCAGGTTAAGCAGGGCAAATTTGTTTACAAGAGATATTTTGGCCGACAGCCGAGCGGTTTCTGGCTGCCGGAGTGCGCCTACCGCCCCGGCTATTCCTGGAAGCCTCCGCTGGGCGAGTCGGAACCATACCTCAGGAAGGGCGTGGATGAAATCCTGGGAGAGCAGGGGCTCAACTACTTTTTCGTCGATGCCCACCTGCTCAAGGGCGGCGAGGCCCGTGGCGTTTACCTGGAAAAGTTTCCGGCCCTCAGGCATCTCTGGGAAAGGTACTGGGAAAAGTTCAAGGCCTCACCGGTCAGACCCCAGGACCCCTACCAGCCTTACCTGGCCCATCCGTCCCACGTCAGTTTCCTGGCCCGGGATGAAGTCTCGGGCAAGCAGGTCTGGAGCCGCTTCCAGGGCTATCCCGGAGACGGCCATTACCTTGAATTCCACAAGAAGCATTTTCCCGGAGGCCTGCGCTACTGGCGAATAACCGCTCCCGATTCCGACCTGGCCGATAAGCTGCCCTATGATTACAACCTGGCCATGGACAGGACCGAGGCCCATGCCGGCCACTTTGTCTGGCTGCTGAATGAAACCCTGAAAAATCACCAGGCCGGGGTGATTCCATCGCTTTATGATACCGAGCTTCTCGGCCACTGGTGGTTTGAGGGCCCGGAATGGTTCTACCGGGTGGTCAAAAAGCTCCACGAACCGGAGTCGGCAGTCAGGCCGGCCACCGTGTCCCGCGCCCTGCAGGAAGTCCCGGCCAGCCTGATCGTTTCCCTGCCGGAAGGCTCCTGGGGAGAGGGCGGTTATCACTGGATCTGGCTTAACGAAGATACGTCCTGGATCTGGTCCAGGATCTACGAGCTCGAAAATAGATGCCACAGCTGGCTCAGGGATCCCGGGCAACTCGGCCGGATCAACCCCAGACTTCTCAAGCTGCTCTGCCAGGAAAAGTTCCTGCTGGAGAGCTCCGACTGGCCGTTCCTGATTTCCACCATGACCGCCCGGGACTATGCCGAGGCCCGGGCCAGCCTGCATTTTGAAAGAGCCAAGGCGATTGTCCGGCTGCTGGAAAGAAATGGAGACCTCAGCCCGGAAGAAAGCTATTTCCTTGAAAAAATAGAAGAGGAAGATTCAATTTTTAAGGAGATCATACTGCCCGATGGAAACATTCTATAAAAAAGTCCTGGTTATGATACTGTGCGGCGGAAAAGGGGAGAGGCTCTACCCCCTGACCAGGGACCGGGCCAAGCCCTCGGTTCCCTTCGCCGGAAGTTACAGGATAATCGACTTCAGCCTGTCCAACTCCCTGAATTCGGGCTTCCGAAGGATCGCCCTGCTGACCCAGTACAAGTCTCTTTCCCTGGAAAGACATATCCTGCAGGGCTGGAGCATTTTCCATCCGGAAAGCAACGAATACATTATCTCGCTTCCGGCCCAGGGCCGGGTCAGCGAGCACTGGTACGAAGGAACGGCCGATGCCGTTTTCCAGAACATCTACACCATCCAGCAGGAAAACCCGGACATAATCCTGGTCCTGTCAGGTGATCATGTCTACCGGGCTGACTATCGAAAAGTGTTAAAATTTTTCCTGGACAAGAAAGCCGAGGCCGTGGTCATGACCCACACCTGGCCGGTGGCCGAGGCCAGCCGGTTCGGGGTGCTCGGCATCGACCAGGACCACCGGATAATCAACTTCGCCGAAAAACCAAAGAAGCCATTTCCGCTGCCATGGTCGCCGGAACAGGCCCTGATTTCCATGGGAGTCTACATGTTCTCAACCCCGGTCCTGGTCAAGGCCCTGATCAAGGATGCCCGCAACCCCAGGTCCAGCCATGATTTCGGCAAGGATGTTCTGCCGGCGATGATAAAAGAAAGCCGCGTTTACGCCTACATTTACGAAGATTACTGGCAGGATATTGGAACCATCGACGCCTACTGGCAGGCCAACATGGACTTCCTGTCGGACAGGCCGCCCTTTCAGCTCAATGACCCCGGCTGGCCGATCAGGACTTACAAGCCACAGTACCCGTCTTCTTACATTTCCAGTGGCAACATCAAGAACTCTATCATCGGAGATGGCTGCCTGATAAACGGAGGCCAGGTTCAGAACTCCATCCTGTCCTACGGGGTCACGGTTGAACCTGGGGCGGTGGTGGAAGAGTCCATCGTCTTCGAGGGGACGGTTATCAAGAAAGGCGCCCGGATAAAAAGGGCTATAATAGATAAGAACGTGATCGTCCCGGAAAAATTTACAATTGGCTATGAAGACACCCGGGACGGCGATTATTTTAAGATCAGCGCGGGCGGCATCAGGACGGTGCCCAAGGGCTGGAGGCTGGAATGATCACCTCCTACCGGATGCAACCGGCCAACTTCAACCCCGAAATTCCCAAGGAGCTGGTGCTGCTGTCGATCATTGCCCAGAGCTTCTTCCAGCCCTTCTCGCTGGAGGATAACCTGCTGGTCATTCTAACTGCCCTGACTTCCGGAGCCGGCATCGGTTTTAACCGGGCCACCCTCTTCCTGAGCGAGGGGGATAAGCTCAAGGCCACCCTGTGGCTTGGCCCGAGGTCGCCGGAAGAGGCCGAGGCCATCTGGACCATGCTCAGCTCTCCCGGACTGGGTTACGCCGAAATTGTGGAACACAACCGGGAGCTGGTCAGCCGTCTTCTGCCCGACCTGCAGCCCAGGCTCAAGGCCCTGGAATACAACCTGGAAGATGAAGACCTGAAGTATCCGGCGGCCGCAGCCAGGGATAAAGAAATAGTCCTGGTGACCGGGGCCAGCACCGAGCCCAGGGTCGACCGTCGCTTCCTGAATTTTGTCCAGGTGGAAGAGTTTCTGTGTCTACCGCTCGTAGCCCGCAATGAAATAATGGGTGAAATCGTAGTGGACAACGCCATCACTCATGCTCCGATCACCGCCCGGGACATAGAGCTGGCCAGCCTGTGCGGCCTGCTGGCCGGGAACTACATTCATACCACCAGGCTGTACAAGAAAGTCCTGGAGATGGAAAAACTGGCCGCCCTGGGAGAAATGGCCGCCTTCATCTCCCACCAGCTCCGAAACCCGATCGTGGCCATCGGCGGCTTTACCCGGCAGCTGGTCAACCAGCCCTGCAACCAGGAAAAATGCCAGAGAAACCTGCAAATCATCCAGGAAGAAATCAAGCACCTGGAAGAAATCATCTTCCGGATGAGCCATTTTCTCCGGATTAAAATCAAAGAACTGGTGCCGATAGACTACCGTCCCATTCTGCTGGGAATCAGGGAAAGGCCGGACATAAAAGCCAAGGCCACTGGTAAGACGATTACCATCAGCCTGCCCGAAAACAATTCCCTGATCCTGTGCGACCCGGTGTACTTCGAAGAAGCCATGGTCAACCTGCTGGATAATGCCCTGGACGTCACCCCGCCCGGGGGACGGGTCTACATCCGGGCCTGTCAGAGAAACAAGAAATGGGTGACCATCACCGTCAAGGACTCCGGCCCGGGACTCGACGAGAAGAGCCAGGAAAAGATGTTCAGCCCCTTCTTTTCGACCAAGGAAAGCGGATTGGGACTGGGGCTGCTTTTTGTCCGGCGCGTGCTGGAGTCCTGCGGCGGCAAGATCGAGGTCCGGAGCAAGCCGGGCAGGGGTACTATGTTCAGACTTTATTTTCTGGCCAGAGAAAGGGGGTCAACATGAAAAAAATATTACTGGTGGAAGACGACAAGAGTTTGAGCCTGCTTTACCAAGAAGAGCTCAGCCGGGAGGGTTACGAGGTGGTTCTGGCCGCCGATGCCGAATCGGCCCTGGAACTGGTCAGGTCTGGCGGCTTCGACCTGATCATCACCGACATCAGGATGCCCGGCAAGGACGGTATCGAACTCATCTCCAGTATCATGGGGATGAGAAAGGACATCCCCATCATCATCAACACCGCCTACCAGAGTTACAAGGGCGACTTCATGACCTGGGCCGCCGATGCCTACCTCATCAAGTCCTCGTCCCTGGACGAGCTGAAGACAAAAATCAGGGAGCTCCTGGCCGATTGAGTCCGGTCAGCTGAGATTGAAAGGATGAAGGACAATGCCTGAACTGAGAAAAGACATACTTACCGGTCGATGGGTAATCATATCGACCGAAAGAAGCAAGAGACCAGATGATTTCCGGCCGGCAGAGAGCCCGGAGCCAAAAAAAGAGAGCCTGGCCTTCTGTCCTTTCTGTCCCGGCAACGAATCCAAGACCCCACCCGAAGTCTATGCCGTTCGCGAAGACCATTCCGAGCCCGACCGTCCCGGCTGGACGATCAGGGTGGTCCCCAACAAGTTCCCGGCCCTGCAACCCGGTTCTCCGCCGCCCAAGAAGACCAGGGGGTCTTACCAGTGGATGGAGGGGGTGGGAGTCCACGAGGTCATCATTGAAACTCCTGACCATAACCAGGAACTATCCGACCTGCCGCCCGACCACCTGGCCCGGATCATCCAGGTCTTCAGGGGGCGAACCATCAACATAGAAGAAGTCTATCATCACCAGTATGTCCAGATTTTCAAAAATAAAGGAAAAGAAGCCGGGGCCTCGCTGGCTCACCCTCACTCCCAGCTGATTGCCACTCCCATAGTTCCCAAGAGAATCAAGGAAGAAATCTACGGGGCGGAACGGCTTTACCGCAACCAGTTCCGGGAGTGCGTCTTCTGCCGGATGCTGAGAGAAGAGCAGACGGCCGGGGAGCGGCTGGTTTACCGGAACGAGAAATTCGCGGTGCTCGCCCCCTATGCCTCCCGCTTTCCTTTTGAAATGGCCATCTTCCCGCTGAGACATTCGGCTTTCTTCCGGGCCATAACCGACGGGGAAACGGACTTCCTGGCCGAGGCCCTGAAACAGGCCCTGGGCCGGCTGCGGCTCCAGCTGTCCGACCCGGCCTACAACCTGGTCTTCCATCATGCCCCCAATCCCCAGGTCTCGGAAAAGGCCTGGCCGGGAATAGATTCTTATTACCACTGGCATATCGAGGTGATGCCCATACTGACCAAGGTGGCCGGTTTTGAGCTGGGCACCGGTTTCTACATCAACCCCGTGCCACCGGAGGTGGCCGCCGAATACCTCAGGAAAAACGAGCCGCCGGCCAGCTGAGCATCTGGCGGTAAAGGTTGAAATAATCTCCGGCCGACTTTTCCCAGGAAAAGTCGCTGTCCAGGCCGTTGGCCACCAGGCGGGACCAGAAGGGCTCTTTCCTGTAAAAAGTCAGGGCCCTGGACACAGCCTCAACCAGGGGAGCGGTCTGGTAGTCCTGAAATAGAAAGCCGTTGCCCTGGAGAGTGGACGGGTTGAATTCAGAAACCGTATCCCTCAGGCCGCCGGTGCTCCTGACAATCGGAACCGTTCCATAGCGCAGGCTGTACATCTGGGTCAGGCCGCAGGGCTCGTAGCGGGAGGGAATCAGGAAGAAATCGCTGCCGGCGTAAATTAATCTGGCCAGACGGTCGTCGAAGGCAATCTTAAGACCCAGGCGGCCTGGATACTTTTTCTGGGCCTCTACTAAAAGGTTCTGGATTTCGATTTCTCCGGTGCCCAGAATGACCAGGTAAAGTTCTTTTTTGAGCAGTTCGTCCAGGCTTTTTGCCAGCAGGTCAAAACCCTTCTGCCCGGCCAGCCTGGAGACCATGCCCACCACCGGCCGGTTGGAGTCCAGTTGAAAGTTGAAATACCGAAGCAGCTCCAGCCGGCAGACTGACTTTCCGGCCAGGTTACCCTTCGAATAATGGGCGGGCAGGGCCGGGTCGGTTTCGGGATTCCATTCCAGATAATCTATGCCGTTCAGAATGCCGAAAAGACGGTCCGACCTCTTGCGCAGAACTCCCTCCAGCCCGCAACCGAACTCGGCCGTCTGGATTTCCCGGCTGTAGGTGGGGCTGACCGTACTGATAGCATCTGAGTATAGAAGGCCAGCCTTAAGAAAATTAACCTTGCCGTAAAATTCCAGGTCTTCAGGGTTGAAGAGATGCCGGGGGAGCCCAACCCGGCCGAGCAGGTCAGCCGGAAACAGGCCCTGGTAGGCCAGGTTATGAATGGTAAAAAGAAGCCTGGTATCGGCAAAAAAACCGTCAGCGGCCGGGCGGTGGCGGAGATAGGCGAAAGCCAGGGCCGATTGCCAGTCATGGGCATGGATGATGTCCGGCTTCCAGGACAGGGCCCGGAGCGTTTCCAGGGCGGCCAGGGAAAAGAAGGCAAAGCGCTCGCCGTTATCCGGATAATCTCCTTCCGGCGTGCTGTAAAGATAATCCCGGTCAAATAGCCGCGGGTTGTCTATGAGGTAAACCCTGAAACCCTCAGACTGAAATTCCTGGACCGAAAAAACCTTTTCCGAACCGGGCCAGTCTATCGTCAGGTGCTCGAATGCTGTCTTCAGGGGGAAATTCTTCTTTCTTACCTCGCGGTGAAGCGGCATGATGGCCACCACCTCAAGTTGGGGATTGCGGGCCAGGTACCTGGGCAGGGCTCCGGTAACGTCGGCCAGGCCTCCGGTCTTGGCCAGCGGGGCCATTTCCGGGGTAAGAAAAGCCACTCTGATCCTGGTTTCTGCGTTCATGCCTTCTCCTTAAACTCTGATTTCTTTGCGGGAAAAAATTACCCGGGAAAAACACTCGGGTATGTGGGAATCATAAACTCCGTGGGCATTTAGGGCCCAGCCGGCCGAAGGTTCCAGCCGGCGGCCCGCCACATCCAGGGCTTCAAACCGGGAAAAGCTCATCCGCCAGATATCTCCGTCGCCGGGAGGCAGAGGGCGTCCCTGGGCCAGGACTTCCATTCCTTTCCAGGGGAAGGCCAGTTCAACCGTCCAGCCGCGGTCGATATCGGTGGAGTTGTTCAGGGTGCCGTCTACCCGGACCGCCCACTTCAGTCCAGGAAAATCCCAGTCCTGGAAAGCCCAGCGCCGGCCGCGCGGGTGACGGCCGCAGCGGGAAGCATCCTGGAATCCGCCCAGGACATCAACCTGCCTCCGGTAGAGGTCAAATTCGGGCCTGTCAAAATAACCCCCGGGTTTCAGGGCTTCCTGCCAGATGTAAAAAACTTCATAGATGGTGCCCAGGGCATTGACCTGAAGTTCGTAGTAGCAATCCGGGCCGGCGATAAAGACCTCCACGTCATTCTCCAGCCAGAGGAAGGAATCCCTTTCCGAGAGATGGGCCCGGACATCGGGTTCTTCCACCCAGAAGGCCAGGTAGAAATATTCATCATCCCAGAGGGCGGCCATTCTGGTATCAAGGAAAGCCGGCCTTCCGGTAACCAGGTCCACGAACCTTTCCGAACGCGGTGCCCCCTTCCAGGTAGGTTTATCCAGGTTTCCGTCGACCTCAACGGGAAGGGGAGTCCGCAAACAGGTATAGCTGGCCGGAGGCCCAGGCATCATTCGCTTAAAATCATACTGACTGTTTTCCATGCCGGTAAGCCCCTGAGAAGTGTCATCAAGAAAGACTTATATTACCAGCAAAAGCTTCTGCTGACAATCCGGGGATGAACAAAATTCGGCCGGGTTGACACCGGAAGCAGGGTGGGGCAGAATTAGGTGCCGATGATAGTGGTGGCTGCGGTCTTCAAGAAAGCGGGCCGGGTGTTGCTGGCCGAAAGAAACGACGGAATCTCTCCAACCGGCTGGGAATTTCCGGGCGGAAAGGTTGAGCCGGGAGAAACCCCGGAACAGGCTCTGGCCAGGGAAATAAGAGAAGAAATGGGAGTGGACATAAGCGTCATCCGTTTCCTGGAAGCGGTCCACCTGCCCGGGGCCCCCGGGTCCAGGTTGATGGCCTTTGAAGCCAGGCTGGAATCGGAAGAAATCAGCCTGACCTCGCACCGCCGGTATGCCTGGGTTGAACCGGGAGAGCTTGAAAATTTTAGGCTGCTTCCGGCCGACCGCGAACTTGTAAGGAAACTGGCCGCCCGGGACCTTCTGGGCTGAACAGCACGGGCGAATTTGCTGACTGCCCGGGAAAGTTTGGCGGCGATTAAGATAGAAACCGGGACGGGTAAGAGATGAATAGAGAAGGAAATCCAGAAAAAGACCGGAAAAAAGTAAAAGTCCGTCATGGCGTTGTTCTCAAGCCTGGGCGGGAAAAATCCGTCCTCAGCCGCCACCACTGGATTTTTTCCGGGGCCATACAGTCCTACCCGGAAAATTTTGTCAACGGCGGAATTTACCCCGTTTATTCTGCTGCCGGACAACTCCTGGGACACGGCTATTTCAACCAGAAATGTTCCCTAGCCGGCAGGTTGCTGAGTTTCGGCCAGGAAGACCCGGAGCTGGCCCTGAGAAGAAACCTGCAGCAGGCCGTTCAGCTCAGGCAGCGTCTCTACCGCCAGGCCGAAGCGGTCAGGCTGGTTAACGGCGAGAGCGACCACCTGCCGGGTCTGGTGGTTGACCGTTATGGACCCGGCCTGGTCATCCAGCTTTCTACCCTGGGAATGGAAAAACTAAAGGACCGGATACTGGACTTACTGAAAGAGACCCTGAAGCCCAGTTATATTTACGAAAAATCTCTAATACCATCGCGGAAGGAAGAAGGGCTGTCCGAGTTTGAAGGGCTGCTCCTGGGAAAGCTTGAAGAACCGGTGACGGTTGAGGAAAATGGTTTGAAGTTCAACATCTACCTGACTGAATCGCAGAAAACCGGATTTTTCCTGGACCAGCGCGAAATGCGCCAGCTGGTGCGCTCCCTGGCCGGGGGATTAAAAGTCCTGGATGGTTTCTGTTACACCGGAGGGTTTGCCGTGGCCGCTTTGAAAGGAGGGGCCCGCCGGGTGGACCTGGTCGATTATTCGAAAAGGGCCCTGGAAACGGCCGGAGCCAACCTGAGGCTTAACGGCTTTTCCGGCGATTCTTTCAGTCTTATAAATCAGGACATGTTCAAATTTCTGGAAGAAGCCAAATCGTTTGACTATGGTCTGATCATCCTGGACCCGCCGGCCTTCGCCCGCAAGAAGGCGGACGAGAAGCAGGCGGTCAGGGCCTACCGGGAACTGAACCGCCTGGCCATGAGCCGGATGGAGCCGGGAAGCTTTCTGCTGACATTTTCCTGCTCCTATTACGTCGATAGCCAGACCTTCCAGAAAACCATCTTCCAGGCTGCCCTGGAGGCCGGGAGGGAGGCCAGGATAATCCAGCGTCACCGCCAGGCCCTGGACCACCCGGTGAGCATCTTCCACCCGGAGAGCGACTACCTTAAAGGCCTGCTCCTATATATAAGTTAGGACAGAGCAACCTCCTGCCAGGTCTATGAACTCGATCGGTTTTCAGCCAGATTGCCCTGAAATTTAAGATGGCTCAGTCATTAAAGTCGACAATATATGAACAGTCATTCATATATCGGGCACCGCGAACAGGAGAGGCCGAGAAGGGAAGAAACTGGCTTCTGAGCTGCTCCAGAATTGCTGCCCGGGCCCTTTCCAGACAAATAGCGGCAAAGAGCCCAAGGTTCAGGGCAACGGGCAGAAAGCTCTGGCCGTCTTCATAACGCAGATTGCCCCGGCCAGCAAAATTAAATATAATCAAGCGAAGGAGGCAAGATGGAAGCCCGGGAGATAATCAGAAGAACTCACCGCATCGCTGCCCTGGTCGGCTTTTCAGTCCTGGGAGCGATGGCCCTTTACCTGGTACTGGTAGAACTCATCCGGATTAAAATGGCCCCGTTTCATGGGCTGTACCCGATAACCGACCCCGAGGCCGTGAGAAACCTGCGTTACCTGTTCTATGGCCTGTCAGCCGCAAGCGTTCTCCTGGCCCGTATCCTGCAGTCCCTCCTTCTAAGGAAAAAGCCGGGCGACCGCCCGGAGGACCTGCTCAACAAGCTTCATCGCACCTCGCTCATCATGGTTATTATGAGCGAGCTGCCGGCCCTGTTCGGGCTGATCTTATTTTTAATCCGTGGTTTGTACCGTGATTTCTACATCCTTCTTGCAATTTCGGTGGTGGTCCTGTTCATCTTCTTTCCCAGGCGCCGGGCCTGGGAAGAATGGCTGCTCAGCCAGACCTGAGGCCAGAAAAACCATAAGGGTCAAGGCTGGCCCGGGGGATCCAGGGGCGAAAGCAAATCCAGCCGGACTGACTTTTCGTAGTATATAATATCCAGATATTTTTCAGGAAGTGAGGTTCGGATGAGAAAACCAACTTGGCCGAAAGCCGGCCCGGTCTTCTGGTTATGGCTGATCCTGTTCCTGGCCTGCGGGCTGGCAGCCATGGCCGATGACCGGCCTGTTCGCTATGACCTTAAGGTGGAGCTGATACCGGAAACAGCCACGCTCCAGGGAAAAGAGACCATAGTCTGGATCAACCGGACGGCAGATTACATCCCGGATATCCAGTTCCATCTTTACTGGAACGCCTTCAAAAACGAGCGATCCACCCTGGCCCGTGAAGCCAGCCGGGAGAAGATGATCTCCAGGTACCGGGCCAAAAAAGACGAGTGGGGCTGGATCAAGCTGGTTTCCCTGTACACGGATTCAGGACTGGACCTGATGCCGGCAGCTACCTTCATCAGCCCGGACGGACCCCACAATCCAGACGACCAGACTGTCCTGCGGGTGGAGCTACCCGAGCCCCTGGCTCCGGGCCAGTCCATCACCCTTAACCTGGAATTCCAGGCCAAAGTGCCAGGGAGTGGTCTAAGGACCGGTTATTACCGGGACGGGTTCTTCATCGCCCAGTGGTTCCCCAAGCCGGGTGTTTACGAAGAAGGCCGGGGCTGGAACTGCCACGAATATCACCTGAACTCGGAGTTCTATGCCGATTTTGCCGATTACCGGGTCGAGATCACCGTGCCTGAACGGATGGTGGTGGGGGCCTGCGGGGAAGAAGTGGCCAGGCGGGATGACCCGGCCAGCGGGAAGACCACCTATACCTACGTCCAGCAGAACATCCACGATTTTGCCTGGACCGCCTCACCCAGGTTCGTCAAGCTGGAAAGGTGGTTCAGGGGCGAGGAAGAAGTCACGCCAGAAGAATACCGGCAGATGGCCGAGCTCCTGGGTCTGAGCCCGCAGGAACTCAAGCTGCCCGATGTCAAAATGATCCTGCTTATTGAAAAGCAGCATCAACACCAGGCCGAAAGACACTTCAGAGCTTTGAGAGCAGCCCTCAAATATTATGGCCTCTGGTACGGCCCTTATCCTTACAGGACCATCACCATGGTCGACCCGCCCTATCGAACCGGAAGCGGCGGCATGGAGTATCCCACTCTCTTTACCGCCGGGACCTCGGTCCTGCTGGAAAAAGATGTCCTGTCCCCGGAACAGGTTATAATCCATGAATTCGGGCACGGTTACTGGTACGGACTGGTGGCCAACAACGAGTTCGAGGAAGCCTGGCTGGACGAGGGCATTAACACCTATTCCACGGGCCGGGTCTCCGAGGTAGCCTACGGTCCCGGACGCCTGCCATTTCGCTTCATCGGCCTGCCCCTTGGCTGGCTTATCAGGCCCCCGGCAGTTTACGACTGGCAGCTGGGGCGGGTGGTTTCGGCCACGGTGGCCGAGCTCGACCCCATACTCACCGCCTCCTGGAAGTTCTTTAACTCCATGAGCTATGCCCTGAACGTTTATTACCGGGCGGCCACCTGTCTCCACACCCTGGAGAGATTGCTGGGAGAAAAGACCTGGGCCAGGGTCATGCGGACTTACCATATGAGATATCGATTCCGCCACCCAAAAACCGAGGATTTTATCCGGGTGGTCAACGAGGTTTCAGGCCAGGACCTGACCTGGTTTTTTAAGGAATTCTTTTTCAACGCCAATAATTTTGATTATGCCATAGGCTCGGTCGAGAGCCGCCTGAAGCCTGAAAAATACCAGGGAGTTTTCGACGGTCTGCCGACCGGCCAGGCCAGCTCGCCACCCGCGGGGGGTCAGGAGAAAACCGCCAGAAAAAAAGAAAAAATTTACGAAACGGTAATTACCCTGCGCCGCTACGGCCCGGCCCGTACGGGGCCCGGCTACGGCCTGAAGCTCAGGGTGGATTTTGAAGATGGCAGCAGCGAGTGGCGTGAATGGGATGGACACGGTCGCTGGGTTCGCTTTTATTTTGAGAAGCCGGCCCGGGTCAAAACGGCCGTCCTTGACCCCGAGGCCATCTGGCTGGTGGACAGCAATTTATCCAATAATAGCTATTCCAGCCAGGGTCCCGGGGCCAGGCTTCTGGCCGCCACCGGAAAACTGGTCTGGTTCCTGCAGCACCTGCTGCTGACTTTCTCCGGCCTGCTGTAAACGAGAGGAGATGACCATGAGCCTTCAAACCTACTTAAATCCCGGTCTTAACAGAACTATCTCCAGGTTAAGGTTATCGGTCTACATCTGGCTGATCTTGCTGGTGCTGGCTCTCCTGGCCCTGGCTCCCATTAACTCTCTTCTGAGAAACAGCCTGGGCCATTTTTACCTGCCGGACAAACCCGTTATGCCTTTTGAGCTGAACCTGGCCGAAGTTTTCCTGGCCAACCAGGAGATTCTCGGTCCATACCTCGGTTTTTTGCTGACCCTGATGCTGCTGGCCGGACTGATTTTTACCTTCCTCAGCGCCGGACTGTTCGGCCGGATGCTCAGCCCCGACCCGGTGGTGACCTTCAGGGAATTTCTCTCGGACGGAGCCCGTCATTTCTGGAAATTTTTCTTATCGTTCCTTCTCTTTCTGCCCTTTCTGGCCGTGCTTCTCATCATTTTCCGGTTGCTGGCCGCCCCTCTCAACCTGTGGTCAGGCCGGGCAGTGACCGAATGGCCGGTCATCATCTCATCCAACCTGCGGATGCTGGTTCTGGTCCTCCTCTGGACTGCCTTCAAGCTACTTCTGGACCTGGTCAGGATAATCATGGTATCCGAGTCAAAAAAAGTAATTCCGGCTTATGTCTCAGCCCTTAGTTTTCTGAGGCGACACTTTCTCGGGCTCTGGGGCCTCTATCTGCTGCTGGGCCTGGCGGTCATAATTATTTCTGCCTTCTGGTTCTTCATTATGCACCTGCTGCCGGCCGGGGCCGCCCCGGGAGTCCTGGCCTTTATAATTCTGGGCCAGATATATATAATCTTCAGAGTGTTGGCCCGTCAGGTGTTCATCGGAGTTGAATATGCCTACTATCTCCGGCGGAAAGGCGAGTGAATAATGAAGGTCAAATTTCTGGGGGCTGCTTCCCAGGTCACCGGTTCCTGTTTTCTGCTTTCAGCCAACGGTCTGAATTTCCTGGTGGACTGCGGTCTCTACCAGGAACGTGATTACCAGGCCCGCAACTGGGAACCCTTTCCCTTTCCACCGCAGAAGATTAATTACATTTTATTGACCCATGCCCACCTCGACCACTGTGGCCTCATCCCCAAAGTGGTCCGGGAGGGATTTCGAGGTCGGATTCTCTGCACTCCGCCTTCGGCTGAAATCCTGCCCATAGTTCTTTTCGACACGGCCAAGCTCCAGGAAGAAGACGCCCAGATCAAAAAGAAAAGGCATGAAAAAGAAGGGCGGCGCGGGCCTTACCCGGAAATTCCTCTATACACCACCGCCGACGTGGAGAAAGCCCTGCCGCTGGTGGAAGCGGTGGATTATCATCTCAAGGTCAACCTAAAGTCAGGAGTCCAGGCCACCTTCAGGGAAGCCGGCCACATCCTGGGCTCGGCCATCATCGAGCTGACGGTTGAAGGCAGCCAGGGAGAAGGGCCCAGAAAGATTCTTTTTAGCGGAGACCTCGGGCAATGGAACAAACCGCTGGTCCGAGACCCAGAAACCTTTGAGCAGGCTGACTACATTTTCCTGGAATCAACTTACGGCGACCGGGAACACGACCACCCGGAAAAAGTCGCGGACCGGCTGGCCGAGAACGTCAACCGGGTGGTGTCGCGGGGAGGCAACCTGGTCATCCCGACCTTTGCCATCGAGCGGGCCCAGGAGCTGATGTTTCACCTCAGCCAGCTGGTGAGAGAGAAAAAAATACCGCAGCTGCCCGTCTTCCTGGACAGCCCGATGGCCGTTTCGGTAACCAACGTTTTCGGCCATTACCTAAAGTACCTGGACGACGAGTCCCGGGCCCTTTTCTCTTCCGGGCAGAATCCCTTCGAATTTCCCGGCCTGAAACTGGTCCAGAGTTTCGAAGAGTCCAGGTTGATTGAGAAAACCCGCGGTTCAGCCATCATCATGGCCGGTTCGGGCATGTGCACCGGCGGCCGAATCAAGCAGCACCTGGTCAACAACATCAGCCGCCCGGAATCAACCATCCTGTTTGTCGGTTACCAGGCCAGGGGAACCCTGGGCCGGCAGATTCTGGAAGGCCAGTCGCCGGTGCGTATTTACGGGCAGATGTACCAGGTCCGGGCCACGGTCGACCAGATTCAGGGTTTCTCGGCTCACGCCGACCGGGCCCAGCTCTGGAAATGGCTGGGGTCGTTCCAAAAGACACCCAGGACAGTTTTCCTGATACACGGTGAAAAAGAAGTCATACAGCACTTTGCGGGGGAAATAAGCGAACAGACCGGCTGGCCGCTGGTAATTCCCGAATACCTGAGCGAATACCAACTTGACTGAATTCCCGAATCGGGAAATTTCATAAACCCGCGGACCGCGGGCAAATTTTGTTGAGGCTTAAGCACCGGGTCTCCAGAAACGCGGATAAAATTCTTTTTGATAGGATATCCGGTTACCCCAACCGCTGTTCATTGCCGCCCCTTCTATGTACCAATTAAAAAAACCGGGCTGGATCCGAAACGATGACTTAATCTGCCTGCTGAATAGCGGGCAAGAAGGTATGGAAAGAGCCTGGCCATTCAGGAAGCAGGTACCAGAGTTAACTTATTCCTTAAGTCCCGGCACTTCTGGCAGCCTGTCAAGACCGCAGGAGGCGGCGTAAGCCTTCATGATTTTCCGAAGCTCTCCGGCCTTTTCCCGGCAGAGCTCGGGCCTCTGGTAGAGGGATAACCTCCTGGCGATTTCCTTGCCGGCTCGCTGAAAGATATCGAGCCGGCCCAGGGCCGTCCAGGTATCGTAGACATCGCGGTCCAGGACCGAAGAAAAATAATGCTCCTGCCGGTACCACTTCCTGGTGTGGGGGAGAACCAGGAAATTGAAGTCCTGGCCAAGTTCAGAGAACAGGTGCACGGCCAGCGGTTTCTCCCTCAGGGCTATGCCCCGAACCAGCCTCAGGGCCTGGCCGCAGATATCGTTGTCGATGACCAGCTTTTCCAGGCTCTGGGTGCTCTCAAAATTGAGCATGCCGGCACCGGACACAACATTTATCCCGGCCAGGGCGGCCAGGGTGGCGCCCATGGCCGTCTCCAGCCCGGCCTGGGCATCGACCAGCTTGGAATCGCTTAAGCCCATGTAAGCGTGGGTGGGCAGGTTCAGATGCTTGGCCACCTGGGCGAAGGCGCAATCGATCATCATGGTTTCCGGGGCGCCCATCGGGGTGGTGCCTTTCCTCATGTCAAAACCAGCCGGAGACCCGCCGAAGATTACCGGGGCCCCGGGCCTGGCCAGCTGGCAGATGACCAGCCCGCCGAAACTTTCGGCCAGCTGCTGGACCAGGGTGCCGGCCAGGGTCACCGGGGAGGTGGCCCCGGTCAGGCCCATGGGTATGAGTTCCGACGGCACACCCAGCCGGCTACAATCGATGAGGCTCTGGGCGGTCAGCCGGCTCCATTTGAGGGGAGGGGAGGGACAGGCATCGAAGATGGCCAGCGGTTTTTCGGCCAGGGCCTTTTCCCCTCCGCGCGCTGCCACCAGCAGGTCCAGCATCGGCTTCAGGCTTTCCACCCGGAAAATCCCGGTGACAAAAGGCTTGCGGGAAAATAGCAGGCCCAGGTACAGCCGGTAGATGTCGGCCATTTCTTTTGGAACATCGGCACTGACCAGGGCCGTGCTCTGGAAATCTAGGTTTTCCAGCGTTTCCACCAGTTGATAAAGGGTAACCAGGTCGGAGGTGCCGGCTTCCCGCTCCTTCAGAGTTGTGGAGTCAAGGATCTTGATGGCAGCCGAACCGGGGTCAAAGTGAACTTCGTCCCGGCCCACCAGGTATTCACGGCTACCCTCCAGGTCATAGAGCCTGATTTCTGGCGGGCAGGTCTTCAGGCATTTTTCCACCAGGCCCCTCTCTATAAAGACCCGGTTTTTGGCCCGGTCTATTTTCTGGCCGGCGTCCGCCAGGAGCTTCAGGGCTTCCTCGTTTTCGATAAACAGGCCCACTTTTTCCAGCAGCTCAAAAGATTCCTCAATAATCTGCTCCACGGCCTGCTGGCTCAAGAACCTGACCCGGGGTCTGAGAACTTCCTCAGTCATGTTTACCTCCCCGGCCGGACAGCAGGTTCCGGGCCACGGAGACCGCCTGGACGGCACTTTCCCCGTAACCATCCGCACCGATTTCCCGGGCAAACTTTTCGGTAACCGGAGCGCCACCGACCATCACCTTGAATCTATCCTTGAGGCCACGGCTGACCAGCAGTTCCACCACCCTTTTCTGATTGAGCATGGTGGTGGTCAGCAGGGCCGACAGAGCAATGATATCAGCCTTCTCCCGTTCGGCTGTTTCCACGAACCTTTCCACCTTGACATCGGCTCCCAGGTCGATGACCTCGAAACCCGAGGCCCGCAGCATGGAGGCCACCATGTTTTTACCGATGTCGTGGATATCGCCTTCAACCGTGCCGATGACCACCCGGCCGGCCGACTTCAGGCTCTGCCCGGAGGATTTCAGGGCTTCCTGGAGCACGGTCATGGCCGCTTTCATGGCCTCGGCCCCGGCGATGAGCTCCGGCAGGAAATAATCGCCGGCTTCCCACAGGCGGCCCACTTCCTCGATGGCCGGAACGCAGGCCTGCTCGATCACCTGAAGCGGCTTCAGCCCGGCGTCCAGCGCTTTTTCGGCCAGCGGCCCGGCCTCATCCACCAGGCCCTGGACTATGGCCTGGCTCAAGGCTTGAAGATGGCTATTCGGTTCTGGTTTCATCCCTGTCTCCTTTGCCAATACTGTTCAGTTGATTTTATCAAAAAAGGAACTTATTTTTTCAGCAATTTTTTTTATGTATTCCGGAGAGGTTCCACAGCAACCGCCGATGACCCTGGCCCCGGCTTCAATCAACTCCGGAATGAAATCGGCATATTCACCCGGGCCCAGCTCGTAAAAGGTGGAGCCATCGGGTCCAACCTGTGGCTGGCCGGCATTGGCCTGGGCAATCAGCGGTCGGGAGCTCAGAGAACGCAGGGTTTTAATCAGACCGATCATGTCGGCCGGTGACAGGGTGCAATTGGCCCCAAAGGCTTCCACGGTGTTTTCTTCCATGGTTCTGATAAAAGTCTCGGGCGACACTCCCATGATGGTGAAATACCCGCGCCTGGTAAGGTTGAAGGTCATGGTTACCAAGACCGGAAGAGAACAGGCTTCCCTGGCTGCCCTTAAAGCGGCCAGAGACTCTCTCAGGTCATACTGAGTTTCTATCAAAAGAAAATCGACGCCGCCGGCAGCCAGGCCCTCGACCTGGGGCCTGAAAGCTTCAAGTAATTGGTCTTCGGTCAGGTCTCCAACCGGCTTTAAGAATTTACCCGTTGGCCCGATGCTCCCCCCAACATAACGGCCTTCGGGACAGACGCTCCGGGCCAGCTGAGCGGCCTTAAAGTTAAGTTCGTAAGTCCTGCTCTCCAGCCCATAACCGGCCAGCTTGAGGGCATTCCCGCCGAAGGAATTGGTCAGAACGGCCAGGGAGCCGGCTTCATAATAAGAGCGGTGAATCCCGGCCACCTCTTCCGGCCTTTCTTCGTTCCAGGATTCGGGACAATGACCGGGAGGCAGCCCGGCCCGAAATAGCTCGGTGCCCATAGCCCCGTCGAGGAGAAAAACCTGTTTTTCCGTTAACTTCTTTATGTCAAACATCGTTTGCCCTCCAGTACCGGCGGCCAAGGCTTAAAGCCTTTAAGAATTCACCCTGAAAATTTTCCTGCCCGGCCAGGGAAATGTGTTGAACCTTAAGCGGAAGTCTGGCAGCGGATTTCCTGGCCTGGCCGCTGAGCAACAACAGCTCCGCCCCGGCCAGTGAAGCATTGCCGGCAAAAATGATCTTTCGGCGGGGCAGGGGAGGGAGAAGTCCAGCGGCAATACACTGGCCCGGGTCAATCGAGCTACCAAAGACTCCGGCCAGGTAAAGCCCGTCCAGTTCGGTCCAGTCCAGCCCGGCCGTGCCCAGCAGGAGCCGCATTCCGCTCTTGAGGGCAGCCAGGGCCAGCTGCAACTTTCTGATGTCAATCTGGCTTAGGGCCAGGCCCGGGGCCACAGGTACTTCTGAGCGGCCAGCGGTAATCCGGCCCGAAGGCAGTAACCAACCGGCCCTCAGCGATTCGGCCAGGACACCCAGCAGGCCCGAACCGCACAACCCGGTCGGTTTTTTCCGGCCTATCGTCCGGTACTCAAAACTGCCCCCTGACCATTTCACGTACTCAATGGCCCCGGGCAGGGCCGGTTGCCCGCAGGAAATTCCGCTGCCCTCAAAGGCCGGGCCGGCCGCGGTGGAAGCAACCAAAATCTTCTTTCCCTTTTTAAGGGCAATTTCTCCGTTGGTGCCAAGGTCCACGTAGAGATAGTTTCCGGGTTTATCGGGCAGCCCGGTATAAACCAGGCCGGCCGAAATATCGCCCCCGACAAAACCTCCGAGGTTGGGGCTGATAAAGACCATGGCCTGCGGATTAAGCTTCAGTCCGACTTCTGAAGCCGGAACCGGGTCATGGCACAAGAAGGCTGGCCTGAAGGGAGCCCGCCCCAGCGAGTCAACCGGCTGGTTTAGGAGAATGTGGTTCATGACTGCGTTGCCGGCCAGGCAGACGGCATAAATCCATTTTGGTTTGACCCCGGCCTCCCGGGCCAGGGATGCGGTCAGTTGTGCGATCGATTTGAGAGCAGCCTGCTGGAGCTTCTTCAGGTTGCCAGGTTTTTCGACAGAAAAAGCAATCCTGGAAATAAGGTCGGCCCCGAAGGCTGCCTGCAGGTTGGCCACGCTGGCCGAGGTTAGGGTTTTTCCCTTCACCAGGTCAAGCAGCCTGGCCGAAACGGTGGTGGTTCCCAGGTCGAGGGCCAGGCCAAGAATTCTATCATCGCTGCGCCCGGCTTCCAGGTCCAGCAGCAACCTGTCATCATAGATCACGGCCGTGGACTGGCGCCGCGAGGCGCCCACGTTTTTTGGTTTTTGCTCCGCGGCTGGACTTAATACCAGCTGCTTTAGGCCCAGACCGGACTTGATGGCCGACACCAGCCGTTCTTCTGCGGATAGATCTTCTCTTGAGAGCCGCAAAACATATTTTTTAACGAGCGGGTTAAAATCCCTTAGTGCAGGTCGATCGCTTCCAGGAAACATTCCGGCCAGATTCTTTATTTCCGGCTGGAGGAGAAGGTCATCCGGGATTCTAACAGTCAGGGACTGGTGGAGGCGGAGCTGGCAGGCCAGGCGAAAGCCGGGCGGAAACCGTCGCCCGAGCCTCAATTTTCTTTCGGCTTCAGTCTCTTCGAGCAGTCGTCCGCTTTTAATTTCAACCAGGCACCGGCCGCAGATTCCCCGCCCCTGGCAATAGAGCTTGATGGGCAGGCCAGCCCGGAACAGGACCCGGGAAAGAGTCTGGCCCGGCCTGGCCTCAGCCATTATGACTTTGTCGCCAGCTAACAGCTTTACTCTTATCTTGCTCATTATTGCTTTGAATCTCTCCCGGTCAACCTTCGAGATAATTGTATTAAATTGCCCGGCTCCGTTAAACAGGGAATTTGTCAGGCTGTTTATTTGCTTTTAGCAGATGTTAACCAAGTCCGTCAGCGTTTTGAAGAAACTCTAATCCATAATAAAGAGCTTGACCCCGGTCGGTCAGATAGGCTAAAACAACTGGGACAGGAAAATATGGCCTGAAAATTTCTGAATAGATTCAGACCAACCCGAATCGTGATTTAAGGAGAGCGCCATGAAAGATGTTTTTCCCGGGCTCCAACCCATCAACCGGCGGAAGTTTCTGAGCCTCGGTCTTCAGGGTGGACTGGCCCTGGCTGCCACCCCGGTCCTGGTCAGGTCGCTGCTGGCCGGGGAAGGACAGAAACTCCAGGTGCCGGACGAGCTTCTGAAAAAGGCCCTGGCCGCGGCCCTGAAACGGGGCGGCGATTTTGCCGATGTTTACGTGGAAAATCGCGTATCCAGGAGCCTGCTTCTGGAGGAAGGCAGGTTCAAGAGCGCGGTCTTTGGCCTGATCCGGGGGGCCGGGGTCAGGGTGATCGACGGAGATAAGACCGGCTACGCCTACACCGACGAGCTGACCGAAGAAAAAATCCTGAGGGCGGCCGAGGTCGCTTCGTTTATCGCCACCTCGGGAAAGAAAACCCAGCCGCTTGCCCTCAAGGAACAAAAGAGGCCATCCTACATCAGGGTCAAGATTCCACTGCAGGAGGTGGCTGACGCCAGGAGAATGGAAATCATGAAAAGGGCTCACGAGGCGGCCCTGGGCTACGACCAGCGCATCAAGATGGCCAGCATAGATTACTACGACGAAATAAGGGACAGGATAATAGCCACTTCAGAAGGGGTTTTGCTCAGAAGCAGCCTGCCGCTTATTTTCTTCATCGTCCAGACCCTGGCGGTGGGTAATAACACCTCCCACATGGGCCGGGAGAGGCTCAGCCGGCACGCCGGCCTGGAGATGTTTGACGAGCTGCCGCCGGAAAAAGCAGCCCGGGAAGCGGCCCGGGAATCGGTGGTCATGCTGGAAGCCCGCGAGGCCCCGGCCGGCAAGATGGACGTGGTCATCCAGAACGGCTGGGGCGGGGTGCTGGTCCATGAAGCGGTCGGGCACCCGCTCGAAGCCGATAACATATCCAGGGAAACCGGGGCCTTTGTCGGCAAGCTCGGGCAGAAGGTGGCCGCCGATATCTTTACCATGGTCGACGACGGCAGCCTGCCCAACTTCCGCGGAACAACTGACTTCGACGACGAGGGCACCCAGATGAAAAAGAATGTCCTGATAGAAAATGGTGTCCTGGTCAAGTACATGACTGATGTCCTGTCGGCCAAGCAGCTTAAAATGGAGAGGACCGGAAATGGCCGCCGCGAGAGCTTTCGCTATTACCCCATACCCCGGATGACCAATACCTACATCGAAAAGGGCAAGGATAAGCCAGAAGATATCGTGGCTTCGACCAAATCGGGCCTCTACGTTCAGAGCCTGAGCGGAGGCAGCGTCAACCCGACCACCGGTGTTTTTAACTTCACCTGCCGGGAAGCTTACCTCATCGAAGACGGCAAGAAGACCGTGCCGGTCAGGGGGGCCACCCTCATCGGGAGCTGCCTTGATATCATCACCAAGATAGACGCGGTGGGCAATGACCTTGATTTCGGCCCAGGTATATGCGGCAAGGGTCAATCGGCCGAGGTTACGGCCGGGCAGCCGACGGTCAGGATCAGGGGCATCACCGTTGGCGGAACCAGGCAGAGAGGTTAATGGAGGAAAAAATGGATTACAGAGCAATCGCCGAACAGGTCATAAAAATCTGCAAGCAGAAGGGAGCCGACCAGGCTGAAGCCTACCTGGCCAGCGGCCGGGAACTCAGCCTTGAGGTCAGAAATGGAAAGATCGAGAGCATCCAGGAAGCCAGCAGCTACGGCCTGGGCCTCCGGGTCATCAGCGGCCACAAGCTGGGCTTTGCCTACGTCAATGATTTCCGGCCGGAAAGCCTGGAAGAAACGGTCAGGCGGGCCCTGGATTTCGCCAGGATTCTGACCGCGGATGAAAATAACGTCCTGCCCGACGACCCGGCAATGACCGAGGTCAGGGGGCTGTATGACCCCGGGCTGAGCCAGATACCCCTTGACAGGAAAATTGCCCTGGCCCGGGAGGTGGAAAGCCTGGCCCTGAAGGTCAAGGGAATTACCAGGAGTGAGGGAGCCAGGTACGGAGAAAGCGAGAGCGAAATCGTCCTGGCCAACTCCCTCGGCCTGGTCAAAAGCTATAAGTCCAGCGGTTGCGGCTTCGGGGTTGGGGCGATAGCCGAAAAGGGCGAGCAGAAATCCAGCGGTTACGAGTCCTGCCAGCGCCGTTTCTTTGCGGACTTAAAGCCCCCGGCTGAAGTGGCCAAGCGGGCAGCGGACCTGGCCCTGGAAATGCTCGACCCCCGGCCGGTAAAAACCCAGCGGGCGGCGGTCATTCTTGACCCGGACGTGGCCTTTGCCATCCTGGGTGGAATCATCCAGGCCATAAACGGCGAGCGGGTGCTGCAGGGAGCCAGCTTCCTGGGGAAAAAGCTCGGCCAGAAAATCGCTTCCGAGCTCATCACCATCATTGACGACGGCACCCTGGAAAAGGGCCTGGCCAGCGCCCCCTTCGACGGGGAGGGAGTGCCCACGCAGAAACGGCCGGTAGTGGAGAACGGAATCCTTAAAGGATTTCTCTACAACACCTATGCCGCCAGAAGAGCCGGGGTCAAGAGCACCGGCAACGCCAGCCGGGGCGGATTTGACAGCCTGCCCGGCATCGGCCCGCATAATTTCTACATCGCCGCCGGAAAGATGAAACCCGAGGAAATAATCGCTGCCACCGACAGGGGAGTGCTGGTCAAGGAAGTGACCGGCTACGGCATAAACCCGGTCAACGGCAACTTCAGCGGAGGAGCCGCCGGCCTGTGGATTGAAAACGGGAAAATAGCCTTCCCGGTAAAAGGCATTACCATCGCCGGCACGGCCGAGGAGATGCTGAACGGAATAGACATGCTGGGCAACGACCTGGACCTCAACCGCAGCCGGACCGCCCCCACCCTTAGGATTAAATCTCTGCAGATCGGCGGCGAGTAAATACACGGGGTTCTTGCCTCGTCGACAATCCAGGCCTTTTCCCGAAGGTCAGGAAGACTTTCCGGCAGGCCAGACCGCAGCCTGGTCCAGAAATAGGGAAGCGACCGCACCGTCCCCGGGCGGAGGGCAAAATATCGCTTTCCGGGCTTAAACGGAATCTGACCTTCTGACTTGAAACAAAAATAACAAACCCAGGCGAAAATCCAAAAGCAGTCAGCAAAGCTGGACCCAAGCAGCCAGTTTTTCCGCTGGCGGCCGAGATGGCCAGTATAATCCCCGGACTGCTTGTCCTGGCAACGGGTTATTTCAGGTTGATTTTTTGTTCCAGGTAGCCACCCTTTAGAGAATCATAAATCAGGTTAATCTCTCCCGAGCCTTCCAAAAGCAGCCTGAAGTCCACGTAGCCGAAGCCAGGGATGCCATTTTCCACCTGGAGATAATTTTTCCGGAGCTTGACCGGTTCGGCCAGCTCACGGAAGCGGTCGGTCAGAATGCCGGCCGAGACCAGCCTGGCTTTACCTTCAACTTTCAGCATATCCGGACGGTGCAGTTTCCTCATCACCGCCTGGCTCGAAATAGAGGGGGTTACCCGGTCGTTGGTGATCCTGACGTCCACCTGGTACTGCCCGTTTTCCAGCTTCTTGAGGCTGACTGTTTCCACCTTCAGTCTCGGTAGCTGGTCGGCATGGTACAGGCAGAAGGCAGCGTTGCGATGGCAGGTTTCGGCCAGCCTGAACAGGGCCGGCACCCGGCGCCCCATCTTCTTGACCCCGCCAATTTCAATCTCGCCGTAGAGCGGATGCTTGTAAGGCTTCCACTCCACCAGCTGTTCGCCCATCAGCACCAGCTGGTGGTAGATGATTTCCTCCAGGCCGGCCCCGGCCCGGAACATCCGGCCCCTGACGTCCTCTTCTTCCTCTTCGCCGCCCGCTCTCTGTGCGGCCGGCTGGGTTCCCGCGTACTGGTCAAAATCCAGCTCGTTGGAAAAGGTGAAGATGCCGAGCAGATTATAGGTGAAATCTATCGTACCGCCGTAGACGGTGTACATGTCCTTGTAGATGACTATGTAACGGTAGCCGGGGAGAATCTTTTCGCCCTGCTTTCCGATGTAGTCATAGACCTGGCGGTCCTGGGGAAGGGTCTCGCCCAGGTTCTTAGCTCCAGGCCCGCGCAGAATCATTCCGCCGTAATTGTGGAAAGACTGGGCTCCCATGATGTTGGGATGGGCCAGGAGAAAATCCCGGACCGCCCTGGTCTCCGGCCAGCAGAAAGGGTAAGGGCCGGCTCCGCGCTGGACGTAATTGGGCTGCCAGTTGTAGCCGAAGTTCCGGTTCATGTCGTAGCCACCGGGCCCGTCTTCATTGACCTGGCCATCGCCGTCGTTGTCCAGGCCTTCCGAGCCCAGCATGATGAATTCGCCCTTTTCCCCGGGCCGGCAGGGGACCATGACCAGTGGATTGTCCGGGCTGGCCTTGTAATTTCCCTTCGGGTCCCGCTTGCGCATGTAGGTTATCGAGCCATCACCGTCCAGGTCATCCGGGCCATCTTCATCGAGCAGGCCGTCGCGGTCGTCGTCATAGGGGACCAGCCCCGAGCGTGGCGCGTTGGAGTCGCTGGCCAGGTGCAGGAAATAATCGCGGCTGTCAGGGTTCATGGTGGGAACGATGTAAAAGGCCCGGTCCCGCAGCAGCCTGTCCACAAACTCCAGCTTTCCGGAGTTCTTGAGGAGGTAATAGATGGTGTACAGGGACACTTCCGCGCCCTGGATCTCGTTTCCGTGGATGTTACCGTCAATATAAAAACCCGGCTTCCTCTCGGCCGGGCCGGTAGCCGGATTATTGATGATGACCGCCCAGATATCCCGGCCCTGGTAGGACTTGCCGATTGATTCCAGCTTCATCAGGTCGGGATAGGCTCTCTGTAATTCCTTGAGGGCAGCGGTTAGCTCGGCCTGGTCATAAAAATGGTCAAAGCTCAGCCTGACCTCGGGCCTGGTTTTGCTGGTACCCTGGGCCGAATCGACCTGGCTCAGACCCGACAGCGTGACCATTAAAGCTATAAGTAAAACGATTCTTAGGGTTCGGTTCATGGTTGTTCTCCTAATCCACTTTGACCATAGTTTCTATGGGCGATATCCGGTTGCTCCAGACCCTGAGACCAAGGCTGGAGCCTTTCTTGGCCTGGACCGTCCATTCCAGCTTCCTGACCTCGCCGGCCTGCAGGAACGGCACCTGTTCCACCGGGCGGCCGGCAAAGAGCTTCTGCTTGCCCTCGAGCTTGAGGCTGACCCTGATGGGGTAGGAGGTCAGGGCCCGCCGTCCCTGAGCGAAGGAGGTGGGCAGAAGACCTTCATTCTGCAGGTAGACCGTCACCCGGTAGAGGTCAGTGCCAAGCTTTTCAATTTTGGTTTCCCTGATAGACACGCCCGGCAATTTCATCATGAGTTTTCGGCTGAACTGAACATGATATTTGACCGAGGCCTGAAGCTGGTCAGGAGGCGGCATGTATTTCAGGAAAGGAACAAAGCCGCCGATTTCCACCTGTCCCAGGTCGGAATGCTTAACCGGCTTCCAGCTAACGAAGCCCGCGCCTTTCAAAACGTTATCGGAATAGGCCGGCAGGTAGGCCTCAGGATTTTCTTCGGCCCCGACCACTCCGGCCCCGGCTGCCCTGGGCATTTTTTCCATCATCTCGGCCATCCTGGCCGGGGTGACCTGACCCGACTGAACCATCTTGATCAGCATGGCCGCGTTGAAGTTGGGCGGAGCGCCACGCTCTTTCAGGAAGGCAGCAATTTTTTCTTCACCCAGGGCCAGGAATTCTTCTGACGACATCGACTTGAGACGGTCGGCAGTCAGCGCGTCCTTTTTTTCTTCTTTTTTGGGTTCCGGTACCTGCCACAGGTCAAAGGAAAAGACGGGCACTCCGTACTGGTAATAGCAAAAAGCCGGGAAGGAGCCCTTTCCCACACCCCTGGCTCTCTTTTCCAGGTAATCAAGGCCGATTTCCTTCAGCCCGCCCTTGTAATCCTTCTGGAGCTCTTCGTATATGGCCTGGTCCGAACGGTCAAGGTTCATGGCCGGGCCCAGCCCCAGGAAGGTGGCCACCAGGCTTTCGTCTATTTCCATGCCGCCACCGAACCCGGAGCTCTTCAGGACATCCACTATTTCCTTCAGCGTATATTCAGTATCCGGGTCCAGCCCGAGAAAGCCGGCGAACTGGCGGGGAACCCGCACCCGGTCAGCGCCAACCCTGGCCTGTCCGGTCTGCTGCATGTTCAGGAGGTTATTCTCGGTCGAAAAATTAATCACCATGGCTATGTTGTTATGGTCGAACATGAACTTCAACAGGCCTTCGGTCTCAGGCTCCGACACCGGGTAAAGGCCGGCCCGTTTCTGGAAGTACTCAAAGTCATGGGGAAAATTGCGGTTGAGCTCGACCCCGCCGGGGCCATCCTCGTTTATCTGGCCATCGCCGTCGTTGTCCAGGCCTTCGGTGTAGACCTGGTATTCACCCTTTTCTCCCTTTTTCGGGTCAGCCAGTCGCATCAACCTCGGCTCCTTGGGGTCGATTATCCAGCGGCCCTCCGGGGACTTGACCCGCATCATCGTGATCAGGCCATCGCCGTTGAGGTCCTCGGGACCGTCCTCGTCGACCAGCCCGTCATTGTCTTCATCCACCGGACGGCTGTTAAATGTCCTTTCCTGAAGGGGTTTCGAGAAGTAGGCCGAGGCCGCTTCCGGGTTTAAGACGGGAATCACATAGACGGTGTTCCGGTTGAGAAAATCCGTCCAGGCCTTATCCTGGCCATAGGCGGCAAGAAGGTCTTCGGCCAGCTGCAGGGCGGCCTCGGTACCCGGGAGGTGAATGCCTTCCGAATTGGCTACCACCAGCACCGCTGGCCTGGCCTTGGGGTCGGGTTTATTATTCCGGGCGGCAATTTCCAGGAGGTAAATTTCCTGGCCACCATAGGATTTGCCTATGGTGCTTAACCGGCAGATTTCAGGGTATTTACCGGCCAGGCTTTTCAGGCCAGCCACCGCCTCGGCCGGTGAGTGAAACTTCGTTTCCGCCTGGCCGGCCAGCAGGGGAGTGGCCATTAAGATCAAGAAACCAGTCATTACCAGAAGCAACGGGATTTTTAACCTGGACATCAGTCCTCCTTCTTATTTCCGGTTAGATTAATTATACGGATAAAAACTCACCTGGTTCTGACGAAATCAGTTAAAAAAAATTCCAGGCCATCCGGAAATAAAATTAATTTCAATCTATTTTCATTGTCCGAGCTTCTTATCTTATAATGGACACCGAACCGAAGTAAATCAAAAATTGGAGGTCCGCATGTTCAGGCCGCAAAAAGATTCAGGCTTATTATTCCGGCGGATAAGAATCGCCTCGGTCCGGGTGGTTGTTTGCTGTCTTTTTCTATTCATATTCCTTCTGCCGTCACCGGTTTACTCGCAGCAACCGGACCAGATGGCCGACTACCTGAATAAATTTATCACCTGGAGAAACATCGGCCCGGCCGTTCCCGGAGGCCGGACGGTGGACCTTGACGTGGTGGAAAGAAAGCCCTGGATCATCTACGCGGCCGTCGGTCCCGGCGGCCTCTGGAAGTCAGAAAATAACGGTGTTAGCTGGGCGCCGGTCTTCCAGCGTGAAGCCACGGTCTCGGTGGGAGCGGTGGCCGTGGCCCAGTCCGCGCCGGAGGTGGTCTGGGTGGGAACCGGGGAAAGCACCAGCCGGAATTCGGTCACCCTCGGAGACGGGGTTTACCGGTCAACCGACGGGGGTAAGACCTGGAAGAACATGGGGCTCAAGGATACCAGGCACATCAGCCGGATTATCATCAGCCGGGGCGATCCCAACATCGTTTACGTGGCGGCCATGGGCCACCTCTGGGGGCCCAACTCTGAGCGGGGAATCTACAAGACCATAGACGGGGGTGCGACCTGGAAGAAAATTCTATATGTTAATGAAAATACAGGATTTAGCGACTTGGACATTGACCCTGAAAATTCTCAGGTTCTCTATGCGGCCGCCTACGAGCACCGCCGGTGGCCCTACCGAATGGTCAGCGGCGGACCGGGCAGTGGCATTTATAGATCCACCGATGGCGGCTTGACCTGGACCAGGCTTAAGCAGGACCTCCCGGAAGGAATAATGGGGCGGATAGGCCTGGCCGTGGCCAGGAACAGGCCGGGAGTGGTCTATGCCCTGATTGAACACCAGGACCCGGGCATCTGGCGCTCTGAAGATTACGGCCAGACCTGGAAAAGAACCTGCGACGCCAAGACCTATAAAAACGTAAACAACCGACCTTTTTATTACAGCCATATCTATGTTGACCCGAACGATGACCGGACCATCTACGTCCAATCAACAGGGCTTTACGTTTCCAACGACATGGGCCAGAAATTCCGGGCGATAGGGCAGGGGACTCATCCCGACCACCACGCCCTGTGGATTGACCCGGCCAACCCGCTGCACCTTATAGACGGCAATGACGGTGGAATCGATATTACTTACGACGGCGGGAAAACCTGGCTTCCGGTAACCAGCATCGATGCGGCCGAGGTTTACCAGGTGGGCTTTGATTACAGCGTGCCCTACAGGGTCTATTGCGGACTCCAGGATAATGGCTGCTGGGGCGGGCCCTCCCATTCGCTGGACAGCCGGGGTATCCTTAATGAGCACTGGGAATTCATCAACGGGGGAGACGGTTTTTTTGTCAGGCCGGACCCAAAAAATAGCTTTGTAGTCTATTGCAACTCCCAGAACAACGGCCTGATCAGGAAAGACCTAAGGCACGGCCTGGGTAAGGGCGTCAGGCCCGAAGCCTCGCTGAATGAGCCCCCTTACCGGTTCAACTGGAACGCACCGATAATGATCTCGCCCCACGACAGTAACACGGTGTATTGCGCCGGGAACTTCCTGTTCAGGTCAAAAGACGGGGGCTATACCTGGGAGAAAATCAGCCCGGACCTGACCACCAACGACCCGGCCAAGCAGGTTGACGGCGTGGGTCCCATAACAGTCGAAAACAGCGGGGCCGAGGTTCACTGCACCATCACCGCCATAGCCGAATCGCCCGTCCAGGCCGGGGTTCTTTGGTGCGGAACGGATGATGGCAATTTGCAGATTTCCCGGGATGGCGGCCAGACCTGGACCAATGTTATCAGAAACATCCCCGGGCTTCCCAAGAATTCCTGGTGTTCCAGGGTGGAGGCTTCTCATTTTGAGGCGGGGACAGCCTACGTTGCCTTCGACAACCACCGCAGTGATGATTATTCCCCATATGTTTATAAGACCACTGATTTCGGCAAGACCTGGAAATCCCTGCGTTCCAACCTGCCGGATTTCGGATGGATACATGTGGTCAGAGAGCACCCGGAAAACAGGAATTTACTGTTTGTTGGAACAGAGTTCGGAATTTATGCAGCTTATAACTCTGGGTTAAGTTGGATAAAAATTCATGGCTCAAATTTACCCACAGTTGCCGTGCATGATATAGCCATTCATCCCAGGGAAAATGACCTGATCATAGGAACCCATGGTCGAGGCATCTGGATCCTGGATGATATCTGTTATTTGAGCCAGCTCAGCCAGGAAGTATTTAATTCAGATTTCTATCTTTTTAAGCCCAGGCCGGCCTACCTGTTTTTTAATTCGGGCCGGGGTGATATTTATTCAACTTTTGGATTCAGGGCTAACAATCCGCCAGCCGGGGCAGGCCTGACTTATTTTGTCAGAAAAGACCTGAGTGGAGATTTAAGAATCACCATTACCTCCGGTGATCAAGAACCGATAATTGAACTGTCTCTTCAGAAGAAAGCCGGGCTCAACCGGACGTACTGGAACTTGCAGTTCATGCCCAAAACCGGCGGGGGAGAAAGGCCCCAGATGACTGGCATTATGAGCGTTATGTGTAACATAACTCCTGGAGAATACGATGTAATTATAAAAATAGGGGAAAAAGAATATAAGTCCAGAATAAAGGTCCTGCCAGATCCAAGGTTTGAGCTTAACCCGGCAGAACTTCAAAGCCAGTATCAGGTCGTAGCCGAGCTGGCCAAGACCAATAACCTTTATGCCAGGGCTGCGGCTGCAGCCAGAAACATTTCCAGGGATTTGGAAAAGATAGCTGGCGAAATCAGCACCATTAAAGACGAGGGAACCAGAAAACAAGCCCAGGATCAATACAGGAAGTTCATGGACTCATTCAACGCCGTGTCCGAAATTTTCCAGACTGAAGGGACGCTGGTCGGGCTTTCTATTCCTTACCAGAAATTCCTTCGGGGTCCTTTGAATATCCGACTTATTACGCTAATTCAGGGCATTGCCGGTTATCCATCAGCGCCAACGACCACTGAATTAAAGCAGGCCGAAGAAGTCAACCTCATGGTCCGCGATTCAATTCAGAAATTAAATGAATTCATTAAAAAAGACCTTGATGAATTTAACCACTTCCTCGAAGTGAACAAACTAACGGCGATCAAGAAACCAGAATTAATCAGCCTGGATAACTGAAAATACGAAAATTCCTTATATTCTTTATTATCAATTACTTATAGATATGTCGGCCTGCCGACAGGTTATAAATTTTTCATAAATTTATCTTGTATTTACAAATGCTTTTTTGTATATTTTTATTAAAGCTATTAACCGGAGGATTAGCTTGATAATCGCTGTAACCAATCAAAAAGGCGGAGTGGGGAAGACCACTACCTGCGTTAATGTTTCTGCCGCCCTGGCCTTGATGGGACATCGTGTTCTCCTGGTGGATATGGACCCGCAGGCTCATAGCACGATTTCAATAGTTAATAACCCTCACGAGATTCCAAGATCGCTCTTCGATGTTCTGATGGACAAGAATACAAAGATATCTGATGTAATCGTGAAATCCACCATACCGGGACTGGACGTGGCCATAAGCAGGATATCAATGGCCAAGCTGGAACCGGCTCTGATAGGAGAATTTGATGGCCATTATCGGCTGAGAGACGCGCTTAATACTGTCCGGGACCATTATGATTATATCTTCATAGATACACCGCCAACACTCGGGCTCATAACCCTTAATGCCCTGGTAGCGGCCAGCCACATCCTTATACCAATCCAATCGTCCTATTTATGTCTTGAAGGTACCGATGACCTGCTGGAAACCATAGATAAGGTTAAAAAGATTGCCAATCCAGAGCTGGAAATCATCGGGGTTATCATCACACTGCATGACCGCAGAACAAATATTTCCAAGGATGTGGTTGATAGGATAATTGAAGTATTTGGCGATAAGGTCTTTAAGACCTATATTTCCAAGAGCGTCAAGCTGGAGGAAAGCCCGGCTTATAAAGAAAGCATATTTACCTTTGCCCCTGATTCCATAGGGGCTATTCAATATAAATCTGTGGCCGAGGAGTTGATCGAACGTGCAAACAAAAACTAAAAAATCAGGTCTTCCTGACAATTTAATCATGAGGCATGATCCTCATTTTGTTGAGCTGATTGCCTCCAAGACCTCAGCTCCCAGGATAAGAATGATCCCGCTTGATAGAATAGAGCCAAATCCCAGGCAGCCGCGCAGCGAGCTGGGAGATATCCAGGAACTAATGGATTCAATCAAGGCCAAGGGCGTCCTGGAGCCGATCATCGTCAGGCCTAAGGGCGAAAAATTTGAGATTATTGCCGGAGAAAGGCGATTCGTGGCCTCAAAAAACCTGGGCCTGAAAGAAATTCCGTGCATTGAGATGACTGTTGACGACCAGGAGGCCATGGAAATCAGCCTCATTGAGAACCTGCAGCGAAAGGATCTTGATATATTTGAAGAGGCTGACGGCCTTAAGGCCCTCATGAATCTTTACGGGTACAGCCACCAGGAGGTTGCTGATAAGATCGGCAAAGCTAGGTCTACCATTACTGAAATTATTTCAGTCAGCCGTATACCCGTTGAGCTCCGCGAAAAACTTAAAAAGGCCGGCATAACCAGCCGCAGTACCATAATTGAGATTGCCAAAGTCGAACCTGAAACTTTAATGGCCCAGGTCGTGGACCGAATCATTCAAAACCGGCTCACCAGGACTGATACCCGCGACCTGACCAAGCTTTTTAAGGAAAAAGAAGAAAAAGAAAAGGAGAAACCTAAATTTTTCGTATTTAATTATGTACCAAAGGACAATAAGAGCTTCAGGCTCAGAATAGAATTTAAGAAACAGGTTGTAACCAGGCAGGAATTGATCAATATCCTTGAGGGGATTATCAGGCAACTTAAGGAAGAATCAGGGGGCAAAGCCAATCCCGGGCAACTAAAGCTTGACGATAACCAGGATAAATAAGCCGCGCTATAGTCTCTATCCGTTTCCGATATATTAGTTTACATAATATAACTTATGCGACACCATATATCCTTGTCTCCTATCTCCTTTATAATCAATTTTTTACCAGCCTGTTAAATCTGTGGATATCTCTTCTGCCGGGTTTTTGGGCAACTGTGAAAATCTCGGTTCTTCTCATCATAGATGGTCGACTAAATATGTGGAATTATTCTTTTATTCAAGCTCTTTTATGAGCCAACTTTTTTTAATATTAGCGTTATAAAATTCGTATTAATGTGGGCTAATTTATCAAGTTTTCTTAGGCTTAATAAGCCAGATGGCTCCGAGTATATTTTTAAGAAAATTTTTTTCTTGGCCGGGAGGCCAATTAATAATGGTCTTATTGTCTTATATATTGGCCAAGATCCTCTTAATTTTATAATTTTTTAGCTCCGGCAGTTATGTAATATGTCCAACCTGTCATTGACCACATTGGCGCTAATGGACGTACTCCGATCTTAGTCAACCCTAGTTTGGTCTAGCTTCCAGGATGCTGGCGTCACATATCCCGGAATCGGGCATAAATCCTACAAGATATAGCTTTTTAGTTACATGTATAGGAATCTGATCATAAATGACTGGAACAACTGATTTATTCCAGAATGCCTTAGATTAAGATTAAGAAGGGTCATTATTTATCAGCGGCCAAGCTCCCCTGCCAATAACAGAATTAAATAAAAAACCAGCCATAAAAGAGATGTATTTCATGATAATAAAAGCCTGAGCGAAATCATGATGCCAAAACCATCTAAATTATTTAATAACAATAGGTTAGCCGGAATAATTCTATATATTATTCAAAATCAATAATATACACACAAACCGGTCCTTTTGAGCTCAGGCTAACTAAATAAGAGGGTTAAGAAATCCTTTCCGCTATATTTCTCTCCCTCCATATGCTAACACTGCCGGCTACCGGTTAATCTAATCATATCATAGAACCCCACGGGGCTCCGGTAGCCAGGGACCGAATGAACATAGAGCCAGTTGAAATCCTCTCTAATCCTCGAGTCTATTACTGATACCCCCGCAGTTCTTTGCGACCGACCATTGCCGGCTGAGTGCCCCCAGCACAATAGCCATCTGCTATCATCATCATCCCCTATCCACTTCCTTGGTTTCACCCTTTAGCCTCTCGAATAGAGTATTAACTATAACTCTCAGCGGTTACCCAGTTAAAATTATTTGCCTCCTAATGTGGTCGGTATACTCTTAAGTTCTATAACTTCCCGGAGGCAAACAAACGACGCCTCTCATCCATTAACATGCTGGAAAGGACCAACGGGGAGATAAGGAAGAGGAGCCGGGCGGTGGGAGTGTTTCCTCGGGTGGGCTCATACCTCAGGCTGATCGCCCCGCACCTCATAGAACATACTGAAAACCGGGCCAACAAGTAGGCCTATACATCGGGCCAGAGCAGTTCAGTCAGGTATTAGAAAGTTCATTGGCTCAGAACGCAAACTGAGGCTTAAAATGGAGAGAGCACGATGGCCAAATCGCGAACAAAACTTGACATGGCCACTTCAAACAAAAGGAGGCGAATCGGATGAATAGTTCATCATATGGGACAAAGCAAGCCACTCTGATGGGAAAAAGGTGCGCGACAATATATCTCTTAAAAAGGAAACAGTAAGTGAATTACTTATCTGTTATATAAAAGTTTATATTTTAATAATTTTGGATAATCTTCTTTATGTATTACCATAGCGTAAAAATGATCATCCTTATCGACAAGAGTCTGGTATACATATTCTCCTTTATTAAGCTCTGCTATTTTATCTAACAACTTATATCTTGTGATCAGGTTCAATTGCACATCATAAATATCAAAATAAAAAATACTTTCCTCGGGATTTAAGAATGGGACAATAATTTTATTATCATTTTTAATGTTTACATCAAGGAGAATCCAACTTACATCAGGAGGATAAGTTATAATACTTGTTCCGAAATTATCAACTTTATATTCCACATTTTGATAAGTATTAAAATCAACTTTACCCATCACATCATTTATTATATCCCCTTTAATATTATATTTAATAAGACGGTAGGGATAACCCTGTGAATAAATAAATTCACTCTTACTTATACCAACTATTTTTGCAAAACTTACATCACCGTAATAATAGCGCCACGGTTCAGGCATAGGGAGCTGGCTTATCTGCTTCAGGATACCAACTGCAGGCTCAATAAAGATTCCAAACTCGGCATCAATTTTCCCGAGCGAGCGGGAAACATGAATTGGCTTATGGTTTTCTTTTAGAATGATACTCGAAAGATAATAGGTCTTATTCAATAACTCAATATCGTTATACCAGGCCGACGTTTTCGCCGAATACAAAAATTTCCCATCCTGGTCATAAACATTTATTCTCCGCTGTGGATTATCTATCACATAGATATTCCCATCAGACAGGATTTTTATTTTGACTGCATCACCCGATAGTTCGCCCGGCCCTTGCCCCCGTCTCGCAAAGCTAAACAAGAAACTTCCTTCTTTGGAAAAACACAGAATCCTACTGTTACCCGAATCCAATATATAGATCTGCCCATTCCCGCCCACTGCAAATGTTGGGAGCTTATAAAAATCTTCGTTTGGCTTATCTGAGCCGATTTTTAATACAAATTCAGCCCTGATTTGATATTCTTTTGGCTTACTATCATCAGGAGTAAGAACAATTGGCGTACTTGCCAGAGCACATTTGTTAAGTTGTTCCCCCAATAGAATAAATAAAAATAAGCATAGATAGATAAACCTTTTTTTCCACACCGCAACACCTCTTTCAAACTTTGATGAATGATGTCAGATATGCGCTTTTTCTTTCATCTATCCTCAAAAAATAATGTTATCTCTCATAGAAATTAATATTGTTTGTGTACACAGCAAAGCCAGTGACCAAGGCTGCATGGATTCGCATTGCAAAAACACCCTCCGGGGCCATCATACATTGTACACCCGACGTTTGGCTTGCAATAATAACATGCTTCCCAGCAATGGCAGCTGTTCGGAATAACCTGGGCTAATAAAAACCCGACTGTCAATATCAGGCTGCATGCAAGTAAAAATAATACCAACACTTTCCCCTTTTGCATTTTATCCTCCTAATAAAGAGCTATATTTAATGAATTTAAATTTTGGGCAACTATCTCAAGCAAGATAACCACCTCCTTTCTTTATTTTAGATAACTTAACAAGACTTTTTCATATTCATCCCGGAAGTTTTTTATATTGAAGCTTATTGGATCTACCCTTAATATTTTACCTTCTGGAGAAACGAGTAATATGAGGCTCTTATATCTTGATAATATATTAGAGCCTAACAATACGGGGTCCTCTACGAATGGGTATGTAATTCCATATTCGTTCCTAAAATTATAAATCGCTGTTTTACTGATTTTCGGGACTATGGCACAGAAGTAAGCTTTTCCTCCATACTTAAAATTAAGATATTCAAGATAAGCCGACTCTTGAGCACAACTTCCACACTCCAATGTGTGGAGAGTTAATAATACAATAATATTAATATCAGGATGTCTTGGAAATTCAATATTAGAAGAGATAGACTTTATGTCAGATCCTATTAAAGAGACAGCATCTGGCTTGTTTAGTTCTTTAATAATTTTATCCCTTTCTCCTGATACAACCGATATATACTTGGCTTCGTAAGAACGCTTCCCCATAAACGTTAATAAACAGAGAATGAGATACACGGCAATAAATATCGACAGTGGGAAAATGGCTTGGCTCAAAAAAGAATATTGAGCTTTTTTATTAGAATAAAATCGCTTATCTAAATATATAGAAGCCGATAGTGCCATAAGCAGGTAGTTGATCGTTAACAAGACAAAAGGATTGGCCTGCTTATAGAAGACCAATTCAGATAAGAATCCGCAGGTTTGACAATTTCCTTTCCAAGCATTTAGAAGATTCGAGACTACAAAAACGACCAATATTATTGATATAGTCAAACTTACGTACCTTGACAGATAACCGGATATTAATAATGCACCAAGAATCAATTGTGCCCAGGGAAGTGTTGAGATCACAAGACGGCCAAATGAATTTGATAGAAAATTATAGGAATTAATTATTTTTCTAAATAAATCAGGATTCATTATGTTATGCAGGGCAGAATAAATAAATACGATTCCGACTACAAGCCGAAATATATAGAACAAAATCAAATCTTTTTTGTCTTGAATCAAGTTGAAATTCGGCTTCGCTACGAGCCTTTTCGAGTGCCCTTTGCCCATTTTTCCCCTTTTGTTGTTTATTAAATATTAGGAATAAAAACAGTTCTTGTTTTTTTTTATTTTTGTCTTTTTTACTATTTATTCGTCTTTTTTGCCCTCAATAACAGGCAAAGCTGAGATACATCTCTACCAAGAGCTTCTGCAAGCTTGATGTTATTAGAAAGGTAGAAATAGGATTTCTTCCTTAAAACACATGTTTCTGGATTAAGATTACAATTCCTGAACTTCTTGGGCGTACACCCAAAATGTTTCTTGAATTGCTTTATAAAATTTGAAACATCATCAAAGCCACACCAGAAAAGCACATCAGTTTCTGAAAGTTTTTGGTCTGATCTGAGCAGAAAGCCAGCTTCATAAAGTCTCTTAATAATCAGGAATTTTTTAACCGGAATCCCAACTTCTTGCTTGAATATTGTCTCGGCTCGTGACGCGCTCAAATTGGCTGCCCGGAAAACCATTTCATGGAGGGAAACATTTTTGGCGTAATTCGCGTCAACATAACCAATGATTTTCCATACCCTCGCCGAAAATAATACCTTTCCATGCATAAGAAAACTAACCCTTTGCTTTCCCCAAAAATAAATTATTTTGGCGTCCCGCAAAAGTCAAGTCTCTTTTTCTTTCCGGTTAAGACATAGTATCCAGCCTTAGGGGTCTTTATGGAAGCGGCGTGGTGGCAGTCCGGTGATAGGGGTTGGGGTAGAGGAAGCGGGGAGATTTATAAGGTTGGTACTTGAAAAAGCGGGGCTTCCTCCCTTAAAAGTTTTGTTAAAACTTTTAATGGAAAGGAGGAAACCCACCCACCAATGACGAGTAATATATATCCTACTTACCAGGAGATTGGCAAGAGTGCGCCGGTACTGGTCAGGAAGTTCGTGGTCAAGGCCTATGAGGAGAGGGGGAATATCTCTGAGGTAGCCAGGCTGTTTAGGACCACCAGGAAGAGGGTCCGGAAGGTGCTGAGGAGGTGGAAGGAAGGCGGGGAGGAATGGCTTAAGGATCTGTCCCGGAGGCCAAACGCTCACCGCGGAGGACCTCAGCGGCCGTGGAGGCGATGATAGTGTCCGAGAGGAAGAAGATCGGCTACGGCCGGCATCATAATACCTATGCTGCCAACTAAGGCTTAAATTAAAATGGAGAGATCACGATGGCCAAATCGCGAACGAAACTTAACCTGGCCGAGGAGACTAAAAAACTATATACCTTTTGCCCTGAAAAAAGGGGAAATTGTGTCTGGCCAGCGGCCCAAAATGGAATGCGGGGGCCAAAAATCAGCCAGGCAAACTAACCCGGTCATATAAAACTGGACCTTTTCGACACAATAGCCCGGCTGGCTCACGCCTACAGGCCCTTGCTCATGGCATCCAGGAAGTCACTGTTGGTCTTGGTCTTGGAGAGTTTTTCCAGCAACAGTTCCATGGCTTCCACTTCGTTAAGCTGGCTGAGAATCTTGCGCAGAATCCAGACGCGGTTCAGGTCCTTGTCTCCGATCAGCAGCTCTTCCTTTCTGGTTCCGGAACGGCTGATATCAATGGCCGGGAAGATTCTCTTGTCAACCAGGCGACGGTCAAGGTTTATCTCCATGTTGCCCGTGCCCTTGAACTCTTCGAAAATGACATCATCCATGCGGCTTCCGGTATCCACCAGGGCCGTGGCCACTATGGTCAGGCTGCCGCCTTCTTCGATCTTTCGGGCCGAGCCGAAGAATTTCTTGGGCTTGTTCAGGGCATTGGCATCGATACCGCCTGAAAGTACCTTGCCCGAGGGCGGGACAATGGCGTTATGGGCCCTGGCCAGCCTGGTGATGGAATCGAGCAGGATGACCACGTCGCGCTTTAATTCGACCAGCCTCTTGGCCTTTTCCAGGACGATGTTGGCCACCTGGACGTTTCGGGTTGGCGGCTCGTCGAAGGTCGAGGCCACCACCTCGCCGTTAACGCTTCTTTTGAAATCGGTAACTTCTTCCGGCCTTTCTGCCACCAGCAATACTATCAGGAATATCTCGGGATGGTTCTTTTCGATGGACTTGGCAATGGTCTTGAGCAGGGTGGTCTTGCCGGCCCGGGGCGGGGAAACGATCAGGCCCCTCTGCCCCTTCCCTATCGGGGTCAGCAGCTCCATGACCCTGGCATTCATATTCTTCGGGTTTCCGTCCTGGAGCTTTATGAGTTCAAAGGGATAAACCGGGGTCAGCTGTTCGAACTGGACGTTTCGCCTGGCTTCCAGGACCACGTCGGGATGCAGGAAATTTATGGCTTCTATCTTGATCAGGGCAAAATATTTTTCTCCGTTCTTGGGGGGTCTGACCACGCCAGAAATGGTGTCTCCGGTCCGGAGCTGGAACTTGCGGATCTGGGAGGGCGACACATATATATCGTCCGGGCTGGGCAGATAGCTGAACTCCGGGGCCCGCAGGAAGCCAAACCCGTCTTCCAGGCATTCCAGGACGCCCTCGGAAAACAGCAGACCCTGCTTCTTGGCCTGGGCCTCCAGGATCTTGAAGATCAGGTGGTGCCGGCTGGAATTTTCGATGTCCTCTTCTTCCAGCCCGAGGGAGTTGGCAATTTTCTTCAGACCGGACAGTTCCTTTTCTTCCAGGTCGATCAGACTGTATTCTTTCATCGCTCCTACCTCACATATAAATTTTTCGATTCAATTCATCTTGAATCTATTTCGAGGAAAAAATCGAAAATGGTTTTCAGTTAACCTTTCCTCAATTGGTCATCTGGGGTTCCTTGGTGGCTTCGGCCCCGGCCGCCGGCTGCTTTTCCTTGGCTTCGGGCTCGCTCGGTCCGGCCTTGGGCACCAGCTCCTCGGTCAGGGCTATTTTCAGCACCTGGTCCATGTTTTCCACCAGATGGACTTTCAGGTTTTGTTTCAGTTTCTTGGGCAGGTCCTTGAGGTCGGGACGGTTGTCAACCGGCAGGATGACCTCGGTGATGCCCTCACGGAAGGCGGCCAGGAGTTTTTCCTTGATTCCGCCCACCGGCAGGACCTTGCCTCTCAGGGTGATTTCTCCGCTCATGGCCACCTTCTTGCTGACCGGGATACCCGTCAGCAGGGAGATGATAGCGGTGGCGATGGTGATACCGGCCGAGGGCCCTTCCTTGGGCGTGGCCCCTTCGGGCACGTGGATGTGTATGTCAAAGTTCTTTTCCAGTTCCTTGCCCATGTTTAGCCCGTAGAGCTTGTGACGGACATAACTGTAGGCGGCCTGGGCCGACTCCTGCATGATTTCGCCCAGGTGGCCGGTCAGCATCAGGTTGCCCTTGCCGTGAATCTTGGTGGCTTCAAAGGTCAGCAGCTCGCCGCCAAATTCGGTCCAGGCCATGCCCAGCGAAACGCCGATTTCATTCTGCTGGTCTATTTCCAGCCGGCGGTACTTGGGGATGCCCAGGTAGTTTTCCACCGCCTTGGCCGTCAGCTTTTCGCGGTATTCCTTGCCCTTGGTCACCACTTTCTTGACCATCTTGCGGCAGATGGAGGTGATTTCCCGCTCCAGGTTTCTGACTCCAGCCTCCCTGGTATACTCCCTGATTATTTTCAGGATGGCCTGCTCGGTGAACTCCAGGTTCTTGGAGGTCAGGCCGTGCGCCTTGAGCTGCTTGGGAATCAGGAACTGCCGGGCAATCTGGACCTTTTCATCCTCGGTGTACCCGGGCAGCCTGATAACTTCCATCCGGTCCAGCAGGGCCCGCGGAATCGGGTCTATGGAATTGGCGGTAACGATGAACATCACCTGGGACAGGTCAAAATCGGTATCTATGTAGTGATCGAGAAATTCCTTGTTCTGTTCTGGGTCCAGGACTTCCATCAGGGCCGCGGCCGGGTCACCCCGGTAGTCCATGCTCATCTTGTCGACTTCATCCAGCAGGAAGACCGGGTTCTTGGTGCCGGCCCGCTTGATCATCTGGATGATCCGTCCGGGATAAGCCCCGATGTAGGTCCGGCGGTGACCCCTGATTTCAGCTTCATCCCGGACGCCGCCCAGCGACAGCCGGACAAATTTCCGGCCCGTGGCCCGGGCGATGGACTTGCCCAGGGAGGTCTTGCCGACTCCCGGCGGCCCGATGAAGGCCAGGATGACCCCCTTGGGGTTCTTGACCAGCTGGCGGATGGCCAGGTATTCCAGGATTCTTTCCTTGACCTTTTCCAGGCCGTAATGGTCTTCGTTCAGAATCCTTTCGGCTTCCTTCAGATCCCTCTTTTCCCTGGATTTCTTGTTCCATGGCAGGGAAATAAGCCAATCAAGATAGTTCCGGCTAACAGTAGCCTCGGCCGACATCGGCGGCATGGTCTCCAGGCGCTCGATCTCCTTCATGGCCTTCTCGTGGGCGTCGGGAGGCATCTGGGCTTCGGCCACCTTTCTCTTCAGCTCCTCTATCTCGTTGGGCTGTTCTTCTTTCTTGAACTGGCCACCGGGGATGAAGGTCCGCTGGCCGCCTTCCTTCGGCCCTCCCCTTCTCCGGGAGGAACCGGCCCCCGGTTCCCGGCCGATAAAATTGACCAGGGATTCCTGGAGCAGGAATCTCAGGCGGTTAAGCCTCTCCCGGGTATTCAGGGTCTCCAGCAGGTTCTGCTTCTCTTCGAGCGGCAGGTAGAGATGAGAAGAAATGATGTCGGCTATCCGGTCGGTGCTGTTTTCCCTGAGGGCCGGGATGATAGAATCCAGGTTGGCGTTCTGGTTGATCTTTAAGTATTCCTCGAACAGGGCCAGGACTTTCTTGAGCAGTTCCTGGGTCTCCGGCGAATTGTCCTCGATTTCCTTGACCACCTTGGCCAGGATCTGGTAATAGGGGTAGGTGCTGAGAAACTCAACGATCCGGGCCCGGTTGAGTCCCTCGACGATGACCTTCATGTTCCGTTCATCGGTCCTGGCCGTCCTGATAATCCTGGCCGTCACCCCCATGGTGTAGATATCACGCGGCAAGGGATTGTCGATGCCGGCATCCATCTGGGCCGCCAGGAAAATCAGCTTGTCCTTCTCGTAGGCCTTTTCCAGGGCCTTGATTGACGACGGCCGGCCGACCACAAAGGGCACCAGGGTGGCCGGAAAAACTACCAGGTCCCGGAGCGGGATGAGCGGTATATTTTTTATGAGTTCAGAATTTTCCTGGGACTCGGTCATGTTACGCTCCCATTACCCGTTTATATTTTTCGTAGCTGAGTCTCTGCTCCTCCACCATCTCCCGGGTGATGACGATCTTGGTTTCCTTTTTCTGTGACGGCAGGTAAAACATCAGGTCGAGCATCAGGTCCTCGATTATGGCCCTCAGTCCCCGGGCTCCCAGCTTCTTTTCTATCGATTTCTCGGCAATGGCCTGGAGGGCCTCTGCGGTGAATTCCAGTTCGACCCCCTCCATCTCAAACAGCTTCTGGTACTGCTTGATGATGGCGTTCTTGGGCCCGGTCAAGATTTCGATCAGGTGGTTCCGGTCCAGGTCGTGGAAAACGGCCACCACCGGCACCCGGCCCACCAGCTCGGGAATCAGGCCGTATTTGATCAGGTCCTCCGGCATCAGGTGGCGGTAAATGTCCTGGCTGTCCACCAGTTTCTTGATCTCAGACTTGAAACCGACCGTGGACTTGCCCAGCCGCTGGGCGATTATCTTGTCCAGGCCGTTAAAGGCCCCGCCACAGATAAACAGTATATCAGAAGTATCCACGGGAATGAATTCCTGGTAGGGGTGCTTGCGGCCGCCCTGGGGAGGCACGTTGGCCACCGTGCCTTCGATGATCTTCAGCAGGGCCTGCTGGACCCCTTCCCCGGAAACGTCCCGGGTGATCGACGGGCTATCGCTCTTGCGGCTGATCTTGTCTATTTCATCGATGTAGATGATTCCCTTCTGGGTCTTTTCGATGTTGCCCTTGGCCGCCTGGAAAAGCTTCAGGATGATGTTCTCCACGTCCTCGCCCACGTAGCCGGCCTCGGTCAGGGTGGTGGCATCGGCAATGGCAAACGGTACCGACAGCAACCTGGCCAGGGTCTGGGCCATCAGGGTCTTGCCGGTTCCCGTCGGGCCGATGAACAGCAGGTTGCTCTTGGTTATTTCCACCTCGCTCTGGCCCCTGGGCTGGTTGATACGTTTATAATGGTTATATACGGCCACCGATATTTTCTTCTTGGCTTCTTCCTGGCCGACGATGTATTCGTCCAGGGCTTTCTTGATCTGAACCGGGGTCAGGAAGGGCTCTTTTTTCTGCTTTATTTCCAGTTCCTGCTGCCGGTCGGAAACCAGGATCGAATGCGCAATTTCCACGCAGTTATCACAGATATAGACTTTCTGCGGACCGGCAATCAGTCTCCGGACCTGGGTCTGGGTCCGGTGACAGAAACTGCACTTGACCGTGCCCGAATTCTGTTCGTTGGTTGTCATGCTCTATGCCTTACCTGCTCCCGGCGGGGAGCCTTTGCCACTCAGGCGAGAGTTTCCTTACGGGAACTGATGATCTGGTCAATCAGACCGTAGTCCTTGGCCTGAACAGGAGTCATGATGAAATCCCGTTCGACCTCAGCCTGGATCTTGTCCAGGGGCTGCCCGGTATGCCTGGCCAGGATCTGGTTCAGGTTCTCGCGCATTCTAAGAATCTCTTTGGCCTGGATGGCCAGGTCGCTGGCCTGGCCCTGGAATTCGCCAAACGGCTGGTGAAGGACGATCCGGGAATTGGGCAGGGCAAATCTCTTGCCCGCCGTCCCGGCCGCCAGCAGTACCGCAGCCATGCTGGCCGCCTGCCCCAGGCAGATGGTAGTTACGGGTGAAGTTATGAACTGCATGGTATCATAGATGGCCAGGCCGGCAGTTATGCTGCCTCCCGGTGAATTTATATACAAGGAAATATCCTTATCGCTGGCTTCAGCCTCGAGGTATAGCAACTGGGCAATCACCAGGTTGGCCACCTCATCCGTTATTTCAGTGCCCAGGAAAATTATTCTGTCCTTGAGCAACCTGGAATAGATATCATAACCGCGCTCGGTGCGCCCCTCGGATTCAATGACAAAAGGAATTATGGCCATAGGGGAAGCTTTACTCTATTATAACCCTCCCGGACAAAAAGTCAACCGTTTTTCTCAGGAGCAGGTTGAGCTTCCAGTCCTCGTCGCGACCTTCCCGGGCCAGGGCCGCCTGGAGCTGGTCCAGGGGAATATTTCTTGATTCGGACACCTTTTTCAGTTCCTGCTCGAACTCTTCGGCCGTGACCTGGAGTCCTTCCCGGGCGGCAATCTTGCGCAGCAGAATATGATTCTTAAGGTTGGCCTCTGCCTGTTTCCGGGCCTGTTCCAGCAGTCCGGGCCAGAGGTCGGAGGGAATCTTTTTCAGCTCTTCCTCGCGGAACTGGCGCCCGATTATGGCCTGGGCCTCTTCCTTGACCATGCTCTCGGGAATGACCAGGTTTATCTCCGTGGCCAGTTTTTCCAGGTACTGGTTTATGGCTTTATCCCGGGCTTCCTCCTCCCGGTGCTTGACCAGGTCCTGGCGGATTTTCTCCTTCAGGGTTTCCAGGTTTTCCACGTCATCTACTAGCTTGGCAAACTCGTCGTTGAGCTCGGGCAGTTTTTTCTCTTTTATCTCCAGAACTTTCAGCCTGTACTCAATTTCTTTTCCGGCAAACTTCTTCTGGCGGTAGTCCGGAGGATACTTGACCGTGAAATTCTTCTCGTCCCCCGGTTTAAGTCCCGGCAGGACCTCGTTCAGTTGCGGTTCGTTATCGGCATGGCCGGCCAGCACCACCACTTTTTCCACCGGCATGAACTTCCTGGTGGCCGCATCCTTGCCCTGGATCTCGATGACCACGTAATCTCCAGACTGCACTCCGCGTTCGGACACCGGCAGATACTCGGCCGCGTTTTCCCGAAGCCTGTTGAGCACGGCTTCAACCTCGGTTTCTTCCAGCTGGACCTTTTCCTTCTCAACTTTTTTCTCCAGGTAATCGGCCGGCAGCTCAAACTCGGGCCAGACCTCGAAGGACACCTGGTACCTGACTCCCCCGTCCAGGCTGAAATCAACCGATTTGACCGTGGGCACGTTGACCGGAACGACTTTAAGGTTTTCCAGCTCCTGTCTCAGGTTATCGGGAATGAGGTTGTCGAGCACCGCCTCTTTTATTTCGGCTTCAAACATCCTCTGCACCATGTCCCGGGGAGCATATCCCTTCCTGAAACCGGGCAATTTGACCCGGGCTACATAATCCCTGAGCACTTTCTCGTATTCTTTCTTGACCGCTTCGGGAGAAATTTCCAGGTCCAGTTCCCGGACAGTGGGACTGACCACTTTCAGCCTTTCCTGGTTCTGGTTGGTGTTGTTTTCCATCGCTTTCCTCTAATTATGAATTTACCCTGCTCTCAGCCCGGTTGGGGTGGATTCAGGCTCCTGGATGCTGGGAATGGGCAGAGCGGGAATCGAACCCGCACTCCTTATTCAGGAACTAGGTCCTAAGCCTAGTGCGTCTGCCAATTCCGCCACCTGCCCAGCTGAATTATCTTATGGTGATCTGATTGCCTGTGCGGATTGAGATTAAAAAATACCACACTTTAGCCTGTCAGTCAATCAGGAGATTACTTGATCAGCTTGGCCAGTCGGCCGGCCAGGTTCTGGTCCAGCCGCTGCAGGGTCTTCAGTACCTCCCGGGCACTGTAGTTATCCTTAAGGTTTATGTAAGTTATCCCCAGGTTATACTGGGCCACCGCGTTGTTGGGATTGAGGGAAACGCTCTTCTCCAGGTTGGGCAGGGCCTTTTCGAAGTCCTTCATGAGCATGTATTCCAGGCCGACGTTCAGCCAGCCGCTGGGGTCATCCGGAGCCAGGGCAACATACTTCTTGAAAGCTTCCACCGCCTCGGGATGTTTCTTCATCTTGTCGTAAACGATGCCCAGGTTGAACCAGGCATGGGTGTAGTCACCCTTGACAGCCAGGCACTCGTTCAGGGTGCTGGCCGCTTCCTCCAGCTGGCCCAGCCGGTCATACATGATGGCCAGGTTATACAGGGCCACCTCGTTCTTGGGATTTATCTCCACTATTTTCCTGGCCGCCTCGACCGCCTTTTCATAGTTCTGGGCCCGGTCATACATCTGCATGATCTGGCCGTAGTAAGTTATGGCATCACGCTGGTTCTTGGTGGCCAGTTTCTTGAATATCTCCTCGGCCTCGGCCAGCTGGTTGGTCTCGGCCAGCATCTTGGCCAGGTTATAATTGCAGTTAATGTCATCAGGATTTATCTTCAGGGCCTCCCGGAAGGCGTCGATGGCCTTCTCCGGTTGGTTGAGCCTCTGGTAGGTCTGGGCCAGTTTTAACCAGGCGGGAAAAGGATTGGCCGGCCCGCTCCTGGCATATTTTTCGAAGTTTTCGGCTGCCCGGGCCAGGTCCTGCAATTCCTCGTAGGCCGTGCCCAGTTCAAAGTATATTTCTTTCGACTCGACCCGGTTGTTTATAGCCTTTTCCAGAAATTCGGCCGCTTCCTTGAACTTTCTCTCCTTGAGCTGGGTCAACCCCATTCCATAAAGAGCCTGGGCATGGTCCGGGTTCACCAGGAGAGCCTTGGCAAAATTCTTGTAGCTTTCGGCCGTATTCCCCAGTTTGAAATACGACTGCCCGAGAAGGACGTAACCTTCCAGGTCGTCCGGCTTGAACTTGAGATATTTTTCCAGGTAGACACTGCCCATTCCCGGTTCGTTCAAGAGGGCGGCCGACTTTCCGACCAGAAAACTGCCCTCGGCCTGCTCCAGGTAATTTTCCTTGGCCGCACCCTTCAGATCCTGGCCCTTGGCCTGGGCATTCATGGCCGAAACCGCTTCCACCGGAACGCCGAACTTGACTCCGGCCCCGAACACCAGGGCCACTCCGACCACCTGGCCCTGCACATCGAAAATGGGGGCCCCGCAGGCCGGTTTTTCCAGATTCATGGTTACTTCCATCACCCTGATCTTGTTCGGAGAGAGGTCCAGCCAGTCTCTCAGGTTGCCCTCGGTAATGATCACCTGCCCGGATATTTCACTCAGGGCAAAGAGTCGATCCCCGGCCTTCAAACCCGTTGAGACCCCAAGTGACAATCCATTCACCTTGCCTTTGATCCTGACCAGGGCCAGGTCGTAGTCTTTGTAGGTGGCCACCAGGGCTTCCACTTTCCCGCTCTTCCCCGAAATGCTGGTCACTTCAGCTTCCGTGGCCTGGGAAATAAGATGGTAGGGCACCACGACCAGGTTTTCCGCCAGGGCAAACCCCGTGCCTTCCCCGACCACATTTTTGCTGTTATCCCAGCCCTTGAAAGTAACCACGCCGGCTGAAGCTTTTCCCAGTATATCAACAGCTTCCTGCGGTTGAGCCGCAGAACATAATATCTGGCAGAAAAAGAAAAAAAGGGCAGAAAAGACGAGATGCGTTTTTCTCATCACGCCTCCTTCCATTCCATCTTAGAAAAATTTATATTATCTTTAATCATCGTGTCAAATATTTTATTGTTACCGGGTTATGCGAGTTAGTGGAATGAACCGAACCCAAAGTCTGTTCTGGCTGGGCACGATATTTCTCTCCGGTCTGATTCTGGCAGGGACATTTCTGGCTCCTCTCCTTCAGGAAAAAAACCCTGCCTGGTCTGCCTTCATCTACCATCTCTTCTCCTCGGTCTGCCACCAGAAAGTCGAGCGTTCTTTTTTCTGGCTCGACCGGCCGCTGGCTGTCTGCAGCCGCTGCCTGGGTTTTTATGCCGGCTTTTTCATAAGCGCGCTGTCATATCCACTGTGGTCGCGCCGGCTCGTCCGCTGGCTGGAGTCGAGGCCCTCACTGATTTTAGTCGCTGCTATACCCCTGATTGTGGACGCCACCGGGGGTCTCCTCGGGTTATGGTGGACGCCGCTGGGCATCAGGCTGGCCAGCGGAATCCTGTGGGCGGCCTTCCTCCCGGCCTTCTGGTTCAGGGCCCTGGCCGAGCTAAATCGAACAAAGAAATCAGCAACAGACCGTAAACCCTTGGCCTAACCAGAAATCCGCGGGCCAGTCCAATGACATGAATACCGGCCGGGAAATGACTGCAAGGCCAGCTCCTTTATAATCAACAACCTAACCCCCATCCCTATCGGCTATTTTTCTTGCCAGTTAAACCTCTCCAGGATTTTATCTCGTTGACTGTCCTGAAGATAGCCATCTTTCCTTTAGGCTTTCCCGTGAAACAACGGATTGCTTTTTTAAGAAGTATATAGCGCATGAGGTAATTCGCCGGTTGCATTCAAGACAGTTTAATCGTAAAATTAATAGCCTTTAGGCAGAGTAAAGAAAAATGGCCATGAAAGAAAACGACCTGGTCAGGCCGGCCCTGATTGGCGGCGCCCTGGCCGGGATCCTGTCATCCATTCCCTTTTTTCACTGTCTCTGTTGCCTCTGGGTCCTGGCCGGTGGAGTGCTGGCCACCTATCTTTTATCCGACAGGGCTTCCAAGCAATCAACCTCTTACAAGATGAGCGACGGACTGTTAACCGGCGCCCTGTCCGGAGTGTTTGGCGCCATCATCACCCTCATCATAAGAATTCCTCTCACCGGCTACTACCTTAACTGGAACAAGAGATTCCTGGAAAGCCTGGCCAGGTTTGCCGACCAGATGCCTCCCGGCTGGGAAAACTGGACTGAAATCGGCCAGCAGGGGTGGAACCCCTTTACCTTTTTTCTGAGCCTGCTTGTGACCTCAATCGTCTTCGCCTTTCTCGGGGCACTGGGCGGGCTAATCGGCTTTTCTCTCTTCAAACCTTCCGCGGGTACCAAAAATGAAACGCAAACTCCTCAAAACCCGGGTGATAGTCAACCCGGCCTCTAACCGGGGACGCACCAGGCAACGCTGGCTTGAGATCAAGGAAAGCCTGAAGAGCTTTTTCAAGGAATTCAAGTATGATTTCACCGAAAAGCCCTTCCAGGCCACCGAGCTGGCCCGGGAAGCCCTGAAGGAAGGAACCGAACTGCTGATCGGAGTGGGCGGGGACGGCACTGTGAATGAAATTGCCAACGGTTTTTTTGATAATCAGAAGGCCATAAACCCGGAGGCCAGCCTGGGCATTGTTCCATCGGGCACCGGCTGCGACCTGACCCGAAGCCTCAATATCCCGAGAAACCTTAAAAACGCAGTTCGGTTCATTTCGGAGGCTCCGGACCAGCCGATCGACGTCGGCCGGGTCAGTTTCACCAGTCCCGGAGGGCAGCGGGATAGCCGTTATTTCCTAAACATCGCCGATTTTGGCCTGGGTGGCGAGGTAGTCAGAAGGGTTAACGAGGAAAGGCTGAAGAGAAAGGCCTCCTCCTACGTCCGCTGCCTGATAGAAACCATGCTCTCCTTCAAGGGACACGAGGTGAGAATTTCCGTCGATGGTCGGGAGCCAACCTCTGGCAAATACCTGATCGGAGCCATCGCCAACGGGCAGATTTTTGGCAAGGGGATGAAAGTGGCCCCGAGGGCCCGGCTGGATGACAGCCTGTTCGATATCATTCTGGTCAAGAGCCTGAGTTTCCTGGAATTCTGCCTGCACGGCTGGAAATTGATAAACGGCAGTCACCTCAATTACCACAAGGTATCCATGTGGCGAGGCCAGAAAGTCATGGTTACCCCGCTACGTCCGGAACCGGTGCTGATCGAGCTGGACGGCGAACAGGTGGGTAGCCTGCCGGCTTCCTTTGAAATCATACCGGGCAGCCTCCAGGTCAAGGGATTCCTCAAAAAAGGCTGAAACCCTAGCAGGCTATTTTCTGGGCAGGTAATAAGGATTATTGGTCACGCACAGCCGCCCGTTTTCATCGTAAAAACGGTAAATCTTGGTCCTGGTCTTGATATAGGAATTCTTGTACTCAACCCTTTTCAGGTATGTCCTGGTCTCAGGATAGGGCGGAACACCGTTATGCTTTTCTACCGCTCCCTGGCCGGCATTATAAGCAGAAAGAACCAGGTTGCGGTCACCCTTGTATTGCTTGATAAGGTCCTTTAAGTACTTGATTCCGCCTTCTATGTTCTGTTCCGGGTCAAGGATGTTCAGAACCCCGTACTTCATGGCAGTCTCCGGCATCAACTGCATCAGGCCCAGGGCACCCTTGGCCGAAACGGCAAACTGGTCGTAATTGGATTCGGCCTTGATCACGGCATGGACCAGGTCGGCCGGAACCCCGTGTCTGGCCGCCAGCTTCTGGATGATCGGGTCGTACCTGGCCTTCATCTCATCCTGGCGGGAAGCCAGCAGGCAGACCGAGCAGGCCAGGAAAACCAACAGGAAATACAAGGTCCTTCTTCCCATGCTAACCATATCTTAAGAATTTTGGCCTGCCCTGACAATCCCCTTTCAGGGTGATTTTAAAGCACCTTCTCCAGCAGGTCAACGCTTTTTTCCAGGGCCTGGTCTATGTTCTCGGGCCTGGTCCCCCCGGCCTGGGCAAAATCGGGCCGGCCTCCTCCTCCACCACCTATAATCCCGGCAATATCCTTGATAAGCTTGTTAGCCTGGACCCTGGGGGTCAGGTCGGCGGTCACGGCCACCACCAGGAAAACCCGGCCATCGACGGCCGAGGTAAGCACAACCACCCCGGAACCGATTTTCTGTTTGAGGCTATCGGCGTATTGCCTCAGGGCTTCTATGTCTATTCCCTCAAATTTCTGGGTGACCAGCTTGATTCCCTTGACCTCCCTGACCGCCATTTCCGGAGACTGCCCGGCCTGCTGCACCAGTTTCTGCTTGAGTTTTTTTATTTCTTCTTCTCTCTCTTCCAGGGTGTCCAGCATCTTTTCGGTCCGGGTCAGAAGTTCTTTCCGGCTGACCTTCAATAACCTTTCCAGCTGCCGCAATTGTTTTTCCAGGGCTTCGACGTAGTTAAAGGCTTCCTCTCCGGTCACCGCTTCTATCCGGCGCAGCCCGGCGGCCACGCTGGACTCAGAGATGATCTTGAAAAAGCCTATCTCCCCGCTCTGCCGTACATGGATGCCACCGCAGAGTTCCTTGCTGAAATCCCCCACGGTGACCAGCCTGACCTTTTCCCCGTATTTTTCTTCAAAAATGGCCATGGCCCCTTCGGCCAGGCCCTCCTCAAGGGTGGTAACCTTCACCGTTACTGGCAGGTTTTCCCGTATCTTTTCGTTGACCAGCCGCTCTACCTTTTCTATCTCTTCTTCGCTAAGGGCGGCAAAATGCGTGAAGTCAAATCGGAACCTCTGGTGACTGACCAGCGAACCCGATTGCCTGACGTGGTCTCCCAGGATCTGCCTCAGGGCAGCATGGAGAAGATGGGTGGCTGTATGGTTGCGGCTGATGGCCTTCCGCCTGGCGGCATCCACCACCGCTTCCACCACCTGCCCGGTCCTAAGCTCGCCGGCCAGCACCTTAACCAGATGAACAACCAAACCAGGAATGGGGGCGAAGGTATTCTCCACCATCCCGGAAAAATGCGAGCTTTTGAGTATGCCCGAATCGCCCACCTGGCCGCCGGCTTCGGCATAGAACGGGGTAACGGACAGGATAACTTCCCCGCTTTCCCCCTCTTTAAGGGATTCGACCGCCTGGCCGTTTTTAATAATGGCCAGGACCTCGGTCTCGGCCACTTCTACCCTCTCGTAGAAAACGGGCTCTATCTTCAGGTGCTGATAATTCTGGTAGACCGATTTTTCCCTGAACCTGGCCTCGCCCTCCCAGGATTGCCGGGCCCTGTCCTTTTGAATTTCGAGCTCTTTCTGGAAACCGGCTTCATCCACCTCCAGGTTCTTCTCCCTGGCCAGTTCCTGGCAGAGGTCCAGCGGAAAGCCAAAGGTGTCGTAGAGTTTGAAAACCCTGTCGCCCGGGATGACCCGGCCTCCAGAGGCCAGGGTTTCCTCGGCATATTGTTCAAAATAGCGCAGCCCAGAATTCAGGGTATAGATAAAACGTTCCTCCTCGGCCAGGCAGACCCGGCTGATGTAAGGCAGGTTGGACATTAGCTCCGGGTAAGCCTCCTTCATGATATCCACCACCGTACCGGCCAGCCGGTAAAGAAAAGGTTTATCCAGGCCCAGCAGGTTGCCGCGCCGGAAGGCCCGGCGTATCAGCCTCCGCAAGACATAGCCGCGTCCCTCGTTGGCCGGGGTCACTCCATCGCCAATCAGAAAGGTTATGGCCCTGATATGGTCGGCTATGATTCTGACCCAGACGTCGGTTTCGCCGCCGGTCGGGTATTCCTGGCTGGTTTCCTGGACTATGGCCTGGATAAGAGGGGAAAACAGGTCCGTTTCAAAATTGCTCCGCCTGCCCTGAAGAACGGCGGCCATCCTTTCCAGTCCCATGCCCGTGTCGATTGACGGCCTGGGCAGGGGGTGCATCTGGCCCCGCTCGTCCTGGAAAAATTCCATGAAAACCAGGTTCCAGAGTTCGACAAACCGGTAGCTGCCGCTGGCGATCAGGTCGCGGGGTGAGCCGGCCTCGATGTCTTCCCCGAGGTCATAATGAATCTCGGAACATGGACCGCAGGGCCCGGTCTCCCCCATCGCCCAGAAATTGTCCTCCTTGCCGAAGCGAAAAATCTTCTCGGCCGGAATGCCAATTTCCCGGTTCCAGAGGCGGAAGGCCTCGTCGTCATCCTGGTAGACCGTTATGTAAAGTTTCTCGGCCGGCAGGCGGTAAACCCCGGTCACCAGCTCCCAGGCAAAGGCAATGGCTTCCCTCTTGAAATAATCGCCGAAGGAAAAATTCCCCAGCATTTCGAAAAAGGTATGGTGCTTGGGAGTCCGCCCGACCTGCTCCAGGTCGTTGTGCTTGCCACTCACCCGCAGACACTTCTGGACGGTGGTGGCCCGGCTGTAACTGCGTTTTTCCAGCCCAAGAAAGATATTCTTGAACTGGTTCATCCCGGCATTGGTGAACAGCAGGGTGGGGTCGTCCTTGGGAATAAGGGGTGAACTCGGAACTACCCGGTGACCTTTCTTCTCGAAGAATTCCAGAAAGGCGGTCCTGATCTCATTTGCTTTCATCATCCTCTAACTTTCCTCTTCGTGCCCTCCTTCGACTCTCTCCACCTTGACCATTTCTTTTTCCATCTGTTCGAGCGCGATGTCCAGGGTAGACTGGACCCCCATAACCCTCAGCTTGAAGGCATCAGGATTGGAAGAATACTTGATGCCCTGCTCGAAAGAAATGTATCCATCTCTGTATAGCTGATATATTGACTGGTCAAAGGTCTGCATTCCATACTGGGAAACACCGGTGGCAATGGCATCGCGGATGAGACCGGTCTTGTCACGGTCGGCAATGCACTCCTGGATGAAGGGAGTGGTAATCATGACCTCAACCGCCGGCACCCGGCCCTGTTCGTCCATCCTGGGCACCAGGCGCATGGAGATGACCGCCTTGAGCACGCTGGCCAGCTGCAACCTGACCTGCCTCTGGTGATGCGGCGGGAAGGTGGCGATGATACGGTTGATGGTTTCCGGGGCATCCAGGGTGTGCAGGGTGCTGAGAACCAGGTGACCGGTTTCGGCCGCCAGCAGGGCGGTCTCGATGGTTTCCAGGTCTCTCATTTCGCCCACCAGGATGACGTCGGGGTCTTCACGGAGACAGGCTCTCAGTCCCCGGGAAAAGCTCAGGACATCCATGCCCACTTCCCTCTGGCTGATGGTGCTCTTCTTGTCCTTGTGCAGGTATTCAATGGGGTCTTCGACAGTGATGATATTTTCCCGGCGGTAGGTATTGATGTAATCAATCATGGCGGCCAGGGTGGTGGTCTTACCGCTTCCGGTGGTTCCGGTCACCAGGACCAGGCCCCGGGGATAAAAGGCGATTTTTTCCAGGACCTCGGGCAGCAGTAGCTCCCTGATGGTCTTCACTTCCAGGGGGATGATTCTCAGGGAAATGGCCAGGGTGCCCCGCTGGTAATAAATGTTGCCCCTGAACCGGCCGAAACCCGACAGGCTGTAGGCCAGGTCCACGTCAAAGTCTTCTTTAAGTTTTTTACGCTGGTAGTCGCTCATGATCTGGTTGGCCAGGTCGGCCGTGTCCTCCCCGGTCAGCCGGGGAAAGCCTACCAGCGGAATCAAGGTTCCGTGGACCCTGATCATGGGGTGGTTTCCCGCCTTAAGGTGCAGGTCCGAGGCATCCCTTTCGATGGCGATTTTTAAGAGATCATCAATGATCATCAAACCCTCCCTGATTTTCGATACCTATGGATATAACAAGACCGCCGGAACTGCCCTCCGGCAGAAAATAATCTCTTTTATTTCCGAGGATTATTCTTTCCGAACAGCTCATCTTTCCTGGCGTCTCCCTGCCCGGCCTAAAACTCAAATTGGTTTTATAGTAAAACAACTGGCTATTAATGTCAATTTTAAGGAGTCCGGGATGGTTCAGCCCGGCTCAGACACTTTCCCCGCAGTAGGGGCAGACCCTGGTCTTGTAAGGCAACGGGCGGCGGCAGTTCCAGCACAGGTCCGACCGTCTCTGTTCCCGGGCCTTAATCCTGGCAAAGATGTCATCAAGCTCGGTCGTCTTTTCTTCCTTGCCTTTAACACGGGATAGCTCTCTTATTATTTCCGAAGCGCTCTGCACCCGGTCTTCCACTTTTGGCGCCAGGCAGCGCATGATCAGGACGTCAACCTCCTTGGGCACCTTCATGTTTTTTAGCCTGGGCGGGGTGATCTTCCCCTGCTGGGCCTTCTCCAGGATCTTGAAGGGGTCGGGGTCGAAGATCGGCGGCCGGCCGACGATCATCTCGTAGAAGATACAGCCTATGGAGTAGATGTCCGAGCTGTAGGAAGCTTTACCCAGGAACTGTTCCGGCGCCATGTAGGGGGGCGAGCCTATCCTGGTCGAGGCGTACTGGGTGGAATTAAGCCAGGCCGAGGTCCCGAAGTCGGTGATCTTGACCGTGCCCTCCTCCGAGATAAGAATGTTGGAAGGCCTCAGGTCGCGGTGGATAATCTTATTTTTGTGGGCATGGTCGACACCGTAGGCAATCTGCTTGATAATGTCCACGGCCCGCTCGGCCTCCAGTATTTTTTCCTTCTCCAGGATCTTCTCCAGCGATTTTCCCCTGACGTATTCCATGACCATGAAGAAGACATCTTTTTCTTTTTCAGCGGCCAGCACCCGGACGATGTTGGGATGGTTGAGGGCGGCCTGCAGCCTGGGTTCCTTGAGCAGCTTGTAGAGCTCCTGCGACTGCTTGTGCGGAACCTTGATGGCCACCTTGATATCCAGCCAGGTGTCCCTGGCCAGGTAAACGGAGCCAAAGCCGCCGCTGCCCAGCGACCTGAGAATTTCGTACTTGCCTACTTTCTGTCCCTGAAGAAACATGTCACCAGTTCCAGAAATGAGAAATCAGGCTCAGGGCTGAAATAACGGCCGTTTCAGTCTTGAGAATCCGGCTTCCGAGAGACAGTCCCTGAAATCCGGCCCTGTCCAACAGCTCTTTCTCTTCCTCAGTCCAGCCGCCTTCCGGTCCGGCCAGAAGAAATATTTCATCCGTCCGGTCCTCAATAAGTATATCACGAAAATACCGGGGACTGTCTTCGGACAGGTAAAATTTCGAACCATTCACTTTCCGACCGACAGCCTGTTCGAGTTTGAGCGGAAACCCGATGTGCGGCAGGCTGCCACCCTTGCATTGTTTTAGCGCTTCCCTGGCAATTCTCTCCCAGCGCTGAATCTTCTTGTCCAGGCGATCCGGTGGCAACGGCTGCGACCTCCTGGTCATTAATGGCTGAATTTCTGAAACTCCCAGCTCGGTGGCCTTCTCGATTATGAAATCGAACACGGCCGGCCTGGTCAGCCCCAGCCCCAGGATCACCCGGGTTTTGATAGCCTCTTCTTTCGTCTTCAACGGCCGGAGCCAGGTTCTCTCTTCTTCTACGAATTCCACCTCGGCCAGAAGCCTCCGGCCCCGTCCATCGGTCAGCCAGACCAGATTTCCCGGTTTCACCCTGGCCACCCGGGACAGGTGGTGATGCTCCTGGCCTTCAAGACAGAAGCGGTCCAGGCCAGCGGGCCACTCCCTGATAAAAAACTGGTTACTGGTCACGGTCCTCGCTTCCGACCAGTTTCTGGTACTTTTCCAGAACCGAACGGTCCACTTCGTCCAGTTTCTCTCCCCGCAGTTCGGCCAGCCTGCTGAACAGGACTTTCTGCTCCCGGTCGAGTCTGTCCGGTGTTTTCACCATCACCTGGACGTAAAGGTCGCCGCTGCGGTGGCCGCCCAGTTCTTTCAGGCCAACCCCGCGCAGCTTGAAGACCTCACCCGATTGAACCCCGGCCGGAATCTTCAATGTCTCCTGGCCACCGCCGAGCAGAGGGATGGCTACCCTGGCCCCCAGGGCCGCCTGGGAAAAGCTCAAATCCACCTGGCAGTACAGGTCCCGCCCCCTTCTTTCAAAGAACGGGTGCTTTCGAACCCTGATGATTACATAGAGGTCGCCGCGGGGCAGGCCCTGGTCCCCGGCTTCGCCTTCTCCAGAAATTCTGAGCCTGGTACCGTCTTCCACCCCGGCCGGTATCTTCACCTTCAGCTGTTTCTTTTGCTTTACCCGGCCCGTTCCCTGGCATTCGCCGCAGGGCGTGGCAATTATTTCACCCAGGCCATCGCAGTGAGAACAGGTCCTGGTGATGGTGAAAAAACCCTGCTGGTAGCGCAGCTGCCCGCGACCCTGGCAGGCCGGGCAGATTGATTTTTTGGTTCCCGGTTTTAACCGGCTGCCACCGCAGACCGGGCAGAGCTCATGCCGGGTGATTTTCAATTCTTTTTCGGTGCCGGAAGCCACTTCTTCCAGGCTGACCTGCAGTTCCAGGGCCAGGTCCCGGCCGCGCTGGGCCCGGGTCCGGCGCCCCGGCTCGCCACCGAAAAACTCTGAAAAACTGAAACCAAAAAAGTTGCCGAGGATATCTTCGAAGTCCTGGAATATGGAAGAATCAAAGCCGCGGAAGCCCTCATAGCCCTGGCCCTGCAGTCCCTGGTGACCGTAGCGATCATAGATGGCCCGCTTTTCCGGGTCGATCAGGACGCTGTAGGCTTCGGCCGCTTCCTTGAATTTCTCCTCGGCTTCCTTGTTCCCGGGGTTGCGGTCGGGATGGTACTTTAAGGCGGCCTGGCGATAGGCTTTTTTTATTTCTTCGGCTGAGGCCTGTCTTGATACCCCGAGGACTTCATAATAATCCTTCTTCATTCCCGCTCTTCACCTCCTTCTGCTTCCGCTCGATGATCTCCTGCAGTTCTTCAGGCAGCAGGCCGGCTGCCGGTTTGACTTCAATTTTCTGCTCGCGTCCGGTAGCAGTATCACGGGCCGAAACCCGCAGAATGCCGTCGGCATCGATTTCGAAGGTCACGTCTATCTGGGGAACGCCGGCCGGGGCCGGGTCAATCCCAACCAGGTCAAAGGTGGCCAGGGACTTGTTATCGGCCGCCACCGGGCTTTCCCCCTGCAGCACATGAATCCTGACCCGCCGCTGGTTATTTTCCACGGTGGTAAAGGCCATGGTCTTGCGGGCCGGGATGGTGGTATTTCTTTCTATGATCTTCTGGTACATCCCGTTTTCTGTTTCAATGCCCAGGGAAAAGGGCGTGACGTCCAGCAACAGGACCAGCTCCCTTCCCTGCCCTTTTATCATGCTGGCCTGGAGGGCTGCCCCCAGGGCCACGATTTCATCGGGATTGATGCGGGCGGCCGGCTGTCTCTTGAAGTAATCGGCCACCATCTGCCTGACCAGCGGCATCCGGGTCTGGCCTCCGACCAGGATGACCTCATCAATCCGGGAAATGTCCAGGCCGGCGTCCTTCAGGGCCTGCTCGCAGATGACCAGGGTCCTCTCCACCAGGTCCACGGTCAGGTTTTCAAAAAAGCTGCGGTTGATCTTCTTCTGGATGTGGAGTGAACCGCGGTCGGTGTTGCAGATGAAGGGAAGGTTGATCTCCGTTTCGGGGGTGAAGGACAGCTCCCTCTTGGCCTTTTCTGCCGCCTCCTTTATTCTCTGGAGGGCAAAGCGGTCCTGGCTGAGGTCAATCCCGTGCTCTTTCCGGAACTCGTCCACAAGCCAGGCAATCAGCCTGTTGTCAAAATCATCACCCCCCAGGAAGGTATCGCCGCTGGTGGATAGCACGTGGAAGATGCCTTCCTGAATCTCCAGGACCGTGATGTCGAAGGTGCCGCCGCCCAGGTCATAAACCGCCAGCTTCCCGTTTTTCCTGGTGTTGAAGCCGTAGGCCAGGCTGGCCGCGGTTGGCTCGTTAATGATGCGCAGCACCTTGAGGCCACAGATGGCCGCAGCATCCTTGGTGGCCTGGCGCTGGTGGTCATTAAAATAGGCCGGGACAGTTATGACCGCCTCTTCCACTTCGGTCCCGAGATAGTTCTCGGCACACTGTTTCAGGTAGCTGAGTACGAGGGCCGAAATTTCCTGGGGAGTATAAACCCTGGCCCCGGCTTCTATCAGGATATCGCCGTTCGGCGCTTCGATCATCTTGAAAGGAAACTTGTCGCGGAGCTGGGCCATCTCGAGCGAATTGTATTTCTTGCCGATTAACCTCTTGACCGAGTAGACCGTGTTCTCGGGATTGGTAACAGCCTGGCGCAGTGCCGGCAAGCCCACCAGGAGCTGCCCGGAATCAGTGAAGGAAACCACAGACGGGGTGGTGTTGCTGCCTTCCAGGTTGGGAATAACCGCGGGCTGCTGCCCGTTGAGGTAAGCCACGCAGGAATAGGTGGTTCCCAGGTCTATCCCGATTACTTCGGCCATGCTCAGTTCTTCTTTGGAATGATAACTTTTACCATAGTCGGCCGCAGAAGTCTATTGTGAAGCAGGTAGCCTTTCTGTAATTCTTCTTTTATTTCCGGCTCGCTGACCTCGGCCGATTCCTCCGAGACCAGGGCATGGTGCAAACTGGGGTCGAACCTTTTGCTCTCGAGTTCAATCGGCCTGACCCCGTGTTTTTTGACCAGGTTGAGCAGCATCCTGTAAATCAATTCCACCCCTTCCCGGAAAGTCTTGCCGTCGACTTCTTCTTCTGAAGTCTTCAGGGCCCGTTCAAAGTTGTCGAGTATGGGCAGGATGTCCCGCAGCAGGTCGCTCAGGGCATACTGAAAGAACTCTTCCTTTTCCCTTTCGGTTCTCTTTCTGATGTTGTCAAGTTCAGCCACCGAGCGCAGGAACTTATCCTTCAATTCCTCCACGGCTTTCTTCAGCTCGCTTATTTCCCGGTCTTTTCCTTCCAGCTCGGCCTGAAGTTTATTTATGGTTTCTTTAAGGTCTGGCTGGTCTCCCCCGGGCTCGCGGCCGGCAGCGCAGGGGGCTTCCTTCCCTTCCCTTTCTTCCTGCAGGTACTCTATTTCCTCCTGCTCACTAACCTTAAAACCGGCCTCGGTAGCCCGGGCTCCGTCCTTGACTTTCAATTCCGCTTTTTCATCGGGCTTTTCTTTCTTGTTCTGGTCGACTGGCTGGCTACTTTCCGTTTTTTTACCGCTCATAATTCCACTCCTTTTTCCAGTATGGTGATGGTTCTGGTCAGCCGCCTGGCCACGTTATCTACCAGGGGAATTATCCTGTCGTAGGGCAGCCTCTTGGGGCCAATGATACCCAGCGAGCCCAGGACCTGGTTGCGGTAACCGTAATGCGACAGAATCAGGGAACAGTCGGCAATCTCCGGAAGTCGCAACTCCGAGCCTATGATGACCTTGACCCTTTCCAGGCTGATCAGGTCCGACAGCAAACGGGCCAGGTTGGCCTTCTCCTCGAAATTCTGGAACAGTGACTTCAGCTTGTTGAAGTCGAAGAGCTCGGCCTTGTCCAGCAGCCTGGCCGTTCCCTGGAGAAAAATCTTGCCTTCTTCTTTTTCCAGAGCAGGAGAGCTGCGCAACAGGGAAATTAGTTTCTCCACCAGGTCCTCGTATCTCATCTTGAGCCGGGGCAACTCCCTGAACAGGTAATCTCGGACGTGGGACAGGCTCTTGCCGCGGAAATTCTGGTTGAGGTACTGGGCGGCCCGGTCCAGTTCTGCCTGGGTGAACAGGGTCTGGGTTTCGAAAATTTCGGTCTGGACCAGGTTGAAGGTCGAGAGCAGCACAATCATCACCCGGTTATCCTTGAGTTTAACAAACCTGACCTGGTCGAAGGCCACCCGCGAGATATGGGGAGAGATGACGAAGGCCAGATTATCGGAGCTGCTGGCCAGGATCTGGCTTACCTGGAGCAGGAGGCTGTCCAGTTCGCCCGAGCCCACGCTCAATTCTTCCGGGTAGATCCGGAGCTCATCGGGTGTGGCCCGAAGGGTTTCAGTCAGCAATGTATTAACATAAAACCTGATCCCCTCGTCAGTCGGTAACCTTCCGGCCGAGGTATGGGGCTGGTAGAGATAGCCCTGCTGTTCCAGGCTGGCCATGGCATTCCTGATGGTGGCCGGTGATATCTTGAAATTCAACTTCTGGGCCAGAAGCCCCGAACTGACGGGTTTCCCGGTTTCGAGGTAGGAAGCCACTGTAAGATTTAATATAATTTTTTCCTTGTTTTCTAATCTTGAGTAAGACATTTTTCCCTTTTTTATTTTATTTACCTCAAAAGCCCTTAATTGTCAATCTGCTCCAGGGACTGCTAAATTATAAAATGGCCAGGCCGGCATAGCCCACCACTTCCCTGTAATCTCCGGTCCTTTCTCCTGAGGTCTGGTAACTGATCAGGCGGCCTTCCCTGGCCCCGAGGGACCGGGCTGCGGCCAGCATGGCCGCGGTCGGCTGGAACCCGCACATGGATATTCCGAAGGAGGTGACCACCCGGACCAGCCCTTCCGGGTCAAGCTTTTTGATGAAATCAATGGCCTTGAAATCAAGTTCTTCGGCTACTTTTTTACTGACGTAATGGCTCATATCGGTGGAGGCCACCATTAATACCGGCTGCTCAAATTTCTTGATGGCATCGGCCAGGGCCTGCCCGAGCTGGTGCAGTTCAGGCCAGCCAGCCTGGTACGAGACCATGATGGGCACAATGGAAACATCTGGCCTGAAGTACTGGAGGAATGGAATCTGGACTTCTATCGAGTGTTCTTTGCGGTGAGCCTCAGGGTCGCGGCTGATGAGTTCTGTTCCTTCCGACACCAGGTCGGCCAGGCGGGTTTCAACTTTCACCTCACCCAGGGGCGTTAGCCAGCTCCCCCGGTCAAAAAGGGCAAATAAGGAACTTATGCGGTGATGGGCCGGAGACATGACCACAACAGTTTCGGGTATTTCCACCGACGAATAGACCCTTCCCGCTACCGGGCCCGAATACTCGTAACCGGCATGCGGGGCCACCACTCCCACCGCCCTTATCTTTTCCTCCCCTTCCCTGGTAAAAGATTGAATGGTGTTTCTCAAGAGGTCCGGGTCATCCGGGTAAAAATAACCGGCCACGTAAGGCGGTCTTTTCATCTTGGCCCTCCTTTCTGAGCTGAGGCTCAGATGTACTTTTTTTCTTCCTTGAAGGCCAGGCCCAGCGACTGGAGCTCATCAAGAATCGGTTGATATATTTCGGCCACCGTGGGTGTCAGGACCCCGCTCCTGTGGATCCTTCCTTCCAGTATTAATTTTACACCAAGGGCTACCGGAAGACCAACCGTCCTGGACATGGAAGTATGACCATGGGGTTGACCAAAATCAATGAGGGTAGAGGTAATCTTCTCCCGTCCCTTCCCCGGATACTCAACCACGATTTCATGCTGCAGAACGGTCAGGTCACGTTCGCCTTCCCGGTATTTCAACTTATCTACCATCAGGGCGACCAGCAGGTCGAGCGGAGAAATCTTCCTGGAAGGAAGTGGATGGTCGCTCAAAAGTCCGAGCCAGTCCAGGCTCTTGATGACTTCAGAGTCGGCTTCCACTTTGAGTCTGGCAGCCAGTGCCTGTTTGAGGTCGGCGGCTTCTCCCAAACCCAGGTATTCCCTCATGAATCCGGCATAGGTCTCAGACTGCCACTCCCTCTCGGTTATATCCAGCAGACCCAGCTCCCCTATCTTTTTTAACTTGAGGCACCAGCCGGGATAACGCAGGGTTCCCCGTAGCATGGTCCTGGCCTCTGGAATACCATAGGTTTCGGTATAAGAAACAGAATTCCGGTTGGGATAACCCTCAAAAACGCCCAGCCCCGGTATATCGATCATTTTGTAGTGGTTAAAAAGCTCTTCGGCCGGCACCACCACTTCCTTCCCATCCAGAAGGTACCGGGCCTCATTCCGACCGGCCAGAAGGACTCCGCGCGGGCTCCAGGAGAATTTATAGCCAAAGGGATTATCCCTGGCTTCGGGCGCCGGTAACCCGCCGCAGTAAGAAATGAAGCTCAGCACCCGGCCGCCGGCCTGATGAGCCTCGTCAATTAACCTCATGGCTTCCATGTGGTCAATCCCGGGGTCCAGGCCGAGCTCGTTTAGAAATATCAGGCCCTTTTCCCTGGCCTTACCGTCAAGGGCCTTCATGGCCGGGCTGACATAAGAAGCCGTTACCAGGTGTTTATTAAGTTCCAGGCAGATTTCAGCCACGTAAGGATGAAAAGTATAGGGAACCATGCTGACCACCACCTGCCCCCCGGCCAGCAGGCGGGTCAGGGCCTGGCGGTCCTGAAGGTCCAGCTGGAAGACCCGGCCGCGGGGATGGTCCTTAACCAGGTTCCGGGCCCGCTCCAGGTCAAGGTCGGCCACCACCAGTTCTATGTCATCATAACCGAGAAGGTATTCAATCAACGGGCCGGCTACCAGTCCGGCACCCAGAAGGCAAACCTTTTTCATCTTGTACCTCGCTTTTCTGACTGAAATATTTTCTATTTCAGGTAGTTTTCCAGATAACGGAAATCCGGGGTGAGCTCGCCCTTATAAACAATAATGGCTTTTTTCAGGACAGGGTCGAGCTCCAGCCGGTCAAAAGGACGGTTATAATCGGCCAGGGCCAGGTCCGGAACGTATTTTTTCAACCCCTGGCTGAAATAGGTGGAAGACTCGATCGGAAGCTCCGCCGGCAGATTATAAACGGCCAGGACCACCGGACCCGCGCCCTCGAACCCGTCCCTGGATTCTCCCGTGGCCGGGTCATAAACATAAACCGGCTTTTCAGAATCCGTGGCCCGGACGGTGCATTCGATGGAACCGTTAATATCACAGGTAATATCCCCTATGACCTGTAACCTGGGCTGGTCTTTGGTCCCATATAGTTTCTGCAGGAATTTCCTGGTCACAAAGCGGGGATACTTTGGAGTCCAGAAAATGCCATTTATAAGGATATTAAGGTAGGGCAGGTATTCTTCGGAAACCGGGTAATATTTATCGGGGTTCTGGTAATAATCCTGAAGGTCAAAAGGCTGCGCTCCCTTCGGCCTGACCATATCCTCTTCCTTAAAGACAACCTTGTAAACCCGGTGGGGCGAGAAATAGCCCTTCTCCACCGTTTCGGCCAGTTCGGAGGGCCTGATTTCCACCGCCGGCAGCAGGTCATAAACTTCCTGGGCACCCTGGGAGACGTGGCCATAACCGAAAAAGCCGCAGATAAAGGGGCTGATTTCGGCCGGCAGGCCCCTGTCCACAATTTCCTGGCCAACAGCCCTGACCTCTTCCCTGACTTCAGTCAGGCTGGCATAGTGAACAGCCTGCTTTATCCTCTCGAAGGGGGTCTTCAGACCCAGAAGCTTCATCCTCTGGCCATAGGCCCACAGGGAATCAACCATCCCGGCATGCCCGGCATAGTTTCCGAAAAACAGGACCCGGCGGCCCTGGTCATCGGTCATCTTCTCGTAATCAATCAGGGTGCAGCCCAGTTCCATTATCTTCCGGAGCATGGGCATGTTGTGGGCCTGGCCCTTGATGGTATGGGAGAAAAAAACGTAAACCTTGCCCGGTTCGAATAATTGAAGGGGAATCTCCTTGATGGCCAGGACCACCCGGCTGGGACAGAGGTCTTCCTGGACCACGGCCCCGGCTGCCCGGTATTCGCCGTCGGGGAAAACCCTGATGTCAGAGGGTTGGACGTAGAATTGAAAAGGGTGCTTCTCCTGAAGTTCCCTAAGGTGCGAGGGGATCAGCGGAACCCGCCTCTCCCAGCGGCTGATGTCTTCGCGTCTGATGCCGATATTAATCTTCATTATGAGTCCTTTGTAGGTATTATTAGATTGTTATTATGTCATATTTTGAGAAACAAGGTCAAACCATCCCGTCTATATGTAAGACCGATCAGCTCCTGTTTTCTGCCTATTGACGCCCCAGTATGGTTTGGACATAATAGACAGGATGATTCGTTTCTTCAACACCCTTTCCGGCTCCCTGGAGGAGTTCCGGCCACTCAAAGAAGGCGAAGTCCGCCTCTATACCTGCGGTCCCACAGTCTACGACTATCCCCATATCGGAAATTACCGGGCCTACATTTTTGAAGACCTGCTGAAGAGATTCCTGCTGCTGGCCGGTTTCAAGGTCATCCACGTCATGAACATAACCGATGTCGATGACAAGACCATCAAGGGAGCCGCGCGCCAGGGCCTTTCCCTCCAGGAGTACACATCTAGGTACATCGAGGCCTTCTTCGAAGACCTCAAGACCCTCAGGATCATGCCGGCCGATATTTACCCCCGGGCCACCGAGCATATCCCCGACATGGTCAGGATGGTCAGGGGATTGCTGGACAAGGGTTGTGCTTATTACAAGGAAGGTTCCGTATACTTCAGCATCCAGAAATTCCCGGCCTACGGTCGTCTGGCCAAAATCGACCTGGCCGAGCTCAAGGCCGGAGCCCGGGTCGATAGCGACGAGTACGAAAAAGAGAGCGTCCATGACTTTGCCCTGTGGAAGAAAGCCAAGGAGGGTGAACCCTTCTGGGAAACCGAGCTGGGTGCCGGTCGACCGGGCTGGCACATAGAATGCTCGGCCATGAGTACCCGCTATCTCGGGCCCAGTATCGACATCCACTGTGGCGGCATAGATAATATTTTCCCCCACCACGAGAACGAGATAGCCCAATCGGAAGCTTATTACGGGCAGAAATTCGTCAATTACTGGCTGCACTGCCACCACCTGGTGGTGGACGGCGAAAAAATGTCCAAGTCCAAGGGAAATTTTTATACCCTGCGCGACCTGCTGGCCCGCGGGCTGAATCCGGTTGACCTGCGCTTCTTCCTGCTCTCCACCCATTACCGCAAGATGCTCAACTTTACCTTCGACGGCCTGGAGCAGGCCCGGGCCTCGCGGCAGAGAGTCCTGGATTTCGTCTATGAACTGGAACACCGCACCTTGGCCCCGGGGGCAGAGCCGGAGATCCAGGGTCTGGCAGAAAAGGTATTAACTGATTTCAAAGAAAGTCTAGCCGACGACCTGAATATTTCGGCCGCCCTGGCCGTGCTGTTTGACTTTATCAGGGAAATAAACTCCAGGCTGTCCCGCGACCTGCTCAAGCAGGAGGATGCCGTAAGAGTCCTGCGGACCGTTGAGGAGATAGACAGGGTACTGGCCATCCTGCAGGAGAGAAAAGAGGAAGCCCTGCCGCCGGAGCTCCTGGAAAAAATCGAGCTACGCCAGTGGGCCAGGAAAGAAAAGAATTTTGCCCTGGCTGACGCCATCCGGGAAGAGCTGCGCCAGCAGGGAATAATGCTGGAAGATACCAAAGAAGGCGTCAGGTGGAAAAGGATAAAGTAGGTTCACTCCCTTTCGGTCGCTGGGGCGAGGACATTGCCGCCGAGTACCTCGAGAAAAAGGGGTTCCGCATCCTGGACCGGCATTTCCAGTTTCATCACACCGAAATTGACCTGGTAGCTCACGACGGCCAGTACCTGGTCTTTATCGAAGTCAAGACCCGGAGCTCGGGCGATTTCGGCTGCCCGGAAGAAGCCATCACCGAACGCAAAAAAGCCCACCTGCGGAGAGCGGCTGAGGGTTATCTCTATCTGAACCAGCTCAACAATATCGATTGCCGCTTTGATGTCATCAGCATCCTCTTTTCTGATGGGCAGCCACCCGCAATTGAACACCTGGTCAATGCCTTTGAATAAATTTTTCAGGAGATAGATGATGTTCAAATACCGCCTTATTTCAATTGCCTCCTTCTTATCCATCATCTTGATGGTCTGTTCTGGACCGGCTCAATCCCAGGTAATCCCGGCACCGGAAGAAATCGTGGGTTTCAAGGTCGGAGCCGATTACCATCTCATCACCTATGACCAGGCCATTGATTACCTGAAAAAGGTGGCCTCGGTCTCTGACCGCATAAAGTTACAGGAAATGGGCAAGACCACGCTCGGACTGCCCATGTATTATGCGGTTATTTCCTCCCCCGGTAATCTGGCTGAACTGGAAAAATACCGGGATATCATGAAAAGGATATCGCTGGCTCGTGGCCTGGGCCCGGAAGAAGCGGCCAGGCTATCCCGCGAGGGAAAGGCCGTAGTCTATATTGACGGTGGCCTGCATGCCTCCGAATGTGCCCCGGCCCAGCACCTGGTGCAGTTAGCCTACGACCTGGTCTCGGCCCGCGATGAAAAGACCCTGAAAATCCTGGATGAAGTCATCTGTCTCCTGGTGTTTGCCAACCCGGACGGAATGAACATGCTGGCCGAGTGGTACCACAGGAACGTGGGCACGCCGTTTGAAGTCTCTCCCCTGCCCTACCTCTATCATTATTATGCGGGACACGATAACAACCGCGATTCCTACCTGGCCAACCTGAAGGAAACCCAGCATATCACCAGGCTGGTCAACCAGGAATGGTACCCGGTCATCCTTTATAACCATCACCAGACAGCCCCCTTCCCGGCCCGCATCTGGATTCCCCCCAACTCCGAACCGACCAACCCCAACGTCCACCCGCTGATAGTCCGCTGGCAGAACCTCATCGGCTCGGCCATGGGAGCAGCCTTTGATTACGAGGGCAAGGAAGGAGCCATTTCCCGCATATTTTTCGACACCTGGTACCCCGGCTACGTAACCCAGGTGGTCGATTCCCATAACATCATTTCCATCCTGACCGAAACCGCCCTGTACCGCTACGCCACCCCGCGGTTTTACACGGTCAGGGATTTCCCGGCTGAATACCAGGACCTGACCATGTCGGCCTTCTATCCCAGCCCCTGGAAAGGCGGCTGGTGGCGGCTGCGGGATGCGGTCGATTACTGCCTGACCGCTTCCAAGGCCGTCCTGGAAGTGGCCGCCAAATACCGCCAGGAATTGCTTTTCAACAAGTACAAGATGGCCAGCGAGGTCATGGCCAGGTTTCAGAAAGAACCTCCCTATGCCTGGATCATCCCCCGGGCCCAGGGCGACCCGGGCAATTTAGCCCTGCTGATGAACCGGATGATTCTCCTGGGGATAGAGGTCTACGAGGCCCAGGAAGATTTTTCCTGCGATGGTATAGCCTACCCGAAGGGGACGCTGGTCATTCCGATGAGCCAGCCCTTTGCCCTGTTTGCCAAGAACATGCTGGAAGAGCAGCGCTACCCCGACCTGAGAAAATACCCGGACCTGTGGCAGGGACTAGTCCAGTCCAAGAAAATTGAAGGTTCGCCACTTGAAGCCTATGACATGATGGGCTGGACTCTCTCCTACCAGTTCAACCTCAAGGTTCAGGCGGCCGGCAGCCCGGTCACGGTTAAAATGAACCGTTTACCTGAAGTTACCCCACCGGCCGGGAAAGTGGAAGGCTCGGGAACCGCGGCTTTTCTGATAGACCACGGGCAGAACGCTTCCTTCACTGCCATGAACCGCATCCTGAAACAGAAGGGCAAAATTGCCTGGGCTAAAAAGAGCTTTAGCTACGATGGGCAGAATTATCCGGAAGGAACGATTATCGCCAGTTCCGTCGGCCGTGACTTTATGGAAAAACTGGCCCGGGAGCTCGGCCTTAAAATTCAGGCCTGCGCTTCACGGCCGACGGCCGAGGTGGCCGAAGTTCGGGCCCCCCGGCTTGGAGTCTACCAGTCCTGGGTGGCCGTGGAAGATGAAGGCTGGACCAGGTTTGTCCTGGATGAACATGAATTTTCCTACAAGAGCCTGCACGATGCTGACATCAGGGCCGGAAACCTGGCCGCCCAGTACGACACCATAGTCATCCCCGACCATTACGCGCCAGAACTGCTGCTCAACGGTTACCGCAAGGGCGACATGCCACCCGATTATGTCGGCGGACTGACGCCCCGGGGAGTCAACAACCTGAAAGAATTTGTCAGACAGGGCGGAACCCTGGTCTTTCTGAACACTTCCTGCAACCTGGCCACCGGCGAATTCAAGCCGGCCGTGAGAAACATCCTGGAGAAAGCCAAAAGAGATGAATTCAACTGCTCTGGCTCGATCCTCCTGGCCGAGTTTGACCGTTCTCATCCCGTGGCCTACGGAATGGATGGCCTGCAACCGCTGGTCTTTGCCGAAAGCTGTGCCTTTGATGTCTTCCCCTCGTTCGACCAGAAAAATTCTCCCAGAATTGTGGCCAAATATGCGGGCGACAACCTGCTGCTCAGCGGCTGGATATACGGAGAGAAACTCATCCAGCAGAAGGCGGCCATCGTCGAGGTACCGCAGGAAAAGGGGCGGCTGATTCTCCTGGGCTTTCCGGTCCAGTTCCGGGCCCAGTCGCGAGGCACCTTCAAGCTGCTGTTCAATTCAATTTTTTACGGAACAATAAGATAACTATGGCCTGAAAGGCCGGTCAGAAAATATTAGGCCGAGTTTATCTGTCTGTAGGAAATAAAAGTCTATGAAATAAATAATTTGTTACGAAAATAAAAGTTCCAGCAGGAAATCTTTTCCCGAAACCTCTTAGTCTTTCAGATTATGATTTAAATCGCTCAATTTTATTTCATGTCGCCGGCCAAATTTCCCTGAAATAATCAAGTTCGGATTGGAGTGTGGCGAAGGTTTGATGGTGGCAGGAGGAGCCGCCTATCAGACGGCCTGGGCCTGATGGCTTTCTTCCACCTTGCGGACGCGGGAATGATCACCGGTCATACCGGCCAGTACCGAAACCGGCAGGTGAAACAGGGGATGCACCAGATCAGGCGCAATTTCAGCCAGCGGAACCATGACGAAATTCCTGAAACTCATCCTGGGATGGGGCACCACCAGCTTGCTGGTCTGGACCACGGTCTTTTCGGCCAGCAGGATGTCGATGTCAATCACCCTCGGTCCTTTATCCACCGAGGGCCGGCGCTTCATCTTCAGTTCGATGTCCTTGACCAGGTAGAGCAGGGCTATCGGGCTTTTCGCAGCTTCCACCTCCAGCACCTGGTTGTAGAACCAGGGCTGGTCCAGGTAATCAACCGGTTCAGTCTCGTAGACAGACGATTGCCGGATTATCCTGACCCCGGCTTTCTGCAGCAGACTGCGAGCCTGGGCCAGGTGGCGGGCCCGGTGGCCGAGGTTACTGCCGAGCGAAAGGTAGTATCTCATTTTTAGCTCTAAATATTAGCACCCTCAGCTCAAAAATCAATACTCGCGGCCAAAATAATTTATTTTTTTTCAAAGACCGGACCGCGGATTATCATCCCCGGCCTGGCCCCGGTAAAATTTCCCTTATCCAGCACCAGCTGGCCGTTAACCAGCACCTGGATTATGCCCCGGCTGTGTTGATGGGGCGCGGAAAAAGTGGCCTCGTCTTTTACTTCGGCCGGGTCAAAGATGGTCAGGTCGGCGTAATAACCCTCTCTGATCATGCCCCGGTCTTTAAGCCTCATGGTCTGGGCTGGCAGCGAGGTCATCTTCCTGATGGCTTCTTCCAAACCAATTATTTTTCTTTCTCTGACATATTCACCCAGAACCCGGGTAAAGGTGCCGTAACTCCTGGGGTGCGGGCTCCCCTGCCCCGCGACCTGTAGACCACCGTCAGAGCCGATCATGACATACGGGAGCCTCATCAACTCTTCCACATCCCTTTCGTCCATCTGAAAAAAGATGGCCGAAACATCCCCCTCTTTCACCAGGTCAATGATCAGGTCCGCCCCGTTGTCCACGGTGGTCGGCTTGCCCTTCAACTCCAGAATCTGCTTCAGGTTCTTGCCTTCGTAGGCTGGGAATTTCCGGCTGCTGGCTATGTATATGGTTTCCAGTTTATCTATGCCCCGGTTTGAAGTCAGCCGGTTTTTGATGACCGTCTGCTTGACCCTGGCATAGATTTCCGGGTTCTGCAGCCTCTCCAGAAACTTCTCCCGACCGCCTTCAAAAACGTCCTGGGGCAGGCTGCTGGTAAAACCGGAACTGGTGGCGGTGTAGGGATACTGGTCAAGAGTCACTTCCACTCCCCCGGCCCTGGCCGCCACCACCGGGGCGGTGATTCTTTCCAGCTGGTTCCAGACATCTTCGTCAGCCAGTTTAATATGGGAAATCTGAACCGGAATCCCATTCTTCTCGCCGATGGTTATGGCTTCCTCGATGGCTTCAGTAATTCTTTTGCCCTGGTTCCTGATGTGGGAAGCATAAAAGCCGCCCAGGTCTTTTAACACCGAAGCCAGCTCCACCAGCTCTTCGGTCCTGGAATAAGTCCCGGGCAGATAGGCCAGCCCGGTCGATAGTCCAATGGCTCCTGCCTTCATCTCCTGCCGCAGCAGATCTTTCATCCGGGTCATTTCCTCGGCCGAGGGGGCCTCCATTTTCATGCCCATGACCTGGCGCCGGATGGTATTATGACCGGCCAGGGAAGCAAAGTTGCAGGCTATACCCTTTTTCTCGATGCCGGCGAACAATTCGGCCAGCGGAAAATCATGGTCGCCACAATTTCCGCCGACGAGAGTGGTCACTCCCTGGGAAACGTAATTCTCGCAGCCGGGGATGTCCAGAAGGTCGCGGTCGGCGTGGGTGTGAATATCGATGAAGCCTGGAACCACCGCCAGCCCTTCCGCCTCTATTACCTTAGCGGCCTGGCTGGCCTCGATCCGGTCTCTGATGGCGGCAATTCTCAGGCCCTTTATCCCGATATCGGCCCTAAACCAGGGATTGCCGCTGCCGTCGAAGACCCGGCCGTTCTTTACAACCAGGTCATACCTCATCTCTGCCTTCCGGCAACTGAAAAATATAGCGACGGAAATCAGAATTAAAATCAGAATCATAAAGGAGAGCCAATTTCTCATCCTTCTCATCTTCTTTCCTCCATTTTCCCTTCCTATTTTTTTCCCCGACCAACATAAAGTCAATTAAATTTTTCGGGTTGATTTAGGGGAATATTTTGATTAATATAAAAAACCTGATTTCTGACCATGGAAAGCAACTGTAATCCGCACTGCCGGCTTCCGGGCCGGAAAACGTTTCTTGCCCCTATCCCTGAATTAAAAAACTTCTGGAGGCCAATTAGATGAACATCATTTTCCTGGATAACGGAGCCACTAGCTATCCCAAACCGGAAGAAGTCTACCGGTTCATGGACTATTTCTACCGTAACTTCGGGGTCAACCCGGGCCGCTCTGGCTACGACCTCTGCCTGGAAGCCGGGGACATGGTGGAAAACACCAGAAAAATGCTGAACGAATTTTTTAACGGACATGACCCCAACCGTCTGTGCTTCACCTATAACTCGACCGACGCCCTGAACCTGGCCATTTTTGGCCTGCTGCAGCCGGGCCAGCACGCCATCACCACCACCATCGAGCACAACTCGGTCCTCAGGCCACTCTACCACCTTTCCCTCCAGGGGGTCGAGGTTGATTATGTCCCCTTTGACAGCCGCGGGTTTGTCGACCCCGATGATATCAGGAAGAAAATAAAGAAAAATACCAGGCTGGTGGTGGTCAACCACGCCTCCAACGTCATCGGCACCGTCCAGCCGGTTAAGGAAATTGGCCAGATCTGCAAGGAAAACGGCGTCCTGTTTGCCATAGACGCCTCCCAGTCGGCCGGGAAGATACCGATTGACATGAAGGATATGAACATCGATGTGGTCTGCTTCACCGGCCACAAGTCCCTGCTGGGCCCGACCGGCATTGGCGGGTTGTGCGTGGCCGAAGGGGTGGATATCAAGATAACCCGGGCCGGTGGAACCGGGGTTCGGTCGGCCCAGAGAACCCACCTGGAAGAATATCCTTACCGCCTGGAGTACGGCACTCCCAACGTCCTGGGCATCGCCGGACTGCAGGCCGGGGTTAAATGGATCCAGGAAAAAGGGCTGGATAACATCCACCACCACGAAATGAAATTGACCGAGATGCTGGTCAGCGGCCTGAAAGAAATTGACGGCGTGACCCTGTACTGCCAGGACGACCTGACCAACCATATCAGCGTCATCGCCTTCAACGTCAACGGGATGGAGGCCCAGGACGTGGGCATCATGCTGGACGCCGACTATAACATTGCCTGTCGCACCGGCCTGCACTGCGCCCCCCTGGTTCACGAGCAACTGGGAACGGATAAGATAAAAGGAGCGGTGCGTTTCGGTATCGGCCCCTTCAACACCGAAGATCATATTAAGACGGCCATCCAAGCGGTTAGAGAAATTGTTGATTTCCACAAGAGCAGGAAACGCTGAAGTCCGTTTCAGGCAGAATCTCCGGACCGCCCTCCCCTGTCCGCAATAATATTTGAAAATTTCCCCCAAAAATCTCTATGGTAAACTCCAGGCCCTGGCCCGATTCAAACGCAGCCGTCAGGCTTGGGCAACCCGGCCACCTTGCAGGCCCCCTTGGCCGGGCCGGAAGGAAAAAGCTCGTAGATGTGCTTGAGCGATATTCCCGTTTCGGCCACCATCTTGCGGATCATCGGGGCCTGGCCTTTCTGCAGGTAGTAGCTTCTTATGTAGTTGACGACCTTCCAGTGTTCTTCGGTCATCTGGTCTATGCCTTCGGCCTGCTTGGCCAGAAACCGGGCGATCTCCTCGTCCCAGATTTCCGGGGTGGCCAGGAAACCTTCTTCGTTGAGTTTAAGCCTGGTGCCCTTGAATTCAATTTCGCTCATCGGATTTCACTCCAGAAACAAAGATCAGAAAAAATTATAGCTCATTTCAGGCCGGCTGGCTATCGGTGGCCTGGACTGGCAGCCAGACCGTGAAGCTGGAGCCAAAGCCAGGAGCGCTTTTGACCTCGATTTTCCCGCCGTGGGCCAGAACGATATGCTTGACTATGGACAGGCCCAGGCCGGTTCCGCCCGTGCGCCTGGAACGCGACTTGTCCACAACATAAAAGCGTTCAAAAATCCTGGGCAGGTGCTCCTCGGGAATGCCGATACCGGTGTCGGTTACGCTGAGCAGAACGCCCCCGGCTTCCGGTTTAAGAGCGACCACCACCCCGCCTTTTTCTGTGTACCTGATAGCGTTATCCACCAGGTTGATGATCAGCTGTTCAATCTGGAAAGCATCGGCCGCAATAAGGGGCAGGGGTTCAGCCTCCAGTTTAAGGTACAACCCTTTGTTGTTGGCTTCTTTCTGATAAGCCTCAACCACCCCCCTGACCACGGCGGCCAGGTCCAGCGGCGCTTTATCCAGCTCCAAACCCTTCTCTTCCAGCTCCGATAGCCGGGCCAGGTCTTCAACCAGCCTGACCAGGCGTGCCGTATTTCTCTTGATGATGTCGAGGTAGCCGCGGCCCTCCGGGCTGAGTTTTTCCTCTTCCAGGGTTTCCAGGAAACCACTGATGGCCGTGAGCGGTGTCTTCAATTCGTGGGCCAGGTTGGCCACAAACTCTTTCTTCCTCAGGTTGAGTTCGCGGGTTTCAGTTATATCCCTGAACTTTATAAGATAATTCTGCCGCCCGGGCAGCCAGCTCGAAAGGCAGGAATAAGTTCGGCCTCCCTTCTCCAGCTGGCATTCGACCGGCCCGGCCGATTGCCTGGCCCGGTGGACCAGCTCGTGGAGTTCAGGCCGGCGCAGGCTCTGCCAGAAAAACTCGCTGTCCGGGCTTATCTCCGGGAACATTTCCCTCAGGCTCCGGTTCATGAGAATGATCCGGCCATTCTGATCAACCAGGAGCCAGCCCTCATCGCTGGAATCTATAAAAGTCCGGAAAACTTCCCGGTCAGATTTTATGGTTTGAGACAACTCGCCCATCTTTTCCAGGAGGAGGTTCAAATCGGCGGCCAGGGGCTCCAGCCTGGAAACCAGGAACGGCCCCAGCGAAACCCGTTCGGCACCGGCCGCCGCCCGGGCCAGAAGGACCGAGGCCTGGTCGAGAGGTCTCTGGATGGTCCTGACCAGGAAGAACAGGACCAGGCTACCGGCGATAAAAAGGATTAAGAGCGTAATCACCAGCCGGTTCCTGGCCTCGAGGTAAGGGCCCACGGCCAGCTTCAGCGGCCGGCTGACCCGGCAGACCGCCGTCACTTCATCCTGCTTTCTGACCGGAACGGCCACGTAGAGCATCTTCCGGCCCAGGGTGTCGCTGTACCTGACCGTGGAAAATACCTCGCCGACGAGGGCAGCCGTGATTTCAGGCCGGTAACGATGGCTTTCCATCTCTTCGGCCCGGCCCTCGCTGTCATAGCTGACCCGGCCCGTGATATCGATCAGGGTCACCCTGGTCCTGGAGATCCTGGCCTGGGTGTAAAGCATCTTCTGCAATGGTTCTTGTTCCGGCGCTTCATAACCGGCAATCTCCACACTCAGGGCCAGGGCCAATTCCGTAAGCTCGTTGACCTGGTCGGCCATCATTACCTGCCGTAAGTGTCGCAGGCTCCACAGAAAAACGACGGCCAGGATTACCAGCAGAAAGCACAGCAGCATCAGGTAACTTCTGTTAAAAAACTTTTTGAGTTTCATCCCGATACTCCAGGGGGCCGGAAAGACTTTCGCCGCGGCCAGTTATGATTCCAGATTATAAAAAATTTCATGCTAAATAAAAACCTTTTTTTACAATAAATTTATATGTTAAAATTTTAAGGTGAAGAGAAGGAGGTGGTCCATGGAAAAGCTGGTCATATTGGTCATGGCTTTTTTGCTGGGCCTGGCTCCCCTGCTGGTCTCAGGCCAGAAGCATGAAGAAGACCTGATCCCGACGACCTCGGGCGACCTGAAAATAACCTTCCTGGGACACGGTACCCTGATGTTCACCTTCCAGGGTAAGGTCATTCACGTCGACCCCTGGCAGGAACAGGCCGATTACCGGCAGCTGCCAAAAGCCGACCTGATTCTCATAACCCACGAACACTTCGACCATCTGGACCCAGAAGCCATCAAGATGCTGCGCCATGATTCCACGGTCATCATCGGGACCGCGGCCTGCCAGTCCAGGGTGCCCGGACTCAAGGTAATGAAGAACGGAGACCGGCTGGCGGTCCTGGGCCTGGAAATAGAAGCTGTGCCAGCCTACAACATCCAGCACAAGAGGCCGGATGGCAACCCCTTCCATCCCAAAGGCTCGGGCAACGGTTATGTCATTACCTTTGCTGACAAGAGGGTATATGTTGCCGGAGACACCGAAAACATACCGGAAATGAAGAACCTGAAGAATATCGCCATCGCCTTTTTGCCCATGAACCTGCCCTATACCATGACCCCGGAAATGGTGGCCGAGGCCGTCCGCTGGTTCAAGCCGGCTATCCTCTATCCCTATCATTACGGTGAAACTGAAGTTGCCAGGCTGGTCAACCTGCTGAAGGATGCTCCGGAAATTGAAGTGAGAGTGCGCCGGTTGAAATAGGAAACTGACAACTGCTGCCCTGGAAAAACAGAAAAGATCGAAGGCCGGTTCTCATTTTATCCGGGCACAAAGAGATTACCTTCTTATTTCGGTTCGCAGCCGATTTGATGCAGCCAGGCTGAAGTCCTGACCAGAGCCCGGGGAAGACCCGGCAGCCAGAGCCCCCCAATCACCCGTTGACGTCCCGGCGGGCAAAGAGCCGGACCATTTTAATAGACCCGGTAGAACCTTAACTTCTTGTTCAGCCACTTGACAATTTCCATGCCCCAGAGCGATAGCGAGGACAGCACCACGACCAGGCCCCAGTCAAAGAGGGTCAGGTTCTGGGTCTTGAAAATTTTCTGGAAGGAAGGCACGTAGACCACCGAAAGCTGAAGCGATAGAGATACCAAAAAGGCATAGACCAGCTTCAGGTTGGAAAAGAGTCCCAGCTCAAAGACCGACTTCATCTGACTGCGACAGTTGAAAGCATGGAAGAGCTGGCTGACCGAGAGAACGATGAAAGCCGCGGTCCGGGCCCTTTCTATGCCCTCGTTCTCCACGAACAGTACATAGCTGAAGGCTACCAGGGCACAGGCCGCCATAAATATCCCCTGGATAGACATCAGGCCGGCCCGCCGGCGGTCGATGATTGGTTCGCCGGGCTGGCGCGGCGGACGGGACATTATCTCCGGGTCGGGCGGGTCGAAGCCCAGGCCCAGGGCCGGGAAGCTATCGGTCACCAGGTTCACCCAGAGAATCTGGATGGGGAGCAGGGGAACCGGCCAGCCGATCAAGGAAGCGGTGAACATGACCATGATCTCGGCCAGGTTGCAGGACAGCAGGTAGTGGACAAATTTCTTGATATTGTCGTAAATGGCCCGGCCCTCTTCCACCGCGGCCACGATGGAGGCAAAGTTATCGTCGGTCACCACCATGTCCGAGACTTCCTTGGTGACGTCGGTCCCGGTTATGCCCATGGCCACGCCGATGTCCGCTTCCTTGACGGCCGGGGCGTCGTTGACCCCGTCACCGGTCATGGCCACCACCTCTCCCCTGTCCTTCCAGGCCCGGACGATTCTCAGCTTGTGCTCGGGCGACACCCGGGCATAAACCTGGATCTTATCCACCTTCTCCCGGTATTCTTCCGGCTTCAGGCTGTCGAACTCTTCACCACTCAGGGCCAGAGCACCTTCATCCAGCATACCCAGCTCCCGGGCAATGGCCACGGCGGTTACCTTGTGGTCGCCGGTAATCATAACCGGCTTGATTCCAGCCCGTTTGCAATCGGCAATCGCCTTGATTACCTCGGGACGCGGCGGGTCGATCATGGCCACCAGGCCGGCAAAGACCAGTTCCTTCTCTATGGCCGTGGCCTCGAGTTTTTCGGGGAAAGAGGAAAATTTCCTGTAGGCACAGCCCAGAACTCTCAGGGCCTGCCGGGCCAGGGAATCGTTGACCTGAAGCAGGCGGTCCAGGTCTTGCGGAGTTATTGGCCTTTCCTGCCCGCCCTCAAAAATCCGACTGCAATTCTTGAGCAGGATATCGGGTGCCCCCTTGACGTAGGCCACAAAACCATGACCCGATTTCCGGAGCATGGTCATCATCTTGCGCTCGGAGTCAAAGGGAATTTCTTCAACCAGGGGCTCGGCTTTTTCCAGTTCTTCAAGACTCAGCCCGGCCTTGGCAGCCAGAGTTAGAAGCGCTCCCTCGGTCGGGTCGCCGACTATGCGGTAACGTCCCTGATTCTCAGCCAGCCGGGCCGAGTTGCAAAGGGTTCCACAGGTCAGGGTCCTGAGCAGACCGGGAAATTCTGCCGGCCTGACCGGGCGGTCATCAAGCAGAAATTCACCCTCCGGCTGGTAGCCAATTCCGGAAACCGTGAACAGGCGACCGTCGGCATAGACGGCCTTGACCGTCATCTCGTTCCTGGTCAGGGTGCCGGTCTTGTCGGAGCAGATAACGGTGGCCGCACCCAGGGTTTCAACCGAAGGTAATTTCCTGATGAGGGCGTGGCGCTTAACCATTCTCTGGACACCCAGGGCCAGGGCAATGGTCACCACCGCCGGCAGGCCTTCGGGAATGGCCGCCACGGCCAGGCTGACCGCGGTCAGGAAGACCTGGACCAGTTCCCCACCCCGCAACCACTCCAGCAGGAATATCAGCCCGACCAGACCAAAACACAGGTAAACTATCCAGCGGCCGAATTGCTCCAGCTTTCTCTGCAGCGGAGTGGTTTCCAGGGAAATCTCCTGGATCATGCGGGCAATCTGGCCCAGCTCGGTAGACATGCCGGTGGCCACCACCATGGCCCGGGCCTTGCCGGATGAGACCGAAGTCCCGGCATAAACCAGGTTGGCCCGGTCAGCCAGCGGGATGTCTTCCCCTTCCAGCACGGCCCCGGTCTTGAAGACCGGGGTGGACTCCCCGGTCAGGGCGGCTTCGTGAACGGCGAAATTGGTTGTATGGTAGACGACCCGGGCATCAGCGGCCACGTGGTCGCCAGCTTCCAGTTCCAGCAGGTCGCCGGGGACAATTTCCCGGGCCGGGATCTGTTTCAGCTCGCCGTCCCTGATGACCCTGGCCATCGGGGCGGCCATCTTCTTCAGGGCAGCCAGCGATTTCTCTGCCCGGAACTCCTGGACAAAACCCAGCACGGCATTAAGGATGACAATGGCGATTATGGCCAGGGCGTCTACCCATTCTCCCAGAAAACCGGAGACTATGGCCGCACCGATCAGCACCCAGATCAAGAAAGACTTGAACTGGTCGAAAAAGACGGCCAGGGGGGAACGGGAGGGTGCTTCCTGCAACTGGTTTGGTCCGTATTTTTCAAGAGAAGCAGCCGCCTGCTCAGAGCTAAGTCCATGCTTGAGGTCAGAATCATAGGCAGCGGCGACATCTTCTGGAGTCATCATCCAGAATTTAAGGGCTGGTTCCTTGTCTGGCATAGGGTCGTTGTCTCCTTTAATTTAAAACCATATGGATCCTGGAAAGCCGGCTTATGATTATACCATTTTAAGGGGCCATGTCAAGTTTTGTTCGCAATTTGGCCACCGTAAGATCTCCATTTTAAGCCTTAGTTAGCAGCCTGGGCCACCGAACTTTCTAACACCTGCCTGAACCTCTCCGGCTTGATGTAGGCATAATC
>QUAH01000006.1 GCA_003426165.1 Candidatus Saccharicenans subterraneus
AACCGATGCTCGTTAAAAGCCTCTAACACCTCCGAAACAAACTCTAAGGATAATCTCTTGTGAAGCTGGCTCTTCATGGTGGCAGAACCTCCTTTATGCTCAGGGTTCTACCACACCCGCTTCCCCCGATGTCTACTTTTTGTCTACTTTTAGTCTACTTATGTTTTTTACATTACGTCTACTTTTGATTATTACGGTACAGGAAATTTTGGCCCGGGAATGGCCTTAAATTATGAACAAGCTTGATTCGTCCCGCCTAAAAAAAGAGGCCCGGGCAATGGAGGACAACAAAATTTATCCCTTGGGGCAGGGCTCCGAGGCCGTGTCAATATTTATGGTATAACCCGCTAATTTCTTTTTATATTCCCTACGCCCCCCGGCTCTTCTGGGGGCATCCAGTCTGTTCACCATGGTCCAATCTTCAATTTTCCAGAATAACGGGAAGGTGGCCAAGACACCGGTTGAATCGGGCAACTAAATCGAAATACTTAAGACCCTAATTTTCTCAAGTATCCCATGGGGGAAAATGTCAGGCTCAAGCGAGCTGACCTTTCAGGCCAGGCCCAGGTCCTGGTCAATCCCCTGCATGGCCTGCAGGCAGATGGTTAGGAATTCATCCAGGCTGAGTCCCAGGTTGGCACACTGTTCAATCTCTTCCCGTCGGGCCCCGCGGGCAAAGTGCTTTTCCTTGTAACGCCGCTTGAGGAATTCCAGGTCCACGGCCTTGAGCTTCTTGTCTGGATGCATCAGGGTGGCGGCGATAATCAGTCCCGTGGTCGGGTCAGCCGAGTAGATGGACCAGTCCATGGCGCTCTGGCAGGGAACTCGTCCGGCATGGGCCTGGATGGCCTGGATAACCTCGGCCGGCAGGTTGTAGGCGGCCAGCATCTTTACGGTTTCGGTGGTATGCAGCTCGGGGCTCTTCTCGGTCAGCTCGTAATCCAGGTCGTGCAGCAGCCCGGCCAGGCCCCAGAGTTCTTCATTCCCACCCAGCCGCCGGGCCAGGCCTTTCATGCAGGCTTCCACGGCCAGGCAGTGCTTGACCAGGTTCTTGTTGTGGAGATGCTGTTTTACCAGTTCTAAGGCTTCTTCCCTGTTCATCTTTGGCTCCTTTCCTGGACTAATCTCCGGTCAAAGAAGTGATATTATACCGAATCTCCGCTTTTTTGCTCAGCCTTTTATCAAAAACCCGAACGCCTATGGTATATTCTCCCGGCTCAGCCGGAAGCCAGGTCCAGGTATTCGCTGTTGAAGCTTTCCTGACCCGGAGTTCCGGGCCGCTCCCTCGCCTGAGATAGAATTCATAGCGCGGTTTTTCCCAGCCATCCGCCAGGACAGAAAACACCACCCGCCGTCCGGCTGGCTGCGGAGACTCTTTTGAAGGTCTGATGATAATCCGGGGTTCTTTTTTTAAGGCATAGACCAGGCTCAAATCCTGCCGGTAATCATAAGCCCCGACCAGGAGCAGGTTGTTGGCCGCCACCAGGTCGGGTTTAATCTCAAAACTGAGGACGGTCTCAGAAGATTTACGCCCGGTGTTCAAGTTGAAACCATAAAGGATCTGCCCGGCTGTCACTATTATTTCCTCTCCGAATATGGCCGGACTGTACGAGGGCCGGGCCGGCACAGTCTGCCACCACAGGATATCTCCGCCTGATTTCTTTAATTTATAGAGAATTCCGCCCGGGGTCAGAGCATAAAGATATCGGCCGTTAGCCAGGAGAAAATCAAGGCATTGGGCGGCCAATTTCAGCTTCCAGCGAATTTTTCTCTTGGCCAGATCAAAGCAGACCAGGTGGCCGGAAGCCGTGGCCAGGTACAATCTATTTCCGCTGTCAGCCTGTATCCCGGTAATTTCCCCCCTGAAATTAAGCCGGGAAATCTGCCGGCCCGTCCTTAAATCAAAGCTGGCAATCTCTCCAGAAGCCAGGGCTATAAACATCTCTGAGTTTGAGGCGGTGGCTGGTCCAGTAGCTTCTGCCGGCAGGTCCCGGGCCCAGAGCAATTCGCCTGTCTTCGGGTTTCGCCCTTCAAGCTTTTTTCTGAATAACAGGATTAGAGTGCCTGCGTCTGACAGCGAAACGGCCAGCGGGGCATCTTTAAGTTCAAAACTGGAGTCTCCTGCCTTTCCAGTTTCAGTCCCAATGAAATAAACTTTCCGGTCGCAAACCAGCCAGAAACCGTCCTGAGCGGCCAGCAGCTTTGCCTTTTCGGCCGCCGGTAATGAAAATGAAGTTAGACTTTGCCCGCTTTCCAGGGCAACCAGGCGGAGGTCCAACCTTTCCGGAGAATCAAAGACTGCCAGCACCCGGTCTCCTGATGCGGCCAGACCCAGCGTCCTGCCCCTGTTCCATCCCACCCAGGCCCTGGTTAGAGGAAAGTTCGGAATTTCCGAAACGGTATCGGAGGTTTCTTGAGCCTCTGGCTGACCCCCCGGAACATCATTTTTCTGGCCGGCTCTCTGGGGCCGGGCGGCCTCGCCAGCACTAACCTTATCTTTCTCGCCAGATTTATATATTTTAGAAACGGCCTCTAACCCATCTTTTGCGGCAATTCTTCGGTCTTCGACGGCACCGGGGGCCAATCCCCCATTCTCCTTTTCTGCCGTTCCCAACGAAAGTAACTCGTCTATCCTGACAGGAGAATAGCCCCGTTCGCGGAGGTCATCTATAAGCCGACCCAGCCAGAAATAGAATAAATCCGTCCTGTCCGGGGCCACTCCCAGGTGAACCAGGATTATGAAACCGTTAAGGCCAGAAGCGGACGAAGCTTCATAATCCAGAAGCTGCCGATAAATTTTTTCGGAGGAGCGGTAGCCTGGCATATCGGGAGTGGTATAGTCGGCGTTGGTCATAAGCCCCGGCGTAAAACTCACGATAATCGCACCGGCCGTAGCGGCCCAGTCGACAATCTGCTGGTTGTACCATTCGTAAGGGGGCATAAAAAACCTGGCCCGGCTGCGGTCAACCCCGAACCTGGCCAGCTCTTCATAGTTGGCCTCGAGGTCGGCCAGGAATTCTTCCCCGGTCACCAGGGTTTTCTGCCGGTCCTGCCAGTCGCAATAAAGAAGATGGCGGTCGGAATGTGGTCCCACGTAATGGCCGCCTTTGACCATTTCTTCCACCAGGGACCGGAATTCCGGGCGTCGCAGAAAATTGCCGGTCAGAAAAAAGGAAGCCTTGATACCTTTCCGTTCGAGCTCGGCCAGGATGTATTCGCCTCCCTCGCCGTAAGAATCAGCGGTGAAAACCAGGGCCACCCGCTTCCCGTCAACCGGGCCGCGCACCACTCCCCCCTGGACATAGGTCAGGTCCTGGGCCGAAAGCAGGACAGACAGAAAGGCCAAAATGACCAGAAGCAACAAAATCCGGATTTTCCGGAAAACATCCCTGCCGATCAGTTTGGTCATCCTATCTGTCATGGACTCCAGAAATTATGGTTTAATTCTAATCAAAGCCCCCGGCCGGTGCAAACGCGGGCTTTACTAATATCTTCCAGGCTGATATTATTTTTTCAATGGTTAATTACATACTGCTCTACAAAATCAGGAAACTGGTCAAGCAGATCCTGAAAGAAAAAATCGAAGATGGCGAAATAGCCACCACTCCCCGTTCCTGCCTGGGCTGCCTGGCCGACGAGCTGAGCTGGGAAATTTATTACCTTTTCAAGGAAAGGGAAGAAGGTAAGAAGGGCGGAAGCGACCAGGCTGATAAAGATAAAGAAAAAACTGAAGAACCTGAGTAAGAGCCCAGGGATCCCTTATCAGATAAAAATCAATTTGCTATCAGGTTATCTTTTATTTTTATGAATCATTTTCCTCGAGCAATAAATTCAGCCGGCGTTTCTTTGACTATCATTAGACTATTATTAATATTAAGTTAGCCCGGGATTCTTAAGTTGAGTCCTGTTCTGGCAACTTAACGCCAAGGACTTGGCCTCTCAAGAGCTGGTCGGGTTACGATTGCCCAGCCCGGTTAGCCTCAACCCATCCCTGGCCGGGCAAGAAGTTAGAAAATATTTCGAACTTAAACAAGAGGTAGCAAAGAATAAACAGTTCAGTCATTCTTTCCGGACTTTTCCTGGCGGATTTTTTCCTTCAGGGCTTCCCACCAGTCAATTCTCTTCCTGATTTCCTTTTCAAAGCCAAGATTTCCTGGCTGGTAATACCGGCGGCCCTTTAACCGCTCCGGAAAAGTCTCCATGTCGGTGGTGGACAGCGGATGGTCGTGAGCGTATTGATATTCCTGGCCGTAACCGATCTCTTTCATCAGCGGGGTTACCGGGTTGCGGATGTGGAGTGGCACCTGTTCGTAGGGGCTTTCTTCCACGTCCTTCATGGCCTGGCCGAAGGCCACGTAAATTCGATTGCTCTTGGGGGCAGAGGCCAGATAGACCACGGCCTCGGCCAGGGCCAGTTCTCCCTCGGGTGAACCCAGAAAATCATAGGCTTCCTTGGCCCTCAGGGCCACGGCCAGGGCCTGCGGGTCGGCCAGGCCCACATCTTCCGAAGCAAAGCGGACCAGCCTCCTGGCGATATAGAGCGGGTCCTCGCCGGCATAGAGCATCCTGGCCAGCCAGTAGAGAGAAGCATCGACATCGGAGTTGCGCAGGCTCTTGTGCAGGGCGGAAATCAGGTTGAAATGTTCTTCCCCGGCCTTGTCGTAGAGCAAAACCCGCTTCTGCAGGGCTTCTTCCACTTCCCGGGCGGTAATTTCCTGGCCCCTGGTCAGGCTGGCCGCAATTTCCAGGGCGTTGAGAATCCGTCGGGCATCGCCGTTGGACTGGTCGAGCAGCAGCTTCAGGGCTTCATCGTTGATCCGGAGTTTGAGCCGGCCGAGACCGTTGACCTCGTCGGTCAGGGCATCATCGATGATTTTTTTCAGGGCCGCTTCATCCAGCGGCTTCAGGACCAGGACCTTGGTCCGGGAGAGAAGCGGAGCTATGACTTCAAAGGACGGGTTTTCGGTGGTCGAGCCAAACAGGATGACATCTCCCCTTTCCACGTAGGGCAGAAAGGCTGATTGCTGGGCCTTGTTGAAGCGGTGGATTTCATCAATGAAGATGATTATCGGCTTGCCATAAAGCTTTTTCTGCTGCTCGGCCTGGGCCATGACCTCTTTGATTTCTTTTATGCCGGAAAGAACGGCGCTGTAAAAAAGGCAGGCCAGGTCAAAATGCCTGGCCAGCATCATACCCAGGGTGGTTTTACCGGAACCGGGCGGCCCCCAGAAGATTATGGACACCAGGTGGCCCGATTCGATCAATTCTGTCAGGATTTTGCCCGGCCCCAGCAGGTGTTCCTGGCCGTAGAAGCGGTCAAAGGTCTGGGGCCGCATTCTCTCGGCCAGGGGGATATGTTGACTGTCGACTTTGTCTGTTTTTTTCATCCAGGCTCTGGCCGCTCCTTAAATCATCCTCCACGGGGCATTTTTATTATAATATTCTTTCTCCCTTATTAAAAGTTAAGCACCCCCTTCCTTACCGCCACCATAATTTAGCTTCGGATCAAAAACGACTTGAAAAACGGACCAAGGCCGCTTAAGATTAAAAAAATGAATTCTTTCCTTTTAACTTAATAACCGGGAGGCAACAGATGGGTGGTCCATTATCTCTTGTTCTCCGGGCCGTAGATGACAATACACATTATCTGGAGATCGAAAGAAATGTCAGAATGAGGCGGAAAACGCTAATCCTGAGAATAGGATATCAGGGAGATCGGGGCTCTGAATCAGAGATCGAAGTAACAGAATGGGCCATGGTCAAGACCCTAAGACAATTGGATGTGGGCCGGGATGAACTTTTTTTTGATATCATGTTCAGCGATGAAATCAAAGAAAAGCTTTACCTAACTTTGCCCCTCGAAGTCTTCGGACTGTCACTGCGAGCCCAGCGTTGCATGGATAGAGCCGGGATAAAGACTGTTGGCCAGCTCATCACATACAGCCCGTCTGAACTCATGAAGATCCATGCCTTTGGACGCAAATCCCTCTGGGAACTAAAAAAAATCCTTACCAGGCTGGGATTTGATTTTAAGAAGGAAGAAATCTGCTGAGAAATCAAACCGGGCTCAAAAAACATCTTTTTCTGGCAACAACAATTGATTAAAATGGAACGAGAATTAGCGAAGGAGCGAAACGTGATGAAACGCGGCAGAATTCTAACCTCCAGATATTTCACCGGAGCTATACTCGTGGCCATTCTGCTCTTGCTGGCCACCATCCTGACCCAGGCTCAACCGAGGCCAAAAGGCTACCTGTTCATCATCGGCGGCGGCAACCGCCCGGAACCGATGATGAAACGTTTCGTGGAAATGGCCAGCCGCTCGGGCAGCGGCCGGATCGTGGTCCTGCCCATGGCCAGCGCCACCCCGGATGAGACCGGGCGCAGCCTGGTGGAAGAGTTCAAGCAGCTCGGGGCCAAGGATGTTGCCTATTACAACTTCACCAGAAAAGATGCGGAAAATTATTCCAACGCCAGGCTCCTGGCCGAAAGCGGCGGGATCTTCTTTTCAGGTGGTGTCCAGACCAGGATAACCGAAGCCATCCTGGACACGCCCATCCATAACATGATCAGGGAGCTCTACCAGAAGGGAGCGGTGGTCGGTGGCACCAGCGCCGGGGCGGCCGCCCTGAGCGAGCTGATGATAACCGGCGACGAGGTCAGGAAACCGGAAGAAGGGCACGAATTCGAAACCATAGAGTCAGGAAACGTCATCGTGGCCCGGGGCCTGGGATTGATAAAATCGGCCATAATCGACCAGCATTTCGCCACCCGCAAGAGGCACAACCGGCTGATCAGCATAATCGCCGGCCACCCCGAAATCGTGGGGGTGGGCATAGACGAGGCCACGGCCATCATCGTCAACCCGGACGAAACCTTTGAAGTCATAGGCTATAAAAACGTTATCATCTATGATTCTGCCCGGGCCCAGGTGGAGGTCCGGGGCGACCGGGCCCTGTCGATCAGGAACCTGGTGATGCACGTCCTGCTGGAGGGCGAACGCTACGACCTTAAAAGGAGGCGCCCTCTTTAGCTTTTTAGGGTCGGCATCGCCCTTAAGGCTGGCCTGCCCGTTCTTGACGAACTTCCGGTTAAGTGTTAATGTTTTGAGGAAATCTGCTGATGACCCAGGAACAGAAAGTCAACAACCTCAGAGAAACCATAAACCGGAAACTGATTTTTTCCCTGGAAGAAGTCTGCCGCCTGCTTAAAATCACACCGGAAACAGTAAAAGAATGGGAAAAAGAATTTCCCCTGTTCTACGCCGGGCAGACGGCCGGGGGCAAGCAGATTTACCGGCAGAAGGATGTGCTGATCATCCTGAGAATCAAGGAACTTCTGGAAGAAGGCACCCTGACCAGCGCCGGCATCAAGCGGAAGATCGAGGAAGAATTCGGCTTTAAGACCGATAAGATACCGCCCGAAAGACTCTATTCGGCCCTGGCCCAGGTCAAGGAAGAATTGACTGAAATTCTCCAGGCCCTTGAAAAAAAACGCAAAAAAGGTTAAATTTATTTACCCTTTTTCTCCAATCGGGACGTGGCGCAGCCTGGTAGCGCACATGCTTGGGGTGCATGGGGTCAGCGGTTCAAATCCGCTCGTCCCGATTTTTCTTTTTTTGGGCTGACGGCAGAAAAGGCTCCTGTTCATTCCCTGAGCCCGTTTAAGCCCTGTTTTTGAGCCTTCCTCTATGGATAATCCTTCCCTGTTCATCTATAATTATTGTCTAATTGTGAAGGCAAATTACTGAGAAGGAACCTTTGACCGGATGAAAAAGAAAACCTCTGCTTCCGCCAAAAATTCTCCCCTGTTTCTGCTGACCAACGACGACGGTTATTTTGCCCCCGGGCTGACCGCCCTGGCCGAAGAGCTCGGCCAGCTCGGACAGGTTTACGTCGTGGCCCCTGACCGGGAAAAGAGTTCCATTTCCCTGGCCCTGACCCTGCGCCGGCCACTGCGGGCTGAAAAGATAGACCGGAATATCTACGCGGTTGATGGGACACCGGCCGATTGCGTCTATATCGCCCTCAGGCACATCCTGCCCCGGAGACCTGACCTTCTGGTCTCGGGCATGAACCGGGGCGCCAACCTCGGTTGCCAGGACGTTTCCTATTCCGGCACGGTGGCCGCCGCTCTCCAGGGGACATTTTTAGGAATTCCCTCCATAGCCGTTTCATTGATGGGAGCAAGGACCAATAACGGTCACGTCTATGATTTCAAGCGGGCGGCTGCCCTGGTCAGGCCGATGGTGGAAACGATTCTCAAAAATGGCCTGCCCCCGCGCGTCTACCTTAACATCAACATTCCGCCACTGCCCGTCAGGGGAATTAAAATAACCCGCCTGGGAGAAAAACGTTACTCCCCAGAGCTGGTAAGAAAACGCGACCCCCGCGGCAAGACTTATTTCTGGATTGGCTTCAGCAGTCCCAGGGGCGTCGGGCCAAGGGATTCTGACGTTCACGTGGTCGACCGGGGCTGGATTTCCATAACTCCCCTGCAGATCGACCGCACCGCCCACCCGCTGCTGGGCCACCGGCTCCTGGAAAGCCTGAAAGATTGCTGGAAGAATAGACCTGATAAAAAAGGTTGAACCGGCTCCCGGTATTTTGATGTCTTGATAACATTAAAATAGAAAAGAGCCTAACTAATTTCGGTTAATCCGACAATCATTATTACCCGCTAAAATTAAAAAACACCCGCAGGGATTAAGATCTTTCCGGGTTGGTTAATGACAATCCGGCCGGGCCTGAACTTAATCTGCCGGATTATCCCTGGCTGCCCTCCTCCGCCTTCTTTCCTTCCAGACACTGACCGCTGCCGGCACCAGGGAAATCAGGATTATGGCTACAATGACCAGCGAGAAATTTTTCTTGACCACGGGGATGTTGCCGAAGAAATAACCACCGAACAGGAAGAGCGAGACCCACAACAGGCTGCCGACAAAGCTGTAAAGGAGGAACCTGAGGTAGTTCATCCTCGCGATTCCGGCCACGAACGGAGCAAAGGTTCGGATAAAGGGCATGAAGCGGGCGATGACGATGGTGATGTTGCCGTATTTTTCGTAGAAACGACGGGTTTTTTCCAGGTACTCGCGGTTGAAAAACCGGCTTCTCTCCTTCTTGAAAACCCCCGGCCCTACTTTTGACCCTATCCAGTAATTGGTGATGTTCCCGACAAAGGCGGCCAGGGTCAGCAGCAGGAAAAGACCCAGGATGTTCAGGTTGCCGATGGCCGAGACGGCTCCCACCGCAAACAGCAGAGAATCCCCCGGGAAAAAAGGTGTAACTACGAACCCGGTCTCCGAAAAAATTACGAAAAACAGGATCAGGTAAGTCCATAGCCCGTACTGATGGACAATATCCACCACGTAGCGGTCAAGATGTATCGCAATGTCGAACAGCTTCTTGATGAAGTCCAGCAAGTTGATTCCTTCCCTATCGGCCAGAGTCAGCTTTCTCGCAGAAAAATTACTATACTTATTTTCGTTCCGGCTTACAAGGGATTTATTAGCCAGGTATCGGAAAGAAGAAATTGGCCGCGGCAAGCTACCGGCTTTAACCGGCTCTGGTATAATTAGCCTGGAAAAGAGGTTCATAAAACAGGATGGACAGGGAATTCTGGCTGCAACGGAAACTGGAAGCCATAGACCGGGCGTTGGACAGGCTGTCCCCTCAGGAAGCTGACTGCACCCTCTGCCCGCGGCACTGCCACGTAAACCGCACCAGGGGAGAAACCGGAGTCTGCCAGACCGGCAGCCAGGCCCGGGTTTCGGTGGGCCTGCTTCATTTCGGCGAAGAACCGGTCCTCAGCGGCCGGGGACAACCGGCCGGGGCCAGGGGTTCGGGCACAATCTTCTTCACCGGTTGTAACCTGAAGTGCCTTTTCTGCCAGAATTTTCAGCTGAGCTGGCTCAACGAGGGAAAGCTGCGGACCGATGAACAGCTGGCCGAGCTGATGCTTCAACTCCAGCAGCGGGGGGCCCTGAACATAAACTTCGTTTCCCCCACCCACGTCATCCTGCCCATTCTCCGGGCCCTTAAAATTGCCTACCGCCGGGGGCTGTCCATTCCCCTGGTTTATAACTCCAACGGATATGATTCCCTGGAGGTGGTGGAGCAATTGCGGGGAATCGTGGACATTTACCTGCCGGACCTCAAGTACGTGTCATCAGAACTTTCCCGCAGGTATTCTTCGGCCCCGGACTACTTTGAACAGGCCAGGCTGGCCCTGCAGGAAATGTACATCCAGCAGCCGGACCTGGTAATAGACGAGCGGGAGATTGCCCGGCAGGGCCTGATCATCAGGCACCTGGTTCTTCCCGGCTCGGCCGACGATTCCATCCGGGTCCTGGAGTGGATAGCCGAAAACCTGTCAACCGGTGTGGGGCTCAGCCTGATGAGCCAGTACCATCCCTGCTACAAGGCCCCGGCCGAGATCCAGCGGGAAATCACCAGGGAGGAATACCACCGGGTGATGCAGAGGGCGCTGGACCTGGGTTTTGAGCACCTTTTCCTGCAGCCCGAACCCTTCCAGCAGGACGAACACCTGGTTCCGGATTTCAGGCGCAAGGATCCCTTCCGCTGGAAAAATTAAAGGCTAAAAAACCTTAATTGACGAGGCATTTAATCATCTTGAAGGTCGAGTCCTATACTTTTCGATAAAGTTAACCCGACTGGAATCCCTCCGTTATGCTGCTGTCCTCTTATGCTCGGAGAACTTAAGCAACATTTCTTGCTGTCAGGATACCAGCAGGGGTTGAGTTCTATGCTGCCTGGCGAAGACTGTTTCAGTTAGAAACAAGCGGGTACTGAGCTTTCGGAAAGCGGACTAATAGACCTACCCACTCTCAGGCTGAAAGATCGGGGATATAGTTCTCCTCCCCGGATCAAATACCGGTAGGGACAGACTCCAGTTGAAAAAGCCTGACTGTGGTCTTACTCGTAAACCAGGATTTCTACCCGGCGGTTCTTGGCCCGGCCTTCCCGCGTGGTATTCTCGGCCACCGGCTTGGAGCTGCCCAGGCTGACCGCGGACATCCGGTGCAGCGGAATGCGGTGTGTCTTGTAGAGGTACATCATGACCGCTTCGGCCCTTTTCTGGCCAAGGTAAATATTGACCTCTTCCGGACCGGTGTTGTCGGTGTGACCCTGGATTTCCAGGTAGACACCCTTGTTCTCCTCTATCAACCTCTGAACGAAGCGGTCGATGGCGGCCTTGGCCTCGGGGCTGAGCTCGGCGCTGTTGAAGGCAAACTTGGCCTCGTCGTTGCTGAGGGTAGCAGTCATCACCAGGTTGCCGCGGATGAGGGTTTTGACCTCTTCGATCTTACCGTCAACCTGCTTGAACTGGGTATCGTGCTTGCCGATGAGCTCGCCGATGGTGGCCAGCTTCTCATCGTGCTCCCTGATTCTTTTCTGGGCTTCTTCGATTTCACTGGAAACGGCCGCCACTTTCTGGTCAATGGCCGCCACTTCCGTGCTTACGTACTTCTTGGTGGCACAGCTGGTGCCGACAATGGCCAGAGCGATTACCAGGACCGATGCATAAAAAAGAAAACTCTTTTTCATGCCGACCTCCTTTCTATTTATTATGTCGGATTTTCCTGCCGGTTTAAGAAGTAATTCTTGCCTTTATTATATTCCCTATTTTCCCGGTTGTCATCAATTTATTTTCGTTGCTTTTCCGGGCCTTTCGTCTATTTACCCTAATAACCCTGCCGGGTCCGGATTCGGTAATTGCCCCCGGGGGTGGTGACCATTATTCTTCGGTACTTATCATCTTCCTTGTATGAAGTATACCCTATGATGTACTGGTGGCTCTGTTCTTTTTTAATCTCGTAAAGCGTTGATAATAAACTCTCTAAATCATCGAGGAAAAAGGCTTTGCCCCCGGTAGCCTCGGCAAAAAGGTTCAAGGTTTCTACAATTCCCATGGCCGTCAGTCCTGACCTCCTTTTATGCCTGGCCAGTATTTCTTCGGCCCTGGGAATCTTATAACCGATGACATAAATGGGCACATCCACCCGTCTGGCAATTTCCAGGGCCTGTTCGGCTGAAGACTGGCTGTCGTTTTCTATGCCATCGGTAATCAGGATCAGGGCCCTCTTTTCGTTCCTGGCCCGGACCGCATACTGCGGTGAAACGGCCACGGCATCATGGAGGGCAGTCTTGCCGTAGGCTTTCTCCCCATCCAGGGCGGCTAAGAAAGCCGACCTGTCCTGCGAGTGCCTGGCTGCCACCTCAACCTCGCCGTCAGCAAAAACCAGCAGGGCCAGCTCGTCCTGGGGCGCCAGAATCTTTTCGGCCAGGACGTGCAGGGCCCGGCGACAGTCTTCAAACTTGTCTTCCAGGGCCATGCTCCCGCTGACATCCAGCAGAACGGTCAAACTCAGGGGGGCCGACTGGTCATGCTGAAAGTAGTTTATGGTCCGGCGTTCGCCATTCTCATAGACGATGAAGTCTTTTTCCCCAAGGTCGTTAACATAACGGCCTTTCTTGTCCTGAACCGTTACGGCAATGGTTATAGCATTTACCGTAACATTATAGGCTGCCTTTTGCTGAGGAACTTTTTGCTCCTTCTCCTGGGCAAGCACTGAGCCGCCAAGAATCAGCCAGAGCAGAGCGAGTAAGAAAACCCATGTTTTCCGCCTGGCCCTGTAATTTGAATGGCGCATGGTCATCTTAAAGATAGCACACGGGGGACATCCCGGCAATCAAGCCGGCCCTTTAATTTTAGTCGGCCCGGTTAAGTTCGTTTCAAATAATCAGGCCAGCCTGGAAGCCGGCCCGGTTCTGATGTATGGCCGAAGTGAACTCTTGAGTTTTCAGGCCTGGTTTTGACCCTGGTCAGAAAAAAACTTTCAATATGATTTCCAGCCAGCATACTTTCTGCATATATAGCATAGGCATATAAGCCCACCCCGGGGAATTTTTCCCGTTCATTCTCTATAAGCGGAATTGCTGGCAATCAGAATTAAAACTTGGTCAGGCCGAGTTTTTCTATAATCTCCTGTGTTTGGCCCTCTCCCCTACTTCAGGCTTTCCGGGTGGTGGCGAACCTGTTCGGCCTTGACCAGGTAAATCACATCCTCGGCAATGTTGGTGGCGTGGTCGCAGATTCTTTCCAGGTGCCTGGCCACCAGAAGCAGGGCCACCGCCCGGGGAGCGGTGCTGGGGTCTTTGCTCATGTAATCGTTGATCAGCTCCGACTGCACCAGGTTGCGCAGGTTGTCAGCCTCGTTGTCCCTGAGGATAACTGACCTGGCCAGCTCGGTGTCCTTGTTAACGAAAGAATTGATGGCGTCCCGAACCATGCCCTGGGACAGGGTGGCCAGCTTGGGAATGTCAATCAGAGGTTTCAGCAGGGGCTGGTCGGCAATTTCCAGGACCCTCTGGGCGATGTCCACGGCCAGGTCGGCGATGCGTTCCAGGTCGGTGGCGATTTTCATCGACATCACGATAAAGCGCAGGTCAGCCGCGGCCGGCTGGTAGAGGGCTATCAGGTTCAGGCACTTTTCCTCTATGGCCAGGTCCAGGTTGTCGATGCGGTCGTCATCCTTGATTATCGCTTCAGCTTTTTCCCGGCTCAAATCCCTGAGAGCCTTGATGGAATTGCCTATGGCCGCTTCGGCCTCGGCACTCATCTCCAGAATTTTCTTGTTAAGTTCCAGCAACTCCTCGTCAAAATATCTGGTCATTTCAGCCTCCTTTTCCAGCTGCCCTGGTCAGTTATCTTAACCAAAACGGCCGGTAATATAATCTTCAGTCCGCTTATCCCGGGGACTGGTAAAAATCTGGTTGGTCTCGCCGAATTCCACCAGGTCACCCAGCAGGAAGTAACCCGTGTAATCGGACACCCGGGCCGCCTGCTGCATGTTATGGGTGACGATGACTATAGTATAGTCTCGCTTGAGTTCGTACATCAAATCTTCGATCCGGGCCGTGGCCACCGGGTCCAGGGCCGAGCAGGGTTCATCCATCAGCACCACTTCAGGCTCAACTGCCAGCAACCGGGCAATGCACAACCGCTGCTGCTGCTCACCGGTCAGCTTCAGGGCATTATCGTGAAGCCGGTCCTTGAGCTCCTCCCAGAGGTTGACCGCCTGCAGGCTGCGGTGGAGCTTTTCTTCAAGGAAATTGGGTTCGGTCCGACCGTGAACCCTGAGCCCGTAGGTGATGTTGTCGGCAATGCTCAGCGGAAAGGGATTCGGCCTCTGGAAAACCATTCCCACCTTTCTCCGCAGTTCCAGCAGGTCGGTCTCCGGGTCGAAAATGTTCTTGCCCTCGAACAGGACCTCACCCTCTGTCCGGCAGCCTTCAATCAGGTCGTTCATCCGGTTGAGGGCCCTCAGGAAGGTAGATTTCCCGCAGCCCGACGGTCCGATCAGAGCGGTGATGCGGTTGGTCTGGATGTCAAGGTTGATATTTCTGAGCGCCTGGAATTTGCCGTAAAAGACGTTTAAGTTCCTGACCTCGATGATATTCTTCCTGGTAGCGCTCATGATGACTGCTTCCTCACCTCTTTTCCGGGTCGACAGCCTGGCCGGGGACAGCCGCCGGGAATTCCTGGCCCCGGTTTATGACCGGAAGTTTCTGCCGGCAATTTACCCTCTCCGGCTGGTTTAAGTTCTCCGGCCAGCCCAATTCCCTAACAGAGGTCCAATTCATTCCCGACCGGGGTTTGATGACATTGGCCATAACCATTTATCCAGTCTCCAATCTTATATCCAACCCACGTTAAAATATGTTAAGCACTCCGTTAAAATTTCATAAAGCCGGGATGGACTCAAAATTCCCCCCGGCCCGAACAGGTTTCCTTTGGTCATCGTTCTTCACCCAAACTTTCCTTCCAGGTAGGCCTCGGTCCGCTTGTCGGAGGGCCTGGTAAAGACCACCGGTGTTTCGTCTATCTCCACCAGTTCTCCCATCAGGAAAAAGGCCGTCCGGTCGGCCACCCTGGCTGCCTGCTTGGTGTTGTTAGTCACCAGGATTATGGTGTAATCCTTTTTAAGGGTCCTTAGCGAGTCTTCAATTTTCATGGTGGAAATGGGGTCCAGTCCAGAGGTCGGCTCATCCAGCATGATGTACTGCGGCTTCAGGGCCAGCACCCTGGCAATGCACAGCCGTTGCTGCTGCCCCCCCGAGAGTTTAAGGGCACTGGTATGCAGCCGGTCCTTGACCTCTGCCCACAGCCCGGCCTTTTCCAGCGAGTCCTCCACAATCCGGTCCAGCTCCCTGCGGTTATTGTTTCCCAGCAAGCGAACGCCAAAGACTATGTTCTCATAGATGGTCAGGGGCAAGGGTACCGGGGTGGCGAAGACCATGCCCAGCTTTCTTCTCAGGGCCACCACATCCACCTCCGGCCCGTAGATGTCCTGGTCATCGACCAGGATTTTCCCTTCCACCCGCGAGCCGGGTATCAGGTCGTTAAGCCGGTTGAGGCAGGCCAGGAAGGTGGACTTGCCGCTCCTGGCCGGCCCGATGATGCCCAGGATTTCATTGCGGTAGACATCAAGGTTGATGTTGTTCAGGCTGCGGGTCTCCCCGTAATAATGGCTGAAATCCCGGACGAGTATGCCTCTCTGTTTCATGGTTTAAGATTTCCGCTTTATGTACTTTTCCATCAAGTAATAGGTGACGATGTTGATGACCAGGATAGATATGACCAGCACCGCGGCCGTACCGTAGGCCTTGGGCATGGACACTCCCTCCTTGGCCAGGATGTAAAAATGGACCGACATGGTCCGCGAGGAAGAAAAGAGCGAGGTGGGCATCCTCAGGGCCGAACCGGCGGTAAAGATGACCGCAGCCGTTTCCCCGATGCTCCGCCCGATGCTCAGGATGACCCCGGTCACAATTCCCGGGATGGCCGAGGGCAGGACCACCCGCGTAACCGTCTGCCAGCGGGTGCTGCCCAGAGAAAAGCTGACCAGGCGGTAAGCCGACGGCACGGCCTTGATGGCCTCCTCGCTGGTCCTGATTATGGTCGGCAGGACCATGAAGGCCAGGGTCAAACCGCCGCTCAGGATGGACCAGCCGAACTTAAGTTTATTGACAAAAAGTATGAAGCCAAACAGGCCAAAGATGATGGAAGGAATCCCGGCCAGGCACTCGGCTCCAAAGCGGATTATCCTGGTAATCCGGCTCTCCACGGTATACTCGGTCAGGTAAATGGCCGTGCCCACGCCCAGGGGGGTGGCCACCAGCAGGGCGATAAAGGTCAGAAAAATCGTGGCCACGATGGTGGAAAGAATCCCGCCCTCCCGGCCCATATCGGCGGGATTCTTGGTCAGAAATTCCAGGTTGAGCTGGGGCAGGCCGTTTTTCAGGATGACCACCAGGATAAAGACCAGGACCAGAACAGCTATGGAGGTCATAAGATACATGAAGAACTGCACCACCCTCTGTTCCGTTCTCGGCTGCAACCTTAAATGACCGCCCATCAGACTCACCTTACTTTTTCCTTTGCCTGGTCGAGGTCACGTTGGCGATGGTATTAAGGATCATGATGATGATAAACAGGATAACCCCGGTGGCAAACAGGGCCTCCCGGTGTTCCCCGCTGGCGTAGGCCATCTCCAGGGCGATGTTGGAAGTCAAGGTCCGGACCGGGGCCAGAATTGAACCGGGAATGTCGGCGGCGTTTCCGGCCACCATGATGACGGCCATGGTTTCTCCTATGGCCCGGCCCATGCCCAGGATGATGCCGGCAATGATCCCGGAGCGGGCTGCCGGCAGGACCACCATCCTGACCGTCTGCCACCTGGTGGCGCCCAGGGCAATAGAACCCTCCCGGTAAGAATCGGGAACCGCCCTGATGGAGTCGATGGCAATGCTGATAACCGTTGGCAGGATCATTATTCCCAGGATCAGCGAGGCAGCCAGCACCGATAATCCCGGCCCGCCGAAATTATCCCTGATAAACGGGACCAGGAACATCAGCCCTATAAAACCATAGACAACCGAAGGAATGCCGGCCAGGAGCTCAATGACCGGCTTGAGAATCCGGGTCAGGCGGCGGTGCGAGAATTCTGTCAGGAAGATGGCGCTGGCCAGGCCCAGGGGAACACCTATGATCAACGCCCCGAAGGTAACCATCAAAGAGCCGACTATCATCGGCAGCAGGCCGAAACTCTTTTCCGAAGGATACCAGTCCTGTCCGAGCAGGAAGCTCTTGAACCCGTACCTGAACATGATGGGAGTCCCCTGCTCAAAGATAAACAGGGTGATGATGGCCAGAACAGAAATGGCCGAGAGGGCGATCATCAACAGGCCGAGCCTGACCAACCGGTCGTTTTTCTCAAGCTTGGTCATCGGCTGCCCTCCGGCCGGGAACCCCGTCTTACGGGGATTAAACCTTCTTTATGGACCAGCTCCTGGATTTCATCGGACAGGACAAAATCTATGAATTCCCTGGCCAGCCCGGACGGCGTTTCCCGCGTCAGAAACAGGAATGGCCGGACCAGCTTGTATTCCTTCTTGAGGATGGCTTCTTCTGTTGGTTTCACCCCGTTAAGAGCCAGGGCCTTGACCGAGTCATTGACCAGGCCCAGCGAGATAAACCCGATGGCGTTGGGGTCGCGGCTGACGATTTCCCTGACCGTTCCGTTTGAATCCTGGACTATGGCCTTCTTGGTAATCCGTGATTTTCCCATGACCAGTTCCTGGAAGGCACCCCGGGTGCCAGAGCCCTCTTCCCTGACCACCACGGTTATGGCTTTTTTCTGGCCGTTGAGGGTTTCCCAGGTGGTAATCTCGCCTAGGAAAATGCTCTTGACCTGTTCAATAGTTAAGTTATCGAGCGGATTGCTCGGATGGACGATTATGGCCAGCCCGTCGTGGGCCACCTCTATCTGGTATAGCTCTTTTTCGTCTCCTTTGAGTTCCCTGGAAGACATTCCTATGTGGGCCGCTCCGGTCAGGACGGCCTGGATGCCGGCACTCGAACCGCCACCCTGGACATCAACGATTTCACCCGGCCTTTTCTCCATAAAGACTTCAGCCCACTTATCGGCAAAAGGCTGGATGCTGGTTGAACCGGCCACCACCAGGCTGTGACCTCTGCGGCCGGAGCGACAGGACGGGAAAAAAGCGAGAGTGACCAGAAGCAAAAAGACCAGTAAAAATTTAAGCCGGTAAAATATAGTCCCCATTCTGGGCCTGCTAACCCGAGCCCGGACGGCTTTCCAGTGCAATTCCTCAGTTTCCATGCTCAACAGCCTCGCTTTCCTCTCTTCTCGCTCCCGGAAAAGGCATAGTCCCGCACCTGTTTCTGACGGCTCACGGGAATCATTACAGGTTATTAATTATACTTAACTTTGAGAAAAAGAAAAGTTGCTGCCCGGAGTCTTACTTCAGGAAGAAAGCTTGTCAATTTCCTGGAGGCGCCGTTCAAAACTCTGGCTTTTTTCTTCATAGTCTTGATAGACCTGGGTATATTCTTCGTAGAGAGAGTCCAGGTTCTTCCGGCTGGCATCGAGTTCCCGGGAAAGGCGAACCACCTCCTGGCCGCGGCCATCGACCGAAGCGGCGATTATCTCCTGGGTCAGCTGGTTGACCCGCTGTTCGATGTCTTCAATCTGGCTTTCCAGCCTGAGCACCCTCTCTTCCAGGGGTTTAAGGACCCTGGATTTTTCTATTATGATTTCCGACCTGAGCTTTCGCAGCTCGCGCGGCGAGAGCTTGAACTTGAAGGATTCATCGGGGGAAGATGGGACGGCTCCGTTCTTGTTCTTGCCTGCTTTTTCCGGTGGCCGGGCTACCATTTCTGCCGGCAGGCAGGTTCCGCCTGTGTTCTTTTCTGAGACCTCAGACTTTTCTTCAGTCCAGCCTACCTTTTTCAGGAAGCTGTCGTAATCTCCCTCAAAAACGGTTACCCGGTCATCCTGGAACACAATCAGGCGTTCGGCCAGAGCCTTCAAGAACAGCTCGTTGTGGGTGACCATGACCACCGCCCCGTCAAAGTTGTCGAGGGCGGCCAGCAGGGCATCGCAGGATTCCAGGTCCAGGTGGTTGGTCGGCTCGTCCAGGAGAAGCAGGTTAACGGGCGTGGCCAGGATCTTGCCCAGGAGAACGCGGCTCTTTTCCCCGCCGGACAGGACCCGGATGGGCTTGAGGGCCTCGTCGCCTTCAAACAGCAGGGTGCCGGCAATGTGGCGAACCCTGGCCGGTTCCAGCTGGGGGTTGGCCGAACCTATTTCCTCCAGCACGGTATTGGTGCTGTTCATGTCCTCGGCAAAACTCTGTTCGTAGTAACCGGCCGAAACCGATTTGGGAAAAGTGATTTCTCCCGATTGCGGCCGGAGCAGGCCGGCCATCAGCTTGAGCAGCGTGGTTTTACCGCGGCCGTTGGGTCCGATGACCATCACCCGGTCCCGGGCCCCGATATGGATGCTGAAATTCCTGATGAGTGGCTTATCCGGAGTATAGGCAAAGCTGACATTTTCCAGGCTCAGGGCATACTTGTGGTGGAACTTTTTCTCCAGGAAGGCAAATTCCATGTTCTTGATTTTTTCCAGCTTTTCCCGTTTCTCCATCTTTTCGATGTACTTCAGGCGGGACTGGACCAGGCCGGCCAGCCGGGCCTTGGCCCGGAAGCGGTTGATAAAGACTTCAAGTTCTCTGCGCTTTCTTTCATCATTTATCCGGGTTTTTTCGTAGACTTCCTCTTCTAGGGCTAACTGGTTGTAGTACTTCTCCGTGTCGCCCTCAATCTTGCGAATTTTCCGCCGGTGCAGGCCCAGGATATGGGTGGCCACCCGGTCCATGAAGCTGCGGTCATGGGTGATGAACATCAGCTCGCCCCGCCAGGAGAGCAGGAACTTTTCCAGCCAGCGGATGGAGGTGATGTCCAGGTAGTTGTTGGGCTCGTCCAGCAGAAGCAGGTCGTAATCGGTCAGCAGCAGCCGGGCCAGGCTCAAGCGGACCTGGTATCCCCCTGAGAGCTGGCGCGGATTTTTCTGGAAATCTTCTGACGAAAAGCCCAGGCCGACCAGGACTTTTTCCACCCGCCAGAGCTGGTCTGAGTCGCAGGCCGGAAGCCCGGAGCTGGCTTCTTCCAGGACGGTGGACTTCCGGAAATCGGGTTCCTGTTCCAGGTAGCCGACGCGATAGTTCCTGGGAATGACCACCCGTCCCTCGTCCGGCTCTTCCAGGCCGGCGATGATGCGGAACAGGGTGGACTTGCCGTGGCCGTTCTTGCCGACCAGCCCCACCCTCTCGCCCGGGTTTATCTTGAAGCTGATTTTTTCAAAAAGAACCTGGCGGGCAAAGCTCTTGGATAATTCCTCAACGGAAATCATTCTTTTTCGGTTGCTCCAATCTCTGGCATAGCTAATTTAATTAAATATTTATCTTAATTTTCTGGCTGTAATTCCGAAAGGCCTGGCATTTTTTCAGGCTAACGGCCCGTGCCCGGCCAGAGAATTGCTTTACCTATCTGGCTTATTATCATAGCACGTTTTTCAGGCCATTTTTAGTCATCAACTGGACGCAATTTCCTGATGTTAAAAATAAGATATTGACTTAACGGGCTGCCTTAATAAATAATAGCTAAAAATAAATGGAGTAAGGGCATGGGCGCACATATAGCCATCATAGATGATGACCGGGTAACTTCTTCCATGCTGGAGAAATTACTCAGCGAGAAGGGTTACCGGGTGGTCAAGGCTCACGACGGCGAAAAGGGCCTGAAACTGGTCAGGGAAGAGCGACCGAAGCTGGTCATCTGCGACATGCTTCTGCCCAAAATCCACGGGGCTGACCTCTGCCGGAAAATAAAGGACGACCCGGAACTCAAGGAGACCAGGGTGGTGCTGATAACCGCTGTCTACAAGGGGGCAACTTCCAGAATTGATGTCAAGAGTTACGGGGCCGACAATTACTTCGAAAAACCGATCAACACCAAAGAGTTGCTGAGCTGGGTTGAGAAAAACGTGCCGCCAGAACCAAAACCTGCCCCGCCTGACCAGGGACTGAACAAGAAAAGAATAGACATTGAATCGCTCAACCTGGATGAGGTCGTCAGCCAGCTGAAGAACATGGTGGATAAAGACCTCGACAAGAAAAAATAAAGAAGCTTCCGCGGGCATTTCCTGGAGAAGTTAGAACGAAAGGCAGTCCGCCTTTCTGAGCCTATCCATAAAAGAGCGGCCGGCGGGTTAAGGCTGCCGGCTTTCCAGATACGTCCGATTCTAACCTTGGTGATTTAATAATTCATCATATCCCGCTCGCGTCGATTAAAGTCGGCACCAAATAATCGGGCTATTTCCATTCTCGCAATCCAATCCTTTCCAATTAATTCACAATTAATCCATCTCTTAAGCTGAGCAACTTAGTTTCTGGACAATACAAAAAAGCCTGAGGCCCGGAGACATCCGTCCCCGGGCTTCAGGCTAATTATCTGACCGATAGTTCCGGTTCCACTTCAGAGTCTTAAATTCCTTAACAGGTATTACTTCCGCCTTTCAACCGTCCTTATTTATGCTCCATTTCGCACTGGCCGCTGCATAGTCCCATTTCTTTTATAAGGTGATGGGCGCCGGAGAACTTCTCGGTGATGAACAGGACATAGCGGATATCAACGGAGATGGAACGCTGCCATTCGGGAATGATGTAGTAGTCGCCGATAACGCTTTCATAGGTCATGTCGAAAATGATGCCCAACTGCTCTCCTTTGGCGTTTAGAGTTGGAGAACCGGAATTTCCGCCGGTGACGTTGGTGGTGTTGAGGAAACAGGCCGGAACGTCCTTGAGGACCGGGTCTTCGAATTTGCCAAAATCTCGCTTCTGGTAGAGCTCTTTCAGTCTGGCCGGAACGTGGAACGGGAACTCGCCGGTTTCCTTTTCCATGACTCCCTTAAGGGTGGTGATGGGCTTGTAAACCACGGCATCCTTGGGGCTATAACCGATAACCGGACCGTAGGTGAAGCGGATGGTGCTGTTGGCATCGGGCGCCAGCTTTCCTTCCTTCATTTCCAGGAGTGCAGCTTCATAGAGCATCTTCAGGTCGGCCCTTTCCTGGGCCCAGGCCTTGCTTTCCTCGCGGACCACCTTGAGTTCTTTTTCCAGGTCGGCTGCCAGTTGAATGAAAGGGTCGTTAAGCTTCATCAGGTCTGCCGGCTTCATATCGAGAAGTTCAAGTCGCTTTTTCGGGTCGCCGAGGATTGTATTCTTGTAAAGGTTATCCACATACTCTTCAACGGCCTTATCTGATTTCTGGGCCAGGATTGGACGGAAGGGTCCCGGGATTTTTTCAGCCGGCAGGTCCATCAATTTCTTCAGCTGGTGCTTGAAGAACTCCCTATCGGTATTGAACACATAGCCGCGCTCGGCCAGCTGGATTCTCTGTCTGTTAAAAGGCACGTTTCTTTCCTGGTAGAGAGGATCACGGTCTTTATCGGGCTTCTGTCGCTCTTCAACGAAGCGATAGATCGTATAGGCCTGAGACAGAATCGTCGAGCCGAAATAAGCACTGATGACATTGCCGAGGATCTCGTTTCGAGAGGCAAAGACATCGTAGCGCTTCATGTAATCGGCCATCTGGTCGAGAACCTTTCCGTACTTTTTCTGGCGTTCGGGCGAGGCGTTAATCCAGGCCAGGAGTTCTTTTTCCTGTTCTTTTTTCTTATTGATGAGGTCAACCTTCTTCATCCCCTCCACCTTGCCCTGCATGTTCTTGAGGGTGTTGTAAAGGCCCTTCAGCATCGAGGCATAGCGGATTTCGGTTTCCTTGTCGCCCTTGCTGGCCGATTCTATGAAATTGATGATGTCCTGGAATTCAGCCATTCGCTTGACCATGGCGTTGAAGTCATATTCAATCTCCACGGCCAGGTTGTTCCTGTAGGTGCGGCCCGGATAGCCCATGACGAAGGTAAAATCGCCTTCCTTAACGCCTTCAGTGGAAATTTTCAGCCAGACCTTGGGCTTGTAGGGAACATTTTCCGGGCTGTAGTCCACGCCGATGCCGTCCTTGGAAACATAGGCCCGCAGGAAGGAAAAATCGCAGGTGTGGCGAGGCCACATCCAGTTGTCCACCTCGCCGCCGTAGTTGCCGAGGTCCTGGGGCGGAGCATAAACCAGGCGGACATCCTTAATCCTCTTAAACCGATAGAGATAGTATTGATTGCCGCTGTACATGGCCACCACGCTGGCGCGGAGGTCTGGACCGGCTTTTTCGGCTTCAGCCACGATTTCTTTGACCGCAGCTTCGATGGCATCGTACTTCTGGCGCGGTGTCATCTTGGGCTTGACCTTGGAGAGGACGCGAGCCGTGACCTCTTCATAGCCGAGCAGGATGTCCGCAGTATAACCCTGGGCCGGGATCTCCTGCTCGCGGGTCAGGGCCAGGAAGCCGTCGGTGATGTAGTCGTGTTCCTTGCTCGAAGCCCGCTGGATAGCTCCGAAAGCCACGTGGTGGTTGGTCAGTATAAGCCCCTCGGAGCTGACGAACTCGCCGGTGCCGCCACCCAGGTTGACCACTGCACTCATCAGGCCGGTGCCGTCCTTCTTGTACAGTTCATCCGGGTTCATCTTCAGGCCGAGCTGCTGCAGGTTGAGCATCCGCATCTGGTGCGGCATCCACATCCCCTCATCCGCCCTGACCACAAACGGGGTCAGTATTAAGCTGATTAGCAGAAACCTAATAAATAATTTTGACCTAAATGTCATGAAAACCTCCTTGGTTACTTAGAATTGAAATATAATATTAAAATCTAAAATACCTTATACACTCTGTAACTGCTTATCCAGCTATTAGATGATATTCCATCACCAATACCGATTCAACATAGAATTATAATTAAAATATGTCTACATATATGCAACAATCTATAAATGATAAATAGTTTCATATAAAGAGAATTATTATGTCCAAATATGATTTTTTATCATAATTGGAAAAACCTAAATGGAAGAAATTCAGAAACTGAGGAGGCTACGATGGTACAAGTTAAGACAAGAAAATATAATTTTGGGTTCCTTAAGATTAAAAATGTTACCTTTATAGGTATTTCAGGTTGGATTCCTCACCTCCTGGTTCTATTGTTGGTCATGATGACCATGATTGCAATCTCCCTAGCAACGGATCTGCGAGTTGAGATATGCCAGGATATCAATAAGAATGACATCCTGTTCCCACAAACAGAGGTGGCCAAGAAGGCGGAGGAGTTCTGGCGGGTGTTCGAAAAGGCGGACATAACTGGGCTTGAAGCCTTTTTCAGGGAAAATGTTCCTGCGGATAAACTCCGGCAAGTTCCCGCAAGAGACAGGGCCCAGAGGCTGGCTGGCCTCAGGCAGCAATTGGGCAAGGAATTAAGGCTATTAAAGATAATTTCCCCGTCGCCTGAGGAAACCAGCCTGATAATCGCCAACCTGAGCAACGAAATGTTCCGACTCAGCCTTGTCTTCGAAAAACAGGCAAACATGCTATGGCTCAAGGGTCTCACCGTGGATGAAGCCGGTCCCGAAGACCTGGCCTCTCCCCTGCCCACCATGAACCTCCAGCAGGCGCTTCAGGGCCTTGAGCAGGAAATAGAAAAGGCAGTGAAGGAAGACAGATTCTCGGGAGTGGTGCTGGTGGCGAAAGACTTCAACCCGGTATTTTTTAAGTCATATGGCCTGGCCAGCAAAGAATTTTCCGTCCCCAACCGTCCCAACACCAGGTTTAATCTCGGGTCCATCAACAAGATCTTCACCAAAATTGCCATTGCTCAACTGGCCCAGCGGGGACGGCTCAGCCTGAATGATAAACTGGGAAAATTCCTGCCTGATTATCCGAATGCCGAAGCCAGGGAAAAAGTAACTGTCCGCAACCTGGTTAACATGACTTCCGGCATTGGAGATTTCTTTGGTCCTGAATTCGAGAAGACTCCGAAGGATTTAATCCGCCACAACCACGATTATCTCAAACTTTTCGCGGCCAAGCCCCTGGCCTTTGAGCCAGGAACAAAGCAGATGTATTCCAACGGCGGGTACGTGGTGCTCGGAGAAATAATCAGCGTGGCCGCGGGAATGGATTATTACAACTACGTCAGGAAAAATATATTCGACGCAGCCGGGATGAAGGAATCCGACTGGTTTGAAGCTGATGCTATTGTTCCGAATTTGGCTGATGGCTATACCAGGCAGGTTGAAGGGCCGGAAGATTCAACAACCCAGCAAAAAGACAAATCCAGCTCACAGCAACAACCTGAAAAGCAATCGGCCAGGCAAGACTGGCGCAAAAATATTTATACCAGGCCGGCCCGGGGCAGCGCAGCCGGCGGCGGCTATGCCACGGCCGAAGACCTGCTGCGTTTTGTTCGGGCACTCTATGAAGGTCGATTGCTCAACGAAGCCTGGACCAACTGGGTTTTCACAGGTCAGGAGCTCGGCCAATCAAACCAGGCGAGAGTTGACCGCGGCCGCTGGAGCCTGGGAATCGCCGGTGGCGCCCCCGGGATCAACGCTGCCCTGGAGTGCGAAGCCCAGACCGGGTTTACCATCATAGTTCTCGGGAATTATGACCCGCCCGCGGCCACACAAGTGGCCCGGATGATAAGAAGGTACCTTGGTGCGGTAAAAAAATAGAAAATAATAATCGATTCAAAAGAAAACACGGGTGAACAACAGGCACCGTTGCCTGACATATTGATAAGGGGTTTTATAGAGGATTTCTTTATCACTTACATTATTTGCATCCTGATAACCGTTACATACTTGTAACCCAATTAACCGAATGGCTATTTGGGTTCACCGGAAACTGTGGCCTTAAGGAAGATTCAATAAAGGAAGTTATTGCTTAGCGGATTACGAGCTCAGGTTGAAGAGCCTGGCCTAAAATAAAAAATAGGACCTAAATTAAATAAGCTCTGAAGTTCAGGTCTCAATCAGAATCCCTACCAAACCATCAGAAAAATAAGTAAATATGGATTGTAACCCCCGTTTTATATAAAATAAGCTGCTGACCAAGGGAGAAAGAAATGGCCCGAAAGCAAAAAGTCCTGGTTCTTTTTTGCGGCGGAACTATCGTCATGGAAGAACGACCGGATGGCTCACTGGCTGTTCCCGACAGCAAAGACTCGGCCATAAAGATTCTCAGGGACGTAGAACCCCGGCTGTCCACCATCGCCGAGTATGATATCGAATTCATCGCCAACATAGACTCGACCAACATCACCCCGGCGGACTGGGACCGCATTCTGCATTGCCTTAAAAAACACTATAAGAATTACGACGGCTTTGTCATCACCCATGGTACCGACACCATGGCCTACACCGCAGCAGCGCTGAGCATCGCCATCAAAGGGCTCGGCAAGCCCGTTGTCCTGACCGGCAGCCAGATACCGGGCGGACGAATAGAAAGCGACGCCAAGCGAAACTTAATCAACGCATTCAAGCTGGCCACCATGGACCTTGCCGGAGTGTTCATAGTTTTTGATGAACGCATCATCCTGGGCAGCCGGGCCACCAAGGCCTCGGAGTCCAGGCTGGACGCTTTCCAGACGGTCAACGGCGAAGATGCCGGAGAGATCAACATTGAGATTAAGATTAAAAGCTGGGTGCGCAAGCGAAACACCAGGCCTCATCAAATCCAGGTCAGGCCAGGGTTTGAGCCCGATATTTTTGTCTACACCCTGACCCCGGGCTGCGACCCGGGCAACCTGGAATTTCTGCTGAGCAACAAGAAGATTAAGGGCATGATCATCCGGGCCTACGGCACAGGCAACATACCTTATGGGTTCGAAAGGTTTTTCAAAAAAGCCCGGGCCAAGAAACTGCCGGTGGTGGTTGCTTCGCAATGCTTGCACGGCAAGACACTGATGCATCTTTATGATGTCGGCCGCAAGGTACTGGAGCTGGGAGCAATTGAAGGCCGAGAACAGAGCCTGGAAAACCTGGCCGTCAAGCTGATGTGGGGTCTGAGGCATGGGCCACATCGCATTGAAGAAATAATAAAAGAAAATAGTTATTGAGCATCATAGCAAAATAAAGAGCCCACCTTGTTAGGAACTGCAGAGATTGATAGGTATGGCCTGGCAACTTGCTGGCGAAATGTGAAGGAAAATTTAATTACCTCAGTTGAATATATCTTCCTCGTTGGCTACTCTGGGCTTTCCGTCTTAACGTTACCTGGGTAAGCGAAACTGAAATTTGAATGAGAATCAAAATTCTGTACGCCAGAAAAAATCTTGCTTCTCGTTCTCAGTACGGTCCCCACTTCATCAGCACCGGCGGGATAAGGGCCAGCAGGCTAAAAACCATAAGGATCAACATCAGGGGCACAAACCACTTGGCCCACCTCTCCCAGGGAATCCGGGCCACACCGAGCACACCCATGGTCACGGCCGAGGTGGGAAGAATCGGGTTTATAACTTCGCAGAGCTGGAAAGCCAGCACCGAGGTCTGGCGGGTTATACCTACCAGGTCGCTCAGAGGAGCGATAATCGGCATGGTCAGGGCAGCCTGGGCTGTGCCCGAATGCACGAAGAAATTTATCACCGCCTGAACCAGAAAGATTATCTGAGCCGTCAGGATCGAAGGCACAGCCGAGATAACCCCCGCCGCTCCCTGGAGCATGGTATCCAGGACTGCTGCCTCCTTGAGGATAATCAGGACCGCCCTCCCACCTGAAATAATTAGCGAAACATTCATCATGTCTTTAGCGCCATCAACAAAGTTTTTGGCCATATCGGATGGTTTCATCCGGGCCAGGAATCCTGAAACCAGCCCGATGCCCAAAAACAGGGCGGCAATTTCTTCCATGTACCAGCCCTTTTTCAAAATGCCGAAAATAAGAAGGCCCACCCCGACAAAAAGGCAGGCAATGATCAGCTTCTGGGATGTCCCCCACTGCAGGTTAGTAGATGCGTTTTCCTGGTGGTGAATTCTCTCCCGGTCAAGGTCATAGACCGGGCTGAGCTGCGGATTTTTTCTGACCCTTTCGGCATAAATCATCACAAAGGCAATAGCGATAATCGTGGCTATTATCCAGAGAATAAGCCGGTAGCCCAGTCCCGAATAAAGTGGCAGCTCGGCAAAACCCTGGGCAATTCCGACTGTAAACGGGTTGAAAAAAGCGGCCGCAAAACCGACGGCCGAACCCACAAACGGAATGGCCACGCCCACCACCGAGTCATAGCCCATCGAGATGGCAAACGGTATAAAAATCAGCACAAAAGGAATTGATTCCTCGGCCATGCCGTAAACGCTTCCGGCCAGCGAGAAAATAATCATCAGCACCGGTATGACCAGGACCCTGAGCTTTGGATTTCGCCCGAAAAAAGCGGCCAGCCGGTGAATCCCGGCATCTATGGCCCCGGACCTGGTCAGGATGCCAAAAGTCCCGCCGAAGATAAAAATCAGAAAGATTATCAGGGCCGCATCCTGAAAGCCGCGAATGGGAGCAATCAGCAACCACTCGGGCCCCAGCCACTTCTTTTCCACCTGGTGGTAGGTTCCAGGAACGGTCACCAGCCTGGTTTTGCCCTGGACTGTCTTCTCGGCCCGGTTAAATTCGCCCGAGGGCAGGGCCAGGGCCAGCAGGTAAACCAGGATTACCAGCAAATAGATTAAGACCAGCGTATGCGGCAGCCTGAAACCCTTTTTCTTCATTCCTTACTCCACGCGAAGCTTCAATTTTATCCTATTAAAGCAAAAGAAACAAAGATTTTAGCTGATCTTAAATATCCCCTATAGTCCTGTGAGTTAGGGACGCCTGAAGAATTGTCAGATTAAATCCTGCTCAATTTTTGCCACAAGGTAGGTATAAAATTGCTCTCCAAAATTTCAAACGTAAGGCTCACCTAACCCCCTGAGGGACATAAATTCTGCCTGAATAAATTTACCAGAAGAAACTAAGCTAAATTATGGCCTCTTTTTGAAAAATGCCAGGAATTCAGCCGGGCTCATGATTTTGATGCTCAGATAGTTCTTTATTCTCAGAAGGTTTTTATCGCCGCTTACAATTACCTCGGCATCCAGGGCCACAGCACATTCAATTAACTTGTTATCATCCGGATCATCAGGAACTATATTGAGCGAGGGCGTTTTAGCAGCAAATATCAGGTTAAAGCCTTCGGCCAGAAAATCAACCAGTTCTTTTAATTCGGGTTCCCCTTCCAGCCCCAATCTCTTAAGCACCGCGATATGTTCATCTATGATCTGGCCCGATAAGCATATTATCACCTTTCCCTCTTTCCATAAATCTACAATCTTTTTTGGATTGCCGCCAAAAAACGAAGAAATAAATACGTTGGTATCGATAACGATTCTCATCGAGCTCTTTTCCTGGCTTCTTTAATGGCCGCGGAGACATCAGCCGGCCGAACTCCCCGCTCTTTCAGTTTCTGCCCAATTCTTTCCCATAATCCGTCCAGGTAAGAAGCTATGTCTCGATTCTTTACATAATCCTGGATTAATTCCCTTACCATCTGGCTGGTGGTTTTTCCCTCCTGCCTGGCCAGGCGATCCAGCCGTTGTTTTAAGTCTTTATCAATTCTTATGATCATCTGGCGTTCCATTCAGCCCTCCTGTATATTTCGTATATACATTATATATTTTCAATTAAATTGTCAAGTTCCGGAAATACCTGAAAATGCGTGGCGAAGTAAGAATAATCCCTGGATAATAATATTCTCTTCCAATATTGCCCCTATTCCGCAAAAATCATCTTGACGGTCATGCCGCCATCGACCACCAGGTTGGTCCCGGTGATGAAGCCGCTGAGCGAGGAACAAAGGAAAAGCACGGCGTTGGCCACGTCCTCGGGCTTTCCCACCCGGCCCGCCGGATGCTGAAGGTGATCAATTTCCCTGAGAACAGGAATTTTTCTTTCCTTTCTCTTCTTGTACGTCGAGACTTCAATCCAGCCCGGACTGATGGCATTAACTCGTATTTTTTTCGGTGCAAGGGAAACTGCCAGGGAATGGGTCAGGGCCAGCAGTCCACCCTTCGAAGCCGAATAAGGTTCGGTATCAGCCTCGGACATCAGGGCCCTGGTTGAGGCGATGTTAACCACGGCCGCTCCTTCCAGAAGCCCTGGCAGCAGGTACCTTACCATCAGGTATGGAGCCCGCAAATTGACATTTATCACTTCATCCCACTCGGCGATAGTTCTTTCCTCAAGCTTTTTCCAGTTACCAATACCGGCGTTGTTCACCAGGACATCTATTTTATTGGCTCTTTCCAGGATTTTGAGACAGGTTTCTTCTATCTGGCGAGGATCGGACAGATCGCATTCTAAGAATTCAACCCGCCCGGAAAATCCTCCAAGAAAATCTGTTAGGGCATCAGAAATGGCTTCTTCATCCCGGTCCAGAGCCATTACCCGGGCTCCGTTTCTTAATAAGCCCATCGTGGTGACCAGACCAATTCCCTGAGCTGCCCCGGTCACCACCGCAGTCTTGTGCATGAATTCAGATATTGAAAGAAATTCCATCTTGTTCTCTCCTTCACCAAATCATTTTTCCAAACCGGAACAATTAAGATAAAAAATAGAATATCCTATCCTCAATCATTTATAAATCCCCAATCACTGAAGCGTTTCGCATATCCCATGCTTAAAGCCAGTGCCCATAGGCAATTCTCTCCAGGGGCACGGGCTGGACAACTTTACAAGTGGGATCTCTCCCCTATCTATTCAATCTTTCCGGAGCTATTCAAAGTCAGCCTGTTGTTTTATTTACAGATTTATAAGGCCTCGACACCAAATTAAAAATATTAATGATCAAATTAAGCGATTAAATCAATAATCCGTGAATCGAGCCTGTAGTAGCGACACCCAAACCTTACCGGTGGAAACTTTCGCCGATGAACTTCAGGCCGTCCAGGATACCGGTACGCCAGTAACTCCAGGTGTGGCCGCCGTCCCGGACCCGAAACTCGTGCGGGATTTTCCGGTCGCGCATGGCCACGTGCAGCGCGGCGTTGCCCTTGTAAAGAAAATCGTCATCGCCGCAATCTATGTAAAAGCGCACCGTCTTGATCTTCTCCACCGGTAGTGTTTTGACCAGGTCCAGGGGATTATAACTTCTGAAATGGGCGGTTAGCCGGTCCTTGCCCTTCAAGCCGGGTCCAAAAAGCGGCGCGAAGATGCGCTCGTAGACCTTTTCGTCGGTGGCGATAACTTCTTCATCTGTCCAGACTGCCGCACTGAAAGGAGCTGCGGCCGCAAACATCTCAGGGTAGCGCAGGGCATAAATCAGGGTCCCCCAGCCGCCCATGGACAGCCCGGCAATTCCCCGGTACTCCTTCTCCGGCCGGGTGCGGTAGGTAGCATCTATGTAAGGGATGAATTCCTGGAAGAAAAAGTCTTCGTAGCGGACCTTATTCTGGTAATCGTTGATGTACCAGCTCACTCCCCCGTCGGGCATGACTATTATCATCGGCGGTATCTGTCGCTCGGCTATGGCTTTATCCGCGGTCAGGTGGACTTCACCGAACTGCAGCCAGCCGGTATCGTTATCGGTGTAGCCGTGGAGCAGGTAAACCACCGGGTAGCGACGGTTCGAGGTCTGGTAATCGGGCGGCAGATATATAGTATAGCGAACCTCTTTTCCCAGGATTTTGCTCTGGACGGTCAGCCCCTCCTGAACCTGGCAGGATTCCTGCCCGGCCAGAACCGGGCTACTCAGGAAAAGACCAAGAGCGATGATGAAAGACAGAGTTGCTGCCAGCTTCAGGTTGAAATAAATCTTCTTCATATCCGCTACCTCCCAAATAAGATTTTATGAGCATATACTTTCAATACTCTGGCATTAGCTTTCCCGTCTTGCTTTAACTCTCTGAAATCGGAACCGATGTTCATGACCATCCCGGCAGGTATCAAACCCTTTTATATAACAGGTGACAGCAGGCAGTCAAAAGGTCGTGTGAATAATTAATCAATCCTGGAAAAAACGCTTCAAGAAGGAAAGAAAAACCAGTAATAATCCAGGATGATGGATACAGATAATACTAAGGAAAGTGAGTCAAGAGGGACAAATTATGGTACATTGGTAAGTGAGAGTTGCAGAGAGCAGAACCGCAAAAAGGCTAGAAAAAGGCTCTCTGGGTTTTTTAAGAAACTAACAATTCCTGGAAAGGACGAAGCCATGATTGAAAAAACTTACAATTTCACCCGTACCGATGACAAGGTGATCGAGAAAATAATTGCCGACGACAACGTGAATATAAATCATATGGTTCTGAACAAGGGGCAGGCCCTGCCCGAGCATTTTTCCAACTCCAACGTCTACATGATTGTAATCCGTGGCAGAGTAACCCTGCAGCTGGCCGACCAGCCCGCCCATCATTACCCGGCCGGGACCATAATCAACATACCCTACAACATCAAGATGAACGTCAGCAACCAGCAAGACGACACCCTGGAATTTTTTGTGGTCAAGGCTCCCAGCCCTTCGGCTTTTGAGAAGACGCAAAGCCGCTGAGCCTGGAGTCGGAACTTTGAGCTGCCGTGGCCAGGAGGTTCTGGCGATAGAAATTTTCGGACTCGGCATAGAACTATCTAAATCATAAACTCCACTGCAATCAGCATTTCCTCGGATTCCCCCTCTGCTCGAAGGTCTATCTCAACTATTCTTGTTGCCCTGCAATTATTCCCAAAGCAGAAAGGACAAGAAAAACGCAAAATTTTCATTCCATAATGGGGTGCTCAATCCAAAATAAAAAGCCGGCGGATGCTGGACATATCCGCCTGATTAATCTATAATTTTTAGCCTTCGGGGAGTAGCGCAGCCTGGCCAGCGCACAGCGTTCGGGACGCTGGGGTCGTGGGTTCAAATCCCACCTCCCCGATTTTGTTTTTCTCTTATTTCCCCCGTTAAATATGCATAGCCACTTTTGTGTTTTCTTGAACTTTTCTTTTAGTGTACTTGGACAAAACATGTCTAACTTTTCTTGAAATAGCAGGAAGGCATCGGGAGTTACCCTGTCAGCCAATACTTTTGACTTAACATAATATAGGCTATTCCAGATTCCACACTTAAATATCTTTATAAACTTAACCGCCCTCCACGCCAGAATAATGCCCTATGTTCTGGTCACGAAGCTTGACGGGTTGACCAGTATGTACCGGGCCGGAATTGTATTGCCATCTATCTCGATTGCCACTCCCGGGGATAGCCAGAACAGGACAGGAGGGAGCGGCGGCTCAGTCGATCGGCCATTACTCTACCCTTAACTCAGGCAGCCAGTTTTGAGACCAGAAAAGAATTGTTGTCAATACCAGCCGGAAGCTTGCCGGTGAAATTTTACCCCCAAATATATGAATGGCTATTCATATGAAATTCGGGTAGCTGGAACCAAGATAACCGTGGACAAAATATTTGATTTATTCTGATCCGATAACGAGATATTTTTACTCTCTTCTATTTAATTAATTAAGCCGTTTGAAACTCCCGCCAATCTTTCACTAAGAGCCACAAACTGGCCTATGGTCATCTACCTTGAATCGAAGCCAGTCCTTCGGCAACACGCCCTATCCTCCAGGGCCAGATTTTCCAGTTGTATTTTGAAACTATTTCAGTATATTCAAATTGTATATACAAGGAGGGCCTGTCCAGATGATCAAAGAGATTTCCGGCGTTATCATCGAATGTGTTATGGGGAACATTGCCGACCAGCCTGACATGATGGCCATTGTCAACGCGGCCAACGCCCACCTCCGGCCGGGTGGCGGAGTGGCCGGGGCCATCCACCGGGCCGCCGGTCCAGGCCTGGAGGAAGAATGCCAGAAGTATGCCCCGATAGAACCCGGCCAGGCCGTAATCACCGCCGGCTACAACCTGCCCAATAAATATGTCATCCACACTCTGGGGCCGGTCTATGGAGTTGATAAACCGGAGGCAAAGCTCCTATCAGATTGCTACCGCAACTCCCTGCTCCTGGCCGAACAGCACGGCATAGATTCCATTGCTTTCCCGGCCATCTCCACCGGCTATTTCCGATATCCCCTGGAGCAAGCCACCGACGTGGCCTTAAAAACGGTTATAGAAATGATCCCGCAGCTTAAGCAGGTCAAAAAAATAAGATTTGTCCTCTTCAGCGAATCAGACCTGGTGGTCTACAAGGCCGAGCTGGCCCGCCTGACCGGAAGTTGAGTTAATATGAACCCGCTCCTTACCAGGTACCGAATATTATCCAGGGTCGGTCGGGAATGAGGGCAGCCTGAAAAATATTGAAATTCAATCATCTATCATGGCCTCCAAAAGTGGTGAACATCCGGCAGCAAGCCCAGAATAATATTATTGCAGCAACCCTGAGAGGCCGCACAATTTATAGCATCCATTAGTAGAAGCTTACCACGACAGTTGCCGGGGAAGCCCCGCGGACGTATAATTTGGGCTATTAATTTAATTAAATCGCATGGACCAGGAAATAAACGAAACCTCAACCCAGTTTCTGCCCCGGCTTCTGGCCCTGGGCAAGAAATTCTCCTGGCGACAAACCTTCTACGCTCTCAAGTACCCCAACTACCGGCTTTGGTTCTGGGGTCAGCTGATTTCGGTCCTGGGCTCCTGGATGCAGATGACGGCCCAGGCTTTCCTGGTCTATGAACTGACCCACTCCCCCGCGTACCTCGGTTACGCGGGCTTTGCCGCCGGTCTGCCCACCTGGCTTTTCATGCTCTACGGCGGCGTGGTGGCCGACCGCATCCCCCGCCGGCGCATCATGATCCTGACTCAACTGGCCCTGATGATCCTGGCCTTTATCCTGGCCGGGCTGGTCTTTTTGCGGCTGGTCCAGCCCTGGCACATCATCATCCTGGCCTTCTGCACAGGAATAGTCAACGCCTTTGACGCCCCGGCTCGCCAGGCCTTTGTCATGGAAATGATCGAACCCGATGCCCTGACCAATGCCATAGCCCTGAATTCAGCCATGTTCAACAGCGCCCAGGCCCTGGGACCGGCGGCCAGCGGAATAATCTACGCCGCAGTGGGCCCGGCCTGGTGTTTCACCATAAACGGCCTGAGTTTCATCGCTGTCATCGTGGCCCTGGCCCTGATGAAGCTCCGGCCATTTGTTCCGCGCCAGTCCAAAAACTCGATTATTCAGGACCTGAAAGAGGGCGTAGAATACGTCCTTAAACACAATACCATCCGAATCCTGGTCCTGACCGTGGCCATAACCACCCTGTTTGGCCGGGCCTTTATAACCATCCTTCCGGCCTGGGCGGTCCAAATCCTCGGTGGCAATGCCCGCACCAACGGCTTCTTGCTGACCGCTTCCGGTCTCGGGGCCTTAACCGGGGCCCTGTTCATAGCTTCTTTCAGCCCGCACCTGTCCCGGGGCAAGTTGCTAATCCTGGGAATGTTATTCTACCCGGTGTCTATAATTCTTTTTGCCCTGTCCAGGTTCTTGCCACTGTCCCTCCTCCTGCTGTTCGTAAGCGGAGTTGGGGTTATCATAATCTATAACTTGGCCAATGCCCTGGTCCAGATTCACACTCCCGAGAATATCAGGGGCCGGGTGATGAGTATCTATAGCTTTGTCTTTTTCGGGCTGATGCCCTTCGCCGCCCTGTGGATAGGTGCCGCCGCCAATAACCTCGGAGAAAAAATTCCCGTCCTGGCCTCGGCCATTATTTTCCTGGTTTACGCCGCGGCCATCTTCATCTTTGACCGACGCCTGGTCAAACTGCGCTGAGTCTATATTTTCATTCCGAGCTTTTCAGGGCTTAAAAATTCCGAAAACAGGAGAAGCCTGGCAACTATCGGTGGAGCAGCACCATTCCCTTGCCCCCCGAAAGGCTTGCTGATTAATTGCCTTTTAACCGACCTCTTTGCTATCGGGCTGAGAAAACGTGCACTTCAGCTGGAGTCAAAAAAATACTTCAAGCAGAGCCAATGGGTCAGTTCACCCGGGATTGGGCAGGCTGTGATCTGTATTTAAAAGGTCCGGATTCTTGTTCAGCGAATCAGCAACCGGGGCTGGCCCGAAACGGAAGAGATTCTTACTCCAGAATTCTTATTCAGAATTCCTCGAGCTCCACCAGCTCGTATTTCTGGCGGCCAAGCCCTATCTTCTCCCCGTAGGCCAGCTGCACCGACCAGTCGATGTTGTAACCCTGCTTGAAGGCATCGCGGCCAGCTGTCTTAACCACCAGGTCGGCCGAAGCCTGGTCCACCGCCACCGGATCCAGGGAGCCAACTATCCCTACATCCTGGACGATGGCCGGCTGGTTCTTGGCCATGCAGTCGCAGTCCTTGGTGACCTGAAGAATAAAATTAATGAAGCCAATCTTTTCCCCGAAATGGTTCTTAACCGAAAGGGCATATTCCGCCATTTTTTCCTGCAAGCGGCGGGAATCTTCATCCCACTTCATCTTGACCGCACCGTATTTGCAGACCACCAGGCATTCGCCGCAGCCGATGCACTTTTCGTCATCGATCATCACGTAACTTTCAGCCTGGACGATCGCCCCGGCCGGACAATACCTGATACAGACCCCGCAGTTGCGGCACTGCTTGGCATTCACCCTGGGATGGACAACCGAGTGCTGGTCCAGCTTGCCGGCCCGGGAAGCGCAGCCCATGCCCAGGTTCTTGATGGCCGCCCCCACCCCGGTCTGGACATGCCCGGTAACGTGGGTCAAACAGAGCATGGCCTCCGAATGAAGGAAGGCGCTGGCAATCCGGGAAGACTTGATTCTCTGTCCTTCCACCTTAACTTCAGATTTTTCCCGGCCGACCAGGCCGTCGGCAATGATCACCGGTATCCTGACCACGTCCGGGGTGAAGCCATGCTCCCAGGCCAGCCGGATGTGGTCCACCGAGTTAGAGCGGTTGCCGACGTAGAGGGTGTTGCTGTCCGAAAGAAAGGCTCTCTGGCTCTTTTTCAGAACCTCGTCGATGATACCGGTCAACCAGCGGGGCTTGATATGCCCGGTATTATTTTTTTCTCCGAAATGAATCTTGAGAGCCACGAAATCTTCCGACTGAATTTTCTCGTTAAGGCCGAGGGCCAGGTAGATGGCCCGGGCTTTCCTGGCGATTATTTCGGGCTTCTCTTCGCGGTTGGCCTTGATAAAATAAACTCTGCTTTTCATCATGTAACCTCAAATGATGGTGAACGCGACCGCGACCTGAAACAGCCATGGTGGCCAGGCCGACTTCCGGTCACAGGATGCTTATAACGTCTTCTATCTTACCAGAAGGGAGCGGACCGTTTCCACCCCATCGCCAAGGGTAAAGGCATAGCCCAAGTTCAGGAGAGTTTTTTCTATGGCATCAAAGGCAAAGATGACCTGTTCCCTGGTCAGGTTGCCCATGTGCCCCAGGCGGAAAACCTGGCCGGCCACCGGACCCAGCCCCCCGGCCACCACCACCCCGTTCTCGTAGAGCTTGCGCCTGAAGCTTACATCATCCAGGCCCTCGGGGTAACGGACCGCCGACAGGGTGGCCGCCAGGCAGGTTTCATCGGTAAAAATACTGAAACCGAGAGAGCTCAGGCCGCTGCGGATAACCGAAGCCAGGCGGTCATGCCTTTCAAACCTCCTGTCCAGCCCTTCTTCCAGGACGATCCTGGTAGCCTCGTAGAAGGCCCTGATCTCATTGACACAGGGGGTGGAAAAATACCTGTTTGGATTTTCCATGACCGGCAGCCAGCGCAGAATATCGGCATAATAGGCCTTGACCCGGTGGAGCTGGCGACGCTTGTCCATGGCCCGCTTCGAAAAAACATCGATGGCCAGGCCCGGTGGAGCCCCCAGGCATTTCTGGGCGGCGGTCAAGATGACATCGATTCCCCAGTCATCCATTCGCTCCTCAATCCCTCCCGTGGCGCAAACTCCATCAACCACAAATAGTGCTTCGGGAGCCACCTGGCGTATCACTTCCGCATATTCCCGGACGGGAGCGCAGGCTCCGGTGGCGGTGTCCACGTGGGTGCAAACCACAATCTCGTATTTATGTTTTTTGAGCTCTGTCCGGAGCTCCTCGGCCGTCACCACCCGGCCCCACGGGCTCTGTAGAAGGTGATACTTGATGTCAAAAGCCTCGCAGATCTCGGCCATTCGGTTGCCGAAATAACCCTGGGATAGGACCAGGACCCGGTCCTGGTCGGCAACGATGTTCAGCAGGGCAATTTCCATGGCCAGGGTGCCGGCCCCGGCCACGATGAACGGCTGGCCACTTGTGGTGAAGACGATCTTTTTCATGTTCTCCAGGGCCCCGCCCAGTTCCTTTTCCATCTGGGGGCTTATATGGGAAACTGTCGGCTGGGCCAGGGCTTCCAGGATACGGTCGACCACCGGGCTGGGCCCGGGAATTAAGAGAAGTTTTTGTTCTTTCATCGACTTTTCCCTTCTGGTTTTGTCGGCTGTACGAGATATAATTTTTCTCCAGCTTGAGAAATTTTTCAACCGCAATTTGAAAATCCCCCTGACTGCCCCGGCTAACCCCTCGCTTCAATTACAACCTGACAGGGCAAAATGTTTTTTCTTTCTCTTGGGTCGTTGTGTTATCATAGAGAAAAATTTTTTCTGGAGACAGAAATGAGAACAAGATTCGGATTGAAACCAACCATAATTTTGCTCCTGGCTCTCTTAAGTCTGTCCGGACTGACGGCCGTGAGCTGCCAGAAGCAGCCGGCAACCAAGGCCAGCCTGGTAATCACCGGTAAAATTTTCACCGGTCTGGACTCTCCGGCCTTTGTGGAAGCCCTGGCCGCTTCTGAAGGCAAAATCCTGGCCACCGGCACCAGGAAGGAAATTAAAAAATATATCGGACCTGAAACCAGGCTCATTGAACTCAAGGATGGCGTGGCCATCCCCGGGCTGATAGACGCCCACACCCATTTTTCATCCGGCGGTCGTTCTCTCATTGAACTCAGCTTCCGTGGGGTCGACTCCGTGGAAAAGGTCCAGCAGATGGTGACCGAAAAAATTAAAGAGCTGCCGCCGGGCACTCCGATCTTCGGCCGGGAATATGACCACACCCTTTTCCCCGGGCAGAAATGGCCCACGAAGGAAGACCTGGACAAAGTATCGCCGCAGAATCCGGTGGTTATCCGGAGAGTCGACGGACATTCAGCCTGGCTCAACAGCCTGGCCCTGAAAATTTCAGGCATAGATAAAAAGACCAGGGATCCGTTTGGAGGGGAAATCGTCCGTGACCCAAGAACCGGCGAGCCAACCGGCATCCTCAAAGAATCGGCCATGGGCCTGATAAAAGTCAGGTCCGAGATAAAGTCCACCCCGGAAGAAGACATCCTCCGGGCCCTGGACCATGCCCGCAAGCTCGGCCTGACCGGTGTTCAGGCGGATGTTGGATTGCGGGAACTGGAGATTTATAAAAAGCTCAATGCCGAGGGCAGGCTGACTCTGCGTGTCTATGCCTGGCTGCCGATTGAAGGCATCGACCAGTATATCAAGATGGGCCTGCGCCAGGGACAGGGTGACGATTACCTGAAAGTGGGCTTCCTCAAAGCCTTCATCGACGGCACCCTGGGCTCCGGCACCGCCCTGATGTTCGAGCCCTTTGCCGATGACCCGACCAAATCGGGTTTGCCCCAGTACCCGGAAGAGGTTTTTTATGATCTCCTGGAAAAGGCTTATGCCAATGACTTCCAGGTGGGCACCCATGCTATAGGCGATAAGGGCGTTAACTGGGTGCTTAACGCGGTGGAAAGAGCCCAGAAGAAACATGGCAAAAAGGACCTGCGCTTCCGGGTGGAACATGCCCAGGTCATCAGGCCGGAAGATTTCCCGCGCTTCAAGGAACTGGGAGTCATCGCCTCCATGCAGCCCACCCACTGCACCACCGACATGCGCTTCTGCGAAATCAGGGTCGGCAAAGAACGTTCCAGGTATGCCTACGCCTGGAGAACGCTGCTGGACAACGGCGCCGTGCTGGCTTTCGGCTCTGACTGGCCGGTTGAACCGCTCGACCCGCGCCGCGGCCTTTATTCTGCCGTCACCAGGAAAAATATCGAGTTCGATTTCCCGGAAGGCGGCTGGTTCCCCGAGCAGAAACTCAGCCTGGCCGAGGCCATCAAGTATTTCACCTGGGGTTCGGCCTACGCCTCCTTCGAAGAAAACCTGAAAGGCACCCTGGAGCCCGGTAAACTGGCTGACCTGACGGTCTTCGGGCGCGATATTTTCTCGGCGGAGCCAAAGGAAATCCTGACCGCCCCGATAACTTATACCATAATTGGCGGAAAGGTGGTCTACGAGCAACCGCAGAAATAAGAAAACCTGAACGGTCTGCCGGATAAGAGCCCGGGCCCGGACAGAAAGGTTCTTAAAACTAAGGTGGTAAAAATTGTTGAAATTTACCGTCCGCTACCCTTATTCGTGTTCATAACAACAATAAAGAAATAACCACTTACGATCATCATCGTTTTGAAGTCAAAACCGGATCCAAGGAACAGGTTCCAGTTCAACAATCTGATCATCTGCCCAACCCGGCCGCTGGCGGGTGGGCCTGATTCTTTTCAGTGCGGCCGTTTTGGCCCGGGATACCACCAGAAGCTTAGAAGTTTATTGGAAGGCTTCCCAAAGGTGTTTAGCCGAGCGGCGACTGGCTTTTACCCGGGAACCAGTTGTTGTATTCTCTTCCTTAATTCGTCGAAGGTGGCCACCAACTCCGCTCCTTCCAGGCCAGCTGGAGTCATCGGGCTCTTTAAGATAAATACCATTTTTATACCGGCCTCCCGGGCGGCCAGCAGGTCATAGTTGGTATCCCCGACCACCGCGGTTTCACTGGCCCTGACTCCAAAGCGTTCCATAACCCTGAGAAAAGGAGTTCCGGCCGGTTTATGCAGCCCGCTTTCCCTGGTGAGAACCAGGTCAAATTCCAGGCCAAACTTTTCCAGCAGGTGGCGGGTGTTGTCCTGGCTGTTATTGGTCACCAGCGCCCGGTTTACTCCGGTCGCGGCCAGCCAGTCCAGGAATTCCCTCACCCCTTCCTTCAACACCGAATTTTCGGTCTGCTCCTTCTCGTACCTTCTGAGCAGGGCGTACTTCTCAGACTTCTGGGGTTCGGGCAGGCTGTCAAGATAGGCCAGGATGGAGCCGGCCGGCACCCCCAGTTCCCTTTTTATTGCCGGCCAGTCGTAGCTGTTCTCAACCACCGTGCCGTCCAGGTCAAAAATAACCAGCTTCAGTTTCATCTTCATGCCCAGGATAATGTTACCCGCCGGAGCCATGGAATTCAATCTGGTGGTGACGGGTTCTTCTTGCCTCCCCCGGCCAACAATAACCAGGTATTTGACTATCTTTCAAAAATTTTGTAAATAATAAGCTATGATGTGAATAATGAAGGGAGGTACCGCATGGGCAAGTACTTAGCCATCTTCCTGGGCATCGTGGCCATGATCGCCGGACTTTACCTGGTGATTTTTGTCTGGTGGAGAGAGTTTTACGAGCTGGTTTTCGGATTCATTCCACCCATCCTGTTCTTCGGAGGACTGATCGCCATCATCGCCGGCATCTCCAGCATCAAGGATTCCATCCGGCAGAAAAAGCTGGAAGCTGAAGCTGCCGCCCTTCAGGAAGAGCAGAAAACCGAAGAAAAGAAGGCCTGATAACACCGCTGACAATTCATTTTCAGGCCTTCTGGAATTATCCATAGATATTTATTAGAATCGTTATTGTGAATGCCTTTGCCGGGTTGGTTCTTTCCTTTCTCCTGCCCATAATCAACCAGTTCAATTTTTCCCTGGAAGGAGTCTTCCTCCAAAACGATCCGGCCAGGCTGGAACGATTGCTCCCTCTCGACTCCCCGGTCCTGATTACCCTGCCCGAACCTTTCCAGGTGTCTGACTGTTTTTCCCGCCAGCAGGCTTCCCAGATTATGAAAAAGCTCTTCCAGCACACCACCACCCTGGAATTTTTCATAGACCAGGAAAACCAACCCGTGCTCGACCGGAAAGGGGCCATCATCCAGGCCCGGTGGTCAACCGCCGACAGGCGGGACGGTCGCAAGTATCTCTTCAAGCTCTACCTATATGTTTTTCCCGAGAAAACCGCCGGCCGCGGCAGTCTGAGCCTGTTGAAGATCCGGGAAATCAGGGCCGAAAAGCGCTAAGGAAAAAATTTGAAAGATATGGCCAGCCTGTCAAACCTGCGGAATAACCGGTGGCTGCAATTCGCCGTCGGTTTCTTCCTGCTCGGTCTGGCCCTGTTGGCCGCCTCTACCCTTCTACTTAAGAGCCGGTCTGTTCAGAGCGAAGCGGAAACTCTTTCCAGTCTCAGGAAAAGTGCCGCCCGCATCAGGATTGAATTCTCGACACTGGTGGAGCTTCTTAAAACGAGGCAAGCCCATTTCCAGGAAATTGCCCCCGGACTGACACCCGAGGAAATTTTCGCCACATTCCAGAAAGCCGGCCTGGAAACAGCAGTGGAAGGCGTGGCCTGGCTGGACAATAACCTTAATCCTCTCCTCTGGCTGGGAAACGTGGCCAACCTTCATAGCCTAATAAAAGGCTGGCCTGATGGTTCCAGCCGTTTCTTGAACGGAAGCTTTATCGTCCAGGACCGGGCTTCTTATTTCCTGGTCCGGCTGGTGCCAGCGGGGCGGGATCGTTACCTGGCCCTGTTTGAACTGCTGGCTTTCCAGCCGCAATTTCAGTCGGCCTATCTCAGGGAATTCGTCAGGTTGAAATCCGTGCCCGGGAGCGGGGCCGACATCAACTTCTGGGACTACGAACAGGATACTGAAGCCCTGGCCCGTTTTTTCTCACGGACCGGCGACGAATACCTGAGCCAGCAGACCGAGGAAGTAGAAATCCGGACACTCTATTTTCCCCTCCGCAATGAGCAGGGACAGATTCTGGCCACGGTTACCCTGAATTCTCTGCAGCTGCAGCGACAGCGCTTTGCCCTGCCGGCCATGCTGAGAATCCTGGCCATAGTCCTGGCCATAGTAGCCTTCATACTGTTTACCGGCTGGCTCTACCGTTCCGAGCTCAGGGCTCCTGGAACCAGGTGGCTGGCCTGGCTTCTGAGCCTGTCTGGCCTGATGATAATCAGGGTCCACCTCGGCATCCTGGCCCGGAACTACCCCGCTTCGGGCTGGAAAGTCTTCACCGCCGAAAGGCTGGGCCTGGGGTGGCCGCTGGGGCTGGCTGCCTCTCCAGCCGACCTCTTTATAAGCAGCCTGTTGTTTTGTGCTCTTGTCTATTCCACCATCAGAATTTTTGCCGGAGCCTACCTCCGCGGTTCCGGGGCCGCAACCTCCTATTCTCCTGAAGCCCGCCTGCCTGCACTAAAGGCCATCATTCTGGGACTGGCCTCGGCCCTATCGGTAGCCGCCCTGTCCTGGTTTATAAAAGAGCTGGTGGAAAACTGCAACCTGAACCTGTTGAGTTTCAGCCTGAACCCATCTTCACTGCTAATCTACCTGAGCTTATTCCTCGTCATCTCAAGTTTGTTGCTTCCAGTCATCCTGTTCTCAAGGCAGATCTTGCCCGGGCTTCCCCGGCAGCCGTCGTCACTGGTCGGTTTCCTGCTGGCCGGCCTGGCCCTGTTTTTCTCGCTTCGCCTGGTGACGGATATCGGGCTGAACGAGATGGCCTTTCTGTTCATTTTCTGGCTCCTGCTCACCGCAGTTTCCACCCTGAATTGGAAAACCTGGGCCCTTTCGGCCATCTTCCTGTTTTTAATTTCCTGCTTCAGCTATTTTCTGCTCCGGGAATTTACCGAGGCCAAGTCCAGAAATCTGACCGAAAACGTTCTGGTCCACCTGGTCTCGTCTCAGAAAACCTGGGCCGGTATGGCTCTGAGGCAGTCATTCGGCGAACTGCAGAAAAGGTCCCGCGACCTTTTAAGCTATTTCAGAAATCCCGCTGATCCCGAACTGGCCCGTCGGCTCTGGAACCTGACCCTGCTGGCCAGGCTTAACTGGAATTCCTGCCTCTACCTACAGAGCCAGGACCTGAAATTACTGTCTTCCTTCGGGCTCAACATGCCCGTCTTTGCCGAGCAGACCAACGACCTTCCCTTCTCGCCCAGCCCGGTCATCGAGGAGCAGTACCTCGATATTCTCGGCCAGGAAAAACACTTCCTGGTGGGTTACCAGGACTTCAGGGACGGAGAAGGCCGCGGCGGGAGGCTGGCCATCTGGGCCAGCCTCGACCCCGAACTCTTGCCCTTCTTCTATTCGGCCAACCCCTATTTCGAGCTCCTGCGGCTCAATACCCTTCCCTCGCTCCAGCATTTCCCGGTCAGCCTGGCCATATTCAACGGCCAGGGGCAAGCGCTCTTCACCCAGAGCCAACCCGGGTTCGCTCTACCCACGGACCTTCAGAAAAAAGTCAGGGGGGCAGCGTCTGGGTTCTGGAGCAGTTTCCGGGACGGCCAGGCCCGATACCGGGCCTTTTTCATCATCCTTGACGATGACAATACCTACGTTTTTTATCACCTGGAAAAATCGTGGCGACGTCAGTTTACCGATTTCTTGAAACTCTTCTTTCTCCTGGCCATATTCCTGGCCATCGCCCTGGTGCCGCGCATCCTCAGGCAGGGTCAATGGCGGCTCTCCGGCCGCTCGTTCTCCTTCAGGGTCTACCTGGCCTTCCTGGTGACGGGATTGGTGCCGCTGTTTTTCTTTATTTTTTTCAGCCAGACGGTGGTGGCCAGGCTCTTTGCCGACCGCTTTGTCCGGGAAGCCACCAGCCGGGCCTATTTCGCCCGGAGCATCCTGCATGACTTCATCAGCCTGCAGGAACAGAATGACCAGCCGGCTGCCGAGATGCCCGAAGACCTGGTTTTCTGGATTAGCAGCACCCTCAACAACGATGTCAACCTGTTCAAAAACGGGCGGTTACTGTCTTCCAGCCGGCGGGAATATTTTGAGACCGGGTTGCTTTCAGAAATGCTGGATGGCGAAACCTATTTCAGGCTGGCCTTCCAGAACCTGCCCCTGGCCGTCAGCCGTAAAACATTCGGCCGCTATTCTTACCAGACCCTGACCGTTCCCTACCGCTACCGTCAGGATGTATATTTTCTTAATCTTCCCTTTCCATTTGAAAAGCAGGAAATCTCGCAGGCCCGGACCGAGCTATTCGAGTTTTTCCTGTTTGCCTCCATCTTCTTCATCCTGCTCATTGGCTTCCTGGTGGCCACGATCAAGAAGATGGTGGTGGTTCCCATCAACCAGCTGATAAGGGCCACCCAGGAAGTTGGCCTAGGCAACCTGGATGTCAGGGTGGAACACCAGGCCCGGGACGAACTGCGGAGCCTGGTGGATGGCTTTAATACGATGGTGGAGAACCTGAAAGCCCACGAAAAGGAACTGGCCGAACTGAGCCAGCGGGTGGCCTGGACCGAGATGGCCAGGAAGGTGGCCCACGAAATCAAGAACCCTCTGACCCCGATTCAGCTATCGGCCGAGCACATCCTGAAGGTCCACGCCGACCGTCATCCAGATTTTGACCGGGTCCTTAAAGAATCCATTTCCTACATCATCTCCGAGGTGGAAAACCTGCGCCGGATTGCCGGTGAATTCATGACCATAGCCCGGGAAAGCGGGGCCATCAGGGAAAAGTTTGACCTGAAAGACCTGGTGCTGGACCTGCTCCAGCCTTTCAGGGAAACCCTGGCCGAGCGGATAAAATTCACACTTCGCGAATCAGGCCGCAACTTCGAGCTGGTTGGTGACCGTGGCAAGATGAAGGTGGCCATTCGCAACATACTGATCAATGCCATCGAGGCCATCAGAGGACCTGGCCTGGTGGAAATCAATCTCCGAGATAAGGGAGCCGAGCTGGAGCTGGAAATTAAAGATTCAGGCTGCGGCATTCCAGAAGAAGTTGCCGTGCATATTTTTGAACCATATTTTTCTACCAAGGAAAAGGGAACCGGCCTGGGGCTCCCCATCTGCAAGAGAATCGTGGAAGAACACGAGGGAACAATCCGGCTGGAGAGCCAGCCCGGGCAGGGAACGACCGTGACCATCACCCTCCCTAAAAGACTTCCTGTAACCTGATATCTTTTTTCCCTGCTTTATAATGCACAGAACTTGTGGCAAAATAGCCGGTGTGGCCTGAAGCGGAGAGGTGGAAATGAGAGTTCTGGTTACCTATCTCAGCCTTAGTGGCAATACCAAAATGGTGGCCGAAGCCATTTATGAAGTCCTGCCCGAGCCCAAGGAGCTCAAGCCCATAGCCCAGGTCGCCGACCTATCAGGGTACGACCTGGTCTTCGTTGGATTTCCCGTTCACAGCCACAGTGTTCCGGCCAGGATAGAGCCCTTTCTCAAGTCCCTGCCGGCGGGTCTTAAGACCGCCCTGTTCATGACCCATGGCTCAATCCCTGGAACCAGGCTGGCCCGGGAAGCCATGGAACAGGCCCTGATACTGGCCGGGCAGACCCGAATACTCGGGACTTTTGCCTGCCGGGGCAAGGTGTCTGACCAGGCCATGGAAATACTCAGTCGCTCCCCCGAGCATGAGCTCTGGACTGAAATGGCCGTGACCGCCAGGAATCATCCTGACCACCATGACCTGGAGGATGCCCGGACCTTCGCCCGCTGGGTGGTCAACCTGGCCAGGCAGTGATGCTATCTAGATAAACCCGCCCCACTGACTCTTCGGTTCGTTTCTTCGGGTTCTGGAATTTTTGGAATTCTTAGAGATGCCTTATCCTTTCAAAGCCTGAAACGGCCACGACATCCAGGCTCTCGCCCGATTCCCTTTCCAGCTGGTCGAGCAGCAGGTTCAACCCCAGGGTATCGCTGGCGATATGACCGGCCACGATGACGTTAAGGTTGGCTTTCTTGGCCTTCTCCAGGGCTTCCTCGCTGTAATGCATGCCGACCAGGGTGCTGATGCCGGCCGCCGCCTGCTTCTCGTAAATATCCTTGGAGCCCTCGGTCCCGCCGGTCATGTCCACATAGATCTTGCCGGCCCGGCTGTTTTCCGAGCCAGAAAGTATTTTGGGTGGAACCGAGTTGCGGCTGGAATTACGGTACTCCGGAATGCCCCTGAGAATTTCCAGGACATCCTTCAGCCTGTCCGGGGACTTTTCCCGGAAAAGGTCGCTGAGATACCGGGTCACGCAGTTGTCGGCCGGGGTATGCAGGCAGGCCAGGGGCAGGTTCAGCAACCGGGCCACATCCACCGTCCGGTTATGGTTTATTGGCAGCAGCCTTCTCTCTATCTCTCCAATTCTTTTTTCCATCAACTGCTCGGCCACGCTGGGTGTTACCCCGAAAGAAGTGAGCAGGTCAACCTGCAGGGCCATCACCTGGGACAGCTGGGCCAGCGCCCTTCCAGAAGGATGATGGGCCAGCACCAGGTCAATTTTCCTGTTTTCATCCCGGTTCAGGATATAGGCCAGGAGAATTTCAGCCGCGTCCATGTCAATCCCGGCCAGGATGCGCCTGACTTCGGTCTCCGGGTCGCCGGCCAGCACCCGGCTGTCCCCGAAGGGGTTAAACAGGCGGTCCTGGTCGAAGTTCTCCTTATCCCCCGCTTCCAGTTTTTCAAAAGCCTTCCTTTCTTCCTGGAGCAACCGTTCTATCTCTTCCCGGGGTCTCGGGTCATTCTTTATGCCCACCTCGACCGCCAGGCGATAAAAATCTTTAAGCTTCATGTTCCCTCTCCTGTGAAAAGATTTTTTGCCCGACCCGGGGCCGGCCAATGCCTCCAGGCCCTGGAAGCCAAGTGTAACCCTTTCAGGCAGAGCTTTTCAACTTTTCTGGAATAGCAACCGCCGGGAATGAACCGGCTCAGGCTCAGATGAAACAGGCCATGCTGCAGCCGGCCGATTTCCGTGGCCAGGAAGGATATTTCCGTATCCAGTTCCGGAGAGAAATTGCCGGCCCGCTTCCTTCGGACCAGCCCCTGCCACCCGGCCCTGGCCCAGCCCGAGAAGACCGCCGCCAGCAGCAGGAAGTAAGCTTCAAGTCGGGTCTGAAATTCTTCCGCGCTCACGCTCAATATGGGTTCGATTTTCCAGGAAGAGACTCTATCCCAGGTCTTGCGGCACATCGCAGGACGGAAGGGAAAATACCATTTAACAACCGGACAGGGCTCAAAGCTCAGCCTTTCATCTTCAACCAGGTAATACAACACGCCGGCCCCTGTCTTACCAGTCATGCTTTCAGAGAAAGAAACGGCCGGAATCAGGATTCTTTTCTCCGCTGGCAGGTCAAAGACCGGAAAGTGCTGGCCCGGGTCGCCTTCAGCCCAGGAACTTCCGACCATCCCGGTTCCAAGCAATTTGAAGGTTCTGCTGGCGGGCGGAGGCAGAAACAGATGATTGTAACCGAGGGCTGGCTTCTCGGCTGATGCCCAGGCCACAGGGGGCAGCTCAACCCAAACCTGTCCCGGCCCGGCTTTTTTCAAGACTGGAACAATAACTCCCCACCAGACCACTGCTCTCAAAGTGGTTCTCGGGAGTCCAGCGGCCAGCTCTTCCACCAGCCAGAGCAGTTCGAATGATTTTTTATGACCGGGCTTGAAAGGTTCAGCCAGTGGTGCGAACCTGTCGAGCCAGGAGCCCATTTCTGTTCGTTCCGATCCGGTCCGGGCTCCGGACCGGCCGGAACCATGGCTTTCATCAAAGCGCGAGGCCATCTCCCTGATTTTGGCCCGGGCCTGGCAGATTCTGGACGGCAGATGGCTATCGATCATTATCAGAGAAAATATAGCCATTCGTACCTGGCAAAGCAAGAGAAATGGCCTGGCTAACCTTATTTGACAGCAGGCAGGATATCGAGTAAATTCTAACCTGATGCTCATAAGACTGATTTTCCTGTTTCTCTTATTTTACCTGGTCTTACTGGTGGTGCGTTTTTTTCAATCACTGGGGCAGCCGGCGGCCGGAAAACGACGTCAGCCAGACTCTCTGCCCAAGAAAGCCATGGTCAAGGACGAGGTCTGCAACACCTATATTTCCGAGGACGAGGCCCTGAAAGAAACTAAAAACGGGCGCATTTATTATTTCTGTTCTGAAGACTGCCGGAAAAAGTTCCTGGCCTCCGGTAAATAAGGGCCTAACCCCTGTCAGTAACCGGAAAATTTTATTGAAAAATCGAGAAACTCGTCCCTGAATTCTTCCCAGTCGAGGTCGACTTTCTCCACCCTGGCCATGCGGGGTCCCTTCTTAAGCTCGGCCAGGAACAGTTCCAGCGCTTCCCGGTCACCTTCGGCCACCACCTCCACCCGACCGTCGGAAAGGTTGCGAACCCAGCCGGTTATCCCCAGCTGGTTGGCCACGTGCTGGGCAAAAAAGCGAAAGGCCACTCCCTGCACCCGTCCCGAAATGTAGGCATGAAACCTGGCCTTCACGGGAAAAATTTTATCACAGGTCCGGCCATTAAAAAATCATGAACAGGTCAAGGCCGAGGAACAGTTCCCGGCCTCGAGGCCAATATCTCTGGCGCAGGACCGGAGTGGGCCCTGTAAATAGGGCAATGAATTTTCTGATCATAAACTAACGCCGCCGCAGCCAGCCACAGCCGGCCAACCCCACTAAAAATATTCTGAGATTTAAGTTAGAATGAAGCCATGAAGAAAGCCCTCTTAACCCTGGCCGGTTTCGATCCCACCTCGGGAGCTGGAGCCAGCCTCGACCTGAAAGTCTTTAAACACCTGGGCTATTATGGACTGGCCGTCCTGACCTCGATCACCGTTCAGGATTCCCGCCGCGTTTATGACTACCTGACCATTCCTCCGCGGCTTGTTCTCCAGCAATACAGAAAGCTGCGGTCGGATTTCCAGCTGGCCGGAATCAAGATGGGAATGGTTGGAAGCCGGCAGCTGTTCCGGGCCATAGAACAGATTCTCGGTGAGAGCCGGGGACTGCCGGTGGTGGTCGACCCGGTTTTCCGCTCTTCCTCCGGCCACTGGCTGCTGGAAAGGCAGGAATTGCCCGGGTATCTCAAAGCGATCAGGAGCAAAATTTCACTGCTCACCCCAAATTTAGAAGAAGCCTCCCTCCTGCTTGATAAAAAGATCGATAGCCCCGAAAAAATGGTCGAGGCTGCCAAACAGTTGAGCGAGCTGGCCTCGGCCCCGTGCCTGGTCAAGGGAGGACACCTCAGGGAGAAGGCCGTGGACATTCTTTATGACGGCCATCGGGTCTTCCAGTTCCAGAAGCGAAAACTGCCGGTCGAAGTTCATGGCACGGGCTGTTTTCTATCTTCGGCTATACTCTGTTACCTGGTTGATGGCTGCAGCCTGACCCTTGCCTGCCGCAAAGCCTCGGCGCTTCTGCACCGCCGGCTGCTATCTCCACTCCAAATCAGCCGCCGGGCCCTGTTCGACCTTTAGTCCCCCGAACTCTACTTTGCCGGCTCGAGCTTTTCCGTCCGCTCCAGCACCCGGCTGACCGCTGACTCTGAAAAACTCCAGGGATGGTAGAGACTGTTGAGATAAAGAGAAATCTGGTCCTTATAATGAGGGGCAAGAAAATGACCGCTCTGGCCGGAGGTAATGACCGCCAGCGACCTGTCCAGGTCAGACAGGTCGACTATCAGCCGGCAGGAAGCCCCGCCGGTCGTCTCCCAGCCTTCGGTCCCGAAGCTGGCCCTGACCGTGCTCCCATCGCCGATCATGGGAAAGCGGCCGGCATTAAAGAAGCCCAGGAACCACTTCTGCCCCAGGATATGCCGGTAGTGCAGGCTGTGCATTTCAGCCCAGTCCCATTTTTCCTGGTTGCGACCGAACTCTTTCCTGAGGTAGGCTATTGTTTCCAGCAAGGCTTTTTCGATCATCTCTTCCCGGGTCTCCACTTTCTCAGTTTCCTTGTTGTCAAACCACCTGGAATCTGGCTGGTCCAGGATTCTCTCCAGCCCAGCTTCTTTCACCCGGAAGTATTCGGCAATCTGCTCATAATAGGTCCGAAAATCATCCCGGAAGGTTAAATCCTGTAGCCTGTCCCAGAAGACTTCAAAAATGGCCGGGGCCAGTCCGCCCCTGACCTCGCCGTTCCACTGAACCAGCAACTTCCTGGCCTCCTCGGCCACCGGGTCGCTCAGCCTGACCTGGCTCAGGACATTCTTCAGCCGTTCCGCTTTCCTGGAATAAACATCATTCTGAATGGCCATCATCGTCTCGACCGAATGTTTCGGCCTGGCCTGGATCAGCTCCCGGATTCTTTCTTTCCTGTCCGGGGAGAGCCAGTCATAGCTCAGGTAATGGGCATAGCCCTCGGGATAAAGATTACTATTGGCGGTCACGATGAAACCAGACGGGGGATTGAACTGGTTGGGCTTATCTTCTTCGGCCAGGTAGCCAGTCCACATGCTATCCTGCCGCCACCCGGGGTAAGGATAGACGGCGGTCTCTTTCTTGCGGACCGGAATCTTTCCGGACAGGTAATAACCTATGTTCCCGTAGATATCAGCATAGACGAAATTCTGGGAAGGATTTTCAAACAGCCTGATGGCCTGGGTGAACTCGGTCCAGTTGCGGGCTTTATTTATTAAGTACAGGCCGCAGACGGTCTGGTCGCCCTCGTAGATGGTCCAGCGCAGGGTGATGGGCATCTCGCAGTTAAGGAGAAAGGGGGTTAGCATCGGGCCTTCTTCCACCCAGCGAACATTCATGACCGTGGGATTTTTCTCGCCCCTGACTTTGACTTCTTCCCTGCGGAAGGAAAAGGGCTTCCACTCTCCCTTCCGGAAGTAGGATTCCTTATCCCAGTCAACCTGCTCGACATAGATATCCTGGACATCCACGTAGGAATTGGTCACACCCCAGGCTATGTGCTGGTTGTGCCCGATGACCACCATGGGCACGCCCGGAACGGTAACCCCGGAAACCTGGTAATCGGGGCACTCCAGGCTAATTTCCATCCAGATAGGTGGAAGGGAAATAGCCAGGTGGGGGTCGTTGGCCAGCAGTGGCTGTCCGGATTCGGTCAGTTTGCCTGAAATGACCCAGTTGTTAGAGCCGGCCACAGCTGGCTGGTCCATCCAACCCAGGAAAAGCAGGTCCAGCCTGACTTCCGGGTCCGGCGGGAAGTCTATGCCCGGCTCCAGGACTTCTAATCCCCGCTTCCCGGTTAATTTCATGATATTCATCCGCGGTAGCTCTGAGGTCAGGTCGGCCGCCAGCCCCAGGGCCAGCAGGTGCTTCACGGCCAGGGTATCCTCCACCCGCCAGGGCTCGGGCCGGTGCCTAAGAATGATGAACTCGGGCGGCCAGTCCCATTTAAGACTATCGATGTAAGCATTTACCCCGCGGGCATAAGCTGCCAGCAGTCCTTTCATCTCGTCTGGAAGTTTCTGGTAGTCACGTTCAATGGCCAGCGGTATTCCCAGGACCCGGCTCCGGATGTCGAACCTGAGTCCGGGCTTTCCCAAGATCTCAGACAGGCGACCATGGGCAATCCGCCTTATCAGCTCCATCTGCCATAATCTTTCCCGGGCCTGGACAAAGCCCGAGGCCAGGAACAGGTCCTGTTCATTGTCTGCCTTAATGTGCGGAATGCCCCACTTGTCCCAGTTGATGGTCACCCCGGAACTCAGCCCCGGTATCTGGACCTTATCCCTTTTTTCCGGTAGCGAGGAACGGAAAGCAAAGTAGATTAGGATGGACGCACCCAGTAACATAAAAAATAATACAAGCGCGATAACTTTTAAGAATCTTAATTTTTTCACTCCACCCCCCTTGCCGGGGACGCCTCTCGGGTCCCGGCCCGGCCAGAATTACTTATTATCCGGTCGGCCATTCCGGTTAAAGACGCCGGCAGCTTGATGCCCTGCATCCTGGCGGCTTCTTCGTTAACGTAGAATTTGACCCGGTCAATGTACTGAAAGGGAATGCGGGCCGGGCTTTCTCCGTTTTTTATCCGGATGACCAGCTCGGCTGTCCTGTGGCCGATGTCGTCGAAGCCAAAGCCCATGGAGGCGCAGGCTCCCAGTTCAGCCCCGGTGGCAAAGGCAGCAAAGAGCGGCAACCGGTTTTCGGCAGCCAGTTTGCCTATAACCTGGAAATTGGAGTTAATGGTGTTATCAGAAACCGGAAATAAGACATCAACCCGGTCCCGGATCAGGGCCTGGACGGCCTGGACAATATCCCCGGCACTGCCTATGGGCTGGCCAACTATTTCCAGTCCCAATTCATCAGCCGCTTCCTTCATCAGTTCGAAATAGTATTCCGAGTTTATTTCCGAGGGCGTCCAGATGGTACCGACTTTTCTGGCCGCGGGAAGGGCCCGGTGTATCAATTCCAGCACCTGCCTGATCGGAGCGGTCGAGCAGACTCCGGTCACCCGGGGGTCATGGTCGACCGCCGTCCTCCCGGCCCGGACGATATAGGGATTGGCCACAGAAGAAAAAACGATGGGCTGATGACTGGAAGCAATCAGGGCTGCCTGCAGAGCAGCCGTTGAAATCGGCACCAGCAGGTCTGACCTGTCCACCAGCCCCTGAACCAGTTCCGGAAGAAGGGCCACCTGGCCGTTGGCTTTTTTGACTATGATTTCCAGCCTCTGGCCGCTGGTCTTCTGGTAGTCAGCCAGCTTCTCCTCCAGCCCTCGCAGGACCTCAAGAGAGGTGGGTGAATCGTAGGCCAGGATGATGCCCACGGTGAAATGGCCTGAAACTTTTTCTTCTCTTTTCACCTTTTCTTTACATCCTGTCAGCACCAGGGCCGTAATGATAATGGCTGTCATCAAGCATAATAAGAAACGCCCGGAGATGATGATTTTTCTCATTTTCATCACTTTTTTTATAATTTTATCGCGAAAATACCAGTTTTTCCCAGAGACGGTCTTCAATGTTACCCCCGCTGATTATGGCCACCAGCTTCTTGCCCCTGAAGAGTTCCGGGAAGGAGCGGACCCCGGCCAGGGACAGGGCACCCGCCCCCTCGACCTGGTGGTGATGGTTTCGAAAACAGATGATGATGGCCTGGATTATCGCTTCCTCGCTGACCGGCAGTATCCGGTCCACATATTTTTGAATGAGCTCAAAGGTGACCGAGCCTTCCTCCAGCCCCCCGGCCACGGCCTCGGCGATGGTTGGCTTTTCTGGAAAACTGTTGTCCAGCCGGCCGAGCTCCAGGGAATGTTTGACGAAGGCTGAGTGTTCGGGTTCAACGCCGGTAATCTTTATGGCCGGATTTTTCTCTTTCAGGTAGCAGGCTATTCCGGCTATCAGGCCTCCCCCGCCCACCGGCACCACCACTTCTTCCACCTCGGGCCAGTCCTCCCATATTTCCAGTCCACAGGTCCCCTGGCCGGCAATGACCTGCTCGTCGTTGTACGGCGACACAAATATCCGGCCACTGCGCCCAGCCTCCTCCCTGGCCAGCCTTTCTGCCTGTTCGCAGGGGCCATCTACTATCCTGAAGGAAACGCCATAATCCTCCAGGTTCTTTTTCTTAAAATCCGAGATGGTGCGGGGAACGAAAAGCTCAAGCGACAGTCCTTCTTTCTGGCAGACCTCGGCCGTGGCCAGGCCGTGGTTCCCGGTGGAGGCGGCCACCACTCCTCGCCGGCGGGCCTCCTCCAGGTTGGCCAGAATCTTGTTGCTGGCTCCGCGAATCTTAAAGGAACCGGTCGGCTGAACATCCTCCCATTTCAAGAACACCCGGCCCTGGAGGCGGGCCGAAAGCTCCAGGGATTCAGTCATTGGGGTCCGCTGCGCATAACGTCGGATGCGGAGGCTGGCCATCTCGACCTGGTTTTTGAGCCGGTTATTCATCTCATTCAGCGAGTAATTATACTGCCCTTCCCTTATAACATACGATTAAAATTTGACTCAAGTTTTATCTTCGCTTATAGTTTTAGCCTGAAAATAAACTGAGCTCGAAAAGACAGGACTTATCTAAAATGAAAAGCAACAAAAAGTCGGATGAGCCGGAGAGAAAACCGGGTTCCTTCCGTGGTTATGTGCAGGTGTATACCGGCGAGGGCAAGGGCAAGACCACGGCTGCCCTGGGACTGGCCCTGAGGGCAGCCGGTCACGGTTTCAGGACCTACTTCGGGCAGTTTCTCAAAGGCCAGCCCAGCGGGGAAATCCTGGCCGCCAGGAAGCTTTCTCCCCTCATTACCATAGAACAATTCGGCCGGAAAAAATTCCTGAAAGTAACCGAAGATTTTGAAGAAGAAGACTACCGGCTGGCCGAAGCCGGGCTGAAAAAATGCCTGAAAGCCATGCTCTCGGGCGAATACCTGATCGTTGTCCTGGACGAGGTCAACGTGGCCATCAATCTCGGGCTGTTGCCTGAAAAGAAAGTGCTGGAATTCCTGGACCGGAAACCGGAAGAGGTGGAGGTTGTCCTGACCGGACGCTATGCCCCCGAGTCCATACTGGCCCGGGCCGACCTGGTCACCGAGATGGTCTGCAGGAAGCACTATTACGATAAAGGGGTAAGAGCCAGAAAAGGCGTGGAGAAATAGCAGGGCGCCGCATAAAGTCCATCCCCAAACCGGGCCTGTTACCATAATTAATAAATGAGCAGGCCGGGAGACTAATTCATTTCGGGCCAGGTGAAACAACTATTTGAAATTATCCTTTGGACTGGCTGCCACAGGCTCCCGGCTTTCATATTTATCAAATTTTGGCTACGATATTGGTTGATTAAATTAACAGGAAAACATCATGATTGAGTTGAGCCGGGAAAGATTCCAGGAGCTGGTGGAAGAAGCCCTCAAGAGCATCCCCCGCCGCTATGCCCGGCAGATAAAGAACGTGGCCGTGCTGGTGGAAGATTTTCCTCCACCCGGGCAAAACCTCCTGGGACTGTATCACGGAGTTCCCCTGAAGCACCGCGGTTCTTATTACGGGAATGTCCCGCCCGATGTCATCGTCCTGTATAAAATTCCGATAGAAAGCCTCTGCCAGGATGAAGACCAGGTCCGGGAAAAAATCGAAGAAGTCCTGTTGCACGAGGTCGGGCATTACTTCGGGATGGACGAAAGGACGCTGCGGGAAATCGAAAACCAAAGATTCCGTAGAAAAAGAGATAAGATCAGTTAAAAAATGAGGACGGAGGAGAAAGTAAATGGATAAAAGGCTCAGAGGAATTTTCGCCGCCCTGACCACGCCCTTTGCCGAAGGCCAGATATCGGTCGAAAAATTCAGGGAAAACATCGGGAAATTTAACAGAACGGGACTGGCCGGCTACGTGGTCATGGGCTCAACCGGAGAGGCCCCCTTTGTTGATGACGAAGAATCAGAAATCCTGGTCAGAGAAGCCAGAAAAGCAGCGGGCAACGACAGGGTCATCATCGCCGGGACTGCCAGGGACTCGGCCGAATGGACGGTGAAGGTGACCAACAGGCTGGCCGGGGCCGGAGCTCAGTATGCACTCATCAAGCCGCCTTCTTATTATAAGAGCCGAATGAACTACGAAGCCCTTAAAGCTTACTACTCTGAAGTTGCCGACAGGGCCGAGATTCCGGTGATCCTCTACAACATTCCCCAGAATACTCAAATCTGGCTACCACTGGAACTGGTGGTTGAGTTATCGAAGCACGAGAATATCATCGGGCTGAAGGAAAGCGGCGGCAACCTGGCCTACCTGGGTGAGGTGGTCCGCCGGGTATCGTCCAACTTCCATTACTTTACCGGTTCGGGCAGCATCCTTTACTCAGCCCTGGACATGGGAGCCTGCGGGGCCATCCTGGCCCTGGCCAACGTGGCTCCCGAGTTATGCGTGAAGCTTTATGAGCTTTTCACCGCTGGCAAAAAAGATGAAGCCCGGGAGCTTCAGTACAGGTTGATTCCCCTGAACCGGGCCCTTACCGAAACCCATGGAATTCCGGCAGTCAAGTATGCCCTGGACCGGCGCGGGTATTACGGCGGCCCCTGCCGCCCTCCCCTGCTCTCTCTCGAGGCCGGGGCCCGTGCTGAGATAGAAAACTATTTACGAGAATTAGACCTGATTAATTAAAATTACAAACTGGACCTGACCCGGTAAATCCGGCAGCCCTCGTCCTCTGAAAAATAGACGAGATACCTCCCATCGAGCCAGAAGCGGCAAGTCCGTGGGTCAAGATTTAAAGGAATCAGCCAGGAGGAACGAAGCTGACCATCAAACCCGAAGCAATCAAGCCGCGGCTGCCCCTTCTTAAAATAGTTGCCGACAGCAGCCAGCCCGTCCGGCAAGCTGAATATATCGCCGATGGCATAAGCTCTGAATTCTTTATTAACGCTACTAAATACTGAGTTGCCAAATTCAGGCTCGGGGGCCTCAAACTTCCAGGTATCCGTTTCCCGTCCTTCCAGGTCAAAAAAGCGAATAGAATAGGAGCTGCCGGCCGCGGCCGCCAGCCGGTCTCCAAGGAAGGCAAACGCAGGCGCGGACAGGGTAACGAGACCTCCGCCGGCAATTTCTCTGCCGTCCAGAGAAAAAGCCTTTGTTCTCATGACAACCAGGGGCATCTTGAACAGACTGACCGGCTCCTTCCCCTCCTGCCACCTGATCACTTCATTCTCAAATTGGCCAACCTCTGACACACTCCGGCAAACCAGGAAGAAAATCTGGCCAGAACGGCCGAGCAATTTTAGAGCGGTAAAAGGCAGTTTCCAGAGTTGCCTCATCCCACCCTCGAAACCATATTGCATAAGTCGACTGCGAGCATCCAGTATCCAGAAGCCATCATCATCGACCAGGAGATCGCGCACCTGCTGGTATTCTCCGGGGCCGTCACCGAAAGAACCGATTGTTCTGACCTGCCGCCCGTCGAGCGACATGACCACCAGGCGTCTCAGCCTGGCATCGAAGAAGACAAATTCATCTTTTTTGCTTATCTTTCCAAGGCTGGGCAAGGCCACATCCATTCTTTCTGATAGATCCAGCACCAGCTCCAGCTTTAGTTCTTTCAGGGAATTGATATCTGGCAAATGCCGGGGTTGCATAGCGGCCAACCAAAAGAAAGAAGAGAAAATTGCAAGAATTGTCAGAACCTTTATTTTCATCATAACCCCTCTTAGATAAATTATATTCAGCCTGACCAACCGGGTCAAAAGCACCTGGTTTTCAGGTGGCATGAAAGAGTTCGACGGGTGAGATGTCAGGCGAATCTTCGTAAATGATCCTGTTGTTAGGATAGAAATAGCGCTGGTGGTAAAAGCTCAGGGCGGCCAAGGTCATTATTAAAGCCAGGTAAAGGAAAACCAGTCGCCAGGGCCTGTTCAGAAAGATTGGTTCTATCGCCCGAGGTATCGAAACATAAGCGACAAAAGAGAACACATACACCAACCAGAGGTAATGCACCTTGCTTTTCCCCGGAACGTAGGAACAGGCAAAAGGAAATTTCCGGTGCTGGAAAAACAGAACCTCCAGCAACAAGATGGCAAAAACCAGGCAATACAGTCCATGAATCCCGGCCATCCTCCAGCCCCAGAGGAAGGAGTAAAAAGCAAAAATGGCCAGATATAATGGAAGAATAAGAAGGATGAACACACTTTTTCTGAGGGCCGAAAAATACGGCCACCTTTCTTTTGCCTCACTTATGATGAAGGCCCAGCTGGCCGGCTGATCCACCGGCAGACTGCTGGCCTCCCTGACACCCACCAGAAGAAAGAAGGTCAGAACCAGAGGCAGCGAAAGCATGCTCCCTGAATGATACTTCCAGAAGTATTTTCCGGTCGACACCAGCATAATCAGGCTGATTCCAAGTCCCAGTCCAAGATAAGACATAATTCTGTGGCGATGCATCCGGCTCCGGGTCAGGACGCTGTGGTAGAACCAGAACATAGCTCTCTGCACACTGTTTCTGAGAATGGTGAAGTTGAAGATGGGTTCGATAATTCCTCGCAGCCAGGATGGCCGAAAATGCCTGGCCCCTTCGGGCGAAACTTTCTTAAGGTATCGGCCGTAAGAAATCAAGGTAATAAGGAAAAAGGCTACGATCACTGAAGCCAGGGACACCAGGGCCCTGGAAGCCAGGCTCCGGAAAAACGGCTCGCGGTTGCCCATGAGCACCTGGTACAGTCCGGTAAACCAGAGCGGCGGGAAGTTCATCATGAAAGAAGTTGGCGTATCCTTGAGGGCCTGAATGTTCTCAAATCTTTGCCCGATCCACCTGGTGTCCAGAACGAAAAAATAAATTATGAAGATGTGGGCCACGATCAGGCCAAAGCGAATTATCTCCAGCAGCCGCTGGAAAACCCTGCCTCGAAGCAGGATATTGAACAGGCCCACCAGCAGGGCCATCGAGAAAAATATGAAGCAGCCGGCGGCCAGCATTACCAGCAGATGGACCAGCAGGAGGACGAACGCGGAAAGCAGGCCATAGGCCCTGGATTCAGAAAGATACATGGCAAAGACCAGCGAAGAAATAGAGTTAATGCCAACCGTGAACAGCCCGATGAACATTACCAGGCTGATGAACTTGGCCGAAAAAACGGTAAGCGGCCTAACGGGCAGGGGCATAAGGTTCAGATAATCCCTGCGGTCCAGGAACATCACTTCCCATTCAAAAAGAGTGATCAGACCTATTAAGAGCATGATCAGGGTGGTAAACATGGCGGTCTCGGCCCAGGCTGCCCCCCGTTCGGGAAATAGAAGGTAAATAAACATGAGGGAATCAGCTATGTAAGCGGGGAAAATGGACAGGATGGCGATGATGCCTATGGTCTTCTGCACCATCTGTTCTTCGAAAAAGACCGTTTCGTTCAGGAAGAGGCGTTTAAAAAAGTGGCGGGTGAGAATAAACGGCGCCCAGCCGTTGAGCTTCTTTTCTTCTGCGTTACTGATAATACTCATAATAGCCTGTCTTGCGCAGTTAATCCGCTCAATCCCGGGAACCCTTTTTCATCAGGGCAACTAGCTCCGAGGACAGGACCTGCGGGTCATCATGCTTCACCAGTTGATTGAATATATCCTCCAGCGAAGGCAACTTCATCAACTGGCGGAGATTCTCCACCGAGTCGTCAGCCTGCACCCTGCCCTGGTACAGGATAATAACCCGGCTGGCCACCTTCTCCACGATTTCAAGAATATGAGATGAGTAAATGACCAGCTTGCCTTCGGCCGACAACCGGCGCACCAGCTCCCGGACCACCAGGGCCGTGGTAACATCAAGCCCGGAGAGTGGTTCGTCCAGAAGCAGGACTTCCGGGTCATGAAGAAGGGCCGCCGAAATCAGCACTTTCTGGACCATGCCCTTGGAAAAGGAAGCAATCTCCGAATGGACATCACCCGACAGGTCAAAGATTTCCATGAAGCCCATGATCTTTCTCTTGAGAATGGAGTCTTCAAGTCCACGCAGCCTGCCAACCATCAGCAGGTAATCATAGGCGCTCATATGGGAATAGATGGCCGGTTCTTCCGGCACATATCCAATCCTTTGCTTGAACCAGACCAGATTTTTCCAGACATTTCGGCCGTTATAGAAAATTTCGCCCTCAGTCGGCTCAAGCAGTCCGGCCAGCATCTTGATGGTGGTGGATTTACCGGCCCCGTTGGGGCCGAGGTAGCCGACCGACTCCCCCGCCCGCACCGTAAAACTCACTCCGTCCACGGCCTTAAGATATCCATATTTTTTGGTAACCATTTTTAACTCCAGCATAACCTGCCCTCGAAGATTCGCATCCTGTTGCCTTATGGCTAATTCTAATGAAAAATGGACCCGCCCAACAAGTCTTTTTATAAAGCGCCAGGCTCGATTAATAATACGCCGCCAACGGGTGATTATGTTTACAAACAAAAGAAGGCCACAAGGCTGGCCTTAATAAGAATTCCAGGAAAAACGAGCACGCCCGTCCAGAATCTCAGGACAGGGCCCGCTCCAGTTGTTTAAAGAATTCTGAAGCCGAACCCGGGCGCTTCGAACGGTCAACGGCCAGCGCCCGGGCAAAGAACTCTTCCAGCCTGACCGTAACCCCCTGGAGTCTCTGATTCAGAGGAACATACTCACCCGCCAGCACCGAGCGGCGCCACATTTCCCTGTCTTTCACGGGAAAGGGCAAGCTTCCGGTCAGCGATTCGTAAACTGAAACGGCCAGGGCCCAGAGATCCCAGGTCACCGAGGGCTTTTCACCCAGGAGTTGTTCGGGGGACATATAGGCCGGGGTGCCCACCAGAACTCCGGAGGCAGTGGTCATCAGGTCCTGAGCTGCCCCGCTGTCCTCGGACAGGTCGAGAAACTTGGCCACGCCAAAATCGAGGACCTTAACCAGGACTTCTTTCGCTTCCGTCCCGGCACAGATAAAAATATTCTCCGGCTTCAAGTCGCGGTGGATCAGTCTATTCCTGTGGGCGGAGCCGACTGCCTGACAGACCTGTCGGAAGACTTCCAAGATAAACTCCGGCTCCAGTTTTCCCCGGGACCACAGATAATCGCGCAAAGTTGAGCCCTGAAGCAGCTCCATAACCAGGAAGGCCCTGGTGCCACCTTCGACACCGTAATCAAAGACCGAAACCACATTGGGATGGTCAAGGGCCGCGGCGGCCCTGGCTTCACGTTCAAAGCGGCTGGCCGCGGCGGCACTATGGACATAATCTTCCCTCAGGAACTTAACCGCAACTCTCCGACCCAGGGCCCCATCTCTGGCTTCATAGACGGTACCCATGCCCCCGGTACCCAGACGCCGTTCAAGCCGATACCTTCCAGCCAGGGTCCGCGGCAATGGGACAATCGTCAGAGAAGCTCCGTCGTGCTCACAAGAGCTGGAGCCGCTATCCCAGCAGGTCCCGCACCGGGGGCATTCCTCAAATACTCCGGTGCTCGGCGTCGTTGGGCGAGACTGCCTTTCCAGGGGTAGAACCAGGTTGGAAGCCACGGCCTCGAGCAGCTCCCGGTCCTCTCTGGTATAAGGCTCTTCTGAGAGCTTCTGACCGAGAACCAGTATGGCCTCGTTGCCATGAGGATTCATGCCTATCGGCACCAGCAGGCTGGCACTGGCCGCTCTAAGCCATTCCGTTTCATATTCGGTCGGTCTCGTGTCTTGAGTTGAGCCCAGGGTCCTGGTGGCGGTTACGGTCGCGGAGCCAGGGTGCTGGCTGACAGTCCCGTCTGCCAGCAGTTCAATCTGAGTTAGGTCCAGGGTCCTGTCGGCAGCACGCAACCTGCTGGCAAAACTTCCCTCGGCCGCCATCGGGGGGACATTCCAGTCAGGGGGCGATACGGCCAGGCACAGGAAAGCTTTCTGACCGGAAGCCCGGTACATGACAGAGACAAATGACGGGTGTAGGGCCCGGCTTATACGAACCACGGCCACCTCGGCCGCGGACGGGAAACTCCTGGCCCGGGCTGATTCAATTGCCAGTTCCCGCAGCAGCTGTCGGGCATCGTATTGCTCCCTGAAAAACTTGCGGTCGATGGCCCGCGCCCAGCGCTGCCGCTGGGAATGGAGGCCGGTCGCCAGTCCGAGCACCACCAGATATATCCAGCCCCTGATTTTAAGAATTTCAATGAAGGGCTGGTTGCCGTGAACCAGGAGGTCGGCAACCAGGACAATACCCAGGACGGGAACGACTGCCAGCAGGGCTCCCCTGGCCAGCGCATACCGCAGGCCTTGACGGACGAGGAGTTTGATGTCAAGCAGATGATGTTTTAAGATCGAATAAGCAAATGAAAGTGGAAAGAATATAAATATCACAGCAATCATAACGTCCGGCACCCCGGAAGCCAGCCAGCGAAATAGACCCGGCGGCCAGTTCGACTCCCAGATGATATACCTCAAGACACCGGGGAGAACTCCGACGGCTCCCCCGACCAATAACACCCGAAGACGCCGCCTCTCATTCAGGTCCTTAAGCTGGAAATAATTGAAGATCAAAGCCAGCAGGGAAGCCAGAAAATACAGGCCAAGTATCCTGACCGGCCGAATAGCTAATATCTCATGACCGAAGGCCTGAGCGGGCCTGTAAACCAGGTTAAAGACATAGATGAGATAACCGGGCACCCAGGTCAGGGCGGGCAACCAGATTGCCAGAAGCAGCCAGGACCGGCGGAACAAAGGACGCGGGAAGAGGGCAAAAAAAGTCAGCATGATCGGCCCGACTGAAAATGAAGCCAATCTGGGCAGCCATAGAAGAGCACCCAGCAGAATGGGAAGTTTTCTCCAGATGGCCGCCCCTCCCCAGGGCAACGAGTCCCACCAGGCCATGCTGATAGACAACGAAGCCAGGGCCAGGGCTCCCAGCAAGGCCAGCCGTTCACCCGGTTTTTTAAAGGCTATAAAAAGGGCAGTAATCAGCAAAAAAAAGGAGACCGCCTGCCAGATGATAAAAGGGGTTCGCGAGGCAGACCTGACCCGCTCGACTTTTACCAGAAACTCAAGGCGCTGTCCGCCACGTTCCACACCAAAGCTGTGGCTTCGGCCGGTTTCAAGGTTGGCCACCATGGCCCCAAAATCCGTGACCGTTCTTAGCGGATATCCATCGAACGACAGGAGGAGGTCTCCCGTCCTTAGACCGGCCCTTTCGGCCGGAGTTCCTGGAGAGACCTCAATTTTAAGTAGGCCTCGCTCCTGACCGGGGAGCATCCAAAAACCGGGCACCTTCGGCCCCAGCAACACGCAGTAAACCTGGAAGAGGTAGTAGCACACAAAAACAATCGCCGCCAGGAAAAGCCACCAGTGCCGGCCGGGCCTGAATTTGTGCCGAAATGATTTGCCCTGGCCTGATGGAGATGAGGACAGATTTTCCCTCGCAGATTTTCTGGCTGCATTGTTTCCCATTATGCGGAGAGCCACAGATGACCAGAACCCGGGAAGACGGGACACCCGGGACATCATCAGGACCACCTCCCTCAACGATGACCGAACATGGCCACTATCCGGCCGGAGCCAAGAAGAATGGGCTGGTCCACCTCACAGGGCTGAGCTCTTGACAAAGGGCTCTGCTCATCTAATAACTTCCCAGGCGCCGGAAGGAATCAAGAGAATTCTGCCGGTGGCAAGGTTTGGCCCGATTCAAAAATACCAGTAACTATGTCTTTCGTGCCCTTGACCTGTTATCAGTCTAACCCTGTCCTGTCACCCAAGTCAAGAAAAATTGGCCGGCCACTTTCTTGAAAAGACATAGGCCACAACCGGAAAAACATAAAAAGCTCAGCCGGCGCTTCTAAAGTTGTTATCATCTTATAAGATGTTGAATAAAAACCCTGTCCACAGGCACCGTTGGTTAGCATCGCGAAAAAGGACTTCTGTGGCTGAACAAGGCACATATTGATAAACCAGATTGATTATCATTAAGAACTCGTCTGAGTTGTGGCTTTATCAAAAAGAAAGTAGCAGCCGTGCACCCGGCATCGACCGTTCATCCCCTGCGGGCTTCGCTCCCCGAAAGCTCCGGCCGGGCTGACTGCCACACAAGAACCTGACCGTTACCGTTGCTACCTTCCGGTCCTGGCGGGGTTGGCGGCCGGCTCTTTGCGCAGGGCCCGAACCTTCATCGCCCCGAAAAGCGAACCTGGCCAGAAAACTGGCGGCCTCGGCCGGGAATTCAGCCCCACTGGAGCGGGTTGTGGGTACAGGGCACCGCTAGCTCCCCGCTTAGCACGGCTGCCAGCTTGATTATATCATATTTTACCCGGGTAATCGGGCAAAGACTGAGATTTTATTGTCGTTTAATGTTTATTTTTTCTTTACTTCCTGGATCATCGGAATCATTTTGGGAGAAATCCCATAGGTCTCCAGGAAAACTCGCCCGTTGGTCACATCAAACTGAATCTGGGCATCCTCATAGAACCGGCCTTCCCCCTTCCCTTTTTCATTCAGTCTGAGCTCCATTACCATAAAATAGTAGCGGCCGATGCCGAGCTGAGTCCCCTGCGACCAGGGCTCCCGCCGGAAAACCAGGATTACTTTTTTCTTTCCATCCTCTTCCTGCTGAACCTGAGCCATATGAATGGTGAGGTTATATCCCCGGGCATACAGGAAGCGGACCGCACCTTTTTTAGTGGCCTTAAATAAATTCAAAAAAGCTTCGACTCCTGACCCGGCCATAGCCTCACTAAACTGCATTACCTCATCGGGAGTTGTCCAGGAGTCCACTTCGATCAATATTTCCACGGCCGGCGGTTCTATCGGCGCTCTCTCCGTTAACATCCGTCCACGGAAGACATCTTTGGCCAGGGCCGGGCCCGCCAGCCAGCAGATCACGCTGATAAAAATAAAACCGGCTTTAATAATGCCCTTTCGCTTCTCGATGGTCATAATCAAACCTCCCGCAACCTAACTTTTTTTCCCAAAATTTATCCAGGTGATTTAATAAGCCTTGAAATAAGAGCCGAGCTGGCTTCGCCGTCGTTAAGAACACGAACCCTGTCCTGGTTAGCCACCGCCATAGCCGCCGAATTTCGTTTCGCGGCCATTCAGGTTGCCGCCATCTTATTGTTATAGCAGTCAGCAGGAGCAAATCTTTCTCGGCCTGCCCACCCGGCCACAATAATTCTGTTTCTCAGCTTATATGCATCTATTCTTACATTCCTTCCGGGTAGAAAATGGCATTCAGCAGGAACTTGTAGGTGCCATGACTCTGGGCCCGGTGTTGAGCCCGAATTCCAATCAGGGCAATATGTCCCTTCTTGAGCCTGGTATCCACCACCGCCGCTTTCCGGGCCAGGTAATCCTCACCGAGCAGCCAGCCGCTCATCAGGAGGCCATCTTCTGGATAATAGGCCACAACCTTTCGGTCCCAGTCGACGGGCGGGGTCCAGGTCTCGAAGGCCAGGCTCTGGGAAAAGATGGCCCCGACTTCTTCCTCAAAACCAAAGCCCAGCGGTGAAGTATTATCCACCTTGAGCCTGAGAATGGAGGTGGGACAGAAGAATCTGGTGCGGTCAACTCCGCTCAGGGCATTCCTGGCCGGGGCACCCAGTTCCCGGGTAGCCAGTTCTGTGGCCTGGTTCAGGGTGACCAACATGCCGCCCTCTTCCACAAAGGCCTTGACCGCGTCCACCCCTTCTTTGTCAATGCCGCCCTCGTACTCGGGTGGAGTGGTCCCGGCCCTGAAGAAGCGGGCGAATTCAGACTGCTGACCGGGGCGACCGGTCTTGATGACGTCAACATTTTCACTGGCGAAGATCAGCACGTCAAAGTTCGATTTAAGGTTAACCTTTTTGTCCTTCGTGCCCTTGAAATCTTTATTGTGGAGAACGGTGTATTCCAGGCCCAGGTCATCCAGCATGTACCTGGTCCAGCCTTCGTCCATGTTGCCACGCCAGGACTGGTAGATGGCAAGGCGTGGGAACTTAACGGCGGCTTTATCCAGCCCGCTTATATCAGAAAGCCCCTTCAACGGAACCGGCCATCTGGCCAGCAGGTTGTCCAGGGTTTTCCTGGCTTCGACGGAATTCTTGACGATAAAAGTTCCCGGAGGCAGGACTCCTTCGGAACTTTTTACCTCTGTCTTTGACCTCCAGACTTCCGCTTTATTTTTGAGGAGACCGAAAGCCACCGCGTAGGAAGCATTCAGCCGCGGGTCGAGCAGGAGATAGGCAGAATCTGGCACCGCGGACTTCGGGTATTCTACCTTGGCAACCATGGTCAGTGGCACTTCAAACGGTTTATCTATCTGTTCGCAGCGAACCCCCATCTGAAGCGGCAGTGTCCAGGCAGCATTATCGTAGGGCGGAACTGGCGGACCGCCCGGGTACTGTCTCAGGTCCGGGTACTTCTGTCTTTCCAGCAGGGCCCAGGCATAAGCCTTGTAGGGCTGCGCGGTCAGGACCACAAAGGAACCGGCCGGGAAGTATTTCCCGTCGGCTATGAAATCCCTGGTGGCCTGGTGCACTTCCACCCCGCCAAACTGGAGTATTTCGACCATCTTCAGGGCAGTCAGGTAATCCGGTTGATCCTTGGAAATGACAAAGGCATAGGGCTGATTCTTCTCGCGGACTTCTATGCTCTGCTTGGCCATCAAGTATGAATTGAACAGGAAATCCTCGCGGTGCATCCAGGCCGTCTTGAGCAGGCTCTTGGACAGGACCAGCTCGTAATCCACGATGTCGCGTAGCCGCCACCAGCCACCCGGCCAGGGGTCGATGAAATCCATGCGCTTCTCATAATATTCATTCGGAACTTCGGTGGGCTCAATATAAATGGGGCTGGCCAGCCGCACCGAGGCCGCCTCGCTCAGCAGCCCGATCACGTTGTGCAGCCAGGAGGTGTCGTCGCAGGCCCCGATCCACCAGCCGGTATAGCTCCGGCCATGAACCACGCCCTTATAACCATGTTTCTGCAGGTCGTAGGCCATGTTTATTCCGCAGAGGTTGACACTGCGCCACAGGAGCGGCTGGACGTTGGGTAGCGGCGGATCCATGAAGGGTGGGACGAAGATACGGGCTCCGTTTGAGCCCATCTGGTGTTCGTCGATGTGTATCTGGGGAAACCAGTCATGGTAGAGCACCCTGGTCACCGCCCTGGTCTCGGCCAGGTTGAACATGAAGAAGTCGCGGTTGTTATCATGCCCGGCGTAGGGATGATATAGCCACGGCATGTTACTGCCTTCAAATTTGGTCCCGAGATATTTGCGATACCAATCAACTACCATCTGGTGGCCGTCGGGGTTTATGGTTGGCACCAGCAATAAAATTACATCCTTCAGGGCCCGGTTGACATCGAAAAAGCCCTTTCCGGTCACCAGGTCATAGGCCAGCTCCATGGACATCTGGGAAGCGGCAATCTCGGTGGAGTGAAGGGAACAGGTTATGAGCAAGATGGTCTTTCCTTCCCGGGCCAGCTGCCTGGCCTGGTCCTCGCTCAGTCCGCGCGCTTCCTTGAGCCGGCGGGCAATGTCCCGATAGCGGTCAAGATTTTTCATGTTTTCTTCGTCGGTGATGATGGCCATGACCATGTCCTTGCCCAGAGTGGTCTTCCCGATGTTGACCAGGGTCAGCCGGGACGATTCTTTGTCAAGCAGCTCAAAATAGGCCTTAATCTGGTTGTAATCAGCCAGCTGGCGGTCGGCACCCGGTTTGTGTCCGAGGAATTTCTCGGGCGGGGTTTGGGCCAGGGCTGTCAGAGAACATATGAGCAGAATCATAATGACGATGGCCGGCTTATTTATTTTAGGCATCTTAAAAACCTCCTTCTCGTTTCATTTATTTTAACTTTTTACCACCCTGAAAAATTCCCGTCAACTTAATTTTTGAAGGGAAATTTTTCGATTGGTCCTGAATCGGGCATTCGGCTTAACCGCATGATGGAAGTACATATTTTAGACAACACAAGTGGGAGTCAGGCCAGACAGGGCGGGACAGAAAAAATAAATAAATTTCCGTGGACTTGGGACAGAATATTCTTGCTTTAGCTGATCAGGGTACAATTAAGACTACATTGCAGGATCACGGAACCGGTCCTGTATCAACAATTGAAGCAGGCTTTTGGAAGATTGGCCCGGGTCAATGTTCGGGTAAAATATCTACTTGGAATCAAGGCCTCTAATCCTGGCCAGAGACCGCGTTTTTCACGCTAACTAATCGCGGGACTGGCGGATTAAAATCATTCGCAGCAGCTGGATGGCTGCCATGGCCGTCGAGGCCACGTAGGTCATGGCCGCGGCCTTGAGCACGGAGCGGGCCCCATTCAGCTCAGCCGCATTCAGAAAGCCGCGTTCCCGGAGAATGGCCAGGGCCCTCCTGGAAGCATCGAATTCCACCGGCAGGGTGATTACCGTGAACAGGACGGCTGCGCTGAACAGGAGAATGCCGATGTCCATCAAGACCTTGGTCCCGCCGCCGCTGAAAATCAGGCCAATGAAAAACAGCGGGAAGGCCAGGTTGGACCCGATGCTGGCAATCGGGTAGAAGGCATTGCGCATCATCAGGAAAGAATACTTCTGGGCATGCTGGATGGCATGACCGGCCTCATGGGCGGCCACCCCCAGGGCGGCGATGGAAGTGCTGTGATAGACACTGTCAGAAAGACGCAACACCTTTTTGCGCGGGTCATAATGGTCGGTCAGGTGCCCGGGCACCCGCTCGATCTGGACATCGCTGGCCGGGCTGTAGCGTAGGATTTCGGAAACGGCTTCGGCCGCGGTCAGCCTGGAAGCGGAGGAAACCTGGCTGAACCGGGTGAAGGTGCTTTTCACCTTGCTCTGGGCATACAGGGCAAAGATCAGGGCTGGAATCAACAGCCAGAAAGTATAATCAAAATAAAACATCTTAATTTCCTCCCGATTAATTCATTTTAGCCGAAAAATGCGATTTGTAAACGGGCCAGGAACAGGTCAGGGCTTCTGGGCCATGCTTTCCAGGATCTTCATTGCCCGGTCGATGTTGGAGACATCCATGACCACGGCCACCCTGTCGCCGGTCTGGCTCAGGGTCCCGTAGCAGTACTCTATGTTTATCCCTTCATCGCCGATCCTGGTGGCTACCTCTCCCAGGGCCCCGGGTTTGTTGTCCAGATGGATGAGCAGGACATCACGCATGTCGGTGGTGTAGTTCAGCTTGTTAAGGACCTTGATGGCCTTGTTAAGGTTCTTGGTATATATCTTGGCTGAATCCTGGAAGACCCCGATGGCTTCAACGTTTATCTCGTTCTCGGCCAGCTGGCAAAGAAGCTCGCCCAGCACTGAAGGTTTATTCTCCAGAAGGACAAAGATTTCAGTTATTCTTTCAAAGTCCATCATAACCTCCGAATGCTATTTATTCCCCTGTAAATAGCCTGCCTTTTTTATTTAACGCAAAATCATGATGATTTCAACAAATATTTTTCCCCGGACCCGGGCCCTGTTTTTTCGGTGTTTTTGCCTTCATATGATTGCCCCGCTTATGAACAGGCAACCAATTTCAGGAGAAAAGATGCCCTGTGGTTTTAGGGGATCTTTTTTCTTGAATCCTGGCCGGCCTCTATTGACCTCAGGCCGGCCGACCATCGGGAGCCAGGCTCAGGCCGGGAAAAAGATCAGGAAATATCTTGGGTATTCCCTTCCGTTTCTTTAATCGAATATTTTGCCCGGATTAAGGATGTGGAGGGGGTCCAGAGCCTGCTTTATTCTCTTCATCAGCTCGATCTGGGCGGGCTCCAGCGACAGTGGCAAGTATTTCTTCTTATAGAGCCCTATTCCATGTTCACCCGAAATGACACCGCCCCGAAGACCGGCATCTCGGAAAAGCTCCTGCCTGGCCGCTTCCAGCCTGTCCTTAATTTCTTCCAGGTTGAGCGGCACCATCTGCCCATTCTCATACCGGGCCTTCATCAGGTGGGAATGGACGTTGCCGTCCCCGGCATGACCGAAAACCGGGAGCCACAGGTCATACTTCCTGGCCACCTCCTGGATTTTCCTGACATGGCCCGGAATTTCGGAACGCGGTACGCAGATGTCCAGGATGTCCACGGTTTCCTTCTTGATGGCCTCATAGATCTCCGAGCGAATCTTGAGGACCTCGGCCTGCTTGGCCGGGGTATCGGCCACGAAAACATCGATGGCCCCGTTTTCCAGGACCACGTCGGCTATCTGGTCGGTCAGCCGGCCGAGGTCATCTTCCGAAGGAGAATCCACAATGACCATCAGGTGAACTTCCCCCTGGTGGCTGGGCCAGCTGAGGTTCAGGTGGCGCTCGCTGAGGCTGATGACATCCAGCCCGACAAACTCCACGGCCATGGGTACTATCCCTTTTTCAAATATCAGGGGCACGTTATCTATGGCCTGTTCAATGCTGTTGAAGGGAATGACCATGGTCCGGAGAAAAGTCGGCCGGCTCATCACCTGGACGATGGCCCTGGTGATGATACCCAGGGTGCCCTCCGAGCCGATAAACAGGTTGACCAGGTTGTAGCCCGTGGAGTTCTTGATCAACTTGCCCCCTGGATGGATTACCCGGCCATCAGCCAGGACCACTTCCAGCCCGCGGATGTAATTCCTGATACTTCCATACTTGACCGCCCGGCTGCCCCCGGCATTGGTGGCAATCATCCCGCCGAACATGGCCCCCTCATCGCCCGGGTGGGGCGGGAAATAAAAGCCTTCCCTTTCCACCGCCTGGATGAACTCCCCGAGGGTAATTCCAGCCTCGACCACGGCCAGCTGGTTCTTGCGGTCCAGCTCCAGGAACCGGTTCATTCTCTGCATGGACAGGACAATTCCCCCATGAACCGGCACGCAACCACCGGCCAGACCCGTTCCCCCGCCCCGCGGAGTCACCGGGATCCTGTGTTCGGCCGCCAGCTTGAGAATGGCTGAAACTTCACCGGTGCTGCCCGGCCTGACCACCACTTCCGGAGAGCAACCGGCCAGCTGAGAAACGTATTCATCGTAAGCATAGCCGCAGACTTCATCCTGGCAGCTCAGAACGTTGTTTTCTCCGGAGATTGCCACGAGCTCTTTTATAATTTCCTGGTTGATCTTTCCGTACATGGTCAACCCTTTCTGTTAAATTTCCAGCCTTGAGGACTTTATCATACCTGTGACCGGGCAAATTTTTTGCCTGGCCTGGTCCGGGTTCCGGGATAGCCCGATAATTACCTGCCCTCTATACCCGGCCCTTAGAAATCTGAGCCACGGAGAACTTTTCATATTTTAACTAACCAGCCGGACTGAATTTTCACGGCAGCACTTATCTTAGTTCTCCCGGATAGACCTCTTCACCGGGCCCGGTGGCCAGAACTCACAACAGCGATTTGACCGCCTTGACGATGGAGGCGGCATCTATCTCGTACCTGGCCAGCAATTCTTCCGGCTTTCCAGAACGCGGCAGCTCACGCACGCAGAGGTGTTTCCAGGACTTCTTGTCCGGAAGAACCAGGGCCACGGCCGTTCCCAGGCCACCCTGCTCGAAATGGTCCTCGGCCACCACCACCCGGCCCCCGGTTTCGGCCACCGAACTTACGATGGTCTCCCGGTCGATCGGTTTCACCGAGTAGGCATCGATAACCCTTATATTAATGCCATCTTTCTTCAGCTGGTCATAAGCCTTGAGCGCTTCGTGAACGGTAATCCCGGCCCCGATGACAGTCGCGGCATCACTGTCGCTCCGGCGCAGAACCTTGGCTCCACCGGCCGGGAACTCTTCCTCCGGCTTATAGAGAACTGGCGTGGCCGGCCTGGTGGTCCGGATGTAAACCAAACCCCGGTACTTGGCCGCTTCCCTGACGCACTTCTCGGCTGAGACCGCATCCGACGGATACAGGACCAGGCAACCGGGAATGGGCAGAAACATGGCCAGGTCTTCCAGGCCCATCTGCGACGGGCCGTCTTCACCTATGCTGACCCCGACGTGCGAGCCACAGAACTTGACGTTGGAAAATGAATAGGCAGCCATCCTTATCTGGTCATGAGCCCTGGTCAGAAAGGCAGCAAAGGTGGCCACAAAGGGCAGGAAGCCCCTGGCCGCAAGCCCCATGGCCATGCCCACCATGTTCTGCTCGGCTATAAAAGACTGGAAAGAACGCCCGGGAAAAGAGGCGAAAAAGCGGTCGGCGTAGGTGGAATTCTTGACGTCGCCATCGACCACCACCACCCGGTTATTGACCCGGCCCAGTTTTTCCAGGGCGATCCCGTAAGCCAGCCGGGTGGCTGTTTTCTCTTTATAATCCGGCAGCGAGAAATCAAGAGAATCGGTCCACTTCGGAGCTCTGGCTCTTTCCCGGCATTTAACGTATTTCCGGGCTTCAACCTCGGGCATTGGCCCCAGCTCGGCCAGGGCCTTTTCCAGCTCTTCCGGCTTGAGCGGCTTGCCGTGCCAGCCGTTCTTATCCTCGACAAAAGAAACTCCCTTGCCCTTGACCGTCCTGGCCAGGATGACCTTGGGATTCGAGCCTTTCCTGGCCGCGGCCAGGGCTTCGAGAATCTTCTGAATCTTATGGCCGTCAACCGTGAAAACATCCCAGCCAAAAGCCTTGAACTTCCTGGCATAGGCCTGGACATCGTGCTGGTGCATGGTCGGGTCGGATTGACCCAGCCGGTTGATGTCCACTATGGCCACCAGGTTACCGAGCTGCAGTTCCCGGCCGGCATTGGCTGCCTCCCAGACCGCTCCCTCGGCGCATTCACCGTCACCCATCAGGACAAAGGTCCTGGCCTTCACCCCGGCCAGTTTCTGGGCCAGGGCCAGGCCCACCCCCACCGATAATCCCTGGCCAAGGGAACCGGTGGCGGCTTTAACCCAGGGCATCCGCGGTGTCGGATGGCCTTCAAGGTCGCTGCTGATTTTTCTAAGGTCAAGAAGCGTGTCCGCGGGAATAATACCCGCTTCCGCATAGGCCGCCCAGAGGATGGGGGCGGCGTGTCCCTTGGACAGCACAAATTCGTCGTTTTCCGGCGCATACGGATCTTTAAGGTTATAGCGCATCTCGTGGAAAAAGAGACAGGCCATGATTTCGGCCGATGACAGGCAGGTGGTCGGGTGCCCCGAGCCGGCCACCGTGGTCATCTTCAGAGAATGAATCCTCAGGCGCTTGGCGATTTTTTCCAGGACGGATATTGATGACATCATTTGACTCCCAAAAAAATTTAGCTTTCATTATATTTTGAAAAGCAGCCACTCTCAAGGCAAAAAACTTAAAATTAATAATTTCCCCGGAATGGGACCAGATGGCCAATCGGGTTATCTGCTTTAACGGGTTGATTCAAGGCGGCAAGTTAATTACCAGCCGAAGGATAAAACCTGGGGGCAAAGCCTTGTAGCTGATTATTTTTCTTCCAACCGGTATCCCGGCTATTCCCCCATCTTGGCCAGAAGGCCTTTGGCCCTAACCTGCCGGAACATCCTGAAGAAAAAGAACAGGGCCAGCGACAGGTAAACCAGGTCCAGACCAAAAGCCTTGACCAGGTGGCCGACAGGAAAAGTCCGGCCGAAGATGATGGATCTCATACCTTCAAAGACATAGGAAGCCGGAATGGCCAGGGCTACCTTCTGCAGGAATCTCGGCAGGACGGAAACCGGATAGAAGACGGCCGAGATGGGCTGAAAGAGAAAGGCCACGCCCCAGGCCAGGACCTCGGCCTGCTGCCCGAAGCGCAGGATAAGACCGGTGGTCAGGATGCCTATGGCCCAGCCCAGTATCACCAGGCAGATCATGAACGGCAGCAGGTACATGCCTATTATGAACAGGTTGAAGGAATAAAGGAGCCAGGCCAGGAGCGAGCTGATCAGGAAAACCACCACCACCTTGAACACGGCCACCATCATCAGCGAAGCCAGGTACTCCCCTATGGTCAAAGGGCTGACGAACAGGTTGAGGAAATTCCGGGCCCAGACTTCTTCCAGGAAGGAAACGGAAATTCCCTGCTGAGAGCGAAAGAGAATGTCCCAGAGAATCAGAGCTCCCAGGAATATGCCCAGAAAGTTGGGTGTTGAGTTTCCTTCAGCCGAGAGCTTGGTAATGTACAGGCTGACAAAACCCCAGACCAGGAGGTCGAGCAACGGCCAGTAGAAAATCTCCACCAGCCTGGTCAGGCTGTGCTTGTAGAGATAGATATGGCGCAGAAACATGGCCGAGATGCGGTACGGTTTCATGGCCGCACCTCCCGGGCCACCTTGAGAAAGACATCCTCCAGGTCCTCCCCCCTGAACCTGGCCACCAGGTCGTCGGGCGTTCCGCGGGCAATGATTTCGCCGTGGTGCAGGAAGAGCAGGCGGTCGGATATCTCCTCCATTTCCTGCATATTGTGCGAGGTGTAGAGAATGGCCATCCTCTTGGTGCGCTTCATCTCCAGAAGATAGGTCCTGGTCCTGTCGGCAATGTCCGGGTCCAGGCTGGCCGTCGGCTCGTCCAGCAGAAGAATCTCCGGCTCATTAATGAAGGCCTTGGCCAGGTTGAGCCTGGTCATCTGTCCCGAGGAGAGGGTCCTCACCGGGCGGTCGACCACATCCTTCAACTCGAACTGCTCAACCAGGAGGTCTATCCTTGACCTGGCTTTTTTGACACCGTAAAGCCTGGCAAAAACCATCAGCGATTCCCTGAGGGTCAGAGAATAAGGCATGGCCACGTAGGTGGAAGAAAAATTCATGCGCCTGAGGATTTTTTCCCGCTGCCTTGGCCGGGAAGGATCCAGGCCGAAAATTCGGATTTCGCCGGAAGTAGGTGAAGTCAGACCCAGCAGCATGTGGATTATAGTGGTCTTTCCGGCGCCGTTCGGACCGAGCATCCCCAGAATTTCCCCGGGGTAAAGGTCAAAGGAAACTGATTTTACAGCCTGAAAAGAATTAAAGGATTTTGATAGATTTTTTACTTCAAGCAAAGGAGTGGCTGCCGCAACCATCGCTTCTCTCCAGGAGTTCTGCTCTTGAACCAGGTTAATAAGCTAAAATATACCAGAACGAAATAAGGCTGTCTATCAGGCCGACAACGTCCCCCCATCTTTCTTAATTAGAGCCAAGAGCCGTGGAATTAATCCATACCACGTTCTTCATGAATCCAGATGGGTAAATATGATTCCGGGCCGCAGTAATCTTTACTGATTCCTGATTCAACTCGGGCCCGGGTCTTCGGCTAATTATAACTGATAAAATGAAAGTCTGTAGGCTTTTTACCGGCTGTTCATGATCAAGTCCCGCGGCCCTTAAGCCCCGGGGCGAGACAGTTCAAAACCTGGTTCCAGGCAGAAAGATTTTCTCGTAGATGTCCAGGGCATAGCGGTCGGTCATTCCGGCAATAAAATCGGCCACCCGTCTTTCGAGCGGATCCCCCTTGGGATAATCTTTAATCCATTCTCCCGGGTTCTTCTGGAAATATTCAAAAAGCTCCCTGATTATTTTTCCGGTCTTGGTGAGGTCGGCCCGGGCCGCCGGGTTGAGATAAACTCGCTCATAGAGAAAATCCCTGAGGTCTATCAGGGCCTGGTATATCTTCTGGCTCATGGCAATCCTTTCCAGCCTGTTCTTCAAGCTGGTTTCCACCACGTCCATCACCAGGCGGTCTATCCTGGTGGCATGATGCTTGCCCAGGATATCGGTCAGCCTGGACGGGATGCTCTCTTCCCTGATCAACCCCGCCCTCATGGCATCATCCAGGTCGTGGTTGACGTAGGCAATCACGTCAGAAATCCTGACCACCTGGCCCTCCAGGGTAGCCGGCATGCTCTCCGGGTCATCGTCCAGGATCTCCCCGCGGCCCTTGGAGTGCTTGCAGATTCCGTCGCGGACTTCCAGGGTCAGGTTAAGCCCCTTGCCCTCGTACTCCAGCTTATCCACCACCCGGAGACTCTGCTCATAATGGCAGAATCCACCGGGAAGGAGGCTATCCAGAGTTTCTTCCCCGGCATGGCCGAAGGGGGTATGCCCCAGGTCATGGCCGAGGGCTATGGCCTCGGTCAGGTCTTCATTCAGGCGAAGGGCCCGGGCGATGGTTCTGGCTATCTGTGATACCTCCAGGGTATGGGTCAGCCGGGTGCGGTAATGGTCGCCAAAAGGAGACAGGAAAACCTGCGTCTTGTGTTTAAGTCGGCGGAAGGACTTGCAGTGTATGATCCGGTCCCGGTCCCGCTGGAAGGCGGTGCGAATGGGATGGGGCTGTTCCGAACGGAGACGCCCCTTGCTCTTGGAGCTCAAGCAGGCCCGGGGTGACAGATTCTTCTTTTCCATTTCCTCAATCTGCTCTCTGATGTTCATGGCCTGTGCTCCTTCAACCTTCCGGCAAGCCCGGGCTGACTTTCTTCAATAATCTTATTTTAATGCCCTGCCTTCTTCAAGTCCTCAATCGCCCTATTTAGAGAAATGACAAACTCGCTGCCTTTCCCGGCCATCGGACCGACTCAACCCTGCCTTTCTTCCTTGTTCCGCCCTTTCCTGCCACATAAGACATGTTGATCACCGCCACGAAAGAAAAAAACTTTATTTCCCGGCCAGGGTTTTCATTTTTAATTTCGCGCCGGGTAAAGGGCTTGTTGATTCCCAGCATTAAATCGAGATGACATTGCTCCGCCAACCCCGATAGCTGTCTCCTGCCTGATATTTGCCTTGAGGCGCAAACACAGTTCCAGTATAATTCCACTCTGTCGGGTCCAAAATAAAACCATGAGTGAAATAAGCCTGGAGCACATAAAAGAAAACGTCAGGGAGCTCCTAAAGGAACTCCCTTCGGGAGTGGAACTGGTAGCCGCAGCCAAACAGCAGCCGCCGGAAAAGATCCTGGCCGCCATCGAAGCGGGAATCAGGATAATCGGTGAAAATTATGTCCAGGAGGCGGCTGAAGCCTTCCTCGTTATCGGAAAAAAGGTCCAGTGGTCGTTCATCGGTCACCTGCAAAAAAACAAGGTGAAGAAGGCCGTGGAAATCTTTGACATCATAGAAACGGTGGATTCCCTGGAACTGGCCGCGGAAATTAACAAGCGCTGTGCCCCGCTCGGAAAAATCATGCCGGTTTTGATCGAAGTCAACTCCGGCCGGGAGCCTCAGAAATTCGGTGCCCTGCCGGAAGAAGTCGAGCCACTGGCCCGGGCCATAACCGGGCTGCCAAACCTTAAACTGCGCGGGCTGATGACCATGGGGCCTTTCGAGGGAGACCCGGAAGAGGCCAGGCCCTACTTCCGGTTGACCCGGCAGCTTTTCGAACAGCTGAAAGCGCTTAACCTGCCCGGCGCCGAGCCAAATATTCTATCAATGGGCATGACCAATTCTTACCGGGTGGCCATCGAAGAAGGGGCCACCAGGGTGCGCCTGGGGACCAGGATCTTCGGTCCCCGCGTCTGAAAATTGACATCAGGAAGGTAACAATGAAGAACAGGTGGTTGGTAGTCCTCGGAGCTCTCATCATCCAGGTCAGCCTGGGAGCAGTCTACATCTGGAGCGTTTTCCAGACTCCCCTTCTGACCCATTTCCCCTCCTGGAAGGAAACCCAGGTCACCCTTCCGGCCCAGATAATACTGGCCTGCTTTGCCCTGGCCGTCATCGTGGCCGGAAGAGTTCAGGATAAGATTGGGCCCAGGCCGGTGGCCATCGCCGGAGGCCTGATGCTCGGTTCCGGCCTGATCCTGGCCAGGTTCACGGCCGGCTTTGCCCCGGGACCGGCCCTGGTCTGGTTGATTATCACCTACTCTGTTATCGGCGGTTTGGGCATCGGAGCCGCTTATGTCTGTCCGATAGCCACCTGCGTCAAGTGGTTTCCGGATAAGAGGGGCCTGATCACCGGGCTGGCCGTGGCCGGCTTCGGAGCCGGTGCATTTTTCTTCGCTCCGCTGGCCAAGGCCCTGATTACCGGCGGCCCCTACCAGCTTTTTGGAAAGAACCTTTTTTCCCTGCCCCAGGTCGGGCTCTTCAATACCTTTATGGTCCTGGGAATAATCTTCCTCATAACCATCACCCTGGGAGCACTGCTGCTCAAAAACCCGGAGCCGGGATACTGTCCGGCCGGATGGACTCCACCGGCCCAGACCGCGGCCACCAGCCATCTCAAGGTGGATTTCGCACCCTCGGAGATGTTCCGCACCTGGCAGTTCTGGCTGCTCTGGGGAATCTATCTTACCGGCTGCGCCGCCGGGCTGATGATAATCATGAAAGCCTCACCCATCTGGCAGTCTTTTGCCCTGTCCGGCCTGACCTCGGGACTGGATTCGGCCACCTTCAACCGGATTGCCTCGGCCGGAGCCATGGCCGTCTCCATCCTGGCCATATTTAATTCACTGGGCCGGATTGTCTGGGGAAAGGTTTCCGACGTGGCCGGGCGCAAGAACACCCTGATTGCCATGTTCCTGCTTTGCGGCCTGACCATGCTGGCCTTCAATGCCCTTAAACCTTATTCCCTGTTTCTGACCGGCATCTCCCTGGTCGGCCTGTGTTTCGGCGGCTTCCTGGCCGTCTTTCCGGCCGTCACCGCGGATTATTTTGGGACCAGACATTACGGGGCCAACTACGGCTGGATGTTCAGCGCCTATGGTGTGGGCGGTCTGCTGGGGCCCTACCTGGCCGCGGCCCTGATGAAGACCCAGGCCATCGTCAAGATAAGGGAAATAAGAGACGCCCAGGAAGAAACCGTCAGGTCGCTCCTGGTAGGCGATTACCGCCGGGCCTTCGTGGTGGCCGGTATCTTATGCCTTGTTTCCACCGCCGTCCTGCTGCTCTTACGAAAGCCCGAGGTCAGCAAAGAAAAATAAAACTAAAGGTCAGCCTGTGCTGGCCCATGTCTTACGACCATAATTTTCGGCTGTTGAAGTGAACGGGTCTGGCCGGTGCCGGTCCATTATGTTTTAGCCCTTCATGATTATTCCGATCTTCTGACAATAATCCATAAATCAATTGTCGTGCACCAATTCCCTCATCAGGTTATACTGCCTCCACTTCTTTCTTTGAGTCGCTTGGTCTGCTTCGACCTGTCTTAAGCCATAAACCCGGCAGGCAAAATTAGATGATGTGATATGAGAACGAGATGATCATTTTTCCTTAGCGCCGGAGTTCTCATCCGGTCCAGGCTGGCCATCTGCCGTTACCTCACCTTCCACCATTTCTGCCTCGATCAGCAGGGCTTCACCCTCCATGAATCCAGGGCCGACCTGTTTCTTGAGACTTTCAATCTGGCGAAGGGGTTTCTCCAGCTGGTTTTTCCTGACTGTGCTCAGGCTTTCGTATTCCTGCTGGGCTTCATAAATCTTTTTCCCCATCTTTTCCAGGGACTTGACGAACATCTGCCATTGCTTGTAGAAAGATTCCAGCAGTTTCATTATCTGGCCGGCGGTGTTCTGCAGGTTGAAATTTTCCATGGCCTGGCGGATGATGGCCAGCACCGCGTACAGGGTGATGGGAGAACACAGGATGACTTTCTTCTGCAGGGCTTCGTCCAGCAGCCCCCGGTCGTGTTCGTTGATGAAGGCATAGACCTGTTCGTTTGGAATGAAGACCAGGACGTAATCCAGGGTGTTTTCGCCGGGGTCGATATAATCGCGGCCGGTGACTTCCTTGATCCGCTCCCTGACATCTCTCAGGAACAACCGCTTGAAATTTTCCTTCTCGTTTTCTCCCTGGGCTTCAAGGTATTTTAAGTAGTTATCCAGGGGGAATTTCACGTCCATGTTGATCTTCCGTTCCTGCGGCAGGTAAAAGGTGAAATCGGGCCGGTTCTGGCCGCTGTCCAGGGCCTGCTGTTTTTCGTAGTTGATTCCCTCGACAAAACCCATCAGCCGCAGAATGTCCTCGGCCATCCTCTCTCCCCACTGGCCGCGCTGCTTGGAGCCGGCCAGGGCCCGCCGGAGCTGTTCGGTAGTTTCCTGGAGCCGCTTGGTCTGCTCCATGGCCTGGCTCAAATGGCTTTCCAGCTGCCCGAACTTGGCCGCCCGGTCTTTTTCAAATTCCGTGATCAGGGTCTGCACCCGGAGCAGGTCGGCCTTCATTCCCTCCAGGGTCTGGTCGATCAGTTTTTTCTTGCCCTCCAATTCCAGCTCGCCGGTCTTGGTCTGCCGGCCGAGGACCTCGTTAGCCACCTTCAGGAATTCCTCGGTGTTCCTTTTCAGGGCATCCATGGAAAGAGAGCCAAAGGCATCCTTGACCCGCCCCAGGAGCATTTCCAGCTCCTGCATTTTCTGCTGCTGGGTCTGGTTGACCAGCTCCTGGGCCAGTTCCCTGGCCCGCTGTTTCTGCAGGTGATTAACCAGCAATACCAGCAACGCACCAAAAATCGCCCCCAGGACGAAAGCGATTACAAATTCCATATAAGTTCTCCTCGCCTCGATTAATTGCCAGACTCTATTTCGAACACCGGGCCAGTCCCCGCGCTATCCTCAGAGGTCGGAATCATCCAGGCCAGCTTCGCCCTCTTCCCCGGCCTTTTCCCTTTCGGCCTCCTCTACCGCCCGGTCGACCTCTTCTTCAAAGTCCGGTCCCACCTCTTCGCCCATCTCCCGGCCCAGCTTTTTCATCCAGCGAGCCAGGCTTTTCGGGTCCTTCTCGTCCAGGTCTCCCAGCTTCGAGGGATCGGCCAGGCTCTCCAGGCGACTTTCCTCGGACTTCAGGACCCCCACCCGGGAAATCAGCCTGGTCAGTTTCAGGCTGCCGCAGTGCTGGCAGCGGGGCTCGAACCTGGAGTGCACCGAAAGAATAAGAAAGGAAGATTTTCGCCGGCAGTCCTGGCAGCGAAATTCATAGATCGGCATGGCCGCTCTCCTCCCTTTCTTCAGTCTTCCAGAATAATTTACAGAAAAAGCCAGGCCGGGGCAACCCTCGTCGCTGAATATTTCTGTTGACTTTAACAACCGTTGTCTATAGTATCGGATAATGAAGCAAAGTAAGAGCGGGGATGATATTGAAAAGACCCTGACCGCAGAATTATGGCCGGCGGGGACCGAAATCAAGCGCTACCTAATCCAGGAAGTCCTGGGACTCGGAGCTTTTTCCACGGTCTACCTGGCCTATGACCGGGACCTGGACCGCAAGGTGGCCCTGAAATTTCTGGCCGGGGACCTGTGCCAGAATCCGGACTGGCGGAAAAGGTTTCGGGAAGAAGCCCAGACCGTAGCCCAGCTCAACCATCCCCATATTGTGACCATTTACGGTGTTGACGAATTTCAGGACCAGCCCTACATCATCATGGAATTCGTGGAAGGCGGAACTCTCGAAGCTTACCTCAAGAACCGCCGCCTCCCGGTGGAAGAGGCCCTGGAACTGGCCATCCAGATCAGCGACGGGCTGGCCGAGGCCCACGGGCGGGGAATAATTCACCGGGACCTCAAGCCATCCAACATCATGGTCACCAGCCGTGGTCGGGCCAAAATCGTCGATTTCGGACTGGCTGCCATCCTGACCAGGGAGAGCCTTGCCCAGGAAGGATTAATCGTGGGCACGGCGCCCTACATGTCACCCGAGCAGGTCCAGGGTCTGCCCATCGACAACCGTTCCGACCTGTTTTCCCTGGGGATTGTCCTGTACAGAATGTTCACCGGTAAAGCGCCCTTTTCCGGCGAGGGGATAAGAGAAATTTTCAAGGCCATCCTGGACAAGGAGCCCCTGCCCATGTCGGAATATTCGGCTAATATCCCGGTGGAGCTGGAGCGCATCGTGGCCCGCCTGCTCAATAAGAACAAGGCCCTGCGCTATCAGCGAGCAGAAGACCTTAGAATAGACCTGCGCTTTACCCTGGAAGCTGTCATGTCGGGCCGTGTCCAGTACCGGGGACGAAAGAAAGATTACCAGTGGTCGATAGCCGTCCTGCCCCTGGCCAACCTCAGCGGAGAGCGTGAACAGGAATATTTCTGCGACGGCATGTCCGAAGAAATTATAAACGCTCTGGCCAAGGTCAGGGGGCTGAGAGTGGCCGCCCGCACTTCCACCCTGGTCTTCAAGACCAGCAGCGAGGATGCCCGGGAGATAGGACGCAAGCTGCATGTCGATACCCTGCTCGAAGGCAGCGTTAAGAGGGCCGGAGACCGGCTGAGAATTTTTGTTCAGCTCATCGACGTGGCCTCAGGTTATCATCTCTGGTCAGAACGCTATGATCGGGACTTACAGGATATCTTTGCCATCCAGGATGAAATCTCGCAGAATGTTGTCAGGTCCTTGCAGCTCATCCTCAGCGATAACGAGCTGCAGGCCCTAAGTAGAACCTCCACTACCGATACCGACGCCTATGATTTCTATCTCCGCGGCCGCCAGTTCTACCACCAGGGACGCCGCCAGAGTTACCAGTTTGCCCGCCAGATGTTCTCCCGGGCCACAGAAATCGACCCCAACTATGCCCTGGCCTATGCCGGCATCGCCCAGTGCTCGGCCATGCTTTTCCATTTCTATGGTGAGTCCGGGGATATTCACCTGGAAGAGGCCGACCGGACCAGCCGCAGGTCCCTGGAGTTAGACCCGGAGTTGCCCCAGGCTCATGCTGCCCGCGGACTGACCTTGTGGCTCATGGACAGGTTCGAGGAGGCCCGAAACGAGTTCGAAACGGCCATGCGCCTGGACCCCCAGCAAGACGAAACACCCTACCTGTACGGTAGGGCCTGTTTCCAGAGGGGCGAGCTGAAGCTGGCCGCCGAGCTTTTTGAGAGAGCCTGCCGCAGCCGTGAGAATCACGAGGCCTGCTACTTTGCGGCCCAGACCCAGACCGCCCTCGGGAATAATGAAGCCGCCCTGGCCGCCTACCAGCTGGCCCTGAGGGCCGTGGAAAAAAGGGTCCAGCTCCACCCGGATGATGCCAGGGCCTATACCATGGGCGCGGTCAGCTTCTGCCGCCTGGGAGACCGCCGCAGTGGCCTGGAATGGGCCGAGCGGGCCATAGCCATCGACCCCAACGATGCCGGAATTCAATACAACGTGGCCTGCCTGTTCGCCCTGGAAGGTGAAAAGACCCGGGCCATTCAGAGCCTGGAAGCTGCGGTTCAGGCTGGCTTCGCTCACCGGGATTGGGTAGAAAAAGACCCGGATCTGGACTCTTTACGTGATGACCCCAGGTTCAAGGCCCTGAAGTGGCGCGATCAGTAAAGCTCTTATTTTAGGGTTCTTATTTTTCTATCGCTGCTTTTTGCTGATTAACCCCGAAGAAAAATCCCGGGTCGAATTTCGGCTTCCGGTCAAAGGTGTACAGTCCGTTGACTTCCTGTTCTATGTCATAAAGCTGGGTGTAGCAGAAGCCGGCAATCTTTGGATGAAACAGCAGGGCTTCGGTCAGGTCCTTGTAGCGCTTTAAGAATTCCTCGGCCGTCCGCGGCCTCTCACCATAACCCCAGGCCTTCTCGTCCGCCTGGCCGGGATTCCACCAGATGCCGCCGTACTCGCTGACAAAATAAGGCTGCCCGCGGTAGGGCACATTCCGGGCCGGCTCGCCGTTCATGAAAACCCGGGGCGGTTCGGCCAGCAGGTCCTGGAAGTCTTCCCGAAATTTATCAATCCTCTGTTCGTAATTATGGGAATCGAAGACATCGGGCACCACCAGATGGTAGCCACCCGAGGCATCAATCACCAGGCGCGTCGGGTCAAAATCCTTGGTCAGATGGAAGATATTCTCAATAACTCCCGGATAATTATCTCCCCACTGCTCGTTAAACGGACACCAGCCGATGAGCGCGGGATGGTTGAAATCGCGCTCCAGGGCCTCTCTCCATTCCCGCTGAAAAATTATCAGGGCCTCGGGCCGGCTGAGGTCCAGACCCCAGTCGGCGAATTCTCCCCAGACCACGTAGCCCAGGCGGTCAGCCCAGTAAAGAAAACGCCGCTCGAATACCCGCTGGTGGAGCCTGGCCCCGTCAAACCCGGCCGCCAGGCTGATCTCAATATCCCGGCGCAGGGCTTCGTCTGAAGGAGCCGTATAGATTCCGTCAGGATAGAAACCCTGGTCCAGGACCAGTCTCATGAACCAGGGCCGGTTGTTGAAATATATCTTTTCGCCCCGGGTCTCGATTTTTCTCAGGCCTAAATACCCCTGGACCCGGTCCGGAACCTGTCCGGCCGCGGCCGGTTTCAGCTCAAGGGTAAAATCATAGAGATGGGGCTTCCTTATTTCCCAGAGCTTCGGGTTTTTAATCTTAACCGCGAAAGCCGTCACCGGGCTGGCTTTTTTGGCCTCTCTGAAAATAACCTTCCCGCCCTCGGTCACCGACAGCGATAACTCCCCGCCGGCCTGGCTTTTGTTCAGAAAGACCAGAAGCTGGGCCTGGCCATTATCCGCGTCTGGAATCACCCGGTAATTCCGGATGTGGCTGGCCGGGACCGGCTCCAGCCAGACCGTCTGCCAGATGCCGGTTGTCCGCCGGTAGAGACAGCTGTAGGAATCATAACGCTTGCTCTGCTTACCCGCCGGTTGCAGGTTGCTCCGAACGTTGTCCCGGCAGCGGACCACCAGGACCGTTTCCGGCTGGCCGCAGAATTCAGTAATGTCCAGCTCAAAGGGCGTGTAACCGCCGAAATGCTCACCGACTTTTTTCCCGTTTATCCAGACTGTAGTCTGGTAATCGGCGGCTTCAAAGTGCAGGATAATTCTCTGGCCGCACCAGCCGGCAGGAATACTCAAATTCTTCTTGTACCAGACGGCAGCCATGAAGTCCTTGTAGCCTATCCCGGAAAGCGGGCTTTCCGGGGCAAACGGCACCAGGATCTTCCGGTCAAAGCCCTGGCCCCGGGGCAACCCCCTTTCTTCGCCTGAATCAGACAGGTCCAGGGCAAAGTCCCACTCGCCGTTCAGGTTGAGCCAGTCTGCCCGGACCAGTTCCGGCCTCGGGTATTCGGGCCGGGGTACGGTCGGGTTTCCCGGTTCAGTCCAGAGAGGTCCCGTCACCGAGAATTCACTTCCAGCCGAATTCCTGATAGCGGCGGTTCCAGTTCCAGCATTTCCGCTCAGTACGGTAGCGGTAAAAATCGTCATAGAAATAAAGAGACAGGCCGTTACCAGACAAAAATTTTTTTTGTTAACAGAACTTTTGTCACGGGCCGGGCTGTTTTTCTGTTTCATGATTGCCTCCAAAATTTATCTTCAAGGAGATTTTACAAAATTGGGAAAGCGGGCGCACCGGGTTTATTCTTTGACAGCCAGGAGGGTGATCTGAAACCGGGTCCGGGACCTGGATACCGAAAATCCTTCCTGCTTGAGAAAACTTTCCACTTCATCCAGTCCCGCGGGCGCCACCGGATGCTCGTCGCCTTCTTTCCGGTGCACCTCGGCCATCATGGCCAGGCCTTCCGGGCTGAAGTCGCTGATGACCAGCTTCCCGCCTGGCTTTAAGACCCTGGTCAGTTCGCGCAGTACCCGGAAAGGATTTTCCAGGTGATGAACCATGTTAACCGAGAAAACCACGTCAAAAGAGGCATCCGGAAAACTGAGGCTTTCCCCGTTTTCCTGCCTGAGCTCAACCCGGTCGCTTACTCCCTGAGAAGCCAGGTTTTCTCCGGCCACCTGCAGCTGCTCTTCGGACAAATCAAAGCTTACCAGCCGGTAGCCCAGGCGGGCCAGGGTAACCGCAAAATGCCCCTTGCCCGTTCCGGCTTCCAGAATCCGTCCCGAAAGGGGCTGGGCCGCTTCAATGATGGCCAACCTTTCCTTGTCGGTATCATACCCATATGAAGCATATATCTTTTTTCTTCTTTCCATATGGTTTAGAGATGAACTCATAGATTTACCGCCTCTCAAACCTTTCTTCCCCGGGGCAGTCTGGCCTGATTGATGCTTTTTATTGCCTGTTTTGTTCATTCTGAGCTCTTCCGGTAAATTTTGAACCTAACATATCCGGTAATCCGATGGCTGTCAACCCCGGCCATAAGGGAAGAATTTTGACTGAGATGTCGTCAATAATATAAAATTTTGCTTCTCTTTTTAATACCATTGGGCTACACAGATGAGGTTGCAGCCACGGGAGGAAAAGCGATGAAACGCGTCCCCAAAATACTTCCGGTCATAATCTTTATTTTTTTTCTAAATCCCCTTCTTTTTGCCAATAACACCCTGAAAGGCCGGGTCTTGAGCCCGGCTGGCCTTGCCGTCAGCCAGGCGGAAGTCACCCTGGTTAACCTCGGGCAATCGGTGTTGACCGATGACCAGGGCCAGTTCAGCCTGGAAGTCCCTTCAGCCGAAAAAAAGCTAAAGTTCAGGATCAGGCACCCGGATTATTTCGAGCAGGAATTCCAGGTCAACCGGCCACCCGCCGGCCAGGCCATAAGTTTCGTTCTTACCCCGTTCATTCCTCAGAGAGAAGAGGTGGTGGTCACGGCCACCAGGTTTCCAGAACCACTGACCTCGGTGCCGGCGGCCAGCTCGGTGGTCAGCCCACTGACCATCGAAGAAAAGCTGCCCGCCCATATCACCGATATTGTCCAGGAAGCTACCGGTGTGGCCAGCCTGGGCTCCGGTGGCTTTTCCATAGTGCCCTCCATTCGCGGCCTGGCCAGGAGGAGGATTCTGCTGCTGGTGGATGGAGCCAGGCTGTCCAGCGACCGGCGCACCGGTCCCAACGCCTCCTTTCTCAACCCCGAAGACCTGGCCAGGATTGAAATCCTGCGCAGCCCTTCCTCGGTATACTACGGCTCGGATGCCATCGGCGGGGTGATAAATTTTCTGACCTACACCCCGCCGGCCGAAGACCACATCAGGGTCAACGGAAACCTCAAGTACGGAACCGTTAACGACGAACGGGAAGTCAACCTGGCTTTTTCCGGTGCCAGCAGGGGTTTTGGCTATTATTTCTCACTCAGGAATGATCAGGCCGATAACTACCAGGCCCCATCGGGAGAGATTCCACTCTCCTATTTCACCCAGTCCAGCCTGTTCGGGAAGGTGGTCAAGTACTCGGACCGGAGAGAGATAAGCGCCAGTTTCCTGATGGGACGGGGCAGCAACATCGGCAAGCCGGCCAGCAACTCCGCCTCCCGTCCCACCTGGTATCCCCGTGAGAATCAGAACCTTTTCCAGTTCAACTGGAAAGAAAAATCATTTGGCCCAAAGGCCCAGTTGAATTTTCATTTCTACATAAACCCTTACTTCCTGGAAACCCGGGCCGACCGGATCCAGAATTCGGTCAAAAGACAGGAAAGCTTCGCCCGGACCGAAAGCACCGATTTTGGCTGGCAGCTGGCCCTGGAATATCACCTGCGACCCCAGCTGCGATTGAATACGGGCGCAGACCTTTACGCCAGGGCCAGGGCTAAGGCTTATAACCAGTACCTGAACTTTGACAGTTCCGGCAACCTCATAGAAACAATTGACGAGTATCCATACCGCGGGGGCAGGCGGACCGATGCCGGGCTGTTCGCCACCCTGGATTATTCCGGTCTGTCAGGCCTGGACCTGGTCGGCGGACTAAGGCTCGATTTTCTGAGTTCCCGGGCGGAAACCGGCGGAGAAGTTCTATCAACCAGGAATGAAGCCCTGACCGGCTTCCTGTCCGCTTCCTACCAGCTGTTCGAACAGGTGTCCCTTTTTGCCAACTATTCCCAGGCTTACCGGGCCCCCGACCTAAACGAGAAATACTACACCGGGATAACCGGGCGGGGTTTCATCATCGCCAACCCGGAACTCAAGAATGAATCCAGCCAGAACTTTGATGCCGGCATAAAAATAACGGGCCGCCGCCTCTTCGTTGGTTTATACGGCTTCAGCTACAGCATAGACAACCTGGTTGAGAGATACCTGATCGATACTGACCTCTATACCTACGGAAATGTGGACCGGGGCAGGATCAAAGGCCTGGAGCTGGAATGGGAATTCTTTCCCGTTTCCCGCCTGTCATTCTTTGGGAATGGCTACCTGTATGAGGGCCAGAGCCGGGTTTCGGGCAACCCGCTTAATGACATTCCCCCGGCCCGACTGATAATCGGCAGCCGGGTCTGGTTCAACCGTTTCAGTTTTGAGGTTAACGGCTACCTTCAGGCCAGGCAGGACGAGCCCGGGCCAGCGGAAATCGCCATTCCTGGCTTTGGCCTTGTAAACCTCAAGGCCACCTATAACCTTAACCGCTGGTTCAAGCTCTACTTCCGGGTCAATAACGTCCTGGACAAGGAGTACCTGGCCCGTCCTGACCCGGATTCCAGGGAGGAGCCGGGCAGGAACTTTTTGTTCGGCTTGAATTTTGCTTATTAAAAACTGCAGATAATATAATTTGGGAGGAAACTGGAGGGCCAGATGAAATTCAAAACCATCGTTATCAGCAAAGCCCCGGACGCCGAGCCCGAAAAGCATAGAGCCCTGGTGGAAACCGGTAAAATGAAACTATGGGTCCAGGTGGTAAAAACCAGCGACCAGGCTTACGAACTGGTCCGGACACTGGTGGCCGAGGAGGGCCTGCACTCTGTTCTTCTCTGCCCCGGTTTTTCCCACCTGGAAGTGGCCAGGATGCAGGAGGTGGCCGGTCCGTCAGTTTCGGTTAGCGTGGCCCGGGGAGACGGTCCGGGCAACCGGGTCATTGCCGAGGTTTTTCGCCAGGTAGGCTGGCACTGACCCCCGGCCCTGACACAACCCTATTTAATTTATAGCAGCAGGTGGTCAACTGCCCGACCAGGTTCTGAGCCAATCTTCCTGAATACCTTTTTAATAACTACAGGCTGAACCTGACTCCCCCGTGGAGGATTCCCTTATAACCGCCACCCAGTTCTCCAAACAGGGCAATCTTATCCCCCACCCTGAACCCGAGCAGGGTGACGTTAACAGCCGGCAGGGCATTGGATGAAGTCTCTGTATCTGAATAGCGATATTCCCCTCTTCTTATCGTCAGCCCCAGGCCCAACCCGGAATAAAGGCAAAAATTCTTGCGGTTGATGAACCGGTAATCCAGTTCCACCGCCCCGGTATAGTAATTTTCGGAATAGGTTCCCACCGGGTTATCCGCCATGGCCAGGTTGCCGGAGGCCCGGTCGATGGCCAGGGTGAAACCAAAAGCCAGCCTGGACCGACCGGAATACTTGTAGTTCAGGACGATGGCCCCGGGATACTTATTGTCAACCTTGGAAGCCTGGCCGATGGTTATGGTGATCAGCAGGACGTTGGTGAAGATATCGACTATCTGGCTGGAAGTTATCATCCCGTAACCAACCGAGAACTCATGCCGTTTCTCCTGGCCGTACGAAGGGTCTATGAGAAAGAACACCATTAAGCCCAGCAAGGCCATGGCCGTTAGAATCCTGATCCTGCCTGAAGTTGCCTTCACCATTGTTTCTCCTTTCAATAATTTTTCAATCAGGATACTAAAATGAAAACAATATTTTCAAGTTATTTGGTCGGCTGGCCCGGATGATAGTTGACAGCAAGGCCACAAATCCTTAAAGTAAGGATGGGCAAAGGGAATGGAAAAAAAAGATCTTGATTCAACTGGAAGAAAGAAAAAAATCCTGCTGGTGGAAGATGACGCCCTGATCGCTTTGATGGAATCCGAGCTCCTGCAGGGCGGAGGCTACCAGGTGGTAACCGCCCTGACCGGGGAACAGGCCCTGGAGATATTTCGCTCCTCCCCGGACCTGGACCTGGTGCTGATGGATATCGACCTGGGTCCGGGCATGGATGGGGGCGAAACGGCCCGGCGGATGCTGGCTGAAAAAGACATCCCGGTGGTTTTTATCTCCAGCCACACCGAGCCCGAAATCCTGGCCAAGACCGAAGCCATCACTTCCTACGGTTACATAGTCAAGGGCTACAGCGAAACCGCCCTGTTTGCCTCTCTTAACATGGCCTTCCGACTTCATGCTGCCCACCAGGAATTGCTGAAGAAAAAATCCGAGCTGGAGACACTGGCCGAAAACCTGAGCCAGACGGTCAACAAGCTCCTGGAAACCCAGCGGGAACTGTTGAACCACCAGCAAAAGCTGCAGGCCACCACCGAGCACCTGGAGGCCACCCTGAACTCCCTGCCCGACCTGCTGTTCGAACTGGACGAGCAGATGACCATCATCGATGTCAGGGCTCCCCGGCCGGAGCTCCTCTACCGCCCCAAGGAAGAGATCATCGGTCGCCGGATCAGCGAGATTCTTCCCGAAGACGTCTCCAACTCCTTGCAGTTTGCCCTGAAGGAGGCCGTCGAATCCGGCCAGGGCGAGCTCGACTACAGCCTGGACCTGCCCACCGGCACCCGCTATTTTGAAGCCACCATCAGCCGCAAGGGAGAAAACAGGCCCGGGCAGAACAGGTTCGTGGCCCTGGTCAGGGACATAACCGACCGAATCGAAGCTCAACTTGAACAGCAGAAAACCGAAATCAGGTTTTTCCGGCTGTTTCAATCCATGGCCGAGGGGGTGGCCATACACCGCCTGGTGCGAAATGAACAGGGTGACCCGGTCGATTACGAGGTGCTCGAGGTCAATGAGGCTTATACCAGGCATACCGGTATTTCCAGAGAACAGGCCATCGGAAGGAAGGCTTCGGAACTTTACAGTTCGGGAACCCCACCCTTTTTCCGGGAGTACCTGGAATGCCTGGAAACTGGCCGCCCGGTCACCTTTGAGTCTTATTTCGAGCCTTTGAAAAGAGATTTCAAGGTAACCGCCTTTCCCATGGGCGAGGACCTGTTCTCCACCGTCTTCGAAGACATTACCGAAAAAAAGAGGGCCGAAATTGAACTGAGGGAAAGGGAAGGCCGCTACCGCCTGATCTTCCAGAACACCCCTCTTGGGATTCTGCAGTTTGACCGAAACGGAATCATTACCGACTGCAACGAGGCCTTCGTCAAAATTATAGGCTCCAGCCGCGAAGCCCTTATCGGCTTTAACATCCTGGAAAGAGTCCGCGATGAAAAAGTCTTAAACGCGGTCAGGGAGGCCCTGGCCGGCCGGATAGGCTATTACGAGGGAGTGTACCAATCGGTCACCGCCGACAAGGTCACCCCGGCCCGGGGATTTTTTGCCGGGATTTTTGATGCCGACGGGAATTTCATCAGCGGCATAGGCACCTTCGAAGACTTCACGGAAAGATACCGGATGGAAAGCGCCCTGAGGCAGTCAGAGGCGGTGCTGGAGGCTTTCCTGGATAGCCCTTCCTTTTCGTTTATTTTTCTGGACCCGGACGGGGCCATACTGAAATTTAACAGGATAGCCAACCAGAGAATGAAGGGTATCCTGGGCCTGGAGCTGCAGGTCGGCCAGAAATTGATTGACCTTCTGCCCGATAAATTTAAATCGAGCTTTACCGCCAGCCTGGAAAGAGTCAGATCCGGAGAGCAGGTCAGGGTGGAAAGGGAAATACCTGTCGCCGGCGGTAGTTCAGTCTGGTATGAATTTCACCTGGCCCCGGTCTATGCAAGCCAGGAAGAACTCCTGGGCGTCTTTTTCTCAGCCGAAGACATCACAGACAGAAAAAAAGTTGAAGAGTCACTTCGCCAGAGCGAAGAACGATTCCGGACCATCTTTGAATATTCCGGGGCAGTCATGCTGGTCATAGACCCGGAGACCGGGAACATTATCGACGCTAATTACCGGGCCGAGGAGTTCTACGGTTACAGCCGTGAGCAACTTAAGAAACTCAATATAAATAACATCAATACCCTTCCCCCCGACCGGATACAACAGCTGCTGAGCCAGGCCAGGGACAGGCAGATGAACTATTTCGTCTTCCAGCACAGGCTGGCTTCCGGGGAAATCAGGGACGTCGAAGTCCACTCCCACCCTATCATCTTCGGCGACCGGAAATACCTGCTGTCAATCATCGTGGATATCACCGTGCGCCTGAAGATAGAGCAGCAATTGAAAAGGGGCATGGAAGAAAAGCAGGCCATACTGAGAGAACTCCAGCACCGCGTCAAGAACACCTTCGCCCTCATCACCTCCATCATCAGCCTGGAAATCAACCGGACCGGTAAAAAGGAAATCCGGGCTCCCCTGGAAAGTCTGAAAAACCGGATCATCTCCATCTCCCGGGTCTATGATATGCTTACACCAGGCGAGAGGTACCAGGAAATCGGCCTGGACCGTTTTCTCGGCGACGTCAGCCAATCGATTCTCAAAGGCTACGCTGCTGCCGGGATAGAGCTCGAGCTGGAGCTTGAGCCAGTAAACATCGAGGTGAAAAAGGCCATTCCCCTGGGACTCATCGCCACCGAGATCATCACCAATTCTCTAAAATATGCTTTTGGCAACAGAAAAAAAGGAGAAATCAGGGTGAAGCTGGAGAAACTGGACGACCGGCTGGCTCTGGAAATTTCAGATAACGGCGCCGGCCTGTCCGAAGATTTCTTCTCTTCTCCTTCTTCCGGGCTGGGTCAGGAAATAATAAAAGCCCTGGCCGAACAGCTGGAGGCCAACCTGGAAATTAAATCCCGGCCGGGTCAGGGCACCTCATTCCGTCTGACCATGCCAGCCTGATTTGTTAAAGTTTGCGCCGGGTCAAGCACAGACCACAGTTCTTATCAGTGATGCCGAGATTTCCGGAAAATCTGATGACAACAGGCCAGGGGGTCGCTACCGCCATTAAGAAATTCCCGGCCCCCGCTTTCTTTTATAAGCATAAGCAGTAACCTATAATCTGTTTATTCCGGAACCGACCAGCTTTCTCATGAACCTAACCGCCCGGTCGCAGCGCCGGAAAACCGGAAGACCATTATTTTCCAGGTGCTGGCATAGCGGGTCATAGAGCCGGCCGGCATCAATGTTAACCACGAAAGGCTTCTCGGTTGTCCGGAATAGTCTTATCAGCCCGTCAGCCAGACTGTTGGCCGCGAAAATATTTTCCCGGTGGCCTTCCCCGGGTGGAAGGGTCTGCAGGGCCGCCGTCATCGGAACGCATGACACCACCGCACAATCAACATTGGGGTCTTCCAGGATCGCCTGGACGCAGCCGCAGAAGGTAGCATCATCGGCCATCGGGGTAACGTCCAGGGGGTTATGAACATCCTGCAACCGGTCAATTCCCAGCGGCTGCAGCACTTTTAATATTCTGGCCACGCTGTCGGCAGAAAACTCCGGCAACACCAGCTCTCCATCTTCACCCTTGAGGTTGTCGGCCATGATGACCGACTCGAAGCCGGCGTTGGAGACGAGACCCACCCGGTTGCCTGAGATTCTTTTTCCGGCCAGCAGAATCAGGCCGCTGATATAGTTTTCAAATTCGTCGATGGTTTCAGCCACCAGGACCCCGGCCTGACTCAACAGGTTCCTGCCCACCGCATAATCGCCGGCCACCGAGGCCGTATGGCTGGCAGTGGCCTTCCGCCCTTCAGGGCTTCGCCCGGACTTATAAACCAAGACTTTCTGGCCGGCCTTAATAGCCTTTCTGGCCCCCTCGAGGAACCTCCAGCCGTCTCCTGGCTTCAGGCCCTCGGCATAAACCGCGATAATCTTAACTTCCGGGCGGCCCTGAAGATAGTTCAGGTAATCCCCAAGGGTCAGGTCCAGCTGGTTGCCCACCGAGATGGCATAGATAGGCTCGAACCTGTCCTGGTTACTCATCCGGGAGAGCATGAAGGCCCCGCTCTGGCTGATAACGGCCAGCCCGGCCTGAAGACCGGAAGGTCTCTGGAATTTATACCCGGGAATAAAGGTACTGTCATACTTACCCGGAACGGAAATAATACCCAGGCAATTTCCACCGTTGATTACCGGGGCCGGTTTTCCCTGCCTTCGTCTTTCACGGAGCAGGCTCCGAATGTCATCCTCGATGCTCTGGGTCCCGGCTTTCTCCCCCAGACCGCCGGCAATGACTATGACCGACCGCGCCTTTTCCAGGTCCACCAGGTCCTTCATCACCGGGTAGACGAAGTCGGCCCCCAGGGTTAAGATGAACAGGTCGACTGTTTCGGGTAGCGAGGCCACGTCCGGAAAGCAGCGGCAGCCCTCAATGCTTTCCAGCCCGGGTTTTACCACGAAAATCTTCTCGCGGGGAAAGCCGTTCTGGATGATATTATTGAGGATGATATGGCCGACGTTCATCTTTTCGGAGACACCGATGATACCGATGCTCTCCGGTTCTAAAAGTCTTTTTATCTGCTCCACCGGCCTGTCTGCTGGCTCCAGCTTCTGGCGGGAGAACCGGCACAGCCCATCCAAAGGAATGACCTTTCCTTTCCTTATGACCAACGGGTTGACCTCGAGTTCCTCCAGGGTAAATTCTTCTTTATGGTTAAAAGGAGAAAAGTCGGCGGCCAGCTTCTGGAAGACTTCAATCGCCCTGACCAGAACTTCCGGCCTGACTGCAGCCCGACGACCCCGGAAGTCCCTGGCAATTTTTCCGAAAACGGCCAGGGGCTCAAGGACCGGAAGCAAGGCCCGGGTCGCCAGGCCTTCAGAGGGCAGGATGGCCAGGCTATGTCCTTCTTTCAGGTGAGCATTCAGGTATTCCACGTCCAGGCCGCCGCCACCAAAAGTCACCACAGGCCCGAAGTCTTTTGAGACCCTGAGGCCCAGCAGCAGCTCCGAACCGAGACCCACCTGTTCAAAACCCACCAGCTCGGCCACCAGGACCCCCCGGATGGAAGCCGCCACTTCTTCCGGAGAAACCTTGTTCTGACCGAACAGGCGACTGTACCTGGCAGGAATCTCAGCATACATCTTCTCAACCGCAGCCCGAACTTCTTTCAGGCTGGCCCGGACTATGGCCACTCCGCCCACGTCAGATTTATGCAGGATGAGCGGGGAAACAATTTTGACCACCACCCGTTCCGTTCCCAGCCTCTTGAGACCGGCTGCGCTAAGCGACTTGCCTTTCGGGAGAAAGATATGCCTGGGTACCGACAGGCCGCGGGCTCTCAGCAGCCCGTATACCTCTGGCTCCAGCAAAAAATAGCGGCCTTCTTTCTCTGCCTTTTTCAGGATTGAGCTGACGACCTTAGTGCTATCTTTCATTTTTTATCCCTTCACTGAAAATCCCGGCCTTCAAACGGCCTGGCTTTCCCCCCTCAGGCCCTGGCTGCCTGCCTTCCCAGGTCGAAGGCCTTGAGGTTGGTCTGGACAATCTGCGGTCCCCTCTTTTCGAACAGGACCTGGATGTATTTTTTAAGTGAATCTTCCTTGAGTGGCAGGAAAATAGAAGCTGCTCCCAGCATAACCATGTTCTGGGCCCGGACGCTTCCGGCTTCCCTGGCCAGCTTCTCGGAATCAATCAGGACATGGACCGGGGCTTTCTTTATCTCCCGGAACACCTCTTCCAGCACCGGATAGTCCGAGATATTGGTATATGGAGTCCTGCTGGAGACGACAGCCCCGTCCGGCTTCAGGTATTCAAAGTAGCGCAGTGTTTCCAGCGGTTCCACGCTCAGGATCATGTCGGCCTGGCCCAGGGGAATCAGGTCGCTGTAGATCTGGCCATCGGCCAGGCGGAGGTGCGACTGGACCGCTCCTCCCCTCTGGGACATGCCATGAACCTCGGCCTGCTTGAAAAACAGTCCCTCTTCCAGGGCGGCATTGTCGATCACAAAAGCAATGGACAGGATGCCCTGCCCCCCGACTCCTGCCAGGATGATATCGTACTTCATCGTTAACTCCTCTTTTTCTCGCCCACGATCTGGATGCACTCCCGGCGGGCGATGATGACCGATAGGCCTTGATGGGATAGTTCTTCCTTAATCACCTTGACGTTTTCCTGGTGATTCTTGGGCAGCGGCACGATGACCCGCAGGTGGTTTGGTTCCACACCGAGGCCGGCCACCAGTCGGTCGAGTGGCTCCCCGGTTCCAAAGCTGGGCTGGGTGCCGGTCATGGCCACCGTTCCGTTGTCCAGGATGATGACCGTCATGGCCGTGTTGGAGTGAACGGCATCAAGCAGCGGGGTTATTCCGGAGTGGGCAAAGGTGGAATCACCGATAACTGCCACCGAGGGATGAATGCCGGCTTCCGCCCCACCCTTGGCCATGGAAACGCTGGCTCCCATGCAGACACAGGTCTGGATGGCATTATAGGGCGGAAGGGCTCCCAGCGTATAACAGCCTATGTCAGAAAAGACCACCGGGCGGGGGAAATCCCTGATGGCTTCATTCAGGGCCTTATAGGTATCGGCATGGGGACAGCCAACGCAGAGTTGCGGGGGTCTGCCCGCCAGCTTGAAATCCCCGGTCTTCAATCCAGTTCTTTCTGGCAAGCCCAGTGCCCTGGCCACCAGGTCCGGGGTAAGCTCACCGGTGGCCGGCAGGCTTCCGTCCATCTTGCCACGGATGGTCTTTCCGGAAATCCCGACCACCCCTTGCAGAAACCTTTCAATGAAGGGATAACCTTCTTCGATCACCAGAATCTCATCCACCTGCTCGATCAGCCGGCGGAGCTTGTTTACCGGAAATGGATAGGTGGAGACCTTCAGGTATGAGGGCTCGCCCGGGAGCGAAGAGGCCACTTCCTTGAAATAATTATAGGCAATTCCAGAAACCACCACCCCCAGTCGTCCCCCCGTGGGGTTCAACACCAGCTGGTTGTACCCGCTGTTTTCGGAATACTCCAGCAATTCTTTCTGCCTGTCCAGGAGAATCCTGAAACGCCGCCGGGCATTTCCTGGAAGCAGGGTCCAGTCCTGCCAGGTACCGTAGGGCAGGTCCTTATTCTGCTCGCGGGGCGCGGCCGTTGCCACCGAAGACCGGCTGTGGGCCAGACGGGTCACCAGCCTGATCATCACCGGGATCCTGAACTTTTCGGACAGGTCAAAAGCCTCCCTGGTCATGTTATAGGCTTCCTGGTGGCCGGCCGGTTCCAGGCAGAGAATACGGGCAAAATCAGCATAATAGCGACTGTCCTGCTCGTCCTGGGAGGAATGCATGCCCGGGTCATCGGCCACCACCACCACCAGGCCCCCGTTGGCCCCGGTGATGGCCGAATTGATGAAAGGATCGGCGGCCACGTTGAGGCCGACATGCTTGAAGGAGACCATGGCCCGCTTGCCGGCAAAGGACACGCCCAGGGCTTCCTCGCAGGCCACCTTTTCATTGACACACCACTTGGCCGTGTACTTCCGGCCGCCCTCTGAATTCCTGATCAAGAACTCCATTATTTCCGAGGCCGGTGTTCCGGGGTAGGAATAGGCCGCGGTCAGCCCGGCCTGGATGGCGGCCAGGGCCACTGCCTCATCGCCGAGAAGGACAACTTTTTCCATGGCATAAATCCTTTTTTATTTATTTCGCGGAAACCGACAGATTAGTCCTTAGCATACAATTTAACCTCAAAAGCTGTCAAGAAAATAAGATTTGCCCCATCTCTACTATTCCGATAGAATTATGGTAAATTAGATAATGGCTGCATAGCATCCCGGCCGGGATTTCCGTCCGGGAAGGAGGCTCAGATGTTCAGAATTTCCACCAAGGGACGATATGGCACCAGGTTGATGCTCAACCTGGCCCTGCACTACCCGGAAAGCTCCCCGGCCCGTTCACTGAAAGAGGTGGCCGAGGAAGAGGATATTTCCATCCGTTACCTGGAGCAGATTATAATCCCGCTGCGCGACCACCGGCTGGTCAAGAGCCAGAGAGGAGCCGGCGGCGGCTACACCCTGTCCAGGCCCCCGGCCGCCATCAAGTTGAGCGATGTGCTGCAGGCGGTCGAAGGCAACTGCTGCCTGGTGGAATGCGTGGACGACAGGAACCATTGCCCCCGCTCCAGTTACTGTGCTGCCCACGAAATCTGGAAAGAAGGGACCGCGGTCATGAAGAACTACTTTGACTCGGTCAGCCTGCAGGACATGGTCAGGATTGCCGAGAAAAAGAGCCGCCGCAAGCCCAGAAGTCCCAGGGGCTGAAAGTCTATAACCCGAGATGACCCCAGGAGCCTGGAAGTTTCTGGCCTCGGTCAGGCTGGCCATTGCTCTGCTCATTATAATAATCATCCTGGCCATAATCGGCACCCTTATTCCCCAGGAACAGGAAGCAGATTTCTACAGGCAGCACCTGCCGAGGTCATCTGCTCTCATTCTTTTCCTCAACCTTGACCATCTCTATCGTTCTCCCCTCTTCCTGAGCCTGGTTTTTCTGTTCCTGCTCAATCTTTTATTCTGCGCGCTGCAACAGTTGCCGGCCAGGTTCAGGCGGCTGAGAATCCAGGAGGAACCAATTACGGGCACCGGCTCAGAAGTGCCTGAGCCGCGGGACCGCTCCCGCCTGGAACGATGGCTGGGAGATGACCTGCCCAGGCTGGAGACCATTTTCAGGAAACGCCGGTACCGGGTCCGACTGGTCACCACGGAACAAAAAAAAGTATTTCTGGCCAGAAAGGGCCTGCTTGGACTTTTCGGTCCGGAGCTGGTTCACCTGGGTTTGATCGTCATCATTGCTGGCGGGTTGATTTCGGCCATCTTCAGCCAGAGAATATCCATCGCCCTGGTCGAGGGGCAGACTGAAAAAATCCCCGGCCAGAATTTTTTGTTGCGGCTGGACAGGTTCACGACTGAATATTACCCCGATGGCTCGGTCAGAGACTGGAAGAGCCTGGTTTCAGTCCTGGAAAATGGCCAGGTCAGGCTCCGGAAGACCATCGAGGTTAACCATCCCCTGAAATACGGCCGGTTGAGTTTCTTCCAGATGAGCTACGGCCAGGACTGGGACCAGACCAGCCTGGAACTGGAAATAGGATGGCCCGAAGGGGGGCTTCAAACCATCCGTATCAAGACTGGAGAATCCATAAACCTGGAAAATGGGGCCAGGTTAAAAGCACTGTCCTTTATCCCCGATTTCCAGGTGGATTCCAGGGGCCAGGCCTATAGCCGCTCGCCGGAGGCTATCAATCCGGCCGCCCTGGTGGAAATGGTCGAGGGCGACCGCCAGGTTTTTCTGGGCTGGGTCTTCTTCGGACATCCCGATCACAACCGTTATCAGCGCCAGACACTGCCCGGGTTAAAAATCAACCTTAAGAGCTTTTCCGCCCCGACATTTTCGGTGCTCGAAGCTTCTTCCGACCCGGGAGCCAATCTGGTCTGGGTCGGTTCAGGGCTGCTCCTCCTGGGCCTGCTGGCTTCTTTCTACCTGCCTTACAGAGAGGTGCGCCTCGGGCAAAGGGCCGGGACTCATCCGGTCCTGTTGACCTATGCCCGGAAGAACCGCGAAGGCTTCCGCCAGGAGGTAAGCAATCTACTGGGCCTGGCCGGTAAAAAAGAATTGAAGGACAAGACCGATGAATGAATTTTCATTCCTGCTCCTGGCTTTTATCACCTACCTGCTGGCCATGCTGGCCGGCTTTACTTCTTTCTTCAGGGCCGGAAGCAGTTGGCGCCGGGTTTCTTATTACCTGGGACTGGGCGGCCTGATGCTCCACAGCGTTTCCCTGATTACGCGCACGGTTCACAGTGGCCAGGCCCCCTTCACCACCATGTACGAATCGGTAAGTTTCCTGGCCTGGAGCTGTGTCCTGGCGGTCATCATCTTTGAACGAAAATTTCGCCTGGAAAAAACCGGACCTTATCTCTGGCTGGTGGTGGTGGCCCTGATGGCCCTGGCTTCATCGCCGGCCCTGCCCAAGGCAGTTTCGCCGCTCGTTCCCGCCCTTCAGAGTTACTGGCTGTGGCTTCACGTTTCGGTGACGCTTCTGGGAGAAGCCTTCCTGGCCGTGGCCTTCGTGGCCAGTCTTCTTTATCTTCTAACCCCCGAAAAGAAACTCAGCCAACCCGGCCAGGAAGCCAGGAGAGAAAAACTGGACCAGCTGGCCTACCGGGCCGTGGCCGTCGGCTTTCCCCTGTTCACCCTGGGGGCACTGGTGTTCGGCATGATCTGGGCCAGCAAGGCCTGGGGACGCTACTGGGGCTGGGACCCAAAGGAAGTCTGGTCGCTGATCACCTGGCTGTTTTACGCTCTTTACCTTCACACCAGGCTGGTCCATGGCTGGAAGGGCAAAAAATCTGCCTTGATTGCAGTCCTGGGTTTTCTGGCTGCCCTGTTTACCTTTTTTGGCGTTAATTACTTCCTGAGTGGACTCCACAGCTACGCCTGAGATGGCCTGGAACCAGCCCGAAACCACCCGGCTGGCCTCCGCTAAAAAATTTGCACCCTCGATAATAACTTCTGCCCGAAAAACATCATATGAAAAGATATTCATATGTCATCCTCGGAGAAAGCTCTACCTGAATGGCCTCCGGACAGGCGGTTTAAGCCCGTTCTCCATCGCCAGGATTATATGGACGGAATTATAGGGTTTTTCCCGGGTGCCCTTAGTTCTTAATTACGAAGCTTCTATTTAGACAAGCGTGCGTTCGGCCGCTTCAATGGTGTTCATGAGCAGCATCGTAACTGTCATCGGGCCAACCCCACCGGGAACCGGAGTAATGGCCTCGGCCTTTTCCTTGATGGCTTCAAAGTCGCAGTCTCCGACCAGCCTGAAACCTTTGGGTGAGGTGGGGTCGGGGACGCGGTTGACACCGACATCGATCACCACGCAGCCTTCTCTGACCATGTCGGCGGTGATGGCCCGGGGAGCTCCCATGGCCGCCACCAGGATATCAGCCTGGAGAGTAAACTTTTTCAGGTCGGGCGTGCCGGTATGGCAGACGGTGACGGTGGCGTTGGCCCCGGGTTTTTTCTGCATCAGCATGGCCACCAGGGGCTTGCCGACGATGTTGCTGCGGCCGCAGACCACCACGTGCTTGCCCTCGGGGCTGTAGCCGCTGCGAACCAGCATCTGCTGGACCCCGTAGGGAGTGCAGGGCAGTGGGCAGGGCTCGCCCCGCAACAGCCGGCCAACATTTATGGGATGAAAGCCGTCAACATCCTTCTCCGGCGAGATAAAATTTATTACCTTGTCCGGGTTAACCCACTTGGGAAGCGGCAACTGCACCAGGACACCATGAAACCTGGGGTCGCGGTTAAGCCGGTCGACCGTTTTCAGAATTTCTTCCTCCGAAGAATCAGCCGGCAGGTGAACTGTTTCTTCGAAGATTCCGACTTCCTCAGCCCCCTTGGCTTTGGCCGTCACATAGGATACCGAGGCCGGGTCCTCCCCTACCAGGATGACACCGAGACCGGGGATTACTCCCTTCTGTTTGAGCGTGGCAGCTCTGGTTTTCAATTCCTCTCTGATAGAAGCGGCCACTTCTTTCCCGGATATGATTTTAGCGGGCATTTTCTCCTCCCTCATTAAGACTGCCTCAATAAATTAGCCGACTTTATCTTTCCAGTCAATAAGAATCTGGGGTTATGATTGAGCTTCAATCGGTCTGACCTTGTTTCGGACCCCCCGATTATAAAACAGAAGACGAAAAAGCCTGGGGCCTGTTTTCGAGCAGTCTGGACTGAGCCGGTTTTGTTCTCCCCCCGATCGTCTTCAGAGTTTTCTTTCCAGAACTATCTTTTCTGCAGAATCAACCATGACCAGGAAATCACGGTTCTGCTTGGCTCTTAAGAGGGCCCGGTCAGCCCGGGCATAACACTGGAATAGGTCCCGCAGCTCGCGACCGAAGGTGATGCAGCCGACGGAAAAGGTGACCGGCCACTCCACCCCCTGGCTTATCGTCTGGAACTCAGTTTTCAGCTTCATGAAAATGTTAAGGATGTCCACCTCGTTTTTTACTTCAGGAAAGAAAAACCCGAGCTCGTCGCCTCCGAGGCGCCCAATCAGGTCGGAAGACCTCATCTTCCTGGCTATGACCTGGCCCAGGTTCATCAGGATTTCATCCCCGAGCAGGTGGCCGAGGGTGTCGTTTATTTCCTTGAAACGGTCCAGGTCCAGGATGCAGAAGGCCGAAAGCTCCCCGTTTGATTCTCTCCTGCTCAACAAACGCTTGGCCTCATCCATGAAAAAGCCCCGGTTAAGCAGACCGGTCAAGCTGTCCACCTCGGCCAGCTTTCTCATAGAGATGCCGTGGAGGAAATTATCCCGGTTCAATCTTTCCAGGTAATAGGCCACGGCCATGCCGATCAGGTTGGCCGAAATCAGGAAAAAATTGTTGTTGATGAAGACGTGCCTGGGTAAGGGATTGACCCACAGGCTGACCAATTCAAAACCGAGGATGATCAGCAGGCAATTCAACGAGGCCCGGACAAAACGCAGCCCCAGGAAAGTGTAATTGTAAATCAGGACCAGCATCAGTCCCTGAGAATAAAGATAGAGAGCCGGGTCCGGAATGAGGGCCAGCATGGCCAGAATCCCTCCGCCCCCGGCCAGAATTCCCAGGGAGGCTATCTCCTGGTAGTGCCGGATAAAAAATCCCTTTTTGAAAGACAACAGGAAGCAAACAATAAGAACCGGGTTAACGATGGCAAACCTGATAAACCAGATCCAGGACCAGAGGGGACCGACGCTGACCGAATCCAGGACGGCAAAGACCGAGTACAGAAAGATGGCCAGGGCTATGGCCCAGCGGAAACGAACCACGGCCCGCTGGTGGTAGCTGTCCAGGAATTTCTTTTCCAGCTCGGCGTTGCCGAAGGTCAGGGTCAGCGGATTCAGGGTCGAGTTGGACATCTCTCGGTTAATCCTGCTCAAATAAGTCCATAAGATTATATGAACAGGGAAGCTACAATGCAATAGTCATGAGAATATTTTTCCCCTTAAATTATCTGGTTCAAGCCGGCGACCTTTTTTCCCGAAAACAGGCCAGGACACAGGTCATTCTGGCCACAGGCCGCGGGTTTGCTTGATAGGATTAAATATGCTAAAATTTTTTCGCACTCAAGTTAAGGAGCAAGCCATGTCTGGACATTCAAAATGGCATTCTATCAAGCATAAGAAGGCCGCCGTTGACGCCAAGAGAGGCAAGATGTTCACCAAGCTGATAAGGGAAATCAGCGTGGCGGCCAGGGCAGGCGGAGGCGACCCCGAAAAAAACCCCCGACTGCGCAAAGCCATCGCCGATGCCAAGGCCGTGAATATGCCCTCGGATAACATCAAGAGAGCCATCATGAAGGGCACCGGCCAGCTGGAGGGCGCCGCTTACGAAGAAGTCGTCTACGAAGGTTACGGGCCGGGTGGAGTGGCCATCTACCTGACCGCCCTGACCGATAACAAGAACCGCACCGTGGCCGAACTCAGGCACATCTTCTCCAAGTTCGGTGGACGCATGGGTGAATCGGGCTGCGTGGCCTGGATGTTCAAGCGGCAGGGTTACATAGATGTCGAAAAATCCAAGGCTGACGAAGAAAAACTCCTGGAGATTGCCCTGAACGCCGGGGCCGAGGACGTCCGGGACGACGGCAGCAACTTCGAAATAATCACCACCCCGGAAAAGTACGAAGCGGTCCTGGAAGCCCTGAAACAGAACAACATCGAAATCTCCACCTCCAACGTCGGTTACCTGCCCCAGAATTACGTCAAGCTGGAAGGCAAGCAGGCCGAACAATGCCTGAAGCTCATCGAAGAACTGGAAGACCACGACGACGTTCAGTCGGTTTCAGCCAATTTTGACATAGACGAAGAAGAAATAGCCAAGTATTCCGCCGCCAGCTAATGGAATGGCCTGCTAAATGAGGGTGCTCGGCATAGACCCCAGCCTCCAGTCGACCGGTTTTGGTATCGTCGAAAATGAGGGGGAAAAACTCCAGGCCGTTGCTTATGGAATCATCAAACCAGAAAATCGGGCCGAGTTTCATCACCGTCTGAACGAAATCCGGACCGAGCTGGAAAAGATTATCGAACAATTTTCCCCGGATGAAGTGGCCATCGAGAATCCCTTCTATGCCCGTAACGTCAGGACGGCCATTTCCCTGGGCCAGGTGCGGGGAGCGGTCCTGGTGGCCCTGGCCTCCAGGCATTGCCCTCTTTTTGAGTATTCGGCCCTGGAGATTAAGAAAGCAGTCACCGGCTACGGGCAGGCTGAGAAAGACCAGGTCCAGCGAATGGTCAAGATCCTGCTTGACCTGGAAGATGACCGCATGCCGCTTGATGCCTCTGATGCCCTGGCCGCGGCCATCTGCCATCTGAACAACCGAAGGCTGGAGCTCGGGCTGGAAGAAAATCATAAGAAAGAGAAAACATGATTGCTTATCTCAAAGGAAAAATCCTTCAGAAAAAGCCGGGCGAAGTGGTGGTGGCCACCGGGGGCGTGGGTTATTCCCTGCTCATTCCGCTTTCCACCTATTTCAAGCTGGGAGAAGCTGGCTCGGAAGTTGAACTCCAGGTTTATACCCACCTGACCGATGATTCGCTTCAGCTCTTTGGCTTTCTGACGCCCGAAGAAAAGGCTATCTTCTTAAAGCTCATCACCATTTCAGGAATCGGGCCTAAAATGGCCATCAATATTCTTTCCGGCATAGAACCCGGGGAGCTGGAAGAGGCCGTCCGCGACACCAACGTCACCAGGCTGTCGATGATACCCGGCATCGGCAAGAAAACCGCGCTGCGGGTGATAATGGAGCTGGCCGACAAGATCGAGAAGAAAGAGAGGGTCCTCTCCCGGAAGGAATCAAAAGAAAGAGAAGACCTGGTCTCGGCCCTGGTCAACCTCGGCTTCCGCCGCAAGGAATCGGAACAGGTGGTTGACCTGACCATAGGTTCCCTCGGCACCCAGGCCGGGTTTGACCTGCTGCTCCGGGAATGCCTAAAAAGAATGTCAAAAATCTGATTTTATATTATAGAATAGGATAGAAAGGAACACAGGCCAGAGATGCCGGCAATCCTGACCCCGGTCAAGACCCGCGAAGACGTTCTGTTCGAAGATAGCCTCCGCCCGCAGAAGTTTGACGACTTCATCGGCCAGGAAAACATCAAGGCCAACCTGAAAATTTTCATCCAGGCTGCCCGGAAGAGGGGTGAACACCTGGACCACGTCCTTCTGTACGGCCCGCCCGGCCTGGGCAAGACCAGCCTGGCTTACCTGATTTCCAAGGAACTCGGCGTGGGCATCAAGCCGACCTCCGGGCCGGTAATTGAAAAAGCCGGCGACCTGTCGGCCATCCTGACCAGCCTCCAGGACAAGGAAGTTCTTTTCATTGATGAAATTCACAGGCTCCATCCCTCGCTTGAAGAAATCCTCTACTCGGCCATGGAAGACTTCAGCCTGGATGTCATCATCGGCCAGGGGCCCGGAGCCCGGAGCCACAAGCTGAGGATAAAGAGGTTTACCCTGGTCGGAGCCACCACCCGGGCTGGCCGGATCACCGCCCCGCTGCGCAGCCGCTTCGGAATCGTCCACCGGCTTGATTATTACCAGGTTGAAGACCTTAAGAAAATCATAATGCGCTCTGCCCGGATCCTGGGGGTTAAAGTCGAAGAGAGCGGCGCCGAGGAAATTGCCAAAAGAGCCCGCGGCACACCCAGGATTGCCAACCGCCTGCTCCGCCGGGTCCGTGATTTTGCCGAAGTTAAGGGCGATGGACAGATTGACGCCAGGATTGCCCGCCGGGCCCTGGACCAGATGGAAGTCGATGTGCTTGGCCTGGACGATGTTGACCGCAAGATTCTTATGACCATCATGGAAAATTTCGGCGGCGGGCCGGTCGGCATCAATACCATCGCCGCGGCCATAGACGAAGAAAAAGACACCATAGAATCGATTTACGAACCCTACCTGATGCGGCTGGGTTTCCTGGAGAGGACACTGCGCGGCCGCAAGCTAACGGCCAGGGCCTATGAGCACCTGGGCTTCAAGCCCCCGGCCAACCAGAAAAAGCTGTTCTGAAAAGTTCCAAGATGACCGAAAAAATTCTTCTTAAAGATTACGACTACGAGCTGCCGCCGGAACTCATCGCCCAGCAACCGCTGCCCGGGCGCGATGACTCCAGGATGATGGTCCTAAACCGCAGCCTGAAGACAATAGAGCATCGCCGGTTCAAGGAGATCGCCAATTTTTTTGAGCCCGGAGAGGTGCTGGTGCTCAATAATTCCCGGGTTATTCCGGCCAGGGCCTGGGCTGTCAAGCGGGACGGGGATGGAAAGAGCATAGAATTCCTTTTCATTAAAGAAAAGAAGCCCGGAACCTGGGAAGTACTCTGTCGTCCGGCAAAAAAGGTTAAAGAAGGAGACTCGCTGGTTTTTGACAGCAACCTGGAAGCCCGGGTAACAGGCCGCGGGCCGCTGGGCCACCGGCTGCTGGAGTTTAACACCACCGAGGTCCTGGCCAGGCTAAAGGAAATCGGGGTGGCGCCCCTGCCCCCTTATATCAAGCGCAAGAAGGGCGACCCGCGGTTCAAGAAAATTGATGCCGAAAGGTATCAAACTGTTTATGCCACCAGGGATGGTTCAATTGCCGCGCCCACAGCCGGGCTGCACTTCACCGAAAATATTCTGGACGAGCTAAAACAAAAAGGCGTTGATATTCAATATGTAACCCTGAACGTTGGCCTGGCCACCTTTCAGCCGGTCAGGGTTGAAAAAATCACGGACCACCGGATGCTGGAAGAATCTTTTTACATCAGCCCGGAAACTGCCGGGGCTATTAACCTGGCCAGAAAAGAAGGTCGCCGGATAACGGCCGTCGGAACCACGGTGGTCAGGACATTGGAAAGCGCCTGGACGGAGAATGGGCTGCAGGCAGGAGAACACACTACTCGCCTTTTCATTTACCCCGGGTATCATTTTAAGGTGGTCGAGCGGATGCTGACCAACTTTCACCTCCCCCGCTCCACCCTGCTGATGCTGGTCTGCGCCTTTGCGGGCTACGACCTGGTCATGGCCGCTTATCGCGAAGCCGTCAGGGAACGCTACCGCTTTTTCTCCTACGGCGACTGCATGCTGATTGTCTGAGCGGCTATTTTATTAAGAAAAGAATTAACCTCAGCCTGGATTCCTCCCCCGCCCCTTTGAATTCTTTTAAATCTTGATTTTCCTGGCTAATATGTTCCTGGACGCAAGAAAATAAATTTGACAGAATTAAATTGATTATTTTATATTTTAACAGATGGGAGAGGGAAAATTCTTATAAAGATTCCTACCTTCTCAAAGGATGCCAACAGCAGTTTTTGCTGCGCCCCGTGTTCCAATTCAGCCACCTTTTTATTAATTAAAATTTCAACCAAATCAATTCACCCCTATTTACCCCGGCCGAATATTCACCTCGTCTTTTGAGTGGTAAAAATCTTATAAGACTTTCCCCGAGTGAAGCCAGATCCCAGATGAAGTGTTCAGTTTGCCAGGCCGAAAACCGGGACGACTCGAAGTACTGTAGCAACTGCGGGTCGTCGCTCGGAGTAAAGGTGGGAGCCGGGGCAGGCCTCGGCCCTGAAGGTGCCACCTTCACCAGGACCCTGGAAATACCCCTTCACGTCCTCAAGCCAGGAACCATCATCGCTGGCAAGTACCGCATCATTGAGGAAATCGGCCAGGGAGGCATGGGCGTTGTTTACAAGGCCGAAGACCTCAAGCTCAAACGATGTGTGGCCCTGAAATTCCTGCCACCCCACCTGGCGAACTCTCCGGAGCTCAAGGAACGATTCTTGATTGAGGCCCAGGCGGCCGCGGCCCTGAGCCATCCCAATATCTGCGTCATCCACGAGGTTGGCGAGAGCGAAGACCGGCCCTACATCGCCATGGAGTTCGTGGAGGGTGAAACGCTGCGGAACAGGCTCAAGAGGGGTCCGCTCAAACCCGAAGAGGCCGTGGATATCATCTCCCAGGTTGCGGCTGGACTGGGAGAAGCCCACAACAAGGGCATCATCCACCGGGACATCAAGAGCGCCAACATCATGGTCACGCCGAAAGGCCAGGCCAAGGTCATGGACTTTGGTCTGGCCAAGCTGCGGGGCGGGTCGTCGTTGACCAGGAGCCAGACAACCCTGGGCACGGTGGCCTACATGTCGCCGGAACAGGCAAGAGGCGAAGAGGTCGACCAGCGCACCGACATCTGGTCGCTGGGGGTCGTGCTTTACGAACTGCTTGCCGGCAGACTCCCCTTCCAGGGCGACCACGACCAGACCGTGATCTATTCCATCCTTCACAAAGAGCCCGAATCGCTCGTCAGGATATGCCCGTCCCTTTCGCCCGAGCTGGAGCACATAGCCTTCCAGGCTCTGACCAAGAAGGCGGCCGACCGCTATCAGACCATGGAGGAGTTCCAGGAGGACCTGGCGGCAGTCGCCGAGGGCCTCAAACCGCTCAAGGCCAGGTCACGGCCCTCCGAGCCCGAGAAATCTGTCGCTGTACTACCCTTCATCAACGATAGCCCCGATCAAGAGAACACCTACTTCATCAATGGGGTGATGGAGGAGATCCTTAGCAATCTCCAGAAGATTAAGGCACTCCGGGTTATCTCCCGCACCTCGGTCGAACAATACCGGGACAGCAAGAAATCCGTCCGGGAGATCGCCGAAGAGCTTGGTGTGAACTACATCGTGGAAGGGAGCGCCCAGAAATACGGCGACGCCTTCCGCCTGAGAGTCCAGCTGATCAAGGCCGAGCATGAAGCCCATCTCTGGGGGGAGTCTTTCAAGCAAAAAATAACCGATGTCGAGGATATCTTCGATATCCAGATCAGGATCGCGAAATCCATAGCGGAGGAGCTTCGGGCGGTCATATCCCCAGAAGAGAAAAAGCTCATCGAGAAGATACCGGTCGCGGACCTCACCGTTTATGATCAATATCTGAAGGCCCGTTCTTACGTTTACGATGGTCGAAGGGAAGCCCTGAACAAGGCCATCGAATATCTCAACAGCGCTATCGAAAAGAACCCTGGATGGGCACCTCTGTATGCCGGACTGGCCGAAGCCTGGCTCTGGATGCAACAGAACGCGTTCGAACAGCCGTCCGTGGCCGGTCCCAAAATCATCGAGAACCTGAACAAGGCGCTGGCCCTGGACCCGGATCTGGGTGGAGCCCATTATCTCAGTGGCATGATCGCGCATCTTGTGGATTGGGACTGGGAGAGGAGCGAGAGGGAGTTCTTGAAGGCCCTGGCCATCAACCCCAACGACGGCCTTTCCCGGGGATTTTATGCCCAGCTCTTGTTGATTCTACAAAGGAAGGATGAAGCTCTGGCCCAGAATGAGCTGGCGCTGAGCCTTGACCCCCTGAACCCGATGATAAAGCTCTTCAATATCGGCACGTTGCTGCAGGCGGGTGAATGTCAGGCCAGCCTGTCTTTCGCGGAAGAAGCCCTGGCCGAAGATCCGGACAATTTCAACCTCAACCAGATGATCGAGATCGCCGCCCACAAGCTGAAGCAGTACGACAAAGCCATTCGAGCGGTCCGGCATGTTCTCCCCTTCCCGCTTGAGGATGATGAGTATCGTGACATCGAGCGGATTTACAGCGAGTCGGGAATCGTTCCCGCATATGAGAAGATCGTGGAGCGTCTGGAGAAATACGCTGAAAGCAACCCAGTCGGCCCTCACGATATGGCCTTCAGGTATCTTATAGCGAATAAGCTCGATAAGGCCATGGACTGGATCGAGAAGGGATATGAGATGCACGACCCGCTGATGACCTACATCACCACGCCGCTACGAATCTACGATCCCCTGACCGATACCCCCGGGTTTCTCGATATTGTCAAGAAAATGAAGCTTCCGCTTCCGAAATAGGAAGTCTGACCGCTATTTAAGAGTATAACTTCATTAAGTCTTTGGCTAATGCATGGATTCCAGTTTAGGGAAAGAGCTCTTGGTAAAGGACACAAGTAAATATCGAGATAACGCAGGAAATTCGTCTTATCTAAATCTATACGAAATCTTACCCGGGTAAAATTATTTCTTTATAAAACATTATTCTTCCTGCTGTTGTCTTATCTTGAGCAAATAAACAGTATCTTTTTTTAGATGCTCTCTTACCCAGGCTTTCTGTTTTTCGTCCAGTAGCTCGCCCATACCCGCCAGAATGCTTCTATCGCTAAGGGACTCAACATAAGCAATACACTTTTTTAAATAGTCTTTGAAGCTCATTTTGGTGCGCCGTTCAACAATTTCTTTATTGATCGGCCAGAGGTTCCTTAAAAAGAACCAGACATCGTATACGTCCCTGGTTGCTCCTTTGGTACGCTCCAGCATGGCTACAAGCTTATGGGCAAACATATCTTCTTTTAACATCACCAGCATTGGAATACCAAGATAATTCTTTAACTCATAGCGCGATCCGAAGGTTCTCAGGTTTATCTCGACCTTAATGTTCTGAGCCCTTTGGTCATAGGAAAGAACAAACAATAATGTGTGCTGCTTTCTGAACTTTTCTTTTATGGCGCCATATTCCAAAATGATTTTTCCCACTTTATCAAAAACAAATGTTTCTTTGTCTTCATCCAATAGATCAAAATCGAGGTCCACTGAAAAGCGGGGAAGATCATAAAAAAGATTAGCCGCCGTCCCACCCTTAAATCCGATAAGTGGACCAATTGAAGCATCAGTATAGATATCTTTGAGTAACTGAAGCAGGATTGCCTTATGGATATTTCGATTAAGCATTTGTAGCAATTCTATAGTAAGACTTCAGCCTTTGTTCCATGGTTCTGTTGTCATATATGGAAATTATCTCAAAGCATTTTTCCCAGTCTATTGAAGATAAGTTGTCAAAATGGTAATTCTTGTTCAAATAAATTGTATCCAGGAATGCTCTTTCCTTAGAAGCAATGTAGTAGTTACCTCTTTTTTGTATACCTGCAGAGTTCGTCAAGATAGACTCTTTCATGCGCCGGAAAACATATATCTGGCCATCGCAGAAAATCTCGCGGTTCAAATAGCTGATGACAAAAATCTGATCATAATGCTGAAAAACGATGCCTTCTCTTGTTAAGACTGTTTCTAAGCTTATATACGATGGGGTGAAAATTTTTACCGCAAGTTCCAGCCTGTCATATTCCTTATCCTTAGCATAGATTCCCTTGCGTATTCGATAAAGTTTTCCCCCTCTTACGTACCGGTATGCATATTTCTTAATAAGTTTGGTATCGGTTTCCTTCCAGATTAAAGCAAGCTCTTCCGAAGTAAATACCGTGTTTTTTGAACGGAGCAAAGTCGCCAAACGGTCTTTGACCATGCCAACATTCATGAACTAAAAGTGCCCATATAAGGGCACTTTTAGTTTACAATATTTACACCAGATGTCAAGCCCAGGCCTTTTCAATTAGGTCGTTCGGGCGGGCACCAGTTAACATATTCCTAGGCAAAAAAATTCAATCATTGGTATCATCTGGGCTCAATAGATTGTTCTGGCTATATATATCCGAGTCAATCAGTCCAAACGCCGGCGGAAGCGGCTGACGCTCAGCAGGTTTATGGCCACGGCCAGGCCCAGCAACCACAGGGCCTCATCATAAAGAGCTGAAAGGTTCACACCCTTTAAAAAAATGCCCCTGAGTACGACCAGGTAATAGCGGAGCGGAATTATATAGGTCAGCCACTGAAAGAACTTCGGCATGTTTTCAATCGGAAAAACAAAGCCAGACAGCATCATCATCGGAATCATGAAGAAAAAGGAAGTCAGCATGGCCTGCTGCGGAGTCCGGGTTATGGTCGAGATGAACAGGCCAATACCCAGGGTGCTTAGCATGTAAACGAAGCTCAGGCCAAGAAGCAGCAGAAAGCTCCCCCGCAGAGGCAGCCGGAACCAGAAGCGGGTGACCGCGAAAATCAGGAAGACATCCACCGTGCCGATGATGAAAAAAGGCAGAAGCTTGCCGAGGATTATATCCAGCGGTCGAAGCGGGGTGACGATAAGCTGTTCCATGGTCCCCCGGTCATATTCCTTGACCACGGCCATGGCCGTCAGGATGACCGTCATGACCATCAACAGCAGGCCGAAAACGCCGGGTAGCAGAAAATTGCGACTGACCAGAGCCGGGTTGAAGAAGACCCGGACCTCGGGCCTGACAACCACCGGCCTCATTCCCGCCGCCATTTTTCCTAGGGCCTGAAGAATTATTTTCTGATTGTAATTGCGGGCAATCATTTCCAGGTAATTCAACCCGATGGTGGCCGTCTGGCTTTCGGTTCCGTCCACGAAACCCTGAAAGGAGGTCGGTTTGCCGGCCAGCAGGTCCCGTTCAAAACCCTCTGGAATTACCAGGGCCACCGAGGCCCGGCCGCTGTCCAGGTAGCGGTCGACCCTCCCGGCCACCTCTTCCCGGCCGGCCTCCACAAAATAGCCCGAATTAAAAACCGCCCGCAGAAAATCCCGGCTGCTATCCGAATGGTCAAGGTCCACCACCACCACCGGAATATCCCTGACATCCAGGCTGACGGCATAGCCAAGTATTAAGAGCTGAAAGATTGGAGCAATGATGACGATGGGCAGCATGCGGCGGTCCCGCCGGACCTGGAGCAGCTCCTTCCTGATAAAAGCCAGCAGCCTTTTCATCTTGCCAGACTCTTTCGCAACCTGGCCAGGCTTAATGCCGTGATGGCCAGCCCGTAGATAACCAGGAAAATGATTTCTCGATAATAGGCCGAAAGGCCCGCCCCCTTCAGGATGATGGCCCGCAGGCAGACCAGGAAATAACGGGCCGGAATGATGTAGGTTATGGCCTGCACCACCGGGGGCATGTTTCTGATGGGAAAGACAAAGCCAGAAAGAATGAAGGTCGGAAGAAGAGTGGTCAGCCCGGCCAGCAGAAAAGCCACCTGCTGGGAGGTGGCCACCGTGGATACCAGGATTCCCTGGCTGAGCCCGCAGAACAGGAAAAGCACCAGCACCAGCAGCAGCAGCGGATAGCTCCCCCTGACGGCAATTCCGAACAGCCCCCAGCCGGCCAGCAGCAGAAGATGGGCTCCGAGGAGCGAAAGAAGAAGGTATGGCACGATCTTTCCGGCAATCATCTCGGCCGGGCCCAGGGGAGACAGCAGGAGCTGGTTCATGGTCCCCCGTTCCTTTTCCCGGACTATGGACAGGGCCGTGGCCAAGACGATGATTATCATCAACACAAAGGCCATAAGCCCCGGCACCAGGAACCTGGAGCTTTTTAGCTCCGGGTTATACCAGACCCGAATCCGACCATCCACCGGCATGGCCAACTTTTTCAATCCGCTCCTTTCCAGGAGTCCCAGATTCAGCCGGGTCGAATACTGAAGCAGAATGTTGCTCAGATAGCCCAGCCCGGTCAGGGCGGTGGTGGAATTGGTCCCGTCGGCCAGCACCTGGATTTCCGGGCTCTTTCCCGAATCCAGATCGCGGGCGAAGTTCCCGGGAATGACCAGGGCCAGTTTTATTTTTTCGGTATCAAAAAGCGGGTCGATTTCAGAAATGGAATCAAGGCGGTATTTAAGGTCGAAATATTCTCCCGAGGTTACCTTCATGACCAGTTCCCGGCTGGCCTGGCTCCGGTCCAGGTCGACCACGGCCAGGGCCAGGTGCCTGACATCAAAATTTAGGGCATAACCAAACATTACCAGGATAAAAGCGGGCAGAATCAGGAGCAGGGTCAGGCTGATCGGGTCGCGACGGATCTGGATAAATTCCTTTCTGATGACCGGCTTCAGGCGTCGCGGGTTCATCTTACTTCCCTCTTTCTCCGGCTTCTTCTTCCAGGCGGCGGATGAAAACGTCTTCCAGGCTGGGCACAATCGGCCTTAACTCAAACTGGCCCAGGCCGGACTGGCCCAGGACCCGGCGCAGTCCCTCCACCTCGCCCGGTTCCACCAGCAGGTGCAGCTTCAGGCCGAACAGGGACACCTGACTGACTTCGGGCAGCTTCTTCAACCATTCATAGACTTCGAGCGGCTTCTGGCAGGACAATTCCAGCAGGTTTTCTGGAAAATATTTCTTTTTTATTTCGCCGGGACTGCCCGCGGCTATTATTCTTCCAGCATGAATTATCCGCAGCTCGTGACAGTACTCGGCTTCGTCCAGGTAATGGGTGGTCACAAAGACCGTTCTCCCCTGCTCGGCCTGTTCATAAATCAGGTCCCAGAACTGCCTCCTGGCCAGCGGGTCCACCCCGCCCGTCGGCTCGTCCAGGAAGATTATCTCCGGGTCGTGGAGAAGGGCACAGCTCAGGGCCAGCCGCTGCCGCCAGCCTGTCGGAAGCTCTGAAGTCAGGGTTTTCTCCCAGCCTTCCAGTCCGGTGATCTTTTTTAGCCTGTTCAGACTGGCAACCAGCTTTTTATCATCGAGCCCATAAACCCTCCCGAAAAATTCCAGGTTCTCGGCCACGGTCAGGTCCAGGTACAGGGAAAACTTCTGGGACATGTAGCCTATAACCCTTTTTACCCGGAAAGCTTCCCTGGAGACATCGAAGCCGGCCACCAGGGCCCGGCCCGAAGTTGGCAGCAGCAGGCCGCAGAGCATGCGGATGGTGGTTGACTTACCGGCGCCGTTAGCCCCGAGAAAGCCGAAGATGGTGCCCGGGGCGACAGCGAAGGAAATGCCGTCAACGGCGATAAAGCTGCCAAACTTTTTGGTCAGCCGGTCCACTTCAATCGCTGCTCTCATGCTATGCTCTCTTTCTCCCTGCTCATCAGGAACATGAAGACATTTTCCAGGGAAGGTGAAATCTCGGTCAGGCTGAGAATTTGGCAGTCGAGCCGGGAAAGCTCCTCTTTTAGCTTTCGGAGTTCGTATCCTTCCGCCAACACCAGGTGCAGGCGGTCGCCAAAGAGCTGAAGGTCGGCCAGCCCGGGCCAGAGCTTGAGTTCCCGCTGCAGATGGCGGCTGTGCGGCGAGACTATTTCCACCAGCCGGGCCGGGAATTCTGCCTTGATCTTTTCCGGCCGGCCACAGGCCATAATCCTGCCCTGGAGTATGAAGGCTACCCGGCTGGCCCGCTCGGCCTCGTCCAGGTAAGGTGTGGTCATCAGGATGGATTTCCCCTGCTGCTGCAACCGGAAAAGAATCTGCCAGAAATCACGGCGGGAAACCGGGTCCACCCCGGTGGTCGGTTCATCCAGGAGGAGGATATCCGGCTCATGAACCAGGGTGCAGGCCAGGGCCAGTTTCTGCTTCATCCCGCCCGAAAGCCGGCCGGCCAGCCTGTCCCGGAAGGGCTCCAGACGGGTGAAGTCCAGGAGTGAAGCCACGAGCGACCGGTAATTCGAAACCCCGTAGAGCTCGGCGAAAAAAACCAGGTTCTCCTCGATGCTAAGGTCCTCGTACAGGCTGAAACCCTGCGGCAGGTAACCGAGGCGGGCCCTCAGGTCCGAACTGAACCTGGTGACCCTCCGCCCGAAAAGCTCAATTTCTCCCGAGTCCGGTTTTTCCAGTCCGCATAATAACCTAAGGGCCGTGCTCTTGGCGGCTCCATCCGGCCCGACCAGGCAGAGAAATTCTCCAGCCTCCAGGGACAGGGAAAATGAAGATAAGGCCTCAACTGGCCCGTAGAACTTTTTAAGCTTGAGGGCAGAGAGAACCATTCCTGCCAGGTCAGCCATCGGTCATTCCGTCCTGATAACAGCTTCGGCCGGAAGCCCGGGCTTGAGCTGTCCTTCCGGGTTGGGCAGTTCAATCTTAACCGCAAACACCAGCTTTACCCGGTCCTCCCTGGTCTGGATATTTTTCGGGGTAAACTCAGCTTCGGGCGAGATATAGATAATTTTTCCCTCAAAGGTTTTCCCGGGGAAACTATCTATGGTGACCTCGGCCACCTCGCCCAGCCTGACCCGGCCGAGCTCCCCGGTCGTGACATAAACCCAGAGGTGGACCGGGTCGAGACAGGAAATGGTAACCAGGGTTGTGCCCGGGTTGACCAGCTCTCCCGGCTCCACTGCCTTTTCGGTGACCACTCCTTTAACCGGAGAGATGACCGTGGAATCTTCAATGTTTTTTCTAAGCAGGTCCACGGCCGCTTCCGCCTGGCGCAGCCGGGCTTCGGCCGCCTGGATTTCCTCTGGCCGGGCCAGGCTTTTTAATTTTTTCAGGGCTTCCTGGGCCTGGTTGAACTGGACCTCGGCCAGGGCCAGCCTGGTCTCAGCATCATCCTTCTGTTTCTGTGTGGCACTCCCCTTTTCATAAAGGCTTCGGAACCGTTCGGCATCTTTCCTGGCCTGGGCCAGGCTGATCTCCGCCTGTTTGAGCTGCTGTTCGGCCTGGGCAATGTCTTCGCTCCGGGCGCCTTTTCGCAACAGCTCAAGCTGGGCCCGGGCCGCGGCCACCGAGGCTTCGGCCTGTCGCAGCTGCAGGTCAAGGTATTCGTGGTCAAGCTCCACCAGGACCTGCCCCGGTTCAACCGACTGGCCTTCTTCCACCACGACCCTGAGCACCCGGCCGCTGACCCGGGGGCTGATTCTGGCCGAGCGGCTCTCGATAGTTCCGGTGACCCGTATCAGTCCGTTGTTTGCAGCTTTTCGACAACCCGGACTCAAGCTCAGCACCAGCCCCAAAAAAGCAATGGCTAAAAAATAAGGAAGAACCAACCGGGGTCTTTTTTTATTCCCATTCTTATTCTTATTTATATCCCCCTTATTAACTGACTCAAAACTTCTCATTTTTTCCTCCCCTGCCTGGCTGGCCGGCGGCCGGCCACCTTTCCCGCCTTCTCTTCCACGAAAATTCCATAAAAAACGATGTCGATGATACTTTCCAGGAGCTCCGAGGGAGAGTAGTCATGGCCGATTATCCAGTCGGGATTCATGAACTCCTGCACCAGGTACCAGAACATTTCCAGGAACAGGCGGCCATCCAGGTCCGACTTTATTTCCCCCTTTTTGACCCCTTCCAGGATGACCTCCGACACCAGGGGAAAAACCTGTTGCCGGCGGAAGGTATCCATTTCCTGCCACATGTCGGGCAGCTTCTGCCTCAGGTCCCGGACAAAATCCCGGCTCAGGCCGGACAGGAACCGGCTGACGAATTCAAGGTAGGCGGTCAGCCGGGCCTTGACCGGAAGCCGGTCGTCCCTGACGATGGCCTGCAGCTGGCTCAATACCCATTCCCTGGTTTCGGCCATGACCGCCCGCAGCAGGGATTCCTTGTCAGGAAAATAGCGGTAGAGGGTGGCCTTGCTGATTCCCAGGTCCTCGGCCAGCTCGTCCATGCTCAGACGGCTGTAGCCGTGCTTGAAGAAAAGTTCCCGGGACCGCTCCAGGATTCGGAGCTTCAGGTCGGCCGGCGGCGACGATACTGATGATACTTTTTTAGTTTTCATAGTTTCATTATACTTGACCAGGGACCGGGGTCAAGAATTTTTATTTTAGTGCTCACCAAGGAAAGCAGCAGCCGATTCCGGTCAACGGCCGGCATCAATTTTGACTGGTGAAGGACTGAAAGAAGCGAATTGAATTAAATCGCCTCCCGGCCGGGGAAAGCTGCCCCTGCCCGACAGGAAACAACTGCCGGAATCGCGCAGGGTTGCCCGGCGCTCAGCCCTCGATGATGCCCAGCGGCGGCGTGTTTTTCCAGGCGCCGCGGGTAAAATCGGGAAATTTCACCGGCTCCGACTTCCTGGCCACCGACTTTTCGCTCAGGGCCGAGACCGCGCTCCAGGCCGCCGCGTCGTAGACGTTCATGTCCATGGGTGTGGCAGTTCTCAGGCACTGGACCAGCCGGTAATCCTCGATAAAATCCATGCCGCCGTGGCCGCGGCCTTCACCCTTCTGGCTCAGCTTCTTCCACAGCGGGTGTTCAAACTCCGCGGCATAGTTTTCAATGTCTTCCCAGCGGTGAGCCGGGCTGCGGCCCTCGACGTATATCCGGTCGGGCCATTTCTGCAGGATGCCTTTCGTCCCCTGGATCAGATGGATGCGGGTATAGGGACGCGGCAGGTTGGTATCATGAATGAGAATTATGGTCTTGCCCAGCCTGGTCTTAATCAACGAGGTGTTAACATCACCCAGGGCAAAGCGCTCCCGGGCCTGGGGAGAGTCTGGCCCGAACTTTTCCCGGGCATAGAGCTGCAGGCCGCGCGAGGGCGAGCTCATCGATACCAGGTAGTCAAAGACATCGCCCCGGTTGATGTTCATGCATTGTGCTACCGGCCCAAGACCGTGAGTCGGATAAAGGTTGCCGTTCCTGGTCCAGGAATGCTGCCGGCGCCACAGCCCTTCCCCTTCGCTGCTGAACTTGACATCGCGCAGGTCGTGAAGGTAACCGGCCTCGGCGTGCAGCACCTCGCCCAGCAGGCCGCGCCTGACCATGTTCAGGCTCATCAGCTCCACCCGGTCGTAGCAGCAGTTCTCCATCATCACGCAGTGCTTCTTGAACCTTTCGGCCGTCTCCACCAGCTGCCAGCATTCTTCCAGGGTAACCGCGGCCGGCACCTCGGTGGCGGCATGCTTGCCGTTTTTCATGGCTTCAACGCAGACCGGCACGTGCCATTCCCAGGGAGTGGCGGTGAAGACTAGGTCCAGGTCTTCCTCCTGGCACATCCGCTTGAAATCCCAGGGACCGCGAGAATAACCGGTCGGTTTTGGAAAGCCGGCTTCTTCCACCCATTTCTGAGCCCTGGCCACCTTTGCTTCCACGAGGTCGCAGATGGCCTTGATTTCAACGCCATCTAAGTTCAGGAAGTTCTGGACGTGGACCGAGCCCATGCCGCCCACTCCGACAAAGCCCACGCGGACCACCTCCAGGGGTTTGCTGGTAAAAAGCGGTCCGTAATCAGAAGGGATGTCTGGCCTGGCCTCAAGCTTTCCGGCCCGGCTGCCCAGCCAGAGCCCGGTGGCACCGCTGAGACCTATCTTCAGAAAATCGCGCCGTCCCGGATTCTCAATTTCCCGGGTTTCATCCTTTTTCATGAGTCGTTCCTCCCTGTCCTGGCATTTTATATTTTTTTATCTTTTCAAAACTTGTCGATAGGATTCAGAAGACGTACCCCAGGCCACCCCCGAGGCTCAGCCCGTCAAGCCTGACCGGGTCTCCCCCCAGGAGCAACGACCGGGCGCCGGTGGCAATAGAATCCCAGGTCAACCCGGCCCGGAGGTAAATTTTCCTGGTTAGAAGGATTTCAGCCGCCAGCTCCACGCGGAAATGCACCTTCTGTCCGTGATAGGAGAGGTCCACCCCGACCCAGCTTTCATCATACACAGAAAAGGCCGGGCCGGCCCCGGCTGAAACCTGGAAGCGCCCGGTTTTAAGCCGGTATTTTAAGAGCAATGGAAAGCACCAGCGGTAGAACTTGACCGGATAGACAGCCGGCTCTCCTTCAAGGGTTATGGTTTCCCCACGGCCGCTGTACCTGAAAATTCCGGCTTCCAGTCCCAGGTTGCTTTTAGTATACAGATCCAGAGAGAGGCCAAAAAGCGGCAGCTGCCCGTAGATTTCCCTGAACTCAGCCTGCCGGAAATTAAAAAGGCCGGAAAGCAGGGAAAGCCTGGCTTCAATCCCTGAAACTGTGGCCCGCGCTCCAAGGCAGCACATAACCAGCAGCCAGACAGCCAGGGTAATTTTTATCCCGGTTCCTTTTCTTCGAGTCATTCTCTTCAATTCCATGAAAAACCGAATAAAGACCATAAAAGATAGCGAAGGGAGTTAACCGGGTTTACTCCGGCGTTGACCGCCATGACCCGGCTGAAATTGCTTTCCCGGTTGAGACTGTCCACGGCCGTAACCGTGTAATAAAAAGTGGTCTTGGCGGCCAGCAGAACATCCACGTAGCGAGAATCATAAATAAGACTGCCGTTGATTTTCTGAAAGTTGGCCTGGGGTTCGGTGCTGCGGTAGACATTATAGCCGGCGGCTCCCGGCACCGTATCCCAGCTAAGGTACACTCCCTTTAGATGATTGAAAATCGAAGCCTGGGTGCCGACAGCCAGGTTGAAGTTTTTTGGCGTTGAAGGATAACCCGGCCTGATGATCTGGGCCAGGTCCACCAGGCTGATCAACGAGCCGCGGGTGGCCGAGCGGTAAAAATCAAAATTCAGGGTGTCAACGGTGTCCGTGGTTCTATGGTAATAAGGGTTGGGGACGCTGGCATCCTCAATGGCGCAGAGGGCGGCTATCCCCCGGTCCCAGAAAGAGGCATGGTCCGAATAGACAAAAGAAGCATCGATGATTTTTTTCCCGGCCACCGGTCCGTAGAGTGCACTCAGGGCGGCCACCCGGTCCACCAGCCAGCTGGAACTGCGGTTTCCTATTAAGTCCAGGTCTTCTGGCACCAGGTCGGCATAAGCCACCATGTCCAGGTTGATGACCCCCAGGATATTCTCTGAAGGATTCAACCGCTCCTGGACGTAGCGCAGGCTGCCCACCAGCCCCTGCTCCTCGGCCGAGAACAGAATGAACCGGACGGTAAAATCGAACGGCCGACCGGCCAGAATCCTGGCCGCTTCCAGGACCGCCCCGGTGCCGGAACCATTATCGTCAGCCCCGGGGGCCAGGGTCCAGCGCTGGTCCGAGGTCGAGTCATAATGGGCACAGATGATCACCACCTGTTCCGGGTAAGTCTGGCCCCGGATTTCCGAAATCACGTTCCGGCAGAGGTAGGTGCTGTAATAAAAATCCTGGAAACTGACCGGAAGACCCAGGCTCGAAAAATAATCGTATATATACTGGCCAGCCTGGAGGCAGTTGGCGGTCGGGGCGTATCGCGTTCCGAAGTTCTGCAGGGCGGTGACTCTGGCCCTGAGGTTGTCGGCCGAGACTTCAGCCGCCAGGAGTTCATAGAGTGTATCCTGAACCTGCCGCCAGCTAAATTCCCCTGGTAGCATCACTCCAGGGGTGAGGGTTTTCCCGCTGGCCGGAAGAAGCCTTCGCCTGACCGTGACCGGCAGCTCTTCCAGTTCGAACTGGCCCCGGGCTATGAGCAGGTAATCCGAACCCTCGAGCGGCAAGACGGTGAAACGGGAGGTTATATATTCCAGCTCGGCCGCCCGGCTGATCCTGGCCACCAGGTAAACGAGGCTTCGGTCATAGAAGGCCAGCCGCTTGAACCTGACTCCGCGGCTTCTGAGTTTAAGAACTTCTTCCCGGTCGAGACGAAGCAGGTAACTCCCTTCCAGCTCCTGCAGGCATTCAATCTTTTCCTGCCAGAGGATGGTTTCCAGGCCGGCCTGGCCTTTCTGCACCTGGACCAGGAGGAGCGGAGCCGGCTGACTCCCGGGCATAAAACTCAAGCAGGAAAACAGGATAATAAACAGGGCCAGCCGGAGCCGGCAGGGAGAATTGACATCGCACATCATTCTATTCTGGTAATTTATGAAATTTGAGGGCGGATGTAAAGAACATAACCTATAGCCCGAGTTAGATGAAGCCGGGCGCCACAACACTGAGCTGGGAAATGTCGGTCTCAGCACCCACCCTTTTCTTCTAATATTATGATACCACGGATAGTTTGTGTGAGCGGAGCGGAATATTAAACCAAAAAGCCCCGGCCTGATGAATATTCTGCAACGTTTAACAATCAAAACCAGGGCCCTTTTAGTTTGAATCGGGCTTCGGGGCCACATTCTCTTCCTCCTCACCTTAAGATCAAATTGCAACAGACTTAATCAATCTGCTTGACAAAAATTTTTCTCTGGCTACAATTACCGCTGATGTTGACTTTGAGGATGTCCGGTTCAGGTTTCACCAACTTTGATATCGGTGCCTCATTCTGCCTTTCCTCCTGGTTCTGGTGGGCGGCCTAGTCCGCCCTGAGTCTATCTTCGCCTTCCCACCATATTTTTGAACCGAGTATTTTTCTATTTTCATTTCCAAGCACAGGAGGAAAAAGATGAAAAGATACGATTCCCGGGTGATGGATTACCTGCCCGAGTATTTTTATAACCTCAAGGCCGACCTGCCGGAGCTTCCACCCCCGCCCCTGAACCCCATGACCCAACAGCCTCTCCGCCCGGAAGAACTGGAACCGGTCTTCTGCCGCAGTTTTATCCAGCAGGAAATTTCACTGGAACGGTTCATACGGATTCCAGGCAGGGTCCTGGAAGCCTATGCCCGGTACCGTCCCACGCCTCTGGTTTATGCCTCGGGCCTGAGAAAGTACCTGGACACCCCGGCCCGGATTTTTTACAAGTACGAAGGGGTGGGGCCGGCCGGAAGCCATAAGACCAACACCGCCCTGATGCAGGCCTACCTGGCCGGTCAGGAAGGAATAGAAACCCTGACCACCGAGACCGGGGCCGGGCAATGGGGCTCAGCCCTGGCCTTCGCCTGCAGCCAGTTCGGCCTGCAGGCCCGAATATTCATGGTCCGGTCCAGCTACAGGCAAAAACCGGGCCGCCGGATAATGATCCAGCTGTTCGGAGGCCAGGTTGTAGAAAGTCCTGGTCCAACCACGGTCTCCGGCCGGAAATATTTCCAGGAAAACCCCGATCATCCCGGCAGCCTGGGTATAGCCATATCCGAAGCGGTGGAGGCAGCCGTCAGTCAGCCGGCCACCAGGTATTCTCTTGGCTCGGTGCTGGACGCGGTGCTCCTGCACCAGACGGTCATCGGGCTGGAGGCGGTCAGGCAGTGCCAGGAATTCGGGGTGGAGCCGGACCTAGTGGTTGGCTGTGTTGGCGGTGGCTCCAATTTTGCCGGTTTGAGCTTTCCCTTCATGGCTAAAAAGCTTCAGGGAAAAAACGGCCAGCGTTTCATAGCGGTCGAGCCCGAGGCCTGTCCTTCCCTGACTGCAGGACAGCTTCGTTATGACCATGGCGATTCGGTCGGGCTGACTCCCCTGCTCTACATGCACAGCCTGGGTAAGGACTTTGTCCCGCCACCCATCCATGCCGGTGGCCTGCGTTACCACGGGATGGCCCCGCTCGTGAGTCACCTGGTAAAGCTGGGACTGGTTGAAGCCCGGGCCTATTCCCAGAAGCAGGTCTTTACGGCCGCAGAAATTTTTCTCAAGACCGAAGGTATCCTGCCGGCCCCGGAATCGGCCCACGCCATCGCCGCGGTCATGGATGAGGCCCTTCAGGCCAGAAAATCAAAAAAAGAAGTTAACATCCTGTTCAATCTTTCGGGACACGGTTTTCTGGACATCAACGCTTACGAACAGAACGGAGGGAGCTGACGGCCAGACCGCGGGCCGCCGGAGGGGACTTCAATGGACATTCTGGAGGCCCTAAATCATGCCTCGAATAACATTCCAGGAATTGTGGAAGAGAGAGGGGCGGAACAGGATCTCCCCTCTCGGCTTCCCTCTTAAGGCCAGTCAGTACCTTATATTCCGGCTCCGCATTTCGAGCCTGACCTTCTCTATGGTCTTTCTGACTTCGTTCATATAATCGGGGGCACAGAGCTGAATAGACTTTTTCAGTCCATATTCGGCAATTTCGGTCGCCCGGTCCAGCGGGATATCGATTCCGGCCATTTTTTTGAGGAGCAGAACGCCGGATTGAGCCAGGGATTCGGCCAGGCCTTTCAAGGCCCTGAACTCGGGCAGTATCAATATGGCCCCGTACTGGACCATGAACCTCCGGAAAAGGACCTCGTTCTCCCTGATGGCTGAGTTGTAATCCGGGTTGTTGAGGGCGGTTATGAGCAGATTCTGGAAACTCTTGTCCCTGACCACGGCCGCGGCGATAATATCTTCGCCGATCCGGGCATCGACCTTCCTGATAATCAGGTCACCGGCCGATTCCACCAGGTTATGGCAGAGCTCGAGGCGCAGGCGGAATTGTCCCGGGTCAGCGTTGTAAAGCCCGAGGGACTCGAAGTAATTGTTAATCGTCGGGTCAGCGTTCAGGGCCACCGCCTTGATCATAACGTAACCGGGCTCGATCTCTCCAGGAACCAGGGGAAAATCGTCCGGGGGAGCTATGCTCTGGGCCTGGTGATGGGCGGTGAAGTCAGCCCCCCAGACATCGTTATGGGCCACGAAGCCGTAAGCCAGAGCCTTCTGGAAATTGCGGTAGGTGGCTTTTTCCCAGACAGACATAAAAGCCTCATTACCCGGAGTTCCATGGGTAAAGGCCCTGAGAACGGGGTCGGCATAGAGGTCAAAATTGTAGTTAAAAAGGTCAGGTGCCAGGCTGCCGTAAAGCTCCTGGAAATCGAGGGCCAGGTAATACCGGCCGGTCTTCTTGGCTATGAAGGCATGGGTGGCCGAGCCCCAGGAAAAACCACTGATGACCATGAACATGGTCATGACCAGGACCAGCAAAGCTGAAACCAAGCTTTTTCTCATTTTTGCCTCCTTTTCCAACGATCCTTTTCTAACTTGGCATCAGGGTTTAGATTCATAATAATTAGACAGCACCGGGAACAATTCCTTGGGAATTTTTTTCGGGGTTTGCCACCACTCGGCCACACCGGCCCGGGATATTCAAAACAGGCTGAAAAATTTACCGGCAGAGAAAATCGAAAAGGCCGCGGCTCAGACCTCTTCCATCCGGACGGTGAAGTGGCGGAGGTAACGTGATTCCCGCACTATGCGCAGGCCCCGGACTTTTTCGCGGTTCCGGTACAGGTCGATTATGGACTCGGCCACGTAGTCCAGGTGGGCGCTGGTATAGACCCGCCGCGGAATGGCCAGGCGAACCAGCTCCAGCCTGGGGAAGATTTCCTTGCCCGTTTTCTCGTCCTTCCGGGCAAACATTACCCCGCCGATTTCTACCGCCCTGATGCCGGCCTCGCGGTAGAGGGCCACGGTCAGGGCCCAGCCCGGGTACTGGTGCCGGGGAATATGCGGCAGGAACCTGTCGGCCAGAAGGTAGACGGCGTGCCCGCCCACCGGCTTGAAAACCGGTACCCCGGCCTCGTCCAGGAGCTGTCCCAGGTAGGCCACCTGGTTTATACGGTATTCCAGGTAATCCTCTTCCAGGACCTCCTCCAGCCCGCGGGCGATGGCCTCCAGGTCGCGGCCGGCCAGGCCGCCGTAGGTCGGGAAACCCTCGCTCAGGATCAGCAGGTTTTTCAATTTTTCGGCCAGCAGGTCGTCGTCCACGGTCACGAAGCCGCCGATGTTGACCAGGGCATCCTTCTTGGCGCTCATGGTCGCCCCCTGGCCGTAGGAAAATATTTCCTGGGCTGTCTCCAGGATGGACTTTTTTTCATAGCCTTTTTCTCTCTTCTTGATAAAGTAGGCATTCTCGGCAAAGCGACAGGCATCGAAGAAGAACGGGATTTTATGCTGCTTGCAGACCTGGCTGACTTCCTTGATGTTCTTGACCGAGACCGGCTGCCCCCCGCCGCTGTTGTTGGTGATGGTCATCATGACCAGCGGTATTTTCTTGACCCCCTTTTTCTCGATGAATTTCTTCAACTTGTCCACGTCCATGTTGCCCTTGAAAGGATGAATGGAATCCGGGTCGTAGGCGTCATCAATGACCAGGTCCACCGCCCTGGCTCCCCGGACCTCAACGTTGGCCCTGGTGGTATCAAAGTGGATGTTGTTGGGAACAAAATCTCCCTTATTGACCAGGGCTTCAAACAGTATCCTTTCGGCTGCCCTTCCCTGGTGGGTGGGTATGACGTGCTTGAAACAGAAAATATTCTTAACGGCCTCCTCCAGGTGGAAAAAGTTCCTGGCCCCGGCGTATGATTCATCGCCAATAAGCAATCCCGACCACTGGTTGTCGCTCATGGCCGAGGTGCCGGAGTCGGTCAGCAGGTCGATGAAAACCTTTTCAGCCGGGATGTTGAAGACATTGTACCCGGCCTGCTTCAGGATGTTTTCCCTCTCCCGGCGGTCAGTCGGCTTTATCCTCTCTACCGTCTTAATCCGGAAAGGTTCTACCGGCGCTTTAATTTTTTCCATATTATTACCTCTTACAACCCGTGATTGAAAGATGTAGATATCATATCAAATTCTTTTCAATTTTCACCTAAAAAGCGCAGAGCTTGCGGAACTGCTGGTACCTGTTAATGATATCCAGCTGGCTGGCCCGCAGCAGCCCGTCCACCCCGAAATCCTCGATCACCAGCGAGGCCACCACGTTGCCGTAAACGGCCGCCTTTCTTAATTCCCGCTGGTTAAAACGCCCGGTGCTGTCCAGGTACCCCAGGAAGGCCCCGGCAAAGGCGTCCCCGGCTCCGGTCGGGTCCACCACCCGCTCGCAGGGATTGGCCACTACCCCGAAGACAAAATTTTTTCCGAAGAGCATGGCCCCGTGCTCCCCTTTCTTGACCACGATGACCCCGGGTCCAGCCGCCAGGAGCTTGCGCCCGGCCCGGACCAGGTTCAGTTCCCGGGCTATCAGCCGGCATTCCTCGTCGTTGACAAAAAGAATGTCAACTTTCTGAATGGCCCGGAGCAGGGCCTCGGGCTTGTTCTCAATCCAGTAGCGAATGGTATCCATGGCCACCAGCCTGGGGCCGGTGAGCTGTTGAAGGATAAAATCATGGCTTTCCGGGTCCAGGTTGGACAGGAAAACCAGGTCGGCTTTCCGGAAACTCTCAGGGAGGACAGGCTTGAAATCCTGAAGGACGTTCAGTTCCGTCTTAATCGTCGTCCTGAGGTTTGGGTCCTGGTCGTAACGTCCGTGCCAGTAAAAAGTCTTGCCCTGTTTTATCCTGAGCCCGGCCAGGTCTATTTTCCGGGAACGCAGCCTGTCCAGAAACCTTCGGGGAAAATCCCGCCCCACCACCGAGACCAGGCCCGGCCTGGTGAAAAAACTGGCGGCCAAAGCGGCATAGGTGCCGGAGCCGCCGATTATCCGGTCCCGGCGGCCGTAAGGGGTCTCAATGGTATCAAAAGCCACCGAACCGACAATGACGAGGCTCACCGGCTTCCCTTCTATTTTTTAAGGTATTTTGAGACGAGCGGGGCCAGTTTCTCCACGGTTGCCTGATTCCAGGCCTCCGGGCTGGTGACGATGGCATTCTGCAGGGCCTGCCGGCAGAAGCAGCCCTGCTCCTGGAGCCGATTAATGGTGGAAACGGCCTGCTTGATTACGGCCTTGGCATGTTCGATATTATACCGGAGGTTTTCCAGGACCAGCTCCACGCTGACCGACTCTTCGTCGTCTTTCCAGACATCATAATCGGTTACCAGGTTCATGGTGACGTAGCAGATTTCCGCCTCCCGGGCCAGCCTGGCCTCGGTGGCAGCCGTCATGCCTATAACGTCAGCCTGCCACTGCCTGTATATCCTGGACTCGGCCCGGGTGGAGAAAGCCGGGCCCTCGATGCAGACATAGGTGCCGCGGGGATGGACCGACAATCCAAGCCCCCTGGCCACTTCAAACAGGTGACCGGAAAGAACCGGGCAGACCGGCTCGGCCAAACTGATATGACCCACCAGCCCCTGCCCGAAAAAGGTGTTCGGCCGGTGGGTCCGGTCAAAAAACTGGTCGGCCAGGACAATGTCCCGGGGCTTGATTTCTTCCCGGAGAGAACCGACCGAGTTGACCGAGATCAGCCTCTCCACTCCCAGCAGCTTGAAACCGAAGATGTTGGCCCGGTAATTAACCTCGGCCGGAAGCAGGCGGTGGCCGCGGCCATGACGGCTGAGGAAAGCCACCCCCACTCCTTCCAGCTCGCCAATGATATAACTGTCCGAAGGCTGGCCGAAGGGAGTCTCCAGGTCCAGGGTGGTTATGTTCTTCAGGCCTTCTATCTGGTACAGGCCGGTGCCTCCCAGGATACCGACTTTAACCGAAGGCAGGTCTGGTTGACCCATGGCTCACCTCTTGAAGTTATTGATATATAATTTATCCTCTCTGCCAGTCAAGGTTAGCCTGAAATTATAAACCAGCCGGGGAAATTTGGAAAGCGGATTCTGCCGGGTCTTTGATTTTTAGGTAAAAAACAGCTATTCTTTTATCAAATTTGCTCAGGGCAGGTCAGAATGAAATTCGTTTATTTCGATTGCTCGGCCGGGGCCAGTGGCGACATGATCCTGGCTTCTTTGCTTTCCCTGGGTGTGCCGCTGGAAGAATTTCAGGAGGCCATCGGAAAGCTTAAACTCAAAGTGGAAGTCCGGGCCAGGAAAGCCAGTTCCAACGGGTTTTCCGGACTCCGGGTTGAGGTCCGGGTGCCCCGCACCTCGAGCAGCCGGACCTTTTCCGAGGTGGCAGCGATCATCTCCCGCTCGAACCTGGAGCCGGAGATAAAAGAAAACGCCCTTAAGATTTTCAGGCGCCTGTTTGAGGCCGAAAGCCGGGTCCATGGCCGGAGCTTCAAGACCGCGCATCTCCACGAAGCGGCTGCCGACGATGCCCTGGTGGATATAGTCGGCACCTGCTGGTTGCTGCGCCGACTGCGGGTGGATGAGGTCTACTTCTCACCGGTCAACCTGGGTAGCGGTTTCGTAGAAACCGGTCACGGGAAGTTGCCGGTGCCGCCGCCGGCGGTTGGTGAATTGATGAGGGGATTTCCGGTTTATACCAGTGAGGAGCCGGTCGAGCTGCTCACCCCGACCGGAGCGGCCATTCTGACCACACTCGGCCGCAGTCTTCACCCCTGGCCAGAACTTATATACGAGAAGATAGGCTACGGCCTCGGACACCGGGAACTCAAGTTCCAGCCCAACCTTCTCCGCGTCTTTTACGGAGAGCAGAAGCTCTTTCAACCGGCCAGGAAAGTCCAGGTGATCGAGGCCACCATCGATGACGCCTCTCCCCAGCTTCTGGGCAATTTCATCAACCGGGTGCTGGAACTCGGGGCCCTGGAAGCCTACCTCACCCCCATCGTGATGAAAAAAAATCGTTTGGGCAGCAAATTGACCGTGCTGGCCGAGGTTGATAAAATAGACAGGCTGATCGAGGCTATCTTCCGGGAAACCACCACCATCGGGCTGAGATACCATCCGGTTGAGCGCAGAGCCCTGAGAAGAGAAATCCGGGAAATCAGCCTGCGCGGCCAGAAAATAAGGGTCAAAGTCAGCTACTACGGACAGGAAGCGGTCAACTTCCAGCCCGAGTACGACGATTGCCTGAAGCTGGCCCAAAAACTTAACCTGCCCTTAAAACAGGTTATCACCGAGGTGATAAAGAATTTTAAGGTCTGAGGATAATATGGCCCAAAAAAACAGGAAAAGAAACCAGGTCAAAAAAATGGACCTGAAAAAAATCGAACAGGGTGTCCGGCTGGTAATCGAGGGTATAGGCGAAGACCCGGACCGCCCCGGCTTGAAGGGAACTCCCGGAAGGGTGGCCAGGATGATGGAGGACATTCTGGGAGGAACCCAGATTGACCCCCAGGCCGACCTGGAAGTTTTCCAGGACGAACGGCACGACGAGCTGGTCCTGATCAGGAACATCCCGCTCTATTCTTTCTGCGAGCATCACCTGCTGCCATTTGCCGGGGTGGCTCACGTGGCCTACATCCCCAAAGAGGGCCGGATCATCGGCCTGAGCAAGATCGCCCGGCTGGTGGACACCCTGGCCCGGAGGCTGCAGGTTCAGGAGCGCCTGACCAAGCAGGTGGCCGACATCCTGAACGCCACTCTGAACCCCCTGGGCGTCATGGTGGTCATCGAGGCCGAACATCTCTGCATGTCGATGCGCGGGGTAAAAAAGCCCAAAGCCATAACGGTGACCTCGGCCGTCCGGGGTTCGTTCCGCAACAACCCGGCTACCCGGACCGAAGCCATGATGCTCATCAAGGGAGGTATTCCAGGTGGAAGAGAAGTCTAAAAACACATTCTACGTAACCACGCCCATCTATTACGTCAACGATGTCCCTCACATCGGACATGCCTACACCACCATCATCGCCGATGCCCTGGCCAGGTACCAGCGCCTGTGTGGCAAAAAAGTTTATTTCCTCACAGGCACCGACGAACACGGCCAGAAAATAGAAAAGGCCGCGGCCGAGAAGGGTCTTAGGCCAAAAGAGCTGGCCGACCGGGTGGTGGTCAGGTTCAAGGAACTCTGGCAGAAACTTAACATCTCTTACGATTACTTCATAAGAACGACCGAAGAGTTCCACGAACGGGGCGTGCAGAAGATATTCAAACAGCTCCTGGATAAGGGCGATATCTACAAGGGGACCTACCAGGGCTGGTACTGCGTTTCCGAGGAGAATTTTCTCTCCGAGGACGTACCGCTCGAACCCGAGGGGCACAAGGTCTGCCCGGACTGTGGCCGGAAGGCCATGCTGCTGGAGGAAGAAAGCTATTTCTTCCGGCTGTCCGCCTACCAGCAACCCTTGCTGGACTTCTATGCGGCCAACCCGCGGTTTGTCCGGCCGCAGAGCCGGATGAACGAGGTGGTCAGTTTCGTCCGGCAAGGACTCAAGGACCTGAGCATCACCAGGACCACCGTCCGCTGGGGGATTCCCGTGCCCGGCGACCCAAAGCACACCATCTACGTCTGGTTTGATGCCCTGCATAATTACGTGACCGGGGCCGGTTATGACTGGAACCAGGAGCTGTTCAGGACCTTCTGGCCGGCGGATGTGCACCTGATCGGCAAGGATATCCTTCGTTTCCACGCCATCTTCTGGCCGGCCTTCCTCATGGCTGCCGGCTTTCCCCTGCCCGGGTGCGTCTTCGGGCACGGCTGGTGGTTAAAGGACGAAACCAAGATGTCCAAGTCCAGGGGCAATGTTCTCGACCCCTACCTGATCCTGGAAAAGGTCGGGCCCGATGCCCTGCGCTATTTCCTGCTGAGAGAAGTCCCGGTGGGTTTGGACGGCAGCTTTTCCCACGAGGGTTTTGTCCAGAGGATAAACTCCGACCTGGCCAACGACCTGGGGAACCTGGTCCAGAGAACCCTGACCATGGTCAGCAACTATTTCGGCGGGGAAATCCCGCAGCCCGGGGAGGAAACTGAGCCCGACCGGCAACTGGCCAAGACCTTCCGGGAAACGGCGGACCGGGTATATGCCCTTTACGACGATTATGCCCTCAACCGGGCGCTGGAAGAAATCTGGGTCTTTCTTAACATCACCAATAAATACCTGGCCGACCAGGAACCCTGGAAAATCGCCCGGCAACCGGAGAAGAGAAGCCGGCTGGCCCGGATCCTCTACCAGGCTCTCTGCGCCGTTCGGGGCAGCAGTTATCTCATCTACCCGGTGATGCCGGAGACCGCCGAAAAAATCTGGAACTTTATCGGAGAACAGAAAAAGCCGGACCAGGTTCTAAAAACCGCCCTGGATTTTTACGACCTGGCCGCTGGCACCAGGATCAATAAGCCGGAAGCTCTCTTCCCCCGGATAGATCTAAAGGAATTTATCGGGGAAATGGAGAAACCGAAAGCTGCTTTAGAAACTGCTTCCAAGCCGGAGGTAAAAATGGAGCACATAACCTACGAGGAATTCAAAAAGATGGACCTCAGGGTGGCCAGGGTTCTGGCCGCCGAAAGAGTCCCGGGAACCAGCAAGCTGCTGAAACTGCAGATTGACCTGGGAACGGAAAAAAGACAAATCGTGGCCGGAGTGGCCGAGACCTACTCACCCGAAGAACTGGTCGGCAAGGAATTTATCGTCATCGCCAACCTGCAGCCGGCGGTCATCCGCGGAGTGGAATCGCAGGGAATGTTGCTGGCTGCTGAAGTTGAGGGCAAGGCCATCATACCCTTCTTTGACCGCGAGCTTCCGCCCGGGACCAAGGTGAAATAAGACCCGACCCGACTTCACCTTTCGTAAAGAAAGGCCCAGACTTCCTCCGCCGGTATCTTTCCTTCCCTCAGGCAGGCCGGCTCGGCACCGGTCAGGTCGATGATGGTGGAGGGTTTTTCTCCCGGGGTCCGGCCGCCGTCGATCATGTAATCCACCCGGTCGCGGAAAATTTTATAGACCTCGGAAAAACTGTCCAGCGGGGGCTGACCGCTGAGATTGGCACTGGTGGAAATAAGCAGCGAGCCGCTCTTTCTGACCAGGTCCCGAAGCCAGGCAGGCGGAGGTACCCGGACGGCAATCGTCCGGCCAGGACCATATAGAGTAGCGGGCAGGACATCTTCTCTGGCCCGCAGGACCAGGGTCAGAGGCCCGGGCCAGAAACGTTCGGCCAGCCTGTAAAAAAAGTCGGGCGGTCCTTCTGAAAACTGCAGTACCATTTCCAGGTCTGAAGCTATAAAGGGCAGGGTCTTGCCCGCCTCCCGCCCCTTGAGAGCAAAGACCCGTGCGGCCACTGATTCGATGGTGGCCAGGCCACCCAGCCCATAAAAGGTCTCTGTCGGATAGACGACTATTGCCCCTGCCCGGAGCCGGCCGGCCAGGAAATCCAGCCAGTCTGGTCCTGGCGCATGGTCCTGGAGTAACAAAACCTCCGAAGGCAACCTTTCTGCTCCTTTTTCCAGCCCGAGGATAGCCCAAAAAAGGGCAGGATTCAAGAAAAAACAGGACAGTTGTCTTAAAAATAAAACACTTCCAGCCCTGGCCAGCCTGATTTTTTGATATCCTGCCTGGCACGTAATTTGCTATAATGGAGGGGTGAGGAGGTTAGCAAGATGAAAAAAATCATCATCACCGCAGTCCTGGTAATGTTGCTCCTGCCGCTGACAGCTTCAGCCAATATCTTTACCATTCGCTACGGATATTTTGTCCCGAGGATGAGCGGAGGTCAAGACAGCCTCTGGACCATAGAATTCGACAACATGAGCTTCAAGAAGTCCGCCTACCAGGGAGGCATGCTGGGCCTGTCCTACGAGTATTTCCTCAACCGCAATTTCAGCCTGGAACTGTCGGTTGACTTTTACAACCGTCGGAAGGCCGGCTGGTACCTGGATTATACCCAGTATCAAGTTGATAACATGTTTTTTGCCTTTCCGGACTTCTACGGGGAAGCCATCATCCACACCTTTGAAGTCTCGCAGACTCCTATTTCTCTATCCTTAAAGGTAACCCCTCTGGGGCGGAGGGTCAGGTTTGTTCCCTATTTCGGCGGCGGGGTGGGGCTCTATATCTGGACGGTCAGGTTGCAGGGCGACATCGTAGACTTTTCCGACCCCTGGATTTACAGCGACCCCGGGGGAGATATAACCGTTTACCCGGTTTACTATTCCCTCCTGGAAGAACAGAACCGCATATCAATAGGCTACAACGCTTTTGCCGGAGTCATGGTCCCCATAGGTAGTCGGACCACCCTTGACCTTGGCTTCCGCTATAATTTCCTCAAGGCCAGGTTCCAGGAAGCTTTTGAAGGTTTCGAGGATTTTGATTTCAACGGCTATTCCCTGGTCCTGGGGCTTAATTTCTGGTTCTGATCCATCTCAGCTCTTCCAGATAGAAGGCCGGGTTCGCCCTGCGGGAGCCCGGCTCTTTTTTTGTCCGAACCAGTTTATTAAACCTCAGACACCCAGGATCCCAGACAGCCATCCGGGAATCGGGCTCTCCCTGTTATGACCTTAGCAGCAGCCCCGGCCGGCCTCGTGGTCAAACTGAATAAATCTGAATCTTCTTCTGGTAGTAATCCGCTTCTTCCCGGGCACCCCTTTTCAAGAAGCCAGCGACCAGAACTTGGCACTTCTTAACTATTTCAGCCCTGATCAGCGACCTGTCTCCCTCGCCGGTAGCCAGCGCCAGGGCCTTTTCCAGGGCCTGGACCCGCCACCTGTCCATGCCCCAGTATTTCTTCGAAAGCTGGTCGGGATGCCCGCCCCTTTTGATTATGAGCGGGACTGGAAGAAAATGATAGGGATAGCGCAGGGCAATTCTCAAGCCGAGGTCGTAGTCCTCGCAGACCGGAAGGCTTTCGTCGAACTCTCCTATCTCCTCAAAGAGCTGCCGCCGGAACATGGCCGAAGATAAACTCAGAAGACAGAGCGGAAGAACTTTATCCAGAACCCGGCCTGAATATTTCTGGTGCCTGAGCTTCTGGTTGACGCGGCGACCGTTTCTGATCCAGAGTTCCTCGGTCAGGCAGAACCGGGCTTCGGGAAAGGCCTTCAGGTAGCTCAGCTGAACCTGCACCTTGTCCTTAAGCCAGAGGTCGTCGGAATCCAGAAAGGCAATGAATTCCCCGGCGGCCAGCTTGAGCCCGTGGTTTCGAGCCCGGCTCACCCCGCCGTGGTCAAGGCGCGTATAGCCGACCTGGGGGAATCTCTGCTGGTAGCCAGCTAACAGGTCAGGCGTATGATCCGTTGAACCGTCATCCACCACGATCAATTCCCAGTCCACAGGATTTTTCTGAAAATAGGTCTGGGCCAGAACGGAATCAATGGCCTCGGCCAGGAAAGCGGCCCGGTTGTGGGTGACAATAATCGCCGAAACCATCTTGGGATAATCAGCGGCTGAATTCTTTGCCGGTGGACGAGCTCGTTTCCAGCGGAAAGACCAGCCAGCCCCAGGCCGAGTCAGCTTCAATCCTCAGCTTAAGGGTAAAAGATGGCCGGTCTTTTTCCAGGCCGTCCCGCAGCTCCCGGCCCTGCTCAAAAAAATCCAGCATCAGGGGCAGGCTGTAGGTCTTGCTTTCTCCGGCGGCCAGGGTCTTATCACCGGCCAGCCGGCCGCTGTAAATAATCCTGTTGGCCAGCGATAGTTCCAGGTCTATGGTCTGAATCAGCAGGTCGTAGGCATTCGGATTACTGATGGCAAAACGGAAATCAAAATCGGCCCCGCCCAGGGTCAGGTCGCGAACCAGGAGCGGGAGGAACCTGACCTCGGGCAGCTTGAAAATCGGAAAATCTGCCCGGAAATTCAGGGCCACTTTCTCGGTTTTTTTCCTTTCATCCTGAAAAAATAACTCCCCGACCACCCGGCAGGTGGCCTGCTGCCTGGTTCCGGCCAGATACGGCTCGACATACTGATAATTGATTTTTACCGGAAAGTTGACCAGGGCCTGGCTTCCGGCCGGCAGGTTTATGGGCTGGTCCAGGGACACCGGCTGACGGAAGTATTCTTTTTCGTTTATCAGAACCTGGTATTGACAGGAAACCAGGGCGTAGTTTCTGGAAGAATTATTTTCCATCCTGACCTGAAAGGACAGGGTTAACCCGGAGCCGGATAGTTCGCCGAGGCGAACCCGGTCCAGGCTCAGTTCTATATTTTTCCGGGGAAGATAGCCGGGAAGGTCGACGGCCAACCATACGGTCAGAGCCGCCACCATAATTAAAAAAACTGCTATCGTTTGTTTCACCTTTTTTCCTATACTCTCTCTTAAAATTCTTAAGGCCGGTAGATAAAAATACCCTAAAACCGACCCGATTACAAGCCGGCCAAGATTTCTCTGGATATTTGGCGCTTCCGGATATAAACTAAACTGAAAAAGTGCAGGATAGCAGGAGGAGTCATGACCGGAAAAAGACCATTCCCGAAAGCGTTTTTATTCTGCCTGGGGCTGGTACTGGTCCTGTTTATTGCGGGACCGCTTCCAGCCCAGGAAAAAACGAAGGCTACCCAGCCCTGGGCGGTGGATGATGTGATCAACCAGGAGCGGGCCTCAGATTTTCAGATCTCACCCGACGGCACCAGGGTGGTCTGGGTCAAGAACGTTCCCGACAGGGAAAAAGACGGGCGGATTTCTCACCTCTTTCTTAACTATCTCGACCGGGAACAACCGGCCATCCAGCTAACCAGGGGAGCCTCTTCCGAATCCAGGCCCAGATGGTCGCCCGACGGGCAGAGGATTGCCTTCCTGAGCAGCCGGACCGAGCCCTCGACCGGGACGGCGAAAGAAGACGAGAGCAAGGGGCAGCAGCTGTGGCTGCTCGACCTGAGGGGCGGGGAACCATGGAAAGTAACCAGCCTGGAATTCGGGGTCATTGGCTACGACTGGCTCGATAACGACCATTTCCTGATACTGGCCAGGGAGCCGAAAACACTGCGGGAAATAAAAGAGAAAGAAAAGAAAGATGATTCCATAGTCTATGAAGACCAGGAGCATATGATTCCACATCGTCTATTCATGTATTGCCTCAAGGAAAAGACCTGGCACCGCCTGACCGAAAACAACGACCAGATAACCAGTTTTGCCCTCTCCCCGGACAAGAAACTGGTCGTAACCAGGAATAACCAGAGCCTGAGCTATGAAGTGGACAAGAGGGTCAAGCCAAAATATTTCCTGGTAAACCTCCAGGACAGGTCCAGCCGGGAAATTTTTCCCGACCCCCACTTCAAACCAACCGGCATTTACTGGGACCCCAACAACCAGGGCTTTTACTTCACGGTGATGAAAACCGTGGACCCGGTTAACGAAACCACCGGAGCTGAATTCCTCTACTACTATGACCTGAAAAGTGCGACGCACCGTGAAATCGACCTCGACTGGGATTGGGGTCTGATGGGAATGGGTCTGGAGGTCAGGGATGACGGTTTCATCGCCTTCCTGGCCAGCGGCGCGGTCCCCAGGTGGCGCCGCTACTACCGCCAGGGAGAAAATTTCACCCATAAAGAACTTGAAGGCAACCACTATCCGCACCTTTTCAACCTGACCCTCCAGGAAAAGGGCAACCGGCTGGTCTATGCCCACACCACTGCTTCCAGGACGCCTCAGTGGTTTGCCGGCCTGCTGGAAGATAACAGGATAATTAACGAAAAGCAGCTGACCGAACTCAACGGGCACCTGCAGAATAAAAAGATGGCCCGAACCGAAGTGATTAAATGGAAGGGGGCCCTGGATGACGAGATAGAAGGAATCCTCTATTATCCCCATGACTACCAGCCCGGCCGGAAGTATCCCCTGTTCCTGAACATCCACGGCGGCCCCATGGGCATAGATATGGATGCCTTCGAAGAGTCATACGCTTACTATCCGAATATTCTGGCCCAGAAAGGCTGCTTTGTCCTGATGCCCAACTACCACGGCTCGATGGGTTACGGCCAGAAATTTGCAGAATCCATTCGCGGGCATTACTACGAATATGAACTCGAAGACATGCTAAAGGGAATCGACCACCTGGTGGCCAAGGGACTGGTGGACCCGGACCGGTTAGGGACCATGGGCTGGTCCAACGGCGGCATCCTGAGCATCGGCCTGGCCGTCTGGACCGACCGCTTCAAGGTGGCCGGCATCGGGGCAGCCGACGTCAACTGGATCAGCGACTACGGAACCTGCGCCTTCGGGGTTAGCTTTGATAACTATTACCTGCTCGGGCCGCCCTGGGAAAGGCCCGATTACTACATCAAGAAGTCCCCGCTGTTCCATTTCAAGGACATGAAGGTTCCGACCATCATCTTCCACGGGACCGAAGACACCAGCGTTCCGTTTGGACAGGGTATGGAGCACTACCGGGCTCTAAAAGAAATCGGCCAGGCCCCGGTACGCTTCATAATTTTTCCCGGCGAACCTCATGGTTTACGCAAGCTGAGCCATCAGCGGCGCAAGATGGAGGAAGAACTGGCCTGGTTTGATAAGCATTTCTTCAAGACCTTTCGTCCTGAAAATGAAGCCCTGAAGGAGGGCTCCCCTCTCGACCTGGCCCTAAAGGCTCAGAACTTCAGCCGGAGCGGCCGATCCTTCGGCCTGCTGGTCAAGGGCAAATTGATACCGGAAACGGTCAAATGGCAGGACCTGGAAGTCGGCCGCTTCGAGGTAACCAGGGCCCAGTGGAAAGCCTTCGACCCCGGCTATCAGTTCGAGCCGGGCACTGAGAATTACCCGGTCTCCGGAATTACCTTTGACCAGGCCCAGAAATATGTCCGCTGGCTGAGCCAGCTAACCGGAGAAAATTACCGCCTGCCCGGCGAGCAGGAAGCCCGGAGCTTGCTGGCCAGGGCCCAGGCTGAAGATAACACGCTGGACTACTGGGCAGGTTACCCGGTTAATTTTGACGACGCCCGACTGCTGGGGCAGGTCATTTCCAATCTTAAGGGGAAGGCTCCCCTGCTGCTTCCTGTCGATCGTTTTTCGCCGGCCACCGAAAGCCTGATATTCGGCCTGGGTGGCAGTGTGGCCGAGTGGACCGTGGATGCCAGTGGAAAGGGAAAGGCTCTTGGCCTGAGTGCCCTTCACCGTTCCAAGGCCACGGAAGCCTATGCCCCGCCGCCGGCCGAGTATATCGGCCTGCGGGTCTTCAAACAGGCTAAAAAATAAGTAAAATACCCTTGATGAAGAAACTTAAGGCCGATTTCCGCCACCGACGGCTGTTCGTTCAGCTGTTCGGTCCCGACGTTTACGCCGTTGGCGGTTTTGTCCGGGACAGGCTCCGGGGGGTCCCGACCGAGGAAGTCGACCTCCTGGTCCAGGGCCATCCCCTGGAGGAAATAGTTCAGAAATTACAACCCAACGGCAAGGTGGACCTGGTCGGGAAGAGCTTCGGGGTCATCAAGTTCACGGCGGACGGCCACACTTACGATATCGCCCTGCCCCGCAGCGATGAACCCCGCCAGGCCGCCGGGGGACAGCAACGCGGCCACAAGGATTTTATAATCCGGGCTGACCCTTACCTGCCCCTGGAAAAAGACCTGGAACGAAGGGATTTCCGCTGCAACAGCCTGGCCCTGCGGTTGTCAGACGGAACCCTGATTGACCCTTTCCGGGGCGCGGAAGACATCAAGAACCGGATAATCAGGCTGACCAATCCCGGCGCTTTTCCCGACGACCCGCTGCGGGTCCTGCGGGCAGCCAGGTTTGCCTCGGTCCTGGAATTTTCCATAGACCCGGAGATCTACCTGGTGGCCAGGGAAATCGACCTCAAGGGCCTGAGCGTGGAAAGGGTGAACGAAGAGCTGTTCAAGATACTATTGCTGTCGCGGCGCCCGTCCCGTGGCCTTCAGGAAATGCACCGCCTTGGCGTCCTGCGCCAGCTCTTCCCCGAGCTCTATCGCCTGACCCTGTCCATCCAGGATTCGATCTTTCATCCAGAAAAGGACGAGTTCGGGCATCATACGGTCTGGGCTCACACCCTGCTTTCGGTCGACCAGGCCCGGGCCATCGCCGAAATAACCGGGCTGGAGGTTACCCGGAAACTGGCCCTGTTGCTGGCCGCCCTGTTTCACGATACCGGCAAGCCGGCCACCGCCTCCTGGGAATACAAAAAGGGCCGCCTGGTGATAACCAACAACGGGCACGACCTGCTGAGCGAAAAAATTGCCAGGAAGGTCTTCAACCGGCAAAAAATATTCTCCTGGAACGGCTATAACCTGAGGCAGGTGGTGCCCATGCTGATCCGGCACCACCACCGCGTGTCCGAGCTGTGGCTCAACCGAAAGCTGGTTACCAGGAAGGCTTTTAACCGGCTGGCCGCGGATATAAAAGGAGAAATCGAACTCCTGGTCTACCTGGACGCTGCCGACCGGGCCGGGCGCCGGACCAGGATGCTTACCGGCCTCGATCGCCAGGCCCAGTGGCTGCTCAAAAAATTCGAGGAACTAAGGGTCAACCGGGAAACCATCAAGCCACTGATCATGGGTCGGGACCTGATCAGGCTCGGGGTGCCTCCCGGCCCCGGAATGGGGCAACTTTTGAAGAAAATATACCGCCTTCAGCTCGACAACCACTTTGAAACCAGGGCCCAGGGGCTGAAGCTGGCCAGAAAATTAGTTCAGGAGAAAAGATAGTGGCCATTCTGGTGACTGGAGGAGCCGGCTACATAGGTTCCCATACCGTCAAGGAACTGCTCAAAAGGAAATACGAGGTTATTGTGTTCGACAACCTCAGCACCGGCCACCGGGAGCTGGTCCCTGGCGGCCATCTGGTCGAGGCCGATCTCAGGTCGCTCGAAGAAGTGAGAGATGTTTTTCGCCGCTACCCGGTTGAAGCGGTCATGCATTTTGCCGCCCTGATGCAGGTCGGAGAATCGTACGCCGACCCCCAGAAATATTATGTGCACAACCTGGTTTCCAGCCTGAACCTGCTTCAGGCCATGCTGGAAGCTGAAGTAAAGTATTTTATTTTTTCTTCCAGCGCCGCCGTCTACGGGCAACCGCTTGAGATTCCGATCAGAGAGGGCCATCCGCTTCAGCCCATCAACCCCTACGGGGCCAGCAAGTTCATGGTGGAAAGGATGCTACCCGATTACGACCGGGCCTACGGGCTAAGGTACGTATCGCTGCGATACTTTAACGCCGCCGGGGCCGACCCCGAGGGTCAACTGGGCGAGTGGCACGACCCCGAAACCCACCTGATCCCGAACATCCTACTCCATCTGCTCGGCCGGAACCCGGGCTTCCAGGTTTTTGGTCAGGACTTCCCCACCGCTGACGGCACCGCCATCAGGGACTATATCCATGTCACCGACCTGGCCAGGGCCCATGTCCTGGCCCTGGAAAAGTTAAAGGCGGGAGAACCGAGCCAGGTGGTTAACCTGGGGTCTTCACGTGGTTACTCGGTGCTGGAAGTGATACGGGCCGCAGAAAAGGTAACGGGAAAAAGGGTCAGCCTGAAATTCGGCCCGAGGCGTCCGGGTGATGTTCCGGTGCTGCTGGCTTCCAGCGAGAAAGCCGAAACCCTGCTGGGCTGGAAGCGGGAATTTTCCGACCTGGAGTTTATCATCGAGACCGCCTGGAAGTGGCACCTGACCCACTGAGGCTTGAAAGTCAACCCCGGTTCTGGTGATTGATTAATTAAAGCCTTGATGTTATAAACATAGAACTGGAGTTATAAGATGCGTCATCGTTTTTATTTTATGCTGGTAGGGACGCTGGCCGTCCTGCTGGCCTTTAATCTTTCCTGCTCCCCCACACCCAAAAAGACAACCGTGCCCAAGGCCTCCGAGCGCATCCGGGTGGAAGAGAACAACCCGGCTCCCGAAGCGGCCCAACCCCAGGCGGCCGCAAGCTCGGGCGAAACCAACCAGGCGGCGGCTGAATCTCCTAAAACCGAACCGGAAATTCAGGACAGCCCGGCCCAGACCGAAGAGGTCTATTCCCTAATCCAGGAAGCCCAGGTTGCCCTGGAAAAGGGCGAACTGGACAGGGCTCTGAACCTCCTGGACCAGGCCTACTCGGTGTTGCTGAGAATCGAAGCTCCGCCCGATTCCGACCTTTACCAGGAAAAGAATGACCTGAGAATCATGCTGGTTCAGAAAATCCAGCAGGTTTACGCCTTCCGGCTGCCCGCGCCCATCAGCAACCACAAGACCATTCCCCTGGTCGAAAACAACTGGGTGGAGCGTGAAATCAAGGGCTTCCAGACCGTGGAAAAGAAATTTTTCGAAGAAGCTTACCGGAGAGCCGGGCTGTACCGTCCGATGATCATGGAAGAGCTAAAGAAGGCCGGCCTGCCCGAGGAGCTGTCCTGGCTTCCCCTGATCGAAAGCGGCTACAAGCCCCGGGCTCTGTCCCGGGCCAGGGCTCTTGGTCTCTGGCAATTCATAGCCTCGACCGGTTACCGCTACGGCCTTAAAAGGGACAAGTTCATTGATGAAAGGATGGACCCGGTCAAGTCAACCCGGGCCGCGATCAGGTACCTGCAAGAGCTTCATGACTTTTTCGGCGACTGGAGCACGGCCATTGCTGCCTACAACTGCGGGGAAATCCGGGTTCAGAATGTCATCCGGGCCCAGAAAATCGATTACCTCGATAATTTCTGGGACCTGTTCGCCAACCTGCCCTACGAAACGGCCAGGTACGTGCCAAGATTTATCGCCACCCTGCTGATTATTGAAAATCCAGAAAAATACGGCTTCAGCCTGCCCCAGCCCGAGCCGGCCCTGGCCTATGAAACTGTCATCATTCAAAAACCCACCCGGCTATCCCAACTCGCTTCCCGGCTTGGCCTGAACCAGGACCTCCTGGTCCAGCTCAATCCAGAATTGCGGCATGATTCCACCCCGAACTACGAGTATGAACTGCGGGTGCCGCCCGGGTATGCCGAACAGACCGCTGCCTGCCTGGCCGAACTGCCCAGCTGGATCCCACCGGAAGCGGTCTTCGGCTGGCATACCGTCAGGCCGGGTGAAACCCTGGGGTTAATCGCCAGGCGCTACCGGACCACCGTTCAGGCCATCGTCCGCCTGAACAACCTGAAGAGTGCCCGGTTAATATACCCCGGGCAAAGGCTTAAAATCCCGGGCCGGGCCCAGGGCCTGACTCCGGCCGAGGATGACGGCGGAACGGCACCGGCCAGCCAGGTCCAGGGGCCAGCCGGAAATGAGAACCTCACCTACGTGGTCAAGGCAGGCGATACGCTCTACCAGCTATCCAGGAGCTTTGGCATAAGCGTGGATAAAATAAAAAAAGATAATAACCTGAGCAGCGACGTCCTGGTTCCCGGGCAGAAACTGGTCATCAAGACCAACTAGAAGAAGTACTGACTTAATAACATAACAGGAGGGGTAAGGATGACCTCTTCCAGGCAAAAAATCCTGGTCGGCCTGGCCATAAGTCTGGTGGCCCTGACCTGTCTCCACCTGCAGGCCGAAGACAAAGTGGCCCAGCTGGAAAAAAGGTTGCGTGACCAGCTGGCCGCCACCAGGGATTCACTGGACGGAGTGCTCGGGCTGGCGGTCAGAGACCTGTCGTCGGGCCAGAGTCTTTTCATCAATGAAAATGAAATTTTCCCCCAGGCCAGCTCCATCAAGATCGCCATCCTGCTCGAGGTGCTGAAACAGGCTGAAGAGAACCGCCTCAAGCTCGAAGAATTCGTGGACCTGAAACCGGAAAGCAAGGTAGGCGGCGGCCCCATTCTTAATTATCTCGGCTACCCGTCGCTTAAAATTTCAATCCGCGACCTCTGCGTTCTGATGGTCGTTCTTTCTGACAACACTGCCACCAACCTGCTCATCGACCGGGTGGGAATGGAAACGGTCAACGATCGCCTGACCTCCCTGGGCTTGAAGCAGACCCAGCTAAGGAGGAAAATGATGGACCTCAGGGCAGCCGAGGAGGGCCGGGAAAACATCTCCACTCCCAGGGAAATGTTGACCCTGCTGGATCGGGTCTGGCAGGGAAAGGTCCTGGGACCTGAACACCGGCAGCTATTCTTTGATTTGCTTTCTCTGCCCAAGGACAGCCCGCTGCAACAGGCGGTGCCCGAAGGAATCACCGTGGCCGATAAACCGGGCGAACTGGAGGCCGTGCGCTGTGATTCCGGCCTGGTCTTCCTGAAAAAACGGCCCTATATCATCTGCGTCATGACCACTTACCTGGCTCCCACGGAAGATGGCAATGCCGTAATCAGAAAAATCGGGCGGCAGGTTTACAACCACTTTGACCGGTTAGAAAGGTCGAGCGAGTACGGGCGGATAATCTCGGAAAGATAAGCTTAGGCCCTACCACTCAGGGATAACCGGTTCCACTCCCAGGCCAGGCTTATCGGTCAGCAGCCAGCGGTCGCCTTCCAGGGTCAATCCCCGGAACGGGTCGTTGTTTATCAGTATATTTCCGTCAAGGTCGGCATAATCAAAGAGCGGGGTCAGGGTGGTCGCGGCGGCGATGGCCAGGCTGCTCTCAATCATGCAGCCGATCATCAGCTTCAACCCGTGGGCCCGGGCCACGGCCACCAGCCGCAGGGCCTCCTGCAGCCCGCCGCATTTCATCAACTTGATGTTGATGCCGTGGAAAGCTGAGGCCAGGGCCGGGACGTCCTGAATCTTGTGAACGCTCTCGTCGGCCATGATGGGAATCTTCACCCTCTCCTTGAGCCAGCGAAGGTCTTCCAGGTTATCAGCCGGCATCGGCTGTTCCACGAACTCCACTCCGCGCTCGGCCATCCAGTTGATCATCTCCAGAGCCTGCTGGCGATCCTTCCAGCCCTCGTTGGCATCGACAACGAGCGGCCGGTCGGTCACCTCCCTGATGCCTTCAATATGCTTCTTATCATCGGGTACCCCGGCCTTGATTTTGAGCCGGCGGAAAGCCGGAACGGACTGGGCGGTCTTCTGCATGACCTCAGCCGTATCAATGCCAATGGAAAAGGTCGTGGGCAGGGTATTATTGCGGTCCAGGCCGAAAAACCTGTAAAGCGGTATCCCCAGGCTCTTGGCCACCCAGTCCATGATGGCCATGTCCAGGGCAGCCTTGGCCGCGTTCTGTCCCGGAGCCAAGGCCTCCAGCTCCCGCCAGCGGTCCTGGTACTCCCAGAGGTCTCTTTCCAGAACCGGCAGGGCCCGCTGAATAAATTCCTGGTTGCTCTCGGCGCTTTCGTTGTACCTGGGGATGGGAGCCGACTCTCCGTAAGCCACCACCCCATCCTTCTCCAGCCTGACCAGGACATTCCTGCGGGTATTCCAGGTGCCACGGGACAGGGTCCAGGCCTGCCGCAGCTGAAGTTCATAGATGGTGGTGCTGAGCCTGAGGGCACTCCTTCTGGTCTCGACCTCTTTCTCCTTCTTAACCTTACCCTGGCAGCTTCCAATCATAGAAGAAGCTATTATCAAGCCGCTGGTCTTTAAGAACTCTTTTCTTTTCATAACCTCCTCCCATTAATTCCAATATCTTAAACCAAAAGCAGCCCGGCAACAAAAGATTTTTTTTGAGGGCCAATAATATTATAATGGCCTCAAAGGAGGTCAGACCGGATATGAAAAAATTCATAATCTTAACCGCTTCAGCCATCATCCTTTTAATATCTTTTAATTCGTGCCAGAAGGTGCAACAGACAGCCACGGCCGGGGTAATCATAAACCCGGTAGAAAACATGTATTCCAGAGCCGACGACCAGGCCGACGTGGTCAGCCAGGCCCTGCTGGGCACAACCGTCAAGATCCTGAAGAGCGAAAGGGATGCTAAAGGCAATACCTGGTACCAGATAGAAACGCCGGATACCTACCAGGGCTGGGTTTACGGACGGGCCCTGCGACCCTATGGCCAGGATGAAAAAGCCTATGCTTCAGAAGGCCAGGTCATAGAAATCACCAGCCTGTTTGCTTACCTTTACTCCGGGCCTGACGTCACCAAGCAGAAACCGCTGCTGTTCGCTCCCATCAGCTCGGTCCTGGTCCTGGAAAAATTCGAAGGGCGATGGGGCGAAGTTATATTGCCCGACAATCGCAAGGCCTTCCTCCAGATGGGCGACGGCCAGGTCAAGCAGGCACCTTTCCAGAGACCGCGCCTGAGCCCGGAGCAGATGGTGGAACTGGCCAGGAGGTTCCTCGGGCTGCCCTACTTCTGGGGAGGCACCAGCCCTCTGGGCCTCGACTGCTCCGGCTACGTCCAGCTCATTTACCGCCTGAGCGGGCTGGAAATCCTGCGGGACGCCGATATCCAGTTCACCAAGTCCGGGCTGCTGGAAGTGCCCAGGGGCCAGGAAAAGACCGGGGACCTGGTCTTCTTCGGGCGCAAGAGCATAAGCCACGTGGGAATGATGATCAGCGAGCGGGAGTTCATCCACGCCACCACCAACCAGAAGCCGATGGTGCAGATTTCCAACCTTTATGATGACTACTGGCAGAGTATCTACCAGGGAGCCCGCCGTCCCAAGGATTAAAGGGCCTGACTTTAATTCAACCCCGGGAGGAGGCCAGTGTCCTTTATGGAGCCTGGCCGGACTGCAATAACAAGGATGGATTGGACTCAGGCCCGAAGGTTCGGGCCGTCAGTATTCAGGACAGAAAGGAAACTATTTGGCGGGTTTGCCTTTTTCCTTTTCTTTTTTCTTGGCTTTCTTTTTATATTCAGCGCCGAGCAGTTCCAGCATGGCCATGGGGGCACCGTCTCCCGAGCGGGGACCCAGCTTGACCACCCGGGTATAACCGCCCGGGCGCTCCTTGAACCGCGGTCCAAGCTCGGAAAACAGCTTCTGCACGGCCGCCTCCTTGGTCAGGTAAGCCAGGGCCAGGCGGCGAGCCGCCAGCGTATTCTTCTTACCCAGGGTAATCATCTTCTCGGCCACGGGCCTGGCCGCCTTGGCCTTGGCCAGCGTGGTCTTGATTCTTTCCTTCTCCAGGAGAGAAGTTACCAGATTCTTCAGCAGGGCCCGGCGATGGGCAGTATTCCGTCTGAGTTGATAGCGTTTAACCCGGTGTCTCATGCTTCCAGCTCCTTATCGCTTTTGCTCTGCTTGATGACCGCCTGAACCTGCTCCAGCAGCTTGGGATGCAATTCCAGGTTCAAACCCAGGCCGATCTCGGCCAGCTTGTTCTTGATTTCTTCCAGCGACTTGCGACCAAAATTCTTGGTCTTCAAGAGCTGTTCCTCGGTTTTCTGGACCAGCTCGTAGACATGGCCGATGCCGGCAGCGCGCAGGCAGTTGTTGGCCCGGACCGAAAGTTCCAGGTGGTCAATGGTATGAGCCAGGGTTTCCACCTTGTCAATGTATGGAATTTCCTTCTTGGGCATCATGGTCTCCCGCTCCAGGGGCTCATCGACAATGTTGAGGAAGATGGCCAGATGGTCGCGCATCAACTTGGCCGCCTGGCTCAGGGCGTCGGTCGGCCGGATGGCGCCGTTGGTCCATATTTCCAGGGTCAGGCTCTCGTAATCGATCCGCTTGCCAACCCGGGCCGGCTCAACCGTGTAATTGACCTTGAGTATCGGCGAGTGGGAAGAATCCAGGGGAATGAAATCAACGCTCAGCTCGCTGTCGAAGTTCTGGTCGGCGGTGATGTAGCCCCGGTTATTCTTGACCACCATCTCCATTTCCAGCTTGCCGTCAACATCCAGGGTGGCAATATGAATGTCCGGATTCAGGATTTCCACGTCTGAATCGTGGACGATGTCGCCGGATTTAACCTCGGCCGGCCCGACCACCTTCAGGGTCATCCGCCTGGGCTCGTTGACCTTCAGCTTCAAGGGTATGGTCTTGAGGTTGAGGATGATGTGGGTCACATCCTCCACCACTCCGGGCAGGGTGGAAAACTCGTGCAGCACCCCGTTAATCCTGACAGCGGTTATGGCTGCCCCGGTAATCGAGGACAGCAGGACCCTTCTCAGCGAGTTGCCGATGGTGATGCCGTAACATCTCTCGAAAGGCTGGGCCTGAAACCGGCCGTAGGTATCGCTCAGCGTTTCGTAATCACACTCTAAAAATCTTGGCCTCTGGAAACCAAGTTCAGTCATGGTTCCTCCTTAATTGGAAGGCCTGTCTCCAGCCGCCTTCCTCGTTATTTCGAATAAAGCTCAACCACCAGATGTTCTTCCACCGGGATGGTGATATCCTGTCTGGTCGGCAGGGCTACCACTTTCCCCTGACAATTATCCCAGTCCACCTGCAGCCAGCCGGGAAGAGTCTTGGTCTTATTGGCTTCAACCACCGCTCTGAAATTCTCGTTCTGGGCTGATTTCTCTTTAAGGGCCACCAGGTCGCCGGCCTTAACCAGGTAGGACGGTATGGTCACCTTGCGGTCGTTGACCAGGATATGACCATGGGTGATCATCTGACGGGCATGGGACCTGGACTGGGCCAGACCCATCAGAAAGACCACGTTGTCCAGCCTTCTCTCCAGCATGACCAGCAGGTTCTCGCCGGTGACACCCTTCTGCTGCTCGGCCCTCTTGAAGAAAAGGCGGAACTGTTGTTCCGACATGCAGTAGTACCTTTTGAGCTTCTGCTTTTCCCTGAGCTGCAGGGCATATCCCAGCACTCTCTTTCTCATCCGACCATGCTGCCCGGGAGCGAAGGGCCGTCTCTCCAGCGGGCATTTATCGGTCAGACATTTATTACCTTTTAAGAAAAGCTTGGTTTTTTCTATCCGGCACAAGCGACAATCCGGTTTTTGATACCTGGCCATGGCTGATCTCCTTTAAACTCTTCTTCTTCTTCTCACCCGGCAACCGTTGTGGGGAATCGGGGTCACATCCCGGATGGACTTGATTTCCAGTCCGGCGGCCTGCAGGGCCCGGATGGACGATTCCCGTCCGGCACCGGGTCCCTTGACCCTGACATCGATGTAGCGGACGCCAAATTCCTTGGCCTTGTTGGCCACTTCCTTGGCCGCCAGCTGGGCAGCAAAGGGCGTTCCCTTGCGGGCCCCCTTGAAGCCGGAAGTGCCGGAGCTGGCCCAGCAGATGGTATTCCCCTGCTGGTCGGTTATGGTGATGATGGTGTTGTTGAAGGTTGACTGAATATGAGCTACCCCGAAGGTAACTTCCTTTTTGATTTTTTTCTTCTTGGCTTTGGCCTTGGGCATGAACTTTCTCCCTTAAACTAAGCTTTCTTCTCTTTCAGTTTCTTGATGGTCTGACCGCGCGGTCCCTTCCGGGTGCGGGCATTGGTCCTGGTCCGCTGTCCCCGGACCGGAAGGTTCCTCTTGTGCCGCATCCCTCGGTAGCAGCCGATGTCTATCAGCCGCTTGATGCTCTGGGAAACTTCCTTGCGAAGGTCGCCCTCGATTTTCTCGCGCTTCTCGATAATCTGGCGGATCTTGTTGATTTCATCCTCGGTCAATTCCTTGACCTTCTTGTTCTTGTCGATCCTGGCTTCCTCCAGGATCCTGTTGGCTTTGGACCTTCCGATTCCGTAGATATAGGTCAAACCAATCTCAATTCTTTTTTCCGGCGGAAGTGTGATACCTGCAATTCTTGCCATGGTCTCCTCTTTTATCCTTGTCTTTGTTTATGTTTGGGGTTGGAGCAGATGACTCTGATCACCCCTTTTCTCCGGACAATTTTGCAGTTCCGGCAGATTTTCTTGACTGATGCTCTGACCTTCATCTTACACCTCACTTGAACCTGTAAGTGATACGCCCCTTGGTCAAATCGTAAGGGGATATCTCCACCAAGACCCGGTCACCCGGCAGGATCCGGATGAAATTCTTCCTCATTCTCCCGGAGATATGGGCCAGGATGATATGCTTGTTGGACAGTTCCACCCTGAACATGGCGTTGGGCAAGGTTTCCAGCACCACGCCCTCGATTTCAAAGACATCGGTCTTAGGCATTGGCCGATCTCCCCGTCCCGCGCCCTTCAACCTGGTCGAGCGACAGTATTTCCACGCCCCGGTCGGTCAGGGCCACGGTGTGCTCATAATGAGCTGACAGGCTCCGGTCCCGGGTAACCGCCGTCCAGCCGTCGTTCAGAACTTCCACTTCCCAATGCCCGGCCGCTATCATCGGTTCTATAGCCAAAGTCAGTCCTTTTTTTAGCCTCGGTCCATGACCGGGCAGGCCAAAATTCGGAAGCTGTGGCTCCTCGTGCAGGCTGCGGCCGATACCGTGGCCGACAAAAGCCCGGATGACCGAAAAGCCAGCCCCTTCCACTTCCTGCTGGATGGCCGCCGATACATCGGATAGTCTGTTCCCGACTTTCAATTCTTCCAGGCCCCGGTAAAAGGCCTTCTCGGCCACCGCGATCAACCTCAGGGCCAGGTCGGAGACCCTGCCGACCGGAACGGTCAGGGCTGCATCCCCGTAAAATCCCTCGTAGACGACTCCGAAATCCAGGCTGACTATGTCGCCTTCCTGGAGACGACGTCCCGACGGGATGCCATGCACAATTTCCTCGTTGACCGAAATACAGAGCGAAGCCGGATAACCGCGATAGCCCTTGAAGGCCGGCACGGCTCCCAGCTGGCGGGCCCTGGCCTCGGCATAGGCATCCAGTTCCCTGGTTTCCATCCCGGGCTTGATCATTTCCCGGAGTTCGGACAGAATCCTGGCCACGATCTGCGAGCTTTTCCGCATCATTTCAATTTCCGCCTCGGACTTATATATGATCATGGCCGTCTTGATTCTCCCTGGCTTCGGGCAATCCGGTTGTCCAGAATCAATCTGATTGAGCCGAAAACCTCTTCCACTGCCCGCCGGCCGTCGACCTGGAACAGCACCTGTTTTCGGGAGTAGTGTTCCAGCAACGGTCCTATCGTTTCCCGGTAAATTCGGAACCTTTCCCTGATGACTTCCGGCCGGTCGTCGTTCCGGGCCACCAGACCGGCGCCACAGGCCGGGCAGCGTCCGTCGGTAATCACTTTATCGTTATTGATATTATATACAGCTGCGCACCCCGGGCAAACCCGACGGCCGGCCAGCCGCTCCATGACCGCCTCTTCCGAAATCTGTATTTCCAGGACGGTTTCCGGGCGGTCGCCTTCAATCTTCTCCAGCAGGAGAGCCTGATTCAGGGTCCTGGGGTAGCCATCCAGGACATAACCGGCCCGGCAATCAGGGGCATTAATCCTGTCTCTGACCACCCGCGTGACCAGTTCATCGGCCACCAGCCGACCCGACTTCATGACCTCCGCCACCATTTTCCCGAGTTCGCTTCCTTTCTGTACCTCCAGCCGGAGCAGGTCGCCGGTAGAAATGCGGGGAAACCCGTAGTGACGCTCGATGAGCTCACCCTGAGTTCCCTTGCCGCTACCAGCCGGCCCCAGCAGGATTATCCTCATCCCCTTCTCCCCCTGAGACGCCCGCTCCTGAGAAATCCATCGTAATGACGCATGACCAGCTGGGCCTCAATCTGCTGAAGGGTATCCATGGCCACGCCGACCACGATCAGGATGGAGGTGCCGCCGAAATAGAAGTCAACGTTCAGGCCCTGAGTAAACCACTTGGGCAGGTTGGCCTCCAGAAATGGCCCTACCCAGGGCAGGGCTCCCACCTTGAACCCGGTCATCAGGAATTCGGGCAGGATGGCAATGGCCGCCAGATAGATAGCTCCAACCAGGGTTATCCGGCTGAGCACTTCATCTATGTAGTCTGCGGTATTCTTGCCGGGTCTGATTCCCGGGATAAAACCGCCGTACTTTCTGAGATTCTCGGCCACATCGTTAGGATTGAAGATGATGGAGACATAAAAGTAGGTGAAGAAAATTATGGCCGCTATGTAGAGCAGGTTATAGAGTGGCATGCCCATCCCGAATTGCCTGGCGATGGTCTGCAGCACCGGAGCCTTGGACAGGTTGGCCAGAGTGGCCGGGATGGTGATGATGGACGCGGCGAAGATGATGGGAATAACCCCGCCGGTATTGACCCTGAGCGGCAGGTGGGTGCTCTGTCCGCCATACACCTTGCGCCCGATAACCCTCTTGGCGTAGGAAATCGGAATCCGCCGCTGTCCGCGTTCAACGAAGATGATAAAGGCGATGACCGCCAGCATCAGCACCACCAGGAATATGATCCGCAGCGGGTCCAGGCTTCCGGTCCGCAGGCCGCTGAGCAGGCTGTTTATACCCTGAGGCAGGCCAACCACGATACCGGCAAATATGATAAGGGAAATGCCGTTCCCTATGCCCCGTTCCGAAATCTGTTCACCCAGCCACATGATAAAGGTGGTGCCGGTGGTCAGGGTCAGCATGGTCAGCAACCTGAATCCCCAGCCCGGACTGGGCACAATCCTGGCCCCGGTGGGGCTGGTCAGGCTTTCCAGGAAAATGGCGATACTGAAGGACTGGATCAGGCAGATCACCAGCGTCCCGTAGCGGGTATACTGGGTAATTTTTTTCCGGCCCAGCTCGCCCTCCTTGGACAGCCTTTCCAGGTAGGGCCAGACCACGGTCAGCAGCTGCAGGATGATCGAGGCGCTGATGTAGGGCATGATGCCCAGGGCGAAAATGGTCATCCTGGACATGGCCCGCCCGGAGAACAGGTCATAAAAACCCAGGATGGAGCCGCGCTGGGTCTGCCAGAACTCAGCCAGGGCGGCGGCGCTGACACCAGGGTTGGGAATCTGGGCCCCGATTCGATAGACAGCCAGAAGAAGAAGGGTGAAGATGACCCTCTTCCTCAGGTCAGGAATGCTGAAGATGTTGCGGATACTTTCTAACATTATTCCTTCCCGATGGTGATGGCTTTACCCCCGCTTTCTTCAATCTTCTTGACCGCAGATTGAGAGAAAGCATGAGCCTTTATGGTCTTGGGAGAAGTCAGTTGGCCTCTGCCCAGTACTTTTACCAGTTCCGATTCACCGTGGATCAGCCGGTGCTCGATCATTTCTTTCAGCCCGATCTCGGCCAGCGGTAGCCTGTCCAGCCGGTCCAGGTTGACCTCGGTGTATTCAACCCTGAACTTGTTGGTGAAGCCCCGTTTTGGCAGACGGCGATGCAGGGGCATCTGTCCGCCTTCAAAGCCCCACTTTCTCTTGTAACCGGCGCCGGCCAGCTGGCCCTTATGGCCACGGCCGGCAGTTTTCCCCAGACCGGAGCCCGGACCCCGGCCCCTTCTCTTGTCGCTTTTCTTGGCGCCCTGAGCTGGTTTCAATTTACTGAGATTCATGGCTTGTCTGTCTCCTCCACCTCGAGCAAATGAGAGATCTTTCTGACCATCCCCCGGATTTCCGGGCAATCCTTCCTGACCACCTGGGAATTGAGCTTCCTCAAGCCCAGTCCGTAGGCCACCAGGCGATGCTTCTGAGGATGGCCGATCAGGCTTCGAACCAACTTTATTTTCAGATACTTTTCTTTCTTCATCTTGGCCTCACCTTAAGACTTGGCTTTCTCGCTTTCCTTGCCCCTCAACCGGTTTACCACTTCGGGCTTCTTCAATTTTTTGAGAGCGTCGATGGTAGCCTGGGCCACGGTGATGGGATTGCCGCTGCGGATGGACTTGGTCAGGATGTCCCTGACTCCGGCCAGCTGCAGGATAACCCGGACCGCGCCTCCGGCGATAACCCCGGTTCCACGGGAAGCTGGCCGCAGAACCACGATCCCGGCATCGGATTCACCCTTGATCATATGAGGAATGGTCGTGCCGGACAGGGGTACCTCAATCATGTGCTTCTTGGCATCTTCCACGGCCTTGGCTATGGCCTGGGGAACTTCGCGGGCCTTGCCCAGGCCTATCCCCACCCGTCCGTTCTCGTTGCCCACCGCCACCAGGGCAGAGAAACTGAGGTTCTTTCCGCCTTTAACCACTTTGGTAACCCTTCTGATGGAGATAACCTGGTCTTTGAGCTCCAGCTCGGAGCCGACAACTTCGTCCAGCTTTTCCAGTTCTTCGTGTTCCACGCTCATTCCTCCTTAATCGGTTAAAAGGCCAGGCCTTCGGCCCTGAGGGCCTCGGCCAGGGCCTTAACCCGTCCATGATAGGGATAGATGCCACGGTCCAGAACAATCCTGGTGATGTTCTTCTCTTTCAGCCTCTTGGCCAGAACCGCTCCCAGCAGGGTACAGGCTTCCTTGTTCTTAAAATTCTTGGCTTTTTCCCGGAAATCTTTTTCCAGGGTTGAGGCCGAGGTGATCACCCGGCCGGAAAGGTCATCGATGACCTGGGCATAAACATAGCGGTTGGACTTGACCACCAGAACCCTGGGCCTTTCCGGAGTGCCCTGCAGTTTTTTCCTGATTCTTTTCCTGATTCTCTGTTTCCTGATTTTCTTGATTTCAGTCTTTGACTTAAGCACCGGCCACCCCCGCTTTTCTCTCTTTCTTGATGAGGACTTCGCCCACCAGCCGGATACCTTTCTGCTTGTAGGGGTCCGGACGGCGGAACCTCTTGATGGTATCGGCCACCTGGCCAACCTTCTGCTTATCTATGCCCCGGACGGTCAACAGGGTTGGTTTTTCAGCCACGATTTCTATTCCCTGGGGAATTTCGTAAACCACCGGTTTGGAATAGCCCACACTCAGCTCCAGCTTGTTCTTCTCAACCTTGGCCCTGTAACCGACACCGGTGATCTCCAGCTGCTTGGAGAATCCCTTGGACACTCCAAGCACGGCATTATTGGCCAGGGCCCGGCACAGGCCGTGAAACTGCCTGGTCTTCTGCTCCTCGTTTTCCCGGGTGAGAATCAACTGGTTACCCTGCACCGTCGCCTTGATCCCGGCATAGAGCGGAGAGGTCAGCTTGCCGAGCTTACCTTCCACTTCAATCCGGTCCGGATGGACACTCACCTTGACTCCGGCCGGTATCTCAATCGGCTTCTTACCTACTCTTGACATCCTCGTACCTCACCTTCAGGATTACCAGATCTCACACAGAACTTCGCCGCCCAGCCCCTGTTCCTGACACTGTTTATCGGTCAGGAGGCCGCGGGAGGTGGAAATGATCACCACTCCCAGGCCATCCAGGACTCTGGGTATAGAATCCCGGGAGCAGTAAATGCGGCATCCGGGCTTGCTCACCCGGCGAAGTCCGCTGATGACACTCTGGTTATCGTCCGTGTATTTCAGGACTATGTTCAGGACGCCCTGTTTATTATCCTCTATAACTTTATAGTTCTTTATGTAGCCTTCTTCCTTCAGGATCCTGGCAATCTCCACCTTCAGGCGCGAAGAAGGTACGTTGATTTCTTTTTTCTTAGCCCTGACGGCATTTCTGATTCTGGTTAACATATCGGCAATCGGGTCGGTCAGACTCATGTTTCTATCCTTTCCAAGATATTTACCAGGAAGACTTGATTATGCCCGGGATCTCTCCCTTTAAGGCCAGTTGCCTCAGGCAAAGCCGGCAGAGGTCAAATTTGCGATAGTAGCCCCTGGGCCGGCCGCACAGGCGGCAGCGGTTGCGGTGGCGGATGCCGTAACGGGGCTTCCTCTGATCCTTGACCATTTTCGCTATAGTAGCCACTTTGACCTTCCTTTCTTCAAGATTCGCGGAATGGCATGCCCAGCTTCTTCAGCAGGGCATACGCTTCCTTATCGTTTCTGGCCGTGGTCACGATGGTGATGTTCATACCCCGTGGCCTCTCGACTTTGGTGTAATCAATTTCCGGGAAGACCAGCTGGTCCTTTAACCCGATGGTATAGTTGCCGCGGCCATCAAAGGAGCTGGCCGGTACTCCCCGGAAGTCCCTGACCCGGGGCAGAACGATGTTAACCAGCCGGTCAAAGAATTCGTACATTCTCTTTCTTCTCAGGGTGACATAACAGGCGATGGGCTGTCCCTTCCTGAGGTGGAAGGCGGAGATGGATTTCTTGGCCCGGCCGATAGCCGGCTGCTGACCGGTTATCAGGCTGAGCTCCATCTTGGCCGTGTCCAGGAGCTTGATGTTCTGAATGGCATCCCCCACGCCCATGTTCACGATGATCTTCTCCAGCCGGGGCACAGCCATGGGATTGTCAATTCCCAGCTCCTTCTGAAGTTCCTTTATGATCTCTTTCTTGTAACGTTCATACAACCTGCTCATCTTCCGACCTCTCAGGACTTTTCTAGGTTAGTCTGACATCTGGCGCAGACTCGAATCTTGGTTCCGTCTTCCAGGACCTTATGCCTGTATCTGACCCCCCGGCCGCACTCCTCGCAGTAAAGCATGACCCGGGAGACATGGATGGGCGATTCTTTTTCCATGATACCACCCTGGACGTTCTGGCTGCGGTCGGGCCGGACGAAGACCTTGACAAAATTTATTCTCTCCACCAGCAGACGGTTTTTCTCCGGGATGACCCGCAGTACCTTGCCGGTCTTGCCCCGGTCCTTGCCGCTGCGAACAATCACCACGTCATTTTTCTTAAAGGGAAACCTGGCCATCACAGCACCTCCGGAGCCAGCGATATGATTTTCATGAATTTCTTTTCTCTCAGCTCGCGGCCAACCGGACCGAAGACGCGGGTGCCCACGGGTTCGCCCTGCTTGTCGATGATCACGGCCGCGTTATCGTCAAAGCGGATGTAAGAGCCGTCCTTACGCCTGGCTTCTTTCCTGGTTCTGACGATGACCGCCCTGACCACCTTGCCTTTTTCTATCTTGCTATCCGGGTCAGCTTCTTTGACGGAGGCCGAGATCACATCGCCGATGGTTGCCACCTGACCAACCCCGCCCCCCAGAGGAGTTATGGCCATAATCCTCCGGGCGCCGGAGTTATCCGCCACCTTGAGCATGGTTCTCATCTGAATCATGTCAGTCCACCTTCACTCTCGGTTTCAGTTTCTATTTCTCTGGAAGCTAAACCGATGATCTCAACCACCCGCCATCTTTTCAGCCGGCTGATGGGCCTGGTCTCCACTATCCTGACCACATCACCCACCTGGCACTTGTCCTGCTCATCATGGACCAGGAAGATCTTTTTCCGCTTGACGGTCTTCCGGTAAAGCGGGTGCCTTTCCAGCCGCTCCACCTGAACCCTGAGGGTCTTGGCCGATTTCTTGGCCACGACCGTTCCCACTTTGGTCGTGATTCTTTTTTCTCGTTTAGCTTCCATGGTTTATTCCGTCCCTTTTTTCTGAAATTCTTTCAAGAGGGTCTTGATCTTGGCCAGGTCTTTCTTGATGTTCCGGATCTTCATCGGGTTATCCAGCTGCCCCAGAGATTTCTGGAAGCGCAGCTTGAACAGCTGGTCCTTGAGTTCCAGCTCCTTCTGCCTTAGGTCTTCAACCGAAAGTTCTCTCAATTCTCGGATTTTCATTTTAGCTCCCTGTGCTCTCTTGATATGAACCTGGTCTTGATCGGCAGCTTGTTGGCGGCCAGGCGCATGGCTTCCTGGGCCACGCCGTGGTCGACGCCTTCCACTTCAAAGATGATCCTACCGGGCTTGATCACGTCTACCCAGAATTCCGGGTCACCCTTGCCGCGGCCCATCCTGGTTTCGGTCGGTTTCTTGGTGACCGGCTTCCAGGGAAAGACCCGGACCCACATCTTGCCCCGTTTCTTGAGGAACCTGGTGATGGTCACGCGTCCGGCCTCGATCTGCCTGGCGGTCAACCAGCAGGGTTCCAGGGCCTGCAGCCCGTATTCGCCAAAGGCCAGCTCGGCCCCGCGCAGGGCCTGACCTCTCATCCGGCCTCGCTGCTGTTTCCGGTACTTGACTTTCTTCGGCATCAACATGGTCAAATCTCCTCAGCTTCAATGATTTGAGAAGAGACTTTGGCTTTATCCACATCACCGCGGTAGATCCAGACCTTGATCCCGATCTGACCATAGGTGGTAAAAGCTTCGGTAAAGGCAAAATCGATATCGGCCCGGAGCGTTTGCAGCGGCAGCTGGCCCTTCAGGTACCATTCGGTCCTGGCTATTTCCACCCCGCCCAGACGCCCGGCGCACATGACCTTTATGCCCTTGGCTCCCATCTTGAGGGCCATTTCCACCGCCCGGCGCATGGCCCGGCGGTAGGCAATTCTCTTTTCCAGCTGGGTGGCGATGCCCTCGGCCACCAGGGCGGCATTGAGTTCCGGTTTGTCGACTTCCCTGATGTCGACGTAAACCTCTCGCTTGGCAATGGCCTCCAGCATGTTCTTCAGGTTCTCGATTTCCTTTCCACCCCGGCCGATGATGATGCCCGGCCTGGCCGTATGGATGATAACCCGGACCTTGGGACCGACCCTCTCCACATCGACACTGGCGATGCCGGCATGCTCGTACTTCTCCCTGACGGCCTTTTTCATCTGCAGGTCCTCGTGGAACAACCTGGCATAATCCCGGCCTCTGGCGAACCAGCGGGAAGTCCACTGTTTGTTAAATCCTAAACGAAAGCCGATTGGATGTGTCTTCTGTCCCACCGTCTATCTCCCTTTCTTTTCGTCTAAGTAGATTTTGACATGGCTCATTCTTTTGAGGACCCGGTAAGCCCGGCCCATGGGTGCCGGCCTGATCCTCTTCATGGCCGGGCCCTGGTCTATCTGAACCCGGGCCACGTACAGGTTGTCAACGTCCACGTTGGGCGACTTCTGCTGGGCATTGGCAATGGCCGAGCGGAGCACCTTTTCCAGAATGGCGCTGATCTTTTTCTTCTCGTTAAATTTAAGGATGGTCAGGGCCTCGCCGACCAGCCTGTCTCTGATCAGGTCAGCCACCAGACGCCCCTTCTGGGGACTCATCCGCACATAACGGGCAACGGCTTTTGAAAGGTATTTTTCTTTTTCCATGGCTACTTACCCACTTTGAGCTGTCGGGCAGTCTTGGAAGTATGTCCCTTAAAGGTCCTGGTGGGGGCAAACTCGCCCAGCTTGTGTCCGACCATCTGCTCGGTCACAAAAACCGGGATGAACTTGCGGCCGTTATGGACCCCGAAGGTCAGGCCAACCATCTCGGGAATGATGGTCGAACGGCGGGACCAGGTCTTAATCACCTGTCTCTTTTCCCGTGCCGACTGAGCGGCCTGCACCTTCTCCAGCAATTTAGGATCAACATAGGGACCTTTCTTAACAGATCTGCCCATGGTTACTTACTCCTTCTCCTGATAATAAAGGCCTGGGTTCTCTTGTTCTTCCTGGTCTTATAACCCTTGGTCGGAATGCCTTCCGGGCTGACCGGGTGGCGCCCGCCCTTGGTCCGGCCTTCACCACCGCCGTGGGGGTGGTCAATCGGGTTCATGGCCGTGCCGCGGACATGGGGCCTGATACCCAGCCACCTGGTCCGGCCAGCCTTGCCAACACTGATGTTCTGATGGTCCAGGTTGGCCAGCTGCCCGACCGTGGCCCGGCAATCAAGATGAACCTTGCGAATTTCCGACGAGGGCAAACGCAGCTGGGCATAACCGCCTTCCTTGCCCAGGATCTGGACGCCCGAACCGGCCGCCCTGGCCAGCTGTCCACCCTTGCCTATCTTCAATTCCACGTTGTGAACGATCGTTCCCACCGGGATGTAGCGCAATGGCATGGCATTTCCGGGCAGGATATCAACCTGGGCATTGGCCGAGATTATGGTATCACCGACTTTCAGGTTGAGGGGTGTCAGAATATAACGGCGCTCCCCGTCAGCATACTTGACCAGCGAGATAAAGGCTGAACGGTTGGGGTCGTATTCGATGGTCTCTACCACGCCCGGAACATCGATCTTATCGCGCCTGAAATCGATTATCCGGTACATTCTCTTATGTCCCCCGCCCCGGTGCCTGACCGACAGATGGCCGCGGTTGTTTCGTCCCCCGCTCTTGGGCAGTGGGACCAGCAACGGCTTGTAGGGCTTATCGGTGGTCAGCTCTTCGTAGGTCAGTCCCGTGCGGTGGCGTAAGCCTGGAGTTACTGGTTTGTAGACTTTAATACCCATGGTTATACTGCCTCAAAATATTCGATCATTTTTTCGCCGGGTCTCAGCTTGACATAAGCTTTCCTTCTGTCCTTGGTCCGACCAAGGGTCCGGCCGAGCCTCTTGGTCTTACCCTGCAGGTTGACGATAGTCACCCTCTCTACCTTGACCTTAAACAGCTCTTCTACGGCTTTCTTAACCTCGATCTTGTTGGCTTCCGGAGCAACCTCAAAGCAGACTTCACGGTGGGATTCCTTCAACCTGGTGCTCTTTTCGGTGATCAGCGGCCTCAGGATTATATCTCTCGGGTCTTTGGTCATTTCAATCTCTCCACCAGGGAATTAAAAGAGCGCTGGCTGAAGACCAGCCAGCGGTACCGCAGGACGTCATAGATGTTCAGGTGTTCATCATCCACGGCCTTCACTTCCGGAATATTCCTGACCGACCTGAACAGGTTCTTGTTATCGCGGTCGTCGACGATCAGAGCCGAATCAATTTTCAGGTTCTTCAGCCACCCGGCGGCTTCCTTGGTCTTGGGTTCGGCGATTCTGATCTCATCGAACACCAGCAGCATGTTCTCGGCCAGCTTGGCGGTCAGGGCTGATTTCAGGGCATTCTTTCTGGCTTTCTTGGGAATGGCATAGCCATAATCCCTTGGTTTCGGCCCGAAGACTGTTCCGCCGTGTCTCCAGAGGGGCGACCTGACGCTGCCCACTCTGGCCCGGCCCGTTCCCTTCTGGCGCCAGGGCTTACGACCGCCTCCTGAAACTTCACCCCGGTTCTTGGTGGAAGCAGTACCCTGCCTCTGGTTGGCCAGATAGTTGACCACCGCCTCGTATATCAGATGGTCTTTAACCGGGTAGGAAAACACTTCTTCTGGCAGGTTCATTTCCTGCACCGGTTTGCCGTTTTGGTCTAACACTTGTACTTTCATGGCACTCTCTTCACTCATGAGGTCTTGGTTTTGAAGGCGCTCTTCCTGACCAGGACAACCCCGCCGCTGGCTCCTGGCACCGCGCCTTCCACCACCAGCAGATTGTTCTCTTTATCGACCTGGATTACCTTCAGGTTACGAACGGTCACCCGGTCTCCACCCATCCGGCCACCCATCCTGGTCCCTTTCAAAACGCGCGAGGGAAAGGAGGAAGCCCCGATTGAACCCGGAGCCCGGTGGAACATGGAGCCGTGAGCGGCATCGCCGCCGGCAAAACCGTGCCTTCTGACTACGCCCTGAAAGCCTTTTCCCTTGCTGAGTCCGATCACGTGGACTTTCTCCCCGACTTCAAACAGGTCAACCAGGACCTGGTCGCCTTCCTTTATCTCCAGCGGCCCGTGATACTTAACTTCCTTAAGGACCTTTAGCACCGGGCTGCCGGATTTCTGGAAATGCCCGGCCTCGGGCTTTCTGGTTTTCTTCCTGGGCCTGTCTTCCACCAGCCCCAGCTGCAGTGCTTCATAGCCATCTTTTTCCCTGGTCTTCTTCTGAATAACGGTACAGGGCCCGGCCTTGATGATGGTCACGGGAATAACGTTGCCCTCTTCATCAAAGACCTGGGTCATGCCAACTTTTCTGCCGATGATACCTTCCACCATGGTCATTCTCCTGCGCCAAAGGCTTTGATTTCCACATCGATGCCGGCAGGCAGGTCGAGCTTCTGCAGTTCTTCAATGGTCTCGTTGCTGTATTCGCTTATGTCTATCAATCTCTTGTGGATCCTCATTTCGAAATGCTCTCTCGACCTCTTATCGACATGCGGGGAACGAAGAACGCAAAACCGCTGAATCCTGGTCGGAAGCGGAATGGGGCCGGAGACCTTGGCTCCGGTCCTTCTGGCCTTGATCACGATGTCCTTTACCGATTGGTCTAAAAGCCGGTGATCGAATGATTGCAGTTTAATTCTTATCTTTTCCATGGTCGTTCCTCGTTCTCCATATGATTAACCTTGTCCATTTCTATTCCAGGATTTCGGTGACGGTTCCGGCACCCACCGTCCGGCCACCCTCGCGGATGGCAAACCGCAGGCCCTTCTCCATGGCCACCGTGGTGATCAGCTCCACTTCCACGTTGGCGTTGTCTCCGGGCATCACCATCTCCACCCCAGCCGGCAGCTTCACCGTACCAGTCACGTCCGTCGTCCGAAAGTAAAACTGCGGACGATACCCGGTGAAAAACGGAGTGTGCCGCCCGCCTTCATCCTTGGTCAGAGCGTAAATCTGCGCCCGGAACTTCTTGTGCGGGGTGATCGAACCAGGCTTGGCCAGGACCTGTCCACGCTCCACCTCGTCCTTGCCTATACCCCTCAACAGGCAGCCAACGTTGTCTCCCGCCTGCCCCTGGTCCAGGATCTTCCGGAACATCTCCACCCCGGTCACCACCGTCTTCTTCGTCTCTCCAAACCCTACTATCTCGACCTCGTCTCCTACCTTAACTATCCCTCTCTCCACCCGGCCGGTCACCACCGTGCCACGACCGGTTATCGAAAAGACGTCCTCGATCGACATCAAAAACGGCTTGTCTATCTCCCGAACCGGCTCCGGAATGAAATCATCCAATGCCTTCATCAGCTCCCAGATCGGCTTGCCACCCTCTCCCTCAGGATCCGACAGAGCCTTGGTCGCACTACCACGTATCACCGGAGTCTTGTCCCCAGGAAATTCATACTTGCTCAAAAGCTCCCTGACCTCCAGCTCCACCAGGTCCAGAATCTCCGGGTCATCCACCAGGTCCACCTTGTTGATGAACACCACAATAGCCGGAACGTCCACCTGGCGGGCCAGCAGAATGTGCTCACGAGTCTGTGGCATCGGACCGTCATCGGCCGCCACCACCAGAATCGACCCGTCCATCTGGGCCGCTCCGCTGATCATGTTCTTGATGTAATCAACGTGTCCAGGACAGTCGATGTGCGCATAGTGCCGCTTGTCCGTCTCGTACTCCACGTGCGACAACGCCACCGTCAAAATCTTGGTCGCATCCCGCCGGAACATCTTGGCATCAGCCTTGGCCACCTCGTCGTACGGCTTAAACTGCGCCAGTCCCTTGGTCGATAACACCTTCGTGATCGCCGCCGTCAACGTCGTCTTCCCGTGGTCTATGTGCCCGATCGTCCCTATGTTAACGTGCGGCTTCGTCCTCGCAAATTTTTCCTTGGCCATCTCTTTTACCTCCTGGCTTCAGTGAAGGGAATTCTTCCCTCAATCCTGGCAATTATTTCTTCCTGGACGTCGGCCGGCGTCGGGTCGTACCGGAAGAACTCCAGGGAGAAGGAACTGCGTCCCTGGGTAATGGTTCTCAGGACGGTGGCATAACCGAACATCTCCGACAGGGGAACAAAAGCCCTGATCACCCGGGAGCTACCCTTGAGTTCCATGGCTTCTATGCGTCCCCTTCTGGCGTTGATGTCCCCGACCAGACCGCCGACATACTCATCCGGGGTTACAATTTCCAGTTTCATTATGGGCTCCAGCAGAACCGGAGCGGCCTTCTGCCCGGCCTCCTTGAAAGCCAGGGCCGCGGCAATCTTATAGGCTATGGCCACCGAATCCACGTCGTGGTAGCTGCTATCCAGCAGGATGGTTCTGACATCCGTAACGGGATAACCGGCCACCAGACCGGCTTCCATGGCCTCACGGATTCCCTTTTCAATTTCCGGGACAAATTCGGCCGGAATGGTCCCGGATTTGAGTCTATTGACGAATTCAAAGCCCCGGCCCCGGGGCAGAGGTTCTACCTTGATGACACAATGTCCATACTGACCTTTACCGCCGAGCTGGCGGACAAACTTGCCCTCGCCCTCGGCTTCCCCGGTAATGGTCTCCTTGTAGGCCACCTGGGGCCGTCCCAGCCTGGCCTGGACTCCGAATTCCCTGACCAGCCGGTCCATTATTATTTCCAGGTGAAGCTCGCCCATGCCCCTGACCAGGGTCTGGCCGGTCATGGGGTCCTGGACCACCCTGAAGGTCGGGTCCTCGGACATGAACTTCTCCAGGGCGCTGAACAGCTTTTGATGGTCAGCCTTGGTCCTGGGCTCGATGGTAGCTGAAACCACCGGCTCGGGAAAGGTGGGTGGCTCCAGCAGGATCGGCCGGCTCTTCAGGCACAGGGTATCTCCGGTCGACAGAGTTTTCATCCCGCCAAAGGCGGCGATGTCCCCGGCATAGACTTCATTTATCTCCCGGCGCTTGTTGGAATGCATCTCCAGCAACCTGGTCACCCGCTCTTCCTGGTCCTTGGTGGCGTTATAAACCGAGCTGCCCACCTTCAACTTGCCGGAATAAACGCGGAAGTAGGCTAGGCTACCCAGGAAGGGGTCGGTCATGATCTTGAAAACCAGGGCACAGAAATGCTCGCTGTCGGAAGCTTTCCTTTCTTCCGGCTGGTTGGTCCTGGGGTGAAAACCTTTTACCGGCGGGATATCAACCGGCGAGGGCAGATAATCCACTATGGCATCCAGCAGGGGGTGAACCCCCTTGTTCCGGAAGGAAGCCCCAAACAGCACCGGGTAGAACTTGAGGTCGACCGTGCCCTTCCTGATGGCCCGCCTCATCTCTTCTGGAGAAATCTCCTCGTCTTCGAGGTACTTCTTCATCAACTCGTCGTCAACCTCGCTCAGGACTTCCAGCAGCTCTTTTCTCCTGAGCTCGACTTCGGCCCGATAAGCCTCTGAGATGGGTCTCTTCTCAAAATCGGTGCCCAGCAGGTCGCTCTTCCAGACGATCTCCTGCTTCTCCACCAGGTCGATCACACCGACAAACTTGTCTTCTGTCCCGATGGGGATCTGAATGGGCAGAGGTCTGGCTCCCAGACGGGTACGCACCTCGTCCACCGCTCTTACTGGGTCAGCACCTAATCTGTCCATTTTGTTCACGTATATAATTCTGGGGACCCGGTACTTATCGGCCTGTCTCCAGACTGTTTCCGACTGGGACTCCACGCCCCCGACCGCGCAGAGAATAATAATAGCCCCGTCAAGGACTCTCAACGACCGCTCGACTTCAGCGGTAAAATCGACGTGTCCCGGGGTGTCGATTATGTTTATCCGGTGGTCTTTCCAGTAGCAGGTGGTGGCGGCGGCGGTTATGGTAATGCCGCGTTCCTGCTCCTGAACCATCCAGTCCATGACGGCAGTGCCCTCATCGACCTCACCCATCTTGTAAGTGATGCCGGTGAAATACAGAATCCGTTCCGTGGTTGTAGTCTTCCCCGCATCGATATGAGCCATGAAGCCAATGTTCCTGACTCTTTCGATCGGGCACGACCGCATGAAATTTTTTCTCCATATATAAATAAAAAAATAAAATTTATCAGCTCGGCTGTTCTGTTAATTTTTACCATTTATAATGTGCAAAAGCCCGGTTGGCTTCAGCCATTTTATGGGTATCTTCCCTCTTTTTAACCGCCCCGCCTTTATTGGCCAGGGCATCCAGGATCTCGGCCGCCAGCTTTTCCTGCATGCTCTTGCCGCCGCGCTCCTTGGCATACTTCACCAGCCAGCGCATTCCCAGGGAGATGGACCTGTGTTCCGGAACTTCCACCGGGACCTGGTAGGTGGCCCCGCCCACCCTTCTGGATTTGGTCTCCAGGAGGGGCCGGACGTTGTCAATGGCCTTTTCCAGGACCTTGAGCGGGTCATCCTTGGTCCGCTGCTTCAGGAGGTCCAGCGTGCCGTAGATAATATCCTCGGCCACACTCTTCTTGCCTTTCTTCAGGACCAGGTTTATCAATCTCCCGACCAGGGTCGAATTATACAGTGGGTCCGGTTGCGGCTTCCGCTTTCTGATAATTCCACGTCTCGGCATATCTTTTCTCCTCGCTCAGCTTACTTGCCTGGAACCTTTTTCTCCTTGGGCTTCTTGGCCCCGTACCTGGAACGGCCCTGGAATCTATTCTGAACACCCTCGGCATCGAGGGTACCGCGGATGATGTGGTACCTGACACCGGGCAGGTCCTTGACCCTTCCACCTCTGATCAGAACAATCGAATGCTCCTGCAGGTTGTGGCCGATGCCGGGAATATAAGCAGTCACTTCCACGTTGTTGGTCAACCGGACTCTGGCCACTTTTCTCAAAGCCGAGTTAGGCTTCTTGGGAGTGGTGGTAAAAACACGGACACAGACTCCTCTCTTCTGAGGACAGGCGTCAAGAGCCGGAGCTTTACTCTTATACTTTTTGGGCATCCTGCCCTTTCGTACCAGTTGGTTGACAGTTGGCACTTATAAATCTCCTCTAAAAATAGAAAAATATTTATACTATTTTCTCAGGACGAATTTCCCGAGAAATATGCTTGAAGAATAGCAAAAACCGCCTGTCTTGTCAAGAAAATAACAGGCTATTTTGCTTTTTTTTACACCGTCCGGGCCTCTTCAGCTCAAGGACCGAGCGGCAGGCCATCTTAACCCTTTTTCCGGGTCAGGACAGAAGCCAGGGCTGGCTTCCCCTGTTCCCGATAACAGGGTGGGCGGAGCTCCAGGTTGGCCTTTAAGAACCCTAGTTCTCGGCCTGGACTTCCGCTTCTTTTTCCTCAGTTACCGGCATCTCTTCCTTGAGAATAACGTTCCGGTAATACCTGAATCCGGTTCCGGCCGGGATCAGCCGGCCCATGATGACGTTCTCCTTGATTTTCCTCAGATAATCTACCTTACCGTAAAGGGCAGCCTCGGTCAAGACCCGGGTGGTCTCCTGGAAGGAAGCCGCGGCAATAAAGCTGTCGGTACTCAGGGCGCTCTTGGTTATTCCCAGAAGCAGCGGACGGGCCTTGGCCGGCTTTCCGCCCTTCTTGAGGATCTTTTCGTTTTCTTCCTGGAACTTGAACTTGTCGACCTGCTCGTCCACCAGGAATTCGGTGTCTCCTACCTCTTCAATCTTAACCCAGCGCAGCATCTGCCTGATGATGATTTCAATATGCTTGTCGTTGATGGTAACGCCCTGCAGGCGGTAAACTTCCTGCACTTCCCTCAACAGGTACTCGGCCAGTTCCTTTTCGCCCAGGACCTTGAGGATATCATGGGGATTGATCGGCCCATCCATCAGGGGAGTCCCGGCTTTAATCTTCTCACCGTCGGAGACCAACAGGTGAGCACTCTTGGGAATCAGGTATTCCTTTGAGCCTCCCCTCTCGTTCTTGACAATCAACCGCCGGTGGCCGCGCAGCAGGTCGCCGACCTGGACCACACCGTCAATTTCCGAAATGACGGCCGGGTTCTTCGGGCGACGGGCTTCGAACAATTCCTCGGCCCGGGGCAGACCGCCCGTAATATCCTTGGTTCTGGCCACTTCCCGCGGGATCTTGGCCAGGATGTCGCCGGCAAACACTTCCTCTCCGTCCTTGACTTCCAGGTTGGCGCCCTTGGGCAGGAAATACCTCTTCTTGACCACGGGCTCGCCCTTGTCGTCCTTCTTTTTCGGATCGACAATCTCAATCATGGGCTGGAGCTTCTCATCCTTGGGCTCCATGACCACCAGGGTTATCAGTCCGGTAAAGTCATCCCGGACCTCTTCCATGCTTATTCCAGCGTGCAGGTCCTTGAACCTGACCAGGCCGCCCTCCTCCGTCAGGATGAAGGTGCTGAATGGATCCCACTCGGCAAATTCCTGCCGGGCCTTGACCTGGTCACCGTCGTTGAGCAGTACCCTGGCCCCGTAAGGAACCTGGTAATGTTCTATTTCCCGACCGCGATGGTCAAGAATGGCGATGCTGGCATTCCGGTTGACCACCACCAGGCTGCCCTGCCTGTCCTTGACATAGGTCAGGTTGTTGAATTTTATGACGCCGTCATTCTTGGCTTCCAGGGCTGACTTTTCGGCTCCCCTCATGGCAATGCCGCCCACGTGGAAGGTCCTCATGGTCAGCTGGGTTCCCGGTTCCCCGATCGACTGGGCGGCGATGATGCCTACGGCTTCTCCCAGGTCCACCAGGCGTCCGGTGGCCATGTCGCGGCCGTAGCAGAGCTGGCAGACCCCGCGCTTGGATTCGCAGGTCAGGACCGACCGGATTTTAACCCTTTCAATACCCAGGTTCTGTATTTTCTCAGCGATGTTTTCGGTGATTTCCTGGTTCATGTCCACGATGAGCTCGCCGCTATCTGGATGGACTATTCTTTCCAGAGAAATCCGGCCGACGATCCGGTCGATAAAGGGTTCGATGATTTCGCCGTTTTCCACGATGGCACTGACGTTAACGCCTTTCAGGGTCCCGCAGTCATGCTGGTCCACGATGACTTCCTGGGCCACGTCCACCAGTTTCCTGGTCAGGTAACCGGAATTGGCCGTCTTCAGGGCGGTATCGGCCAGACCCTTTCTGGCTCCATGAGTTGAGATGAAGTACTGCAGCACGTTGAGGCCTTCCCTCAGGTTAGAGGTGATGGGGGTTTCTATGATTTCGCCCGAAGGTTTACTCATCAGGCCTCTCATGGCCGCCAGCTGCCTGATCTGCTGCTTGTTGCCACGGGAACCGGAATCGGCCATGACATACAGCGGGTTGAGTTTCTTTTCCACGAAGCTCACCCGTTTCATGGAATCCATCATGGCGTTGGTTACCTTTTCGGTAACCGAGGTCCAGATTTCTACCACCCGGTTGAACCTTTCGCCCGAGGAAATCGTTCCCTCGCGGTAGAGCTTTTCTATCTCCTGAACTTCCTTCTCGGCCTTTTTGATTATTTCATTCTTGTCTGCCGGAATCATGAAATCTTCGATTCCCAGGGAAAAACCGGCCCGGGTGGCGTAGGTGAAGCCGAGCTCTTTCATCCGGTCCAGCATGGCCGTAGTCTTCTCCAGGCCAGCCTTCAGGTATACATAGTAAACCAGGCTCTCCAGTCCCTTTTTCTTGAGCATGCCGTTGACAAAGGGTAGCCCTTTAGGTAACACGCTGTTGAAGATGATCCGGCCCGGGGTGGTCTCGATCAGTTCATTCTTCAGCTGGACCACGGGGCAGCTGACCACCGCCTGGTCATCATAGAAGGTCTTGAGGTTCATGAAAGGACCAGAGTGGCGCACCTTGATCCGGCTGTGCAGGCTGACCTCCCCGGCTTCGTAGGCCAGGAGGGCTTCATCAAAGGTGGCAAAAATCCGGCCTTCTCCCCTTTCATTCTTCTGTTCAAGGGTCAGATAATAGGAGCCAAGCACCATGTCCTGGCTGGGGATGGCCAGCGGCCGTCCGTGGGCCGGGGACAGGATGTTGTTGGCAGCCAGCATCAGGGTATTGGCCTCGATCTGGGCTTCAACCGATAGCGGCACATGAACCGCCATCTGGTCGCCGTCGAAGTCGGCATTGAAGGCGGCACAGACCAGGGGGTGAATCTGAATGGCCTTGCCCTCGATCAGTATGGGCTCAAAGGCCTGGATGCCGAGGCGATGGAGGGTGGGAGCGCGGTTGAGGAGGACCGGGTGTTCCCGGACCACTTCTTCCAGGCAATCCCAGACCTCGGGTCTTTCCTGTTCATGCCATTCCCTGGCTATCTTGATGGAGGGCACCATGCCTTCCTTTTCCAGCTTGTGGAAAATAAAGGGCTTGAAGAGCTCCAGGGCCATCTTCTTGGGGAGACCGCACTGGTGCAGTTTCAGTTCCGGTCCGACCACGATCACCGAGCGCCCGGAGTAATCGACCCTCTTGCCGAGCAGGTTCTGGCGGAACCTTCCCTGCTTGCCGCGGAGGGCTTCGCTCAGAGACTTCAGCGGGCGACGGTTGGCCCCGAGATGCACCCGGCCGCGGCGGCCGTTATCGAACAGGGCATCGACCGCTTCCTGCAGCATTCTCTTTTCGTTCCTGATGATCAGCTCGGGAGCCTTGAGCTCGATCAGTTTTTTCAGGCGGTTATTGCGGTTGATGACCCGGCGGTACAGGTCGTTAAGGTCGGAGGTAGCAAAGCGGCCGCCGTCCAGTCGCACTAGCGGCCTCAGGTCGGGCGGGATGACCGGAATCACATCCAGGATCATCCACTCCGGACGGTTACCGGATTTTTTCAGGCCCTTGAAGACCCTCAACCGCTTGGCGTAGCGCAACCTCTTCTGCTGGGAATGCTCCTTCTTCATGGCACGGCGGAGCTTCTCGGTTTCCTTGTCGATGTCAATTTTTTCCAGCAGTTTTTTGATGGACTCGGCGCCCATCCCGACTTCAAACTTGTTCCCCCACTTTTCGCGGGCCTCCCGGTATTCCTCCTCGTTGAGCAGCTGCTTTTCCTTGAGGTTGGTATCACCGGGGTCGAGCACGATATAGGACTCAAAATAGAGGACCTTTTCCAGTTCTTTGATGGTCATGTCCAGGATCAGGCCGATCCGGCTGGGCGGGCTCTTGAAAAACCAGATGTGGGCCACGGGGGAGGCCAGCTGGATGTGTCCCATTCTCTCGCGGCGAACCTTGGACTTGGTAACTTCAACCCCGCATCTTTCGCAGATGATGCCCTTGTACTTCATCCGCTTGTACTTGCCGCACAGACACTCGTAATCGTTGATCGGGCCGAAAATCTTGGCACAGAACAGGCCGTCCTTTTCTGGCTTGAAAGTCCGGTAGTTGATAGTCTCCGGCTTGGTGACTTCTCCCCAGGACCAGCTCTTTATTTTCTCAGGAGAGGCAATGCTGATTCTGACCCGGTCGAAATCAATCTTAGGCCTCGGAGTTAAAGCTTGCCTTATCTCCATCATCAATCTCCTTTGGTTGACTGGGGTATGGAAATGCCCCAGGGCAACGCTTCCTCTTTCTCGCCCTTAAGCAATTCAATGTTAAGGGACAATCCCTGTAGCTCACGGATGAGCACGTTGACCGACTCCGGCAGCCCGGGCTGGAAATCAAGGTCACCCTTGACGATGGCCTCATAAATCTTGGCCCGGCCTTCCACGTCGTCGGATTTCACGGTCAGGATTTCCTGCAGGGTGTAGGCAGCTCCGTAAGCTTCCAGGGCCCAGACTTCCATCTCCCCAAACCTCTGGCCGCCGAACTGGGCCTTGCCGCCCAGGGGCTGCTGGGTGATCAGGGAGTAAGGACCGGTGGAACGGGCATGAATCTTGTCGTCCACCAGGTGGTAAAGCTTCATCATGTAGATGTAGCCGACGGTGACTTCCTGGTCAAACGGTTGCCCGGTCAGTCCATCGTACAGCCGGACCTTGCCCGTTTCCGGCAAGCCGGCCTTCCTCAGCAATTCCTTGATCTCTTCTTCCTTGGCCCCGTCAAAAACCGGTGAGCTCAGCCACAGGTTCATTTTGCGGGCAGCCCAGCCGGCATGAGTCTCCAGGATCTGGCCCAGGTTCATACGGGAGGGAACGCCCAGGGGGTTGAGCACGATGTCCACCGGCGTTCCGTCCGGCAGGCGGGGCATGTCCTCTTCCGGAACTATCTTGGCGATAACGCCCTTGTTGCCGTGCCGCCCGGACATCTTGTCGCCGACCGACAGCCGTCTCTTCATGGCAATGAAGACCTTGATGGCCTGGATGACACCCGGAGAAAGCTCGTCGCCTTTCTTCAGGGTATCAACCTTCTCCTTGAACTCGGCCTTCAGGGCATCAATTTGCCGCTTGACCTTGCGGTCCAGGTCCCTGATCTTCTCATCCCGTTCGGCATCGGCCGGGAGCTTCAACTCCTCCAGGTCTTTCAGGTCGTCAAATTCCAGTATTTCCAGCAGCTTCTCGGTGAGCTTGGTACCCTTTTCTATGGTCCGCCCGTTGAGCTTGGCATTCTTGCCGACCACCTCGCCCTTGATCAGGTTCTTGATGCGGCGCCACTTTTCTTTTTCCAGGATTTCGATCTCATCTTCCAGGTTCCGCTTCATCTTGGCGATTTCTTCTTTTTCTATGGTCTTGGCCCGCTCGTTCTTTTCCTGGCCGCGCCTGGTGAAAATCCGGACATCGATTACCGTGCCCTCCACCCCGGGAGGACAGTACAGGGACGCATCCTTGACGTCCAGCGCCTTTTCGCCAAAGATAGCCTTGAGCAGTTTCTCTTCGGGTGAGAGCTGGGTTTCACCCTTGGGGGCCACCTTGCCCACCAGGATATCGCCCGGCTTCACGTAGGCTCCGATCCTGACGATTCCGGTCTCATCCAGGTTGCGGAGCAGATTCTCCGAGACGTTGGGTATGTCGCGGGTGATTTCCTCGGGACCGAGCTTGGTATCCCGGGCCTCTATCATTTCTTCCACGATATGAATCGAAGTGAAAACGTCTTCTTTTATCAACTTTTCGCTGACGATGATGGCATCCTCGAAGTTGTAGCCGCGCCAGGGCATGAAGGCACAGAGTATATTCCGGCCGAGAGCCATCTCCCCGCGGTCGGTGCAGGAACCGTCGGCCAGGATCTGGCCCTTGACCACGCGGTCTCCTTTCCGGACGATGGGTCTCTGGTTGATGCAGGTATTCTGGTTGGTCCGGAGGAACTTGGTCAGAAGGTAAAGGTCGGTGCCCAGGTCGTACAGGCTGTTTTCCTTTTCGTCAACCCTGACTATGATTCTTTCGGCATCGACAAATTCCACGACGCCGGAGCGCTCGCAGACCACCACGTCCCCGGACCCCTTGGCCACGATATGCTCGATGCCGGTTCCGATCAACGGGGCCTCCGGCTTTAGCAACGGCACCGCCTGGCGTTGCATGTTGGAACCCATCAGGGCCCGGTTGGCGTCGTCGTGCTCCAGGAAGGGAATCAGGGCGGCCGAGAGGGACACCAGCTGCTTGGGCGAAACGTCCATGAAATCAATTTCTTCCCGTGGCAGGATCCTGAAGTTGCCGCGGTCGCGGGCGCTGACCATTTCCTGCTTGATGTAGCCCCGGGAATCGATCTCCACGTTGGCCTGGGCGATCTTGTAATTCTCTTCCTCCCAGGCGGTCAGGTAGAAAATATAAGGTTCATATACGGGCAGGTTCTTGGCTTTTTCTTCCTGTAGCCGGTTGACAGCTTTCTCCATTTCATCCTTGCGAACCAGCTGCCCCGGGCGGAAGCTGGTAGCCCCGGGGTGGATGACCTTGACATAATCCACCACCCGGCCTTTTTCCACCTTGCGATACGGAGTTTCTATGAAACCGTATTCATTTATCCTGGCATAGCAGCTAAGAGAGGCAATGAGACCAATGTTGGGACCTTCCGGGGTCTCGATCGGGCAGATTCTGCCGTAGTGCGAGGTCTGAATATCCCTGACCTCGAACCCGGCCCTTTCCCGGCTTAAACCGCCGGGTCCCAGAGCGCTTAACCTTCTCTTATGGGTCAGTTCGGCCAGGGTGTTAATCTGGTCCATGAACTGCGAAAGCTGGGAGCTACCAAAGAACTCTTTCAGGGCGGCGATGACCGGCTTGGAATTTATCAGGTCCTGGGGCATGGCCGAGGACAGGTCGGCGCTGATGGTCATTTTTTCCTTGATGGTCCGTTCCATTCGGGTCAGACCGATCCGGAAAGCGTTTTCCATCAACTCGCCCACCGGGCGGACCCGGCGGTTACCCAGGTGGTCGATGTCATCAACGGAGCCCTCACCGTTTTTCAACTTGAGCAGGTACTTGATCACCTGCACGTAATCTTCCTTGGACAGTATTCGGTCTTTCGGGTCTTCCGGACCGGATTTCCTTTCGGTCTCCAGCAGGACGTCGCGCTGACCGCTGTCCAGACCGAGCTTGATGTTGAATTTCAGGCGGCCAATCCTGGAGAAATTGAACTTCTGCGGGTTGAAAAACATGTTGTCAAAAAGGGCCTTGGCGCTTTCTTCGGTGTGCGGTTCTCCCGGCCTGAGCTTCTTGTAGATTTCACTCAGGGCCTGTTGCTGGTCCTTCTTCAGGTCCTTCTTCAGGGTGTTCAGGATCATCTGGGCGGCTTCATCTTCACCCGGGAAGAAGACCTCGAAAGGCTCGCCCCTGCTGGTCAGGATTTCCAGATGCTCGGCAGTCAGCTCCTCGCCGGACTTGACCTTCCCGCGGACGTTAACCAGAGAATAGGCCCCGTTGAGGTCCTGCCTGGTGGCCTTGATCCTGGTGACATTCTTTTCCCGCAGCTTGTTGATTAATTCCTGGTCCAGCCTGGTCCCGGCTTTGGCTACCGGAGACCTGGAGCTCTCGGGGCTGTAGACATCCTCGCGCAGAACCTTGCCCTCCAGGCTGTCGGTGAGTTTCCAGTACAGCTTCCCGTCCTCCGGAATCAGCTCGTAAGATTTGAAAAACAGCCGGATGATCTCCTCGTCCGAGCCGTAACCAAGGGCTCGCAGAAAGACAGTGGCCAGGAACTTCTTTTTCCGGTCCAGCCTGACCCAGAGGATGTTCTTGACATCATTTTCGAATTCCACCCAGGCTCCGCGGTAGGGAATGACCTTGCCCACGAACTGGCCTTTGATCTCTCCGGGCCGGAAAAATACCCCGGGTGACCTCTGCAACTGGCTGACCACCACCCTTTCCACTCCATTAAATATAAAGGTACCCTTGTCTGTCATCAGCGGGATATTCCCGAAATAGACTTCCTGCTGCTTGATATGCTTCAGCCGACGGGTCTTGGTGGCCGGGTCTTTTTCCCAGGAAACAAGCTGAACTTTTAACTTCAGCGGGGCCTCGTAGGTGTACCCTTTCTGGATGCACTCCAGGGGGCTGTACTTTATTTTCAACCTGACCCTGTCCCCGCAGTACTCGCAGAGAGGCATCTCGATCTTCCTGTGCTCCCCGCAATAAGGACAGACTCTCTTTTCCTGAAGAGCTACCTCGGAAGGAAGCAACGCCCCGCACGACTGGCAGCGCGGCCGGGAGTTTTCCACGCCCTTCAGGCGGCCGCACCTGCATTCCCAATCGCCGATGGTGTAGCTGATAAATTGCAGCTCGGTGGTTTCCTTGAAATCGGTAATGGGAAAGACATCCTTGAAGGCGGCCTGCAGGCCCACATCCTTTCTCTCATCCGGCAACAGGTCCATCTGCAGGAACTCGTCGTAAGACTTTCGCTGAATTTCGAGAAGGTCGGGCAGTTCAAAGACCGTCTTGATTTTAGAAAAATCGACTCTTTCCCGATAGATATGATGGTTTTGATCAAGCATGGTAGCTCTCTAAAAAAAGAGTTTGATAGTTTTTGTTTTCTATCATTAAAAAAATAATTTTTTTACCAAGGGTTACTGTATTTCGACTGTGGCTCCGACCTCGGCAAATTTGGCCTTGATGGCCTCGGCTTCGTCCTTGGTAACGCCTTCTTTCAGGGTCTTGGGCACGCCGTCCACAAAATCCTTGGCTTCTTTCAGGCCCAGGTTGGTGACTTCACGCACCACCTTAATTACCTGGATTTTCTGGCTGCCAACATCCTTCAGGATGACGTTGAAAGAAGTCTTCTCTTCCACCGGCTTGGCCTCAGCCTGAGCCGCGCCTCCGCCGGCCATCATAACTGGGGCGGCCATGGCCGCGCTGATCCCATAGCGGGTCTCAAACTCTTTGATGTAGTCAACGAGTTCCAGGACGGTCAGGTTGTCAAGATGGGCGAAAAACTGTTCCTTGGTGAGTTTTTCTTGTTTTTCCATTGGTCTCTCCTCTCCTTTACTTGAGCTTAGTTCAAGGGATATTCCCTCAACTCTCTTTTTTATCCTTGAGGACGCTCAACAACCTACCCATGTTAACCAGGGGAGTTTGCAGGGTTCTCAAGAACTGAGTTAACGGGTACGACATCAAATACCCGATTCTGGCCACTAAATCCATTCTGGAATTCAGCTTGATGATTTCGCCGAACATGTCGGGGGCCAGGTAATGGCCTTCCACCACCCCGGCTTTAATCTCCAGCACCTTGCCCCGGTCGGAAAACTCCTGGAGGAGCTTGGCCAGGGCGATGGGATCGCTGTCGGTAAAGGCCAGGGCATTATTTTTCTGGAAGTACGGCTTGAGCTCCGGGAAACGCTGCCCGATGGCCTTGAGGGCCAGCCGATTCTTGACCACTTTCAGCCGGAAGTTGTTGCGCTTCAGGAGCTTCCTGAGTTCCACCATCTTCCAGACAGGCATCTGCTTGTAATCCACCAGATACCAGGTCTGGTTCTTATTAAGGGACTCTTCCAGTTCCTGGACGATCTTATACTTGGTCTCTTTTTTCACCGTCAGACTCCTATTTCTCTAAGATCTCTTCTGAAAGCTTGAAGGACGGCCCCATGGTTGAAGAAACGAACATCGACCTGATGTACTTGCCCTTGGCGGCCGGGGGCTTGGCCTGGATCACCGCCTGGAGGAAGGCCCTGATGTTCTCCACCAGCTTCTCTTCAGGGAAGGAAACCTTGCCCACGGCAGCGTGAACTATCCCGGTCTTGTCCACCCGGAATTCAACCTTCCCGGCCTTGGTTTCCTCGATGGCCTTTTTCACGTCGAAGGTCACGGTCCCGGCCTTGGGGTTGGGCATCAGGCCCTTGGTGCCCAGGATTCTTCCCAGCTTGCCCACGCTTCGCATCATATCCGGGGTGGCAATGACCACGTCAAAGTCAATCCAGCCACCGGAAATCTTCTCGATGATATCGTCGCCGCCCACATAATCGGCCCCGGCTTCCTCGGCTTCCTTGATCTTCTCGCCGGAAGCAATGACGCAGATTTTCTTGGTCTTACCGGTGCCGTGGGGCAGGACCACTGTTCCCCGGACCATCTGGTCCGAATACTTGGGATTCACTCCGAGACGGAGGGCCACGTCCACCGACTCATCGAACTTGGCGTACTTGGCTTCTTTGAGCAGATGAACGGCTTCCTCAATGGTGTATTCTTTCGTCTCTTCCTTCAGGGCTCTGGCCTTTAAGTAATTCTTACCACGTTTACTCACTGACGATCTCCAATCCCATATTTTTGGCAGTTCCTTCTATGGAGCGGATGGCTGCTTCCAGGTCGTCGGTGTTCAGGTCTGGAAGCTTGATCCGGGCAATTTCTTCGATCTGTTTGCGGGTTACCTTACCCACCTTGTCCTTGTTGGGAGCACTGGACCCCTTGGCAATGCCGGCGGCTTTCTTCAGCAGGAACGAAGCCGGCGGGGTCTTGATGACGAAGGTAAAGCTGCGGTCCTTGAAAACCGTCACCAACACCGGAACGATGGTGCCTTCCTCCATGTTCTTGGTCCGGTCGTTGAACTGCCGGACAAAATCCATTAAATTGACGCCGTGGGGAGCCAGTGAGGGACCTACCGGGGGAGCCGGACTGGCCTGTCCGGCTACGATCTGCAATTTTACTTTGGCCACGACTTCCTTAGACATTTCTTCCTCCTAGATTTTCTCCACCTGCAGGAACTCCAGTTCCACCGGAGTGGATCGGCCGAAGATTGTCACCATGACCTTCAGGGTGTTGCGTTCGTGATTGACCTCTTCGACTATGCCGTTAAAATTGTAAAAGGGCCCATCGATGATACGGACCGCCTCGCCCTTTTCAAAGGTATGCTTGGGCTTCGGCTTCTCCGAGGTGACTTCCATGTGATGGATGATCTTGTTGACCTCTTCCGGGCTGAGCGGAGTGGGCTTGCGACCGGAACCGACAAACCCGGTGACCTTGGGAATCTGGCGAATCATCAACCAGGTCTCGTCGTTCATCTCCATTTCCACCAGGATGTAACCCGGGTAAGGCTTCTTGGTGGTAACGACCTTTTTACCGCCCCTGATCTCAACCACATCCTCGGTCGGGATGACGATCTGGCCAATGTTATCCTCCAACTTCATCTCTGCGGCTTTCAGACGGATAGATTCGGCCACGAAATTCTCGAAGCCTGAATAGGTGTGAATTACATACCAGTTCTTGGCCATTTAAATCCCTGCTTTATCCAAAAAATGTTTTGACCTGAGCGATCAGCCAGGAAAACACGACGTCGACAAAAAACAGATAGATGCCGAAGAAAAACACGGCAATGATGACGATGATGGTCGTACCGTAAACCTCCTGCTTGGCCGGCCAGGTGACCTTCTTGAGTTCGGACCTGACGTCCTTCAAAAAGTTTACGAATCGTTTGTGCCAGGGCAGTTTGTCGTTCATGTTACCTACGCCTTTATCTCATCCTGATACTGGCGGGTGAGGCAGGACTCGAACCCGCAGCCTGCGGTTTTGGAGACCGCTGCTCTAGCCAATTGAGCTACTCACCCTCAGTCCGGTCAGTCATTATTTAACTTCTTTGTGAAGAGTATGCTTGCGACAGAACGGGCAGAACTTCTTGATTTCCAGCCGTTCCGTCTGCTTCTTCTTGTTTCTGGTGGTAGTGTAATTCCGTCGCTTACAATCCGAGCACTGAAGAGTAATTATTTCCCGCATCTCGCTATTTCCTTAATGCTTAGTTCAACTAACAGCCGGGGAATGCAGTTCTATTCCAGGATTTCGGTGACGGTTCCGGCACCCACCGTCCGGCCACCCTCGCGGATGGCAAACCGCAGGCCCTTCTCCATGGCCACCGTGGTGATCAGCTCCACCTCAACGTTGGCATTGTCTCCAGGCATCACCATCTCCACTCCCGCCGGCAGCTTCACCGTGCCGGTCACGTCGGTCGTCCGGAAGTAAAACTGCGGACGATAACCGGTGAAAAACGGAGTGTGCCGACCACCCTCATCCTTGGTCAGAGCATAGATCTGCGCCCGGAACTTCTTGTGCGGCGTGATCGATCCAGGCTTGGCCAGGACCTGTCCACGTTCCACCTCGTCCTTGCCTATACCCCTCAACAGGCAACCAACGTTGTCTCCAGCCTGCCCCTGGTCCAGGATCTTCCGGAACATCTCCACCCCGGTCACCACCGTCTTCTTCGTCTCCCCAAAACCTACTATCTCCACCTCGTCTCCTACCTTGACTATCCCTCTCTCCACCCGGCCGGTCACCACCGTGCCCCGACCGGTTATCGAAAACACGTCCTCGATCGACATCAAAAACGGCTTATCTATCTCCCGTACCGGCTCCGGTATGAACTCGTCCAGAGCCTTCATCAGCTCCCAGATCGGCTTGCCTCCCTCCCCCTCAGGATCGGCCAGCGCCTTGGTCGCACTCCCACGAATCACCGGTGTCTTGTCACCAGGAAATTCATACTTGCTCAAAAGCTCCCTGACCTCCAGCTCCACCAGGTCCAGAATCTCCGGGTCATCCACCAGGTCCACCTTGTTGATGAACACCACTATAGCCGGAACGTCCACCTGACGGGCCAGCAGGATGTGCTCCCGCGTCTGCGGCATCGGCCCGTCATCGGCCGCCACCACCAGTATCGACCCGTCCATCTGGGCCGCTCCGCTGATCATGTTCTTGATGTAATCAACGTGCCCAGGACAGTCGATGTGCGCATAGTGCCGCTTGTCCGACTCGTACTCAACGTGCGACAGGGCCACCGTCAATATCTTGGTCGCGTCCCTACGGAACATCTTGGCATCAGCCTTGGCCACCTCGTCGTATGGCTTGTACTGCGCCAGTCCCTTGGTCGATAACACCTTCGTGATCGCCGCCGTCAACGTCGTCTTCCCGTGGTCTATGTGCCCGATCGTCCCTATGTTAACGTGCGGCTTCGTCCTCGCAAATTTTTCCTTGGCCATCTCTTTTACCTCCTAGGAGCCAGGCAAAAATTTTTATAAAAGCCCAAGACCAGATTTGAACTGGTGACCCCGTCCTTACCAAGGACGTGCTCTGCCAACTGAGCTACTTGGGCTTAACTTCATTTCTTAGAAAGCGGGAAACGGGGCTCGAACCCGCGACATTCAGCTTGGAAGGCTGACGCTCTACCAACTGAGCTATTCCCGCATCAAAAATGGGCAGGGAAGGATTCGAACCTCCGAAGCGTTTCCGCAGCGGGTTTACAGCCCGCCCCATTTGGCCACTTTGGTACCTGCCCATACCAGTCTTCCCTATCAGGCCAGGCCTGCTCTCTATTTCTGAGCCAGCGAAGGGATTCGAACCCCCGACCCGCTGATTACAAATCAGCTGCTCTACCGGCTGAGCTACGCTGGCAATCATGCACAAATCGGAAATTTTCCTTAATTTTTCAAAAAATCTTCTGTACTTCTGTTTTTAATTGAAAAAAGTTAAATTGAGATATAAATTTACAACGGGAATACTAACTTAATTTAATCTTTTTGTCAAGATACGGAAGATATTTATTTAATTTTTTGACCGGGTTGCCTTAACCGCTGGGCTCTTTCCATGAGTCCCCGGTTAAATTCCAGGCTGAATATAATATACCTGGCCTTCTGGACCGGTGTCAAGCGGCTGAAGAGGAAATCCTCAAAAGCCTGCTCCCTGGCCTGGATATTATGCCTTAATTCCCTGATTTTCTGAACCCCGGCTTCAAACTCTTCATCAGTAGATTTTCCTGAATCAATCTTCTGCCTTAGATTCCTGATCTCCAGGGCCAGCTGCCTCTGCAACTCGGCTTTCTCTTTTTCTGCCCGGTTAAGCTCTGGAAAGATCATCGCCGTTTGCTGCTCGGTGAGCTCCAGCACCTGGGTCATGCGCAGAGCCCTCAGCGTTACCAGGTTTCGCCTGAGATTCCCCTGTTGCATCTGGCCGCGGGGCTCCTGCCCGCTGGCCTTTTGCCCGGCCAATAAGAAGATTAAGTTCAGCCCTATAAGAGTTATGAGCAATATTTTTTTAATCATAGTCCCTCCGATAAGCCACTTTTTTCTGTTAGTAAATTTATATTAACATCATTGTCAATAGTTTGCTCTTGGTAATCTTCCGGGTATGTCAGCTCTTCTAAATTCAGGTCCTTTACTTCTTCAAAAATACTGTTAAGAATCTCCTCGTTATATACTTCGTTCAACCTTTCATCGCTATTCAGGGTCTGGGTCAGAGCAAGGTAAGAATCCTCGAAAGACATCAGGGAAGCCAGGTCCAGGTTCTGATCCCTTTCCGCCGGCCTGTTGAAAACAAGAAGATAAAGAGCCACCATCACCAGAAAAGCTCCGGCGGCCAAGGCCGGGGCTAATTTCAGGCCCCAGCTCCTGGGCTTGTGAGTCCTTTTTTCAGCTTCGACCCTGACCAGGCGCTCCCTGAGCTCCCCTTCCAGGACTGCCAGGTTTTCAGGCTCCACGGCCGGGAGCTTTCTGATTTCTGCCTCTATCCCCTTCAATTCTTCTTCATAAAGACGGCAGGCCCGGCAGGTTTTAAGGTGGGTTTCCAATTTTTTCTGACTGGCCGGAGACAGCGATCCGTCCATCCTGTCAGATATCAATTTTTGATAGTGCGTGCACTTCATCTCATACCTCTCTGGCCCGGTCCAGATATGGCCTCATCTTTTCCCTGAGCATTTTCCTGGCCTCGTGTATCTTCCAGGAAACCGTCCCCTCCGAGCAGCCAAGCACTTGGGCCGCCTCGGAATGACTCAGGCCCTGGAACACCACCAGGGTAAAGGCCAGTTTGTAATCCGCCGGAAGCCCGGCCAGGGCTTGTTCCAGTCCGGTTCTGAATTCCTCTCCCATCAACGTCTCTTCAGGAGAAGCGGCCACGGCCAGACCGGATTCGGTCGTATCTATTTCATCCAGGTACTCCATCTTCCCTTTTTCCCGGCCCGATCTTTGAAGAAAATTCAACGTCTCGTTGACCGCAATCCTGTACAGCCAGGTATGAAATCCGGACCTGGCCTTAAACTTCTTCAGCCCGGTGTAGGCCTTGAGCATGGTTTCCTGCATCAGGTCGGCGGCATCTTCGCGGTTCCCGGTCATCCGGTAAATCAACCGGTAAATCGGGACCTGGTAAGTCCTGATCAAGGCCATAAAAGCTTCCACCTCACCCCGACGGGCCCGGTTAACCAGATCCAGTTCCTGCTCTCTGTCTATCATCCGACCACAGTCAAGTTTAACCCGCCCGTCGCCCTCAGTTCAAGACAGCTTCAAACCTTCAATAATTTAGACAGATTCCAGCTAAGAATCTTGGCGATTCGGCACATTTTTATACCATTTTAAATTGACTTAAAAAAAGCTAATTGGTAATATGATTTGTCAATTCGGGTAAAAGGAACTGCTAATGATCGAAAGATACACCCTGCCTGAAATGGGGGCCATCTGGTCCGAAGAAAACAGGTACCGTAAATGGCTGGAAGTGGAGCTGGCCGTCTGCCAGGCCTGGGCCCGACTGGGCAAGATCCCACCCAAATCGCTGGAAAACATCAGGAAAAAAGCTGCTTTTTCCGTCCAGCGTATCGAAGAAATAGAAAAGGTGGTCAAACACGATGTAATCGCCTTTCTGACTTCGGTGGCCGAATACATCGGTGATGATTCTCGCTTTGTTCATATGGGCCTGACCTCATACGATGTCGTTGACACCGCCCTGTCGCTGCTGATGGTCGAATCCCTCGACCGGGTGGAAAAAAGGCTCCTGGAACTCAGGAAAATTTTGAAAAAAAAGGCCCTCAAGTACAAGAAGACACCGTGTATCGGTCGGACGCACGGTGTCCATGCCGAACCCATCACCTTCGGCTTCAAGATCCTGGTCTGGTACGAGGAAACCAACCGCCACCTGAAAAGGCTTAAGGCCGCCAGGGAAACCATCAGCGTCGGCCGGATTGCCGGCTCGGTCGGCACCTACATTCATCTCGACCCCAGGGTGGAAAAATATGCCCTCAAATCACTCGGTTTGAAACCGGCTCCGGTCTCAACCCAGGTGCTGCAGCGTGACCGCCACGCCGAGGTGATGAGCTGCCTGGCCCTCATTGTAACCTCCCTGGAAAAGTTTGCCCTGGAAATCAGGCATCTTCAGAAAACCGAAGTCCTGGAGGTTGAGGAGCCCTTTACCCGCGGCCAGAAAGGTTCCTCGGCCATGCCCCACAAGAGAAACCCGGTGCGCTGTGAGCGGGTAGCCGGCCTGGCCAGGATTGTTCGCGGGAACCTCCAGGTGGCCCTGGAAAACATACCGCTCTGGCACGAACGGGACATTTCCCACTCTTCGGCTGAAAGGGTTATCTTCCCCGATTCGTTCATCCTGACCGATTATTTGCTTAAAGAGATGGCCGAAATAATTGGCAACTGGCACGTCTACCCGGCCAGAATGATGCAGAATATCCAGGCCACCAGGGGCCTGATCTTTTCCCAGGCGGTGATGCTGGCCCTGACCCGGAAGGGTCTGAGCCGGGAGGAAGCTTACCGGCTGGTGCAGGCTTGCAGCCTGAAGGCCTGGCAGGAAAACCTGGATTTCAGGGAGCTGGTTTCTTCGGACCCGGAAATAACCCGCCATCTCTCGCCCAGGGAAATCGAATCCTGTTTTTCTCTCGAGCCGTATCTTCAGAAAATAGACTTCATCTTTGAAAGGGTTCTGCGATGAAAGTTAGAATTCTGGTCTCGCTCAAGGAAAGCGTTCTTGACCCTCAGGGACAGACGGTACGAAACGCCCTGCACACCCTGGGCTATCACCAGGTCAAAGATGTTCGCCAGGGAAAGGTGTTTGAAATCGACCTGGAAGGCCTGGACCGGGCTGAAGTCGAGAAGGTAATCCCGGAAATTGCCGACCGGGTGCTGGCCAATCCCATCATCGAAAAATTCAGCTGGGAAATACTGGAGGCCTGAAGGCCCGGCGGAGAAAGGATCCAAAGATGAAATTTGGAGTGGTCGTTTTCCCGGGTTCCAACTGCGATTATGATACTTTCCATGCCCTGCAGAACGTCATGGGCCAGGAAACTGTCTTTCTCTGGCATAAAGACCATGACCTGCGAGGGGTGGACTGCGTGGTCCTGCCCGGTGGTTTTTCCTACGGAGATTACCTGCGTTCCGGAGCCATCGCCCGCTTCTCCCCCATCATGAGGGAGGTCAAGAAATTCGCCGATTCCGGAGGCCTGGTCCTTGGAATCTGTAACGGATTTCAGATTCTGCTGGAAGCCGGGCTGCTTCCCGGAGCCATGCTCAGAAATAAGAATCTAAAGTTCCTCTGCCAGCACGTCCATATCCGAATCGAGAACAACCGGACGGCTTTCAGCAGTGCCGGCCACAGGGGCCAGGTTCTCAGAATACCCATTGCCCATTTTGACGGGAATTATTACGCCCCGCCCGACCTTCTCTCAGAACTGGAAAAGAACAAACAGGTTGTATTCCGCTACTGCGACGAAAAAGGAAAACTGAGCGAGGAAGCCAACGTCAACGGTTCAGCCCACAGCATCGCCGGCCTCATCAACCGCCAGGGCAACGTCCTGGGGATGATGCCCCACCCCGAAAGAGCTTCAGAAAAAATACTGGGCAGTGAGGACGGTAAAATAATCTTCAGCTCAATGATTGACTATCTGGAGAAAAAAAGGGGAACCGGAAAGAAAAAGGCGACCCGGGCCGCCAGGCCTGCGGTGACACCTCTTCCGCCCCTTATCGGGACTTTTTGAGGATACCATCATGATCGACGCAAAAACTCTGGCCGACCATAACCTGACCCGTGAAGAATACGAACTGATTGTCAAACTGATCGGTCGCGAACCCAACCTGACGGAACTCGGCATATTTTCGGTGATGTGGTCCGAACACTGTGGCTACAAGAGTTCCCGGGTACACCTGAAAAAATTCCCGACCAGGGGAAAATACCTGATCCAGGGCCCCGGAGAAAACGCCGGGGTCATGGACATCGGCGACGGCCTGGCTGTGGTTTTCAAGATTGAATCTCACAACCACCCTTCCTACATTGAACCCTACCAGGGTGCGGCGACCGGGGTCGGGGGCATCTTGCGGGACATCTTTACCATGGGGGCCAGGCCGGTGGCCGTGCTCGATTCCCTTCGTTTCGGTCCCCTCGACCAGCCCGAGAACCGGTCCATAATGGACGGTGTGGTCAGCGGAATATCCGGCTATGGAAATTCGTTCGGCGTGCCCACGGTCGGGGGCGAAGTTTATTTCAACGAGTGCTATGCCCAGAACCCGCTGGTTAATGTCTGCTGCGTGGGGCTGGCCCGGAAGGACAAACTTTTCCTGGCCAGGGCCCGGGGTGTGGGCAATGCCGTGATTTACGTCGGGGCCAGGACCGGGCGGGACGGCATTCACGGCGCTACCATGGCCTCGGCCGAGTTCGGTGAGGAAACCGAGCACAAGAGACCCAACGTTCAGGTGGGCGACCCCTTCAAGGAGAAGCTGCTGCTGGAAGCCTGCCTGGAAGCCATGGCCAGGGACCTGATCGTCGGGATCCAGGACATGGGCGCGGCCGGGCTGACCTGTTCCACCACTGAAATGGCAGCCAAGGCCGGGACCGGGATGGAAATCAACCTGGACCTGGTGCCCCAGCGTGAAGCCGGGATGAATCCTTACGAAATAATGCTCTCTGAATCCCAGGAACGAATGCTTATCGTGGCCGAACCGGATAAGGTTGAAGAGCTGAAGAAGATCTTCACCAAGTGGGACCTGGAAGCAGTGGTCATTGGAAAAGTAACGGATGATGAACGGCTCAAGGCCTATTTTCATGGCCAGCTGGTCATTGACATACCGGTTAAGGCAGTGGTTGACCTTTGCCCGGCCTACCGGCGGCCGGCCCGGACACCTGCCTTCCTGAGGAAGGTCACCAGGTTTCGCCTTCCCGAAATGCCCTCGGACCTCAACCAGGTTTTTCTCCAGCTCCTGGCCTCACCCAACATCTCAGACAAAGAATGGGTTTTCCGGCAGTACGACCATATGGTCCAGGTTAATACCATGGTGCTGCCCGGGGCCGACGCCGCCGTGCTCAGGCTCAAGGGCTTGAAGAAGGGCCTGGCCATGACCCTCGACGGGAACTCTCTCTACACTTACCTTAATCCCAGGCGGGGCGGCCAGATTGCCGTGGCCGAAGCCTGCCGTAACCTGGCCTGCGCCGGGGCGACACCAATCGGGGTTACCAACTGCCTCAATTTTGGCAACCCGGAAAAACCAGAAATCATGTGGCAGTTCAAACAGGCGGTGGAAGGAATTGCCGAAGCCTGCCGCCGGTTCGAAATACCGGTTACCGGCGGAAACGTTAGCTTCTACAATGAAACTGAAGGCAAAGCCATCTATCCCACCCCGGTTCTGGGAATTATCGGACTGGTGGAAGACACCTCCCTGGTGCCCTCGGCTGGATTCCGTGGGGCCGGGGATGTAATTATTCTTCTGGGAGAAAACAAAGAGGAGCTGGGTGGCTCGGAATACCTTAGGCTCGTTTTTTCCGAAGAAAAAGGTCAGCCGCCGGCTCTCAATATCGAGAAGGAGAAAAGAGTTCAGGCATGCTGTCGACAGGCCATTCGCTCCGGGCTGGTCAGAACAGCCCACGACCTGTCTGAAGGCGGGCTGGCCGTGGCCCTGGCCGAATGTTCATTCAAGGGTCCGCGCCCGATAGGATTTCAGGTGAAGCTGGATGACCGGCTCAGGACCGATGCCCTGCTGTTCGGCGAAAGCCAGTCCAGAATCATCCTGGCCGCCAGAAAAGAGAAGGCCCGGAAAATTTTGGCTCTGGCCAAAAAGATGAAAGTAAAGGCCAGGATAATCGGAAGGACCGGCGGTCGGAAAATGGTCATCTGGCACCGGAAGAAAAAGGTTGTTGACCAGCCGCTGGAACTGGGCTACCGGGCCTGGAAAAACTCCATTCCTGACTATTTCAAGGTAAAGAAAACCTGAGGGGGAAAAATGGAACAGGAAGTATTCCGAAGCCCTAGGAAAAGGGGCAGAGTGGCAGTATTGCTTTCTGGCCGCGGCTCCAACTTCAGGGCCATTCATGAAGCCATGCTGGCCGGAAAGATAAACGCCGACATTGTGCTGGTATTCAGCAACAAGGCCGAGGCCCCGGGGCTGCAGACAGCCAGGGAGAGAGGCCTGGAAACTCTTCATCTGGACCCCAAGAGTTTCCCCAGCAAAGAGGCCTACGATGCAGCCATAGTCGAAGAGTTGAAAAAACGTGAAGTTGACCTGGTCTGCCTGGCCGGTTACATGAAAATAATCACCCCGCTTTTCTGCCAGGCTTTCAGGAACCGGATCATGAACATCCATCCGGCGCTTCTACCTTCGTTTCCTGGACTTCATGCCCAGAAACAGGCCGTTGATTACGGGGTGCGTTATTCCGGGGCCACCGTCCACTTCGTCTGGGAAGAGGTGGATGCCGGACCCATCATCTTGCAGGCCGTGGTTCCGGTCCACCAGGATGATACCGAGGAGACCCTGGCCGAGAGAATCCTGGAATGGGAACACAAGATATACCCCGAGGCGGTGCGTCTTTATTTTGAAGGCAGGCTGGAAGTGCGGGGTCGCAAAGTCTACATCATGGACTGACCATACCTTTTATTATATAAGCGCAGGCCAGGCCGGCCCCGGACCACACCCCCCAGAAAAAAATCAGGCTTAAATCCCTTGAAATTCCCGTCATATTAGGTCATATTTATAGCTTCAAGACCAATCGAGGTTGGCACGATGTTCAAGCCTGTTGAAGAACAACTGAAGCTCCTCAAGAAGGGAGCGGTGGAAATCATCCAGGAAGAAGACCTGGTTCGCAAACTGGAAAGGTCCAGGAAGGAAAATCGGCCGCTCCGGGTTAAAGCCGGGTTTGACCCGACGGCACCCGATATTCACCTGGGACATACCGTCCTTCTCAGGAAGATGAAGCACTTCCAGGAACTGGGGCATGAGGTCATCTTTCTGATCGGCGATTTCACCGGCCTGATCGGCGACCCCAGCGGCCGCTCGGCCACCAGGCCGGCCATGACCAGGGAGGAAATCAACCGGAATGCCGAGACCTACAAGCAGCAGGTTTTCAAGATACTCGACCCTCAAAAAACCATCATAGATTTTAATTCCCGCTGGCTGGGGGCGCTGTCCAGTTTTGACATCATCAGGCTCACTTCAAAATATACCGTGGCCAGGATCCTGGAGCGGGACGATTTCACCAAGAGGTTCAAGGCCGGGCTACCCATATCTGTGCACGAGCTCCTTTATCCTCTGATGCAGGCTTACGATTCGGTGGCCCTTCAGGCCGACGTGGAACTTGGCGGCACCGACCAGAAGTTCAACCTGCTGGTCGGCCGGGAAATCCAGAGGGAATACGGGCAGGAACCGCAGGTCATCCTGACCATGCCGCTGCTGGAAGGCCTGGACGGCGTGGAAAAGATGTCCAAGTCCCTGGGAAATTATGTCGGAATTAACGAACCACCCGAAGAAATTTTCGGCAAGTTGATGTCTATCTCCGACGAGCTGATGTACCGTTACTACGAGCTTTTAACCGATGTGCCGACCGACCAGATCGAAGACTGGAAAAAACAGGCCAGGGAAGGCAGCCTCAACCCGCGCGACTTAAAAGCCGGCCTGGCCCGGATGGTCGTGGCTGATTTCTGGGGAGAAGAAGAAGGCCAGAGGGCAGCCGAAGAGTTCGACCGGATTTTCAAACATAAGGACCTGCCGAGCGAAATGGAAGAAAAGGTCGTCGAAACCTACGGTGAGCAAACCCAGCTGGAGCTGGTCGACCTGATGGTTAACCTGGGCATAGTTCCCTCCCGCGGCGAGGCCAAGCGGCTAATCCGCCAGGGTGGAGTCTACGTTGACGGCCAGCGGGTTGAAGACCTGGAACACAAACTGGATGCCAGCCGGACAGAACAGATCCTCAAGGTCGGCAAGAGGAAATTCTACCGGCTCAAGTTGCAACACAAATAATGAATTGAAGAAGAAATAGCCCGGGCGGAGAAGCTACCAGCCCTGGTTATGAATCAGGCTCCAGGATATGAGCAGAGGATGATCAAAGCCAGAGCCAGTTTGCTTAACCCTCGAGAATCTTATATAATCGGGCCAGGGGATGAACTTGGATAAGGCTGCGGCTGTCATCGAAGTTGCCAGCGAGCTCGGAGAAATTGAAGCCATCAAGAATTTCCTGGACCAAAATCTCCAGGCCCTGCCGGTAACCGAGGAAGAACATTTCCAGATCGAGCTGGCCCTGATTGAAATCTGCCTCAACATAATCCATTACGCCTACCCTGAAAACAGGGGCACAATCCAGGTAAGATTCTGGACCGAGGGACCGCAGGTTTTCCTGGAGATTAGAGATAGCGGCGTACCTTTCGACCCCTCACAGTCGCCTACCCCGGACATAGAAGAGATCATCCGCAAAAGAAAAAAGGGCGGGCTGGGCATTTACCTCAGCCGGGAGTTGATGGACGGATTTTCCTATCGCCGGGATGGCGGACAGAACATTCTGCTGATGCACAAAAGGTTGTCCGCGGCCGAGGCTAACTGATCAGTACAGGACCGCGGCCTCGCCCTTTTCCTGGATGAGCTTATCTATGGCCTGAAGGATGAGCTCCTTCCGGGCCAGGACGGCGTTGATCTCATCATCAGTCAGGTACTCTCCGACGATACCTTTAATTAACTCAAAATTCAGGGCTTTTATTTTTTCCACGAAGGCCCGGGGCAGCTCGCTCATCGGCTTCGGACCCTCCCGGTGTTTTTCGGAGTAAATCAGGTTCTGGGTGAATTTTTTCCCGGTGCGGAAAGACCGAGAATGGTCAATCAGTATCATCCGCCAGTCGGCGGTTATCAAGATGTTGTTCATGTGGCGGTCTTCGTTGCCGATCAGGTTGTCAAAGGCCCTCTGCAGGTAAACGGCCCGGTTCCAGTTCATCAGCTTGATGGGTGGAGTCTTGATATTTTTCTCGGTCTTTTGTTTTAGGGTCATCTGGTAGTCAACCCAGATCTGGCAGGAACCACGGTTGTTATGAAACCTTCTTTCCACCGTGGGCGGGACCATGTTCAATTCCAGGTAATTATCCATCAGGTAAGCCGCTATTTCGTATTTCCAGCCTTCCACGAAACCCTTCAGGCGGCCTTCCGGGTTCTTCCAGAGAGCATTCCTGGTGATCCCGTCCTTTTCCAGGGTCAGTTTCCAGGGGCTGGTGACGGACTCCGGGCCGATTAGCTGCTCTTCATTGACAATGTTGGCCGTCCGCAAAAATTCTTCCCACCTGGCTCGCTCGGCCACCTCGTCCGGCGTGAACTGAGGAAATAACGGCAGGAAAAGAAGCAAGGCCACCGAAACCACGAAAAAGCCATAAAACTTTCTTCCCATATTCCCTCCTCAATAAAGGACCTTGCCCTCGCCCACGACTTTGATCATCTCGTCTATTTCCTTAAGTATTAAATCTTTGCGGGCCAGGACGGCCCTGATTTCTTTATCGGTCAGGTATGGCCCAACGGCCTGTTTGATGCTGTCAAAGGTCAGGGCCTTGATATTCTCCACCAGTTGCCTAGGCAATTTTCTGAAAGGCAGGGCCCGGCTATCAGCTCTTAACGGGTTTAGACCGAACAGGAGGTGCTTGGTATATTTTTCTTCTGACCGGAAGCTCCGGGAGTGGTCGATTAGTATGGTCCTCCAGTCCTTGGTATATAAGGTATTTTGCTGGGTGCGGTCCTCGTTGGCGATCAGGGCATCAAACACCCGGGAAATATATTTTCTCTTCTCCCAGTTATCGGCTTCCGGCCCGCTCGATGGCAGGGGGATATTCTTTTCCATCACCTGCAGCAGGCTGTATTCTTTCTCCACCCAGAGTTGCAGGGAGCCTCTCTGGCCCCTGAATACCCTCTCCACCGTTGGCGGGATCATGTTCAAGCCCAGCAGCTTGTCCAGCCGGTAGGCGGCAATTTCATACTGCCAGCCCTCGAGGAAGCCGCCCTGAATTCCGCTGGGGTTCTTCCAGACTCCGCTTCTTTCAACATCACCTTTTTTGAGGAAAAGGCGAACCGGCTTGGTTACCCCCTCACCTATCTCTTTATAATCTATTATCTCCGCGGTCAGCAGAAATTCTTCCAGTTCCTCCCTCTGAGCTATTTCTTCTGGCCTAAACTGTGAAGACAGGGGCAGGTTCAGAACCAAGAGCAATAAACCAACGGCCAAAATCGCACTCTTTCTCATTTCCCCGACTCCTTAATATAAGACTTCCCCCCGGCCATAGGCAGAAATCATCTCCTCGATTTCCTTCAGGATCAGGTCGCGGCGGGCCAGCACAGAATTTATCTCCCTGGTGGTCAGATAGGAACCCACCGCCTGCCTGATGCTATCAAAGGTCAGGGCCTTCAATCTTTCCACAAATTCGGCTGGCAATCGTTTGAACGGCAGTGGAATTCCGCCCGGGCGCAGGGGCCGCAGCCCGTACATAAGGTTGTTAGTAAAACGGGCATCGGACCTGAAACTGCGGGAGTGGTCAATAAGTATGGTCCGCCAGTCTTCAGTGAGCAGGGTATTCTGCAGGCTCCGGTCTTCGTTGGCAATCAGAGAATCAAAGGCCCGGGTCAGATACTGCATCCTTTCCAGGTTAACCGCCTCCCACCCCTCCTTTGGCAACTGGATTTTATTATCGACAATTTCCAGAAGGTCGTACTTGTGTTCCACCCAGAGCTGTAAAGAGCCGCGCTGACCCTGGAACCTCCTTTCCACCGTGGGCGGGATGAGGTTTAAGCCAAGCAACTTATCCAGGCGGTAGGCGGCAATTTCATACTGCCAGCCCTCGTAGTAACCGTTGATTACTCCGCTCGGGTTCTTCCAGACGGCAGTCAGCTCTGTATCTCCCTTTTTCAAGTAAACCCGAATGGGCAGAGTGATGCCTTTGCCCAGGTCCCGAAAGCCGGTTATTCTCGCCTTCAGAAGGAATTCTTCCTGTTCGCCCCGCCGGGCTATTTCATCCGTTGTGAACTGGGCGCGGGAACTCGAAAATGACAATAACAGAACAAAAGTGGCGGTTAGCAAGTTCCTGGCAGCCGTTTTTAACTGCAAGGCTTTCCCCTTTGCTAATAGCCTAATATTTTTGCATTATTAAAGTCAAATTTAATATTTCATCTAAGGCCAGCAAAAATTTTAATTGATATGATAGAGTAGCTTCTGCTATAAACTGGGGTGAAAGAGGGCGAACCAATGAAAAAACTGTTACTTCTGCTTTCGTTTCTGGTATTTCTTTCTGGCTGTTCTTCTGACCGGTACGCTCCCACCATCCGCTTTCCTTACAAATGGCCGGGCACCCCGGGTTTTGGCGGCAATATCGATCAGCAAAACATACCCGAGCCTTCGGGTCTGTGCTTCCATCCGCAGCGAAAGACTCTATTTGTGGTCAGCGACGAGGGCTGGCTTTACGAAATAACAACTGACGGAGCTCCAATTTTCAGCCAGCGGATTCCGGGCGACCTGGAAGCCATTGCCATCAACCCCAGGACGGGCCTGGTTTACGTTGTAATTGAAGGAGATGATATCATCCTTGAATATGACCCGGATCGGCACGAGGTTACCCGTAGATTCCCGGTCAACAGAGCCTTCAACGGCGACCTGAACTTTCTGCAAAAACAGGTCGAGGAATACGACAACGGCCTGGAGGCGCTGGCTTTTGTCCCGGATGAAAAGCATCCCGAAGGCGGGACCTTTTATGCCGGGAACCAATGGGACCCGCCCTGTATAGTTGAAATCGAAGTCCCCCTGAAATCAAGCCAGGCCCGGGAGGCCGAAGCCAGAATTATCAGGGTCCTGCCTTTCAAAATAGACGACCCCGCAGCCATGATTTACGACGAGGAAACCAGGCTTCTGCATATAGGCAGCGATGCCGATAATATCCTGGTTGAGATAACACTCGACGGGAAACTGGTAAGAGAATACGCCTTTCCAGGCGATAACCAGGAAGGTCTGGCCTGGGATGATAAGGGATACCTTTATATAGCGCAGGACTCAGGGGGCATAATAAAAATCCAGGACCTGAGGAAAAAACGATCCTGATATTAAGGTCTTGGAAAGATCCGGAAACCTGGTTCAGGACCTTTCCGACTGTGTCCTTGCCCTCAGTTTTTTATATTCGCGGATTATAAGAAAACACAGGGATATCCAGATCAACACTCCCAGGATATTAACCCGGGCGAACTTTTCCACGCCAAAGGCCAGGTAAGTCGTGCCCAGAAAAATTCCCAGGGCGGCAATCACATCCCCTCCCCTGACAAAAAAGGTGTCGATGGCCGCCTTGGCTTTATATTTTTCTTCCCTGGAAGTAATCAGAAAGAGGGCATGCTTGGTGGTGTTCATCAGCGAATAGTCGGTGCCGTTTTCCAGGGCCTTAACCCACTTGATCAAAAGGAGTGAGGCCCCGACCGCGATAAACCCATAACCACCCAGGGCGATAAAAGGAAAAATAAGAAGAGCCCCGCCCACGCCAATCCACCTGAAAATCCGCGAAACCAGAAAAAGCTGCAGCACCAGGGCAATCAGGTTGGTCAGCAACTGGTACTCGGCAAAAAATTTCCCTATATATTCTTTCAAATCCAGGCCGCCGGCCAGGCCCGCCGCCACGGCCTGGGTGGCCGTTCGGGTTACCACGTTGCTCAGTATGTATTCTCCGGTGGCATTTATGAAATTATAAAGACCGATGACCAGGGCAATCAATAGAAGGTAGCGGCTCTTGAAAACCAGGCGGAACCCCCCGCCTTTTTTGAGTGGCTTTTCCTGTTCAATTTTCTTTTGCTCCAGCTCGACCGGGGACAGCCCCACCCTCACGATATGTTGCAACTCTCTCTTGTGAATATGAATGGCCAGCAGGATGCATAAGCCCAGAATGGCGGCCGAAACCAGCATCAGGCTGTAAAGGCCAATGGGCCTGATCAACCAGCCTGCTAACCGGCTGCCGAAAACGGCCCCGGAAGTAGCCCCGAAAGCAATCAATGGAAACAGCCTCCGGCCTTCCTCATCAGAATACAGGTCGTTGGCAAAACCCCAGAACTGGGCCGGAACCAGCAGGTTATAGATTCCGATCCAGATGAAAAAGATGATGCCCATAGTTCCGAGAGGAATGCCCACCATACTTAGAATATAGAAAATTATCAGGTTGGAGATAAAGAACAGAGTTACCCAGGTTATCAACAGATGTCTGGGAACCCGGGAAGCCAGGTAGCTGAAGGCTTTAATCACCAGTATAAGCAAAATGGCCTGGGCTCCGGCCAGGTAACTTTTTATTTCCGCCCCTTTGCCGGCCAGAATCAGCGCGTCCCGGACGGGTTTGATTATGTAATAGGCCAGCAGCAACAGGAAGATATTAAAGGTCAGCAGCAAGGCCTTGGAAGCCTCTCCCGGCCTGATATCGGTAAAGAGCCTGAGCAGCCGGTAACCGGGAGGGCAGGCTCGCTCAGAGTCACTTTTCTGTTTCGGGTCTGGGCCAACCTCTTTCATTTCTCCCCCTGTTAATTTTTCTTCCTGGTAAACAGGATGGCTTCCTCGCCCTGTTCTTCTATCAATTTCTTTATTGCGGCTATTATAAGATCCTTCCTTTCGAGCAACGCTTCTATTTCCTGTTCGCTAAGGTAAGGCTTGAGTTTGTTGGTCAGCAGCCCGGGGTCCAGCCGGCTCAGGCTGTTAAACAATTCCCTGGAGCACCTGCGGATTGGACAGTCCGTAAGCAGCTCCGGAACCGGGGCGAAACTTTCAGAAAAATCAATTCGCCAGACCTGCCAGGTGTTCATGCTTATCAGGATGTCGTCCTGGTCCAGGCACTGGTCATAAACCAGATTCTCGAAAACCACCACTTCGGCCAGGGCCTGCTGGAAAGCTTCTTCATCCGGCGGATTCAGTCCTTTCCTCTGCCGCTGGGCTTCGGTTATTACCCCGGTCAGCATGACCTGCAGGGAACCGCTGCGGCCATCCAGCTTTCTGACCACCACAGGCGGCATGAGCTCCAGGTCGAGCAGCTTATTCAGCTCATAAGCAGCCAGCTCATAGAAATAGCTGTCCGGGATCATGGCCGGTCGGGGCCGGTGGACGTACTTAAAAATGGCCCGCCCTTTCATCCGTCCATCATCCAGGCTGACAACCCAGGGAGCAGTCCGGCCGCCGGCCTGTCCCTTGCTGACCCTGACCACCCTGGCCTTACTCAGGAAATTCTCCAACTGTTCCCGCTCCTTCTGATCACCAAATAAGTAATCTGAGGCAACCATAAAAAACCCCCAGACCATGGCCATCATTACCAGCCCTGTCTTAAATAAATTTTTATTATTTTCCATGGTTAATCCCCCACAGGGAGAACTGGCCGTCATTTATGATCAGAGCCCTCATATGACCGCCGTAGGCCCGGGAGATTCCTGTATCAACGATCCAGATCTTCCCCCCGAATCTTCTCATATCATTGATGGTCAGGACCAGGCGAGGAGTATGGGCCACTATGATCTGCCTGGCCTCCAGGTTATTCAGGATACGGTCAACCTGTTCCTCTGAAACGCTGCCATTGGCCAGGGCCAGCTCCCGGTACCAGAGAGGCCCGTTGCTCCTGTAGACAATTTCCAGTTTCATATCAGTCGGAGGCGACAGGTTCAGAATCGCTTTCTGAAAGACCGAGAGTTCATACCGGAGCCTGTTGTTTATGTCTTCAAGTTTCCACTTTGAGAATTCTTCGCTTATACCACCGTGAACGAAGACGGTGTCATTAATCTTTATGACAGCATTCTTACGGGCAATCCATTTTCCGTATTTCTGGTTAAAATTGATCAGGTATTTTTGCCTGGCTTCCTGGTCAAAATCTATTACTTCCTGCCAGAGGCGTCTGATATCCCTCCCCCTCCTGGCCTTCTTTTCCAGCTCTTTCTGCTTCCTGGCCAGGTAATCCTCTGGAAGAAACGAGATAAACTGCTCAACGGTAACATAATCCTCATAATCGAAGGCGATCCCGGTGATGTTCATTTCTTCGTGATTGCCGATCAACATCTGCACCTGACCGCCGGCAGCTTCGGCCTCCGTTTCCAGCTTGCGAATTAAGTCAAAGATCTTGCGGGCATCGGGACCGCGGTCCAGGACATCTCCGGTCTGAACCAGAAAAGCCTGTCCACCCTTCCAGCTCAAGCTGGAATCAACCAGTCCTACCCCCTTCAGTATCTCGACAAAATGCTCGTAATCGCCGTGCAGGTCCCCGACCACCACGATCTTTTCCACCCCGCTCCAGCGGCAGGGAATTTGCTCGGCGGGAAGAACAGGCCGGGTCAGCCAGACCAGCCAAAGCAGTAAATAGAGAACCTTCTGGCCAGCCCTTTTTCTCTGGAAGATTTTATTCATGAAATCTCACCCGGGGTAACCATCATTGCCGCTTTCCCCTGTTCTTATCCTACTTTCTTCCTATACCTAAACGTCCTTAAAGTCAAATAAAATTCGTTGCTGCCGGGCAAAAAAATTATTTATTTTGCATAAAAAACATATTAGAATAAATTGTGGAAAGGGGAATTATCATGATTGCCCGAGTAACTATTTTTCACGTCAAGCCAGAGAAGGTAGAAGAGGCCATCAAGCTTTACGAAACCAGCGTCATCCCGGACGCCAAGAAGCAAAACGGCTTCGCCGGAGGATATCTCCTCACCGACCGGGCCAGTGGCCGGGGAATGTCCCTGACCTTCTGGCAAACCCAGGAAGACGTCACGGCCAGCGAAGAGAACCTTCACTACCAGCAGCAGCTGCTCAAATTTCTGGAAATGTTTGCCTCTCCGCCCATCAAGGAACAATACGCCATCAGCCTTGAGTTTTAAGGACGCGCATTCAGGGATTTTAGGTGATTGTGACAAGAATTAAAAGTGGTGGAAAACGCCATTGACAGGGAGTGAAAGGTGAAAATATCAACCAGAGAAATTAACGACATTCTGATCGTCGACATCGAGGGAGAAATCAGGAGGTCAGACATCACCGACATGACCCTCCATCAATGGATCAAGCAGCAACTGGAAAGGGGCAAAAGGAAAATCTTGCTCAACTTCGAAAAGGTAGAATTCATCGACAGCTTCGGCGTGGGCGAAATCCTGGCCAGTTACATCTCGGCCAACAACCTCGGCGGTAAGCTGAAGCTGGTCAGGATTTCCAAGAAGCTCTACCTGATCTTCCAGGTAACCATGCTGACCAGGGTGCTGGAAATATATGACGACGAACAGGTGGCCCTGGAGAGCTTTTTCAAAGAGTGAGTCTCCCTCCTGTCGCGGGGAATAAGAATTGACAGATGAACCCAGCCGGCTCCACGGGTTCCTTTCCCGCCTGGTGGAGATCAAGCCGGGAGAGGAAAGAATTACCCTTTTACTTTTCTTCTATTTTTTCCTGATCACTGCCGCCTACTCGATCATAAAATCCCTGAGGGTGGCCAGCTATCTGGACTCCCTGGGGGCTGATAAACTCCCCCTGGCCTATCTCCTGACCGCCGTGTCGATCGGCCTGGTGGTAGCCATTCATTCCAAACTCCAGGCCAGCTTATCCAGGTTAAACCTTATAATTTTCAGCCTGGCCTTTTTCATCCTGACGGCGGTGTTATTCTGGCTGCTGTTCAGCCTCGGCTGGGCCTGGCTATCCCTGGCTTATTACATCTGGGCCAATATATTTCTGGCCGTGGTCATCACCCAGTTCTGGATAGTGGTCAACGATATTTTCAACCCCAGGGAAACCAAGCGCCTGGTGGGCCTTTTCGGAAGCGGCGGTATCCTGGGGGGCATCCTGGGAGGCGAAGCTACCGGACTCATGGCCAGGGCCAGTGTTGATACCAGACTTCTTTTTCTGGCCTGCGGTTTTCTGCTTCTAACCATTGTTGTGGTCTACCTGATAGCTGACTGGCAAAAGAGATCGGGCCGGGGACCTTCTCAAGACTCCACAGAATCCACCCAACAGAACGGGAAGACCGAGCGGGTGGGATTCAGGGAGTGCCTGCGGACTGTTATCGGACAGCGTTACTTCCGGCTGCTGGCCGGCGGCATAGCCCTGAGCCTGATAGTCTCCACCTTTATCGACTGGCAGTTCAGCAAGGTGGTCGAAGGAACAGCCAGCCTTGGAGACAGACTGACCTCGTTCTTCGGGCATTTCAATGCCGGCCTGCTGGTGGTAGCCTTTTTCATTCAACTTTTCCTTACCAGCCGGTTTGTCCAGAAATTCGGGATCAGGTTTTCTTTCCTTATCTATCCTTCAGTCCTGATCATAGTTCTGACCGGGTTAACCGCGCTGCCAGCCAGCCTGCTGATGGCCCTGACTCTGAAGGCCTCTGATAAGAGTCTTTCCTATACCCTGAATCAATCCGTCAGGGAACTGCTCTACATCCCGGTTTCCCCCGAGGTCAAATACAAGGCCAAGATCTTCATTGACATGTTCCTCAACCGCTTTGCCAAGGGGCTGGGAGGGGTCCTGCTGATGGCCCTTCTCTACTTCAGCCTCAATCTTCGTTTTATCAGCCTGGTGACCATCCTGTTGATCCTGGGCTGGATGGCGGTCAATCTCCAGGTCACCAGGGAATACGCGGCCGTGGTCAGGAATAAATTAAAAAAGAAGTGGGACCGGGCCGAAAAGGCAGTGGCCGAGCAACTGGACCTGGACTACCTGAAACTGGCCTTTGACACCCTGGACACTCGCCGGCGAAGCCGGGAACTTCTGGCCATGGACATATTTGACCTCATGAAGCAAGATAAACTCCGCCCTGAATTAAAAGAGCTGCTTACCTCAAACCTTTCTGAACCCGGGGTTTCCTCGCTCGGTACCCTGTTTGAAGAAGAAGCCCTGGCCCTGTCTGAATGGCCCGCGGGTGAGAACGAAGACCTCCTTAAAAAGGAAGTGGATGAAATTCTGTCCCTGGAAGCCTACCAGGAACTTATAAAGGAATATATCCGAAGAGTCGTGGCGGATAAGAAGCCCGGCACAGAAATTATGAGGATGGAAGCAGCCAAGCTCTTCAGCCTGATGCCAGCGAACTTCGTGCCGGCCGAGGAACTGGCCGAGTTACTCGGGGATGAATCGCCAGAGGTCAGCCGCCTGGCCATGGACAGCGCTGCCCGGTCCGGGCAGAAGGAACACCTAGAAACCATCATCAGAAAACTGAAGGATCCGGTGACCAGAGAGGACGCCGTCTCGGCCCTTCTAACCTTCGGCTCCAAAATTACCGGCACTCTGTCGGATTACCTCGAAGTCGAGGAACTGGACCTTGAGGTCAAGAAGGCCATAATAAACGTTCTCTCGCGGATGGCCACCCAGGAAGCCGCCGACCTGCTGGCCCTCGAGCTTCAGAAAAATCAGCCGGAGCTTGATGGGGAACTGATTGAGGCCCTGGACAGGATTCATCATCTTAAACCCGAAATATCAATCCCGGCAGAAATCTCAAGGAAGAAATTAAAAGAGGAAATAGAGAGGCATTGTCAGCTATTGCTGGCAACGCTGGATAGCCAAGGGCCACTTGGGGAGGAAGCAGAAAAAGAGCTGGTCCGGTCCCAGTCGGATATTTTCAAATTACTCGGGTTTCTCTATCCCGGGGATGACATCAGCCGGGCCTGGCAGAATTTCCGGACCGGAACCAAAGACTCCAGAGCCTACGCCCTCGAACTCCTCGATAATATTCTGATTAAATCCGACCGGGAGATGGTTCTGCCGCTGCTGGAAGATCTGCCACCCTCGGACCGGTTAAAAAGAGTTCGAACCCTGCTTGATGAATTGGGAAAAACATAGGCGTTGACAATGAGCCAGAACAGAACATATCGCCTGCTATCTCGGCTGGTGGATATCAGACCGGAAGAAGTCACCCCTTCTTTGCTGATGTTCTTTTATTTTTTTCTTATTCAGGTTTCTGCTTACATCATTGAGCCCGTAAAGATTTCACTTTACCTGAGATGGCTGACCGCCGACCGCCTCCCCTATGCCTACCTGCTGTCGGCCCTGTTGATCGGGCTGGCCGTAGCCTTCAATTCCGAGTTACTCCAGAGAATCAGGAGATCATATTACCTGGCCTTTAGTCTGCTGTTTTTCATTTCGACCCTGATTCTCTTCTGGTTTCTCTTTCGGATTCACTGGCCCTGGCTGTCGCTGATCTACTGGTTCTGGTCCGACCTGTTCATGGTTACCACCACCACCCAGTTCTGGATCATGGTCAATGACCTTTACCATCCGCACCAGGCCAAGCGACTCATTGGCTTCCTGGTCAGTGGTGGCCTGCTGGGAGGCGTGAGCGGAGCCCTGCTGGCCTCGCGCCTGGCCAGGCACCTCGGCACGGAAAATCTTCTTCTGATCTGCCCGGTTCTTCTGCTGTTCTGCCTGGTCATCATCTATTTTTATGCCAGGCTGCCAGGCAAGGAAGAGAAACAGTCCACCGCCTCTGGCGCCAGGAGCTCTCCCCTGGCCACCTGGCGGGAAATCCGGTCCAGCCGTTACCTGTCCCTTCTGGCGGCCATCGTAGCCCTGGGCATGATCATAACCACCCTGGTGGACTTTCAGTTTGTTTCGGTAGTTGGTTCAAGATTTACCGAACAGGACGCCAGGACCTCTTTCCTGGGCAGTTTTCTGACAGTCCTTCTGGTTTTTTCCTATCTTCTTCACGTGACCATGACGACCAGGATTTTAAGGCAGTCCGGCCTCCGGCTGGCCCTGCTCATCGCTCCCGCTTTCCTGCTACTAAGCTCGCTGGCCATCTTCTTTGTTCCGGCCACCTATTTGATTTACTGGGCGGTCCTTATCAAAGGAACCGACAAGAGTCTAAGCTATTCACTCAACCAATCGGTCCGGGAATTACTTTACGTCCCGGTCTCGCCGGAAATTAAGTACCGGGCCAAAGTTTTCATCGACATGTTTGTTTCCAAGTTTGCCAAGGGCTTTAGCTCCATCATTCTTCTGGTCGGTTTCACTCTTCTGCATTTCAACCTCAAGCAGATAAGCCTGGTTACCGTTGCCTTCATCATTCTCTGGTTTATGTTCAACCTGGAAATTGCCCGTGAATACGTTAATACCGTCAAGAAAAACTTAAAAATAAAATGGCAGGATGCCCACCTGGTTATCAATGAGAAGATCGACCTAGACCTGACCAAGCTGGTCTTTGATACCCTGGAGAGCAAGAAGCGAAGCTCCGTTCTCTATGCCATGAACCTGATGAACCTGCTGAAGACCGAGAAATTGAGCCCTGAACTGAAAGAGATAATATCCTACAAGGCCGACGAAGTGCTGGCCCGGTCCATGGATTCCCTGCTGGAGCCGGGAGGTTCTGTTCCGGTTACCGAGCTTGACCGGGCACTGGAACAGGAGGAGCTGGGCCAGGATATCGAACAGGTCATGGCCCTCGATGTTTACCGGGAAGTAATGAAGGAATATATAGATAAGGTTTCAACCGACCGGAGTTCAAAAACAGAAACCTCCCGGATGGAAGCAGCCAAGGCCCTGGGGCTGATGGAACCAGACCCGGTGGTCATCAGGAATCTCAAGCGACTGCTGCGGGACGAATCGCCGGACGTGGCCAAGTACGCCCTGGAAAGTGCGGCCAGGCTGAAGCAGAGGGAATTCGTTCCGCTAATAATCCGGCATCTCGGCCGGGCGGCCACCAGAGAAGAAGCCCGTCGCACCCTGGCCAGTTATGGCTCGAGGATAATAGGCACCTTAAAAGATTACCTGAGCGACAGGGAAGAAGACCTGAATCTTAGAAAAGCCATTCCTGATATCCTGGCCCAGACCGGAACCCAGAGGGCGGCTGACCTGCTGTCGCTGGAATTGAAGAAACAGGATGAAGAGGTGGAGGCTGAAATAATTGAAGCGCTGCACCGGCTGCGTTCCAGGAATTCCCGGATTGTTTTCCAGAAGGAACTGATACTGCCCGAAGTTGTCCGGCAGATTAAACAGAGCTACTTCCTGATAATCAAACTGAATGAATTCAAGGAGAAAAAGGAAGGCTGGCTGCCCTTCCAGGATCTCGAAGCTTCGCTGGCCATGCATCTCAAACGTATCTTTGAGCTGCTGGGCCTCATTTACCCCACGGATGAGATCTCGAGGGCTTACCAGAACATCTGCCAGGGGACCAGGAAGTCGCTGGACTATTCCATAGAACTTCTGGATAACATTCTGCCAAAAGAACTCAGCCTTTACCTACTCCCCATAATAGAAGACCTGCCACTGGAAGTAAGGGCCAGAAGATGCCAGAAACTTCTCAGACAGCTGGAAAAATCGATGTCAGAATTGGGGCCGGCCACGGGCCGCTGAGGACTGAAAATCGAGCTTGAAGTAATATCCGGTAATCGTTATAATTTGATCAAGAGGGAAAATGCCCCATTTATTCATCTATCCCAAGAAGGGGGAGGCGACCGTCTTTGAGCTGGCCGATAAGCAGGTTTCTATTGGGCGGCTTCCGGATAATGACATCGTCATCGAAGATCCTTATGCCTCCGGGCACCATGCTTATATAGTTTCTCGAGAATCAGGCTACGCCATACGCGACAACCTTAGCAAGAACGGAACCTTTGTCAACGGCAGAAAGATTTCGGGAGAAACGCCACTGCGCCGGGGAGACGAAATCTGCATCGGCTCCACCCGCATTTTCTTTGACAAGGAAAGCACCACCAGCGTTGAGATGACCGACGAACAGCTTCCGGCCAGCGCCGTCCAGAGCGTCATCCAGATTAATAAAATTCTCCCGCCCACCGACACGGCCACCATAAAGAAAGAACAGTCAATCATTCCTGAACTGGAAAAACTCAAGCTGGACTACAGGTTTTTTCCTGTTTTAACCCAAGTCAGCCAGGCCCTGATCCTGCATAAACCTATAGACGAGCTGCTGGAAGAGATAATGGACCTGATCTGCCAGACCCTGCCGATGGACCGGGCCATCCTGATGCTCCAGGAGGGCAGCCCTCCGGACCTGGTGCCGAAAGTGGTCCGGATTGCCGACCCCACCCTGATGTCCCAGAAAATCCAGGTCAGCCGCTGCATCCTGGACATGGTCCTGGCTAAAAACTCATCGGTCCTGACCATAGACGCCCAGGTTGACCCACGGTTTCAGGCCAGCGAGAGCATCATCCAGACCAACACTCACTCGGCCATGTGCGTCCCCCTGTGGAACAACAGGGAAATAATCGGAGTGATCTATGCCGACCGCATCTTCCATCTCGACCGCTTCTCGGAAGAAGACCTGAAGCTGCTGACCTTGCTTTCCAACCTGGCCGCCATCAAGATAGAAAACGCCAAGCTCATCCAGCAGGCTATTGAGAAAGAAAAGATGGAAAGGGAACTGGCCCTGGCCTCCCAGATTCAGAAAAACCTGCTTCCCGGGAAAAATCCCGAGTGCGAGAATTATGATATCGCTGGCTATAACCTGACCTGCTACCAGGTCGGGGGCGACTACTACGACTTTATTGAAATCACACCTGACCGCCTGGCCATTCTCATCGCCGACGTCTCGGGCAAAGGCGTTAGCGCCGCCCTGCTCATGGCCTCATTGCGGGCAGCCATCCATGCCGAGCTCGGACCCGACTACAGGCTTGAGGCCCTGGCCAGCCGGCTAAATGACTTTGTCCACCGAAGTTCTTCTTCCAGCAATTTCATCACCTTTTTCCTGATGGACATGGAAAAGAAGACCGGAGATATCAGGTACATCAACGCCGGACATAACCCTCCCCTGATAATCGGCCGGAAGGGCCAGATCGCCAGACTGGAAAGCTGCGGTTTCTGCCTGGGAATGTTTCCGTCTGTTGAATACGAGCCCTGCGCTGCCCGCCTGGAGGCGGGCCAGGTTGCCATTCTTTATACGGATGGAATAACTGAGAGCCGTAACAAGAACAAAGAGGAATTCGGGGAAGACCGGCTGGTAAGGGCCACCCAGAAATTCATTGACCTGCCGGCTCAGAAAATGATTGAATCCATCCTGGCCGAGGTTGACAGGTTTTCTGAGGGGCTGGAGCCGGATGATGACCGAACCCTGGTGATAATCAAACGAACTGCTGGCCCGCAGTGAACTTAGTTGAAGGGGAAAAACAAACCCGCCTGAACATCAGGGCGGAACGGACAACCCGACAAACAAAAAATAATTTCCACTCGATAAACCCTGCTAGCTTGCGGTTGATTGCTTTTAAATCGTAACTTTTTTATTTCCTGAAAATCATCGCGGCAATTTCCTCCAGGTAGCGGGCATCGGTTTCATCAAAGCTGGCCAGCCGGTCGGAATCGACATCGATCACCCCGCACACCCGGCCATCCGGAGTGAAAACCGGGACCACGATTTCCGACTGGCTGCGCTCATCGCAGGCGATGTGGTCGGGGAACCGGTGGACATCGGGCACGATTATTGGCTTTTTCTCTCTGACCCCGGCCCAGCAAACGCCCTTGTTGTGGGCCAGCTTCAGACAGGCCAGGGGCCCCTGGTAAGGCCCGACGATAAGCTCGCCCTCTTTAAGCAGGTAAAAGCCGCACCAGAAATAATAATCGATCTTATGGTAAAGCAGGGCGCTTACGGTGACCATCCTGGCGATTGGATCGTCTGATTTTTGAAACATGTCTTTCAGCTGTTCAAATATCCTTTCATACAATTTGCTTTTTTCTATTCGCTGTCTTCTCCTTACCTCTTAGACTTCAAACTAAAATTTCATAAAAATAAACCACCCCGGGGGCAATCAAGTATAAATAATAACATAAAAAAATAGGTCTTATATCGTACAACCAGGAACTCTTTTCATATTCTTGACTGAGGATATTTATTCAATATAAATTTTTTTATAGGAGGGTAGGATGGAGTATTTATATAAAATTAATTGGATACTCATTGGCTTCATATTTGGCTTCTTTTCGGGAATTTTTGCAGTATTGTTCTATGTGCCATACCACAGCTACCTGAGGCCAAATAAAGGCGGCAGAAAGACGGGAAATCTCTTGAGATTAGCATTCGTACTGGTTTTTCAATTCATTTACAATGCAGCCTTGCCCATCGCCGGCGGTATAGGTTTGCTGATCTTTTTTGACAGATTAAAAGGAGGATTTCTCGGGATACCCGAGCTATTATTGTTATTAATGTCAGTGGTTGCACTGTTGGGAAAGTTATCCGATATTATTCTTAAGGTCCCTGGAGCTCTAAAGGAAGTATTTCTAAATAAGGTCTCTGGTAAAAAGGAAACAGGTATATAAAAAATTGGCTGTCCTTTATAAGCCCATGAGAGATAAAAAATATCGCTGATAGTAAATTGTAAATTGATTATCAGTCCCAGACGCGGGAATATTTAGCCCCGCTGCCGGTGTTGAACAGGACCACCGACTCCCCTTCTCTGATCCACCCGCTCTGTTTCAGATGCAGAAGTGCGGCCAGGGTGGCTCCGCCCTCGGGAGCAGGCCAGATTCCAGTTGTCCGGCCTAAAATGTAGGTAGCTTCAAGAATCTCGCTATCGGGAATAGCCACAGCTGTACCTTTGCTCTCGCGCAAGGCTCGAAGAATCAGGAAGTCGCCGACTGCCGCCGGGACACGCAGTCCATCGGCGATGGTTCGGGCGTTGGGCCATGGTTCGGCAAATTCTTTACCTTCGTGAAAAGCTTTAACCATGGGAGCGCAGCCATCAGACTGAACAGTTACCATACGCGGGCGTCCAGGACCAATCCAGCCCAGCTTTTCCATCTCATCGAAGGCTTTCCACATGCCGACCAGTCCGGTCCCGCCGCCTGTGGGATAAATTATAACATCGGGAAGCTTCCAGCCGAGTTGCTCGGCTAACTCGTAGCCCATAGTCTTCTTGCCCTCTATTCGGTACGGCTCTTTGAGGGTGGAGACATCGAAGCGACCATATTTTTCCAGGTCTGCCCGGGCAATTTTTCCGCAGTCAGTTATAAGGCCATCTACCAGATGGACTTGAGCTCCGAGCACCCGGCATTCGTTGATGAACGGTTTCGGCACGTCGACGGGCATGTAGACATGAGCTTCAAGGCCAGCCAGGGCGGCATAGGCGCTCAGGGCACAGGCAGCATTCCCGGCAGAAGGAATAGAAAGCGACTTAACTCCGAGCTCAAGAGCCCGAGACACGGCCAGACAAAGGCCGCGTGCTTTGAAAGAGCCGGTCGGATTTAGCCCTTCTTCCTTAACGTATATCGGGCTATGCCCAACTTCATCCTCCAGCCGGGCAGCCCTGATCAGGGGGGTAAAACCTTCCCCGAGGGAAAGCTTGTAGGCGTCGTCACGAACCGGCAGCAATTCGAGGTAACGCCAGAGGGTCGGCTCCCGGTTGGCTAGGTCCTGTGGCCTAATCACCTTTCTGGCCGCATCCAGGTCATACCTGGCCAGTAGCGGCTTGCCGCACTTCGGGCAGAGGTTCCACAGCTCATCCGGATCATACCTTTCTCTGCATAACCCACATTCCAGAAAGCTGAGATAACTCTTATTAAGCATGTAAAAATATTTATCATCTTATGTGAATGCAGGCAACTTAATTTTCGTGCTGAGCCAAAATCCATTAATTATTTCTCTAAAAATTAAGCAAATTGAAATAACCATTAAGGGCAATAGGCATCTTTCCGTCACGATAATAAGTGTTCCATTCAGATGCATTAATAAAATAAAAATTGATATCGGGGTGGAAAATTCAATTTTGTTTCTTTATAAAAATCCCCGGTTATAGTTAAATGATAGCAGTTTGGTAAGAAATAGGATTGGAGGCTAATATGAGAAATAAGTTTTTCCTGATAAGCTTTGCAACCATGCTTATCTTCTTGGGCACATGGCTAACATCTTTTGCTCAGGAGAAAAAAGCTGACAAGAAAGATTATTCCGAAGCCCTGAGGCTGATCGACATCTGGCTGGAGGCCCAGCGCGATTATGAGCGCCTGCCCGGAATGTCGGCGGCCGTGGTCGATGACCAGGCGGTGATTTTTTCCAGGGCCTATGGCCTGGCCGACCTGGAGAAAAAAGTTAAGACCACGCCGGAGACCATTTACAGCATCTGCTCCATTTCCAAGCTGTTCACAGCCGTGGCCATCATGCAGCTCCGCGATGCCGGAAAACTCCGGCTCGATGATGAAGTCGGCGACCACCTGCCGTGGTTCAACATCAAGCAGCAATACCCCGATGGCGGCCCCATAACCATCCGTTCACTCCTGACCCATTCCTCCGGGCTGCCCCGCGAATCAGACTATCCTTACTGGAGCAAGCCGGACTTTCATTTTCCTTCAAGGGAACAGCTCAAGGAAAAGCTCGGGGCCCAGAAAACCCTCTATCCCCCGTCCACCTATTTTCAGTACAGCAACCTGGGATTGAGCCTGCTGGGAGAAATTGTGGCCGAAGTCTCCGGCAAATCCTATGATGATTACGTCCAGGAAAAAATCTTAAAGCCTCTGGGGATGAATGATACCCGGCCCTATCTCCCAAAAGAGCTCTGGAGAAACAGGCTGGCCACGGGTTATAGCTCGCTGACCCGCAACGGCACCAGGGACATGCTGCCCTTCTTCCAGGCTGAAGGAATCAAGCCGGCAGCCGGCTTTTCTTCAACTGTCCTTGACCTGGCCAGGTTTGCTTCCTGGCAGTTCAGGCTGCTGGCCAGAGGCGGAGAAGAAATTCTAAAAGCCCCAAGTCTTCGTGAAATGCATCGAGTCCACTGGATGGACCCCGACTGGAAAACTTCCTGGGGGCTAGGATTTTCCGTCTATGAATTGGACGGAAAAACGATAGTCGGTCACAGTGGCTCCTGTCCCGGCTATCGCAGCACCCTGATGATCGACCCTAACAAAAAACAGGCTTTTGTGGTCATGATTAACGCCTCTGGAACCGAGCCAGAAAAATACGCCAGGGGAATGAGAGAAATCCTGAAGAAGGCCACCGCTAAGATAGAAGGTGAAAAAGGGACAGGAGTAAACCTTGAAGACTATGCCGGTTATTACGATGAACAGCCCTGGTGGGGCGAAACAGTCGTTATCCCCTGGCAGGGAAAGCTGGCCATGGTCAGCCTGCCCGCAGATAACCCGGTGCAGGGGCTTATCCTTCTGAAGCACATCGAAGGCGACACCTTCCGGCGCATTCGCGATGATGAAACCCTGGGAGAAGAAGTGATTTTCGAACGGGATAAATCAGGTAAAGTGTTCCGGTTTGTGCAGCACAGCAATTTCTCTCCGAAGCTGAGATCTCTCAGGTGATCGCTACAGAATCTTAGCAGGTCAGGTGGAAGGCGCCGGCTTTTTTGCGGCCGGTGATACTGTTAAATATTTCCACGGCTTCGGCCGTCGGCTTCCAGATTACCTCTATCCCCTGGTCTTCTAAGTATTTCTCGGTTTCATATGGCACGTCCATGGCACCATAAGCGCCGGTGCCTATGACCAGGATTTCAGGCTTCCTTTCAGCTACAATTTTCAGGTCTTCCAGGCAAAGCGAATGCCCTTCCCGGCGCCACCAGTTGGGGAATATTTCTTCTCCAACGATTATCAGGTCCGCGTTATAAATCTTCCCGGCGATGACCATCCGACCGAAGGAATAGCTTTCAATAAACATGAATGCTACGGATATATTCCCCGATTAATTTTATTCGCTGAACATGGGCGGAGGCAACATCTTAGGCTGGCGGCCAAAGAGTTTCTGATAAAGCTCAGGATAGGCGTCCTTGCCACCGAGCAGGCTGGCAGTAATGGGAAAAACCTTCCTGGCCAGGGCTGACATGGCCGCGCTCACCTCCCTTATTTCCCACTGGGCCGTGGCATCTTCGCGAAGCCGGGAGAGATGATAGAGTTCACGAACGTTGGCCTTGACCAGGACCCGGCGGCGGTGGGCATTGGTCAGGATGTAATCAGAAGCTGGTCCAACCTTCTTCTTCAGCACACGCCAGGTCTTTTCGGTCTGCCTGATGACCTCCATGAATTTCTTCTGCTCTTTGATTTCCTTAATTGAAGGCGGCACAGTGACACCCAGCGCAGGGTCGTAGGGCTGGACCAGCAGGGTCATCATCCGGTGACGCTTCAGCTGGGCAAAGCAGGAGGCCGAGACCACCAGGTCATAGGTCAGGTAGCCCAGTTCAAACTCGCGCGGCGGCGAGTCATAGAATTCCATATGCTCAAAGACCTTTTTCACGAGTTCGAGCTTTTTCTTGTTCGACCATCTCCTGGCAATCTGTAGAGCCTCCTTAAATGAGATTCCTGCCGTGGAGAACAGCAGGCCAGCAATTATCATCTCCTCCCCTTTTTCTGTAAAGTCGATCAGCCGAACCTTGTCAATCTTATATGAGCTTTTTTCTTTCCTTTTCAGCGCGGCTATCATAGCCTGCGCCTGTTCTCTAACCCTGTCCATCATCTCGGCTTCATAGGGTGAAGGCTCGGTGAAAAGGATAATGGACGGGGCTACCTTTTTGGCCAGGTCGTGAAGATGGCGGATCAGCTCCTGGATCTCCGCGTTCTTACTGGCGGCAAAGCGCCGGATCATCAGCTCCAGGTTGCGGGCATTAACGGTCATCCCCAGCTGTCCTTTTGTGGCCAGGCTGACCACGTAACGGGCGTCCTCCTTGGCCCAGCCGTCCAGGATGGGGTGATTTTTGGGGTTGGCGGCCTGCCTTGAATATTTTTTGAAAACATGGTCTCGGAGCCGTTCGTAAAAATATCTGTAGGCATTATTCTGGGCTTCTATGGTCTCAGTGAAAATTCCTTCCAGCCCGGCCTGCTTAATTTCTTCGGGCAGAACGTAATCTCCGTCCAGGGTAATGTAGCGCTGCGATTTTTCGGTGTAGGAGCACAGACGGAAATGCTCCACTTCCTCGATGGCCAGGCGGCTCAGGCCGATAAGGTCAAAATTAAACACAGCATGCTCGGCCACCGAGTGGTGCCCCATCTTGAAGATGATATTCTGGTTGGAGCGGCGGGCTCTTTCGACTTCGGCCCGGGCCACAGCTCTAAGCTCATCCACCGGCCGCGGGTCGCGGGAAATGCGGGCGTATGCGGCCGAAAGCGTCTCCGGGGTAATATCCTGGCGCTCCGGGCAATGCTTCTTTAGCTCTTCTATGATTTCAGCGTCAAAATTGTATCCGGCCAGTATGATTTTCATGCCATTAAGATAAAAGGAGCTGTCCGAATTGTCAATTGCCAAAAAGGGGACACGATACTCATTTACCTATTTTTTAGCGCGATTTTTTGTGCATAAAACCAGCTAAGAATCAGCGGCAGGACCATCTTAACCGGGTCAGCAATTGACTTCATAATTTGCCGGCTTGAGAATGTTCCTCTTATGATTAAGCGTCCGGAGACTTTTCTGACACTGCCCTTTAGACGGCTGCCTAACTGCTATCCAGGGTCAATTTGTTTACTTGGCACCTCTGGTATAAAATTGAATTAAGAGGCAAAGATGGAAAACAGGAACAAGGAAATCGCCAATATCTTTTACCGCATCGCCGATGCCCTGGAAATCAAGGGAGAAACCGGCTTTAAGGTGGTGGCCTACCAGAAAGCGGCTCGTATCCTCGAAGACCTGACCCAGGACGTCCAGGAACTGGTTAATTCCGGCCAGCTGGCCGAAATACCGGGAATTGGCAAGGGCATGGCCGAAAAGATCGAAGAATACCTCAAGACCGGCAGGATCAAGCGCTATGAAGAAGTGATGAAGGATGTGCCCGAAGGACTGTTAAAGCTCCTGGAAATTCCCAGCCTGGGCGGCAAGACCATCCACCTGATGCACAAGGAGCTAAAAGTCAAGAACCTGGACGACCTGAAGCGGGTCATCGAGGACGGCAGCCTGGAAAAGCTATACGGGATGGGCAAGAAAAAGGTAGAAAACATCAAGAAGGGCATCGAGCTCATCGAGCATGCCCACGAAAGGATGCCCATCTATGAAGCCATGACCATCGCCGAGGACGTTATCGAATACCTGAAGGGGGCCCCGGGCATAAGCCATATCTCCACCGCTGGTTCCCTGCGCCGGATGAAAGAAACCATCGGCGACATCGATATTCTGGCCACGGGCAAAGACGGGCATAAAATCATTCAGTACTTTGTCAGGCATCCCAAGGTTGTCCAGGTTCTGGCCGAGGGCGATACCAAGGGTTCAATCCTCCTTGAGACCGAGGTCGGCAAACATCAGGTTGACCTGCGAATTGTGGAGGCCGACTCGTTCGGGGCTGCCCTCCAGTACTTTACCGGTTCCAAGGCCCACAATATCAAGCTGCGCGGTCTGGCCAAAGACAAGGGCCTGAAGATATCGGAATATGGGGTTTTCAAAGGCGAGAAAAAAATCGCCGGCAAGACTGAAGAAGAAGTCTACGAAGTCTTCGGCCTGCCGGTATTTCCACCCGAAATGCGAGAAGACCGGGGCGAAATCGAGCTGGCCCTGGAAGGGAAACTGCCCGAGATAATCGAACTAACGGACATCCGTGGCGACCTTCACGTCCACTCCAACTGGAGCGACGGGGTGATGTCGCTGGAAGAGCTGGTGGAGCACGGCAAGAAGCTCGGCTATAGCTACATAGCAGTGTGCGACCATTCCCAGGCAGCTAAATACGCCCACGGCCTGAGCCCTGACCGGCTGGCCGAACAGATCAAGGAAATCGACCGGATAAATGCTAAACTCAAAGGCTTCCGCCTGTTGAAAGGAACTGAAG
>QUAH01000019.1 GCA_003426165.1 Candidatus Saccharicenans subterraneus
GATTATGCCTACATCAAGCCGGAGAGGTTCAGGCAGGTGTTAGAAAGTTCGGTGGCCCAGGCTGCTAACTAAGGCTTAAAATGGAGATCTTACGGTGGCCAAATTGCGAACAAAACTTGACATGGCCCTCCTCCATAAATATTAAAATCAGAAATAATGTATAAAATATTCAATTTTTTTTATACCCTTATTAAGTTTTTCAATTTCCTTATAAAGTTCCTTATGAATCTTATTCTTCTCAATGGCTCAGAAACGATAATATACAAATCGGTTCTGCCTGCAATATCGAATATCCTACCTTTATATCTTCGCCTTATTTTTATACGTTCCTTTGAAAAATAATATGTCCCCCTATAAGTTTTAGATCCAACATGCAAACGAAACTTCGCTAAAGGCACCGGCATATATGGAATCATTTTTATTGACGCAACTCGTATGAAAAAATCATAGTCCATCGAATAATGTAGATTTTCATCTAAATATCCGATTTTTTGGAAAACAAAAGATCTAAAAAAAATTGAATTTTGGGTAATTCCTTTTGATTTGTCTACTAAATATTTAAATGTATAAGGTTGGGACCTAATTATATCTATTTCGTTATTAAATTCATCTATTATTATCTGGTCACCAACAACAGCTATTTCATCTGGATTTCTGATAAAAAAATCCGCCACTCTATATAAAGAATTTTCAACAAGACAATCATCCGAATTTATCCATCCTATAATATCTCCACTTGCTCTCTTAAACCCTTTGTTTAACCCTTCGCTTTGACCTTTATCAGGTTCTGAAATCCATATTAAATGGGGGTATTTTTTTAAAATATCAATTGTGCCATCGTTTGACCCAGCATCAATAATAATATGCTCAACATTTGGATAATTTTGCATTAAAACAGACCTGATATTATCTTCAATATATTGAGCACTGTTAAGAGATACAGTTACTATTGATATTTTTGGATAGCTGTTCATGTAAATTCCTTTTCTGTTCATTTTTATTATTCATGATCATTATTTGTAACACATACAATATTAATAATAAATTTGAGAAGTTAGTGATAATAGTAGTTTGAACAATATTAATTATTTCTGGAAATATTAATACAAATGTCGAGATGTAATAAATAATATATCTATCATTATTTTTTATTACAATATACTTTAAACTTAAAATTAGCATTAGTATTACTGGAATCCATCTTAATATTAAGCCAATTAACCCTTCTGTAAAAATGACACCTGCTAATGGAGCATCTTGACCTAAAACAAAATCATAACTTCCCGGGTACGACTCTCTTATATACCCATTACCTAAAATTAGGTTCCCTTGTTCAATCGTCCTTTCCAATGATTTACGAATTAGTTCAATTCTAAAAGCATAAGATGTTTCTTCTGAGTAATATTTTCCCAGGTTTATAATATTTGGACCCGTAATATTAATTCCAATTTTCTCATATAGTATATTTATTTGGGATAAAAATAATATTGGAACAATAAACAACAAGACCACGATAATTATCGTAATTCTTATTAAATTTGAGATCTTTATTTTGCGCCTTAATATTAAGAACAAAATTATAGTTAATATCAAATATAAGACAAAAGTAAAAAAATATGATCTAACCCTATTAATACTTGATATTATTAATGGCACGATCCAGAGCCAATGCCTCTTAAATGATTTAAATGCCACCGCCGATACAAATGAAAAGACAAAAGCAATATTATTATATAAGGGCAATGCAAAAAAATTCTGTCCTTCCCTTCCCGTTGGCATTGTATTAAAGATTCTTAACCCTGTTAATTCTGATAAAATAAAAAGCAATCCTTGAATAAACGTTGCAATAATTACCCAATACATAAAATAATTTAATCGTCTATTATTCAATTTTGATAAAAACAACAATAGGCCCGTACAAGCTATCGGGTAAAAATATTGACTTCTAAAAATAGTTATAATTTCTCTTAAAGGTATCCCCTTAGTCATTGAATAAAATATTTCAAAAATTATATATATATTCAATAATATAAGGGCTTTGCTCCCTGGCACATTCATAAACAATTTAATGTTCCTAAAATACAGAAATATCAAAGGAGACGTCAAAATTAAAAATAATAATTGTAAATCGAATAAACCCGGTTTATACAAAACATTTTGATTCACAAACCCGAAAAAATAGCTAGGGACACCCACCATAATTATAAAAACTAAAAAGTCTTGAAAAACAGCTTTCGTATAACGCCTTATTTTAAATCCAGGCAAAAATGCCAGATCTATATTCTTATAATTGCTATTTTTCATGTCCTATATCTTATTATCTAAACTTCGATTATTTCACCAGTATCTTTCAAGACAAATTATTGAAAAGAGTCCCCAATCTATTAAAAACCAAATAAAATTGAAAATCCTATGACTTTCTATATTTGTGATATACTAGCGGAATAATGATAATAACACCAGGCAAATTAACAGAAAAGTATTGAATCAAAATATAAGATATACTTACTTGCCCTACCTGGGCTTGTATGAAATGCTATAACTTTTCTATATACCATGAATACGTTTCTATCAAGCCTTCTACTAAGCCGATTGCATGCTGCCAACCCAGACTTCTTATTTTTGTTATATCAAGTAGTTTTCTTCTTGCTCCCTCTGGCATTTCATGATTGAAAATAATATCGCCTTTAAAACCGACTATGTCTCTGATTATTTTAGCTGCCTCTATTATCAACAAATCATTACCACACCCTATATTAATAATCTCCCCTATATCCTTTGCATTATATTTATTCATTAAAAATAGACAAGCATCAGCTAGATCATCTACATATAATAATTCTCTATAAACCTGCCCACTTCCCCATAAAATTACGGCGTCTTTTGAGATACCTAGCTCCTTAAGCATCCTTTCAATATCATACTTATTATTTTTATTAACTATTTCATCTCTATTGAATCCTAAAGGGAAAGTCTTAATGTCCGCAAATATTAGGTCCCATCTATCTTCATTAAGGAGCTTCGCTAAATGCATCTTTCTCAATATTGCCGGGAGAACATGGGCGGTTTCAAGATTAAAATTATCATTAGGCCCATATAAATTAGTGGGCATCACCGAGATAAAATTCGTACCATATTGTTCATTGTAATAACGGCAAAGCTTTATTGCAGCAATTTTGGCTATAGCGTAGGGCTCATTAGTGGGCTCCAGTGGTCCGGTAAGCAAATATTCCTCTTTCATTGGTTGTGGGCAATTCTTAGGATATATACAAGAAGACCCCAAGTTTAAGAGCTTGTTCACACCGTACTTATAACTTGCATGAATCACGTTTGATGCTATCATTAGATTATCATATATAAATTCCGCCTTATATGTATTATTAGCTAATATCCCTCCAACCTTTGCGGCAGCCAGAAATACATACTCTGGCCTTTCCTTTTCAAAAAAAGCTTCAACCTCAGATTGACGGCGAAGGTCTAATTCACTTATGTCTCTTGTAATTATGTTATTATAACCCCCTGCTCTTAATTTTCTTAACAGAGCTGAACCCACCAGACCTGTATGACCTGCTATATAAATCTTAGCATCCTTGTTCATTTTCTCTCCTTAATCTTTTCATAAAAGGAATATTCATGATTGGTCCAGGCGAATCCATTGTTTTGAGAAATCGTTATGCCTTCCCCCTTAGGGGCCATTCCATTCTGCATGAGATCATAATCCACCATAATTTTTACCAGGTCATTAAACTTTACTCTTGGTTCCCAGCCTACCTCTTTTCTTGCCTTTCCTATATCTGCCAATAAGAACTCTACTTCTGTTGGGCGAAAATATTTTTGATCAATTTTTACGATTACATTTCCCAATCTCAAATTATCGCCCCACTTATTATCAAAACTTTTTATTAATCCTATTTCCTCAATTCCCTTTTCTTTCCATTCAATCTCTATTTCAAGATATTCAAGCGCCTTTTCTATAAATTCTCTGACGCTATGACTCTCACCTGTTCCAATGACATAATCTGACGGCCTATCTTTCTGGAGAATTCGCCACATAACTTGTACATATTCTGGTGCATAACCCCAATCTCTTTTAGCATTTAAATTACCGAGATAAAGTACCTTCTGCTTTCCAGATAATATATTAGCTATTGCTCTTGTGATTTTCCGCGTAACAAATGTCTCTCCCCTTCTTGGGCTTTCATGATTAAACAAAATACCATTAGAGATATGCAAATTATATCCCTCTCTATAATTTACGCACATCCAATAGGAATAAACCTTGGCAGCGGCATAAGGACTCCTTGGATAAAAAGGGGTCATTTCATTTTGAGGCGGCGGCGACCCTCCGAACATCTCAGATGAAGATGCTTGATAAAATTTGGGCTTAATACCAAGCCGCCGAATTGCCTCAAGTAAACGTGTGGTGCCAAGCCCGTCTATATCTCCCGTATACTCAGGTAAGTCAAAGGAAACCCTAACATGTGATTGGGCGGCTAAATTATAAATTTCATCCGGATTTATTTTCCAAAGGATATCTAATAATGTGCCAAAATCAGATAAGTCACCATAATGAAGGTATAAAGCAACATTTACGTCATGGGGATCGGAATAAATGTGTTCGATTCTCTGGGTATTGAAAGTTGAAGCTCTTCTTATCAACCCATGAACTTCATACCTTTGACTGAGTAAATATTCAGCCAGATAGGACCCGTCTTGACCCGTAATTCCTGTAATTAATGCTCTTTTCATTTTTAACTCCAATAAATGTGCATGTTTATACTCTGTAAGAAAATTACCTTACCGAACAAACACTATCTCTTATTATTTCCATTAGCAACCCGCCTTAAAAAATTGCTAAACTTGAAATTTATAATAGATTTATATAAATACAAATAAATAAAAATAAATAGAAAAGAGCACATAATTAAAAGAAGCGTCTTATGCATAAACATAACTGCTGGCACAATCGAGAAGGAGCATAGAATCCAAAGGAATGGGGAAGTCGCCGGATTATTTGATCCTTGATTAATATTCCCGTTGAAAAGAAAAGGTATAACTCTTCTATAAAAAAGGCTATGAAGATGAAGAGTATCAGCGATGATAGGATTTTTACGCTTTTTAAATTTCCTTCTGTAGATTGAGAACAAGGTTTCAAAAGCTGGGTATATTAGGACGAGGATAGGAGCCCAAGGAGAAATGGTCGGGTTCCTTTTTACGAGAAGAATCGATGTCACTGCAAGTATGAAGCCTATGATATAGGCACCGCCGTCACCAAGGAAAATACGACCATAGGGGTAATTCCAGATAAAAAAACCCAAGATAGCCGCTCCCATTAAGGTAATTATAGATAGTAGGAAGAAGTCCTGGAACTTGAACGCCATATATCCAATTGCCGTAAGAAGAATCATCGCTGTGCCGGAAGATAGGCCGTTTAATCCGTCAATAATATTTATCGCATTCGTAATTCCGGCTATAGCTATAGCTGAAAATATTACAGAAATGATCTTATAATGTACGAGATAATCAAGGAAAAATAAGCCCGTGCGGATGATATAGGCTTCAAGCAGGAAGATAGCTACCAGAGCCGAAATAAAAGATATTAGCAACCGAAACCTTGGCGATAACTTATGCTTAACGTCTTCATAAAGGCCTACCAGAGTAATTGGAAGAGCAGATAATAGCAGTGATATATATTTTAAATCCTTGAACCTCATAAAAAATATTATCAAGCCAACGGAGAGCGAAATTAAGATAGCCAGCCCGCCGATGCGTGGCACATCGCTCTTGTGGATATTCTGGACGCCATTATGATTGTCAAGAAATTTCCCATTATTCCTGGATAAGATGATGAATATGAAACATAAAATTGTTGATAAAAGCAAGGTAAGGAAGCCAATTTTAACAAGCATCCTATGACTCTCTTTTAATAAGTTCTTATGTGATTCAGTTCATAATCATTCGGCGAAGGCGGAGGTGTCCAGCCACTCTTTTTTCAAGATGCTCCAGAAGTCTTCGGCCAGGCCGCGCAGGACGTAGTCGTAGGGCAGCCAGCCGTAGCCATGGTCGCCCCAGCCTGTGCCCATAAGTTGCTGGTGGGCCTGATATATATCAGCTTTATTTTTCCCACCATTTCTCCACCGTGTCATATAGGACGGGAGCAGACGGGCCGTTTTCGTTAAACGAGCACTTGTAGCCAGCCTTGACTATAATTGACTCGGCATTGCCGGGAAAAGTCAGCTCAACTTCGCCGTCAAGCACCCAGACCTCAACGCTGTTTTCAGGGTGGCGCTGTATCAGGTATTCAGTTCCCCTTATTCCGAGTACCGCTGTTACCTTTATAGACTCTGCACGGATGATATCACCCTTCGCCCACCTGAACCAGATATTGAGCCGCTTGTTTACTTCCGCGTTCAGCTCGTCATCTGAAAAATAATCTTTTATGGTCCCCAGGTCTTCCCTGTAATCCTCAAATCCCTGCTTGAGGCACGAGAGAAAGCTGTCCACCTTGTCAACCACGCCGTGCAGTCGGCCCCGGACCAGCTCAAAGTTCTGGGCCTCGCCAGTCTCATCCATCACAGCCAGCTCGGAGTCCCGGTCAAGCTGGGTGGTGGCCCGGCCCCCGAGGGATTGCAGCTCCGCCTTCCCTTCTGATGTCTTGATTATGTGGCCGGGAGACAGGAATCCGGGAGAATCACTCCCCAAATCGATCGAAGAACCGTCCGGCTTAATGATCTGGGCCCGGCCGCTGAGGCTTGAAGCCAGGCTGATAGGCGAGCTCTGGGAGATTGGCCCTTCCTTTATCAACCTCATCAGCTCAGCCATGGACTTTTCCGCCCAGGATTTCCTGCCTCTCCATTCGGCCAGTGTTCTTTCGTTTCGGGCCAGCGACTCTTCAGCCACCCTGAGAGCCTGGGCAGCGATTTGTTCGGCGCGCCTGGCATTATCGTCGGTGCGCTGGGCAGCGAGCTCCATTAATTTCCTGGATCTATCGGCCACGGCGCGGTTCCTGCGAATCTCGGCCTCAAGCTCAGCGATGGCCTTTTCAGCAGCTTCCTTTACCTGGCGGGCCTTGAAGTACGCGCCCAGCAGGAATGGATTGCGCTGCTGCGGGACAAACCCGTCAGCGGCCGAACTCATTAATATACCCATAAAAATTGCGGCGAGAAGGACAACCAAAAGACAGGCCGCCCGCCGGCCCGCCGTTAATGTTCTTTCTTCGGCCACCTGTCGCACCTTGCTTCCTTCCTTATTTTTTTATTGTTTGCCGACTGAGAAAATCCTCGCACTTAGATGGGTCGTTGATAAGTTTGATGAGCTCTCGCTCCATTTCAGAAACTTGCTGGGAATAGTCCATCGCCTCCTGGAACATCTGGTTGGCTTCTTTAAGAAGGGCAGCAGCCTGCTTTTCAAGGTCTTCATACAACTGCATTTTTTTCTTTTCATCCTCGGTATAAGACGATTTCAACGGGGGCAGCTCTCCCCGGTAAAGCATGTTGCTTCTCTGCTCCCTAAGTTCCCAGGCTTTTTTATCATACTCATTTTTCCCTTCGGAAAGCCTGAGAATCTTGGCGTGCATGTCGGCAGCCCAGTCGGCAATGTATTTGAAAGCAATAAACTGGGGAGTCTTGGTTTCTGGAAGCGGAATTTCTGGAGCGAGTTGAGACAGATCCCGGACTCCGGCCGAGGCACCCCATTCGTCAAATCCCCAGCCTGAAATTCGCCTGGCTTCATCCCGGCTCATTATGTGAGCGGACTGGAGAGACCAACGGGCGATGTTAGCCATTTCTTTTACCGTGGTGGCCTTTTCGGCCAGATCCTGCAGCTTTAACTTCAGGCCTTCAAACTGCGGGATGGGCTGGTCGGGCAGCAACTTTAGCTCGCGGCTGAGAACAAAAAGGCCGTGACGGAAGGCCTTGCTCTCGGCCTGGGCACGAACTTCGTCGAGAGCTTTAACCCGGCCGGTAAGCTCCTTTGTTCTTTCTATCAGAGCGATCATCTCCTCGTCGGACAATTCCTGGCGCGGGCGACGCGGCTGCACAGTGGGCCTGGGCTGCTGGGCCTGGCCGCTAACAGGTATGCAGTCGCCGCAACCCCAGCAATCGTACCAGACACCACCGATGAGCAGCGTTTCCTTCTGACCCTTGGGCACAAATACCAGGCCGCGGTTATCGGTCTTCCACTGGGTGCCGTCGCATTCCTGGGCGAAGCCGTACCCGGCAACGAGCGAAAGAAGGGAAAAGATGAGCAACAGGAACATTGATGAAATAATAAGAGCTCGCCCGGAATGATCGTCTTTTTTTCCAATAGTGCCTTTACCGGCCGGGTTATTATCCGTCCGGCTTGGGTATTTATTGTCTGCCATTTTAACCATTTTCATTGCCATCACTCCCCTGAGTCATAGCCCCAGCTCGTAGACGACAATGTAGCCCGCGCCCTTTTCTGCTTCTCTGGTATAAGGGTCGTAACGAAAATTGCGGGCCACCACGAGCACTCTGGGTCCATCGAATACAATTTCGCCCTGGATCAGGCAATGTCCCTGGCCGGCTTCGCAGGCCCTCTGGCGGGCCAGGCAGACCAGGAATTCAAAGTAGCGGCCCCTGAAGGTCAACGGCAGCCAGGGGTTTCTCTTGGTCATTTGTTCCTTGTCGAGCGGACTGTAGTTAAGCCTGGGGTTTTTGACCTGAATCTGGCCATTCTTAGCGAGGCGGAATTCAGGCGAGAACCAGGAAGAGTCAAGCTCGGCCGGCTTGACATCAACCAGGCGCCAGGCCCGTGGATTTAACATGGCCTTGATGGTGCGGTCAAAACGCTGCTGCAGGAGCCGGGCACGGGAAAGAAGACCGCTGGCCATGGCCGCATCTTCTGGGGTAGGGGCAAGCGATAGGTAATCCTCGAAAAAGTCACAGGCCCGGGCATATTCATCGAGCTGGAGGAAGACCAGTCCCAGGTTATAGTTGACTTCTGGATTGGAAGGGGCAAGGGCACGGGCGGCCATGAACTCTTCAGCAGCCTTTTCCAGGTCCTGGCGGGTTCGGGCATCGTAGACGGCCAGCATGGCCTTCCGGAAGCGAGCCTTGAAGGCATCTTCCTGGGCCCGGGGAGAGAGATGAAGGGTGGTGGAAGCGGGACCAACGGATATTGATCGTGGTTGAGTTGTGAAATCGCCAGGAATAGCCAGGCCGTGGTGGGCAGGACCTGTCATAAAAATGATAGAGAAGGCCAAAATTATCAATAAAGTGATGACGAATTTTCTTTTCATCAAGCCTCCTTGGCCATTTATTTATGCTTCAAATCACTCGGCGAAGGCGGAGGTATCCAGCCATTCCTTTTTTAAGATGCTCCAGAAGTCTTCGGCCAGGCCGCGGAGAACATAGTCGTAGGGCAGCCAGCCGTAGCCGTGGTCGCCCCAGGATGTGCCCCAGGAGTTGCGGATGAGGAGGGCGCCTTTGGTCTTTTCCTTGCTGAACTTGTTGGTTATCTCCAGCTTATCATCGTAGCCAACGGCCATTACCGCATGGCCGCCTTCCAGGCGTTCGCGGGGAGAGGGGAACGGGATGCGGCCATCAGTTTCAGCCTGCTCTATGGAGTTATAGACAGAAAAGCCAAAGATGAACGGAAAACCTTTGGCCAGGTAGGTCTTCAGGCTGTGGAGCACATCCTTCGGGCTCGCACCGGCCGGGTCGTGGCGGAAGTATTTTATGGTCTGGTAGTTCTGGGCGAAAGCATAGCAGAAGGCCGAAGGCTCCCGGTCGAAGGAGGAGGCGTCGTCGGTATATGGCCAGTAGGATTCGGGCGGCACTCCGAACAGCACCATGGCTCCCATGGTGGTGCGGAGGTAGGCCCCGGTGTCGCCGCGGAGCTTCATCAGGTTGCGGGTAACCTTGTAGAGAAAGAGGCGCGAGGCGTCGAGGTGGCGGCCGAAGGCCCGGCGCTCGTAGTATTCGATGAGGCCCACTCCAGCGTGAGCCGTGCAGGAACCGAGTCCACCCTGGTCTTCAACGGGCGAACAGTACTCGCGGAGGTCGACCGAAGCCGGAAGCGACTCAGCATCGATGCGACGGCTGAGGGGCGGGAGGTCATATGTCTTGGCTAAGCTCGGTCTTTTTTTAATTTCCCTTTTCAGTCGCTCATCGCTGTCGAGGAGCTCCCGGATTTCGGGAGTGCGTTCGTGATAATCGCGAAAGTCGGGGCGGTCTGGCAGCCAGCCCATACCGCGCCTGAAGCCGGAGGGCGGGATGAAGGTTTCCGGCTCAGTATCAGGGTCGTGGGCGGAAAAGAGGTCCGTCCTGGCGGAATCTTTTCCGGCAGTTTCGATGGTTCCCGGATAAGATTTCCGGGTTTCCTTTGTTCCCTTTGTTTGTGTCATTAAATCCCCCTTTCCTTAATTTTATTTAATGTTCCCAAAGAAGAGAGCCAAATGAATATCCTGTCATCCATTTTTAAGCCATGAGGCGAATCATAATTTCCCAGAGCAATATCAGCGAGGCGAAAAGGACAATAAGCAGAACAGCCACCGTGGCCAGGGAGCGCACGAATTTCTCCGCGATATGCATCCGGTTCCAGCGCGGGGAGAAGGCGAAGAAGCGGCGGTTGCAGCCATCGCACCTGTAGTGGCGGAGCGGGAGGGCGAAAGATACGGCTTTCTGCCAGAGACGGCGCGGACGACGTTCGAGTTGCTCGCCGCAGCGGGGGCATTTGTGTTCGTCAAGCCGACGGAGGTGGAGGTGGAAATTCTGGATCTTCATTGTTTTTTCTTTTCTTCGTCTTCCGGGTTGAGGAACCAGTTGGCCCACTGGCCGGCTTCCAGCACCATGGCGTTCCAGCCGAAGCCGAAGGCAAAGGCCAGGCAGAAGAGGCGGAAGTAGGTTTCAAAGCCGGGCGGATTGGCCGCGCCAGGGCCGAGCCCGGCGGCGTCATCCTTGAACTGCGGAAACAGCACCAGGGTGAGAATGATGCCGAGGATGAAGGTGGCCAGCGCCGAGAAGAAATAACGGCGGTCAAAGCCGTGGACCTCACCCTGGCGAAGCTTTCGCAGCCAGGGGATGAGGGAGCGGGCCACAACACCCAGGAAAAGCCCCAGGATCTTGATGATAAAAGGTGTGCTCATCAGCTCTCCTTCAGAGGGGACACCTGCAGGTGTCCCCTTCTTTGCCCCTTCTTGGCCTTTAACAATAAATTATTCAATATCAACAAGGTAGGCATAAAAGCCCGGGCAGGCTACCGCCGGTGCAGGCTCGAGGCCGCAAAAAACAAAACCGCGCCAAAAACAGCGCATTATTCCTTTAATCTATAAAGGCCGGCTGCTCGGAGCCGGAATATCGCCGCGGATTTGTCCCCCGCCAAATAGAACAGGCAGAATGCCGTCGCAAGCACTATTCAAAGTTAATTGCAGGAGATGATTTGATTGGCCAGAAGGCAAGGGCAGAGATTTCGAGCGCAGGTCAGCCCGGCAATCCAGGCTATATAAGAATAGTGCCCCTTCTATCGTACCTAAATTTTTCCTGTGACTAGTTAGAAATCCGGGTTCCCTTCTTTCTCTTCCAGGCCCAATCATTGAGTACCCCGAGCATTCTCAACGATCCATTGATTAATGCGAGAGGCCTGAAAAGAAACGACTCCGGGATTCCGCTTCCCTGGCCTATTTCAGCCATTACACCCTGGATTCCCGGCCACTCAGGCTCCCGTAAAATCAAGAATAAAAATTAACGCAGCAGGCAATTCTTGTCAAGAGAAAATTTGAGCAAAATAAGAGAAAATCAGGAAAAAGACAGTCCGCAGCCGTGACGAATCCTGTCACCGGGGATTGGCGCTGGTAAAGAGTTGTCCTGAGGGAAAAAAGTGAATCGGGACATGAGAGTGTGTCCCCCATCTTAAACGGCGGTGCGGTTCTTGCCGGCCGTCTTGGCCCGGTAAAGGGCCTGGTCGGCCCGGGCGATGAGCTCGTTGGTATCGCCACCTTCGACCGGGTTCATGGTAGCCAGGCCCAGGCACATGGTCAGGCGGACCGGCTGGATGTTGTTATTGTTTTCGGGCGGATGGCCATTTATTTCCTTGAGCTTCGGGTCGTTGAAGTCCGTGGAGGCTATGGCTTCCCGGATCCGCTCGGCCACCAGGTAAGCACCGGCGGTATCGGTTTCAGGCAGCACTATGGCGAACTCGTCGCCGCCATAGCGGCAGGCCAGGTCGGACGATCGCTGGCAGCACTTCAACATGATCAGGGCAACCTTTTTCAGGCACTCGTCGCCGGCCTGGTGACCGTAGGTGTCGTTGAACAGCTTGAAGTCGTCAAGGTCGGTGATGATGACCGACAGTGGGCGCCTGGTGCGATGGGCCCGCCGCCACTCGTATTCCAGGAAATCGCGGAACCGCCGGTAATTGGAGAGGCCGGTCAGCTCGTCGGTGATGGCCAGGAGCTTCAGCTTGTCGTTGACCAGGCGCAGTTCCTCGGTGCGCTGGGCTACCAGGCTTTCCAGTTCCTGCTGGCGGCGGCTGATACGGCTGAGACGATACCTGTAAAGCCAGTAAAAAGCCCCGGCCACGGCCAGGACTTCGAGCAAATAGAACCACCAGGTGCGCCAGAAGGGCGGAATGACGCGAATGGCCAGGGAAGCGCCACCCTCGTCCCAGACCCCGTCACAGTTGGTGGCTTTCACCCGGAAGGTATAGGTGCCGGGCGGCAGGTTGCTGTAGGAAGCAAACCGCCTGCTGCCGGCATAGTTCCATTCCCGGTCAAATCCTTCCAGCATGTATGCATATTGATTCTTGTCCGGGGAGGTATAATCGAGGGCCACAAATTCAAAGGCCACCACCCGGTGTTTCCAGGTGAGCTCAAGGTAGCGGGTGTTGGACAGGGAATCGTTCAGTATCGTTTTCCCGTCAATCTGCTGCTCGGGTCTTACCGGGCGGTTCTGGATGAGAAGCCTGGTCAGGCGGACCGGCGGCCGGTAATCACTTTCCTTTATCTCGCGGGGGTTAAAAACGTTAAACCCATTTATGCCGCCGAAATAAATATGTCCCGAGCGGCTGCGGAGATGAGAGTTGCCATTGAACTCGTAGCCCTGGAGGCCATCATGAACATCGAAATTCCGGAAATGCTTCGTCCGGGGGTCGAAGCGGGAAAGGCCGCGGTTGGTGCTGAGCCAGAGGAAGCCGTCATCGTCCTCGAGAATCGAGTAGATAACCGAGGAGGGCAGGCCATGAGCTTCGTTGTAACGGGTGAAGGTCAGGGTGGCCGGGTCAAGGCGATTCAGGCCGCCGCCGTTAGTGCCCGCCCAGACCAGGCCCTGGCTATCGATAAAGACACTTATGATAGAGTTAGAGCTTAGCGAGTTCGGGTTGCGGGGATCATTGACGAATATCTCGACTTCGCCGGATGAGGGGTTGAACCTGACCAGCCCGGTTTCGTAATCGGCCAGCCACAGGTTGCCCTTCTGGTCCTCAACCATATAGAAAATGCGGCCACGGTTAATGGGGTCAGGGAGGGCAATATCAGTCTTCGGAGCGGGGTATGAAGCACCTTTAATGTTGGGTTTGGCCGGCTTGGATCCGGTGGAACCGGCGGAAGATGTGGAGGGAGCAGACCGGGCTGGAGCCTCCGGCGGGTTCAAATTAATTTTGTTTACAACTGGCCGCTTGAACCGGTTGGATGTCCGGTCGAAATATACCAGGCCGCTGGAAACCGTGCCGACCCAGAGGGTATTATTCCGGTCGAGCAACAGGCTGCGGATATGGTCCTCGGGCAGAGAGCCCGGGCGGGAAGGATTGGCCCGGTAATGGATGAAACGGCCGGTTGCCGGGTTGTAACGATTTAGCCCGCCGTAGAGAGTGCCGACCCAGAGAGTGTGGTCGGCATCGCGGTCCTCGAGCAGGCAGAAAATGCGGTCGCTGCTGAGGGAATAGGGAGAATCGGGATTGCGCGGGTCGGCCCGAAGGTGGAAGACAATTTTATGTTCTAGGTCAAAAGCGGAAATGCCGCCGCCGTCAGTGCCGACATAGGTAAAACCAGAGCTGTGTTCGCAGAAAGCCCTGACCGCCGGTTGCTGAAGGCTGAACGGGTCCTGGGGGTTGGAGAGAAAGCGCTTGAAATACTGGCGCTCAAGGTTGAGCTGGCTGATGCCGCGGTAGGTGCCGATCCAGAGGATATCATCGGGAGTGCGCAGAAGGGCCAGCACACGGTTGTCGGGGAGGGCGGAAAGGTCATAGGACTTATATTTGTAGGATATAAAGATTCCGTTGGAAGGATAGAAATGGTTGAGTCCGCCAGAGTCGGTCCCGACCCAGAGGGAACCGTCGTGATCGCGGATGAGGCAGTTGACGGCGTTGTCGCTGATCGAGGAAAGGTCAGGGAGGATTTGAGGGCTGGTGTGGAGAGTGGCCGAGGGGCTGGCCTGGGGGGAGGAGGACGGAGGAGTAGATTGAAGCGGTTTCGGTGATTGAGGCGATTGGAGGGATTGGGGGGATTGGGGCGGTAAAGAAGATGCCGGCCTTGTTGAAAGCGCCGCGGCTGGCGAGCCAGGGGGGACGAGGGCCGGATTGCCGGCGTTAGCTGGAGCGATGGCGGGAGCCTGGTAATATATCTTAAATTCGCCGCTGGCCGGAAGATAACGAATAAGCCCGGAAGAGGCTGTACCTATCCAGATGATGTCGGCGGACGAGGGGGTGGAGCGGCTGGATTGGCTTGAGGAGTCGCGGCCATGATCGGACCCGGCCGGGCGTGGTTCGGGCTCGATAAGCAGGGCGTTTATGAAATCATCAGGAAGGGATGAACTGATTCTTACATGGGACGTCGGTGGAGGAAGATAGCGCGGGGCGGGAGCAGGGTCGGTAGTTTGGGGTGCGGAGCTGCTGACCGCAGAATTTGAGTCCAGGGCCGTTGAGGTCGGGGAAGTTATTTCTGAAGATGTCGCGGTGAACGGGGCATTCCTCACAGAGATTAAATTCGGGGCAGTCGGGGAAGCAGAGGCTGTTTCGTTTTCATAGCCGGGGAGGACGGGGGCAACGGCTCCGGCCCTGATTTGAATTATTTGGCCGGTGGAAGGGTCGAGGCGGTTGAGGCCGCCGCCGGCAGTTCCAATCCAGATATATCCAAGACGGTCCTGGGTGATGGCCCGGACCTGATCGCTGCTGAGGGTTTGATGCGGGCGGGCCGGGTTGTGCTGGTAGCGGATAAAAATTTTGGTATTGCGGTCGAAGAGATTCAGGCCACGGTCAGTGCCGATCCAGAGGCGGCCTTCGCGGTCTTCAAAAAGGGTCAGGATGCGGGAGGAGGAGAGGGATTTCGGGTTGGACGGTTCGTGGAGGTAGTGGATAAATTGCTCCCGCTTGGCGATGAACTCATTGAGGCCATTTTCGGTGCCGGCCCAGAGGGTTCCGGTATGGTCAACCAGGAGGGCATTTATCCAGGAGTTGGACAAGGAATTCGGGTCGCCTTCGATGGGAAGGTAGACGGTGAACTGGTAGCCGTCGAACTTATTGAGGCCGGACTCGGTGCCGAACCAGAGAAAGCCCTCGTGGTCGACAGCTACGGAGAGGACTGAATTTTGTGAAAGACCCTTTTCAATGGAAATATTGCGGAATAAGAGATGCGGGCCAAGCTGTGAGTAGAGCGGAGTTGTGGCGGGGGGAAGGAGCAGGGACAGGATGAGGAGAAAAAGAAGGGGAGAAAGCAATGGAGAAAGAAAGGAGGGGAACTGGGCGGAAAGAAAGGAGCGGAAGGAGCGGAAAATTTTACGCCGAACGCAGCCACTCATTCCAACCACTTTAATGTCCATTTAATTTCTCTGTAATTTGTATTAAATCGGGCCGGGCCGAGTCAATTCTTTTTCAGGGTGATGAAGGGGGTGAAAAAAGGGTGAGGTGGGGGTCAGAGGGGACACCTGCAACTGTCCCCGCTTCGCGCCGGCTGGCTTGACGCTAATTTATTATTTTTGAATAATTTGGCGCCGCCATTGTTTTGCCACAAATGGCACTTTTTGTCGCCTTTTGTAACCTATTGATCATACACCCGTTGCGGGAATGAAAATTCGGGGACACCTGCAGGTGTCCCCTGTTTATTCGACGGTGACGCTCTTGGCCAGGTTGCGGGGCTGATCGACGTCAGTACCCTTTAGGTCCGCAACGAAGTAGGCAAAGAGCTGGAGGGGCACGGTGTTGATGAAGGGCTGGAAGTATTCGTCCACGTCTTCCACTTCGAGGGCGTAATCCAGCAGGGCGCGGGTCTCGGTGTCGCCGCGACTGATGAGCCCGACGATGATGCCGCCGCGCGACTTGGCTTCGAGGAGGTTGGAGATGATTTTCTTGAGCTGGCTGCCGCGGGTGGCCAGGGCCATGACCGGGACCTGCTCGTCGATGAGGGCAATGGGGCCATGCTTCATCTCGCCGGCCGGGTAGCCTTCGGCGTGGATGTAAGAAATCTCCTTGAGCTTGAGGGCGCCTTCGAGGGCAATCGGGTAATTGAGGCCGCGGCCCATGTAGATGAAGTCGTGGGCGCGGACGAAGCGGGCGGCCAGCTCTTTCACGGCTTCCTCGGCAGCTAACTGGCGCTCGAGCAAGGCCGGCAGCCGGCTGATCTGGTCGATGAAGGCAGCCAGGTCGGACTGGGCGAGGCGGCCGCGCTCCTGGGCCAGGTAAAGGGCCAGGAGAAGGAGCACCTCCACCTGGGCGATAAAGGCCTTGGTCGAGGCCACGCCGATTTCTATGCCGGCGCGGGTGTATACGACCTGTTCGGCCGCCCGGGCGATGGATGAATCCATGACGTTGCAGACGGCCAGGGTCTTAAGGCCGCGGGCCCGGACTTCCTTGAGGGCGGCCAGCGTGTCGGCGGTTTCGCCCGACTGCGAGATGAAGATGGCCAGGTCACCGGGCAGGAGGACCGAGCGGCGGTAGCGGAATTCCGAGGCGTATTCAACCTCGGTGGGCAGGCCGGCGATTTCCTCGAAATAGTAGCGGCCGATGAGCCCGGCATGGTAGGAGGTGCCGCAGGCAATGATCAGGATGCGGTTGATGGAGTCGGGATCGAGGCTGAGCTCGTCGAAAACGACGCGGGGCGGGTCGCGCTTGATGCGGCCGAGGAAGGTATCGGTGAAGATGCGGGGCGTTTCGAAAATTTCCTTGTGCATGAAGTGCTTGTGACCGGCTTTTTCTGCCGACTGAAGGCTGAGGGTGACGGTCTGGGGCGGCGAGGAGATGGGCTCACCGGTGCGCAGGTCGAAGAGCTCAACCCGGTCGCGGTAGATGCGGGCAATTTCAAATTCTTTGAGGGTGATGACGCGGCGGGTAAAGGGCAGTAGGGCGGGAATATCGGAGGCAACAAAGTTTTCGCCGTCGCCCAGGCCGATGATAAGCGGCGAAAAATTCTTGGCCACGACGAAGTAATCGGGATTGGCGTGGCTGATGACGGCAATGGCGTAGGTGCCTTCGACGCGGGCGAGGGCGCGGCGGACAGCCTGGTAGAGGTCGGGGGTGGGGCTTGCGCGCAGCTCCAGGTCGACGAGGTGGGCGATGACCTCGGTGTCGGTTTCGGAGGCGAAGACGCGCCCCTGCTGGATAAGACTGGATTTGAGCTCGGCATAGTTTTCGATGATGCCGTTGTGGACGACGGCCAGGCCGTTGACCTTGTGGGGATGGGCGTTATTTTCGGAGGGGCGACCGTGAGTGGCCCAGCGGGTATGGCCGAGCCCGAAAGTGCCGCGGGGGCAGGAGGTGTTGACCAGGCTGGCCAGGGCGGAAATCTTCCCGACGGAACGCAGGATTTTGAGGCCTTCGGTGTTATAGATGGCCAGGCCGGCCGAGTCGTAGCCGCGGTATTCGAGGCGGCGCAGGCCCTCGAGGAGGATGGGGGCGGCCTGTTGGTGCCCGATGTAACCGACTATGCCACACATGGGATTCTGTCCTCAGGAATAAGCCCAAATGAGCGAAACAAGCTAAAAATTAAAATTAAATAAGACAAGAAATAGACACACTCGCTTGCAATCATTTTTTTATTTTCCCTGCTTCCTTTGCCTTAGCGGAGATATTGTAGCACGAAAGCGCGGGTAAAATGCAAGCAAAATCTAGCAGAACAGGGGACACCTTACAGTGTCCCCTTTTTGGGCTCAGCTTTACCGATATCTAACTTGCTGATATTAAATATGTTGGGGACGCAACCGTAAAAAGAATCTAAAATCGCCAGAAATTGCAATTTTTAAATTATTTACTATCAATCGGTTACAGCGCGAGATAGAGGGGACACTTGCAGGTGTCCCCTCTTAATTATTGCCCGGACGGGCTAAAACGGATAGAATGCTGTCATTGGGATAACCCCGCATAAAAGGAGAAACGAGGACTGATGCCGAGAACTAAAATTGTCTGCACCATCGGGCCGGCTTCAGCCTCTCCGGCGATACTGGCCGAGCTGGCCAGGGCCGGAATGGATGTGACACGCCTGAATTTCTCTCACGGCCGTCCCTCCGGCCATCTCCGGGTCATAACCGCAGCCCGCAGGCTGGCCGCAACCCTTAAAAGACCCCTGGCCATACTTCAGGACCTGGCCGGGCCAAAGGTCCGCATTGGTCCCATCCAGGCTGGCCGGATAGTCCTGAAGTCAGGAGACAGGTTTACTCTCACTGATAGAAAAGTTCCCGGCGACAGCCACATGGTTTCGGTATCTTATCCCGGACTTTCGCGCGAAGTCTCCCCCGGTGATTCGCTGCTGTTGAGTGACGGAGCCCTGGAACTGGAAGTAATGGAAACCGATGATCACGACATCAGGTGCCGGGTGGTCGTTGGAGGCGAGCTCAGCTCCTACAAGGGATTGAACCTGCCCAGCCGGTCTCTCAAGATACCCTGCCTGACGAAAAAAGACAGGCAAGACCTGGAATTTGGCCTGGAGCACGGGGTTGATTTCGTGGCCCTGTCCTTTGTCAGGAATGCAGACGACGTCATGGCTGCCAGGCACTTCATCAAGAAAAGGAAAAAAGAAATTCCAGTCATTGCCAAAATCGAAAAACACGAAGCTCTCAAGAATATCGATGACATCCTGGAGGCGGCAGACGGGATAATGATTGCCAGGGGCGACCTGGGCGTGGAAATCCCGCTGGAAAGAATCCCCCTGGTTCAGAAAACGCTCATCAGAAAAGCCAACCGCTCCGGCAAATTAGCCATAACCGCCACCCAGATGCTCAAGTCCATGGTGGACAACCCCCGGCCCACCCGGGCCGAGGTAACCGACGTGGCCAATGCCATCCTGGATGGAACTGACGCGGTCATGCTGTCGGAAGAAACGGCCGTGGGCAAGTACCCCGTCAGGGCCGTAGAAATGATGAGGCTGATCGCCGAAGATGCGGAGACAGGTTTCCCTTACTCTGACTGGCCATCCAGGCTCGACCAGGGAAACGAAAAGAACTGGCCCGAAGCCGTGAGCTTTGCGGCAGTTAACCTGGCTGCCGAGATCGGAGCTGCGGCCATAGTCTCGATCACCAAAACCGGAAGCACGGCCAGGCTGACAGCCAAGTATCGTCCGCGGCAACCCATAATAGCGGCCACTCCTCTTAAAGAGACTTTCAGGCGTTTGGCGCTGGTCTGGGGAGTTGAGCCAATTTTGATCAGGAGGGCGGGCAGCACTGACCAATTAATTCAGATAGCTCTGGACGCGGCCCGGAAAGCCGGATACGTAAGCAGAGGGCAGGAAGTGGTGATTACCGCAGGGGTAACCTCCGGGGCGCCGGTCGAAACTCCGGGCCGGACCAATTTAATTAAGATCGAGGTGCTGAAATAGCATGGGCTGATGGTGGGGTGGGAGATCGTCTTCCATCTAAATCAGAATCAGCTTCAGAAGGCGGGAAAATATCGGTTGACCGGCCGGCTTTAGAATTTGGCCTGACAACAGTCTCGCTGGTAAAATGAAGCAGTAAGATGAGCTGTTAAGATGATCTAGAAGATGCGGCGCAAAGAATTTTTAAGACTAGTTGGCGGCGGGCTGGCCGGAGCGACCCTGGCGGGATTCGCCGGAAAAATAGCGGGAGAGTCATCGGGGCAGGGCCGGGAGGCGAGTTCATGGGTTGAGCGGGATGCGATAAACCCGCCAGAGAAAGGGCAGGCCGAACGGGTCAGTGACTCGCCCGATTCGAAAGCCCCACGCTACCAGGAGCTGGGCAAGACAGGCCTAAGGGTTTCGACCATCGGGTTTGGTGTGTCGCGGACCATGGAGCCAGCCCTGGTTCTGGCGGTGCTCGGGGCGGGTATCAATTTCATGGACACCGGCCGTTCCTATTTTCGAGGGCAAAACGAAGTCATGGTGGGAAGGGCGGTGGGAGCCCGGCGGAAGGAAGTTATCATCCAGTCCAAGCTGCGGGTAAACTTGACCGGAGAGCAGCTTAAATCGCGTGAAGATATCAACCGGGCTTTGAAGCAGATGGAGGATTCACTGGCGGCGAGCTTGCGGGCCCTTAATACCGATTATATCGATATAATGCTAATTCACGGGGCGGAGGAAGCGTCGATTATCCATCATCCCGAAATCATGAAATTTTTCGAGGAAAAGAAAAAGGAGGGGGCCATCAGGGCTCATGGCTTTTCAACGCATCTGAACCAGGTGGAGCTGGTGAGGGCGGAAAATGGGGCGGGCTTTTATGATGTCATCATGACCACTTATAATCATAAAGGCGCCTATGTCCACATGAACACGGGGCGGAAGAGCAGCTGGGACCAGGACGCGCTGGAAAGGGAGCTCCGGCAGGCCAGGGAGAGAGGCGTCGGGCTGGTGGCCATGAAGACCTGTTCCGGGGGACCTTATGCTACGTCAGCGGAGGTCAGGCCGAGCTATGCCGGGGCCCTGCGCTGGATTATGCAGAGGAACGTGGTTCACACCATGGCCGTGGCCATGGCCAGCCATGAGCAGATTAGAGAGAACCTCAGGGCCTGGGATTGAAAAGAGGGGACACCTGCAGGTGTCCCCTCTTTGTGTGCCGGCCATGCCTCGTGTAAGTTAAAGATATTAAACATATTGTGGGTGGGTCTGCAATTTAGCCTAAAAATCGCTCGGCAGGCCAAAATTTAATTTATTGATTATCAACCGGTTACAACCTGCCGTCGTGGGGACACTTGCAGGTGTCCCCTCTTCTTAGGTGAGGAGGGGGCGGATTCGGGCGGCGTAGTCGGCGCTGGGGGCATCGAGCGTTTCGATTATGATCTCGTCGGGCGAGCTGACGCCGAGGCCAAGTTCGGCTGCCCGGGCAATCTGCTCCTGCTCGAAAACACGCGGCTTCATGATGGCGTCGTTTGAGCCAAGCTCTTTAAGGATGGCCACGGCCACCGCATCGATGGCCACGCGGTCGACTCCGGCCAGGAAGACGTGGGCTTCCTTTCGCGGCCCGGTCATCGGCCCCTGGTCAACAAAGGCCACCAGGCCGTCGAGGATGACGAAGGTCGGCCGGTAGGCATAGTTTATCTCGGCAATCATCCGGCGCTGATGCGGGGAGGAGTGGAGCTCGCGCATGTAGGTATAACCCTTGCGCGGAACAACGCCCACGGAATTTTTGAGGGACATGGTGAAGATGCCGCCGTACTGGTGGGTCTTGAGGCAACAGGTGGAGACCAGGGCTTCGGCTTCAACCACGGGCCGGGCCACCAGGAAACCGTCCTGCCAGTGAGAGCCGGGCGGGGTGACCTTGATGTAGCCGTCTGGTCCGAGCTCGTCGAAGTTGAGGAGACGGGCCTCGAAGGCCGCGGCCAGCTGGCGGATTCCTTTTTTATCGAAGACCTGCTCGGTAGGCTCGGGGCCGCTGCGGTCGCCGATGGACAGTTCGCGGGCGCCGGCCTTTCGCAGTTCGCTCAGGATTTCCCTGAGGGTGTCGGGATGAGTTGAGCCCGGGGTTTCATCGGAGGTGTTGAAGTTGGGTTTGACCAAGACTTTTTTGCCCTGGAAGGGGTTGCGGTCCTTGAAGAAGGAGAAGGCTTTGCGGACGCCATCGGCCCGGTCGTCGGTTTTGATCAGCAGGACCCGGGACTTGCCGGCCGGGGCCAGGGGATCAACGGGGAAAACGCCGGAAGCTGAAGATGATGGCGGGCTGGAGGGGCCATGACCTGCGCCTGAAAGGTTGGCTCCATGTACAGATGCCACACGTGGAGAAGCACCCACCGGGCTCTCCCCCATTTTCAGGCCCGAGGACAGAAGCTTCTTGCTGCCGAGTGCGGAAAGGCCGACCAGGCTGAGCCCGGCCGCCAGGAACTTTCTTCTGTCGAAGACCTTCTCTTTGAGCTCGTCTTTGATTTTTTTTGTCATCGCAGTCCCTCCTGGTATCAGAGCATCAATCTTCGCCCATTTTACCATTAATTTAAGCAGCGGACACCATACAAACAGGGGACACCTTAAGGTGTCCCCTTTTCCACGGTTGGCCCGCCGCTACCTCATTATTTATGAGTCGGTTAGAGAAAGGTCTGACAGGGACACCTTACAGTGTCCCCAAATCTGCCGTATTATCTGGCCCAAAAGCCCATAGCACACCCGGAATACGGCATCCCGGGACACACCACAGAACTTAATTAGAAAAAAACCACCTCACATGCCGCTAACATATGAATACCCATTCATATATGAGATTTATCTTCCTGCTTCATAATAGACATTAACAAATTGACCCGATTAATTTTGATTTCTCATCTTAATTCATTTTTTCCCTGTCTTGATAATTGGATTCGACCGGGCCAGCCGCTGGCCTTCAAAACATAATTTTTTGGGGGGCCAGCCGCGCACATTTCAAAGCATTATTTGCCCCAGCAGAAGGTTTGCCATATTCCTTGAAGGAAGGCCAGGCCAGAAAAAATCAGGTACCAATCTGCATCAATAAAGGATCTGTCCCTTATTATTCTCACATTCTCAGGCATCCCTAAGGGATTTACATAACAGGAAATGTCCCTACTAAGAAGATAAAAATAAGAAAGGGGACACTTAAAGGTGTCCCCTTTTTTGTGCCGTCATCAACAAGCTTAAGCTATAGATTATAAATATATTAGCGGCGCGGCTGTTGAGCCGCCATATTAAAAATGGGGACACTTAAAGGTGTCCCCTGTTCAGAGGCCGCGGCGACGGAGCATCGGCTCGACCTTCGGCTCCCTCCCCCTGAACTTCACGTACAGGGTCATCGGGTCTTCGCTGCCGCCGCGGGCCAGGATATTCTCCCTGAAAGCCCTGGCCGTTTCAGCATCAAACAGCCCCTTCTCCTTGAAAGCCTCGAAGGCGTCGGCGTCCAGCACCTCGGCCCAGATGTAGCTGTAATAACCGGCCGAATAGCCACCGGCAAAGATGTGGCTGAAATACGGGCTGCGGTAACGCACCACGATTTCCGGTATCAGGCCGATTCTCGCCAGCGACCTGTTCTCAAAGTCCATAACCTCTTCGGCCTTCACCGGCGCTGTCAGCACGTGCCAGTCCATGTCCAGGTAACAGGCCGACATGTATTCGACCGTGATAAAGCCCTGGTTAAAATATTGCGCGTTCTTAATCTTGGCCACCAGTTCATCGGGTATCGGCTCGCCGGTCTGGTAATGCCGCGCAAACAACCTTAAAAACTCGGGCTCGGCCACCCAGTTTTCCATGATCTGCGAGGGCAGCTCAACGAAATCGCGGGCCACGTTGGTCCCCGTCAGCCTTAAATACGTGCAATCCGTAAGCAAACCATGCAGCGCATGCCCGAACTCGTGGAAAAGCGTGGTCACCTCTTCCCAGCTCAGTAGCGATGGCTGCTCCGGCGTTGATTTTGTGAAATTACCGCAGTTGATGATGAGCGGGGCGATGCGCTCGCCGCCCACTTTGTATTCATCGCGCAGGGCGTTCATCCAGGCCCCGGCTCCCTTGGAAGCCCGCGGGAAATAATCGGTATAGAGAATACCCACCAGCCGCCCGTCGGCTTCCTTGACCTCGAACACCCGGACCTCGGGGTGATAGACGGGAATGTCCTTCCGCTCTTCGAACTTCAACCCGTAAAGCTTGTTGGCCAGCAGGAACACGCCGTCGATGACATTCTCCAGCTTGAAATAGGGGCGAAGCATCTCTTCGTCCAGGGCATATTTCTGCTTGCGCAGCTTCTCGGCGTAATACCACCAGTCCCATGGCTCCAGCTTGAAGTTGCCGCCCTCGGCCCGGATAAGCTTCTGGAGCTCGGCCGCCTCTTCCCTGGCCCGCGTCAGGGCCGGTTTCCAGACCTGGTCCAGGAACCTGTAAACGTTCTCCGGCGTCTTGGCCATGTTTTCTTCGAGCACGTAATCGGCCCAGGTTTTGTAACCGAGCAAGCCGGCCTTCTCGATCCTGAGGGCGATGGTCCGGGCCACCAGGGCCTTGTTGTCACGCTCGTTTCCGTTGTTGCCGCGGTTGATGTAGGCCTTGAAGATTTTCTCCCGGAGCTCGCGTCGCGGCGAGTACTGCAGGAAAGGAATCAGGCTCGGCTTGTGGAGCGTGAACACCCACTTGCCCTCCTTGCCCCTCTCTTTGGCCGCTTCAGCCGCGGCGGCCACCACGTTGGCGGGCAGGCCTTCCAGGTCGGCGGCGTTTTCAATCACCAGCTCGAAGGCGTTGGTTTCTTTGAGCACGTTCTCAGCAAATTTCAGCTCCAGGACGGCCAGCTCCTGGTTGATTTCCTTAAGCCGGGCTTTTTTGGCCTCGTCCAGGCCGGCGCCAGCTCGAACAAAATCCTTGTAAAACTTCTCCAGGAGCTGCTTCTGCTCCGGGTTCATATTAAGCTGGTCGCGCTGGTCATAAACCGCCTTTACCCGGGCGAAAAGTTTAGCATCGAGAAAAATACTGTCGTAATGGGCAGAAAGCGCCGGGGCCAGCTCCTGGGCCACCGCCTGCAGCTCATCGCTGGTATGGGCCGAAAGCAGGTTTTCCATGACCTTCTCTGCCCGGTCGAGGAACAGGCCGCTGCGGTCCAGGGCCTCCAGTGTATTGGCGAAGGTCGGTGGCTCGGGATTTTCGGCAATGGCTTTTATTTCTTCCTGGTGGCGCTTGATTCCCTCGAGGACCGCCGGCTTGAAATGTTCAACTTTAATCCGGTCGAAGGGCGGGGCGCCGAAGGGTGTCGTCCAGTCGGTGAAAAATGGGTTTTCAGACACTTCCTTTTTCTCCTTTTTCTGGCCGCCGCAGGAAACCAGGACGGCCGAAGCAATCAGGGCGATTAAGATTATCCTGGCGAATTTCATCTCAAACTCCTGAAAAAAATTTCTTCCATTTTACCATAAAAAAACAGGGGACACCTTAAGGTGTCCCCTTTTCAGTGGTGAACATGTCTGTATTTCGTTAATTATGAATCGGTTAGGAAAAGACAAAACGGGGACATTTTAAGGTGTCCCCAATTCTTGATTTCCTAAATTTCTGATAAGAAATAAATTATGGAGGCACCGCGGCGCAAAAAGGGGACAGTGTACGGTGTCCCCTATTTGATTTCGAAGAGGCGGCGGATGCGGCCGCTCTTTTCACCCCGGCCCGAGATGGTCACGTCGATGTAACCCTTCCCCTCAGGCAGCTCAAAATCAAAATAAAAGGGAACCTCTTTGAGGTCGGGGTATTCCTGGATGGTGGCCTTGAACACCCGGTTCTCGGTGTACTTGCCGAGCCTTCTCCCCGCCCGGTCGTAAAGGTAGAACACAAAATCCAGGTCGACGTAGAAGGCCCCTTCCTCGTCCTCGCTGAAATTCAAATCCTTGGCCGGTAGCACGATGGTGACCTTTTTCTCCTTCTTGTCATAATCAAGCTGAAACTTGACCAGCCGCCGCTTGAAAATATTATCCGGCCCAAATGAGCCGCCCAGCTTCAGGATGTCCATGGCCTCGAAGAAGTCCCCCTCGTACCGCCTGATCCGGTACTGGCCGGTTCCCTTTTCGTCCACGAACTCGATGCCCAGGTTGTAATTGTAATAGTACCAGTAAATCACCGACCCCCGGACTGAGGTGTCCTCGTGGGTAAAAATTTCTTCAAACTTGTCCGGCGGGCCCATGAAAATGTAAATCCGCCCGCGGTCGGTATTCCGTCCCTTGCCACCTTCCTTGAACCTCTGGTCGGCATAAATTATCCGGGCCATGAACTCGTCCTTGAACTCGTTCTTTGGCGTGTCCGGGAACGGGTCGCGCTTCTCCCAGAACTCTTTTATGAATTCCTTCCGGGACTCGGCATCGGGCAGAAGCCGAAAAATCTTGGACTCTTCCCGGCTCATAATCATCTGGGCGATGTCATAGAATTCCTGGCTTTCCGGGTCGAGCTTCACCCTGGGCGAGCCGCCGCAGGCCACAAGAAAAAGGCTGCCCACAGCCACGATGACCAGAACCGCAGCATAAAAATAAAGTGAAAAATGAACCGCTATTCTTTTCCTTTGTTTCTTTTCCCGCACCCCGTACCCCCTTAATTAAAATATTAAATTATTCTGGCTTTCCCGGCCTTTCTTTAACTGCTAACCTGGCTATATTCACGAGCTCTCCAGAAATCCCACTCGCCCCGAGCCGGGATGATAACGTCTGCAAAAACCAAAAATTTCCGCCCGCCTTCTCCATCGCCCTCATTATCAGGCCCGGGCTGGCTGAATGTTTTTTTCTTACTCATATTCATCTTTATCGGCCTGCAGTCCCGCACCCCTGACCTAATTCCGGCACCCGAGGTTCTCCGAACCCTGACCAGAAAATCAGCCCGAACAATAAATATAAATGAACAGGCCGTTCAACCCAAATCCATTATACCCGGCTTCTTCAAGAAGAGAGCTCTTATAATCTCTTCTATTTTATTTTCTTCTTCCGGGCCCGGGCTATTTGCCAACTATAACTATAAGATTACACTTGCCTTACTTCTTCAGATAGCTCAGGAAGGCCCTGACCTGGTCGGCCCGACCGGACTCGGAATCGACTTTCAAATATTCTTCAAAGGTGTTAATGGCTTCCTGGTTTTTCTGCAGGTTAAGATAGGTCAACCCGAGCTGGTACAGGGCGTCGGTAAAATTCTTCTGCTTCTCGACTGCTTTCTGGTAATAAACCAGGGCCTCGGCGAACCGGCTGTTGTTGTAATACATCGTGCCCACGTTGTAGATGACCACCGGGTCGGTAATCTTGTCCACGTTGACCTTGCCGTACCATTCAAAGGCCTTGTCCTTGTCTCCCCGGTTGAGGTAGGTATTGCCTATGGCCACCATGGCATCGGCGTTGTTGGCGTCCTTCTCCAGGATTTTCTGGTAGGCCTGCTCGGCCTCGGCATACTTCTCCATGGCAAAATAGCAGTTGCCCACGTTTTTCCAGATAGGATAGGCATCGGGGAACTTGGCCATGATTTCCTCGTAGACCACCCGGGCCTCATCGTACTTCTGCTCATCAAAAAGCTTGTTGCCCTTTTCCAGCATTTCCTTTATTTCTTCCGTGACCACCAGGCCTTCCACCTTAACCATGGTGATCTTGATTTCCGGGTTTTTCTGGAACTCCTGCAACTCGACCGCAATTTTTTTGGGGGCATAGCCGATCTTCTCGAAGTCTATGTTCCACTGCCCGCCCCTGATCCAGGCGGCCACCCACTTGCCATCCTTATCGGTCTTGACGCTGAACCCCTGCTGGCCTTTCACGTAAAATAATTTTACAGTCACACCTTCCAGGGGATTGCCCTGCTCATCAGTGACCACTCCCATGGCCCGCCCTTTTCCTTTATATTCCTGGGCAAAGAGCAAGCCTGTAAGAATTAGAGCAGCGACCATAAATATCAAGATTTTTTTCATCTTAAACCTCCGCCACGCCACTGTGATTTTCCGGCTAAGGCCCGGCCTAAATTTTATCACAATTGGGCCTCGCAAATAAATACAGCAACCTTTATGCCAGTTCGCCCGGAAAGGCCAGGGAAGATAGCCTCAAGGTAACCTCCACGCTTCGGGCTTGCCCACCCTTGCCTACAAGGTGGTGGGGACACTTAAAGGTGTCCCCAATTTCCGATTTTCCAACATGCTGATAAAAAATAAGTTATGGAGGCGCCTCGGTGTAAAAAGGGGACACTTGCAGGTGTCCCCTCTTAAAAAAAAGGCCCTCCTCCCCGCCGGGGGAGGAGGGCCCGAACATCAGCTCAGCAGTCTGCTGCTATTAGAATTCGAAACGGACACCGAGCCTGGCCACTCTCGGGTTCAGAACTTCGTTCAGAGCATTGTAGGTGGTATTGTAAGTGAAGGTGGTTCTGGTCCAGTCGATATTACCCGAGCTGTCGCCGTAGACTCTGACCGTGCCCCAGTTCTTCATGTAGCGGCGGTTCTCGATCATCTTGTTGAGCACGTTGAAGACGTCCAGCATGATGTAGATGCGGCCGGTGTTTCCGAGGCGCAGCATCTTTTCCACTCTCAGGCTCAGGTTGTAGAACAGCGGCAGCCGGTCGGTTCCGAAATAGTCCATGTAGATGGTGTTGCTTCTGCTGTCGGTGGCCGGGATGCGGTAGTCAGTCAGGGTGAAGTACTCGGTCAACACCCAGCCTTCTCTCATGTTGAAGGTTCCGGAAACGTTGATGTCATAAGGCAGCTGGTAGAGTCCGGCAATCTTGAACATCCAGCGGGTGTAGGTGTACTGGTTGATCTTACCGGAGGCACCGCCGATGTAGGCAGCCTGCGGCTTGCCGTCAAAAGCCCAGATGGTGGTCGGGTCGAGGTAGCTGCCCTCACCATACTGCTGGGCCTGCCACTGCCAGGAGAAGCTGCCGTTAATCATCCACTTGTTGGCCAGCCTCTTGTTCCAGATCAGGTCGATACCGAAATAATCCATGTAGTAGTTGGGCCGCAGCTGGCGCTCGGCATATGGAGAATAGGCGTTGTAGGCAGCGGTAGCGGTGTACCAGTGATGGTTTGGAGCTTCCTTGGTGTCGGGGATGAAGGTCTGGCCGGTGGAGCTGTTGTAGTAGCTGGCTTCCGGAGTGCCCCTGTCGGCAAAATACGTTGAGGAAGAATCCGGGTAGATTCTATCGCCGGTCTCGGAATCAATCCAGTACTTCAGCGACCAGTTCATCTTGTCATACCTTCTGTAGGTTCCGACTAACTGAACGGCGAAGTTTGGCAGGACTTCCCTTTCCAGGGTCAGCATGGCTTCCTTGGTCCGGCTGGAGGTAACGCCCTTCCTGGTCGAGGTGTAGGGTTCACCGAAGGCCTGCGGGTCGTTCGGGTCATAGCCGCCCCAGTAGTAGCCGGCGGCATCGCTGAAGTTGTCTCCATCGCCATCCAGGTTGTTGTCGCCGATGAAGGTGCCGGTTGAGGTAAACACATTGTAGCGGGAGTAGTAGCTGGTTCCGGCCGGCGGGTTGGTCCTCCACAGCCAGTACAGCTCGGTGAATTCAAGGATGTTGTTCTTGTTGGCATCATCCCACCAGAAGTCCATCCAGCCGCCGGTGCCCGAGGGTGCAGCCCAGTCAGCCCAGCCGGTGCCCATGAAGTCGCCGTACTGAGCCAGGTTGAGCTTCAGCAGGGTCTTGCCGTCGCCCATGACGTCCCAGGTAAAACCGATTCTGGGTGAAAAGATCGACCACAGGAACTTCTTGTCGGAGATGGTGTTGGTGGCCGGGTCATAATAATAGTGGTACCTCTTGGGAATTTCCAGGCCGGGCAGCAGGGCATCCAGCGCAGCCTGCACATCGGTTCCGGCAATCTTCTGCCAGGCCTCTCCACCGTCCATGGCCTTCAGGGTGAACGGGTTCAGGTAGGGCAGCTGGTAGTCCCACCTCAAGCCCAGTATAACGGTGAAGCGGTCGAAGGTGATGGTGTCGCTGAAATAGAGGCCGAGAGCATTAACCCTCTGGTCACGGTAATAGCCACGCCAGAAGCTGAAATACTTTATCCTCTGGGCATAATCGGTGGGATAGATGGCGCTCATGGCATCCGGGATACCGTCGCCGGTGACATCCCAGGCTGTATCCGTGGCCCGGTAGTTATAGTTATAGTACATGTTGCCGTTGTAAACTGACTCAACATACTGTTTTCTCTTGGCATAATCCACGCCGAACTTGAACTCGTGGCTGGCGCCCAGGAGGTTGTCGTTGAAGTACTGGGCCATGAAGTTATACTGGTAGACGGGGCGTTCAACGTAGTATCTCCACTCGGAGCCATACCATCTCTGGGCACCAACATCCCATCTCGGCACATCGTTCCAGTCCTGGTCCATCATCGGGATGAGGCTGAAACCGGCATCGGAATATCCGAACTTGAAGGACAGGAACAGGTTGTTCCCGATCATCTGCTCGTCCTGGATCTTCAGGATGGGGCTGCCAAAGTAGAAGCGGCCGCCCTGCTTGTAACCATCAGGCAGTGAGCTGCTGGCCGAACGACCCCATTTCTGCTTGTTGCCCGAATGGTAGAAGATTTCCAAACGGTTGCTCTGAATGGGCTGGACGTTGATTTTGCCCACGTAGTTATCCAGCAGGGAGTCATCGACAGTCCCGTAAACGGTGGTCGTCTTTATGTCCTGGACACCGTAGGAGAACCAGGCCCAGGCCTTGTCCTTTAAGATCGGGAAACCGAGGTTGAACCCGTAGTCCTTGTTCTGCCTGATGTAGTTAACGCCCTGGAACAGGTTGCTGGCATTGGTGGGATTTTCCACGGCCTTGATGGCTGCCACCTTTTCGGTGTTCTGTGCCTGGAACTTTCTATCGGTAAGATAGAAACGGCCGCCGAGGGTAACCCGGTTGCTGCCTCTCCTGGTGACCATGTTCAGAGCGATACCACCGGTCTGAACCGTAACGTCGTTGCCGCCAACGGAAATCTGCATTTCCTCGAAGGCATCAAAGTCATAGTAGGACGGTGAGGCTCCGATGGCCGCCGGGTCGGTAATGACCATGCCGTCCATAGCCCAGACGTTGTTGTTGTAGGTGTTGGCCCCGCGGGCTACGTAGTTGGACTGCTGTCCCGATTCAGCGCCGCCGACGTTTTCACGGTCGACGATGACCGAGGGAGCCATCTGCAGGATGACCCACGGGTCTCTGGCTGTGGGCAGCCCCTGCAGGACTTCCTGGGTGACGTTGGTGCCGACCGAGGTCTTCTTGGTGTCGACGACCGGGGTGATGGCGGTAACCGTAACCTCTTCCTCAATTCCGCCGGGCTCCATGGTGAAGGTCAGGTTGGCGTTGGCGCCGACCTCGATCACGATGCCCGTCTGAACGACCGTCTTGAAGCCGGTCAGCTCCAGCTTAACGGAATAGTCTCTGCCAGGAGGCAGCGACAGGAACCTGAAGGCTCCTTCGGCCGAGGTCACAGCCGTCATGGGAGCGAAGAACTGAGAGGTGATGGTGACTGTTACTCCAGGCAGCGGAGTGCCCTCGGTGTCTACGACTTTACCGAAAAGGTTTCCGGTTCTCTGCTGGGCACCGAGTGAAACTGCGAGGAGTAACACAAAGAAAACGGTTAAAAGCTTTTTCATTCCTCCTCCTCTTTAAGGTAGGATCAAAACCCCTTGCCCTGGGTGATGCGCACCCAACCCTTAGATCAAGGTTTCATTGGATATTGCCCTTCTCTATTTTCACCTCCTTTTCTAAAAAATTACAAAAAAGCAGCACCCAAATAGCTCTATTTAGGAAAGCAAATATCGTGCCAATCGAAGTAAAATCATAAATTATTATTTATCAATTAGTTATAAGTAAGAAAAATGCGTTTTGGGGACGATAAATCCAAATTTATATAATTTTATCCAATTTATTGAATTTTTTTTGAAATTTCAGCCCGGGAAAATGGCCTCTTTAATTAAATTATTATCATAAAAAATGGGCTTCTTCCGTTATGAATTTTTAATAGTCACCCGCCTCTAAACCATCAATGACAAAAAACATTTTTTTTGAGCCTTAAGGGCCCAGCCAAACTTTCTTCAAAAAGTACCTAACCGAACGCAAACAAACCGGTTTTTTCGGCGGGCCAGGAATAGGTTTTCGGGGGCCCTGCCCCGGAAACCATCCCGGTCAAAGGAACCACTCAGAGTAATCTATGGGAATTTCTAATGTTGTGTTCTTTCCGAACACAAACCAGGGCCATGTCAAGTTTTGTTCGCAATTTGGCCACCGTAAGATCTCCATTTTAAGCCTTAGTTAGCAGCCTGGGCCACCGAACTTTCTAACACCTGCCTGAACCTCTCCGGCTTGATGTAGGCATAATC
>QUAH01000020.1 GCA_003426165.1 Candidatus Saccharicenans subterraneus
AATCCCTTATAATCTCTTTGAGCCATCGTAAGTAAAATACTCCTTTCTTAAGGTTGAAGTCTTGAAAAGGAGATATTACGATGGCTCGTCCTCCTAAATCAATTTGCGAACTATTTTGTACACTAGCTTTTAAGGGCAAAATCTGGATAGGAAGGTCGCCATCTTTCCTAGGTTCCATAAATAAAGAAGCCAAACCATCGCAGACCACAATGCCCGGCGGAAAGAATTGACTGTCCGACCTGGAATCAACCAGCCACCACCGAAGCCCTGGCAGATTAGTCCGCACAGCGAACGGATCAAAGACCCATTACCCGGCTGTCTTTTGGATATTCAACTGTAAACTCGATGGTAATTTCCTGTTTCTGGGCCGGATTGAGTTTCAGTTTCCAGGTCAGAATGCCTTTTTCATCCCGGCTGGAAGGCGCCGGCAATATCTTCACGTCCTTGACCTCAATTTTTGTGTTCTGGCTTACCGGTATCTGGTCCTGAACTTCAATTTCCACCGGCCTGTTCCTCAGGTTCTCAATGGTAATCCGGAAAACCTGGTTGACCCTCTCGTTCTTACCCAGAAAAGCCGGCCCGCTTTTTTCCCGCCTGACCAGCTCCCTTTTAACTTTGACCCGGTTATCCTCACCGAAAAAGAGCTTAAAGTCGTCATTAACCGGAATCAGTGGCATCATCAGGGACCCGACAAAATCCTGGGCAATGAACAGGTCGCTTTTTCCGCTGAGTAACGGATAGGGCAGCGTGTTCTTGAAGGCCGCGCGCAGGAAAACCTGCTCCTGGAGCTTGGGAATGGCCAGGTAGTCAAAGGAAGCCGGGATTTTCTGAGAGTCGATGGGCACCCGACGTTCGGACCCGTCGCTCAGGATGGTCCAGGGTTTCTTGATTTCAAAATTAACCCCCAGCCAGGTTTCAACTGTCTCGGCCGTCTCCTCAAAAGCCAGGGCCGGGGCAGCTTCAGCTTCAACCGCCATCTTGCTTTCGGCCAGGTCTCTGGCCGCGGCTCGCATCAGCCTCGGCTGGACAAAATCCAGGTACCAGGGAGGAAGTTCTCCCGGCTGCTGGCCGGCCGTCGGCCGGCTGGTAGAAAGAAATAGCCTGGCATTGTCCCAGTTTTCTCCGGTCTTCTGGGTGACAACGGCGGCTAACGTAAGTTCGACTTCTCCTGACTCGGGCAGGGCTTTGACGATGTAGACCGGGGCCCAGCGGGCCGGGCTGACCGCATAAATTAACTCCACCTGGAGCTGGGTCGACTGCGCGGCTTCAACCAGGACATTGACCACGGACTGTTCCCTGGAGCCGGCTGGCATGATTTCATTAAGCTTTTTCTTGAGGGCTTCCAGTTTGGCCTGCTGTTCAGCCAGAGCCCTGGCGTTATCCTGTCGGCCCTTCTGGATGCTCTGCAACCTGGTTCCCAGGTAATCAACAAACTTATCGACACCGGCCAGGTCGGGACGTCCGGCCAGGAGTTCTTTTGAAACCTGGCCGCCCAGGGCCACACCAAAAGAATTCAGAAATTTTTCCTGGGAATCGAGAATGGCCGCCTGACCCTTGATTCGGCTGATCTCGGCTTCAACCGAGTTTATCTCGTCCACGAGCTTTTTAACTTCCGGAAGCTCGCTGGCTTCCAGGAATTCCCGACTCGTCTCCACTCCCAAAATCTTGGCGGGAGCCGAGCCGCTGGCCGACACCCTGACCGAGCCCGGGATTATCGTTCCCGGAAGTCCCCTGAAAACCAGGGCCCTGGTCTCCGGGCCAATTCCGGCCTGCCCCTTTCTTACAACCTGGGCTCTATCGGGATAGACGATAACATTTTGAATCCGGCTGGGCACTTCTACCAGGGTGCTACCACTGCTTCTGGCCACGGCCTCGGACCTGGGCTCGGCCTGCTGGCCTGAATCCATAATACCGCTTGCCAGCAAGCCTGAGGCCAGAATGAGACAGAATACAAATAGAGCAAAATAGGGTTTTGTTTGCTTTATATTTTTCATGATTTCTGCCTTCCTTTTTCGAGATTTTGAAACATCTTATACCAACTCTTCTAAAATCTCAATTGAGGCCGGGTTCCTTTTCTGCCCTTGAATCAGGAAGCTCAAACCACAATCCAGACAGTCAACCGGGATCGCAAGGAAAAGTTATTATCACAAGGTGCCGATTTGAAAAAAAATAGGCTACCTATCTTCTGTAACCTCAATTCTTAAAGAGCTAAGGTTGATACCTCAGACCGGGGAATCGGGGCTATGCCTGAAAAATTCTTACCTTAACTCTGCCGCATTTTCTCCCGAAGCCGGTTGTCCTCCATAAGTTCGCCTTCCCCGGCCAGGGATAGCTATCTGCTACTGGCCTCAGCCTAACTTCTCGATGATTTTTTGACCCAGCTTATCCAGAATTTCCGACACCAGCGGGCTGGACAGGTCCAGGCCATGGGAAGGCATCCGGGCCAGTTCCAGGCTGGTCGGAATCCGGACAATCAATTCCGTGCCAAATTGCCTGGCCAGCTTTTCAGTCTCGTTTTGCCCGAAAAAGCTGGTCTTTTCCCCGCAGTGCGGGCAAACGAAATAGCTCATATTCTCCACCAGGCCAATAACCGGCACCTTCATCCTTTCGGCCATCTGCATGGAGCGGGCCACCACCACCGAGACCAGGTCCTGGGGCGTGGTGACAAAGATGAAACCGCTCAGGTGGAATGATTGCATGACCGTTATGGCCACATCAGAAGTCCCGGGCGGCATGTCAATTACCAGGTAATCCAGCTCGCCCCATAGCACCTCTCCCCAGAACTGCTGGATGGCCTTGGACAGAAGCGGGCCGCGCCAGATGACCGGCTGTTCCTCGTTATCGACCAGGAAGCTTATCGACATCACCTTCAAACCCTGGTCGGTTTCAACCGGGCAGATGAAATCGCCGCAGACCTTCATTTCATATTTTGGAAGATGCATGATACGCGGGATACTGGCCCCGGTAATATCTGCATCCAGGATGCCCACCTTAAAACCTTTCTCCTTCAGGGCCAGGGCCGTCAGGTAAGTCACCGTGGACTTCCCCACCCCTCCCTTGCCGCTCATCACTCCAACCAGGTGCCTGATCTTGTTCGGATTATCTTTCTTCTCTGGCTGATTCATCTTTGCTCCTATTAGGCTTAATTTATTTACATTTATTATATACCCCCATCACCCGGTCCTGCCAATTGAACCACTATCAAACATAACAAATAAATTGATTCAACCAAAGACAACTGATAAAATTTCTGAATGGGGAGTAAACTGATGATGATTTGTTTATCTAAAAAAATATCAGGCTTTTTGTTTTTGCTGGTTCTCTTTTTCAGCGGAGTTAAACTCGGGGCCCAGCCGTTTGAATACGGGCTACCTCTTTTAAGTCGCAACCAGCTGGGAATCTATTCTCCTCTGGCCACGGCCGCCGGAGAGACCATCCTGAGTCAGGTCGGGCCTCAGGCCGCTTTTCTCAACCCCGGAGTTCTGGGCCTGACCGAAAATCTGCAGCTGGCAATTTCCGGCCGCTTCATGATTGCCTTTTGCGGAAATTCATATAATGACGAAAACAAATGGTTTGATTACAACCGGAAAACCCTGAACCCTGATTTTGCCGGCCTGGTTTTTGGATTCGGCGCCTGGAGGCTGGCCATCGGTTACTCTCTGCTGGAAGAATTCAACCGTCCTGAAGCCATCGTTTACGGCAACGATTCCATTATTCAGGATGGAAAACTCCACGGCTTTCAGTTTGGCCTTGGCCGCCGGATTAACGATCGATTTTCTCTGGGGATTTCTCTGAATTTTCGCCGCGGCAGTCTGGATCATCTGTACCGGGATGATTACTATTCTTTAGAATCCGAGTACAGATATGACATGAACGGGTTCAACCTTCAGTTCGGTCTGACCTGGAAGACAACCCGGAGCCTGACCCTGGCTCTGGTGATAAGACCGGAGTACAAAATGAAGGTAAAAGAGGAGTTTATATACAGGAGCTCGGACACCGGCTATGTTTATGATTCCTATAAATACGAGTCTTTTTTCCGGTTTCCCCTGGTCATCTGTCTGAGCGGCCGGATTAATATCTCGGAAAGCCTGGATCTTTATTCTGACCTTGCCTACTGGAACTGGCGGCATTTTTCCGGGGGTAATCAGTACGTTTCCGACCTGTGGTTCATCTATCACTGGCCCCTGGAGAAGGACACCTTTAAGTTTTCAGGGGGTGTTGATTACAGCGGAAAACTGGGGGCTGAGGGAACCGTCACTTTTCATCTGCTGGCCGGATATATCCATGATTCTTATAGCTTTCTGGGAATAAACGATTACCTTACCTGCGGACTGTCTCTGGGCCTTAAAAAAATTTCGCTGGCCGGCTCGGTCAGGCTTCCTCTGGCCAGGGTCAGGGACTCAGAGGCCCTGGCTTCCAGCACCTTTCAGCTCGGTCTGAATTTTGGACTGTAATTACAGAACGCGGAAGAAAACTGCTTTCTGCCATATTTTCCATTTTAATTTTGATGCCTGGATTTTATAAAGGTCGCTCAGCTTGTTTCACTTGATTTCCTGGAAAATATATTCAGCCCGGCGACGCGAGGGCATCCGGTAAACGGAAACCAGGCTTTCGAACCCGTTCACCCCAAGGACCGAGACCCCAAAGGTCAGGTCATCGATGGAAACATTCTTCAGGATGAAAGAATCTGTTTTCCCGGCAAAATAACACCTCTCCCAGAACGGAGCCTTGGTATCCCTGACATAGACTTTGAAGCCAGAAATCTTTTCCATATCCCCTTCCCACTTCCAGCGCAGCTCGGCGTCATAGCCCTGGCCCCGGCCGAGAAGCGGTCCTCCCCTGTCCGAGGTAACCACCGGCGCTTCCGGAGCACAGGCCAGCGACAGGGTTGAAGCCAGAACAATTCTGGCCACATCGGCACAATACGGAACGGAAAGATTTTCAATTACGTCCTGGGTGGTATGCTGGATGGAATAGTTTTCCCTGGCCTCGGTAAAGCGGATCCCGGCATAGCCTTCCTGCACGAACGGCGTGTGGTCTCCGCCTCGCCCGAAGCGGTCCGCCCGGTAAATCAGGTTGACTTCAAAGGAAGGATAAACCTGTTCGGCAATCTTCTTTACGTACCTGGCCAGTTCACGGCTGCTAGAATCATTCGGGTCATCGCTGAAGACCCTGACCCGGGTTGAATCAATATAGCCGTTTCCAGCCCTGACGTTGGAAATCATGTCCATGGTCAGCACCGCCTCCACGTTTCTACCCTGCTGTTTCATCTTCTGGGCATAAAGGGTTGAGCCCACCAGGCCCTGTTCTTCCCCGGAAAAGGCTGCAAAATGAATGGTAGCCTCGGTTTCCAGTGGCGCGATAATCCTGGCCATCTCCAGCATGGCGGCTATCCCCGAGGCGTCATCGTTGGCCCCCGGGGCCCCGGTATTGAAATCCTCGTAATGGAAGCGGCCGTCCTGGCTGACGGCAATGGTATCATAATGGGCATTGACAATGATGATTCTTTCCCGGTCGGCTTTTCCCTTTTTTATGGCCACCACATTATGAAGTTCGGTATCCCTGACTATTCTCTGGCCCTGCTTCGGAAGCTTATAGCCGTCATCAACCACTTCCAGGCCAGGAATTTTTCGGAATTCTTTAAGCAACCAGTCGCGGGCCGCGGCTATGCCAGAATTCTTGCTCCCGGGCTCGGAGAGAAGGTTCCTGGTCTTAAAGCCCTGCAGGGCCTTGATGGTGGCAGTAATATTCTGTTCGGAGACCTGGTCCACGGCCTTCTTCAAAAACTCGTAGCCCCGGGCTTCAATTTCCTGGGCTCCTGAGGTCTGAAAAAAAAGAAAGGCCACGGCCAGAATAAAAAATAAGCTAACCAGTTTTTTCATCTCCATCCTCCGGTTTTAGCGACTTAAAAGTATCCCGTCCTGGCTACTTCTTGGGATACGGGGGCACGGCCGGAAGCTTCGGCTCCCTGGTTTTGAGTTCTTCCAGGATGAGTTCGATGGCCTTGTTGAGCTGCTCGTCAATTCCTTCGTATTCTTTGGCCGGGTCGTTATCCACATATATGTCGGGTTCAACGCCCTCTCCTTCTATAATCCACTGGCCTTCCAGGCTGAAGGTGGCAAATTCCGGCTTGTTCAGGTAGCCGCCGTCCACCAGGGGCAGGGTACCCCTGATGCCGACCACTCCACCCCAGGTCCTCTTGCCTATCAACTTGCCGAGCTGCATTCTCTTGAACCGGTAGGGAAAGATGTCGCCGTCGGAAGCCGAAAATTCGTTGATCAGGCAGACCTTGGGCCCCATGATCAGGGCCTCGGGGTCAGGCCTGGGCACCGAGCCCCGGGCGATGTCCATCATCACCGCCTGGCGGGCCAGCCGTTCGATCAGCATGGGCGAAACATTGCCGCCGCCGTTCCCGCGGACGTCGATGATCAGGGCCTTCTTGTCAACCTGGGGATAGAAATGCTTGACAAACTCATTGAGCCCGGTAACTCCCATGTCGGGCACGTGGATGTAAGCCACCTTGCCGCCGGTGGCTTTGGCCACGTACTCCGTATTTTTCTTAACCCAGTTGTAGTAATAGAGGCTGTTTTCAGTCTCAATCGGTACCACCACCACTTCCCTGGCTCCCCTGTCCGAGGGCTGGGAATTAACCTTCAGAGTAACCTGCTTGCCAGCGGTGTTGACCAGCAGTTCGTAGATATCCTTCACCTGGTTGACCGGCTTCCCGTTGACCGCAATTATGTATTCGCCCTCCTTAACATTGACCCCGACTTCGGTCAGCGGCGAGCGCAGGCTCCGGTCCCAGTTCTGCCCGGCCAGGATTTTCTTTATAAGGTAATAGCCGGACCTGTCGCGTTCCAGGCGAGCGCCCAGCCGGCCGACGTTCACCCGGTCCACTTTCGGCAGGTCGCCACCCCCGACATAAGTGTGGCCGGCATTCAGCTCTCCGATCATCTCCCCGATGACGTAGGTCAGGTCGGCCCGGTGGTTGACCGCCCTGGCCAGCGGCTCATACTGGGCCCTGACTTTTTCCCAGTCCACCCCGTGCATGTTGGGTGCGTAGAAGAAGTCCTTCATCTGGCGCCAGCACTCATCAAAAATCTGGGCCCACTCGGCTTTCCGGTCGAGCCACATTTCCAGCTCGGAGAGATTCAGCTTGTCTTCAATCTTGATCGGTCCGGCCGGAAGGTCGATGATGGCAAAATCGCGGCCCTGCTGCACCAGCATCTTCTTCTTGTCGGCCGAAATTACATAGCCGTTGACGCTGCCCAGGTCTTTTTCTTCGAGCTTGCCAAGGTCGTAGAATTTAAGCGAGGTCTGCCGATCACCGAAGGATCTCTTCATATAGAATAGCTTATCCCCAACCGAGGTCAGGCCGAAATAGCCGGATACTTCAACCGGCAGGGCCACGATCCTGTCCTTGATGCCTTCCTTATCGACGCGGACCGCCAACTTTTCCGCAGCCGGCTTGGCCGCAACCGGCTTTTCAATTTTCGGTTTTTCCGGAGCGGTAGCTTCGGCCGCCGCCACCTTCACCTCGTCGCTTTTCGGTTCAAACGGGGACTTAACCTCGCGGGTCAGGGTCACCAGGTAGATCCTCGACATGTTCAGGTAGGCATGGTTCCACTCGGTTCGGCTGTAGACCGGGCTGAAGTCGCGGTCGGAAACGAAGAACAGGTACTTGCCGTCAGCACTGAAGCAAGGAGAATAGGAAGAATACCAGCTGTCGGTGATTTCTACTGTCTCCTTGCTGTTCAGGTTGTGTATGTAAACTTTTTGCATCCCGTTTTCAGCCTGGTCTGAAAAAGCAATCCAGGCTGAATCGGGAGACCAGGTATAGTCGTTGATTTCCCAGAACTTGCTCCTGGCCACCTCCACCACCTGCTTCTTCTCCACGTCAACGTAGCGCAGGCGAAACATCCGGTCCGACCAGAGGAGTTTCTTACCGTCGGGGGACCAGAGCGGGGCGTACTTGTAGCACTCGCCGTCGGAGGTCAGCTGAACGGCCGGGCCCGAGCCGTCCTGGGGAATGATGTAAACTTCTTCCCGTCCCGTCTTATCCGAAATGAAAGCGATCCAGCGGCCGTCGGGCGACCAGGCCACGTCCCGCTCGTGAACGCCCGGGGTCCCGGTCAGGTTCCGGGTGTTGCCGTTCTTGGCCGGCACGGTGAAGATTTCACCGCGGGCTCCGAAAACCGCCCGGGCCCCGTCCGGGGCGATATCCCAGGTGTTTACCCTGTCAGCCACCTTGACCAGCTCGGTCCGGGCCACCACCTGGTCATCGGCGATATGGACCGGAATCCGGCTGACCTTTTCCGAGGCCAGGTCCAGTTTATAGAGATAGCCGCCGTTCTCAAAAACGATGGAGTCGGGACCGAGCGAGGGAAACTTGATGTCGTAGTCCTTGAAATCAGTTACCTTTCTTGTTTCCCCGGTTTCGGTATTATAAACATAGAGGTTAAAGCGCTTGTTCTCGTCGCGGTCGGACAGGAAATAAATCCTGTTCCCGCTCCACATGGGAATGATGTCAGAGGCCCCGTTATTGGTGATGTTTTCGGTCTTTTTCGTCTTGAAATCATAAACCCAGATGTCATCAACCATACCGCCCCGGTACCTTTTCCAGGTGCGGAACTCCCGGAAGATGCGGTTAAAGGCCAGCTTCTGCCCGTCGGGCGAAAAAGAACAGAACCCGCCCCGTGGCAACGGCAGTTCTTCCGGCGTCCCCCCATCCCTCGGCACCAGGTAGAGCTGCCCGTTGAAATCATTCCACTCGGCCATCCTGGAACGGAAGATGATTTTCTGGCCGTCGGGCGTCCAGCCCATGACGATGTTGTTCGGGCCCATCCTGTCCGAGATGTCATCGCGGCCCAGAACGGGCGTGTAGGTCAGGCGGACCGGGACGCCGCCTTCGGCCGGCATCAGGAATACTTCCCGGTTGCCGTCGTACTCGCCGGTAAAGGCGATGAACTTACCATCTGGCGAAAACCTGGCAAAGGCTTCATAGCCCACATGGGAGGTCAGCCGTCTGGCCACCCCGCCCGCCGCCGGCACCGAGTACAGGTCACCGGCATAGGAAAAGACCACCAGGTCCTTGTAGATGGCTGGAAAGCGCAGGACCCTGGCTTCCTCTGCCGCGTGCAATCTGGCCGCGCCGGCCAAAGCCAGCAGAATCAGGAAAAAAACCAGAATACCGATAGAATGCTTTACCCGGAAAAGCCTGGAAATCATGGTGAGCTCCTTAATCCAAGATATCAGACTACCATTTTATAGTTTGCCCGAACGTTTTATCAAGAAAAATATCTGATGTTCACCGGCACATACGAACGCGGCCTGGTCAGCGCGCCCTTTTCTTTAACCACTGCCTTAAGGACATAAATCGCTGTGAATATCAGGGCAAACAGGCTAATCGCGCAAGACATATTTTTTACTGTGACCGCGGGTAATATAGATTGCCAAATTATCACGGCCGGAAAAGAGCCGGTTTGACTATTTGAATAATTTATTTTATTTTCCAATTTGCCGAACATGAGTTTTGCGACGCTCTCACCCATACTTCAGGCTTTCCTGGCTACCATGTTCACCTACCTGATGACCGCGACCGGGGCGGCCTCGGTGCTTTTCCTCAAGAAGGTTAATCGGCGAATCCTGGACCTGATGCTGGGTTTTGCCGGCGGGGTGATGATCGCCGCCAGCTTCTGGTCCCTGCTGGCCCCGGCCCTGGAGATGTCAAAAAACCGCAGCCTGCCGATGTGGTTTCCCCCGGCTGCGGGCTTCCTGGCCGGAGCCGGTTTTCTTTTCGCCCTGGACCGGACCCTCCCCCACCTTCATCTCTTCCTGCCGGAAGAGCTGGCCGAGGGACTCAAAACTCACTGGCGGAAAACCACCCTGCTGGTCCTGGCCATCACCCTCCACAACATTCCCGAAGGCCTGGCCGTGGGTGTAGCCTTCGGAGCGGCCTCGCTCGAAGTACCACGGGCCACCCTGGGTGGAGCGATCGCCCTGACCCTGGGATTAGGTCTGCAAAATCTGCCCGAAGGCCTGGCCGTTTCCGGGCCGTTGCGGGCAGCGGGACTCAGCCGCCGAAAGAGCTTTTTCCTCGGTCAGCTATCTGGGTTGGTGGAGCCTGCGGCCGGAGTCCTCGGGGCCCTGGCCGTGACCAGGATGATTTCCATCCTGCCCTATGCCCTGGCCTTTGCCGCCGGGGCCATGATCTTCGTGGTGGTGGAGGAAGTGATTCCCGAATCGCAGCAGAGCGGAAAATCAGACCTGGCCACCATCGGTCTCATCCTGGGTTTCCTGTTGATGATGATCCTGGACGTGGCCCTGGGCTGAGCCGACCCCTGATTACTTCTTTACTTTTTTCCTGAGTTCATCCACAAAATTCGGGTCCACCCGGAAACCGCTCTGCAGGGCCTTCAGGCAGAACTCCCAGCTCTGCTCGTACTGGCCGCGGCGGTAATAGATAACGGCCAGGTTATTATAGATGGGGCCATTTCCCGGATGCTGGGGATTCAGGGCCACCGCCTTCAGGAACAATTCCAGGGCGCGCTCATCATTGGCCAGTGAATATTCCACCGCAGCCAGGTTGAGCACCGTGTCGCGGTCGAGCGGGTTAATTTCCAGGGACCGGTTCAGCGCTTCCCGGGCTTCGTTGAGCCTGTTCTGCTGGGCCAGGGCTATACCCAGATTGTTAAAGGCCACCGCCAGGTCCGGCTGGAGCCTGAGAGCTTCCCCGGCTGCCTTCTCGGCTTCCTTCCAGTCCTTTCTGGCCAGATGGGCAAAGCTCAAATTCACATAGAGAGCGGGACTTCCGTGGCCGAGCTCCCTGGCCCGCTCGAAGTTCCTAATGGCTTCGTCCCAGTTTTTTTCCTGGAGGTAGCTCAATCCCAGCCCGGCATAAGCTTCGGCAAAAAGCGGGTCCGCCCCGATGGCCTTCAAAAAATATTCCCGGGCTTCATCCCGGCGCTTCAGGTCGGAAGCAACCAGGCCCAGGTTGTAAAGGGCCTTTTCGTTCTTCGGGTTCCTGGCCAGTGCCTTTTTATAATAATTGATGGCCTCTTCCAGCTGCCCGCTCTGCCGCAGGATGTTGCCTTTCATGTTATAAGCCGCGGTCATCCCGGGGTCGAGGGCCAGGGCCTTTTCCACGCAGTCCGCAGCCCGTGTCAGGTCCTTCTGTTTCAAGTAGACTTCGGCCAGGTTGGCGTAGGCCAGGGCAAACTCACCGTGAAGCTCGACAGCCTTCTGAAATTCTCTCTCCGCTTCCGGCAGCCTGTCCTGCCGGAGGTATATTTCCCCAAGGTTGTTATGGGCCTCGATAAAATCAGGCCTGGCCCGGAGTACCTCAAGATAGATTTTTTCGGCCTCGGCCAGGCGGTTCTGGCGGCCGTAGGCAATACCCAGGTTGTACAGAACCCTGACCTGCCCGGGTCGGTCTTTCAGGATTCTCTGGTAGAGCTGGATGGCTTCATCCACCCTGCTGGCCCTCCTCAGGGCTATGGCCTTCAGGTTGAGGGCTTCGTAACTTCCTGGACTCATCACCAGGGCTTCGTCGCAATACTCAACGGCCCTCCCGTATTCTCCCTTTTCCAGTTGAAGCTGGGCCAGCATCAGCGAGCAATCGGCCAGGCAGATAGCCCTTTTCTGGGCCGGGAACGGAAGTCGGCTGGCCGGAACTTTTCCCCCGAACAGTCTCTTAATTTCCTTATCGTTGAGAATTCTCTGCCGGATTCCAAGGTATATTTTTTCCAGTTCTCCCCTGGTGCTCTCCGGAAAAGGAAATCCAAACGGTCGGAAGTGGCGCTGTCGGCCAAGCCGGATGATTTCCTGGTTGTCCCGGTCGAAGGTCTGGCCTTCGCCCCCGCAGCTCATTATCGAGCTGGCCAGGGGAATGTGAACTGCTCCGAAAACATGCCCCAGCTCGTGCAGCAGAAGTTTCTTCAACTTGTAGCGGTCCGGGGTGTAGATGACCACCACCGTGCCCACCCGGAAAAGGGAAAAACCGGTATATTCCAGCTCCAGGTCGGGCTGGGCGGTTACGGCTATCAGAATATCGGCTCCCCGCTTCAGCTCGGCCCGGTCCAGGTCTTCGGCCAACTCCTCCAGGCTCCGGGCTTCATCCGGCGACTGCCAGCGGTCCCAGCCCTGCCAGCGGAAGCGGAGGTCAAAGAGCTTTTCAAACTCCCGGCTCACCTCCCGAAGCAGGCCTTCCACCCGTTCCCTGGAAACCAGCCGGGCCTCCAGCTCCTCGTCGGCCGCCAGCCGGATGCTTATTTCCCTGATTTCACCGGGGCTGGCCACTGGTTGGTTCATCACCGGTTGGGGGGTGTGATAACCGTCGTGTTCAGCCGGTACGGGAGAGGAATAGCCAGACCAGGCCACGAGAAAAAGGAGGAGCATACAATAAGCCACCCGCCTGAGCATCAATTAGATAATACCCGAATTTTTTCCGGGCAGGAAGCCGGCTCAGGCTTTCCTGGCTCTTTTCTGCTCAAACAGAGAATAGACCACCGGAATGACCACCAGGGTGATGAAGGTGGAGCTGGTCAGACCGCCGATAACCGTCCTGGCCAGGGGGGCCTGAACTTCGCTTCCTTCCCCCAGCCCGATGGCCATGGGCAACATGGCGATGATGGTGGTCAGAGCCGTCATCAGGATGGGGCGCAGCCTTCTCCGGCCAGCCTCTTTGATGGCCTCCATCATTTCCATGCCGTCTCGATCCCGGAGCAGGTTGGTATAATCCACCAGAAGGATGGCGTTGTTGACCACGATCCCGCCCAGCATGATTAAACCGATGTAGGTCTGAACGTTCAGGGTGGTATTGGTCAGAATGAGTATCAGCACCACTCCGATGATGGCCAGGGGCACCGAGAACATGACGATCAGCGGGTCGCGCAGCGACTCGTAGAGCATGGCCATGACCATGTAGACCAGGAACAGGGCCAGGATGATGGCCAGCATCAGCTCCCGGTTGGCTTTCTGCTGTTCCTCGTAATCCCCGGTAAAGTTTATGACGAAATCGCGGGGCACGGGAACAACCCTCAGGGCCCGGCGAGCATCGCGGATGACCGAGCCCAGGTCGCGGTCGGCTATCTCTCCGGAAACGGTGATGACCCTCTCCCGGTCGCGCCGTTCAATCTGCTGCGGTCCCCTTTCTTCCCGGACCTCGATGACGTTCCGCAGGCTGACCGGCTCACCGATGGCATTGGTAATGGTCAGGTCCAGGATCTCGTTAAGGTCCAGCTTCTCTGAATCCTTGACCCTGACCAGGATCCGGTACTCCCGACCGCCTTCGCGGAAGTAGCTGGCCTGGGAACCGGACAGAATGGTCATGATGAAATTTCCGATCTGGTTGACCGAAAGCCTCATGTCGGAAGCCTTCTGGCGGTCGACCACCAGGTGGCGTTCCGGCGTTCCTTCCAGCCGGCTGACGCGGACGTCGGTCACGCCCCTGATTTTTGTGACCACGTTCTTGACCTGCTCGGCCAGGCTCTGGGCCACCTTCATGTCGTAGCCGCGGACCTCGATCTGCAACCTCTCGGCCCCGCCGCCTCCCCTCATGCCAAACATCATCTGGCCGCCCGAGGCCCTGGTCCGGACCAGGGCTCCCGGAACTCCGGAGAGCTTGCGGCCGAGGTCGGCTGCGATTTCCATGCTGGAGCGGGTTCTCTGTGATTTCGGGACGAGCTTCAGGGTGATGTTTCCCTGGTTGGCCCCACCGCGCCAGCCGCCGCTTCCGGCCCTCTCCTCGATCGATTCAATTTCCGGGACATACATCTTGGCCAGGTTGACCACTTCCCTGAGCTTCTGGTCCATGACCGAAAGCCTGGTACCCACTTCCATTTCGACGGTGATGGAGACTTCGCCCTCGTCGGTCTGGGGCATATACTCCCGTCCCACAAACCTGAACAGAAAGATGCTGACCAGGAGTAGGATTCCGGTAATCAGCAGCACCCGTGGCCGGTGATGGAGGCTGTAATTCAGGAGATTTTTGTAAGAGTTCTCCATCCTGGCGAAGAGTTCCTTGGCTTTAACCGCCAGCCTGGAATGATGGTAGTGGCCCATTTCTTCTTCCTTGAGAATCTTGCTGGACAGCATCGGCACCAGGGTCAGGGCCACAACCAGGGAGCAGGCCAGCGAAAAGGCCACCACGTAGGCCAGCTGCTTGAACATGATGCCCGAGGCTCCCCGGACGAACAGCATCGGCATGAAGACGATGACCGTGGTCACGGTGCTGGCGATGATGGCCGAGGTGACCTCCTTGGCCCCGTTGACCGCCGCCTGCATCAGCGGCTTACCCTCTTCCTCCCGCATGCGGAAGATATTTTCCAGGACCACGATGGAGCTATCGACCATCATGCCTATTCCCAGGGCCAGGCCGCCCAGGCTCATGACGTTCAGGGTAAAACCGTTGAAGTAAATCAGGGTAAAGGTGGCGATGATGGAAATCGGGATGGACAGGGCAATGACCAGGGTGCTCCTGAAGTTTACCAGGAAGAACAGCAGGACAAAGATGGCCAGAAGACCACCGTACAGGGCCGAGTCGCCGACGTTGCTGATGGCATTCTTGATGTAGCGGGCACTATCCCGGAGAGTGATGAACTTGAACTGGGGATAATCTTCCTGGAGGCTCTTGATTTCCTTGAGGACTCCGTCCACCACCTTAACCGTATTTTGGCCAGACTGCTTGTAAACGGCCAGCCTGACCCCTTCCAGGTCGTTGATGCGGGCCACCCGGGTAATGCGCCGAAAAGTATCCTCGACACTGGCAATGTCCCTGACCCGTATGGCTGCCCCATCCCTGACCGCGATGATGGTCTCCCTGATCTGGTCGACGTTGGTATAAACCCCGGGTATCCTGATGGTAATCTCGTAGTTTCCCTTCTCGATGGTACCGGCCGGGATATCAATATTTTCCTGGCGCAGCTTGCTGATGATGGTATCGAGTGGCAGGCCCAGGGCCTTGACCTTGTCCGGCATCAGGTTTATCTGGATTTCCCTTTCCCGGCCGCCCCAGACTTCTATCGAGGCCACGCCGGGGACTCTTTCCAGGCGGTAGGTCATCTGCTCGTCGATGATCTTCCGGACCTGGATGGGGTCGAGCTCGGTCAGGACACCCATCATCAGGACTGGCATCTGGGCCGGGTCGAACTTCCTCAGGGTCGGTCGCTGGACTTCTTCCGGGAAACGGCCGATGATCCGGTCGATTCTTTCCCGGATGTCATTGGCCGCCTCTTCCAGGTCCGTACCCCAGGCAAACATGACCCGGACCGTGCTCGAACCCTGGGAAGAAACCGAGTAAATTTCTTCGACCCCGGGAACCGAGCTCAGGGCTTCTTCAATCGGCCTGGTAATGATCTGTTCCATCTCTTCAGGAGCGGTGTTGCCGTAGGAGGTGGAAACATTCAAGGTCGGGTAGGTTATATCTGGCATCAGGTCAATCGGGATCCGGCTCAGCGAGATGAAGCCCAGGACGATGACCACCAGGGTCAGCATTATCACAAAAATCGGCCGTTTTATCGAAAATTCAGATAAACTCATCATTCCCTCCAATTTTCAGGTAGCGAAACCTGGAACATGGCTTATTTCCCCGGGCCGGAAGGTTTTCCCGGTTTCGGCTGGCCTTCTCCCGGCTTGGTCGGCTCTGGCAGGATGATGCTCATACCGTCCTGGAGAAGGTGTTGACCCAGGGTAACGACATATCCCTGCAGGCCGGCCGGTTCCAGGATCTCGGCCCTTTCGCCTTCGACAATTCCAACCGTAACCGGCTGAAAGGTGGCCTTTTTATTTTCCAGGTCGGCCAGGAAAACTCCCTGCCGGTCTCCCCTGGTGACCACGGCTCCGAAGGGCACCAGCCTGGCCTGGTCGCGCCTGGCAAACTCGATTTCGGCGTTGATGAACATCCCCGGCTTGAGCAGGCCATCCTCGTTGGGAATATCGACTTCCACCCTGGCCTGTCTCGAAGTCTCCTTTAGCAACGGAGCCACCCGTACCACCTTGCCATAAAATTTCCTTCCTGGAAAAACCGTGGAGCTTATTTCCACCGGCTGCCCTACCTGGATTCTGAAGTATTCCCTGTCGGTGGCAAAAATCACGGCCGTGATCGGCTGCAGCTCGACGATGGAGATGATCGGGGTGTTGGCCGACAGCAGGGCGCCTTCATCAACAAACCTTTCTCCGACGTAGCGAACCTCGGCCCCGGATTCCCAGGTGGCAATGATACGGGTGTAGGACAGGCGAACCCTGGCCGTTTCCAGGGCGGCTTCCCGGTTGGCCACCTGGGCCTCTGAAACCTTAAAGGCTGACTCCCGAGACTGGTACTGGGCCCGGGCCGTGTCCAGCTGGCTATCGGAATAGATGCCGCGCTGATGGAGGGTCTGGGCTCTCTCAAAATCCTTTTTGGCCAGCTCCAGGGCACTCCTGGCCTCTTCAAAGTTAGCCCGGGCCACCTTGAGGTCGGCCTCGGCCTGGAGCACCTGCTGCCGGTATTCCTCGTCATCCAGCTGGGCCACCACCTGGCCCCTGGTCACCCGGTCGCCGATGTTGACGTAAAGCTTTTTCAATTTTCCCGAAACCTTGGGGGCCACGGCAAACTGGGACCTGGGAATCAGTGTTCCTGAAAACTGCCCCAGGTCGCGAATCAGGCCGCTTTCCACCGGGCTGACCACCACGGCCACGGCCGCCTGCCGCATTCCGTTGGAGTTATTCTTCTTGAAAACGGCCGTGCCGACTCTCCAGAGAAGGAGTATCACCAGCAGGGCCACTATCAACCAGACTATCTTCTTGGCCAAGCTCATGTTTTTGAAGTTCTCTACTGCTTTCATTTTCGTTTCTGTCTCCTCTATCCGATTTATCAGATCACCAGACCTGTTTATCAGTCAGGGTTAACCACCGAAACCTGGCGACGCTCCCGGCCGACTCCCATCACCCGGTCCAGGTTGGCCAGGGAGATGTTGTAGTCGATCAGTGATTTCAACTCCATGGTCAGGGCATTGGCCAGGTCCCTCTGGAACTGGAGGACCAGGTAGTTGGTGCTCATACCGACCTTGAATTTTTCCTGCTCGGCCTCCAGCTTCTTCTGGGCCAGCTCCCGGGCAGCCCGGTAGGCCAGGGCCCGCTGGTAGTTGGTCTCCACCGCCCGGACCGCGGTGCTGATTTCCAGGTCGAGCTGCTGTTCCTGGTTCTTTATTCTCAGCCTGGCCTGCTTCAGGTCAAGGCTGGCCTGGGCAAAATAGGACCGCGACAGAAGGTTGGAAACCGGCAGGTTCAGGGTCAGGCCCACCGACCAGTTCTGGTACCTGAAGTCCAGGGCATCCCTCAGGGCATCGGATTTTTTCCCGGGAATTTTCCCGATGATGATTCCGGTGTAAGGATTGTTGTCCTGGTAGAGAATCTGGTCGCCGGAAATCCCAGGGCTCCAGTAAGAAGCCTGGAGTCTCAGGTCCGGGAGCAGCTGGTTCTCGGCGTAATCCAGGTTGAATTCCCTGGTCTTGAGGTCAACCCTCAGGGCCTGGAGGTCGGGCCTTTTAATGATGGCCGTGTTCAGGGCCTCTTCGTAATTGATGTCCATCTTTTCGATGGAAGGTGAATCGGTGGGAACGAGCTGGACGTTCTTGGCATCGGCCCTCTCGGCCGGAAGGTTGATGATGAACCTCAACTGGTCCTCGGCATTTTTGACCATGGCTTCAGCTTCCAGGATGTCGGCCTGGCGGGTGCTGACCTCGCTCTCGGCCGTCAGCAGTTCGATGGGTGGCAGGGTGCCGGCCTCGATTTCTACCTTGTTCTTTTCCAGGAGCTCCTGGGCCAGCCGCAGCGACTGCTGCCTGACCTTGAGGTTTTCCCGGGCGTAGACCAGGTTCCAGTAGGCGGCTTCCACGTTGTAGATGGTATTCTCCAGCACCCTCTGGAAATTCTCCTCGGAAATTTCCCGGCTGTAATTGGCCACCACGATCTCTCGCCGGCCGATCTTATAACCGAAGTCCTTGAGCAGGGGCAGGTTGAAGTTCAACCTGAGGGTGGAACCGAAACGGGGATTGATGGTCTGGAAGCGGCGGTTGGTGTCGCTGACATAATTGTAAAGGCTGGCCGAGAGCGACCCGCCAAACGGAATATTCTGGGTTATCTGGAAGGTATAATCATTCTGCTGGGTCTTAACCTCGTCGGAAGCATCAAGGAAGGAATAAGATGCCGACCGGTTGCTCTGGGCATTGTAGTTCAGGCTGAGGGTCGGCATGAATTTCTCGATGGCCAGGGCCACGTTCTTCTCGGCGATTTCAGGACTGATCATCTCCGCCTTCAGGCTGAGGTTATTCTTCAGGGCTTTCAAGATGCAGTCCTCAAGGGAAAGCTCAAGACGCGGTGTCGACGCCTGTTCGATTCCGCTCGCAGAAAACTGGCGGTTTTCAATGCTCTTATCCGACCCCCGCGACTGCCGCGGCAGGCCAAAAAATAAAAGGCTGGCCATTAATATTAATAAGAGGTATATCTGGCTCGCTTTTCTCGGCCGCATGCTTTTTCTCCTGAATTTTGTTATATATTTTATTTTCAATAACTTACAAACTTCTCAAAATATACACATATAAATATTCACAGTTTTTGACGCAACTTACCGGCTTTTCTTCCACCAGATAGAATTTTCTAAGAGTTATGGGCGGGACCGCTTTATCAGCCTATCTCAACCGCCGGTCAGAAGCATACTTGAGCCACTATCTTCTCGTTCTTATCCGGTGCTTTTCAATTATACCAGAAAATCGAGCTCAACCTGAGCCCCTGAGCCTGCGGCTGGCCAGGACCAGCGGCGGGTGCTTGTAGGTCTTTCCGGCCTCTGGCGGCTGCCAGGTGGTGCAGAGATGACCGAGCATCCGGTCGGTTGAAAACTGCAGCGAATAGTCAATCAGGGCCTCGGCCGCTTTTTTATTCCTGAAACTGGTGGGCAGTACCCTGAAACCTTTTTCTATGAACAGCGGAATCGAAGGGTAAACCCCTCCGGGCATTATCTCATAATGCCAGTCGCAGATGACGATGTCGCGGGGAATTAAGTCTATAGCCGGATGGGTTCCGTTCATGGAGGCCTCCCATTCGCCGTAGCCGGTTGCCTTTCCGTCGAGAAGCCGGTCACCCCACATGAACATTTCCTTTCCCCTTTTCCTGACGATGTGGTCATAGGCAGTCTGAACGGCATGGGCAAAAAGTTCGGCCGGGTCCTTTCCATGGCAGCGGGGACAATCGGGGTCAGCGATGATGAACACCTCGTCCATACCCACGTGCAGCCCGTCAGCTTCAAAGGTCTCCAGCAACTCATCGTAAAGGTCGTTGATTATTGGAGGAAGCTCCGGGTGAAGCGGACACCAGCTCCGGCAGTAAATGCCCTGGTTTCCGGGATACTTGCCCGGGGTCTCGTCAAACTGGGGGTAGACCGTCAGCAGGCTGAAGGTCTTCTTCTCCCAGCTCTGGTGTCCGAAGGACTGGAATTCCGGTATCAACCTGATCCGGTACTCCCGGCAGAGCCGGACCAGACTCTTGGCCTGGGCCACGGTCACCGGTTCAGGTCCCCGGAGCTCTGGATGCGACCGGTATTCAAAGTTATAGTCAACTTCTACGAACAGCAGGTTGACTCCCCTTGCGGCCAGCCGTGGAATTTCCTTGATCAGTTCTTCCGCTGCCTTCTTTCCTTCAACGAGGGCATGGAAGCCCAGGTATTTGACCTCGACCCGGGCTGGCGGAACCGCTTCCGGTTTCCGGGGACGGCAGTTGTCCAGGGAAATCAAGGAGAAAATGATCGCTCCAATCAAGAGGCCACAGCCTGTCTGTCTAATTTTTCTCATTCTGACCCCCACTCTATCTGTCTTAATAACGGGCCCGGCTTTTCATGATCGGCCGAGACCGAGTTCATTCTGTCTGATTCCATAGAATCCCGTCAATCCCTGGCTGTCCGGTCCAGCCGCTTCAGTATCTCTTCTTTGAGCAGAGACCCGGTGGTTCCGGTCTCGGCCGAGGTGGCCACGACCTGGTCAAAACAGTTCAGGGCTTCCACTTTATAAACGTAGCTCTTGCCTTTTTCCAGGTACTTGTCAACATAAACCAGGCGCCCGGAGCTGAAGTCAGATTCAATAAAATCTTTTCTGACTTCAAAGGACCCGCCGGCCAGTTTGCGCCACAGCCGGTACCTGGCCACGGTGTAAGGAGCTTCCTTGTTGACCGTGATGGTAAGCCGGCCAAAATCCCGCCTGATGATCCAGGCCCTCTCCGTCCCTTTCTGCACCTCCAGGCCGACGGTAATAACCGGAATAAAGCCGGTGCCGCTAACTGAAAAATCGGCCGTGGGGTTATCCGGATCGTTAGAGGAAATACGAAACACCGCGCTACCCGGACCAGTGGCCGAAGGCGCGTAGCTTATGGTTATTGTCCTCGAACCGAACGGGGGAACGGTCAGCGGCAGGACCGGAGATTTATAGTTGAAATCGGCCGCACCCGAAACGCGGGCCACGGTGCTGACCACCAGGTCGGCCCCGCCATCGTTGTAAATGGAGGTGGTCAGATCCTTCGCTTCGCAGACATTAACGTTTCCAAAATTGATTCCAGCCACCGGCACCCTGAGCCTGGGCTTGTTCTCCGGGGTGGTAACCGTGGCCTCGTTGGAATAGTCGGAGTCTCCGGCATTGTTATATGCCCGGACCCGGTAGTAATAGGTGGTTAGCTCGGACAGGCCGCTGTCTGTAAAGCTGGTGGCATCCACCCCGGCCGTTCCCACCTGGTTCCAGGTGCCGCCGGCCCCTGTTTTTCTTTCGACCTTAAACCCATCCTCGTTGTAAGCATTATCCACCCAGGTCAGCCTGGCCGAGGTGGCTGAAAGGGCCGTGGCCTGGAGGTTGGAAGGAGCTATGGGGACGGTCAGGGCCGGGGTGGTGACGGTGGCTTCGTTGGAAGGAGCCGAATCGCCGCTGGCATTAAAGGCAAAAATCCGGTAGGTATAGGTGGTCGTCTCCACCACGGAAGTATCCGGGTAGGAAGTTACGTTGGCGGCCAGGTTGGTTAGAGTGGCCCAGTTGCCACCCCCGGTCTTTCTTTCGAGGCGAAAGCCACTCTCCCCGCCGGAGTTATCGGTCCAGCTCAGGTTGACCCGCCTTTCGTGAATGGCGCTGGCCACCAGGTTGGTCGGCGCCGCCGGCAGGGTCAGGACGTTGAGCTCGTTGGAGTAAGGCGAATCCCCGGCTGAATTGTAAGCTCTCACCCGGTAGTAATAGACCGTGCCTTCGCTGAGGCCGGTATTCTGAAAGCTGGTTACGTTGGCCCCGACGGTAGCTATCTGGGACCAGGTCCCGGCCGCTCCCGTCTTTCGCTCTATCTTGAACCCGTCCTCGTTGCTGGATCTATCATCCCAGGCCAGGCTGACGCTGCTCACCGTAACCGCGGTCTGCCTCAGGTTGGCCGGGGCTACGGGCGGAATGAGCCCGTAAATCCTGGCCACAAAGGCATCTTCGGCCAGCTGGCCCACTCCCCCGCCAGGCTGCAGAAAAGGACCAACCAGGACCGGGAAATTCCAGCTCCTGGTAAAACCGGCCAGGTAACAGTTGCCGTCGCCCAGGGCAGCCACGGCGTTGGCCTCTTCCCGGTCAGAGCCGCCGAGAAAACTCGAAAAATAATAGCCGCTGCCGTCGGCCTTAATGGCCATGAGGAAAGCATCGCGGTTGCCAGCATAAGCCGACTGCGGCCCGCCGGCCACCGGGAAATCAGAAGAGTCCGTGGCTCCAGCCAGGTAGGCAATTCCCTGGGAATCAACGGCCACGGCCAGGCCGAAATCATCAAGAGAGCCACCGACATAGCCAGAATAAATAAGGCCGTTTCCAGCCTGGTTGACCCGGCAGATGAAGGCATCCACCCCGCCGTTGTAGATCAGGTCCGGGCCGACCAGGAGCGGAAACCCGCTCTGGGAACCGGTGGCCCCGGCCACAAAGGCCTCGCCGCTGGCGTTCACGGCCACGGCCGCACCGTAATCATCGCCCGTTCCGCCGATATAACCGCAATAGGTTATCGAATTTCCAGCCGCGGCGATCTTGGCCACGAAGGCGTCCAGCCCGCCTTTGTGGGTAAGGTAGGGACCAGTCTTCACCGGGAAAAGCTGCCCCTGGGTTGAAGTGGTGTAACCGGCGAGATAGACATTGCCGCCTGAATCCAGGGCCAGCCCGCTGCCGACATCATCGGCCGTCCCGCCGATAAAGCCCGACCAGTCCAGGGAAGCGCCCGTGGCCGCCACCCGGCAGACAAAGGCGTCCTTCTGCCCGTTATAACTGGTGTCCGGCCCGGTTTTGGTCGGGAAGTCCGACGATTCGGTGGTCCCGCAGAGGTAAGCCCGTCCGCTGCTATCCACGGCTACGGAGCTGGCGATATCAGTGGAACTTCCGCCCAGGTAACCGCTGTAAACCAGGGCTGTGCCCGAAGCATTAATCTTGGTGACAAAGGCATCGCTCATAAGACTGATATTGGCCCCGGGACTGGTATAGGGACCGCCGTAGACCGGGAAATCTCCGGACTTGGTATAGCCGCAGACATAGGCATTGCCGGCGCTGTCAACCGCGATGCCGGTACCCCCGTCATCGTTGCTGCCGCCAAGGAAACCGCAGTAGATCAGCCCGCTCCCTGAAGGATGGACTTTGGCCACAAAGGCGTCGGTTCCCAGGGAAGGCCCGTTGTAGGTCAGGTCCGGGCCAACCGCCACCGGAAAATCGAGCGACCCGGTCCAGCCGGTTAGATAGACATAACCGTTTTCGTCCACGGCCATGGCCAGCGCCCGGTCGTTATAGGAACCGCCGATGAAACCGCTGTAAACCAGCACTGCCGGGTCGATAAAGAGTGGCTCGGCGCGGTCGTATTCGCCCGTCTTAAAGCCATGGAGGCAATTAACCAGGCCGTTTTCCCCGACGGTTTTCTCGATTATTTCAAATTTAACCTCGACCGGAACTTTTCGGCCATCTTTAAGCTGAAAAGCTACCGGGGCTTCATCGATAAAAGAGCCGGCGGGGGTCGCCACCTCCAGCTGTCCCTTCTGATTCAACTTGACCTCGGTTGCCCCGCGGTAGTTCAACCTGATGACCGAAGGGTCGGCCCCGGGACTGACCACAAACTCGCACTTCAACTGGCCGGGGTTTCCTTTTAAGTAAAGGTCCACGCCTGGCCAGAGCTCCTCGTACCTTATCAGGCTGTAGGTGGGCAGGGCCGAAAACCAGTCGTCGGGACCGCCCCGGAAGTAGGACATCCTGGTCTCTACCTGTTTCAGCGGTTTGATAACGGTGGCCGGGTTGGCGCCGACAAAATCCATCCTGACTGTCCAGCGCCTGAATTCTCGTTCCTGGCCGGCAGTACCGGGAACACCTGTTACCCTGGACGGAAGCTCCGCCTTCTTCAGGCCACTGTCACCGCCGGCCGGAGAAGTACCGCCCTTTTCTTTCAAGCTGGCCATGGTGATGGTCAGTCCTTCCGGGCCAAAGTAGATGTTCTTGTCGCCGCCCTGAAGGTAAAAGGCCACTCTGGGGTCAAGCTGCCCGCGGTTGGGAATAAAGAGAAGCGGCCAGTGGACCTCGGCTCCCCGGAGGCTGGCCAGCCCGCCGGAAGCCGGAGGCAGTTCGGCCTGTGGAGAACCGGATTCTTGAAGGGACTTCCCGGGACCGCGCAGGAAGCGGATTCCGATCACCGCCGCCACCACCAGAATTACTAAAACAATGAATATCGTGGTTCTGGTTTTCATTTTACTCTGCCCTTAAGGTTTCATTTAATTCAAGAAAAACAAACCCAACAAAATACAGTCGAAATATTAAGGCCTGCCCCATTTCTCTCTGTATTTAACATATCAACCCGGGCCTCATCATGTCAATCAAAATAAGAGCCCCGCCTGCCGGCCGAGCTAATTCCGAAAAAAATCAAGGCTGCGAATTTTTGTGAATTTACAAATATTCCCGGAAGGTGACTGCTTGCGACTGGAAAAGGAACCGGACCGACCCCAGGCGAAGCCCGCAGCCTACAGTCCACTTTCCAATCGATCTTCCATGGTTCTGGCCCTGGCGACTTCAAGCGACCACCAGAGGCGAATATCAGGCTACAAGGGATCGACAGCATAAACATAGGGCCATGGTTAAAAGGTTTTCTCATAAGACATTTTCTCGAAAACTCTGGCAGGTAAGGCCAGTCCAGATGGAGAGATGACATCGGCAAATGAGGACCGGACTTTCAGACCGTGGCTTCAGGTTCGGTGCAGAAGCCTGGTTTCGCGGACAAACAGGATTTTTTACAAAGATATATTTTATAAATGAATCATGATCCCCGGCCTCACCGATTCTTGCCCTGCCACCATTTACGTTGCTTCACAGTGCCTTCCCGGACTTCAAGGATTCTAACCCGCAGCTTGAGATGGTGGATTCAATGGTGGCCGCCAGCAGTAGCTAGGCCCACAGGAGACCATTTACTTCCGGTTCATCAACTTTCTGTCGGCCAGGGTGTTCCTTTCCCAGAACACGCCGTCCTCATATCCCTGGATGGACTTATCCTGCTCGGCCAGCTCCAGCCGTTTCTCGGCCAGGCAGCAGTAATACTCGTCCACTTCCACGCCCAGGTAACGTCGGCCGAGCTTCTTAGCCACCACCGAAGTTGTGCCAGAACCCAGAAACGGGTCAAATACGAGATCGCCCGGACGGGAACTGGCCAGGATAATTCTGGCCAGCAGCTTTTCCGGCTTCTGGGTCGGGTGGTCGGTGTTCTCCGGCATCGACCAGAAGGGCACGGTCAGGTCAGACCAGAGGTTGGAGGGATGGGTCACCCGGAAGCGGCCTCCGGTTTCTTCCGACCAGTCCTTCGGACGGCCGGATGGGTCGCGGTAGGGAGCCATCACCCGGCGCTTGAGCTTTACCGCCTCCAGGTTGAAATAATAATCGTTGGAGACTGTGGCGAACCAGATATCCTCGGAGCAGTTTTTCCAGTTCCGCGAGGCCCCGCGCCCCTTTTCCCTTTCCCAGGTGATGCGGTTCCGGAGGCGGAAATACAGGCGGGCGACGTTAAAGATAGCCCCGGAGGATTTCCAGTCGCCGCAGATATAAACGGAGGCGGTGGGCTTGAGCAGCCGTCGCAGTTTTTTCAGCCACGATTCCAGCCAGCGCTCGTACTTATCGGATTCCATTTCCCTGAAGGTGGTCAGGTTGAAGGTCTTGTTCAGGTTGTAGGGCGGGTCGATAAAGGCCAGGTCCACAAAGGATGAAGGCAGGTAATCCAGGGCTTCAAACAGGTCCTGGCATATGGTGCGGTTTTGGACACGGTCCAGAGCGACCGGCCCGTTGAGGCGCAGGAGCCGGGAACGGTACTTAAGTCTTTCGGCTTCGGTCAGGCTGATGGTCCTGTTCCGGGGAGCCCTGGGCTTTTCTTTTTTCATTAGTACTCTTATCTACCTCTGCTTTCTTTCCTATGCTATCCTTCTTATTTTTCTTGCAACCTGCTGATCATTTTTATCAATTATACCAAACTGCCTTATCGGATATTTAATCCCGTCAGCCTGAACCTGTCTTCATTCATCATAAAGAATCCAGACCATTCAGCCAGTCCTGGACAGGCCAGGACAAAAACAGAAAAACAATATATGCCTTATATTATTATTCAACTCTGATCTCGCCATGAGTTCAATGCAATCCCGCCTGAACCGCTCTGTGGCTGACTGCTCCGGGCTCGGCATTTCACATTTAAAAATCTTATTTCTATGCTGATGATAATACTGTTCAACCTGGCCCGGCAAATGATCTGACTTACATCCAAAGGAGCAGTCATCTCCCGGTCCAATTTGATTTGACAATATATGAACATCCATTCATATATCAGGAGGTTGCTCAAGGCCGGTCGGCTTCGAGCCTCAGCCTGACCAGGACCGGGTTATGGTCGGAGTAATAGGTGTCTCCGATCTCTTCAAAGATATTCTGGTATTCAAGCACCCGGAAATGGTGGCTGGTGAAGATAAAATCGATGAGTTGTCGCTCCTCCTCCGGGACGCGACCGAAGCCGTGAAAGCTCCAGGAGGGACCGGCAACGGCCGCGGCCGAGCCCCGGCTATCGACCAGAAGGCCGTTGTCCAGGATAATCCGGACCGGCTCGGAATCGGGCGTGGCGTTGAAATCTCCGCTCACGATAACCGGGAGATTCCCGGCCAGCTCCTTAATCTTATTTAGAAGCAACCCGGCGCTTTGCCTGCGCGCCTCCTGGCCAACGTGGTCGAAATGCGTGTTGAAAAAAACCAGCTTCCGACCGCTCCTCTTTTCCCGGAAGATAGCCCAGGTGACAATCCTCTCGCAGGCCGCATCCCAGCCTCTGGAGCCGGGTATTTCCGGTGTCTGGCTCAACCAGAAATTACCCGATTTGATGGGACGGAAACGTTCCTTGAGGTAAAAGACCGCGCTGTACTCGCCGGCCGTCCGACCGTCTTCCCTGCCGACACCGATATATCCGTACTCAGGGAGCCTTTCCAGAAAATCTTCAAGTTGATTCTTGAGCACCTCCTGAGTTCCCAGCAGGTCTACCCGGAGAGTTTGTATCAGGCGAGTCGCCGCCTCCCGGCGGATTTTCCAGTTGTGCTGGCCGTCAGCCGGGTTGTCAAAACGCACGTTGAAGGTCATCACTTTAAGTTCGGTTTCTCCGGACGGGGCAGATGAACAGGCCAGCTCAAAAAGGAAAATGAAAACAAGAGCCAGAAGAAAGACAAAATTCAAAATCCGCGGGCAAGTTCTGGTTTCGGCCGGGCTCGGCTGATTCTTTTCACCCATGGTTTCACCTTGGACAACCAATTTTTCCTCAATCCCTTTAACATTTCAACCGGTTTTTTACCGGCCCGGATCAACAGGGGACACCGTTAAGTGTCCCCTTTTTTGGCCAGATTGATTTTTGCTCCCGCCTGTTATAGCAAGCCTTAAAGTGGGGACACCTTAAGGTGTCCCCTTTTGGTCGGCCCCCGGGGAACTTGACGAGCTTGCTGGGTGTAGTCTCCAACGGGCACTTGCCTCTCTTGTTCATCAAAGATTCTTAGATTCTTATGGACATGACCGCCAAGAGCGTTATAATAAATTCAGACAATAAACAGGAGGGGCCATGAAAGTGAATAAACCATCTACCGAATTTTTTTCCAATAAAAAGGGCTTGTCCACAAAAGCTTTAGGCCGCCAGCCACAATTTTTTAGAATCACCTGCTGGCTGTTGATTGCTTTCCTGACCATCACCGGGTTTTCCTGCGCCGTCAACCCGGTCACCCAGAAGCGGGAACTGATGCTGCTCAGCCGCTCGGACGAAATAGCCCTGGGCCAGCAGACCGATGCCGAGGTCACCAGCACTTATGGGGTTTACCCCGATGCCAACCTTAACCAGTACGTCTCAGGCGTGGGCAAGAAGCTGGCCACGGTCAGCCACCAGCCGGACCTGGAATTTCACTTCCAGGTCCTGGACAGCCCGGTGGTCAATGCCTTTGCCGTCCCGGGCGGTTTTGTCTACATGACGCGGGGAATCCTGGCCTACCTTAACGACGAAGCCGAGCTGGCCGGGGTCATGGGCCATGAAATTGGACACGTCACCGCCCGCCACAGTGCCAAGATGTACAGCCAGGCCCAGGTGGCCCAGGTCGGCCTGGTCCTGGGAGCAGCCCTGAGCAAGACCTTCCGCCAGTTTGCCGGGCTGGCCCAGGCCGGGTTAACCGTTCTTTTCCTTAGCTTCAGCCGGGAGCACGAAAGACAGGCTGATGACCTGGGAGTGCTTTACTCCTCGAAGGCCGGCTACGAGGCCAACCGGATGTCCAACATGTTCATCACCCTGCAGAAACTCAATCCGCAGTCCGGGAGGGACGGACTGCCCACCTGGTTATCCACCCATCCAGACCCGCCTGACCGGATAGCGGCCATCAAGAGCGCCGCGGCCGCGTGGCAGGCAGCCAACCCCGGAGCCAAACTGTCTGTCAACCGCAACGAATACCTGGCCAGGCTCGACGGGCTGATTTTCGGCGAAGACCCCAGGCAGGGTTACGTCAAGGACAGCGTTTTCTACCATCCCCAGATGACCTTTCAATTCCCGGTTCCGGCCAACTGGAAGGTAAATAACACCGCCTCCCAGGTGCAGATAGTTTCCGACAAGCAAGACGCGGCCATGGTTTTAACTTTTGCCGAAGGCAAGACCCCGGACGAGGCCGCCCAACAATTTGTCAGCCAGAACAAGGTCAACGTGGTTGGCTCCGACAGCCAGACCATTAACGGCTTCCTGACCAGGCGGCTGCAGTTCACGCTTCAGACCGAGGAGGGCAACCTGACCGGTCTGGCCCACTTCATCCAGAAGGGCGAACGGGTTCTGATGTTCCTGGGTTACACCGAAAGCTCCAAATTCAACGGCTACGCCCAGGTTTTTTCAGGAACGCTCGGGGGCTTCAAGCCACTGACCGATCCGGCCCGGATCAACGTCACACTGGAAAAAATTAAAATTGTAAAGGTGAACCGAGCCGACACCCTGGCCAATATCCTGAAGGGATACGGGTACGACGAAGCCCGCCAGAAACAGCTGGCCATCATGAATGGCATGGAACTCGCCGACAAGGTCCCGGCCGGCACCCTGCTCAAAACCATCTCCAAATAAACAGGGGACACCTTACGGTGTCCCCTTTTTTGGCCTATTCCGAATAGAGTTCTGCCTGTTGGCGCCAGCCCCAAAATGGGGACACTTTAAGGTGTCCCCTTTTTGACGATCTGAGCCTAGATATGATTATCAACCTCTTTTATAATTTTTATAATTTGATAGCCTGAAGAAAAAATCGTATGGTTATAATAAAAGCATATAGCAAGCCTTGAGGAGGGTATTATGAAGAGAAGAAATTTTATAACGAGCGCCCTGACCGCGGCTTTTCCGCTCGTAACCGGATTAAACCTTGCCGGTCGCTCAAGGACTGCTGAAATGCCAGAAATGAAGGCTGCTAAAAATTCTTTCTCTGAAACCACGGGACAAAGCAAATTCGTCAAACCAGGAGACTCCCCGGCTTTTGCCCGGCAACCAGCTCCGGAACTTAAACCGATCGAGCTCCCGCCACCGGAAAAAACCGGGGGTAAGACAGTGCTGGAAGCCCTGTGGCTCAGACGGACCAACCGCAACATCAAACCAGACCCGCTCTCCCCGCAGCAGCTTTCCAACCTGCTGTGGGCCGCCTTCGGAATCAACCGTGGCGAAGGAAGCCTCATCCGCGGTAAGCCCGGGAGGACGGCTGCCTCGGCCAGCAATTCCCAGGAAATGGATCTTTACGTGGCCCGGCCCGAAGCAGTCTATATCTACGAGCCATCCAAACACGTTCTCCTGCCGGTGGTGGCCGGGGACTTCCGGCACCGCGGAAGCCGGCGTCAATCCGGAGTTAACGCGCCGCTCAGGATTTTCTTCGTGGTCGACCTCAGCCGCTACGTGCTAGAAGGCCAGCCCGACCCGCGGATCAAGGACCCGGAAGTCCAGAAATCATATTATTACGTGGCCACCGGGCTGATCGCCCAGAACATTTACCTGTACGCGGCCTCGGCCGGCCTGGCCGCCTGGTTCCATAACTGCGACCGCGAGAACACGCCAGCGGACTTCAAGCTCCGACCAGAGCAGAAGGTCCTGTTCGCCATGACCGTCGGCCACCCCGCCTGATTAAACCGTCCAGGAAGAACACCGAGTGCCCGGTTCGCTCGGTGGTGGCCGGAGATGTTAGGCGGGCTGAATTTTTTTCTTTACAAAGTGAGGCTCAAATAAATATGATTTTATTTGTAAACTGCACCCCTCAGAAAAGTGGGGACAGGAGAGTGTGTCCCCCTTTTTTAGGAAGGAGACAAAATGGCCGAAAGAACCCTCTGTCAACTCTTCGAAGACAGCGTCCAGAAATTTCCGAATAACGTCCTCATGTGGGAGAAAAGGGACGGAAAGTACCAGGGCATAACCTACAAGGAAATGCGCGCCCGCGTCCACGACTTCGCCGCCGGGTTGCTGAGCCTCGGCCTGAAAAAGGGCGACCGGGTGACCCTCCTATCCGAGGGCCGGGCTGACTGGCTGATGAGCGAGCTCGCCATCCTTTATACCGGGGCCATTAACGTCCCCATCTCGGTCAAGATCGATGAACCGACCGAGCTCAAGTTCCGGCTGTCCCATTCCGGAAGCCGGATGGCCATCGTCTCCCGCGGGCAGCTGCCCAAGATCCGGGCCATCAAGAACGACCTGCCCGAGCTGGAAAGGATAATCGTCCTGGACCCCGTCGACGGCCTGGAAGCCGACGAATTCCTGGCAGCCGAGGTCAGCCGCGAGGGCAAAATCTATCTCACCAAGCACAGCCGGGAATTTGAAGAGACCTGGCGCTCGGTCAGAGAATCAGACCTGGCCAATATCTGCTACACCTCCGGGACCACGGCCGACCCCAAGGGCATCATGCTCACCCACCGCAATTACACGGCCAACGTGGAGCATTCGCTGTCGCTGGTGGAATGTCCTGAATACTATGTTACCCTGCTCATCCTGCCCTGGGACCATTCCTTTGCCCACACCTGCGGCCTGTACAGCATGATGAAGAACGGGGCGGCCATCGCCGCCATCGAGACCGGACGGAATGCCTTGGAAACTATCAAGAACATCCCGAAAAACATCAAGGAAATCCGGCCGCACGTCTTGCTGAGCGTTCCCTCGCTGGCCAAGAGCTTCCGCCGCAACATCGAAAACGCCATCAGGGAAAAAGGTCCGAAGATAGAGTCCCTTTTTCAGAAGGGGTTAAAGGCCGCCTACGAGTATAACGGCGAGGGCTGGAACCGCGGCCAGGGAAAAAGGAAATTCAAGAAGCCCATGTACCTCCTGGTCGACAAGCTGATCTTCAGCAAGATCAGGAAGAACTTCGGCGGCCGGCTGGAAATGTTTGTCGGCGGCGGGGCCCTGCTGGATATCGAGCTGCAGAGATTCTTTTATGCCATCGGCATGCCGATGTTCCAGGGTTACGGGCTGACCGAGGCCTCGCCGGTAATCTCGGCCAATAACAAGAAAGAGCACAAGCTGGGCTCCTCGGGCAAGCCAGCCCGGGCCATCGAGGTCAGGATCTGCGATGACCAGGGAAACAACCTGCCGGTCGGAGCCAAGGGCGAAATTGTCATCCGCGGCGAGAATGTCATGGCCGGTTACTGGAAAAACGAGAAGGCCACCCGGGAGACCATCCGCGACGGCTGGCTCTATACCGGCGACCTGGGCTTTCTGGATGAGGATGGCTATCTGCACGTGCTGGGCCGATTTAAGAGCCTGCTCATCGCCAACGACGGCGAAAAGTACAGCCCGGAGGAAATCGAAGAGGCCATCACCGAGACCTCGCCGTACATCGAGCAGATCATGCTCTACAACAACCAGTCGCCTTATACCGTGGCCCTGCTGGTTCCCAACAAGGAACAACTGCTGCGCTGGCTGAAGGAAAAGAAACTGGACCAGAGGACGCCGGAAGGTCAGGAAGCCGCCCTGAAATTGCTGGAGGCCGAGGTCAACCAGTTCAGGCCGGGCGGGCCGAGGGCCGGTCAGTTCCCCGAGCGCTGGCTCCCGGCGGCCATTGCCGTGCTGGGCGAGGGCTTTACCGAGCAGAACAGGTTCCTGAACTCGACCTTAAAGATGGTCAGGCCGCGCATAACCGAGTTTTACCAGGGCCGGCTGGAGTACATGTTCACGCCCGAGGGCAAGAACGTCATCAACCCGCAGAACCGCACCATCATCAGCCGCCTCTAAACAGGGGACACCTTTAACTGTCCCCTTTTTGGCCGTTTTTCGGATTAAGGCTACCCTGTTATTTGCCCTTCCACAATCGGGGACACCTTAAGGTGTCCCCTTTCGCTTTCCCTTTTTCGTTTCCGGGGCAGATTTTTAGAAAGCTAACAGCCCCAAAATCCCTTCCAATATCTTTTTGGCTAGTGTACAAAATAGTTCGCAAATTGATTTAGGAGGACGAGCCATCGTAATATCTCCTTTTCAAGACTTCAACCTTAAGAAAGGAGTATTTTACTTACGATGGCTCAAAGAGATTATAAGGGATT
>QUAH01000021.1 GCA_003426165.1 Candidatus Saccharicenans subterraneus
AAGTTGAGGATGGAACGAAAACTCCCCAGACTGGTGGCCTCGTTCCCGGTTATCCAGCTGGAAAAGCTCACCGACCTCTACCCAAAACTCTTCCCCCAACCTGGATACCATGTCTTAACCAACGACCTTTAATAATTTTATTTTATTTAATATCAATAATTTAAAAAATTTTTGGGGTGTGGCTGAACAGAGCGCCTTACGGGAACCAGATGATGCCCTTGAGGCCGTCAATGAAGGCCCAGTATATGCCCTGGGCATCGCGCATGTTGTCAAAATAGAGAATGAGCTGCGGGCGCAGCTCGCTCTTCCTGTTGAGGAAGTGCTTGACCGGGTACCAGGTGTACCAGAGCAGGGTCTCCCGGGTTTGACGGAACTTTTCGCTGAAGCCCGATTTTGACCGGACAAATATCCTCAGCCCGTCGTCAAAATTGAGCTCGTAGGAACCGGGCATGTCGGTAATCTCCAGGGCCTCGACGTCGAAGGTATCAGCCGGAGTGGCCGTGGTGGATTGGGCTGAGTCCTGCTTCTTACCGTTTTCTTTCTTTTTCTGCTGTTCCTGCCTGGCTTTTTCCTCGGCTGCTTTCCTGGCCTCCTCGGCCTGCTGCTCGGCCGGGTTGAGAACCTTTCGCTCTGGCGGGTTCAGGGCCGTCTTGTTGGTAAGGGTCGTCACCTGGAGCGGCACCGGCTTTCCGGTGTACCTCAATTCGCTGGCCTTCCAGGACTTGAGCACCATTCCCCGGGCCCGGAGCTCCAGGGTTCTTTCCTTGAGGTTAAGAACAAAATAGTACTGCGGGGTTTTGGCCAGCTTCAGCTCTTCTTCCAGGAACCTGTTTTCCTTGAGTACCTGGAGAGTGGCCTCGGGAATGCCCTTGATGGAAGCCGCCGCGGGTTTCTCCGGGGCCGAGGCCGGCTTTGTCTTCTGCCCGGTCTGGCTTCCGGTGGTTGAAACTTTTTGTTTTCCCGGGCTGGCAGGAACAGCAGCTTTCTGGACCTGGCTGCCACTCCCGACCGCTGACGTCGCTGTTCTTTTCAGGCGGCTTACCTGCGCCGCCGAGATGCTGATAAAATAAAAGGAAAAGCTCATCACCAACGCGGCAGAGAAAACCACCTTCAGCCAGCGGCTTCTTCCGCCCGGCAACGGTTCCTTTCCCTTTTCTATATTCATGATCTCTTCCAGGACCTCGTTATTTCAAATTCCTTTCCAGTCCTGTTCATAATTTCTCCAGCCTTAATAAATGTAAATCCGCGTTCCTATCCTGGAAGCCTTGAAGACCTCTTCTAGGTCCTTGTCGGCTACGCGGACGCAACCGTGGGTGACGTTCCGCCCGAGAAGCCTGGTGTAAAGCGTTCCGTGGATGAAATAGCCCTGGCCGAAGCCCAGGGCATAGTCGCCCAGCACCCCGGCCTCCACCCGGTCTTCCATCTTCTTGGGAATTGGCTCGTTCTCTTCGATAAAGGCCCAGTCCGGCTTGACCCAGTAAGGATTCTGAATCTTGGACTTGACGAAAAACTCGCCCTTGGGGGTGTCAAACTGCCAGCTCCTCTTGCCCCCGGGCTCAACCAGGATGACGCCGCTTCCGGTGGAGACCAGCGCTTCTTTTATGGTCTGGCCGTCCTTCTTGAGGTAAAGCCGGTTTTCAGCCGAGTCAACCATGATGTAAACGCCCTTGGGATGAAGCTCCTGTATCTTTTTTTTCAGGGCGGCATTCTGGGCCTCGGGCTTGACTCTGGCCTTCGGGTCCAGCTCAAAGCTCCAGACGGTCTTCCACTCGGCGCTTAGTTTCAGGTGATGCATCCAGGACAGGGCCACGATGGCCAGCGAAGACAGGTAGACCAGGGCTACCAGGGCCAGCAGTACCTTCCAGAACTTCATGCTATTTCTGCTCTCTTCTTAGTATAGCAATAATTTTGTTGTTTGGGTCAGTGGTACCCACAATTGTCACCGGGGTGCCCACCGGGATCAGCCTGAACAGCTCTTCCATCTCCGGGTCGTCCAGGGCCACGCAGCCCTGGGTCAGGCCGTCCTTGCCGCCGCCGTGGATTTCGATCAGGCCCCCGATTCGGCTGGAAGCGGTCAGGTAACCTTTCTTCTTGGCCTCATTAAACCTTTTGATATCCTCTTCGTTGGGATAATTTATCAGCAGGGCCTTGCCGAACTTGCTGGGAGAGACCTTCTTGATGACCCGGTACTCCCCTTCCGGAGTGGCATTATCGCCGGCGTGAAGCTTGTCGCTGAGGCCGTTAAAACCCAGGCCCACCTCGTAGCTCTTAACCGGCTCCCCGCCCCGGTAAACCACAAGTTTCCGCTCCAGCTTGCTGACCAGGATGACCAGCTGGTTTCCGCTCCGCGATTTTTCCAGGGCCCGCTCGGCCATTTTTTTCCAGCGGGCAATTTCCTCCTGGCTCATGTAGCGCTCGAGCTGCTGGCGGAGAATATTTTCTGCCTGGTTGAGCAGGCTTTCGATGGGGCCGAGGCGGGAACGGGCTTCATCATAGTTTCCCTTTTCCAGGAAACGGTCGAGCTCCCTGAAAAGCACGTCGGCCTGGGCCAGCTGCTTCCGGGACAGGGTTCTCTGGCTGAGCTCCAGGCTCAGCGTGTTCAGGGTTTCGTAGCGGGACTGGAGATCTTTTTTCCGGGCGACTATTTCCCCGGCCAGGGAGGCTTTCTTATCTTCCACCAGCTTCTGGATCCTCTCTCCCTCGGCCAGGATGGCGGTAAAGTCCTTCTTGACCTTATCGTAATTCCGGAAATAGCCTATTTTCAGCTCTTCCTGTTCAAAGGACTTCCGGGCCGTGGCCAGCAAGCCGCGGTATTTCTGGTAATCTTCGGGGGCATAAATAGAAGCACCGGCCCTCCAGAGGTCCTGCTCCTGACGAAGAGCCTGCTCTACCTCTGGAGGAGCCGGTGCGGTCTGGCAACTCTGTAGAAGAAAGATCAGACTAAGCTGGCATAACAGTATCAGCGCTGCTCGTATAGCATTCCACTTCACTAACCAACTCGACTCCGCTTGAATTGCTCGAACTTAATCTACGCTTACTTCTTCACTTTGGCAATAGCAGCTTTGACCTGCTCGGCGATGGCCGCAGCCTTGTCCTTGATGGACAGGGCCTTGTCCTTGGCGCCGAAATAGTCCTCGCCGTCGATGGCGGTCTGGACTTCGGTCAGCTGGGCTTCCAGGCCGGCCAGGTCGGCTTTCATGGCCTCGATGTCCGCCTTGGTGCCCTTGCCCTTGGGGGCCTTGTCCAGGAGAGCCTTGGCCTCATCAAAAGCAGCCTTGGCCTCGTTCTGGGCAGTCAGGGCAGCATTCTTGGCCTCTTCAATTCTGGCCGGGATCAGAGCCTTGACAGCTTCGGCGTCGGTCTTGACCTTGGCCAGCATCTCTTTGGCCTTTCCATACTTCTTGAACAGCTTCTTGGACTGGGCATTAACCTCATCCAGGGCTGCCTGCAGGTCGTCGTTCAGCTTCTTCAGCTCATCCTTGGCATAGATATTGCCCTTGGCCGCTTCCACCGCAGCGATAGCAGCTTTGGCCTCATCTATCTGCTGGGTGGGCTGCTTGGCGCAGCTGGTAAAAAGAAAAACCACTACAAGGCCGAGAACCGCGAGTTTCATCAGATTTTTCATTCTCTTTTCCTCCTTTCTGATGAATTTTTTTATATTAAATGGCCTTTTCCATTTAATTCAGGTTTGCTGGGATTTCCCCTGTTCCCGTCTCCTTTCAAACAAGAACAACAAGGAAATAATTATAAGTGCGGAAATACTATGGGGGGCTTAAAAAATCCGGTAGAGAAGTTTCTCCATCTCCACTCATTTTGAACCTTCTAACTCCCTTCACCCTTCCGGTGAAGATTGTATTAATGATTATCACAAAGCGGGGGCTTTGTCAAATTTTTGAACCTCAAAAATAATCATATATTTTTTGATAAGTAAAGGCGATTTACCCTCCCCGATAATAGCTCCTGAGAAGAAGGCAGGGCAAGAATAACATCATTTTAATCGCCGATATCAATAATAAAATAATATTTAAGGTGTGATGGCGCGGCTCCAGTCCCATCACAAAATCACAGCTTCGCTCTGAGCTCAATTACAACCGAAGCAGCCTGCCCAAGCCAAACTCGGAATCTACCCTGCCCATCGCCACAAACCTCGCCGGGTCCATATCAAGGAAGGAACAACCGGGCTGCTGAAAAAATGGCCTGGCCAGGAGCCCGGAAGATTCATTTCAGACTTCCTATAAATGACCATACCGAAAAGGCTCCCGCCAAATAAAAAAGGCCCGGGCTGGCAACCAGCCCGGGCCTTCGTGGTGAACGTTCGTTATCTTACGGTTCGGCTTACTTCTTGTCCGGGTCGACGATGAAGCCCTCTTTCATCAGGAACTGGATTTCCTCTCGGGCCTTGCGGATGGTGGTTTCGGCCATCTTGTAGAGCTCCTCGGCCGGGATGTCCTTTCTGGCTACGCCCTGCTCAATGGCCTTGCGCCCCACGGCCACGGCTTCTCTCGGGAAGACTTCCCACTGGTCCATGTTGGGGATGATGTACTCCTCGCTCAGGCCGTGGTCTTCGGCCACCTTGGCCAGCTCGTAGGCAGCGGCGATGCACATCTCGTCGGTGATGGTCTTGGCCCTGACGTCCAGCGTTCCACGGAAGATTCCGGGGAAGCCGAGGGAGTTATTGACCTGGTTGGGGAAGTCGGAGCGGCCGGTGGCCACGATCCTGGCCCCGGCTTCCTTGGCTTCCCAGGGCCAGATTTCCGGAATGGGATTGGCCTCGGCAAAGACGATGGCATCCTTGGCCATGGTCTTGATCCACTCTGGCTTGATGACTCCGGGCCCGGAGGCGGAAACGCTTATCAGGACATCGGCGCCCTTGATGGACTCGGCCATGTCGCCCTGCTTGTTCTTGGGATTGGTCTTGAGGCACAGGTCCCATTTCTCCTTGAACTTGGTCTGCAGGGTTTCCCGGTCGGCCCGGTCCTTGGACAGGATGCCCTTGGAGTCGACGGCCAGCATGTTTTCGGGGTTGACGCCGGCGGCAATCAGCAGCCTGGCGATGGCAATTCCGGCAGCCCCGGAACCGATGACCGTAACCTTGATCTCGCCAATCTTCTTGTTGACAATCTTCAGGGCATTGATCAAGCCGGCCACGGTGACGCAGGCCGTTCCCTGCTGGTCATCGTGCCAGATGGGAATTTCGCACTCGGCCCTCAGGGTGTCCAAGATGTGGAAGCACTTGGGGTGGGAAATGTCTTCCAGGTTGACACCGCCAAAAGTCGGTTGAAGGGCTTTAACGATGTAGATAAACTTGTCCGGGTCTTTTTCCCTGAGGCAGATGGGAAAAGCATCGACTCCGCCCAGGTACTTGTAGAGCAGGGCCTTGCCTTCCATGACCGGCATGGCCGCTTCCGGACCGATGTCGCCCAGGCCCAGGACCCTGGTGCCATCAGAAATGACCGCGACAAAATTTCCCTTGTTGGTCATCTCGTAGGCTTTTTCCACGTCCTTGTTGATTTCCATGCAGGCCGCGGCCACACCCGGGGTGTACCAGATAGCAAAATCTTTGAAATCGCGCACCCGGCATTTCAAGGTAACTCCAACTTTTCCCTTGTAAAAAGGATGAAGCCGGAGGGCATCCTTTGAGGGCTGTTCGGCTTTCGCCAACAGTTCTTCCACGGTAACCTTTTTCTCCATTATGTCCTCCAAAAAAGTTTTTTTGAGAGGTGATGATAAAATAATTGAAAATGTTAGTCAATTAAAAAAATCGGCGCTGATGGGAAGGTTGCCGCCCAAGATTATCCACAAGAAATTGTAGCTTAGAAAAGCCTTCCGTTGGGCTGCTCGCCGGTTTGCTGTCAGAAAGCCCGCGTATTTTTCTCAATTTCAGTCGCGACCAAAATCGCCAACTGTCCCGCGGGCATCAATGATATTTTCGTTTAGCTTTTCGCAGGGCGCTTGCCTCTGTCAAAGCTCATCACTGGTTCAGGATGTGCAGGGCCAGGCCGTCGGCCTTTAGGGCAGCTTCGGGAATCGACTCGGAAATCGTCGGGTGGATGTAGATGATAGAATCCAGGTCCTTTAACTTCAGGCGACGGGAGACGGCCAGGGTCAGAACTGGAATCATCTCACTGGCGTGGGGAGCCAGGACATGGGCCCCCAGCACCTCGTCAGTTTTCTTATCGGCAATCACCCTGACCATTCCTTCGTAGCTATCAAGGGTCAGGGCCCGGCCGTTGGCCTGGAGAGGAAACTCCCCTACCTTAATTTCTATGTTGCGGGCCTGGGCCTCTTCCTGGGAAAGCCCGACCGTGGCCAGCTCGGGCTCGGTGAAGATGGCCGCCGGGACGGCTGCGTAATTAACCTGCGAGTCGTGCCCGGCCGCATTTTCGGCGGCCACGGATCCGTTGTGGTAGGCCTTGTGGGCCAGGAGCTTTCCACCGACGAGGTCGCCAATGGCATAGACATCAGGAATTGAAGTCCGGCAGCGGCCATCCACTTCAACGAAATTTCCTTTCTGCAGCCGCAGCAGGCCCTGGTCCCAGACCAGGTCTTCCACGTTGGGCTTGCGTCCGGCTGCGATCAGGACTTTTTCAGCCGCAAATTCAAAGGGCTTGTTGTCGGCCAGGCCGACGCCTTTCAGCTTAACCTGGTTTTCACCTACTTCCGCCGCTTCAATCTTCATCCGGGTATATATCTTAAGCCCCTGTTTCTTCAGGATTCTCTCCAGGCGCTGGCTTGAAGCCAGGTCCGTTCCGGGGAGGATGTTGGGCATGATTTCCAGGACCGTAACCTCGGTGCCGACCCTCTGGTAGACCGAGCCCAGTTCCAGGCCGATGGCCCCGGCCCCGACCACCAGCAGGCTTTTTGGCGGCTCGGGAAGCGACAGGGCCTCGGTGCTGGAGATGACCCGCTTCCCGTCGAACTTCAGAAAAGGAAAATCGGCCGGCCGGCTGCCCGTGGCCAGGATAACCCTGTCTGCCCGAAGGATCAGCTCCTCCGTGGCGGTTCTGACAGAGACCTGACCGGGAGCGGTCAACCTGGCCCGTCCCTTTATGACCTGGATTCTATTGCGGCTGAGCAGGAACTCCAGCCCCTTGACCAGGCGGTCAACCACCGCCTGCCTTCCCTGCTGGACCCTGGACCAGTTGAGTTTCAGCTCCGCCAGCGGACCATCCAGGTTTTTATTTGTCTTTAATTGATGAAAAATGCCGCTCTGATGGGTCAGGTACTTGGTGGGGATGCAGCCGACGTTGATGCAGATTCCGCCAACCCTGTTTTCTTCAACCAGTGTTACCCTGAGGCCAAGCTGGGCAGCCCGCAGAGCAGCCAGATAACCTCCGGGTCCACCGCCGATAATCACCAGGTTCTTCTCATCCATGGTTCACTCCTTGCTCCGGCTCATCTCGAGAATGCTCCACAATTCCGGGCCCGAGCCGTTTCATTTGTTAAGAACGAAACTTAAATTTTCAGTGACAAGTCAGTATTATAGCTATTTTTTCCTATTCCTTTTATTATAAACTCGCCCTTCGATCATAAATTTATCCTTGCTATTAAATTACTAACCCCACCAGCTACGGATCCCTTCATTCAGGAGGAAACCCACCGCAAAGTCGCTGGCCGCTCAAACCGCGCAGACCTGGCTGAGCTCCGAGGCTTTAATATGCTTCTTCAACCTCTCTCAAGCTCCATCAACCTTCTTCAATCTCGCCAACCTTATCCCTCAACTGGCTCCCGGAAACTTCGGGCCAGCCGCACTCACGAAGCCAGGATTTCCCGGAAGGCCCTGATGGCCCGGTCGACGTCCTCGTCATCTACGTCCTTGTGGGTTACCAGCCTGACCCCGCCGAAAACCGCCAGGCACAGGATGCCTTTTTCCTTCAGGCGACTGACCAGCTCGGGAATGCTAAGGCGCGGGTGGTTGAAGTAAAAGATGATGATGTTGGTCTCGACTTCATCGGGATTCAGAGTGATTCCGGGAAGGTCGTGTATGGCCCGGGCCAGCCTTTTAGCCCGGGCGTGGTCATCCTTCAGGCGGTCGACCATTCTGGTCAGCGAAACAATCCCACAGGCCGCCAGGATTCCCGCCTGCCTCATCCCGCCGCCCAGGGCTTTCCTGAGCCGCCGGGCATAATCTATAGTCTGGCGGTCTGAAACCAGCATCGAGCCCACCGGAGAAGACAGTCCCTTGCTCAGGCAGAACATCACCGAATCGCAGCACTTGGCATACTCCTTTACCGGTACCCCCGAGGCCAGGCTGGCATTGAAAATCCTGGCTCCGTCCAGGTGGACTTTCAGTCCGAACTCGTCTGCTATCTTCCTGATGGCGACGAAATTCTCCAGCGGCAGCACCGCCCCGCCCCAGTTGTTGTGGGTGTTTTCAAGGCAGATGAGCGAGGTCCTCGGGGTGTGAACCGAGGGCAGGCGGACGTGCTTTCTGACCAGCTCCGGGTCCATGGCCCCCCGCCTGGAGGGCAGCGGCCGCGGCGTCACCCGGGAAATGAAGGTCAGGTGGGTTGATTCCATGTTGTAGATGTGAGATTTTTCTTCCACGATGACCTCTTCCAGCTCCCTGGTCCACATCTTGACGGCGATGGAGTTGCCCATGGTGCCGGAGGGGACAAACAGCCCGGCCTCCTTGCCCATGATGGAGGCGGCCAGCTGTTCCAGCTTCTGGACGGTTGGGTCGTCTCCTAAAACATCGTCGCCAACTTCGGCTTCCACCATGGCCCGCTTCATTTCCTCGGTCGGCCTGGTGACCGTGTCGCTCCTGAAATCTGAGAAGGTTTTCATCGCGATCTCCTTATATATGAATGAACGTTCATATATTAATAAATTATCGGGCTGAAACTGCCCGGGACTACCCGGTGAACCGGCCCCGGGTCTAACAATTATAACCCTATCCGGTTGTTCTCACAACCGCGGCCCGGTCGAAAAGCTGCGCTTTTAAGCCCGACCTTCGCCCGGCCCTGCAACGCAATCCTTATTTACTCGTATAATGATATGTGATATTAATAAAGCGTTAATTCTTGGACGGATTTGACTTAACTATCAAAACCTATGGCCGGCAATAAAAGCTACTGGTATCTGGATGTCATCAACATTCTACTTCTGGTCCTGATTTTCTTCTTCGGCGGGGCAGTCATCTCTTCCCAGATAATCCTGAGCGACGAGATGGTCTACGTCCCCGACATCGCCGGCAAGACCGTGGACCAGGCCCGGCAGGAACTCCAGAAACGAGACCTCGGCCTGGCGGTTTCCGGCTACCAGTTTTCCGAGGAAGTTGGCCAGGGCCGCATCATCAGCCAGGACCCGGCCCCGGGTTCGCGCCTCAAGGTCAATCGCCAGATTCAGGTAGTTGTTAGCTCGGGTAGTGAGTCGGTCACCGTTCCCCTGTATGCCGGGAAAAGCCTGGAACAATCCACCCTGGACATGAGGCAGAAGGGCCTTTCGCGGGGACCGCTGTCTCAGATCCATAACCGCCGCTACCCGGCCGGAAGGATAATCGCCCAGGACCCGCCGGCCGAAACGGTGGTCGAGAGAAACCACCCGGTTGGCTTCCTGGTCAGCCAGGGAGAACCGGAGATTAAGTACCTCATGCCGGACCTGATAGGCCGCAAGGTCGACGGGGTGACCGCCTGGCTGCAGCAGGCTGGCTTCAAGGTCGAGGACATCAGGCATGTCTACTACCCGGGACTGGAAAAGGGGATCATCATCAGGCAGAACCCGCCGGGAGGCTACCCCATCCAGAAACGGAATCCCATCAGCCTGGAGGTCAGCCGCTAAATGTATTACATAGCCCCTTCGATTCTATCGGCCGATTTTTCCCGCCTGGCCGAGGCCGTGGTCCTGGCCGAAAAAGGCCAGGCCGACATGGTGCATGTGGATGTCATGGACGGTCATTTCGTGCCCAACATCACCTTCGGCCATCAACTGGTGGCCGCCCTGCGTGAGAAAACCAGGCTGCCGCTCAACGTCCATCTGATGGTGGACAACCCGGCAAAAATGATACCGCTCTTCCTGGAAGCCGGGGCCGACTGGCTGTCCTTTCACCTGGAAGCTTCCCGGCATGTGCACAAGGACCTGGCCACCATCAAGGAAGCCGGGCGCAAGGCCGGACTGGCCCTCAACCCGGCCACGCCGGCCGAACTGCTGAGCGAGGTGCTGGAAGACCTGGACTTCGTGGTCATCATGACGGTCAACCCGGGCTGGGGCGGGCAGAAGTTTATCCCGGCCACCGGGAAGAAAATTCAGCGGCTGAGCCGCCTGATAGCGGACAGGGGGCTTCCGACGCTCATTGCCGTCGACGGCGGGGTCAAGCTGGACAACCTGGCCTCGCTGTTCGAGCTGGGAATGAATATCGCCATCTGCGGTTCCTCGGTCTACGGGGCCGGGGACCCGGTTGAGACCATAAAGAAGATGAAAGCCGTGGCCGCCGAATTCAACCAGAAATACGGCAGAAAAAAATAACGGAATAGAGGTAATAGAGGTAGCCAAGATGAACAAGAAACTTTTTCTGAGCCTGCTCCTGGCGCTGGTTTTTATCGTCTTTGGAGCCACCGCCTGCCGCAAGAAGCCGCTGACCCTGGAATCCCTGCCCCAGGAAACCCTGGCTTCAGACGAATCGCTCTACAAGCTGGGAGAGACCTACATCAAGAAGGATTTTGAAAAGGGGTTGCTCTTTCTCCGGCAGCTGATGGATTCCTTTCCCCGCAGTTTCTACGCCCAGCGGGCCAAGCTGCTCATCGCCGATACCTACTTCAGCAAGGGCGACGAGGCCAACCTGATCCTGGCTGCAGCCGAGTACCGGGAATTCATGAGCCTCTATCCAACCAGTCCCTCGGTCCCCTACTGCCAGTTCCAGATTGCCATGACCTATTACAAGGGCATCCTGAAACCGGGCCGGGATAAGACCAAGACCGTCCAGGCCCTGAACGAATTCAAGAAGGTGGTAGCCAGCTATCCAAGCAGCGACTATGCCACCCAGGCCACCGAAAAAATCAAGGACTGCGAGAACCGCCTGGCCACTCACGAACTCGTTATCGGCGAATATTATTACAAGGCCAAATCCTACCGGGCAGCCCTCAACCGGTTGCAGCCCATCATCACCACCTACCCGGACTTCCCGCGCCTGGATGCCGTGTATTTTTACATAGCCGATTGCTACTTTAAGACCAGGAAATACGACGAGAGCCTGCCCTACTTCACCAAGCTCATCTCGGACTATCCGAAGAGCAAGTTTGTCAAGCAGGCCCAGAAAAGAATAAAATCGATTGAGCTGATTAAAAAGAGTGAAGCCACTAAAGCCGCGCAGCCGGCGAAGCCAACAAAATGAGGGAGGATGCGATGAAAGAAAGATCCAGAAAGGCAAAAAGGCTGGCCGGGTTCCTGGTGGTCAGCCTGGTCCTGGGACTGCTTTCGGCAGGCAGCCAGGCCCTTCGAGCCCAGGACCAGAACCGGCCGGCCTGGGAATTCGGGCTGACCGGTGAACTCTACGCCCGCGGGATAAAATGGGCCGACCAGACCTCCACCCTTAAAGCCACCAACCTGATGCTGGAGCTCCGGGCCAGAAACCTGGGTGATATGTTTAACCTGAGCTTTTTTGGCGGACTGGGCCTGCCCCGGCCCAACGGCGTGGTCTTTGACCAGTTGCCGCTGAGCCTCGAATACCAGGGAGGAAGCATCACCGGGCTCCTGTTTGGAGCCAGGGCCGAGGCCAGGCTGCTTCCGGCTTCTGACTTTAATTTTGGACTGATGGCTGAATTCGCTTCTTACCTGGGATTCAAGAAAGACTTTGCCCTTTCGGGGCTGGTGGTGCCCGGGACCGCCACGGTCAGCCCCTCCTGGTCGCAGGCTACGGGCGGACTGAGGGTCACCTATGATGCCCTCGAAGGCAGCCAGCCCTTCCTGGAAGTGGCCGGCTCCTATTTCTGGGGCAAGTTCAAGATGAAAGAAAAGATTGAAGACCTGGAAGGCGAACAGACCGTGGACCTCAAGGGTTCAAGCTATGTCTCCATCACCGCCGGCTGGAGCTTCTTCCTGGTGGACAAGATTACGATCGTTCCAAAGGTCAGGATCTTTCCGGGTTCCAGGACTGGAATAGGCGGCGGGGTTAGTATCTATTACGGTTTCTAAGGTCTGGAAGGGAGGACAGAGATGGCTACCACCAACCTCAAGAAAAAATACCGGATTTTGCCGGTAGCTATATCAATCTTGCTGGCCCTGGCCCTGGTCATCACGACCACTCAATCCGGGGCCCAGAACAAGCTCAAGGACAGGCTGGCCGCTTCCGGCCAGAAATCTTCCGGCCGGCTGGAAGAGGCCCTGAAGTCAAGGTTGAACCCGGCTCCGCCGGCCAGGATCAAGGCCATCAGCCAGCCGGTGGGCCAGCCCGCGGGACCGAAGTATTCTTCGGAAAAGGTCCTGGTCAAGTTCAAGCCCGAACTCACAACCCAGTCAACCGAGAACATTCTCCGGGCTTACCAGCCTCGCGACTTCAAGCTGATTCCCAGGATAAATGTTTACGTGGTGAAAATTGGCGAGGGCACCACGGTTGAAGAAACCCTGGCTGCCCTGAAAAATAACCCGGACGTGCTCTATGCCGGGCCTGATTACAAGCTGCGGCTGGCCGCCCAGCCCAACGACCAGCTATTTCGCTACCAGTATGCCCTCTACAACCCAGGCGGCACCCTGCAGATTCCAGGCAGCCCGACCGGGAAGAGCCGGGCCGACATCAAGGCCACCGGGGCCTGGGACTTTGCCAAGGGCGACCCCAACCTGCTGATTGCCGTGCTGGATTCCGGGATCGATTACACCCATCCCGACCTGGCCAGCAAGGTAATTTCCACCGGCCGAGACTTCATAAACGATGACAACGATGCCATGGACGACCACTGGCATGGGACCCATGTGGCCGGCATCATCGCCGCCGCCACCAACAACACCGAGGGTATTGCCGGGGTGGCCTGGGACTGTCGCCTGCTGCCCGGGAAGATTATTTCGGCCGAGGGCGAGGGTGATTATTCCGACCTGATCGAAGCCCTGATCTGGGCTGCCGATTACAGTTCGGGACAGGCCAAGGTCGGGGTCATCAACATGAGCGTCGGCGGCGACCAGCCGGACCAGGCCCTGAGGGCAGCCCTGGAATATGCCTTCAATAAAGGAATTGTCCTGGTAGCCGCTACCGGAAACGATGGCCTGGCCGGTGTGCTCTATCCGGCCGCCTACGACGAGTTCTGCCTGGCAGTCTCGGCCAGCGATTACAACGACGCTGTGGCAGATTTCAGCAACAGCGGGCCGGAGGTGGACGTGACCGCCCCCGGGGTCTGGGTGCTGAGCACTATTCCCCTGGCCATGACCGAGCCGGGTTACCTGCCCTACGCCTTTGCCAGCGGCACTTCCATGGCTGCGCCGCACGTGGCCGGCTTTGCCGCCCTGGTCAAGGCCAGTAAGCCCTGGTTGAGCCCGGGTGACATCATGAAGCTCATCAAGTATACCCCGGACGATATCGAAACTGCGGGCCGCGATGACTATGCCGGCTACGGTCGGATCAACACCGAGCGGGCCCTGTCTCCGTTCAAGATAGTGAAATAGGGACAAGCTGGATGCGGCCCGGTTGTGGCTGAAGGATGATTCGCTACCTAAGAATTAAGAACCTGGCAACCATCGAAGACCTGGAGCTGGAGCTGGAGTCCGGCTTCACCATCCTGACCGGGGAGACCGGTGCGGGAAAATCAATAATCATCGACGCCCTGAAGCTCCTGCTCGGAGAGAAAGCCCAGGCCGACCTCATCCGCACCGGCAAGGACGAAGCTTCTATAGAAGCCGTGTTTGAAGTCCAGGACCGCAAGTCCCTGCCGGAAGACCTGGAACTCGAAAACGGGAACCAGCTTTTCCTGCAGCGAATAATTTCCAGCCAGGGCCTGAGCAAGTCCTACCTCAACGGCCTGCTGGTCCCGCTCAAGAAGCTCAAGGAACTGGGCGAACTGCTGATAGATATCTACGGGCAGAACGACCACATCTTCCTGCTGGATACTTCCAACCACCTGAAATTCCTGGACGACTTCGCCGAGGCAGCGGAGCTAAAAGAGAAGGTCCGGCAGGCTGCTTCCCGGGTCCGGGCCCTTATCCGCCAGAGAGAAGAACTCACCGCCCGGCAGAAGGAACGGGCCCAGCGGCTTGATTTCATAAATTTCCAGGTCAAAGAAATCGAGCAGGCCGGGCTGCGGCCGGGAGAAGACGAGGAGCTTCTCCAGGAACGGGCCATCCTGAAGAACTCGGAAAAAATCGCCATCCTGGTCAACCAGGCCATAGACATTTCCTACGAAAGCGAGGAATCGCTGGTGGCCGGCCTGAAGAGGGTGGAAAACATCGTTTCCGAGCTGCAGGGTTTCTTTCCCGAGCTCGAAGGAAGCCGCCTCCAGCTGGCCGATTTCAACATCTACTTGAAGGAGCTGGCCGGAAACCTGATCGACCTCCGCGATAGATACGCTCCCTCGCCCGAAAGGCTGGAAGAAATAGAAGAGCGGCTGAGCCTAATCGAAAAGCTCAAAAGAAAATACGGACCGAGCATAGAGGAGATCCTGGCCCACCTGGAAAACATCAGGAAGGAAAAAGAAGAGCTGGAAAAGAGCGAGGAGAAGCTGTCGGACCTGGAGCGGGAGATAAAGACCGCCTTTGAAGACTACCGGAAGCTGTGCAGCCGGCTCAGCCGCCTGCGCCAGGAAAGGGCCGTCGAGCTGGAGCAGCTTATCGTCAAGGAGCTGGCGCAGCTGGCCATGAGCAAGGCCCGGTTCAAAGTGGAGTTCCGGCCGCTATCGCCGTCGCTTGAAAACCCTTCCACCATCCGAGACCTGGGAGCCGAGGAGCTGGAATTTATCCTCTCCCCCAACCCGGGTGAAGAGCTGCGGCCGCTGCGCCGGATCGCCTCCGGCGGAGAGCTATCGCGAATCATGCTGGCCTTTAAGTCGCTGGGAAAAGAGGCGGAGAAGGGACGCACGCTCATCTTTGACGAGATCGATTCAGGCATTGGCGGCAAGACAGCCGACTTCGTGGCCAGGAAGCTTCAGCAGTTAGCCCGCCGCCACCAAGTGCTGTGCATCACCCATCTCCCCCAGATCGCCTCGGCCGCCAGCCATCACTTCCGGATCGAAAAGAAAACGGAAAAAGACCGGACCTTCACCCTGGTGAAAAAACTGCGGGACAGGGACCGGCCGGAAGAAATCGCCCGCCTCATTGCCGGTACCAGGCTGACCGAGGCCAGCCTGCAGATGGCCCGGGAACTCCTGGAGCAGAACGCCGGACGCAACTGAACGGGCGAAGCTCGAGTCGGGAACATCAAAAACCACCAGGCGGCCGGGCCACCGGAAGGTTCCATTCAATACAAAATTTTTTAATTTAATTTATTTTATTAACTCTCAAAGCCACTGCCATTCAGAAGCTCAAATTTAATTTGAGTATCTCTGGTGCTGAAACTCTCCTGCCGAGCGATTCCGTCCTATCAGCAGTGATTGGCCCTGCGTCCCATAACCAACCGCCCCGGTTTAAGCTATAATAATGGCTCAAGCGATGGATAAGACCGGTGAGCTGATGCTGGACGGAAAAACTTTTTACATTCACACCTTTGGCTGCCAGATGAACGTCAACGATTCCGAGCACCTGGCCAGCCTGCTGCTGGCGGCCGGGGCCAGGCCAGCCCCGAGCCCGGAGCACAGTGACTTCATTCTGGTCAACACCTGCGCCGTCAGGGAAAAGTCCGTGGAGAAGCTTTTCTCCTACCTGGGCCGGCTCAAGGACCAGAAAGAAAGGCGGGGCTCGGTCCTGGCCTGCCTGGGCTGCGTGGCCCAGCTCTACCGGGAAAAACTGCTGAAGAAGTTTCCCTACCTGGACCTGGTGGCCGGGCCGCACCAGTACGCCGACGTTCCGCTCATCCTGAAAAACCTCCAGGAAGAAAGACGGGTCCTGACCGCCTGGGAAAAAGACTGGACCGACCTGCCCATCGTCCCGGAAGCCCGCGACAGCCGGGTCTCGGCCTACGTCACCATCATGGAAGGCTGCAACAACTTCTGCACCTTCTGTGTGGTGCCCTATGTCCGGGGCCGGGAAAAGTACCGGCCGCTGCGCTCCGTCCTGGAAGAGGTCAGCTCCCTGGCCGACCGCGGCTACCTTGAAGTGCAGCTTCTCGGTCAGAACGTAAATTCCTACCGCGACCCGGAAACCGGGGCCGGACTGCCGGAGCTGCTGGCCCGGGTGGCCGACATCCCGGGAATAGAGTGGATCCGGTTCATAACCTCCCATCCCAGGGATTTCGGGCCGGAGCTCATCGAGGCCATGGCCTCAATCCGAAAGGTCTGCCACCAGCTTCACCTGCCTCTTCAGTCAGGTTCCGACCGCATCCTGGAAATGATGAACCGTAAGTACACCAGGGCCGAGTACCTGGAAAAGATCGACCGGCTGAAATCCAGGCTCCCGGACATCAGCCTGAGCACCGATATCATCGTCGGTTTCCCCACCGAGACCGAGGAAGATTTTGCGCGGACCATGGACCTGCTGGAAAGAATCCGGTTTGCCAACATCTTTTCCTTCCGCTACTCCCCAAGGCCGAGGACGGCCGCGGCCAGGCTGAAAGATGACGTGCCCGAAGAGGTCAAGATAGACCGCCTGGTCAGGCTGCAGACCAGGCAGAAAGAAATCCAGCTGGAGCTAAACCGCAACCTGGTGGGCCGGACGGTCAGGGTCCTCTGCCTCGGAGCCAGCAAGAAGGGCAACCTCTATGCCGGTCGGAACGAAGGCTACCAGGTGGTTAACTTCCGCTCGGAAAAAGACGTCAGCAACCGCATGGTCAGAGTCAGGATAACCGGCTGCGGGCCGTACAGCCTGCACGGCGAGCTGGCCGACGAGCCGGCCTGACCTTTCCCGTTCAATTGCAACCTTTACCCTTTTAAGATATAATTCATATCCGTTTTATGCGGGTGAAGGATAAACCTGGTAATGAAAGTCAACGTTTGGAGCACTATCAACCAGCTCAGCAAGGAGCGTGGTGTCCAGCCCCGGGTCATCATCAAGGCCATCGAGGAATCGCTCCGCCTGGCCGCCGCCAAGTTCTTCAACAAGGGCGAGGAGATCGTTGTCGACTTCAAGCCGGAAAAGAGCGAGCTTCGGGTTTATGCCGTCAAGAAGGTGGTGGAACAAGTCACCGACCCGGCCAGGGAAATATCCCAGGATGAAGCCGTCCTTCACGACCCAGGAGCCAAGCTGGGGAAAGAAATTGAGATAGAGCTGCCGGCCGAAACCCTGGGCCGGATTGCCGCCCAGGCTGCCAAGCAGGTCATCTTCCAGAAGGTCCGCGACGCCGAGCAGGAGAAAGTCTACGAGGAATTCGCTCCCCGGATGGGCGAAATCGTCACCGGCGTGGTCAGGCGGTTTGAAAACAACGGCACGGTGCTCGAGGTCAACCGGGCCGAAGTCTTCCTGCCCAACAAGGATAAGCTGCCAGGAGATGAGTTCAGGCCGGGCGACCTGGTCAAGGCCGTCATCACCCAGGTTCAGAAGAACGTCCGCGGTCCCCAGGTCCAGCTCTCCCGGACCTCGCCCCGCTTTCTCCTGAAATTACTGGAGCTGGAAATTCCGGAGATTGCTTCCGGGACGATCCAGGTCAAGGACGTGGTCCGCCAGCCTGGAGAAAGGGCCAAGGTGGCCGTGGCCAGCCAGGACCGGGACATCGACCCGGTCGGGGCCTGCATCGGGGTCAAGGGCAACCGCATCCTGGCCATCAGCAAGGAACTGGGCGGAGAAAAAATTGATATAATTGAGTGGGCGGCCGATCCCCAAGCCTACGCCAAGTCCGCCCTGAGCCCGGCCAGGATAAACAAGATTGTGGTCAGTAACAAGCAGGCCAAGGAGATGGAAGCCCATGTGGACAAGGAGCAGTTTTCCCTGGCCATCGGTAAGAAGGGCATAAACGTCAGGCTGGCCAGCAAGCTAGTCGGCTGGAAAATTTCAATAATCCAGGAATAAGAAAGCTTAAAGAATAGACTATGGACAAAACCAAGACCAAAACCACCGCCAAGGGCAAAGCCGAAAAAGAAGCCGAGACCAAGAAAAAGCCGGCCCCAACCGCGGCTGAAGCCAAGACCGCGGCCGCCGGAACGCCGGCCCCTAAAAAGGCCCCGGCCGAGGGCAAGGCTCCGGCTGCTCCCGCTTCCAGGAGTGCCCAGGAAGCCAAACCGGGCGCCGCCGAAAAACCGCAGCCGGCAGTGGCCAAGCCACAGCCGGCCACCAAGACCGCGCCCAAGGCCACGCCTGAACAAAAGCCCGAGCCCGCGCCCAGACCACAGGCCCAGCCCAAGCCAGCCCCTGAGCCAAAGGCCGAGCCGGCGCCCAGGGCCCAGGCCCCGGAAAAACCGGCCGCCCCGGCGGCCAAACCGGCGGCTCCCAAGGCCCCGGCCGCTCCCAAGCCAAGGCCAAAAATTCAGATCCAGGAAGGTATGACGGTCAAGGACCTGGCCGAGCGCTTCAAGATAAAGCCCAAGGACCTGATAGACCATCTCCAGGCTGCCGGCTATGACGCCGCGGCCTCTGATCTCATAGATGAATCGCTGCTCCAGGCCATCTCCAGGATTATCAAGGTTGACCTGGAAATGGTTTCCCTGGAACAGGACATCAGGAAGCTGGCCTTCAGTCTCAAGGACGACCTGGTGACCAGGCCGCCGGTGGTCACCATCATGGGACACGTCGACCACGGCAAGACCACCCTGCTGGATGCCATCCGCTCCTCCAACATCGCCGAACGCGAAGCGGGCGGAATCACCCAGCACATCGGGGCCTACCGGGTCAACTACAAGAACCGTTACATCACCTTCATCGACACTCCGGGCCACGAGGCCTTCACCCAGCTCCGGGCCCGCGGAGCCCAGCTCACCGACATCGTCATCCTGGTGGTGGCCGCCGACGACGGGGTCATGCCCCAGACCAAGGAAGCCATCAGCCATGCCCAGGCGGCCAACGTCCCCATCATCGTGGCCATCAATAAAATTGACAAGCCCGAGGCCAACCCGGAGCGGGTCAAGCAGCAGCTGGCCAAGGAAGGGTTGATCGTTGAAGAGTGGGGCGGCAAGACCATCTGTGTTGAGATCTCGGCCAAGGAAAAAAAGAACATAGACGAGCTGCTGGAAATGATCCTGCTGCTCGGCGACATCCTGGAGCTCAAGTCCCATCCCTACGTCCCGGCCCAGGGTGTTATCCTCGAATCACGGCTTGACCCCCAGAAAGGCCCGGTGGGTACGGTTATAGTCCAGCTGGGGACACTCACTCCCGGCCAGGCTTTCATCTGCGGCTTGACCTACGGCAAGGCCCGGGCCCTGTTTGACGAATGGGGTAAACCGGTCAAGAGCGCCGGGCCGTCCACCCCGGTTGAGGTCCTGGGCTTTGACCAGGTGCCCGAGGCCGGCAATTTCTTCCAGGTGGTGCCCGACCTGGAAATCGCCCGCCGCATCTGCGAATTCCGGATTGCCCGTATGAAGAAAACTCCCCAGGCCAAGGAAGTCCCGCTGACCCTGGAAGACCTGTTCAAGAAAATTGAAAAGGGCCAGACCAAGGAACTGCCGGTCATCATCAAGGCCGATGTCCACGGCTCGGTCGAGGTGCTCCGGGGGTTGCTGCCGACCCTCAGCACCGACAAGGTCAAGATAAACATCCTGCAGGCCTCAACCGGCAACGTGACCGAGGCCGACGTCCTGCTGGCCTCGGCTTCGGGAGCCATCATCATCGGCTACAACGTCAAGGTGCCTGCCAAGATCCAGGAGCTGGCCCAGAACGAAAAGGTGGAAATCCGGCTCTACCGCATCATCTACCAGCTGACCGACGACCTGAAAAAGGCCGTGGCCGGAATGCTGGAGCCGGTTATCAAGGAAACGGTTCTCGGCCGGGCCCAGGTCAAGAAGATTTTCCAGATCGCCAAGGTGGGCACGGTCCTCGGCTGCCAGGTCATCGACGGCAAGATCGTCAGGAACGCCGAGGCCCGGGTCATCCGCGGCAACGAAGTCCTCTACCAGACCAGGATCTCCTCGCTCAAGCACCTCAAGGACAGCGTGACCGAGGTCATCAAGGGCTACGAGTGCGGTATCGGGCTGGAGAAGGCCGACCCGGTCCAGCCGGGTGACGTCATTGAAGCTTTTGTCAAGGAAAAAGTCCGGCCCGAGTAAGGGGCCCGCCCATGATAGTCGGTGTTCTGACCCTGGAGTTTTTCCTGGAGTATTCCCATTCCCTCAAGGAAAAACGCCGCTTCATCAACAGCTTTACCGACCGCCTGAAGCATCGCTACAACGTTTCGGTCTCGGAAATTGCCTTCCAGGAAAGCTGGCAGCGGACGGTGCTGGCCGTGGCCACGGTCAACAGCCAGCAGGCCGTGGTCCAGCAGGTTTTGAACCGGATACTGGATGAAGCCCGGGCCACCTCCGAAGCCCTGCTCTCCGGCCACCAGTTAAACTATTACTGACGGGAAAAAGCATGCCAGCCGAAGGTTCCTACCGCCCGAAAAGAGTCAGCCAGCTCATCCAGCAGGAAATCAGCCGCCTGCTGATCAACGAGCTGCCGGAGATGACCGGCTTCCTGACCGTGACCGGGGTGGAGATGCCGCCCGACCTGAAGACGGCCCGCATCTCGGTTTCCGTCCTCCAGAAAGAGAAAAGGGAATCCATCCTGAAACTCCTCCAGAAAAGGACCCCGCACTTCCGCCGACTTCTTGCGAGCAGGTTGAATTTAAGATATAATCCAGAGCTAATTTTTGTGCTTGACCTCACGGCCGATTATGAAGAAAGAATCGACCGCCTGCTCGACTCGCTGAAGGACAATGAGCCAGACGATAAAACTTGAGATAGCCAGGAAAATAAAGGCCAGCCGGCACATTGCCATCACTTCCCACCTCCGACCCGACGGCGACTCCATCTACACCAGCCTGGCCCTGGCCGAGATGCTGGACCTGCTGGGGAAAGAAGTCCAGGTGGTTAACCACGACCCGTTGCCCTTCCCCTTCTACGAATTCCCGGAAACGGCCAGGATCAGACAGGGCCAGATCGACCCGGAGGGCCTGGACCTGGTCATCCTGCTGGAATGCGTGGACGTTTCCCGCTCGGGGCAGACCGGAATTGACCACCTGCCCAAGATTAATATCGACCACCATTATTCCAACTCTCCCTACGCCGACCTCAACTGGATCGACCCCGAGGCATCTGCCGTGGGCGAGATGGTCTACGAGCTGCTGGAACCGCTGGGGCTTTCCCCCACCCCGCGGATTGCCAAGTTCCTGTACGCGGCCATTTTTTCCGATACCGGCTCCTTCCAGTTCTCCAACACCAGCGCCAGGGCGCTCTATACCTGCTACCGCCTGGCCGAGGCCGGGGCCAACCCCAACGCCATCGCCGAAAAGCTGCTTAACAACAACACCGCGGCCAAGGTCAGGCTGCTGGGCAAGGTGCTGACCAGCCTGAAAATCAACCAGGCCGGCAACCTGGCCCTGCTGTCCATGTTCCGCCGCGACATCGAGGAGGTTGGCCTTAAAGACGTTGACGTGGAAGATATCACCACCATTGCCCGCTCGATTAAAGGCGTGGAGATGGTCATCTTCTTCAAGGAGATGGAGCCGGGAGTCTTCCGGGTCAGCCTGAGGTCCAAGGGACAGGCCAACTCGGCCCTGGTGGCTGAAAGCTACGGCGGCGGCGGCCACATGCATGCCGCCGGCTTTACCGTCTACGGAGAATACGAAAAGCTATCGCAGGAAATTCCGCTGGCGGTGGAAGAAATCCTAAGGAAAAACAGGACCAAAAGCTGAAAGCAGCCTCACGCATGCCAACCATGGATGGCCTGATTGTCGTCGACAAGCCGGCCGGCCTGACCTCTCATGATGTCGTCCTGAAAATAAGAAAGTTTCTCAGGGTCAAAAAAATCGGCCACGCCGGCACCCTCGACCCTCTGGCCACGGGGGTGCTGCTGGTTACAGTCGGTCAGGCCACCCGTCTTTTCCCTTACCTGTCAGGGGCGGATAAAACCTATACCGGGGAAATCAGGCTGGGCCAGGCCACCGACACCTACGATTCCGAGGGGCAGCCGGTGGGACCTGAAAGCCGCAACTTCCCGGCAGAAAAGGAACTGCTGGAAGCAGCCTCATCCTTTGTCGGAGAAATCAGCCAGCTTCCCCCGCCCTATTCGGCCAAAAAGGTCAACGGTCAGCCGGCCTTCAAGCTGGCCAGAAAAGGCCTGAAGCTGGAGCTCAACCCGGTCCGGGTCACGGTCCATCGCTTTTTAATCCTGGATTATACCCCGCCGCTAATCAGGTTCCTGGTGGAATGTTCCTCTGGTACCTACATCCGCTCCCTGGCCCATGACCTCGGGCAGAAACTGGGTTGCGGGGCCCATCTTTCAGCCCTGAGGCGGATAGCCTCGGGTCTTTACACCGAGGAGGAAGCCCTCAGCCTGGAGAAAATTGAGGAGCTATCCCGGAGTCAGGCCTATGACCGGTTTCTTATTCCCCTGGACAGGCTGCTTCCAGACTACCCGGCCATCTGGCTGGATGAACAGGGGGTCAGGACCTTTATCCACGGCAACGGGTTCAGCCTGAAGCAGGTCAGCCGGGCCTCTCTGGCCTCCAGCCGCCGGCCCGAGCCCCTGATTTTCCGGGTTTTTTCAGAACGCGACCGGCTGCTCGGCCTGGCCAGGTTTGAGGCTGGAAGCCAGGTCTTCCGCCCGGAACTGGTCCTTAAGGCCGGTTCTTCCGACTGAATCGGCCGCTACTGTCAATTTTTTTTACCGTATTTCAAAAAAAGTTAACAACCGTCCTTGAAATTTGAGCGGCACTGATATATTTTATATAGGCGATGAGGCTAAACAGGAACCAGATAGAACACTTATCATTCGTAATATTAAGAGCGCTGATAAAAGAGGGGAAAATTCTGGTCGAAGACAAGACCCGGGTACTGGAAGAAATCATCAACCTCATCACCGAAGAGTTCATCAAGGAAGACAAGCTGGACCAGGAGGTCCGGGAAATCCTGAACAAGCACATGGATGAAATTCGCAAGGGCAACATCGAGTACCAGACCATGTTCAAGATGATCAAGACCAAACTGGCCAAGGAAAGGAACATCGTAATCTGATGAGCAGGCTGTCCAAAGAGAAAATTCATCACCTGTCCAAGCTGCTGATGCAGGCTCTCTACAAGAACGACCAGGTGGACTTCCTGGACGAGCCCAACGAGGTGCGGCTGACCATCCAGAGGGCCATCGAGGAAGAGATGAAGCTCTACGACCAGCTCGACCGCAAGGCCAGGGAAAAAATAGCCGCCCAGAAAAAACAGATCGAGGAAGGTTCCCAGGAGTGGGAAATCCTCTACCGCAAGTATTACAACGAGGAACTCTCCAAGCTGACCAAGCTAACCGAATAACCGCCGCCTACCCAATTTCTTTTATAGCCAGATATTATTTTTTACGATTTAATCTTGCTTAAAAAGTTGCTGACCCTTTCTGACATAACTTTTTAATCCCATCTTTCTGCCAGCGCCAGGCCTTGTCTTTCCGGGCCGGGGCCAGAAATCCATCCATAACCGGGAAAGCGACCCGGACCAGAATTCCCGGCCATAAGCTCAAGGTGTTCCAGGGACTTCAGGGTCCAGAAAGCCCGGATTCCCCAGAAATAAAAATTTCAGGAGACAGAGCTAGCCCCATGAATAAAATCGACTGCCGGGCTGGCCGCCCGGTGGAACCACTTCATTTCCCGGCGGGAACCAGGCCAAAAGGATGGCCGGCAGCACCCGTAAGCTCAGAAAATTAAATTTCTCGTGGCCGGTCCCCTTCTGGTATCAACCAGGTAACCAGCCTTCTGGGTCGAACCGGACTGCACCTGAAGTTTATCAAATCACCATGGGCTTAAAAGAAAAAGGCTGGAAGCCACAGAATGATTCCTGTAGATAATGCCACGCTTTAAAAAGGAAAGGGGGTGGCCTGAGGCCACCCCCCGATATGTCGAGCGCGTATTAGAAGCAGTATCTGAAGCCCAGGCCCATCTTGTGATGATCTTCGAAGTTGCGGCCGATGGGTGCCCTGAACTCGAAGAACAGGTGGCTAATCCTGACGTAGTTATTGAACAGGGTAATTCCAAGCTGGCCGACGGCATCAACACCGCTCTTGCGGTTGTAGAGGCTGCTCAGTTCCTTGGTGGTGAATCCGGGCCCGATACCCAGGTAAACCTTGCCGAAGTGGAAATTGGCCAGCATTTCAGCCATGATGATGGCCTTCCAGGGGTCGCCCTTGAGCGGCAGGCCGGCACCGGCGGTCATGGTCAGGCTGACCTTGTCCGGGTTAATCCAGTAGAAGAAGCCGGGCCTGAGGTACAGGTAGAGGGCATAGCTGGGCAGGTCGTACTGGTCGCCGCCGTGAGCCAGCATCGGGCCGAGTTCAATCAGTCCGAAGAATTTCTTCCTGGTGACGGTGAAGGATTTCCTGGAATCCTCGGAGGCCGCGGAAACGGCACCGTCGTTATCGTAGGCGGTGGTGCTGACGGTGAAGGTCCCTTCCTTGTAGAGTGTCTTTTCCCAGGTAAAGGGTTTTTCGGTGTCATTGAAAGAATCAATAACCTGGCCGTTGGCATCCTGGAGCTCAAAGACCACCCTGGTCACCTCGCCGTCCGGGTCAGAAGAACCGGAAGCGTCAAAGGTCAGGGGCTTGCCGTACATGTTGGTGCAATCGGTGCAGGAAGGAGCAACCTTGGCCACGGGCGGATAATTGATGTAAACCTTGCCCTCGCAGGGGTTGGCCGACGGCTTGCCAGCCAGGTTGATGGCCGAGCCCTTGAAGACATACTCGCCGGGCTTGTCCAGCTTGGTCTGCCACTTGGCTCCCTCGGGGGTCAGGTCCTTGCTGGCCACCCTGGCACCCTGCTTATCAAAAATCTCAACCTTCATGCTCTTGGCGAACTGGGTGCCGCTCATGTCAACGGTGATGGGGTCATTGATGTTGGCCTTGGCCGGTGACACTTTCAGGGAGCAGATGGCCTCGGGGATTTCTTCCACCATGTCCTTGAAGGCGATGTTGCCGCAGGGCTTGGGAATGATGAAGGTATAGGTCTTATAACCTTCCTTGACCTTAACCGCAAAGACCTCAACCGGTTTCTTTCCGGCCCATTCCAGCTCTCCGGAAACTTTCACCTTGCCGTGGGACCTGAACAGCATCCACTTGACGGTGTCACCGATATTCCAGGTGGTGTCCTCAAACTGGGCCGTCTTCAACTGGTTGATGAAGGGCTCATAGAGAAAACCGTAACCGGCTTGTTCGAACCCGGTCTTGATGTCGGCCGCATAGCGGTCAACCAGCATCTTCATGACTTCCGGGGTCGGAATCTTTCCCCTGACCCTGGCAAAAGTATACTGTCCGATATTGTTGATCTTCTTGGCTTGGGCAGCAGCTTCAAGGGTAAAAATCAAGACCAGAACGATTACCATAAAAATTGCCATCTTTCTGATTTTCATCAGCACTACCTCCTTTTTTTATTGTCTGGCTCTTTCATTTAATAAAAAAATACCCCGCTTGTCAAGAAAAATCGGGTATCTTTTTTTTAATTTACAGGGAAACAAAATTGCGGCTGATGACTTCTATCCAGCGGTCATCCCGGGGAGTGGAGTTAAGGGCTTCTTTGATTAGCTCCTGTCCAGAAAAACCCTTTTCCAGCATGCCCCGAAGGAGCCGGGTGGCCGAGGCGGGGTCAATTTCAGGATGGGCCTGGAGTCCCCAGACATTTTTTCCCTTCAACCTGAAGGCCTGGACCTGGCAGTAGCGGCTGCGGGCCAGGACCTCAAACCGGCCTTCATCCAGGTTACAGACTTCATCGTAGTGAGAAGAAAAGACATACAGCCGCCCGGCCGGGCCGAGCAGCGGGTCGGGCTTCAGGATTTCCACCTCGCCCCAGCCGATCTCGGGACGCTCTGCCCTCCTGACGCAGTCCGGTCCGGCCAGGGACAGGGCCAGGAGCTGGTGACCGTAGCAGCTCCCGAGAACGGTCAGGCCCCGCTCAACCGCTTCCTTCACCAGGGCGGCCTCGGCCAGCACCCACGGTTCAAGGTTAACTATGGAAGCCTCGGAACCGGTCAGGATCAGGTGGGTGTAGCCGTCAGCCAGGTCCGGCAGGTAACCGTCCACCGCCCGGAAAGAGCGGAATGGCAGGTCGATATGGGCCGTCCAGTCTTCAACCGGGTTGTAGCTATCCGGCCAGAGGGAGTTATCAATGATGGCCAGCTTTTTCATCCGTGCCTTCTTTTTTAATAAAATTGGTTGAAATTATAATCAAAATACGGTAAAAAAAATAGGTTGATGATGAATTAAAATAATCGGACATTAAGATTTATTCCACCGACCTGTTAATCGAGATCAGGAGAAAAGGAGAAACAAGGTGAACGTGGTCAAGGAAGAAACCGAATTGCATGTCATCACGCCCGATGAGCCCGGCATTTTCGGACGGGTCCTGGGCACCCTGGCCAACGCCGGAATAAATTTGAGGGCTTACTGCGTCTTTTCAGAAGAAAACCGGGGGCACTTTCGCTTGATCACCTCGGACAACAAGAAAGCCGAAGCGGCCCTGAAAGCGCTTCGCTACAAGATAAAGGTCACCCGGGTTATCACGGTCGAGGTGACCGACCGCATCGGAGTCGGGGCGGAAATCGGCGCCCTGCTGGGCGGAGCGGTCATCGACATCAAGTACTCCTACGGCTCCTCGGCCGGGGCCGGAAGGACGCTCCTGGTTTTTAAGACCAGCAACAACAAGAAGGCCCTGAAAACCCTGCAATAAAAAACCCGGCCATCAGCCACCGGTTTCCGCCGCCTGGTGTGGTTTCCTCTGCCCGCGTCCTGAAAATGTCCTGGCAAAAAGAACAATCACACCGACGGCCAGTCCCAGCAGCAACCAGTCGGCCGCCAGCAGTATGTAATTTTTCTTCAGCCAGTAGGATCGCATCAGGATGACCAGTGAAGCCAGCGTGGTCAGCAGCATGAAAATTCCCGGCACCAGGGTGAACCAGTTGGGCCGGCGCCGGAGCAACAGCCAGGCCGAGACGGCAAACAGGGTCAGGGCGGCCAGCAACTGGTTGGCCGTGCCGAAGATGGGCCAGAGGACGTTGAAGGCGTTGGAATAGGCCAGAGCCCACATCAGCAGCACCGCCAGCCCCGAATTAACCCAGTAATTCTTTAAGAAGCGCGGGGGATTCTTGAAGACTATCGACCACAGCTCTTCAAAAAGGTAACGGTTGAGACGCACGGCCGCATCCAGGGTGGTGACCACGAAGCCTTCCACCAGCAGGATGCCAAAAATGGTGCCCAGGGCCACCGGAATTCCCAGGCCCAGGTTGAATAGATGCCCGGCAGCCAGGGAAAAGCCAAGAATGGGATTGGATTTGACAGCCGGGTCCTGCGGCCAGACAATCGATTTGTAATCGCCGAAGCCCAGGGCTGCTCCGACCGCCAGGACCACGCAGACGGCCAGGACCGACTCCAGCAGCATGGCGTTATAGCCCACCCGGCGGGCATCCTTCTCAGAGGGCAGTTGCTTGCAGGTGGTTCCGCCGGCCACCAGGGCGTGAAAGCCGGAGATGGCCCCGCAGGCAATGGTACAGAACATCATCGGCCAGATAAGTCCCAGGTTTTGAATGCCCTCCTGCAGGTTAAAGGCCGGGATGGTCACCTTCAAACCGTGGAAGCCGGTGTTAAAGACCGACAGGACCAGGAGGATGATCCCGCCGTAGAGGATCTGGACGTTGATAAAATCCCTGGGCTGGAGAATCACCCAGACCGGCACCCCGGCCGCTATCAGCACGTAAATGGAAATTATTATCATCCAGGTCCTGGGGCTCAGGGTGACCGGGTAGTGAATGCCGGCCACGACCGAAACCACCCCGATGGCCAGAGCCAGCAGGTAGGCCAGGGCGGTTTTCATCCTTTTTTTATAAAGCAGCCAGCCCAGCAGAGGCGAACTCAGGGTGATGATGATGACCGACATGGAGGCGATGCCCCCGATGCGGCCCATGACCACGCCGTCCACCACCACCGTTTTGAGGAAGGTCTCCCCTTCTTTGACCCCGATTTTAGCCAGGGGCCAGAGAGAGGTCAGCGAGATCGAAGTGGCATTGAGGAAGGAAGAAGTCACCAGGACGATCATGACGATGGTAAAACCGATGAACAGGTTGAAGCCGGCCGGTCCCAGGGTGCGGCGGGCCACCTCGGCCATCGACCGTCCTCCCTCTCTCATGCTAACGAAGAGGGCGCTGAAGTCATGGACGGCCCCGATGAAGATGCCGCCGAAGACAATCCACAGCCAGGCCGGAACGTAGCCGTAAAGCAGGGCCATGGTCGGACCCAGGATGGGCCCGGCCCCGGCGATGGCCGAGAAATGATGGGCAAAGACGATGTAGTTCCTGGTGGGCACGTAGTCCCGCCCGTCGTTGCAGGTGACGGCCGGGGTGGGCTGGGCCGGGTCCTCCCCGAGCTTTCGGGAAAGGTAACCGGCATAAAAGCGGCCGGCCAGGACAAACAATATTATGGCTATAAACAGCAGGAGCAGGACGTTCATCTTGTCCTCCGGTCAGCGAGTCAGTCCCGGGAAAAATAGACAGAGATATACCACAGCCGGAGGCAAAAATCAAAGAGCTGCGGCCAGCGCCCGCTCAGTCGAGCGCGGTGATCCTGAACCTGACGCCTTTGGGGTCGGGGCAGGTCAGAATTTCAGTTTCGGCAATCCAGTCATCCTGGGGTAGCTCGTCCTGGCGCTGCTTGGCGGTCAGGAAGGGAAACAGGCTGTTCAGGGCATACAGGCAGACCTTCTTGCCCTCGGGGACCTCCAGCATCCCCTCGCCCCTGATGTAAAAGCAATCGCCGGGCTTGTGCCGGGCGCCGCAGCGGGAGATGACCTCCACCACTTCCACTTTTAAGTCTTTCATCCCTCCTCCTCCACCATGAATATAACCCGGCCGGGAAAAAAATTCAAACAGCCGGTTGATTCGGGGTTAAAAATCTGAGAGAATAGCTTCTAAAAAATTGCAGGCGGACAGGATTTGGTCGTTGGTTAAGACATGGTATCCAGGTTGGGGGAAGAGTTTTGGGTAGAGGTCGGTGAGCTTTTCCAGCTGGATAACCGGGAACGAGGCCACCAGTCTGGGGAGTTTTCGTTCCATCCTCAACTT
>QUAH01000022.1 GCA_003426165.1 Candidatus Saccharicenans subterraneus
CTTGCCTCCTGGCTAATCTCATCCCCAAATCTATCCCCCTGACCAGCCAGAAGACAACCCGATTTCGCGTAGATTTTCTCGTGAGGCAACGAATCGTTTTCAAGTAGATTTTAAGTGAGGCAATTCGTTTCCTTGACAGCGCACTCCTTATAAGATTATTATGCGGGCAGGCGGGAAACCCCGGGGATCGCTTCCTCAATAGCCAGAGCATAGCCGGATAGATATAAGAATGAAATGCCCGAACTGCGGTTATCAGAACCCGCCCGATACAAAATTCTGTGGTAATTGTGCCACACCACTCTCCCGCCACGACGCCCCGCCCGAACCAAAGCCTGCCCCCGAACCTACCAAAACCATGGCAGCCATAGTGACCGAGCTCCGGACCGGGACAACCTTTGCCGGTCGGTATGAAGTGATCGAGGAGCTGGGCAGGGGAGGCATGGGCCGAGTTTACAAGGTCTATGACCAGAAGACCCGTGAGAAAATCGCCCTTAAGCTGCTCAGGCCCGAGATTGCGGCCGACGAGCAGGCCATCGAGCGCTTCGGCAACGAGTTGCGGTTTGCCCGCAAAATAAGCCACCGGAACGTCTGCCGGATGTACGACCTGGGTGAAGAGGCCGGAACGCACTTTATCACCATGGAGTACGTCCCCGGCGAGGACCTGAAGAGCATCCTGCGGATGATGGGGCCGATGGGTGCCGGGAAGGTGGTGAACATCGCCCGGCAAATCGCGGAAGGCCTGGCCGAGGCCCACCAGCTGGGCATTGTCCACCGCGACCTCAAGCCGCAGAACATCATGATCGACCGTGAGGGTAACGTCAGGATCATGGACTTCGGCATCGCCCGCTCGGCCAGGGTCAAGGGGTTGACGGGAGCGGGAATGGTGGTCGGGACGCCAGAATACATGTCACCCGAGCAGTTTGAGGGGAAAGAGGTGGACGCCCGCTCGGACATCTACTCCCTGGGCGTTATCCTCTACGAGATGACCACCGGAAGACTTCCATTCCAGGGAGAGACCCTGGTTTCCATTGCCCTGAAGCAGAAGACCGGGGACTGGCCGGCCCCGAAAGACCTGGCTCCCCAGCTTCCTGACGACCTGAACCGGCTGATTTTGCGCTGCCTGGAGCTGGACCGCGAGAAACGCTATCAGACGACCGGCGAGTTGCTTGCTGACCTGGCCAAGATCGAAAAGAGCGTGCCGTCCACAGACAAGGTGTTGCCTTCGGTCCCGACGACCTCACGCCAGCTCACGGTCTCGTTCAACCTGCGCAGGCTCATCGTCCCCGCAGCCGCGGCCCTCATAGTCATCGCGGCAGCAGTCGCTTTCTTTCTTCTCCGGAAACCTGGCGGCCCGGCCCTGAATCCCAGGCTGGCCCTGGTCAGTATCTTCGTCAACCAGACGGGCGATAAGAACCTTGACCCCCTCGGCCGCGTGGCCGCTTACGAGATCGCCCATGGCCTGTCTCAATCAGGAATCATGGAGGTCGTGCCGACCGTGTCGGTTCTCGAAACCTCGCGGGTTATCGAGGCCAGGTCCGGGGTTCCCGAGGGCCCGGACGAGCTTCAAGCCCTGGCCAGGAGCACGGGGGCCGGGACGATCGTGTCAGGCGCATATTACCTGATAGACAACGAACTTCAATTCCACGCCACGATCACCAACGCCCTCAGCCGCAAGCCCATCAGGATACTGCAGCCCCTGAAGGGGAGCCTGGACAACAAGATGGGCCTGGTCACTGAGCTTCAGGGAAGAATCATGGGGGCCCTGGCCCAGAATTTTGAAGGTGGCGGCATGAGCGAGGCGGCCCAGAAGCTGCGGCGACCGCCTGTTTACGAGGCCTACCAGGAATATCTCCAGGGCCTGGAGCTTTTCGGTGCAGATTACGCCCAGGCGGTCCGACATTTTACCCGGGCCGTTGAGCTTGATCCCAAGTTTGTTCAGGCTAAACTCTACATCGCTATTTCCTACGGGAATCAGGGACGGTACGCGGAAGCCGATTCCATGCTTCGATCTATCCTGGAAGCCCGCGATGATCTTTCTCCCTTCGAAAAGCTGATATTTGACTGGTATGATGCCAGCTTCCGGGGTCAGCACGAGAAAGCTCTCCGTGCTATCAGGGAGGCGGAGAAGCTGGCCCCAAACTATTACACGACGAAATACGCGGTCGGGCTGGAGGCGCTATATGTCAACCGTCCCCGGGAGACCATCAAAACTTATGCCTGGATGGATTCCCAGGACCCGAGGGTGCATTTCACCCGCCCGGCCACGGCCTGGTGGTTTGAGGTTCTGGCCGCGGCCTATCACCTGCTCGGTGAATACCAGAAAGAGACCGAGGTCGCAAAACAGGGGAAGAAATATTTTCCAAAAGACCTCAGGTTTGCCAGGATTGAAGCTCGTGCCCTGGCGGCTCGAGGCAGGATAGAAGAGGTCGGAAAGGTTATCGAGGGTAGCCTGGAGGTTGATACGACCAGGGGCACACCCGGCGGCGTCATGATGGAAGCAGCTCGGGAGCTTTATGCCCACGGATACAGGGAGGCCTCGCGAGAATTCGCTGCCCGGGCTATCGGCTGGGCCGAGAGCCGGCCCGAAGCCGAGAGAACAACGGAAACTCACCAGGTATTTTACGCCGAGGCTCTATATTTTGCCGGTCGCCTGGATGAGGCCGGGAGAATCTTCGAATCCCTGGCCGCGGAGCATCCTGAGAATATCAACTTTCTAGGTTATCTGGGGACACTGGCCGCCCGAAGAGGGGACCGGGAAGTGGCCATGAGGATCTTTGAAAAATTGGGCAAGCTTGAGCGGCCCTTCCTTCTGGGTGACAATCTGTGGTGGCAGGCCCGCATCGCCTCGCTACTCGGCGATAAGGAAAGGGCTGTTGCCCTGCTCGGAGAAGCCTTCAACCAGGGTTTCACGTATGGTGTCGACCTCCATCGCGAGATAGATTTAGAATCGCTGTGGGACTATCCGCCTTTCAAGGAGCTCCTCAGACCGAAGGGGTAAAGGGACTGAAAACGGGGAACACAATACTCATATCCCCATTTTTTAGCAAGCGGAAATATCCCCAATAAAAGGCAGGCGCTCGAGTCTCGGAGTTTTAATAGACAGGATGGGGCGTCCAGCCGACGATGCCTGGATGGGCAAGAAAGCCTGATTGACAGGATGGAAGGGCCAGACTATACTGAAAATATAAGGGGAGAATTAGCCCAAAAAGAAAGGTATCAGGTTGGCAAGTATCCTTGTGGTCGAAGATGATTCCTTTGTTAGTGAATCATTTCTGAACATCTTCCGGAACTTCGGCCACCACGGACTGAGCGCGGATACTAAAGACCAGGCGCTGAAAGTTCTCTCCACCACCCCCTTTGACCTCGTTTTCTGCGACGTCCGGCTGCCAGACGGCTCGGGCCTGGAGTTGTTGCCAGAGATCCAGAAAACGGCCAATCCTCCTGAGGTCATCGTCATTACCGGGTTCGGGGATCCCGACGAGGCTGAGCTGGCCATAAGGGGCGGGGCCTGGGACTATGTTCAGAAGCCTCTCTCGGTAAACGAGGTCAGGCTGGCCATTGAGCGGGCCCTGCAATACAGGGAAAAGAAGCAAACATCAGTCCGGAACCTGGCCCTGGACCGGGATGAAATCATCGGAAACAGCGCCCTTCTTAAACCGTGCCTTGATTTTCTGGCCCAGGCCAGCGGCAGCGAGGCCAATGTTCTGATCTCCGGTGAAACGGGGACCGGGAAGGAACTTTTTGCCTGGGCCATCCATCGCAACAGTCCCAGGGCAGCTTTCAATTTTGTGGTGGTCGATTGCGCGGCGCTGCCTGAAACGCTGGTGGAAAGCACCCTGTTCGGCCACGTTCGCGGAGCTTTTACCGGGGCCGACCGGGCCAGTGATGGTCTGATCAAGCAGGCGGACAGGGGGACATTGTTTCTCGATGAGGTCGGGGAACTTTCGCTCTCCACCCAGAAAACCTTCCTCCGCGTCCTGCAGGAAAAAAGGTTTCGACCGGTTGGGGGGAGCCAGGAGGTCGGGAGCGATTTTCGGCTTATCTCAGCTACCAACCGTGACCTCGGTCAGATGGTCAAGAAGGGAATGTTTCGTGAAGACCTGCTCTTCCGCCTGCGCACCCTGAGCCTTGAATTACCGCCGCTGCGGCAACTTAAAGATGATCTGAAGGACCTGGTCATCCATTATACTGCCAGGTTTTGCGACCAGTATCACCTGCCAATGAAGGGTTTTTCTTCAGACTTTATCCCCACTCTTCTTTCCTACGACTGGCCAGGAAATGTCCGCGAACTTCTTCAGGCCCTGGAAAAGGCGATCGTCATGGCCCAGGACTCCCCGACACTTTTTCCCAGGCACCTGCCGGAGCACATCCGTATTCACCTGGTCAGAAATTCGGTCGGTCGGAATGGATCCCGGGCTGATGGCTCAGGAAATCAGCTCCAGGCAACTGAGTCCTTGCCAACGCTGGCCGCCTTCAGGAAAGCGGGTTTAAGCGATTTAGAAAAGGACTACTTGATAAGACTGGCCAGGGACAGCGGGGGAGATGTGGCCAGGGCCTGCCAGATATCGGGCCTGTCCAGGTCGCGGCTGTATGCCCTGATGAAGAAAAACAAGATTTCTTTTTCCCATTGAACTAAGCGTCAGGTCTGTATTGTTTACTGTGCCCGGGATGTCAACCAGCGGCGGGAAAAGCTTTATTAGTCTTTTAGTCTAATTGCATATTTCGAGAGAGGTCCTGACCGGGTTTAAATGTATCTCCCGGTTAAAAGATGACCTGGCCGGGTGGTGAAAGCACCGCGGCCCCGGTATTTTCGGGCTACTCGCGAAGATTGCCCCTGGTGCCTGAGGTTGGCATGATTCTTGAATATTAAGTCTGCAGTTATGTGGAAGCTACGAAATCGGCGAGACCCCGGTAGCAAGGAATTTGCCATGAGTCGAGCAGAAGAATCAATAATCATTCAGGGACATTCTGGCTCTCGACGGGTTATGATTGCCACGGCGGACAGGCACCACGGTGTCGATTAAAATGAAAGGGAACTCTCCATGAAAAATCAAACAAGGCCATCCGGCATCTCTTCTTTGGGCTACGTTCCCTGGGGAACACATTTCTGCCAGTTTTACCGGGATAAGAAGGACCTGCTGGACATTCTCATTCCTTATTTTCGGGCCGGGCTGAAGAACAACGAGCTTTGCCTGTGGGTCTGTTCCGAGCCGCTCGATGCCGGGGAGGCCAGAAAAGCTCTGGCCAGGGCCGTGCCCGGATTCCCCTCTTACGTGAAAAGGGGACAGGTTGAAATCCTGCCATACACTGAATGGTATCTAAAAGGGGGGCGGTTTAATTCCAGGAGAGTGCTCAGAAGCTGGGTAAATAAAGTCAACCAGGCTCTGGACCTGGGATTTGAAGGAATGAGGTTATCCGGAAATACTTTCTGGCTGGAGCGGAAGGACTGGAAGCAATTTACCGATTATGAGGAAGAAATTAACGGCGTTATCTCCCGCTTTAATATGATCGCGCTGTGTACCTATGCCATAGACCGGTGCGGGGTGGACGAGGTCATTGACGTCATCAACAACCACCAGTCCACTCTGATCCGCCGGGGGGGAGCCTGGACCGTGGTGGAAAATTCCTCTTACAAGCAGACCCAGGAAGAACTCCGCCAGACCGAGCGCCGGTTCAGGGAGGTCTACGAGAAGTCGCCCATTGGTATAGAGCTTTATGATTCGGATGGGAAGCTCGTGGAAGCCAACCCCTCTTGCCTGGAGATCTTTGGGGTCAGTTCGGTAGACGAGGTCAGGGGATTCCGACTTTTCAAGGACCCGAACCTTTCCCCGGAGGTCAGAAAGCGTCTCAGAAGCGGGGAGAGTGTCCGCTACGAGGCTCCCTTTGATTTCGAGAAAGTAAAGAAACATGGTCTTTACAGGACGAAAAAGTCCGGAATCATCTACCTGGATGTATTGATTACCCCGCTCGGTGCCAGGGCGAAATCTGGTCATGAGGGCTACCTGGTCCAGGTCCAGGACATTACCGAGAGGGAGCAAGCCCGGCTGGCCCGGATGGAAGCCGAAAAGGTGCTTCACCAGGCTTATGCCGACCTGGAAAAGCGGGTGAAGGAAAGGACGGCCGGTCTGGCCAGGGCCAACCGGGAGTTAAAGAAGGAAATAGCCAGGCGCAAACGACTTCAGGCTGAGGCGGTTGAAAGCGGTAAAATTTTCGAGGGATTGTTTTCTTCAATCATCACCCCGCTGGCCCTGCTCGACCGCGAGTTCAATTTCATCCGGGTGAACGAGGCCTATGCCCGGGCCAGCCAGCTTCCAGTTTCCGAGTTTCCGGGTCGCAACCACTTTGACCTGTTCCCCAACGAAGAAAACCAGTCCATTTTTAAGAACGTCGTAAGGACAAGACAGGCTTACCAGGTCCAGGCCAAGCCCTTCACCTATTCCGGCCACCCGGAGTGGGGTGTGACCTACTGGGACTGGTCGCTTTCACCCATCCTGAATGAGAATGGAGAAGTCCGGTTCCTGGTTCTTTCGCTGAACGACGTCAGCGAAGAAGCCAGGGCCCAGGAAAGATTGCGCCAGAATGAACAACTGTTGAGAAACGTTCTCGACGTCCTGCCGATAGGTGTCTGGACGATTGATGGACAGGGCAGGATAATACATGGCAATCCTGCCGGCCGGGAAATCTGGGGCGGGGCCCGCTATGTCGGCCTGGAGAAGTTTGGAGAGTACAAGGGCTGGTGGCTGGATAGCGGGAAGCCGATTGCTCCCGGGGAATGGGCCGGGGCCAGGGCCATTCAGAAGGGAGAAACCTCGATTAACGAAGAAATCGAAATAGAGACCTTTGACGGTAAGCGCAAGATTATCAGGAACTCGGCCATACCCATCAGGAACGCCAGGAACGAGGTCACCAGCGCGGTTATCGTCAACCAGGACATCACGGAAGAGGTCAGGTTGCAGCGCCAGATCCGGCAGCAGCAGAAAATGGAAGCCCTGGGAACTCTGGCCGGGGGGATAGCCCACGATTTCAATAACCTGTTGATGCCGATCATCATCAATGCCGAGATAGAGCTCCTCAAGACAGAGGCCGGGAGCTCCACCGCTCACTCGCTTCAATTGATTGTTGAAGCTGCCAGGCGGGGAAAAGAGCTGGTTAACCAGATAGTTACCTACGCCAGGCAGAAGGAGCAGGAGAGGCGGCCGGTTGAAGTGGCCAAGCTGGTCCGTGAAGCGCTGAAATTCCTGAGGGCTTCCGTACCTGAAAATATCCAGATCCGCGAATCCCTGGTTTTCGGGCCGGTAACCTGCCAGGCTGACCCGACCCAGATCTACCAGGTGGTGATGAATCTCTGCCATAATGCTGCCTATTCCATGCGGGAGACCGGGGGGATCATGGATGTCAGCCTCATCCCGTTCGAGCTGCCCGCTGACCCGGCCACGGAACGTCTCGGTCTGAAGCCCGGTTCCTATGTCAGGCTCAGCGTAAGGGACACCGGGGAGGGGATGAGCCAGGAGATCATTGAGAGAGTCTTTGACCCCTTTTTCACCACCAAGAAGCCGGGAGAGGGTACCGGTCTCGGGCTGTCGGTAGCCCTGGGAATTGTCAAGAGCAGCGGCGGAGCCATAACGGTGACCAGCCAGCCGGGAAAAGGTTCCACTTTCCATGTCTATCTCCCCAGGATTGAGGCCGGGGCCGAGTCCTGCAGCATGGCTAATGAAGCGGTGCCCAGGGGGAAAGAAAGAATACTGTTTATCGACGACGAAGACATCCAGGTAAGAACAGCCACGTCCATGCTGGAATTCCTGGGCTATCGCGTGGTCGGGATGACCAACCCTGAGGATGCCTTGAAGGAATTCAAATCCCACCCTGACGATTTCGACCTGGTGATGACCGACCAGAATATGCCCCGTCTTACCGGAGAAAAACTGGCCACCGAGATCCTGAAAATACGTCCGGGTATTCCGGTCATCCTTTGCACCGGATACAGCGAGCTGGTGAACGAAGAAACAGCCCGGGCCCTGGGCATCAGGGAATTTGTGATGAAGCCCCTGTCACTTCAGGAAATGGCCAGCACCATTCGCCAGGTGCTGGAAGCCTGAGTGAATTAACGGCCGGGTTGTCAGCCGGACCCTCCGGGACCATTAGCTCTGTCTTCCAGGAGACAAAGACCTTCAATCTCCGCTTTGGCAGCATCCTTTTTTGGTTCTATCTTCTTCCTGCCATACAGGACAGCGTCCTGCCCGGCAAGACAAAATCTTCCCCGGAGCCTCCAGTCCCTGCTGATTAATGCCATCCAATAGGTTATAGACAGCTTAATTGCAGGCAACTGGAGTTGGCATGATTCTTGAACCTGCTGAGTGATAACCGCTTGGAAAGGCCCATGCAGGGCAAGTCCAAAATTTCCAAGTATAAGGAAAGGAGAAGGATGATGAGAAAGAAGCTGGCAATCTTGATTAGCCTGCTGTTCTTACTGGCCGTGCTCCCCTGGGGAGTCGAAATGGCCCGGGCCAAGCAAACGAAAGGCAAGCCCGCTCTGGCTCCGCAGAGCCGCCTGAAAGCCAAGTTCGAGCTCAACGCCCAGAGGAAGGCAGCTGCCGTCCGGTTCAAGCAGCTCCGGAGCACCGGGCGGGCGAAGACCGGGACCTTAAAGACAATGGCCACAGCCATGGCCATGATGGAGCCTGGCGCTGCACCGCATTATTTCGGCCCTTACCCGAACTATGCCAACAGTCCGATGCCCAAAGGCAGCGTGGCCGGCATCGTTGTCGAGGCCGGAGGAGGGGGTTATTCCAGCCCGGTGGTCACAATAGAAGACCTTTACACGGGAATTACCGGAATCACCCCGGCCACGGCCACGGCCATGGTTGACGCCACCGGGGCCATCTCCGGGATAATGTTACTGACTCCGGGAGCCGGCTACACGGCACCCGTCGTCAGCATCACCGATCCCACGGGAAGCGGGGCCTGGGCCACGGCCAGCATCGGTCCGCCGTTTGTGGGCGGGATCAGAAAGTTCGTTGACCCGCTGCCCGGCCTTCCCGTGGCCGTTCCGGATACGACCACTTACCCGGGCTCAGATTATTACGAGATAGAGCTCGGCCAGTTCAGCCAGAAGATGCATTCGGACCTGCCGCCGACCCTGCTTAGGGGCTACAGGCAAACCAACACCGTCGGTCCAGCGAGCCAGTTCAATTACATGGCTCCGACCATCGTGGCCCGCCGCGACAGGCCGGTTCGAATCAAGTTCACCAACAGCCTGCCGACCGGTTCCGGTGGCAACCTTTTCATCCCAGTCGACCCAACAGTGATGGGCGCCGGGATGGGTCCCACCGGTGAGATGTATACCCAGAACCGCGCCGCCGTTCACCTTCACGGCAATAATACGGTCTGGATCAGCGACGGAACACCGCACCAGTGGATTACACCGGCGGGAGAGACCACCGCCTACCCAAAGGGTGTCAGCGTCTACAACGTCCCCGACATGCCGGACCCCGGCGATGGGTCGATGACCATCTACTACACCAACGCCCACAGCGCCAGGCTGATGTTCTACCACGACCACTCCTACGGCATAACCCGGCTCAACGTTTATGCCGGCGAAGCCGCCGGCTACCTGGTGACCGACCAGGTTGAAGAGGACATGATCAACGGGACCAACCTCTCCGGGGTGAATCCCCTGAATGTCAAGGTCCTGCCAGACTTGGGCATCCCTTTGATCATTCAGGATCGGACATTTGTGGACGCGGCTACCATCCCGTACCAGGACCCGACCTGGAGCTGGGGATCGATGCCCGGCATGCCGATGACCGGCGACCTGTGGTATCCCCACGTTTACATGCCCAACCAGAACCCGGACGACCCCAGCGGGATGAATGCCTTCGGACGCTGGCACTATGGCCCCTGGTTCTGGCCTCCGACCACCAACATCGCTCACGGGCCTGTGCCGAATCCCTACTACGACCCGATCAATGCTCCCTGGGAACCCCGGATGAACCCTGGCGTGCCACACCCATCGATGGCCATGGAGGCCTTCATGGATACGCCCGTCGTCAACGGCATGGCTTATCCCTACCTCGAAGTTGAGCCGCGGGCCTATCGCTTCCGTATTCTTAACGCCGCCGACGACCGGTTTCTTAACCTCCAGCTTTACGTGGCCGATCCGGCAGTAACCACGGCTGACGGCAGGACGGGTACCGAGGTGAAGATGGTGCCAGCGGTCTTTACCCCTGGCTTTCCCCCGGGCTGGCCGAAGGATGGAAGGGATGGGGGAGTCCCCGACCCGGCCACAGCCGGACCGCCCTTTATCCAGATCGGCACCGAGGGAGGATTCCTGCCAGCCCCGGTTGTGCTTCCGATGCAGCCGGTAGACTGGAACATGGACCAGACCAATTTTGACATGGGCCTGGTCAACAAGGGTACTCTCATTCTGGGGACTGCCGAAAGGGCAGATGTCATCATTGATTTCTCAGCCTATGCCGGAAAGACGCTGATACTATATAACGATTCCCCCGCCCCGTTTCCGGCCCTGGACACGCGTTATGATTATTACACGGGCAATCCGGACCAGACGGACGTGGGGGGCACACCAACCACCCAGGCAGGGTATGGACCCAACACCCGCACCATAATGCAGATCCGGGTGGCCAACACCGGGTCAGGCCCGGCCTATGACCTGAATGCCCTGAAAGACGTGTTTGCCAAGACAGCTGACAAGAATGGCGTATTCGAGGTTTCCCAGGACGAGATCATCGTTCCTGAAGCCCGTTATAATTCAGCCTATAACCTGAGTTTCGTTTCTGACCCCTATGTCCGGATTTTCGAGTATACCAAGTCCTTCCAGACAGTTTCCGGCCTGACCGTGCCCGACTTCCCCCTCCAGCCCAAGGCCATGCAGGACGAAATGGGCGAGACCTTTGACCCCGAGTACGGAAGAATGAGTGCCAATCTCGGCCTGCAGCTTCCGTTCAACCCTCCAGGTGCCCAGAACTTCATCCTCCTGCCCTACGCCTCGCCTCCTGTTGAAATCATCAAGAACACCGTCTTCGGGACCCAGATCGGAGAAATGGGTGATGGCACCCAGATCTGGAAGATTACCCATAACGGAGTGGACACGCATACCATTCATGTCCACCTGTTTAATGCCCAGCTCATCAACCGGGTAGCCTGGGACAATGCCATCAGGCCGCCCGAGGCCAACGAGCTCGGCTGGAAAGAGACCTTCAGGGTCAACCCCCTGCAGGACACCATCATCGCCCTGCGGCCGATTTTTCCGGAGGCCGCGCTGCCCTTCGATGTTCCGAACAGCATCCGGCCAATCGACCCGACCATGCCGATAGGCGCTGTTCTGCCGGGAGGTCCCGGTGGATTCAAGGACCCGAACGCTAATCCGGTGACCGTCATCAATCGTCTCATCAATTTCGGGTGGGAATACGTCTACCACTGCCATATCCTGGCTCACGAAGAAATGGACATGATGCACTCCATGGCCTTTGCCGTGGCCCCGAGAGCCCCGATCAATCTCAAGGGGACAGTTACCGGAAATGGCGCCAACCGCAGGGTGATTTTGACCTGGACCGACAATTCGCTTAACGAGACCGGTTTTGTCGTCCAGAGGAGTGCCACGAGCGACAGCCCCTGGGCCACGCTGGCCGGCCTGGCTGCCGATGTTACTACCTACACCGACCCGATCGGAAATACCAACGCTGCTTACTTCTACCGGGTTTTTGCCACCAACACCGTCGGCGACACCGGCACGCCGGGTTTTCCAACGCTCACTGTTGAGTCCGGATATGCCGGTCCCATATCTGTTGGACAGCAGCAGGTTCAACCGCCGGCGGCTCCGACCAACCTGACGGCCACGCTCCAGGCCGGGCCGCAGGTCCTGCTGAACTGGACAGATAATGCCAATAATGAAACCGGATTTGTAATCGAACGCCAGGCAGGAGGCGGAGCCTTCGCTGCCCTGGTCACGGTCGGGCCGAGAAATGGCACCGGCAGTGTCAGTTACACCGACACCTCGGTGGTTACGGCCACCTCCTATGCTTACCGCGTGGCCGCGGCGAATGCGGCCGGAATGTCGGCTTATTCCAACACGGCCAACGTTAACATTCCCGCGCCTGCGGCTGCGCCGACCAACGTCGTTGCCACGGCCCAGAGGGTCGGCAACGGCCCGAATGACCGGATCACGGTGACCTGGACCGACGTCGCCAATGAAACCGGGTACACCATTGAATATGCTACCAACTCAACTTTTACGGCCAATCTGGTCACGACCACGGTTGGGGCCAACGTCACCACCTTCCAGACAGGAAACCTCGCCCGCAACACCGCCTTCTATGTCAGGATCAGGGCCACCAACGGGGCCGGCCCCTCGGCCTGGGTGAATGCCACCCCGTTCCCGATAATTACACCATAAGCCCGAAAGCATGGCCGAAACTCCCTCCCGGGATTTCTCCCGGGAGGGGGCTTCGGACTGCTCATACCTATACCAGATAATCAGTGCCGATTTGGTCTCCAGAGCAGATACAAAATTTGTTTCATTATATTTAAAAAGCCAGCTCCCGCATATCTAATTTATTTAAATGATAGGCAAGGTAGATAAGACAAAAGGTGGGGTAAGGGATTCCTGGCTTATCCGGGTGGGAAGTTCATCCGGCGCCCCAGGGCCTGAAAGAGGGAATCGTTGAGGATCAATCGAAAAGGGGTGCAATATTTGTCCAGGCCATGGCTGGACTCTTGTCCACACATCCTTCTTCCGGCCATTCGAGAAAGGAGGGAGACCTCCTGAATGGCCTTGGCGCCTCTGCGAACCGCCCGTTTATGGCGCTTCAGGTGCCGAAAAAGAGAAAAAGGATCAAGCAGACCAAGGCCACAAGCAGCGAATGGATGAGGGACTTCATGGTCATTTCTCCTTCGGTCAGGTAGATTTCTTGATAAATTCCCGCAAACGTTCCCGGTACCGCTTGAAGGCTTCCCGCCCGGCCGGGGTAAGGCGGCAGATGGTGAGCGGTATCTTGCCCTTGTAAGTCTTTTCTATCTCGATGTAACCGCTGGCTTCGAGCCGGGAGAGGTGAGAGGACAGGTTGCCCCGGGTCAGCCCGGTTTCGCGCTGCAGGTACAGGAAGTCGGCCTCCTCAACGGCGTTCAGGATGGTGACGATGGTCAACCGGGCCGGTTCGTGGATGATCCGGTCGATATCGGCCAGATTGAAATTTTGCGGGGTCATTGAGGCCTCTCTTCGGGGATCGGATTCCGGCGAAGGTAAAGGCGACAGCCGGCCAGTCCCGAAACGATTAAGGCGACGGCCAGGACAGCATAGAAAACGGTCAGGGCCTTCATTTCCGGCCAGCCCGCTAACCCCAGGAGCACCCCGGCCAGAGCGCTTAAGACCGCGACGCCAGCGACCCGGGCCAGGCCGGAACGCAGGGCGATAAAACCCAGGGCCAGCCCGAAAGCGAGCCCGGAAACCACAGGGAATATGGCGAACCCGCCATACCGGTGGGAGAACACCAGTGCTGACAGGGAGGCCAGCATGGCGGCCGACCCGCCGACGATCACGGCCCTCGCCCGGCGCTTGCCTGCTGGTTGTTTCCGGTAGGACACGTAGCCGGTCCTTGGATACGTCAGTTTCTCCTTGAGGTAACGGGTTAGCTTCTTCATTATCCAGGCCCCGAGAAGGAAGGCCGGCAGGAACCCCACGCCCAGCACAAAGTTCAGGGTTGAACCCCGGGGGGCCAGGGTGAAGCCCAGGAAGACCAGGGCCAGAAGTAATAAAAAGACACCCAGGGAGATCTCGAAGATTCCATCCTCGAACCAGTACTGGATGGTTCTTTTCTCAATTCTTTCGAGCTCCGTGACCATTTTTAACCTCGCGGGCTTATTCGGTTTGTATCACAAACCTGTTTGTATTATATTTACTAAAAAGCTCCGTGTCAAGCTTTTTTTTGCTTTTTATTTTTGCTATCCCAGATTTGGGACCATAGGGGACATATAAGTATTGATTTCCCTGCAGTTTGGTCTTAAAGGACTTCGAACCGCCAGGGCTCGGCAGGCGAGATTCGGAGGCGGCGCTGGAATGAAAAATCACGGCCCAAAAGATGTCAAAGAACCGGCAGCTGATGACAGAGAGAAGGGCGGCCCGGTCAGAACCAAAGCGGTGAACCGCCGGGACCTGGTTGACAATTCAGCGACAGGAGAATAGTATCGGGGCGGTTCTTAAAATATATCTGAGGTCCGATTCAGAAAGGAATGTTCCATGGCAAAAATATTGGCTTACTGCGGGCTGGACTGCGGAGATTGCGAAGCCTATCTCGCCACTCAAAACAACGACCGGGCCGGGCTTGAAGAGACTGCCCGGAAATGGGCGGAGCAGTTTGGGGCGAAGGACATCAGTGCTGATATGTGTGTTTGCGACGGTTGCTCATCTGGAAAAAGGCTGAGCACCGCCCATGCTACCACCTGCGCCCTGAGGGTCTGCGCCTCGAAGCGCGGTGTTGTAACCTGCGCTCATTGCCCTGACTACGGCTGCGAGATACTTCAGCAGTTCTTTGCCTTTGCCCCTGCGTTAAAAGAAAAGTTGGAGGCCATCCGGAAAGATATTGGGAAGTGAGACGTGTAAAGGGGCCTCAGTATTGTCAATTAAATTGATTAACTGATTAAGAAACTAAGAAGTCGATTTGTAGATTCATTGATAAATAAGGAATTGCTGGAAAAAGAAGGATACAGGATAATAGGCCGGGGCAAGAAATACCTGGTAGCCGATTATTAAAAGTTTATAATGGGTCAGGTAATCAAGCCACGTTGACTTTTGAAAGGAGCAAATCTTGGTTGAAGAAAGTTCCGGCAAGGCGGGAAGCGGAGAGAAAGAAAGAGAGGGTTCTGAAAAGAGGAGCCGTCCCTGGGTGCGTTTTGTGGCACGGTTTATCGATTACAACCTGTTTGCGATAGTCGTTGCCCTGGTGCTTCTTGTTGTGGCCCCCAGACTGTTGATCATTCCCGAGTTTTTCCTGGGCATGCTGATAATTTTCATATGGGTGTTTGTTGAGGCAGGGCTGCTTTCGACCTGGGGGACCACGCCAGGAAAATGGCTCCTGAAGACCACGGTCCGGGACGGCGCAGGAAACAAACCGGCTTTCTCGAAAGCTTTTACCAGGGGTGCTTCGGTCTGGCTGCGGGGGATGGGGATGGGCCTGCCGATCATCTCGCTTATAACGCTGGCTGTGGCCCATAAGAAGTTGCTCAGAGACGGAATTACGGTGTGGGACCGCGAGGGCGGGTTCGTGGTATCGCACGATAAGATTGGAGTAGTGAGGACAGCGGTCGCGCTCCTGTTCATGGTCGCCATCATCCTGGCCCTCATCTACAACCGCTTAGCCGGATAAAAGAGGGGACACCTGCAACTGTCCCCACATTTTTTTATCTGTTATTTTATTTCGCCGATTTTGACCATATGGGGAAAAATTAGGGGACACCAGCAGGTGTCCCCTCTTATTATTGCTTCAGGTCTTTGATCCTTCCCTCGGAAGCATAGGACACTTTCTTCAGGTCTCTGATATAGTCGCGGACCAGCGTGTATTCAAAAAGTCCTGTGTCCACTTTGGCCTCGCTCAGCTGTCCACCCGTCATGGCGTTAAAGAAGTTAAAGACCTGCTCGTTCATGGCCACGGCATATAACTTATCCGGGTTGGCAGCCACCGGCTCGCCGTTAACCATAACCGACATAACATCCAGCCTGGTCGGAAACTGACCGAGCGGGGCGGCCGGCCGGCTCGAATCGTAGCAGTAAGTAAGACCTGAAGCCTGGACGGCGATGTCCGTGGTGAAATCCATGGTTCCGGCCGCATATTCCAGCCCGCCAAGCAGCAGCTGCCCCGGCAGATAGACGACCACCACCTTGAACCCCAGCCCGGAAACCGGGTCGTAGCCATACGGCACCGCACGCAGAATATCATTACCGACGATCTTCCCGGCCCGGATTTCAGCCCCGATATACCCCAGGACGGTCAGAGCGCAGTCCGGCGCCAGGCCGGCCTTCTTCAGCCCGTGTATATAAGCATCGGCTACCAGGTTGCCCATAGGCACATCCCGGTTCGGGCTGCCTTCTGGCCAGCCCTTGGTAATATCCCTCAGGGCCAGCCCGACTGCCTGGCTATAAACCGGGCCGAAGCGCGGGTCGCTGACCACGCCCTCCCGGACTTGATTAACCAGGTTCCTGGTCGCCGGGTCTTCTGGCACCTTTGAGTCGAGCTCATGGATTCGGTAGCCCGCCAGCTCGACCTTTCCGTTATTAATCTTCAGGTTCAGCTCTCCCAGGTATTCGCCGAAAGCCCCCGCCTGGACGATGATCTTACCATTCCTGGTTACCGGCATCTTGATAAGGTCATGGCTGTGCCCGCCCACGATGACATCAATATAAGGCACGTTGTCGGCCAGCACATAATCAAGGTTCTTCCCCAGGTGGGACAGGCAGACCACCAGGTCGCAGCCTTCGACCAGCTTCAACTGCCCGGCCAACTGCCCGGCGTAGTACCACAGGGTCTGCTCCGGCGAGGCCGCCTCGTAAGGATAGGGAAAACGGCTGTTAACCTCGTCAGAGTAGTTCTGCGGGTCCTGGGTAACCAGCCCGAAAATGCCGACCTTTACCCCGCCCACGTTCTTTACGACCGCCGTTTTAACCAGGCCGGCCAGCGCGGTCCCGGAAAGGTCGATGTTGGCGCAAAGCAGCGGCAACTGCACAGGAGCTCCACCGGCCAGCTGACCGCTCAGGATTCCGGCCAGCGTTTCGATTCCCAGGTCAAACTCGTGGTTTCCGAGTTCCATGGCATCGTAGAGGTTCTCCATGATTTTGAGCTCCGGGTAGCCCAGGTACTTGTTGAACTCAAAGGTGCCGACAAAGACATCTCCGCCGTGAAGGACCAGGGTTTCGGGCTTCTGGCTCTTAATCTTTTTAATCAGGTAGGCCATCCTGGCCAGTCCGGCCCGGCTTCCACCCTGGCCCTGGCCCGGGGAGCGAAACCAATTTAGCTTTCGCCATAAATCTTCTTTTTCCGTGGCCGTGGCCCATGAAACCTGACCGTCATGTAGCGGCACCATTACCGAGTGGGTGTCGTTGGTGTGCAGGATGGTCAGCCTCTTCCCCTGGGCAAAGCAGGCCATGGTCAGAAAAAGGATCATCCCGCACGCCAGCAGGAAAACCCCCAGCCTCTTAATTCCCTTTTTGTTGGCGCTCATGTTTTGCCTCCTTTGCTCATTTTGCCTGTTTTAAGTCCACCGGGACATCCCGGGGCTTCTGGCTTGCTTTTCAGGTTTAAGATAAATTTTATGGCCGGCAGAGTTGTCAGAAAGTTGTAAAAATTCTGTAAAAAGTCTGCAAGAATTAAGGCCTGGATTATCAACCTGCCCCTTCCATAGAAACCCCCCTTACCCTCCTGCACCTCAAGTATATCTTCCGTAGTGAATCATGAGCCGAAATTGACATGAAAATTAATACTTTATATATTCTTTTCGGGGAGGGAGAAAGCACCTTGACCGGAGCCAGGCGCCTCGTCTTTCTGGCCGGCGGGCTGGTCATTTTGATTATCAGTTTCTATGGTTATTTTTTGAACACCGGGCGCCCGGGACTCCCGCCCGGCCTTGACCCGGCCAGCATAATAAGAGTTGAAAACCTGGACATCAAAAACCCCAGGGAAATTGCCTTCGCCCTGGCCGGCAAGGCTCCCGGTGAAAGTGCCAGGGTCGCCTGAAAGGAGCCTGACGGCCGGATCGAAGAAGCCGGGGTTACACTCGTTCCATATTACGCTCCGGGCACCATCCCCCTGGTCTTCCTGGCAGTCGGTCTGTTAAGTTTCATCCTCGGCGCATTTGTTTATTTCCTCGGACCGGGCGACACCAGGTCTCATATCTTCTACTGGTTGAGCCTGTGTTTCGGGGCGGCGGTCATCATCAACGGCGAACTCTACAGCCTTCAGAAGTCCCGGCTGTCCATCGTACCCGGCATTCTTTACCTGGCCTGCTATGCTCTCGTTTTCCCCCTTCTCCTGCATTTTTCCCTGACTTTTGTCAGAAAAAAGGTCAGCTGGGAAAAACTGCCTATCTATCTCTCGGCACTGGTCTTTATCGTCCCCTTTGAGTTTCTTTTCTTGAAATCCGTCTTAAACCGGGACCCTGGCCCCTACCGCTTTTATATCTCGCATTTTTTTCTCTACAGGTCCTATGTCATCCTCATGATTTCGATGGCGGTGGCGCTTCTTATCATCGGCCACAGGAAATCCTCGTCTTCGGCTGAAAAGATAAGGATTAACTGGATTCTTTACGGGCTTTTCCTGGGGGTGATGCCCTTTCTTATTTTTTACCAGCTGCCCGAGATTCTTGGATTCAGGCCCTGGCTTTCCGAGGAAATCTCAAGCCTGTTTTTCGTTTTTGTTCCCGCGGCCCTGGCCATTGCCATTCTGAAGTACAGGCTGTTTGATATTCACCTGATCATCAAGCGCAGCCTGGCCTATTCACTGCTTAGCCTGCTCATCGTTTCGGTCTATTTCCTGATAGTACAGGTGGTCGGGGGACTTTTCTCCCGGTTTTTCACCGTCGGGAAGAATTTCCTGTCGATAATCGGTATCCTGGCCGCGGCCGCTGCCTTTCAGCCCCTGCGCGAAAAAGTTCAGACCCTGGTGGACAGGACTTTTTACCGGACGAGCTTTGATTATAAAAACATCAGCCTGGATTTTGCCCGGCGGGCCGGAGAAATCCTCGAGGTCCGGGAGCTGGCCGGGCTGCTGCACAGGACCATCACCGATTCCCTGCCCGTGGAAAAGCTGGGCCTGGCCCTGACCAGGACAGGCCGGGCCGGCCAGAATACTTACCTGGAAGAAATCAGCCTGGGAGAACCGCTTGATAAGCTCAGGCTCGAGCTCTCCGGAAGCCTGGCCTCCCGCCGCCTGCTGGCCGAGCCAGGCTCCGTTCAGCTCGGCGAAGGACTCGATTTTTCGCAGGAGAAACTTCTGGCCGGGCTGGGCTGGGCCCTGGTCATGGTTTTTCCCCTGAAGTCCGGTGACTGGTCCTGCCTGGTGGCCCTGGGTCCGAAAAAATCCGGGACCCGCTTCAACGACCAGGACCTGGAGTTTCTCACCAGGCTGGGGGAGGTCTTTATGGCCAGCCTGGAGAAGATCAGGCTCCAGGGCGAGGTAATATACGAAAGGGCCGCGGCGGAAAAGCTGGCCGAGCTGAACCGGCTCAAGACCGAGTTTATCTCCACGGTTTCGCATGAGCTGAGAACGCCGCTGAGTTCTCTTCAGGTCCTGGCCGAGGTCCTGCATTCAGGCAAGGTCAGGGACGGCCGGAAAAAAGAAGAGGTGCTCGGCCTGATGGAGGATGAGTGCCGGCGGCTTTCGCACCTTCTTCATAACATACTCGATTTCGGGCGCATCGAGCGGGGAACCAAGACCTTCGTTTTGAGGCGGACGGAAGTGAATCCTGTCCTGGAAGAAGTGTTCCGGCTGTTCGCTCCGCGCCTGGAAAAAGAAGGTTTTGTTTCCAGGCTGGAGCTGCCGCGGGAACCGGTTTACATAGAAGCTGACCCGGACGCCCTGAAGCAGGCCCTGGTAAACCTGATCGATAACGCCATAAAATATTCGACGGAAAACAGGGAGATCGAGCTGAGTCTTCGGGCCGATACCTCTGAAGTCTGGATCCAGGCCAGGGACCGGGGAATGGGCATTTCGCCTGAAGACCGGGAAAAAATTTTCGACAGCTTTTACCGCGGGCAGGAAGCTTTAAGCGTCAACCCGCAGGGCGTGGGCCTGGGGCTCAAGATAGTAAAGCACATCATGGAAGCCCATCGGGGCCGAATTGAGCTGGAGAGCGAGCCCGGAGCGGGCAGTACATTTTCTTTGATATTCCCGAGACCATGAAAAAAATATTAATCATAGAGGATGACCGGTCATTGCTGGAGGCGCTCGTCCTGGCCCTCCAGGATGAAGGTTACAGGGTCCTGCAGGCCATGGATGGGGCGATGGGCCTGGACCTGGCCCTGAGGGAGAAAATCGACCTGGCGGTAGTTGACATGGTTCTCCCTTCGCTGGGCGGCTATGATATCTGCCGCAAAATCAGGGAGAAAGGGCTGGACCTACCCATCCTCCTGCTTTCAGGGAAGAAGAAGGAAGAAATCGACAAGGTGCTGGGGCTGGAGATCGGGGCCGACGACTACCTGGTCAAGCCGTTCGGGATTAAAGAGTTTGTGGCCCGCGTCCACGCCCTGCTGCGGAGGGCCCGGCCGCCGGCTAGGGAAATTGATGAGTACGCCTTTGATGATGTCCGGCTGGATTTCCGGCAGATGGTGGCCTACAAGGGCAAACAGAAGCTTGATTTAACGCCCAAGGAATTTGCCCTGCTGAAATATCTGGTCAGCCACGAAGGGGAAGTGTTGTCGCGGGAAACAATTTTAAATGAAGTCTGGGGCTATGACCAGTTTCCCACCACCAGGACCGTGGATACTTTCATCTACAGCCTGAGGAAAAAAATTGAAAAGAACCCGCGTCGGCCGGCGCACCTGGTCACCGTTCCCTGGGCTGGTTACAAGTTTCAGAAATAGGAACAAATTGGCGGGGGAGTGATAAAGGGAGAGAAGGGGTTTTCTGGCCATTTTTAGAACCGGAATAGAGCGGTTTCTTTTGGAGAAGGCTGCCAGAACGAAGCCCTGATGATTTTTAACAGGCCAGGCCCGATTCTTGACAGACTTTTGACAGGATCCTGACGGCGAGATGACAACTCTGCGTTTTCATGGGCCCATAATTAAATTGCCCTGGAGGCGAAAGCCCCGCCCGGAAACCCGGGAGCCGCGGGCCGGGAATCCGGGTGGACAGAGCAAATTCAAAAAGGAGGTGACCCATGAAAAAGGTCATTCTGGCAGCTCTGGTTATGGGCCTTCTGCTGGGGGCAATCTCGCTGGGGGCTCAGGAGAAGAAGGTGGCTATGAGTTTGAACCTGGGTGCCATGACTTATGTTGGTTCTGAGGGGGATAGTTTTTCTGATTTCCTTTTTTCTCTGGGGGCCCAGGTTGATTGGAGGCTGGGCTCATCTTTCATGCTCAGCCCTGAAGTGCAGGTCCTGACCTACCGCTTCCATTTCGACTATGTCCTCGTCGACCCCGGCCTGGTTCTTAATTACACCTCCAAGAGCTTCTTCGCCGGCGCGGGTGTCATTTTACCGATACTGGTGGGAGAGGGTGAAACCTGGACCGGGAAGCTCAGTCCCAAGCTCAACATAGGTTATAGCGGCAGGCACCTGGTCCTGGCCGGCTATCTGATCACAAACGCCGAGAATCTATTCAAAGAGAACCTGGTAGGATTTACCCTTGGGTATAAGTTCTGATCCTGGCAGGCAGAGGCGGAGGGAGGGCGGGTTTAAGTATTGATGTTGCGGGGAAAATCCAGGAAAGGAGGAAGCCGGTGAAAAAGGTCATACTGGGAGTTCTGGTTATGAGCCTTCTGCTGGCGGGAAACCTGACGGCTGCCCGGAAAAAAGCAGTGGTTTTAAGCTGGAACTCGGGAATTATGACCTATATCGGTTCTCAGGGTGTTTTTTCTTGTCTTCTTTTATCAGAGGGAATACAGGCCGATTTGAAGCTGAGCTCTAATTTTCAGCTCAGCCCGGAATTGCAGCTCCTTTACGAACCCTTCAGGGATGACTATATGTTCATCAATCCTGGCCTGGTGCTCAATTTCACCTCGAAAAAATTCCTTGCCGGGGCAGGCGTCATTTTACCGGTACTTTTTGAAATGAACGGTGTCGAGTTCGGAAGGTTATCTCCCAAGTTTAACATAGGCTTTATCGAAGGGGATACTTTCCTTGCCTTCTATATGATCACTGATAAGCGGCATCTTTTCAGGGACAACCTGGTTGGTTTTGTTGTGGGATTTAAATACTGAGGGCGGCAGGAGGAAACGGCGGAGGGGGGATGAGAATTTTGAAGTCACCGGATAAAGAAATCATCAGGACGAAAAGAAGAAAGGAGAAAGAATTTTCATCCACGGTCTTGAGCCATAATCCTGGAGTGCTGCTAAAAAGGGGGGATATCAGGACGCTGGATGAATTGGGGAGTCAGGCTCTGGAAATAAGGCCGGTTAAGATTAATATGATTGAAGGGGATGGAAAGGAGAATATTTATGATGGAAAAAATAAAAAGAGAAATGAAAATCCTGCGGGCTGGCTTTCCGGTGCTGATTTTTATATTTCTGCTGTTCGGGACGGCTGCGGTCGCGGCCGAAAATATCCCGGATAAATCCTACCGGTCGTTCAGCCCGCTGCCCATCCTGATGTACGACAACGACATCGGTTTTGGCTATGGTGGCAAGGTCAAGTTTGTCGATTACCTGAAGAAAAAGGAGTCGTTTGACTTGATCCTGTTTAACTCCAGCAAGGGCGAGCGCTGGTATGTCTTCACCTTTTCCATTCCTGATTTTGAGATCAGGCAGGGCCGCACCTATCCGCTGTCTTTTGACCTGAAGCTCGAATACGACAAGTTCCTTAAGTACAACTTCTACGGCTTCGGTCCGGATTCTTCGAAGGACGACCGGACGGTTTTGACCCACGAGACGGTGAACCTGGCCGTGACAGTGGGCAGGGGGTTCAGCCCGTCGTTTGTGGTCGAGGCCACCTATACCGCCCGCTGGTTGACCTATTCCAACCCGCAGGAGGGGCCGTATTTGCCGCTGATCGAAGAGCTGGCGGGGCGGGGGCGGATGTTTGTGCCGTATGCGACGCTGCTCATGCGCTATGACACCTCCAACAGCCAGATCCATCCGACGCGCGGGGTGAGAATTATCGTGAAGGATGACCTGGCGGCCAGGTTTCTGGGGAGTGCGGATTACTCTTTCAACCGCTTGACGGCTGATTTCCGGTTTTACCGGACGATTTTCGGGGAGCGGGATGTCCTGGCCGGGCGGGCCCTTGTCCAGTATGTCAGCGGTAGAAACATTCCCATTTTTGATCATGCAGCACTCGGCGGTGGTGAGACCATGGCCGCCATGCGCGGCTACCCGATGAACCGTTTCCTGGATAAAGGAAAGTTCCTGGTGAATGTGGAGTACAGGTTTCCTATAGTTTGGCGGCTGGGCGGAAACATTTTCGCCGATGCCGGGACGGTCTGGCCGGGGCTGGGCGAGGTCAGGCTGGGCCGGGCCGTCTATGATGCGGGCGTGGGACTGCGCTTCTACCAGCACGATTTCTGTGCCCGGGTGGACGTCGGCTTCAGCCGGGAGGGCGTGGGCCTCTATTTCAACTTCGGCCACCTCTTCTAAGAGGGGACACCTGCAACTGTCCCCACATCTTTTTATCTGTTATTTTATTTCGCCGATTTCCACGATATGGGGAAAAAGTCGGGGACACCTGCAGGTGTCCCCTTTTTAATTGCCGTCGGAAATGCCCCACTCCAGGCCCAGGGCTTCAACCTTTTCCAGCACCGCGGGAATGCTGATTGCCTTCCTGACCTTAACCTCGGTGCCGACAATCTCCGGCATTATTTCCCTTTCCAGGATGTCCATGGCCTGCTTGAAAGTCGCGGTGCCGGCCCGGTCAATTGTGTAATAGACCAGACGGTCGATCCTGGCCAGCCGGGCAGCCAGCACCTGAAGGATGGTCATCAGCGTCCGGTTGCCGCCAAAGGCTCCGCAGCCCCAGAACCCGGTGTGAATTACCACCTCCGGCGCCTCAGCCCGGCCCCGGATCGATTCCAGCCTGGCCGCGGTGAAGCCGGTGTAGGCGGTGCGAACAATCTGCTCAATTTCCTCGTAGCCGTACTCGCCTTCTCCGCCCGCCGGCGCGGCCATGGCCAGGATGTTGGTGATGGTCGGCGGGTCAATTCTCCTGGTTGCCTTCCTGACGGCATCTTCCCTGGCCCGGGCAAAATTGTTTCCGTACAGCCCCTCCGGGTAGCCCTCGATGGCCCCGGGCTTGACATTTATGGCACACCGCCTTTCGGCCCCCATTACCAGGACCGGGGTTGGTTCGCCATCCTCTTCGGTCAGGGCCTCGATCCCCTGGCTGACCAGTGCCTCGTGCAGCGCGGCCAGGCAGGGATGCTCGGCCACCTGGAGCTCGTCCTGGGCCATGAGCGGCCCCCCGTAAGCGCAGAAGAGGTATGGGTCGGCAAAATTCAGGTACCACTCGACGACCTGGGCATCCTCGGGTGTTGGCTCGTACTGGAAGATGTCCTCCCGGTGATCGATCCTGGTGACCGGTTCATCCGGCTGGAAGACTTCGGGTAGCTCCATGGCCCGCCACCTCGAGAACACCAGTCTGCCCTTAGAAGTCGAACCCGCCGGCCAGGCAATTTCAAATACGATTTTTTTGTTCCGGTGGTAGATCTGAGGCGGATATTCTTTCATCAACCAGTTGATGCCAAACTCCCGCCGGATGATTGGTTTGTGCTTTTTAGTTAGTTTTTCAGTCATTCTAACCCCCTCTTGATCAAGATGTTCTTCCGACATTTTAAATGTTAATGGACTCGCTGCTGCCAATCAATCCTCATTTTTTATTTTCCGCTATTAGACGATTCAAATCTATTTCTTCCTGGGTATCCAGCCCGTCCGGCGTGATGATGATGTACTGGTGAAAGCGCAGGAAGTAGAACGACTCGGGCCACCCGAGCCCCAGCTCTTTTTCAACCCGTATAACCGACAAGCCCACCCGGATGGGCACAACCATTCTGGCCGCGATGCAGGCTTCAAACCAGTCAACAACTGAGCTGAACGACTCCGGCCTGACTGGAATTAGAGCCATTTCGCTGTCATTGCCTCCGTGGTATTCTCCGGGTGCGTTCGGGATCTTTTTGCCCGGTTCTTGGCCAAACCCGGTGCCCGCGATATTTTTCTTATGGTCCTTAACTGCCTTGAGCCATTCCCTGTAATCGGCTATCAACCTGTTCCAGTTCAAACGAATGCCGAGGACAAAGGGAGGCCAGATTTCGATGTATTGGTTCTGTCGCAGCAGGTAGAGCGAATCCGGCCAGCCGAGCCCCAGCTCTTTTTCAACCTGGCTGAGGGCCTGACCGAGCTGTGCCGGAATATCAATCATGGCGTCGCGGCAGGCTCTGAACCATTCCCCGGCCGAGCTGAATAGTTCCGGCTGCACCGGGAAATCGGCCATGGCGCTGTCGAGACCCGCGAAATATACCGCGGGTGTGGCCTCAGCCTGGTTGCCCTGAAGAGCACCTCTGTTTTGATATTTTTCCATGATAGACCTCCTGAAAAATATATTTTGGTTTTTAATTTATTTTTCTTTCAGATCCGGACACTTGTGGTCGAAACCGCAGAATCCGGGAACATGCCAGATGCGTTTATCCTCTATTGAGTAGAAGTTGGCATTGAGTTTGTATTCATCGAGCGGCTGGCAGCAGCGGGCGCAAAGGTTGTCGTTTTCGCACGGGCAGTAAACTTTCATCAACAGTCCCCTGTGCGCCGGATTATCGTCGATGCATTCGCCCCGGTAATAGCCGCACTTCGGACACTTTTCCAGTCCCTTGTGCACTCCGTTTGGTTGAAAGCCTGTAAGTTCTCTGATCTCTCTCTCGGTGGGCCGGCGGCCGCCTTTCATTAAGTCGCCGAAAACGTACCCGCCGCGTTTTTTGATACTTTCGATAATCTCGTTGGCCTGGGCTTTTCTTTGCTTTAAGTCTTCATCTTCGGGAATCTCCCTGGCGGGCCTGAGCCTGTCTGCCAATAAAATAGACCAGGCCGGTGGGGCGGGGACCAGCTCGGCTGGTTCGTAGGCCGGAAACTTGAGTATGTTGTCTGGACTAAAAACAAACCAGGTATCCAGCCTGTTCCTGCGGGCCTGTAGCTCTGCCATATCCAGCATGGTTTCCAGGCTCCAGGTCTTGGGGAGCAGGATGATATGGTAGAAAGATTTGACCACGAAGGTCAGCAGGTAAGGAAATCCTGAAAAGACCCGGACGCCGTTGATAACGGTGAAAGGATTGTTTTGAGGATAAGGATAAGGTTGCGGCATGGTAACCTCCTTTTTTTAAATTCCGGGAGGAACCGCGGTACCAGCCGGGGTTGGCGAGGATGGGGAAAGAAACGGCGCGGGCTTGAGCGCGGCTTTCAGGAGGGCAAAATTCAGGCACAAAAAAACCCGCTTCACCTGGCATCAGGTGAGCGGGTTAGCCACGCTCCGGACATTTAGTTGCCGTTTCTCTCAGCCGGTCTCAACGCCGGCCACGGCCACATCCTCGCCACCTGGCGAGCTGGCACCTTGGGTGTCCGTCCCAGGTTGCCGGGCTCTTTATAAGAGCCACTCCTGATGCCGATTATAAAAATAAGCAGGGAAGTCCGGTTTGTCAAGACCCAAATTAAAGAGGGGACACCTGCAACTGTCCCCGCATCTTCTTATCTGTTGTATTATTGCGCTGATTTCTGCTATATGGGGAAAAAGTCGGGGACACCAGCAGGTGTCCCCTCTGGTCTTCCCCCTGGTCTTGTGGGGACACGAGAGTGTGTCCCCTTTTTAATCGACCAAAATCGGCCGTTCAGCTGAATCACATTGTGCAGATTACAATACCGAGTATTTCTTGCCGTAATAAAGCATCTGCTGGACGTAATCCTCCGGGTAGGAAATCTTCACGTCCACGATCTTCCCGTTCTCCACGACCGGCTCATACACCGGGTTCATAAAACCGGCGTAGGGAGCCAGGTTCAGCTTGCGGTAGCGCTCCAATACCTCTTTGTGCAGTTCCTGGTCAACCTTCACGCCGTAGGTTTCGACCAGGTCCCGGGCCGCCCTGTAATCGCCCTCACTCGTAATCCGCTGAATTTCCTTTAGCAGCTCGCCATACAGCCGCCGCAGCTTCTGGTAGTCGTTTATCACGAAATAGGTCTTGCCGTCCCTGGTCACCCGCGAAATCACGTTCTCCGGCTTGCCCTTTTCGTACACCCAGTGCGAGACCAGGGCCCGAGCCCGCATGTGAGCCTGCTCGATCGTCTTGCCCGGCTCAATCCGCACCAGCTGGGTCATCAGGCCGTTTCGAATCTGGACGTCGTACTCGGCCCTGGCCGCCTCTTCATTCGGCAGCACGCCCAGCTCCACCAGCTTCGGGTCCATGATGAAATAGAGAGCAAACAGGTCGGCCCGCGCCTCCTCGATGGGTGAGTGGTAATTCTTCAGGTCCTCGCTCTTCACCCCGGGCAGGAGCTTTCCCGAGCCGTGGCCCAGGCATTCGTGGAGGTCGGTATGCACATTTCCGGCCAGCGAGCCGTACTTCTTGATCCTCTCCAGAATCTCCTCATTATATGTGAATTCCGGCCCGAACGGCGAATCCAGCGACGACTGGTCGTAGGCGTAGGTGATGTTCTCGAGCGTCACCGATTTCGACCCGTACATCCGCCGTATCCAGTTGGGGTTGGGCAGGTTGATGCCGATGGGTGTCGACGGATAGCAGTCGCCTCCCAAAATAGCCGCAGTTATGACCTTGGCCGACACCCCGGTGGCTTTCTCCCGCTTGAACCGCGGGTCGATGGGCGAGTTATCCTCAAACCACTGGGCATTGGCCGAGATGACGTCCACGCGCTTGGTGGCTTCCGGGTTCTTGAAGTTGACCAGCGCTTCCCAGGTGGCTTTCATGCCCAGGGGGTCGTTGTAGACCTCGATGAACCCGTTGATGAAGTCCACGGCCGACTCGGTGTCCTTGACCCAGAGGATGCTGTATTCGTCCCATTTCTTCAGGTCGCCCGTCCTGTAGTAATCGATGAGCTTCTCGATGACCTGGCGCTGGAGGTCGTTTTCAGCCACCGCGGCCGCCTTTTCCAGCCAGTAGACGATTTTTTCGATGGCCGGGCCGTACTTGCCGCCTACCCGGTAAACTTCCTCAAAGATTTTTCCGTCGCGCTTCACCAGCCTGGAATTAAGGCCGTAGGAGATGGGCGTCGGGTCATTTTTGTTGATGAGGCGGGCGTAAAATTCTTCCGCCTCTTTCTGGGTAACGCCCTCGTAGAAATTAACGGCCGAGTTGGTCACCAGGTCGCGGGACGGGTCCTGGCTGACCTTCTTGGCGTCCACCGTCGGGTCAAAGATGATGGGCTTCAGGAAGGCGATGAGTTCATCCAGCGACTGGCCCGGCTCAAGCGGGAACTTTACACCCTGGCTTCCCCGGACAAGCGACTCGAAATATTCGGGACTGAACTCGGGCATGAATTTATCGGTGGAGTAGTGATGGTGGATGCCGTTTGAAAACCACACCCTCTTGGTATAGACCATGAATTTTTCCCAGGCCGGTGTGGTGCGATCGCCCTGGTAGCCCTCAACGATGGCATCCAGGGTCTTGCGGATCTTGAGATTGTGCCTGTAGTTCTGGTCGAAGATGATGTCCCGGCCCCAGAGAGCGGCTTCGCTCAGGTAGTAGATGAGCTCTTTCTGCCGCGGAGTCAGCTCTTCAAACCCTGGGACCTGGTACCGCAGGATCCTGATGTCCGCGAACTGGTCCACCTGCCACTTGAATGCCTGCTTCGCCTCCGCCTTGGCTGCGGTCTCCTTCGCCTTTTCCGCCCCCTTCTTACACCCAGCAGTATAAAGTCCTATTAACCCAATCAGAACCAACCCCACTATTTTTTTCATTTTTGGTATCTCCTTTTTTAGAGATATAAATTCCAAGTAAAAGAATCTTCTTTGTTATTTTACTATGACACTATCGTATATAACACCAGAAAATAAATTTCAATAATATACGCATTTAATCTTGACCTAGGAATTCATTTTTTGTCTTTTTCTGAAAATAATTTCGAAGCGAATTTTTAGTACTGCCATATTTTTATTCACAAATCATAGCCTGAGTTGGCTAGTAAATAATTCGGATATTCTTGACTATCGTAGACTAAATTGTTGTTGTACCGTAATAATCAAAAGTAGACGTAATGTAAAAAACATAAGTAGACTAAAAGTAGACAAAAAGTAGACATTGGGGGAAGCGGGTGTGGTAGAACCCTGAGCATAAAGGAGGTTCTGCCACCATGAAGAGCCAGCTTCACAAGAGATTATCCTTAGAGTTTGTTTCGGAGGTGTTAGAGGCTTTTAACGAGCATCGGTT
>QUAH01000023.1 GCA_003426165.1 Candidatus Saccharicenans subterraneus
TTAAAAAAAAAAAAAAAAAAAAAAACATCTTTGTCAAGAGAGAAAATTGCCTATAGGTGACCAGAGGCGAATTGATTGCCTAGTTAAGAGAAGGCAAAAGGCAGTGCCCCGTGATTTTTAAATTAGGAATTTTTGGAGGTTTAGTTCATCCTATAATTTTATGAAAACTATTATCTTGTATCTAGAATCGCACAGGCTGGACTAAAAAGGCTGGGTACTTCAGACAAGGCACCTCAGCTTTAAAAATATTCCCCTGAAAAACACGCCTGGCTAATCACCTTTTTCAAAAAATTCGCCCTCCTTAAAACGGTGGGATTTTTTGTCACGGGTTAGAACGAGAGCCCAGACTTCGGGATGGGATTCAGCATATTTTCTGATTTCTTCCAGGCTCATGACCATAAAGGCCGTGGACAGGGCGTCAGCCACCGCTGGCGAAGGATGTGAGACCCAGGCCGCCAGGTGCCTGGACCTCTGGCATTTTTTTCGCGGGTCAAAGATGTGTTCACCCTTGACCTCATGCCCCGAACCGCTGAGGGCTCGTTCTTTTAGATAAATTTTCCCCGGCTTGAAGAAATCAAAGCCACCACCGACAGCCACCGGCCAGGGCTCGGCCCCGCGGGCGTAAACAGTGCTGCCGCCGGCACTGACCAGAAAATCGGTTATCTCCCAGGCTTCAAATATTCCGGCCGCCTTTTCCAGGGCATAACCCTTGCCGACGGCGCCCAGGTCCAGATCCAGCACCGCATCCGGAATATCCAGCCTGACCGCGCCATAGCCGCCTGGCTGCTCGACCAGCTCCAGGGGGAAAAGTTTCAGGTAGGGTTTAAGGCCGATTTTTTTATTTTCAGCATATGCTCCGGAGGTCAGATTCACCGTTGACTGTTTAGAAGAGTTGACAGGGACACCCGGGCCGAAAGTCACAGTCATCTGTTCTTCATCTCTGTTTTTGTATTTTTCTCTTCCAGCTTCCCTGGCTTTTTCAGAACCATCAGACTCTCTTCTAAATCCAATTTTTATGATTTCCGATGGCTCCAACCCCGGCTGAGATAATTGTCTTTTTTGCTTCTTCGAGTTTTTCTTCCAGTCTTCACCCTTTATTATCCCCGTTTCTTTCTTTGAAAATTCTTTTTTCAAAGCCCGGAAATTCACGTTAAAGGCCCCGCCCGTTTCAACCATCATTTCAAAGCTCAGCTTAAGGCATTCATAAGTTTCCAGGCTGACGGGCAAAACCTCACCGGGTTTGAGCCTGTTTATCCTGGAAATTTCACTTCGCTCATCAAACCGGCTGAAAAAACTCTCCAGGCGGTCTATTTCCCGGAAGAATTCATGGGCCGCGCTTCTGGCATAGGCTTCATCCTGTCCGGCCACGAACACCTCAAAAAAAGTGGCCATGGCCTGGTGGCTGAAGCTGAACGTTTTCCTTTCTTCCATTGTTTTCAGCATTTCTTGCTTCTAATTATAATTGAACCTGATATTTTATTCTCCAATTTATGTTCCTGTTTACATCCTTGCTTTTTATGTCCTGACTTTCTGCGCTTCTGTTCTCCCGGCTTCTCCACCACTTTCCGGCTCCAATTTCTGGCTGATAAAATGAAAGTAATTTTATTTGAAGGCTGATGGACACGGCAGCTACCAATATTCAGGCCAGTGGAAGCCAAGAAGTATTTACCAACCAGACGACACCATACCATATTTAATTAAACCCTTTAATAAACCAGACGGAAGCGCTTACTGATTTGAAATAATTTATCCACACGGAATATCATACTTATTGATAAAAAATTACAGGAGTTGGGACACCCATGAGAAAATTCCCGTTAAATAAGGCGTTTACCCTGATAGAACCGGGACCTGTTGTTCTGGTTACAACTCATGATGGCAAAAAAAGCAACATCATGACCATTTCCTGGACAATGGTGGTAGACTTCACCCCGAGGTTGGCCATAACCACAGGTCCATGGAATTATTCTTACGCTGCCCTGCGCAAAACACGTGAATGCGTCATCGCCATTCCCGCCGTCGACCTGCTGGACACGGTGGTGGGAATAGGAACATGCTCCGGCGCGGAGGTTGATAAATTTGAAAAATTCGGGCTGACCCCGGTCAGGGCCAGGCAGGTCAGAGCGCCTTTAATAAAAGAATGCCTGGCCAACATTGAGTGCCGGGTTATCGACATTATCAGTAAACATGACATCGTGGTCCTTGAAGGCCTGGCAGCTTACTATGATGTCTCTCGAAAGGAAAAGCGGATGATTCACGCGGTTGGTGACGGAACATTCATTGTGGATGGGGAAAAGCTGAATCGAAAGAAGATGATGCTCTCCAAGCTCCCGCCGGGTGTCTGATTTTAAATTCATCAGATTTTTATGGAAGCAGCCCGGATTTCTGAAAAGTTTTATTCTGTTTAATATTTTTACTTTTCCTCCATCATGAACATATGGTTTAAAATAGCTTCTTGCTATTATCCCCCTTTAATAATTCGCCAAAATAAACAATTAAGACCATCGCGCTGAGCATTTTTCCTAAGATTATTAGCAAAGTGCATTCATCGCTTAATGCATGCAGGTGAATGTAATTTTACAGCCCAGAGTTTGTCCCGGCCGTCCGGGTTCCGAGCAAAAAGCTGGTTGCTGAAAAAGCTTCAGAGTATTATACCAGCACTCTCTGTCCTAAATACTGAGCAAGTTTTCTCCAGCAATAATCGCCGGCTCTTAATCTTTGTCCGAAACAGCTTCAACTTTTCCATTCAGAGGAATACAACTGCTGTCCAAGGAATAAGGAAGGATTTTCCTCCTGGCCTATTCGACAATCATCACGTCAATGGCCAGGCAGGCGGACAGCACCGAGGCCAGGGCGCTCCAGCGGTGAACATGGAAGAAGAAAATCTGGGCAGGATAATTGAAGTAAGGAAGCATTGACCCCAGAGTGGAGAAAGCCAGCAGAAAGCCGGCCACCACAAACACCCAGAAAGCCACTGCTTCCAGGTAGATCCGGGGCAGATTTTTTTTGAGCAGCGGGCACCAGAAGCCGGCTTTCCCCAGTTTCTCTTGAGCCGCAGCCTCAGGTCCCACCTTTTCCGGAAGAAAATCCCTGGCTTTGAGGAAGAGAATTATGGTCAGGCTGATGGCAAAAAGAGCCCCGGCCGCCACGTGAAGAAGAAGCGGAAAACCATAAAGGCCCCTCTTCACAAACCAGGCAAAAAACATCCCGCTCAGGGCCAGGTAAACATAGCACAGGGCCAGGGCATAAAAGACCCAGGCCGTCCAGCCCGGATAATTTTTCCGTGCCCATTTTATCAGATAATCCAGCGCCCGGTCCCAGGTCTTTAATTTCAGAAAAGAAAATTTCCAGCCGGCTATCCAGCGGATGTATTTTTTAAAATTTTCAGCAGATATTTTCCTCTCCGGCTCGGGCAGCTTCAACACAAAACGGCCAAAAGTCAGCCTCATGTTCAGGGCTATCAGTAACAGAATGCTCACAACAGTGAAAAGCATCATTCCTCTCCCGAATTCTTGCCCGGCCCGTTCTCAAGGCCGGAAAGCCGCCCGGCCAGCTTGAGAACAACCGCGACCAGAATTATGCCCATCAGCAGGACGCATCCGGCCAGGACCAGCTTGAAGGCAGGCCTGACCAGGAACGTAAATCCAAACAGGAACTGAAACAGAGGGCCGGTCTTCATCAGGTCAGCCCCCAGCCTGGAATCCCGGTGAGCTGTCTTGAGCGGGGAGCTGGCTTCAATTTTGCCGAAGAAGACCTTTGAGTTCGGGCTGTGGCAATCGGTGCAGCCGTTTTTCCCGAGGGCCTGCTGGGCCGGCCTGACATTGTGAGCCAGCGGCCAGGTGATGGCCCGGGCTGCCCGGTGCTCGCCTGCTTTTAGCTTTCCATTCTTATCCAGGCTGAAGACGAAACCCGAAGCCACGTAGGCATATTTTCTTTCCGGCTTGGCTTCAGCCATCTTTTTCAAGGCCAGGGCCACCTGCTCTTCGGTCAGTATTTCCGGGCCGGAGCCGATGGTCTCAAGGTTCCTGACCTGGAAATCCGAAAGGAGCGGCTTAAATTCTTCGCCCTCCAGCCAGCAGATTTCCGGCGCAGGAGCCGGCTCTCCGGCTTTTTCGGCCTTATCCAGGTATCCTTCGGTTATCCTGTAAACGTACCTGCCAATAAGAAAAACCGGCTGGCGGCCATTAGATAATGTTCTTAGATTCTGCAACATGCTGAGGATCTTATCCTCGATTCCGGCCGGCGGCTCATCCGGATTAAAATCAGGAATTAAGTGCTTAACTTCTTCCTGCTTTACCTGGACCAGGAGAAATTCATTTCTTTTATCCTTCCTGGCAACAGGAGATTTTTCCAGGAGCCTGGTCTTGAGCCCGCCATCCACGTTCGGTTCAAACAGGTACTCAGAAATTATCACTCCCGGATATAAGCCTTCTTCGGCCAGGGGAATAAGGGAATTCAGGAGCGAAGCCACCTTTTCTTTCAGGTTGAAGACTTCGGGAGCCGCGGCCAGGATTTCCTGGCTATCAACCGGCACCGGCTCGCCATCTCTTATCTCGGCCCAGAAGGCTGGCCACACCATTCTTTCGGGATAGACCTTTTTATCCGCCTCCCTCACGAATACCGGCTCCACAATCCACGGATAGTCCGAGGTCCAGACCGCCTTGCCGAAGATTCCCAGGCGGTTGGCCCGTGATGTATAGACAGGCTGCGGTTCTTTTTTCGGCATCAGGCCAGAATGGCAAACGGTACAGGCCAGCCGTTCAAAATGAACCCTGGGGATTCCCCTGTGGGCGGGCCTGGGCGCCCCGAGCCTTCCGGCAAAGCCCTTTCCGCCCTTTTCCGGCTTCTGGCCGAGATGGCAGCCGGCGCAGGTAAAATCCTGGACCTGGAGAGTGGAGTGGCTGAGTTTTTCGCCTTCATACCCCCTCACCATCTCATGGCCCAGGTCGTTGCGGTGGCAATCAACGCACTTCAACCCGGCCAGCAGATGGACATCGCGGTCCACCTCGGCCCTGGATCTGGCCTGCCTCGGCGCCACCGAATGACAGGCCAGGCAACGGTCATCCTCCGGGCGCGGGAGTGCCAGCACGGCGTTATTCTTACTGTCAAACAGGTTCGGGTTATACCTGACCTGGGGCACCACCGCCCACTCATGGTCATCGGGGTTGGGGCCATCGGCTATGCTCCAGGTTGAAGGCAGGCGGGAGGCCATGCCAACCACCTCCCCCAATCCGGAAGCAGCCGTGGCCGCCCAGCGGAAATTCTCCCGCATGACCTGCTTGACCCATTCCGAGTGGTCCTGGAGAGGTGACCTGTGATGGCAGCCGAGGCAATTTATTTCCAGCTTGCCCGAGACATTCCAGCGAGAATCCGGGGTCTGGTCTTCGTCAGCCGGTTCACCGGGTCCCCCGCCATTAAGGTTCCGGGCAAACAGGGTAACAAATTTCCAGTCGCTCAGGCCGAGCTTCTCCGGGGACCAGAAACCCGGATACTTCTGGAAGGAAACCGGGAGCTGCACCCCGGTCTTATCATCCACCAGGAACCAGGGCTCGGTTCGGCGGTCAACGGCCGGTCTATTTTTATAATTGAAATGGGTGCCCTGGCTGATGGTGGTATAACTATGGCATGGCTCGCAGGAATAGCGGGCGGAAAAGGGCAGGGCGTTGGGGGCAGCCGGGACAATTTTCTGGTTGAATTCGTCGTTCAGGGGAATACGATGGAGCGGAGAAAGCTGGTTCCCCGTCCACTCTTTTTTTTGCTCCGCCTTAAGCTTAATTTCCTGCCCCGGGCCGGCTTGAGAACGGGCTTCCAGCAACCTGGATACCGAAATGGTTATAAAAATGAAAACCGCCAGCCCGACCAGGGCCAGGCCCATTGGCCAGACAGCTTTTAAGCTTATACCCCGGGTTTTTTGCCTATCTGTTTTCTGCCTTTTCATTTCATGTCTTTCATCAGGTTCTATCTTTGCTCTTTTATTACCTATCCTTTCCTTGTCATCCAATCCAAATTCAGGCACCTGTTAGGTCCTTTTCGTCCGGGTATCTCCTGCACCTCTAATTTTATGAAACGCTTAAATTGTCAGCCTTCCCGATTTATTTTGCCTCAAACCTTGAACTGCTCGGGGCTGAATTTTAGCAGGGCTTTGGTCTTGACCGCCTCGTTGACCCTGAGCACGGCCACTGCAGTCTCGTAGGCCAGCTCGGCCGGGCAGTTCAGGGGAATTCCCTTGCGGATGGCCTCGAAGAAATTTTCCAGGTGGGGCTGGTGGGCCGGCTTGGCCAGCTCGACCGGCAGCGGCCAGCGACCGGCTTCGGCCGTCACCCGGACATCCACGAACACGTTCCTGGTTTCCACTTTCTGGATGGGTGGAGCTTCTGACTGAATCAGGCCTTCTCGCACCAGGGGTTCCCAGTCCGGGGCATGGGCTTCCCGGTAGGCCCAGTTACCCTTCTGCGGCACCTCTGACAGCACCAGCGAGCCGTTCTCGCCCATGAAGGTCTCATAAAAACCGCCGTGAGAAGTGGTGGTCTGCACCTGGTAGAAGGCCCGGGCCGTTCCTTCGGGGCTGTCGTATTCATAGATGACCATGACGTTGTCGTACCACTCCCGGTTGGGGTAAAAATCCACCCCGCCCGAGGCCACGGCTGTTTTCGGATTGGTCCTAAATACCCAGCTGAACAGGTCAATCTGGTGAGAACCGAGGTCAACTATAGGACCGCCGCCGTATTTCTTGAACCAGCGCCAGTTACGGAATTCTTCCATGGAACCGTAGCCGTACTTGTGAAGGGTCTGGGGGTCGATGGTGAATTTCTTGGGCCAGCCCAGCATGTCAGCCTTGGCCCGGTTCCACTGGGCATAGGCGATCATCACCCGGCCCAGGAGCCTGCGGTCATGGATGAGCTTTTCTATGGCGTGAATGTAACGCGGGTTGGAACGGCGCTGGTGTCCGATCTGCAGGAGCTTTTTTGTCCGGCGGGCAGTTTCGACCATGCTGCGGGCCTTTTCCAGGCTGTTGGACATTTCCTTCTCGCAGTAGACATGGAGTCCGCGGTTGAGGGCTGCGTTGGTATGCTCGGCATGAACCCAGTCCGGAGTGGCCACGATGACTGCATCCAGGTCCTTTTCGCTGTCCAGCATCTGCCGGTAATCCTCGTAGACGTTGGGGGTCTGCCCGTACTTGCGAACATAACCCGAGGCATAGGTCCGGCTGTACTCCCAGATATCGCAGATGGCGGCAACCCTGATGCCGGGAATCCTCAGGCAACAATCGAGCAGAATTCGGCCCTGTTCCCCGGCCCCGATTAGGGCCACGCGGAGTTCGTCCGAAGGCATCACCGCCCTGCCTTTTCCCTCATCGCTGATGAGGAGCGGAGTGCCAAACAGCTTACCCGTGGCCACGGTCAGCCCGGCGGCCGCCGTGGTTTTCAGGAAGTCCCGGCGGGATAGCCCGGAGCCGGATCTTCTGTCAGGCTGTGGAGTGGATGCTGACCTGGTCTTGTTCAGGTCTGCACTTTTTCCTGTCTTTTGCGCCATATTCATCTCTCTTTAAGCCCGGTCGAACCAGGCTTACCTATTTTCTTACAAAACGCCAGCAGAGAAAAACACTTTTTTGGCGTTCATAGATTTTTACAACAATTTCCGGCCCGGCGCAATTGCCATCAGCCCGGCTATTTCTTCATGTGGCGGTCGAAGGCCAGTCCGGACGGCGGGAAATCGTGGTTGCGGACAAACTCCAGGGCTTCCCGGGCGCCGAACTCCCGGTCCATACCGTTATCTTCCCATTCAACCGAAAGCGGGCCGGTGTAGCCGATGGCGTTGAGCTCCCGGATGATGGACTCAAAGTCCACATCACCATGGCCGAGGGAACGGAAATTCCAGCCGCGGCGCAGGTCGCCAAAAGGAAGATGCGAGCCGAGGAGCGAGGCCTTCCCGTCAAGGGTTACGGCCACGTCCTTCATGTGCACGTGGAAAATCCGGTCCGGGAATTCCCGGATGAAAAGATGCGGGGTCATTCCCTGCCACAGCAGATGGCTCGGGTCGAAGTTAAAGCCCAGGGTCGGCCGGTAGTCAAAAATCTCAAGCAGTCGCCGGGCGGTGTGGATATCAAAGGCAATCTCGGTCGGATGCACTTCGAGGGCGAATTTCACGGCCCAATGGTCAAACTCGTCCAGGATTGGTGTCCAGAGCTCCTTGATCTTCTTAAAACCCTGTTCGACCATTTCTTCGCTGGTCGGCGGGAAGGAATACCAGAATTTCCAGATGGGCGAGCCCATGAAGCCGTTGACCACGTAGCAGCCGAGGTTTCTGGCAGCCCGGGCGGTGAGTTTCATCTCTTCTACAGCCCAGGCCCGGAGGTCTTCAGGCTTGCCTTTAACAGCATCGGGAGCAAAGGTATCAAGGCGCGGGTCATAAAGGTCGCCAACACATTGCCCGGCCAGGTGTGCCCCCAGGGCCCAGCACTTGAGGTTATGAGCGGCCAGGGTTTCCAGCTTTTTCTTGACGTAGGCCTGGTCTTCGGCCGCCTTCCTTACTTCCATGTGGTCGCCCCAGCAGGCTATTTCCAGGCCGTCGTAGCCCCAGGCGCTGGCTTTCTGGCAGATGACTTCAAAGGGCAGGTCCGCCCACTGTCCGGTAAACAGGGTCACAGGCCTTTTCATTTTTCCCTCCTCTCTCTTCATTGTTAACCTGTTTTGGTTTGACAGGTAAATTACCAGCCTTTTTTCTTAAATTTTCAACTCAATAAACATGTTATTTTCCCGACACTCTCCCCGAAACCGGATTTAAATAAATTTCCGGTCCAGCTCTCCTTTCTCCAGACTTTTATAAACTTCACTCTCCAGGACTCCTGGCCCAAATACCTCAATTCAGTTCCTGCCCAGTTATCAAAATTCGACCCAGACCGCTCCCTTGCTTGAGCTTTCCACGCACTTCTCTATGAAGCGCACGCCGCGCACGCCTTCTTCGGCATTAGGAAAATCCAGGTCATCAGCCGTGAGCGGCTCACCGCGCAGCTTTTTATCAAGCGCCGTGATGAAGGTAGAGTAAATATTGCCAAAGGCTTCAAAATAACCTTCGTTGTGACCTGATGGAATGCGCGAGAGAGCCTGAGCCCGCGGACACATCGGGTCGCGCCCGCGCGAAATATAGCCCACCGGACGGTCAAGGTAAGCAACTTTGGCATGGTTGGGGTCTTCCTGGTACCATTCGACAGCTCCCCTGGTGCCGTAGATTCTCACCCTGAAGCCGTTGTCATGACCCACGGCTATCTGCGAGCACCAGTAAAGGCCGCGCGCTCCGCCTTTGAAATTCACCATGATGGAAGCATTGTCATCGAGCGGCCGACCTTCGCCGAAGTGGTCCAGCCGGGCCAGGAGCGACTCGATTTCCAGGCCGGTGAGATAAGAAACCATGTGCTCGATGTGAGAACCGATGTCTCCGACACAGTTGGAAATTCCGGCCCGGGCCGGGTCGGTACGCCAGGCAGCCTGTTTCTGGCCGGTTTTTTCCAGCAGGGTGGCCAGCCACTCCTGCGGGTATTCGCCGGCCACGAAGCGAATCTGCCCGAGCTCTCCGCTGGCTATGAGATGCCGCAGGTGCTTGATGATGGGATAACCGGAGTAGGTGTAGGTCACGCAGAATAGAAGGTCTTTCTTACGGGCCAGGTCAGCCAGCTCCTGCGCCAGTTTGCTACTTGTGGCCAGGGGCTTATCACAGACCACGGCAAACCCGAGCTCCAGGGCCAGGCGGGCTATCGGATAGTGGGTGTCGTTGGGGGTGACGATAACGATAAAGTCCGGTCGGTCGGGATGGACAACCTCTGCCCGGAGCATCTCTTCGTAATTCCGGTAAAGGCGGCTTTTGTCCAGCCCGAGAAGTTCCCCGGTTTTAAGCGTGTTTTCGTAGCTCTGGGAAAAACATCCGGCCACCAGCCGCGCTTTCCCATCCATGGCAATGGCTTTGCGATGAACATCGCCGATAAAGGCACCCACACCTCCGCCAACCATGGCGTATTTAAGCTGGGTTACTTTTCCCAGGGTTTCCTGTCCTTCGATCATGGCCTCCTCCTTTGACAGAGAGCTTTCTGCTTTTTATGTTATTTAACTTTCTGCCAATTTTCAAAGCCATTTTTCAATTATCGCGTTTAGAGGTTGCCCCGCAAAACAATTATATTTCTTAAGGCTAATCTACATCCCTAAAGGCCCGTTCAACAGATAATAAGGTTATTCCCGAACTTGACAGATAGCCTGAATTTCGGCCGCTTGAGGAAAACAGGGCCAGAAAATATATCGCTTATGCGGGAAAAACCGTCAACGCGGATAATTCTTAAGCTCCGCGCCCCTATTTTTTTGAAAGAAGAAGGCGATCCCGGTGCTTAACATGAATTTCTTCATCTTTATTTCTCTGATTTTTTGCCTGGCTATATTCTTTAAAAGTGATATAATGCTTGGAGATCATAAAAGAGTCTGGATGTATAAAGATACTGTAAGATAATCCAAGTTCCGAGGGGCTGGATTTTCCTATCCCTTCCGGAAAATCCAGGGGTTAAGTCTACTTAAACCCAGAAAGAGAGGTATCTCTGTGAGCAAAAAGCAATGGTATGAAAAGTTATTTGAAAATTATGCCAGGAAATATGACCGGGAGCCCTATACCCAGGGCACGGCGGGCGAATGCGACTTTATCGAAAGAGAAATCAACTTCGATAAAAGCCTGAAGATCCTGGATGTGGGCTGTGGCACGGGCCGGCACTCCATAGAACTGGCCCGGCGGGGCTACTCGGTTACCGGGATTGACCTGTCGGAGTCGATGCTCCAGCGGGCCAGGGAAAAAGCCCGCGAACAAAAGGCACGGGTAAACTTCATCCAGGCCGATGCCCGGGCGCTACCCTTCGAGAGTGAATTTGACCTGGCCATCATGCTGTGCGAGGGCGGTTTTTCGCTGATGGAAACCGACGAGATGAACTTCGATATCCTGAAGAGTGTCACCAGGGCCCTGAAACCCGGGAGCAAGTTCATCTTTACCGCTCTCAACGGGCTATTTCCACTGTTCCATTCTGTCAAGGAATTTCTCGAAACTAACAAGGGAGAAAACAGGGCGGACTTCGGGGGACATGCCTTCGACCTGATGACCTTCAGAGACCACAGCCGGTTGACCCTCGAAGATGACGACGGCCGGCCCATCGAGCTTGAAGCTAACGAGCGGTATTATGTCCCCAGTGAAATCACCTGGCTGCTGAAATCGCTGGGTTACGCGAAGGTGGAAATTTTCGGCGCCCGCCTCGGCGCCTATTCCCGGGAAGACAGACTGACCACCGAAGATTTCGAAATGCTGGTCATCGCCCAAAAATAAGGTATTTCAGTATTTCAAATCGTTAACGTGGCCATGGTCTGTGTTTTGTATCGCTCCTGATTTCGGCCACCGCCTGTTGCTCTTGGACGATTATTTCTATTCTGCATTCAAACGGAAGCCTGGCCAGGGCTCCGGGGATAGAGAGTCTCTCAGCTTCCCGGATACTGCAGACAATTTCCAAGCTGAATGAATGTCTTCAAAAGTTCCTGGCCAGGCCGTTTCGTTGATATGATAAAAAGACAGCTGGTCAAGCCTCAGGAGGTCAGATATGGCTTTTACCCCTGTAAAATGATTACTTTCAGGATAAAACCTATAGTGCTCATTGAATCAGGTTAACTCCTTTACTGTTTGATTATTCAACAAAGAGTCCTGGCCACGTTACTCTATTTTCTCCACCGCACTTTTGGCTTAAGAATCCATCACTTCTTGACACCAGGAGATTTTTTCCCTAGATATAATTAAAGGAGGGAAATCATGAGGAAAATTTTCCCTTCGATATTATCCTTCATCATTTTAATGAATTTGATGATGGCCAGAGTATCTCCTGCTGACGATCATAAGGCCATAAACTGTGGTTGTCCTGACCCTGAAGAAGAATACATATGCTTCAATGACTATCAATGTGAGAACATGTTCCGAAACGATTATTTTAATTTATATCGCCCCTTGTACCCAGAGCCGTGGACAATTGAGATATTTGTAATTCCAAGATGCCCGTATGGTACCTGTTCAGGAGGTCTATGCAGAAACTATTATGATATCTGGGTCAGACTCTTCAACCCCGTCACGGGTCAATCAGAAGAATACTGGAACTTGAACCAACTCTGCGAAACCTGGCCCTGCAATTAATTTCATTGGCTGACAAATTAAGAAACAAATTTTATTGGAATTATAATTCATATCAATGTTCAGAGTAAAAACTTCTGGCCGGACCAAAAGAACTATCCCGCTTATCGTTCTTTCTTTATTTGTAGCAATAAAGACAAATGGCCAGCAACAGTTCCCGCCAGAGCATCACAAGATCACGGTGCGACTCAAGCTTCTGGACGTGGTTGTTGCTGACAGGAAGGGAAACTTCGTTCCCGGGTTGACAGCCAGGGATTTTGAAGTCTACGAAGACGGCCACCCCCGCCCGATACAGGCAGTGGAGCTGGTCACCCTCAAGACGGCCGGACAGTCACCGGCCATGAACCGGGCGGCTGGAACTCAGGCCGGCTCCCGGCCGGCCAGGAGATTGTGGGTTCTCTTTGATTCTCTTAACACCGAGACAGCTTTAATGCGAAGAGCCTGCACCGGTTTGAAAGAGACGCTCTTAAAGCTTCTGGGAGAAGGGTATGAACTTACCCTGGTAGAGTTCGATTACAAGGCCGGACCCCGGAGCTTAACCGAACTTATCACCGACCCGGCCGTCGTCCTGAAGGCACTCGAAACTGTCGGGGGAAGTCTTCAGGCTACGTTCCTGAAACGTTCCGCGTCTGAGGAATGGAAGAAATTTCCGGAAAGTCTTGAAGACCGGCGGATTACGCTTCTCCCGGATGAGCTGGAGAGGCTTCAGTGGAGGAATCTTCTCCAGAAGACCTTGAGCTGTCTTTTAACCAGCCTTCTGAAAATCAAGGAGTATCCCGGCCGCAAGGCAGTCCTGTTCATAAGCTCCGGCTTACCCGAGCAGGAAAGCAACCCTTACTTCAATTCCACCGGCTTGAGAAATCTTAAATTTTTTGATCCCTTCGGACTGGTTAAATCCGACGATTATTCCGAAATCATCAGAGAAATAGTCAACCTGGCCAATTCCGGGCAGATTTCCATCTATTGCTATAACCCGGAAAGCACGACGGAAGTAATGAAGAGCTTTGCCCTTTCCCATCTTTCGGCCGGGACCGGAGGCCAGCATTTTTCCCTAACAACGGGAGAAACTGAAATTCTGAATAAAATGAAAGCCGAAACCGAGCAATACTACGAAATCGCCTATGTACCGGCCTCCAGGGAAGAAGACGGCAAATTCCACCGGGTGGAGGTGCGGACGAGAATAGAAGGCCTGAAGGTGGGGTCCAGAACAGGTTATGTCGAATATTCGGCCCGGGAAATCGAGAAAAGGCAGCTGGCCGCCTCTTTCTTTTCTCCCGAATTTTACCGGGATATTAACTTTGATTTAAAACTTACCGCCTGGCCGGAAAAAAAGAATACCTACAAGGTCTGGGGCTGCCTGAAAATTCCGCTGGCCGGGTTTAAACGCGAAAAAAATACCGGAGAAAAAGTGGATTTTCTCCTGGGAGTCAAGGAACTGCAAAGCGAAAAAACACATCTGGGACAGGAAATCCTGGACCTCGGGGAAGACCTCAGGGCCAACAGGCCTTTCTCCGCCTACTATTTCATAACATCAAAAATTAAAATTAGACCCGGCCGCTACGAAACGGTGGCCACCTTAAAAACTCAAGACGGGAAAATCGGCTCAAGGGAAATCTGGCTCGAGCTCCCGGAGTTGAAGAAGAACCAGGACTCCCAGATAGTAAACCTCATACCGGGGCGCCTGATAGAGGGGAAAAGGGGAAAACCGTTCACTTTCGACGAACGCGGCCTGCTCAATCTCGGTTCGAAAGTTTTTATTCCCTGGGCGGCCGATGAAATACCAGCCGGCTCTGTTCTGGCCATTCTGGTGCAGGCGTATCTCACCGCGCCTGAGGATTTGAAGCCGGAATTCTGGCTGGAGGGACCGGACGGAAAATTCCCCCTTCAGGCCGGGCTGATAGATAAAAACTGGAACCGAAAGACAGGCTGCATTTCCATGGTCTACGCCTGTAAACCCGGTAACATTCCACCCGGCGAATACCGGCTGGAAGTAACCGGCCAACATCTCCCCCAGGTAAGATTTGATTACACTATAAAAGTCAAAAATTAAAATCTGACCGGCTTTGAAAGGCACCTGCTTGCATTTCTGGCAAGATTTTGCAAGCTCATACCTGACATAATTATCCAAAAGCCAGAAAAGTCCCCGCCACAATATAATCTAAAAACTATATGTCTCTTTAGAGAATGATTTCTCAATAAAATACCATTCAAGCTTGCTGACCTTGGAGGCCTTTAACGAAATCTATAACTTTTTTAGAAAGTCTTTTAGGATCCGCATCTTCGACAAAAACTATTAATTTGTCATTAATTTCTTTCATTATTTCCACAACATCCCATGATTTTTCTGGTGGAGTGCCACTAATTCTTTTCTTCGTTAAGTGTGCAACCTCTTTATCCGCCCTTTTTCTTGCTTTTTTTAATGTATCTGATATCTTACCCCTTTTTTCCTCCCATTCCATTGGTTTATCAAAAAAATCTAAAGCAGTAATATCATCGTTTCTACGACCACGGGGATACAAGAAATCTATCATGTTACGCGTATGAATAGCAAAAGATTCAATAAGGGCATTTTTAATGGTCTGATAATTAAGAGCGTCGCCTTGTCGAAACTGTTTGATAGCTTTCGCCACAGAGAAAAACATCCATATCTCATAATAAAGATGCTCTTCTGAGAATTTTTTCAATTTCTCAGGAAATTTATTCATCTTATCCCGAAAAAATGTTCACCGTTTGAGGCGCTGGGAGATTTTTTCCAGGGCGGCGCGGGCTTCAGGACCGACTTCCGGGTCACTGACCAGACCCTGGCAGAATTCCAGGGCCGGCTGGCAGGGAAAATCGGAGATGGCCGAAAGCACCAGCTTTTTCTCTTCGGCCCGCGGCGAAAGCGAGTATATTTCTTTCAGCGACTCAACCACCGCTTCAGGCCGCCGGTATCTTTCAGATGCGGTGAGCCTGACCAGCCCCCTTACGGCCAGAACTTTTTCTTTGAGGTCAGCTGAAGTCCTGATTATTTCCATAAGGTCATCACGGGCTTCCACTTCCGGCCAGTCGGCCAGAGCTTTTAAAGAAGCCTCGCGGACTACCGAATTTTGCACCCTGAGATAGCTCCTGAGCTGCGGAAGCGAGTTTCTCTCGCCAATTTTTCCTATTATGGAGATAAGCAAAGCCTGCCGGCCCGGGTCAGATTCTTTTCCGAGAAGGTTGCGGAAAAAGGTGGAACGGGCTTCAGGCCGGGCGCTCTGTTTTGCCCAGGCGGCCATTATGGCGGCCAGTTCTTCACGAAAAGTCTCATCTTCCGTGCTGAAAGCGACTTTCAGCAGCTCTTCAGCCATCCCTATATCACCAAAAGCCCGAAGGCCGCGGGAAACAAGAGCCGGGTCTGCCGACGGATTTGAAGCTTCCTTTAGAAAATACTCCCTGCTTTCCCTGATATTCCTCTCGCAGGCCGCCAGCAAAAGTTCGTTGCGCACTGATTGTTCCGGCCCGGCCGCCAGGAGGTCCAGAATTTTATCATCAACCGGTTTGCCGCGAAGAGCCAGCAGGCTCTCCCGGGCCGCGTTCTTTTCCTTTCCCCGGGCTGAGGCGGCCTTTCGAACCAGAAATTCAATCACAGAATAATCGCCAGCATTACCCAGGCTGACCAGAGCTTCGGTCCTGACCTCAGCGGAGGGTGATTTTTCCGCCAGGTTCAGAAGATATTCTCTGGCCACGGGAACGGGATAATTTGAAAGGGCCGCTGCCACCTGAACCTGAAGGTTATCAGGCAAACCCGAAAAAAGTCCGAGATAGTCGGCGATTTTATCCCGGGGCACCAGCACCGGAATCAACCCGATAGCCGCCTGCTGAGCCATTTCATCTTTGCTCTTGAGAGCAGCCTGGATTTCCCGTCCGTAATTTTCTCCTGAAGCCAGGATTTTTACCCGCCAGGCAGCCAGTCGTTGAGCCGGAGTCAATCTGAGCCCGAGCAGCAGGTTGGAAATGGCCCCGGCTTCCTTAAGGTTCTTATCCTCAATTTCCCTGCCGGCAATCCTGAGAAGAGCATCTACGGCCCTGAGACGAAGGTTTTCATCGCCTGATTTAAGATAGCCAGAAAGAATCCGCGTGGCCCCATCTCCGCCGATGTTGCCCAGGGCTTCTATCGCATTGTAAACAACCTGCGGAGAAGGGTTTTTTCTGAGCAGTTTTTCGAGAGGTGAAACTGCCGCTTTCGCTCTCCTGTGCCCGAGACTGCTTATAATTCCGGGAATAACCACGGCCGGTGCTCTATCCAGAGCCTCAATCAGGACTTTATCCGCTTCCTCACCCGGAATTCTCTCCAGGACATAGCGGGCCGGGTCTGATTTTTCCGGGTCGAGAAGCTGACCGGCCAGAGCTCTTGCTGTCTCGGGACCTGCTATCCAGCTCAGCGGTTTGCTCACCGCCACTCTGGCATCACGGCTGAAATTCGAGGTGAAAAACTCAAGAAGTCTTTTCTCGGCTGCCTGTCTCAGCTCAGACTTGTCCTTGAGAGAGAAGACGAGTCTTTCCAGTTCAAGGGCCGGTGCTTCTCCCTGGCTGTGGTCAAATTTTTCCAGGGTTTTGAGAACCCGGTCGAGTCTGGCCAGCTCATCAGAAGAAGAAACAACCTGAAGGCCGGAAACACCGGAAAAAGTTAGAAGAGGAGAAACCAGAAGCAAGAAGATGAGGATAAAAAGCAAGCCGGCCAGCCGCTTCGTCGCGAATTTTCGGGCTGCCTGATCCGTTTTTTGTTTCTGAGCCCCGAATTTTTCCATCACTGATAATAATGGGGTTGGTAAAGAAGTTGAGTCTGAACAACTCCTGCTGGCAGCTCTCCTTATTTCAGCATCACGGCCAATGATATATGAACGGCCATTCATATATTGATGTTTCTCAGGCTGGCGATTCTCTACAAAATTGCCATGCCCCACCATAACCCCGTTTTTTTTGATGTTTTCCCCTTCTATCCCTCTGACCATAATTATCTCTCCTGATATTTTCTTTCGCCGGATATTTTCCTCATGGCCATTCTCCCTTCACTCCGGCAGGACCCAGGGTTTGCGGTAAGAGCGGCTGAGTAGCCTTTCCGCTTCAGGATCGCCGATGATTTTCTCGTTCACCGGGTCCCACTTTATCTTTCTTCCGACCGTCATGGAAATCATGGCCAGGTGCCCGACGCTGGCCGAGCGGTGAGCCACTTCAGCCGGCGTTATGGTTTCTTTGCGGCTGCGCACGCAGTCCAGGAAATTCTGGTAGTGGTCGCGGCTGCGGTATAGCCTGATTTCCTCGGGCCCGATAACCTCGCGTTTCAAAGAGGCCGGTTCGGTCTCAAACTGGCCGCGGTCAACCCAGACCCAGCCCTTCTCGCCAATCCACTTGGTCCCGCTCCAGATTTGCGGATAACCGCCGGCCACAATCATCGGCGTGCCGTCAGCATACTTTGCTTCCACCCAGTAGCGCAGCGGGCTGTTGTAGACACCGCCCGTCGGGTATTCACCTCTGGCTTCTATCTCCACCGGACCGGTGCGGTCCCAGCCCATACCCCAGTGGGCTATATCCACGTGATGACCGACCCAGTCCAGAAGCTGGCCGCCGCCGAAATCCATGTTCCAGCGCCAGTTCATGTGCACCCGCGATTTGCAGTATGGCCAGTAGGGAGCGGGTCCCAGCCACATTTCATAATCAAGCTCCGGCGGTGGCGGTTCAATTTTATCCTGGCCGAAAGTGCCGGCAAAATCGTGATGGCCCTCAGGCAACCCGACCTCTATCCTCAAAACTTTCCCGATGCGCCCGTTTCTCACCAGCTCGGCCGCCCGGTGGAAATTTTCTTCCGAGCGCTGCCAGCTTCCGGTTTGCCAGATACGGCCGTAACGTTCGACAGCTCTGACCAGCGCCCGGCCCTCGGCCAGTTCGTGAGTCAGTGGTTTTTCACCGTAGATATCGTAGCCGGCTCGAGCCGCACTGATGGAAAGCAGGGCATGCCAGTGGTCGGGCACAGCAATGGACACCGCATCTATGTCTTTTCGCAGAAAGAGTTCCCGAAAGTCGGTGTAGGCCCGGCAATCTTTATTTCCATATTTTCTGTCCACGATTTCTTTGGCCCGGGCCAGATGGTTTTCATCCACATCGCAGACGGCCACCCACTGCACTTCATCCTTGTTCAGGAAGGCTTCCATGTTGGGAATACCCATCATGCCGAAGCCTATCCCGGCCATGACAATCCGGCTGGATGGTGCCGGCCGTTTTCCCTGCCCGAAAACCGAGGCCGGAACAATGGTGGGGAACCCCAGCCCCAGGGCTGCCACCGAAGCCGTTTTCAAAAAATCCCTTCGGCTCAGTTGTTTCTTATCATCGCTCATTTTGTAACCTCATTCCTTCCTCGAGTGCTGAATTTCTATCACCTTCCTTTTTAAACCAACTCCCCCTGGAAATCAAAGCAAATTTCCGCCGGGTGCTCTTAAGTTCATTACCCAACTGTTAACCAAGCGAAATTACCGCCCCTCTTATCATCAACAACCCCGGCTTTACCCGGCCGCCAGGGTCGATTTCTTTTTTCCCCGCCTGGGCTCTTTCTACCAGCCTCTCTTCATAGCCCCTAAGTTGATCTTAAATAAAATCTTGCTTTGTTTTGTTTATTATGGTAATTATGGCTTCAGCAGGAGGGAAGCATGAACCGCCTGAACGGATGGTCGACAATAATTTTTCCTCTGGTCCTGGCCGTATCGCTTGGCCTGATCACTTCCGGCAGCCTGCAAAAAGCCGGCGATGAGGCCCTGGGCACCAGGAAATACAGCGATTATCAGACCCCGACCTTCTGTGGTATCCAGTGCCACAATGACCTCTACCAGCAGTGGAAGCAGGCCATGATGTCCCAGGCCTACACCCATCACTGGGACGAAATCGAGTATTTCAAGCTGGCCGTTCCCCACGCCGAAAAAGATCCGGTTGTGGCCGGAGTCAAGGCCGGCTGCAACGGCTGCCACTCGCCGCTGGCCTTCCTGGCCGGCGATGTGCCGCCGCCACTTCCCTCCAAGAACAGCCGGGCCAACGAATCGGTCTCCTGCGAAGTCTGCCACACGGTAACCGGCTTTGCCGGGGATGTGCCTCACAACTTCAACTGGATTTCAGAACCGGGCAAGAATAAGTACGGACCGCGGGAAGGGAAGATTTCCCCCGAGCACAACATGGTCAAGTCAGAGTTTCTTGGCACGGCCGAATTCTGCGGCACCTGCCATAACGAAAAGAGCCCTTACGGCGTCTGGGTTAAATCCACCCACCTGGAATGGAAAGAAGGACCATATGCCCATCAGGGTGTCAAGTGCCACGACTGTCACATGACCTATGCTCCCGGTAAAAGTGCCTCCATGGGCAACACCTACCCGGATGTGCGCCTGCACCTTTTCCATGGCGCTCACGACCCGGGAAAGGTAAAAGGCACCATCGAGCTGCGGGTAAACCCTGACCTGAACGAAGCTGCCCCCGGGGATAAGGTTAAATTCACCATTGCCCTTTTCAACCAGAAAACGGGACACAAGTTTCCCACCGGCTCGGTCGAAGACCGCATCGTCTGGATGCACGTGGAAGCCGTCGATGCCAAAGGAAACCGCTATCACCTGTCGGTCGATAAGAAAGGCTTTGAAGGTGAAGAGTACACCATTGCCGCCGACACGCTGGCTTACCAGGATATGGGCATAGCTCTCAACGACCCCAACTTCAAGGGTGTTCAGCGTGACGGGATACCGGTGGGCGACCGCATCTTCCGCATGGCCTACTTCGACCCGCAGGGCCGGATGACCATCCAGCAGTGGAACACCAAGTCCCAGGGGGTAGATTACCGACTGGGACCCCGCGAGACCAAGGTTGAGACCTGCACCTTCAGGATTCCGGACACCGTTCCCCCCGGCCCGCTGGTCGTGACCGCAGTGCTGAACTACCAGAAGCTGGTCAAGCCGGTGGCCGATTTTCTCGGCGTCCCGGAGGACGAATCAGAAATAATTGAAGTCAACCGGCATTCCACCACCATCAAGATTGTAGATTGAGATATCTTAAAAAATACTTAAATTGACCGGATTGGAGGCGGAGATGGGAAGAAACTTAAAAATCATTTTTCTGTCCGCATTTCTCCTTTTTGTTCTGGCCTCAGAGGCCCTATCCATACCGGCTTTTGGCAGAAAGTACAGCATGAGCTGCAAGGTCTGCCATGCTCCCTTTCCCAAGCTCAAGCCCTACGGCGACGATTTCATGAACAATGGCTACGTGGTCAAGGATAAGGAAACCCCGCGTTATTACGTCGATACCGGCGACGGCCTGCTCTCCCTGCTGAGGGAATTGCCCGTAGCCATTCGTTTCGAGGGCTTCCTCTCCCTGAACAACAGCAACAACAAGAAACTGGACTTTGCGGCACCCTTTCTGATCAAGCTCCTGTCCGGTGGTGAAATAACCAAGCATATCTCCTATTACTTCTACTTCTTCTTCACCGAAAAAGGCGAGGTAGCCGGCCTGGAAGATGCCTTCATCATGCTCAACAATCTTTTCAACAAAGAGCTCGATGTCTACATCGGTCAGTTCCAGGTGTCTGACCCGTTGTTCAAGCGCGAGCTGCGCCTGATGTACGAAGATTACAAGATCTACAGCACCAAGGTGGGCCAGGCCCGGGCTGACCTGACCTACGACCGGGGCTTGATGTTCACCTACGGTTTTAAGGGAGGACCTGATTTATGCCTGGAAATAATAAACGGTCTCGGTTTGCGACCGGCCGACGACCTGGACACCTTTGACACCGATAAGTACAAGAACTTGCTGCTCCGCTTTTCTCAGGACATTAACCAGGCCTTGCGGGTCGGAGCCTTCGGCTATTCCGGCAAGGAAAGACAGGGTGATGCGGTCAACAGCCTGTGGATGCTGGGGGGCGACCTAACCCTGGCCAGCCCTAAACTGGAACTAAACCTGCAGTACGTGGAGCGCCGCGATAAGAATCCCTATTTTTATGTCATAGAACCGGAGAAGGTGGCCACCAGGGGCGGATTCGCCGAACTGATCTACCTGCCCAGGGGCGACGACTCCCGCTGGTACGCCACCGGGATATTCAACTGGGTCGATTCGGACCAGCCCGAACTGAAATACACTTCGGCCGGCCTTCATTACGGCTACCTGCTCAGAAGAAACATGCGGGTCACGGTTGAAGGCACATATGTCTTTAAGAGCGACCTGCCCAAGCATTTCCGGCTGGGGCTGGGCCTGATTACGGCTTATTAATTCCCGGGCATCCTCTGAAGCCTCAAGGCTTCAGTCCAGGCCGAAGTCAAGACAGCATTTAGAATTTTCCATTAAGATTATCCTGTTCCTGGTGCACTCGACCAGGCCGCCCGGAAGCCTGGAGGGTCCCGTGATTTGAAGGAAAGTAAATCTCGCGGAGGACAATAAAATCAGTAGCTCAAGTGATTGATCGTTCTCAGTTCAGGGCGCTGCTGGGCGTGCCGCCCAGGTTACTCAGCTTTTCTATCTTATCGCTGATGCCCCGGTAGGTCGGGTTCCAGCTCTGGATTTCCCGGTAGATGGACAGGGCCCGCTCCACGTCTCCCGATAACTCCACGATCAGGCCCAGGTCGTACATCAGGGCAAAGTACTGGTCAGAGCCCGGGGCCACCAGCTTGATGGCCCGGTTCATCCAGCGTTCCGCTTCCTCCATGTTGCCCTTCAGGCGATGGCAGTTGCTGATCAGGTTCAGGCATTCCAGCAACTGGTTCTTATCCCGGGAGGCCAGGTTGAACTCCTCAATGGCTTCATCCAGCAGGCCCTGCTCCATGAAGGCCAGGCCCAGCTGCATGTGAATCTGGTAATCTTCTTCCGGTATCTTGTCCCGGATTCCCTTTCGGAAGTCGCTGACGATGCTGCTCAGTTCTTTCTCGAACTGGATGGTCACGCCCTTCTTCTGGCGCAGGTAAATCGCTGAAATTATGGCCAGCTCGGCCCGGACGTTTTCATAAAGGTCATAGTATTTCTTTTCCCGCCCGTCGGAGCTGATGATGGGAGCAATCCCGGTGTCCCGGAAGATGTCCAGCGGATTGACCTTGTCCTCCCCGAGAATTTCCTCCTCGAAGGGCAGCCCGGTCTTCATGGTCTCCCTTTCCTGGGACTTGCCCTTGGTCGGCCGGATAACCTGGGTTTCGATGACCGTGGCTTTTTCCACCTTCTTGATCAGCTCCGACTCGCTGAGCTGGGTCTTGAGGTTATCAATGTAATTGAGTTTTTGCTTGATCAGCGGGTCGTTGGGATACTTCAGCAACAGCCCTTCCACCACCCGCCGGGCCAGGCGAGCCAGGCCTTCCTGAATATAGACATCGGCCTGGGCCAGGCCGGCCTGGATTTCTTCTTCCTGTTCCCTGGAAGGAACCCAGGTGTCGTAGGTGGCTTCTTCCTCGTCGCCCAGCAGCAGTTCCTTCTTGAGTTCCCGGTATTCGAGGGCCAGCTTTTCGTCCGACGGTTTGAGCTTCAGGAGTTCAGCGTAGTAAGAAATCATCCGGGATTTTTCCCCGATCCTCTTGAGCTCGGCCAGGATGGCCCGGTCCACCTGCTCCAGCCGCCTGGCATCTTTGCTCTCCCTGAAAATGGCGGCCAGCTTTTCCATGGAGGGCAGGTGGTCCTTGCGGACCGTCAGGATGAGACCGATCAGGCCAACCGCCTTGTCTTCTTTCCTCTTTTTGAGGTAGCTGTCAATCAAGGGCTCAAAATACTCAAAGGCCCTGTCCACATCACCCTGCCCCAGGTTAATCCTGCCCAGCTTGTAACGGGCGTTGACATTGAGCGGATAGAAGTTGAGTATCTCGGTGAAGACTTCCTTGGCCGCCTCAAACTTGCCTTCTTCAAAATAGACGTTGCCCAGGAAGGTCAGGGCATCGAGGTCATGCGGATTTTTTTCCATGGCCGCCCTGGCCAGCTCCATGGCTTCCTCGGCCTGTCCTTTAAGCCTCAGGACCTGGGCCAGTTTCAGGCTGGCCCGGGGATTATCGGGGTTAAGCTTCCTGGCTTCAACCAGGATCTTGTGAGCTTCATCAATCCGACCGTCCGCCATTTTCAGGTCGGCCGCTTCCAACAGCTCGTTGACCGCCCGCTCGGGTCGCCCGTCCAGTTTGTACAGGGCAGCCAGCTGCATCCTGGCATTCAGGTCGTCGCGGTCGAGCCTGACCACCTTTTCATAAAGCTCTATGGCTTCTTCGACCCGCTTGGCCCTCAGGTAAATCTCGGCCACCCGGAGGTATTCCCTCTTAGCCTCGGCCGTGAAACCCTGACGGGTGTAGAGGTCGGCCATGTTTATAAAATAAACTGGATTTTCTGGATTAAGCCGGCAAATTTTTTTCAGAATGGCCAGGGCCTGGGAATACTGGGTCTTTTTCTCGTACTCGGCCGCCACCTTCTCAAAGGATCTGATGGCCCTTTCGGTCTGCCCCAGGCGGACATAGAGGTCCCCAACTATATTATTTATGCTGACGTCTGTCGGATCCTCATCGAGCAGTTTCTCGTATTCGATTATGGCTTCCCGCAGCTTGCCGGCCCGGACCAGCCTTTCGGCCTGCTCGATGATTTTTATCCGGTCGTACTTGCCGTTCATTTTATGAGCACTTTTTCTCTATACAGCCTGAAGCTCCTGCGGTGCAGGGCACACGGCCCGTTTTTCTCCAGGGCTTGAAAATGGTCCTCGGTGGCATAACCCCGGTTCCGGCCCAGCTGGTACTCTGGAAATATCCCGTCCAAGGCGTCCATCAGTTCATCCCGAAAAACCTTGGCCACTATCGAGGCTGCGGCAATAGAGAAAATTTTCCTGTCTCCTTGCGGCACCGCCATCTGAAAATAATCTATACCTTTCAGGGGATGGCCGTCAACTAAAATTGCATCCGGCTTCAGGCTCAGCTCCTCCAGGGACCTGACCATGGCCAGCTGGCTGGCCCGGTAGATGTTAAGCCGGTCAATCTCCAGATGAGTGGCATAGCCCAGGCCCAGGTCGGCCACCGCTTCCAGGATTCTTTTGGAAAGCTCCAGTCTTTTAGTCGGAGAAAGGAGCTTGGAATCTATAACCTGACCGGTCCAGGAGGGTCTTTTTTTAAGAAAAAAATCAGGCGGGAATATCACGGCCACGGCCACCACCGGTCCAAAAAGCGAACCACGCCCCACTTCATCCAGGCCTGCCAGGTGTCTCCGGCCCCCCTGCAACAGGGCTTTCTCAGTCTTAAACCCGATCATCAGGGATATTTTATATAATTTTCCCCTTCCGGTCGACAGCAGAGCGGTAGTTTCAATTTTGCTGGTGATTAACAGGCAGGCAGAGACGGCTTACTGCTGCTCTTCCTTTAGCTTGGCCGCCTTGCCCTTGAGCTGGCGCAGATAGTAGAGCTTGGCCCGCCGGACCTTGCCGTGGCGGACAACTTCCACCTTCTTGACCATCTTGGAGTGCAGCGGGAAAATCCTTTCCACCCCGACTCCGTAGGAAACCTTCCGGACGGTAAAGGTGGCGCCCAGGCCCGAGCCCCTCTTGGCAATAACGTCTCCCTTGAAGATCTGGATCCTTTCCTTGTCGCCTTCCCGGATCAGGACGTGGACCTTGACCGTGTCGCCCACCCTGAAAGGTTCTATATCCTGGCGCATATACTTTTCTTCAATTGCTCTCACCAAGTTGCTCATGAGTCTTTCCTTTCTTTTTTGATTTCTTCAAGGAGTTCCTCTTCTTCCGAGGACAGCTGCCTTGATTCCAGCAAATCCGGCCTGCGGGCCAGAGTTTTTTCCAGGGCCTTCTTCAACCGCCAGCGGGCGATTTTCTTATGGTCGCCGGAAAACAGAACCGCCGGCACCCGGTAACCGCGGAATTCCCGCGGCCTGGTGTACTGGGGAAAGTCCAGCAACCCGGCCGTGAACGAATCGTGGCGGACCGATTCTTCCTTGCCGACCACGCCCGGCACAAACCTGGAGACAGCCTCAACCACCACGGCCGCGGCCAGCTCTCCGCCGGTCAGGACATAATCCCCGATGGAAATTTCCCTGTCCACCAGGTGTTCGACCACTCTTTCGTCGACGCCTTCGTAGCGGCCGCAGATCAGAATTACCTGCCGGTAACCGGCCAGTTTTTCTGCCAGCCGCGAATCAAACCGCTCGCCCTGTGGAGTCAGCAGGCAGGTCACGGACTTCTCCGGTTCCCTGATGGCTTCAACTGCCCTGAAAATGGGTTCCGGTTTAAGCACCATGCCTTCCAAGCCTCCGTAGGGCCTGTCGTCAACCTGACGGTGTTTATCCGTCGTGTAATCTCTGAGGTCATGAACCCTGACCTGCAGGATTCCTTTTTCCACAGCCTTCTTCAGCACGCCGGCCCCGAGCAGGCTTTCAACCAGGCCCGGGAAAATGGTTATGATATCAAACCTCATTTAATTCCAGTAAACCCTCCGGCGGGTCGATGACTATCTTCGCCGCAGCCGGGTCAATCCGCCGGCAGATGGCCTCGACCAGCGGTATTTCTATCCTCTTTCCGCCGGACTCTACCACCAGGAGGCTGGTCTCGCCCATGGTAATCAGCTCCACCACCCGTCCCAGTTCCCGGCCATCCACTGTTTCCACCAGGCAACCCAGCAACTGGAAATCATAATAAAGGCCGCTTTCCAGGGCTGGAAAATCCTCGGGCCTGGCCAGGATTTCGCGTCCTCTAAGGGCCTCTGCCTGTTTCAGGCTATCTATGCCCTTTAATTTTATAAAAGGAGAATTACGGACTATCCTGAAGCTCTCTACCTCGTAGTCCCTTAATTCCCCTTCTGATTCGATATAAATTATCCTGAAGAATGGCTCTCCCGGGCTCTTCTGGTAGAGCCTGACTTTCAGAGTGCCATCCTTCCCCTCACTCCGGATTATCCGACCGATGGAGACGAGCTCAACCTTTTTCAATGATCTCCAGGTTGAATCTCCGTTTCATTTTCATTCCGGCGGCACCCAGGATAACCCGGATGGCTCGAGCAGTCCGGCCCTGCTTTCCGATCACCTTTCCCAGATCTTCAGGAGCAACCTTGAGTTCCAGGATGGTGGTCTGTTCCCCTTCCAGCTGGGAAACCTGCACTTTGTCCGGATTGTCAACCAGTGACTTGGCAATCATTTCAACCAGTTCTTTCACAGTGACCTCCTTTAAGACTTAGAATCTTGGGTTGATTTTCTACCCTTAACTGCTCTATTTATCAGCGAATTGACGGTTTCGGAAGGCTGAGCTCCCTTCTTTAGCCAGTAATCCACCTTATCCAGGTCAATTTTGAATTCCAGGGGTTCGGTCCGCGGGTTGTAATAGCCCAGGGTATCAAGCGTCCGGCTCTGCCTGGCCCTCTGGGAATCGATGGCCACGATCCGGTAGGAGGGCTTTTTCCTGGCTCCAAATCTGATCAGTCGCAATTTAATCATGGTCTGCTTCTCACCTTCAATAAAAATAGGCTAAAATATTAGCCAAAAAACTCAAAATAGTCAACTTTGACCCCCGGGCGGAGGGCCTGCTCCCATTATAGCCCGGCCGAAGCCGGTTTTTCAATACATTCCCTGTTGCCTCACGAGAAAATCTATATGAAAGCATAATCATTGCCTCACGTAAGAATCTATACGAAAATTTGGGCAGTTTTTCTTAACTTTTTGCAGCCGCCACAGCCTTTCCTTGAGCCTGTCTATCTCTGCCTTTAACTTCACCACGTTGAGCTCCTGATAGGTTCTCCGCAGCCAGGCCTTCTGCTCTGAGCTGAGAGCCGGAGATTCCAATAGCCTCTGGTAGGGAGTCTTAGGGTTGTCATAGCGCTTTATCACCCGACTGCCCACTCTCTCCTTACTGACAAGCTTCATGTTCGGCTGGAAGAAGTTATAATACAGTCGGGAACGGCAGTAAAGTTGCTCTAATAGCCTTTGCTCTTCTTCAGTGTCATATCTGAGGTATCCCACCAGGCGACGGACCACCGAATAGTTCTTCTGCTCCACATAGCAGTTGTCGTTCTTCCTGTAGGGTCGACTCCGGGTAAAGGTCAAGTTGTTCTCTTGGCAGTACCTGACCAGATGGTCGTTGATGAAGGCCCCGTCGTTATCAGAGTCTATACCCAGCAGAGCAAAGGGCAACCTCTGTTTTATCTTCTCCAGGGCCTGAAAGGTCCAGACCTGAGCCCGGTTGCGCACTGCCTCAGTCTCTATCCAGCCGGAAGCCACATCGGTGGCGTTCAGGCTGTAGAGGAACTCCCCCTGAGCGTTACCCCCGTCATGACCCACCAGGTCTATCTCTAAAAAGCCTGGCTTCCCCTCCTCCCACTCGGCAAAGGTCCTGATCGGGACCTGATGTTTCAGAAGAGTACCCGGCCTGGTCCTGGCCCGCGATTTTAGCTCGTATCGCTTCCGCTCCGGCCTTAAAAGCCGGTCCACTGTGGCCGCAGAGACTTGAAGCAGCTTCTGCTGGACCGCTTTCTTTACTCTCAGCTCCCGCTGCTCAACTAGCTTCGGCACCAGCCACCTCAGGCTGCCAACCAGCCTCTTCCCGCAGCTGTAATCCAGAAGCTCCCACAGCCAGACCAGCACCCTCTTGAACTCCTCATCATAAACCCTGGCCCGCCTCCGCCTTATCGGCCTTACCTCCCCGATAAACACTACCC
>QUAH01000024.1 GCA_003426165.1 Candidatus Saccharicenans subterraneus
CCGGCAACCATAACGGAGGGGAAACACCCGATCCCATTCCGAACTCGGAAGTTAAGCCCTCCGGTGCCGATGGTACTGCGTGGGCAACTGCGTGGGAGAGTAGGTCGTTGCCGGGTTTTTTATTTTAAATGAAAAATGAAAAAGGGGGACACACTCTCGTGTCTTGCTCTTTTGCGTGTCCCATATTTCGTTGCCCGGTTCGGACAGATTGCTAAAAAATTGAAACCTTAACACAAGATTTCCGCGGTTGACTTAATTTCTGCGATTGGTTTATGATGGCCGCAGAAGGAGGGGCCTGCTGAAGGTCTTATCTTAACCCGCCGCTAAGTTGTGGCGGCACTTCTCCGTCCCCGCCTGAAAGGAGCCTGTCATGTATAAGCGCCAAGCAATCTGTCTGTCCATGATCGTCCTTTGTCTCCTGCCGATCTTTATTTCGGCCCAGGAGCAGGATGAACCGGGTTGCAAAGACCATCCGCTTTTCACCCGGATGAAGGGCTTCATCATCTATGGCTGCGAGTCCAGCTTCGATGCTGTGGAGTTCTACGTCGGCGAGGACAGGACGCAGCAGCTCGAAGGGCAGAAGACGCACATTTCATACGTGCTGCCGGAGGGCCAGCCGACACCATCGGAGCTCCAGATTTTGCGAAACTACGAAAACGCCGGCAAGGCCATCGGGGCCCAGGTTGTCTATCGCTCCGACAGGTACCTTTCGATGAAAATCGTAAAAGAGGGAAGACAGGTCTGGGTGGCGGTGGAAGTGGCCAACTATGGCAACTCCTACGACCTGACCATTCTCGAGATCGGAGAGATGACTCAGGAAGTTACGGCCAGCGACATGCTGGCTGCCCTCAACCAGGATGGCCGGATCGCTCTCTCCATTCACTTCGACACCGGCAAGGCGACCATCCGGCCCGAGTCGCAAAGGATAGTTGGAGAGATAGCCGCCCTGCTCAAAAATAATCCTGACCTTAAAGTTTCGATAGAAGGGCATACCGATAGCACCGGAACGCCCCAGGGCAACAAGGTCCTCTCGGAGGAAAGGGCAAAGGCGGTCCTTTTGGCCGTGGCAGCCCTCGGCGTCGACCCGAGCCGCATGACCGCGGTTGGCTGGGGCCAGGACAGGCCCGTCGCCGATAACGCCACCGAAGAGGGTAGGGCCAGGAACCGCCGGGTCGAGATAGTTAAGAAGTAGGGGCCTTCCCATGCGACAGAACTTCTCAGCGAGGGAAGTTTATAAGCAACGGGACACACTCTTGTGTCCCCATTCTGTGTCCCCCTTCTGGTTGCATGTTAAAAGTTCTATTGGCCGCTGGCCGTAGCCCCGTTTTGTTCCACGGAATTGACAATGATAGCCGCTATTTCGGTTGCGTTGAAATCGCGGTGGTGATATGGAGGGAGTATGAAATCCAAAATTAGTTTTTTACTTGTGATTATCATGGTGGCTACCGCTTTCCTGGCCGGGCAAACTCAAAAACTGACTTTCCAGGGGGCCAGAGAGCAGGCTACAAAACTGCACCGTTCTCTCTTGCCCTCAGCGACTCCGGCGGTTCAGGCCAGGATCAAGGCCACGGCCAGGGCTGCCCGGACCTACCTGGAAACCTGTGGCCAGAGCTGCGACCTCCATGCTTTTCTGAATAAAGACATTCGCCAGAGGTTTTCCACCAGGAAAGAAACAGAACTCCAGTTACTTGAGACTTTAGCCTTCGCCGAAATTATCTCCGGGATGTCGGAACAGGACCAGCTTGACCTTCAAAACCGGCTTCAGAAGGAGCAGCAGCTTCTCCAGACGATCTCCAATATCATGAAGAACGAGCACGACACGCTCAAGGCTATCATCCAGAACATTCGCAGCTAAAACTTGAAATGGCCCGCCTGAAACCAATCAGGCAACATTGCTGTATGTTGTTTGTCCAGCCCTATCCCGAGCTTGACCGGCAGCAACGCTAAGCTAAGTTTTGGCAGATTATTAGCTTCTTATCGATGGGGCAAGATTTGAAGAATCTCACTTGACTTGCGGGAGCAAAACCAGGATTCTAACTTTCGGGCTAAATCTTAGAGCTTTTTGCGATTAAGACCCGAGGAGATACTTCGATGACCGACAGGAAAAAAAGTTCCAGGCATATTGCTTTGGTTGCCATCATAAATGTAATAATAAGCGGTGCGATTCTTTTTTCGAATGGGGCCTGCCGAAAAGAGACCTCCGAACAGACGGCCACCACCTCCGCCACAGCCGAGAACCAGGCAACGCCGGAAAAGCCCCGGCCGCGCCGGGAGTCATTCTTCGGCCTGCACTTTGACCTTCACCCCAACGCTTCCGACACCGAGCTCGGGGCGGACCTGAGCGAAGAAAATATCGCCGCGCTTCTGGACCGTGTCCGGCCTGACTTTGTTCAGTATGACTGCAAGGGCCATCCCGGTTATGCCGGCTACCCGACCAGGGTGGGCTGGGCTGCACCCGGAATCGTCCAGGATTCCCTGGCACTCTGGCGACGGCTTACTCGCGAGCGTGGCATCGGCCTGTACATTCATTATTCCGGCGTCTGGGACAGCAAGGCCATAGAAGAACATCCCGACTGGGCCCGAATCGACGCTTCAGGAAAGCGTGACCCGAATGCCACCAGCGTCTTTGGCCCTTACGTTGATGAGCTCCTCATACCCCAGCTGAAGGAAGTGGTTACTGCCTACGACCTGGACGGAGTCTGGGCCGACGGCGAATGCTGGGCCGCACAGCTGGATTACTCCCCACGAGCCCTCCGGGCCTGGCGTGAATTTTCAGGCCGAGGCGATGCCCCGAAAGACCGCACCGACCCCGACTGGCTCCGCTGGAAAATGTTTCATCGCCAGGCTTTCGAAAAATACCTGGTCCACTGGGTCGATGCCCTCCACGCCTTCAGGCCAGAGCTTCAGCTGACCAGCAACTGGATGTATACCACTTTTGCCCCGAAACCAGTTGTCGCCCGGCTCGATTTCCTTTCCGGTGATTACTCCCCGAGCCTTTCTGTTGACCGGGCCCGCATTGAAGCTCGTTACCTGGCCTCGACGGGAATGCCCTGGGACCTGATGGCCTGGGGCTTTGACCGCGGCCAGGGACAGGGCTGGAGCCTTAAGGCTCCGGTTCATCTCCAGCAGGAGGCGGCCGTTGTTCTGATGCAGGGAGGCGGGTTCCAGGTATATCACACCCCGACCCGCCGCGGATTCATCATCCCGGCCATCATTGACCAGCTCGGCCAGGTGGCCGACTTCTGCCGGGCCAGGCAGGAGCTCAGCTTTAAGAGCGTCTCGGTTCCCCAGGTGGCCCTGCTGCTTTCCGAGACTTCACTCTGGGACCGCATGGACCGGGTGTTCTCTCCCTGGGCCGGAGAATATGAAGAGCTGGAAGGGGCCCTTCACACCCTGCTCGAGCTTCATTATTCCGTGGATATCCTGGCCGAGCACCAGCTCAGCGGACGCCTGGCCGAATATCCCGTCTTAGTCATCCCGGACGCCCACCGGCTGGAACCGGCTTTTCAGGAGGAAGTCGTCAAGTATGTCCAGAACAGAGGCCGATTGGTTCTCCTGGGTGAAAAATGCGCCCGGCTGTTTGAACCTCTGCTTGGAGTGCGACTGGTCGGTGAGCCGCGTCAGGTGGCGGCTGAACTGGAAACCCCTCTTGGACCCATGGCTGCCTCCGGTGTCTGGCAGGACGTGGAAATAACCACTGCTAAGCCTGTTGGCTTTCGCTATCCGACACGTGATTTCCGGCGGGGACAGACCGTGGCCGCAACCATGGCTGATTTCGGCCGGGGTAAAGTGGCAGCCGTCTTTGGCCCCGTGGCCCAGGCTTTTTACCGCAGCCATCACCCGGCGCTCCGCCTATTCATCGGGCAACTCTTGGAAAAGATTTTTCCAGACCCAGTGGTCCGGGTTGAAGCACCGCCAACTGTCGACATTGCTCTCAGGCGGACCAGGGACGGTCGCCTGACCCTTCATCTGCTGAACCGGACCGGATTTCCCGTTCCGGACAGGTATTCCTTTATAGACGCAATTCCGGATGTCGGGCCTATCCGGATAAGCCTGAATCTGCCTTCAAGGCCTAAAGCCATCACCTGGCACCCCGATGGGACGAGGCTGCGCTGGAAGTGGGAAAAAGGAAGAGCCGTAATTGAAATACCCTCCCTCCAGGTTCACGGGATAGTTGCGGTCGATTAACGACCGGTGGCCAGTTAGGCTTAAAAAGAGAGGGAATAACTGCGGCACAGAATAAAAGCAGGAGCCCAGATCTTGACCTCCTTTTTTCTTCTTGTAAGCTCATACTTCTTGTTTGCCAATGGCTGCTTTCAGTCCAGACATCTCTTATAGCTCGGAATTAGATTTTTTATAGGGTATGGGGTTCTATGGAAATAAAAATTCTCTTTGCTCGCTGGCTTAAAAGAAATAAAAAGGGGGGCACGCTCTTGTGTCACCCTTTATTCAATAGAGGAGGATGGCCAGGATTTTCCCGGCGCGCTGGCCGGCACTGATCTTCTTGAATCCCAGGCCGGCTTTTTCCGGCAGTGCCTGTTCCCGGCTTATCCTGTCCACAATCTCATCCTCGGTCGCGGCGGTTATAATCACAGCGCCTAACCGTTCGTAACGCAGTTTTTCGGCCAGGGCAGTATTTATCAGGTATAGCTGAAGTTCGTCCATCTTGAAGTTTTCTTTCTGACTGAACTCTTCGGCTGCCCGCTGGGCCAGGGCGCTCAATTCAGCCTTTTCTTCCACTGGATTCAGACCCGCCCTCACCCTGATCTGGCTGGCTTTTTCCAGAAGCTGACGGCCTGAACCGGCGGACATGGTCTGCCCCGGCTTGATGAACAGCTCGGTTACCAGGAAGGCCTTGTTCGGCCCGGACCCCTTCGTTTCCACGCCCACCCCGAAAAGGGTGTACCTCGGGTCGAGCAGTATCATCCGGTGGCCCGGGCTGTCCATGAAACCGCGGTGAATATCTTCGGCCGAGGTGTAGCCCAGGCCGACATTCTCGCCGAAATAGGCGAACTGGATGCCGGCGGCTCTCAGCCTGTCATCCGGGCCCCCGGTGGTCGGTGATACATGGCCGGTAAAATTATTCCTGGCCATGTCGAGGCTGTGCTTTCTGGCAATTTCTTCCAGTCTCGGGTCTCTTTCCAGGCGGTTAAGTCCGGCCCGCTCCCGCTCTTCGTTTATCAAGTCATAAAGTCTTTCCCGCACGGCCGAGGCCGACTGTTCCCGGGTGGCGATGGCGTCGGTAGCTCCTCCCGACAACTGGCGCGCCTGGGGTCCAACGTAAACCGGGAAGTTGGCCAGCACCGTCGGCCCCCGCTCGTTCCTGGCCACGACTTCAACCTTGTGTTTTCCGGGGGACTGGAAGGCCAGTTTAATCCGGACCGGGTGCAGGCTCAGATTTTCCCCTTCCACCGGACTGATCTCGGCCTGTCCTTCGGGTGGGGTATGAATGAGAACCGGTTCTTTGAACCCGGGAAAAATTCCGAGCCGGAATTCTACCTCGCCGGGCTGGCCCAGGTTTCGGGGCAGGGATGAGAGAAAGAGATGCCGCGAAGAAAAGGCAATGATGACAGTGAGCAGACCCGAAGCATGGATTTCAGCCAGTGCCCCGTAGTTGGTATATTCCGCTCGATTCTTCAGTTGAAGGATCTTTTCTTTGATTAATGAAGACAGGCGAGACCCGGGCGGGACTCTCATGAACAGGGAATGGGGCAAAGGCTCGGGCAGGCCCAGCCAGCTGGCCGCTTCATTTATGGCCACGCTGTCCGGGCGGAAGTCCACTTCGTAAAGTTCGTTCAACCAGCGGCAGAAAGTGGCCAGTCTCGGGTCGGGTTCCCAGCGCAGGCCGAGGTCGCGGAGAACTGCTGGCAGCACTTTTTCCAGGGCATAGCTCTGACTGCCGATTATTGCCGCTCCGGGCGGGGGCTGAGACGAATAGTACCGGGCTTCCTTCAACCTGGCCAGGGCCTGGGTGGCCGGACTGCCGCCGGCCTGTTTTGCCCGGTCATCTGGCCAGGCAAAGACTGATGAGATGGTGACAAGCAGAATGACAGCGGAAGACATTATAAGGAAGGCTCTGGAGGTGTGCTCTTTCCCCGAGGTTTCGGTCCTCATTATTTCCTGGCTACAATAATTAAAATTTAAGTAAATTTGGTGCCCCGGTCAATTAAAATATTCCTTCCAATTGAGACACAGTATTCAACTGAGGGGGAGTATATGGAATTGGCCTGGTTTAGTCCGGCGATAGGCATTGAAGAAAAGGAATGGAGAAGATTTATTAGATTATTGCTTTAGAAGGGGGGCTTCTATCTTAAAAGTCTTGTGGGGACTTTTAGATGAAAAGAGGCAACCCACAACCCAACTACAAGTTGTATATGCCCATCTGCCATTTACTTGACGAGAGTGCGCCGGCCATGGTCAGGCAAAAATCACCCCCAATATCACCCTGTTAATATCGCTCATATTCCTGCCTGATCTGGTATAATCTGCTGAGTTTTATGAAAATTTTTGCCAGGAACCAAACCCTGCCGCTCAGGCCCGAGCCCTTTGTCTTCCGCCTGGAATGGAAGCCCGGGGCGGACTGGGCCGGTTCAGCCCTGGAAGAAATCGTCCGCGACGCTCATTTCATCCAGCTTGAGGCCGCCCAACCCCTTGATGAGGAAGCGGTCGACCTTCTCAGGAACCTTGATAGCCGACCGGAGAAATTCAGCCTTAGGCTTCTCAGCAGGGCGGAAGACTCCGGAGCAGAAACTGCAAAAAAATTCATAGGGCCATTGTCGCGCCTGAAAAAGCTGGCCGCAATTATCTTTATCATCAGTTCCAGGTCTGATGAGCCCGCCCAGACGGAGGTCAGTAGCTTGCTCTCAGCGGCAGCTTCCGCCGGTCTTAAGCCCGGCATCCTGGTTGAGCTGGAGCCAGGGGCTTCGGTTTCGGGGCTTGAACAACTTATAAAAAATTTACGCAAGTCCGGCGCCATGGAAATAGCGCTCAGACCGACCAGCGCGGCCAATCCGCACCCGAATTTCGGAAAAAACCTGGCTAATTGCCTGAGCCATCTAAAGTCTGAAGGGATTTCAGTATCGCTGGAAGAATGTTTTCCCGGGCTTGAACCGGGGCTGTCCGCTTTGGAGCCAAGCTGCCGTCGGGCCTTCGGCTCCTGCTATCTTGACAGCCAGGGCCGGGTCAGGGCCTGTCGGCAATCCAGGGAAATACTTGGAGACCTGAGCAGGCAGAAGCTTGAGGAAATCTGGTCCGGTTATCTTTTGGCTCAAAGTGTCTGCGCGGAGGTCGGCCCCCTTAAAACACGCGACAAGAATGAATTAGGACCGGAAGAGCCCGGTCTTTCAATGTCTCCCTGCCCGGTAGAGCTTGATTCGTCCTTGCGACCTGTTCCACTTTTCATTCTTAAAGATAAAAAATGGGGAGCAGCCCTGATTAAGGGCCTGGACGGACTGGTGCTCAGCCAGAAGGGCGGGAAGCTGGCCCGGATGATTGACGGAAAGAACACCCTTCGCTCCATCAGAAAAAAATTCGGACCCCGCTCGGCGGGCTTAATCTATGCCCTGTTTCTCATGGGATTGGTCAGGCTGGAAAAGTGATTTCATGACCAGGTACAGTCTTGATTTGAGCTTTGAGGATTTCAAAAAATCCCTGTCGCCCGACGACTTCCTGACCACCGTTCCGGGCCTTTACTTTTCGCCTCGCTCCGGCCGCGTCTTAATCGTTGAACCCGAGAGCGCCTCCTGGCTGGTGGTGCCGCAGAAGGAATTCGGCTACCTGGTCGAGTGCGGCCTGCTGGCACCGGGCTCCGAAGCCAGGTCAAGCCAAAAACTCGGCGATCTCCTCTCTGGCAAACCCGGCCTGGACCCCGACTTCAAGGCAGAACTTGACCGCTGGCTTTATCGGCTTTTTGTAGGAAACATGCTGGCCATCAACGGCTACGGCTATCACCAGCCCTCCCGACTCTGGGCGGTGCAGAAATATCCTCACTATTTCAACCTCCACCTTACGGAATCCTGCAACCTGGCCTGTCGCTATTGCCGGGTTGGTGATTCTCCGGGCCCCTTCGCCCTGATGCCCGTTGAGACCTGTAAAAAAATCATCAGGCGGGTCGTAGAGGAAATCCCAGGAACCAAAATCATCATCGGTTTTCACGGCGGCGAACCGCTTCTCAACCCGGAAGCCATCGTCGAGGGCAGCAGGTACGCCAGGGAAGTGGCCCGCTCGGCCGGAAAGGAAGTAACGCTCTCTCTCCAGACCAACGGCGTCCTGCTCCGCAAGTACAGCCAGCTGTTAAAAGAACTGAACATTGAAGTCGGGGTAAGCATAGATGGCCCGGCGGCCATTCACAACCGCCACCGCGTCTTCGGTTCGGGCCGGGGCAGCTTTGATGAGGTCATGGACGGTATCCAGGCCGCCCGCCAGGCCGGGCTGAATCCCGGCTACCTGGCCGTTATCCATGACCCCGGGGATTACCTCCCGGTGGCCAGGTTCATGGTGGAAACTCTGGGGGCCACCTCCTTCCGGCTGAACTTTTCCTGCTATGAAGGCCGGGCCAAGTCGGAGCTTGACTTTGACCCCACCCGGGCCGCGGCCTTCGCCCGGAACTGGCTTCAGCTCCTTGATTTTGTCCTGGAGCACCACCGCCAGACCGGTATCTGGCTGAGCATAGATGACCTCAACCTGTTCGTGGCCCATCTGCTGACCAAGGACCGGCCCCACATGTGCTACCGCTCTCCCTGTGGCGCCGGTAATGCCATCCTCGGCTTCGGAGCCGACGGTAAGATTTACCTGTGCGAGGAGCTGGTGGGCAAGGACCAGTTTTGCCTGGGCGATATCGAGACCGCCCCGCCGCTTCACAGGTTACTCGATGAGTCCCGGGTCCATGCCCGGGCCAGCGAAAGCCGAAGGGTGGAAAACGTGGCCGCCTGCGCCGGCTGTCCCTGGAAAAAGTTCCACGGGGCCGGCTGCCTGAATAAATCATTTGAATACTTCGGGGACCTCGAACACCGCGACCCCATGTGCCATTTCTACCGGGTGATATTTGAAGAGCTGATGTGGAAGCTCACCGACAACCCGGAAATTATCAATTTGATTAGTTATTACAAAAAATATATAAGGGTTCAGAATGAATGGCCGGTTGTAATGGAAAGCGGCGAGTCCAGGCCTGGCCCAGATTATCTTTTAGGAGAGTAAACCGGGAATGACTCACCGATTAATAAACTGGAAAGGAATTGTTCCGGAAAATTTGGGGAAGTACCGAATGGAAACATTTTATAATCCAGGGCAGTCGATAGAAGGCTTAATAAAAAAATGCTCGGTTGGGGTTGGTGGTCAGGCTAGGCTGCTAATTAAAAGTGAGATGAAACTGGAGCTGGCTTCAATTGTTTGAAGGCATAAAAATTAAAATTAACGAAAAAACGATAAAGGAAGTTTATGGAGGTTTCAATGAATCTTAAGAAGAAGACGAAAAGAACCGGAACGAAGCCAGGACAACTGGCTGACCTCGGCCGGGACCTGCCCTACGTTCCGGTCAACCTGAACGACGACTCCACCCGCAGCCGGCGCCAGGCGCTGGGGTTGCTGTTCAAGGGCGCCGCTTTCCTGGCCGCCTGGCCCTTTATCAGCAAGGAAGCCCGGGCCGGACGGTTAAAAGGTCTGGTGGGGGAATCCGCCCCTGGAGCTGAAAACCTGACCGCCCGGCAGGCCGCCAGGATTATCGGCCAGGAAGTGCTCCATACCAACGTTCCCCACAAGAACATCGCCCACCAGAACGTAGCTCACAAGGACACCCACACCAACACCCACGTCAACGAGAGCAAGCACGTGGACATGGCGCCCGAGGGCTTTGAGCACACCAACACCACCATCCATACCAACCAGAACGTCCAGGGCCACGTCAACGTTCCTCATACCGACAATCCCCACACCAACGAGCCCCATACCAACGTGGAGCACGTCAACCGTCCCACCCAGGAAAAGGCCTGATGGGTTTCGTCGGAAGAAAATTATTATTTGCTGAAGAAGGCCCGGTCCTTTCCGGAAAAAGGACGGCCCGGTTCAAGGTTGGTGTTATTGGCTTCTTGTTTTTCCTGGTTTTGTCCGCCGTTCCAGGAGTTACCATGAGCCTGGCCGCAGCTCCCCAGACCGGCGAAATAACCCGGCTGGAAGCCGAAGCCACTGAACTTGAAAACCGGGCGGCCAGGTTAAAACAGGCAGTCGAAAACTGCCGCCGGAGCATCAGCCCGCAGTCTCCCGATTGCTACATCGAGATTTCCTGGCTGGGGGCCAGGGTTTCTTACCTTGAAGCTGAAAAAATAGCCGGCCAGATGGAAGAGCAGGCCCGGGACATCAGGAGACGCATAGATTACCTGAAATCGCAGCTTAACCGGCCAGCGCCGCCGCCCCCAATAACCACCCAGCCCACAACTCCTGTTTCGCCGCCAGTTACCGGCACTCCGACTACCGGCAATCAGACAGCAACCCGTCCGGTTCAAACCACGCCGGCCACCCCGGCTCCGGCTCCTCCCGCGGCTCGTCCTCAACCGTTTGAGACCAGGGTGGGCGGCCTGAGCCAGAAAGAATGGAACCGGTTGATGTCAATCCAGGAAAGGCTCGAGGAACTCTACCGGGATTATGCCAGCTCCGACCAGGCTGAAGTCAACCGGCTTCGGGATGAAGTCTACCGGCTGTGGCAAAAAGCCGTGAGTGGGCCCCTGACCCCCGAGCAGAGGAAAATGCTCCGTCTCCGCCTTCCGTCGCGAAGCCAGCCGGCTGGACCTGTCCAGACCAGGCGCGAAGAACTTCTGGAAAAGAGAAACCAGTCAAGCCCGACGCCACCGCCCTCGCCCCTCAGCGTGGCCAGCAACCTGGTCCAGTCGCATATAGAGACCGGCGCCCAGCAGGCCCTGGATGAATTCGGCAATAACTGGGTCGATGTCATTAATGTCAGCGAGGTCGACCGCAAGTGGCTCAACTACGAAAACGTGGTCGGTTTCAGCAAGGTGACCATGAAGCTCAAGGAAAAGGATTACCCCGGGGCCATTGCCGAGACCGTCGATTTTATCGCCGGCAAGGTCATGCTCCCCCTGACTTCCATGAACGTCAGCGTCTTCAAGTCGGTCTACGGGCAGACGACCTTCGGCGCCCTGAATAAGTTCATGGAAGATTCCATGAAGATGACCGGGGCCGAGTTCAGCTACGAGGAGATGACGAAGGACATGACCCTCGGCCAGAAGGCGGTGATGGAGTGGGTGGGCTTCGGAGAAATGATGCGGGAAAAGGACAAGGAAAGAGAAAAGAGATGAGACGGACTTCCAGAAGATGTATGGATGGTGTGGCGGCTGCCCTGGCTTCTTGCCTGCTCCTGCTGGCGGCCTCCGGAGTTGACGCCCAGGAAAACCAGCCGGGCGAGAACCTCCAGGCCAGGCTCCTGCCCGAGGTGGAGATTCTCCTTCCAGAAAACAGCCCGGTGAAGGTCAACTGGATACTGCCGCCCGTTGAGCGGGAGGCCCTCGATATGCACCTTCACGACCGCTGGTTTTCGGTCGACGCCGAAGGCTTTCCCTGGATAGGACTGGACGGGCGGCTGCTCATTAACCCCCTTAAGAATTACAGCGCCTTTTTCCCGCAGTATTTTACGAATTTCGTTCACCTCAACAACGGGGCCCTGATCATCGCCACCGAAGAAGATTTTGGCTTCATTCCCGCGGGCCAGGAGGTGGATTACGACCCGGACACCGGATATCCCGTTCTCGGCTATCAGCCCCTGGCCTGGCTGCCCGGGGAAGTTGACGGCTCCGGGGAAGAGATGGTCAGCCGGACCATGTACCGGGGAGAGAATTGCCTCTATTTTGTGGTCAGGAAAACCGTGCCCGGCGAAGAGTACCGGGAAAAATATGAAGTTTTCTGTTTCAAGCCGGGCTCGGGCCAGAAAAGTGATCAAAGCGACCCGGATTCTTATTCAGCTTTTCCTGCCTATGTGCCAGTTTACAGCTCGGACGAGACAATAACCGCGGTGACCGGAAACGGGGAGCAAACCTTCATCGCCCACGGCCAGATGGTCTTGCTGGTAACACCCGGTTCTACCGAGCCGGGAGTCTTTTATAACCACCCGACCGATGTCATCCTGGCTCTCGACTACAATTCGGAAGCCGGGCTTTTTTATGCCACCAACTACTCGGTTGGCCTGATGTCGAAGGGTGCGGCCCTGGAATTCATGAGGGTGCCCTATCCCAGGATTTTCCTCCGGGACAATTCGCTCTACGTCATGCTCTCCGAGCAGGCTGCGGTCCTCCAGGTGGAGAATGCCGGCTTCCTGAAGCAGTACAACAAGACCTCCAGGGAACTGGTGGCGGTGGATGGGAAGAAGGTCTCCGGCGGCTGGTTCGGGTTCAATTTCGGACTTTTTTCCCTGGTGGCCATTGTCCTTCTTCTATTGCTGGTCCTGGTCGATGTCCTGAGGCACCGGTTTCCCGGTCACGTCAAGACGGTCTGGGTTCTGATGGTTTTCCTGGGATACCTTTCGTTGTTTTCCTGGCTTATTGTCTTTCTTTATTTTGGCCTGGCCTTCAGGCTGAGCGGGTTCCTGGTGCTAATTCCTTTCCTGGTCATCCTGGTCTACCTGTTTTCGGGAAGGCGACAGAGAATTAAGGACTGAGGGATTGGCCGGCCATTATTAGCTGGCCTGTTTTAATCCCTGGAAATTATTATTGTCTTCTCAGCCAGCGGCCGGCTTTTTAATCCTGGCCTTTTTCCCGATGATCAGGTAAAGAATTGACCCGACCAGGGGGAAGAAGATGACCACCAGGATCCAGACCAGCTTGTCGTTTCCCGGAAAGTCATGCTTCAGGATGTCTATCAGGGCGATGAGAAACAGCGGTAGCGATATCAATACCAGGATGATGAATAACTCCATAAGGCTGAACATTGGCGTACCTCCTTTTTGCCTTCGCCATAATTAGTTTATCAATTTTCTTTAATTCCGGCCAGGTACACGTAGTAATTCGGAATCTGGCCGAAGTATTCTCTCCTGTAAATCAAGCACAGTAAGACCGGGTATTTCCGCCCGGGTTTTAGCCTGTTCAGGATGTCCCCCCGGCTTCCGGCCAGGTGGTAGAACGGGCCGGACTTGGTCATTCCGGAAACTTCCAGAATTGTCCCGGGTTTCAGCGCTCCGGTGACCACGACCTGGGCCTCGGCCACCTGCGGCGGGAGAACTGGCCCGGGAGGAGTCAGGATCGACTGCCCGGACATCTCCGGTTCCTCAGGCGGAAGCGGGAATTCGCTGTCTGGCATGGACTGGAATTTTTTTAACTGCTCGGTAAGTTCGGCGATTCTGGCCTGGTCGCCGCGCTGCCGGTAGCGGGCTATTTCAGATTCGATGGCGAAAATCATGGCCTTCTTGAGTTCCGACCTCACGGTTAGGCCGAGGCTGCTGAGCTCGTCCTTTAAGACCGAGGCCAGCCGGGACTCGGTTCTTACCGTGGGGGCTATTTCTTTTTGCTTCGAGCCTCTCTCCCCGAAGGAGAAATATTTTTCGATTATGGAATAAAGGGAGTCCTCTTCGGCCCTGGCCGGGAAGATCTTGTTGGTCAGCGAGTAGGTAAATTTGCCCTTTATTCCCAGGTCTTTTTCTAGGTCAAAGCTAATGATGACCTTTTCCGGCATCCCCTTGCAGTCATCGGGCCTTATCCGCCTGACGGTAAATGCATAGTGGAGGGAACCATCCTGGCTTTTATTCTTCTGGCTATCCACCCGGAATGATTCCTTCTGGGTGCAGCCGTTGCTCTCCACCACGACCAGGAAGCCCTTCGCTCCAAGCAAGGCCTCGTAGAGCACCTCTTCACCCGTCCGGCGGGCATCGGGGACCTGGGCTATCAGGCCGGAAACCAGGAGAAAAATGCCGGCCGCAAGGACTATTATCGTCTTCTTAATCATTCTTGCCTCCTCATCTTGTTCGGGGATTTAATCCTGGATGAATCAAAACTGAACGTTCGTAGAATATTTTGCCACCCGCATCCACCTTCTTAACGCCTCCAGCTTTCACGGTTGGGATTTCAGCTTCATTTCCTATTTCGACCCTTCTGTCTATTTCGCCCCATCCTCGTAGCAGAAGAATTCGTAAATCGGGCTGCGGTTCTGGCCGTAGATGACGAAGGTCCGGCCCGGGACCGGCAGACCCAGAGAACCGGCTATCTTTTTCAACGTTTCGTACATGGAGTAAGCCGGAACCACCGGAGGAGAAATTCCGGCGTAAGCCCCGGCCAGGTAACTTTCATAGGTAACCGCCTTGCCTCCGAATCCGCCCAGCTTTCGGCATTCAATCTGGAACCAGTCGGTAAAGTTGCTGCCGTCCTTGACGAGGGCATAGCAGTCGTTGAAGGTCAGGTCGCCGGAGGCGGCTCTTAGATGGATTCTCAATCCCCTGACCTCTCCGTCAACCACCTGGAATTTAACGTACTCTTCTTTTTCCACCCGGAATTTCCCCTCCTCCTGGAGGATCAGGTACCCGGTAAAGGATTGATTGCCCGATTGGTTGGCTGGCCCTGGAAACAGGGGTGACCCCGCTGCCAGAAATAAGAAAACCATCCCGGCAGCAATAAGAATTGACCTCAAAACAGATTTCATCAAGTTCTCCCTTCGCTGGTAACTCTGGTGGAAAGCTTAAGCGAATCGCTCCCCGTGGCCCCGAGTTTATTCCTTAAAAAGTTCTTCAAATTACTCGCTTTTCCGGCTTATTAACTCACACCTCAAGCCTGATGTCAAGGAAGGTTGGAGGCCTCGACCTGGAAGGTGGCAGTCAGGCGGACGCATTCTGGCGGGGAACGGGACGGAGAAAACAGCAGGTGAAAGTTGATAATAATAAGAATCAACAATTAGAAGAAAGAAGACAGAAAAGAAAGATCCCTGCCCAAGGGCTTGATCTTGACCACTGTGTAATGGTGTCCTGGCCGAGTGGTATGAGTATTGGTTGCATCTTCCGGGCAAGTTTCGTGGCCCGGGCCAGAGCCTTTATTTAATAGTAGAAAACATTCGTTACGGGGAGCTTCTGCCAGGCATTTGCTGAACTTTACTGGTCGTGTTGTTTTATTCAGGGGAAGCCTCTATAATCAGGGCGAGGAGGCATGATGAATAATCCTGAAGACCTTAACTTGAAAAATAGGAGAATCACGGTCAGGCCTTCGCCGACCAGCTCCATCATCACCCTGGTCATGAGCATCCTGTTCCTCATATTTGGAATTGTTTTCATGGGATCGGTCATGGGGGAAGCGGATGAGGCCAGGGGGCCGATGACCTTTTTCCTGGTTATCTGGATTGGTGCCTGTCTGGGTATGGCCATCTATTCGCTCGTCAACCTTTCTTCTTACGGGAAGTCAAGACCCAACCCGGCGGCCCTGGAGGTCCTGGAGGTCGAGGACAGGAAGGCCCCCGATAAAAAAGAAGATTCTGCCACGACCCGACCCGATTTCGGGGCCCGGCTGAGAGAACTGGAAGCTCTTAAAAAAGACGGCTTGCTGACTGAAGATGAATACCAGCGAAAGAGGAGAGAAATCCTTGATGAAAAGTGGTGACGGCGAATTGAACGGGAAGAAAAATCAGGCCTCAAATTTTGCCAGGAGTCTCATTTTAACGTCCCTTATTCCTTCATTGCTGATCATTTCCGCCCTGGCTTTGCCGGGGGGAATGAAAGCAGGAGACAAGTGCGCTTTTTCCGCCAGGCCGGTGGAACTGGCCCAGGATTCCCAGAAGGCAATCATCTTTCACAATAAGCAGGAAGAAATCCTGGTCCTGGCCACGGAACTGCGCGCGGACAGGGAAACGCAGGTTCTGGAATTCATTCCCTTTCCCGCTGAGCCGCAGGTTTTCCTGGTGAAAGAGCCCATCCTGGAAAAAGTCAGGGAACTTCTGAAGAAAAAGGACATAAAGGAACTCCAAGGTCCCACCAAGGGCGGGGGAGGCCTGGCCCCGGTTGAGATAAAGCTCAGCCAGAAGATGGGCCCGCATGACGTCACGGTGGTGAAAATCAACCAGGCGGGCGAATTCGAGAACTGGGTGCGGGAGTTTTTCAAGCAGAAAAAGATTCAATTAGAAAGCAAGCTGGAGGGAGTGCTGGCCAACGCCCGGGATTACCTGGACCGGGGCTTCAATTATTTTGTTTTTGACTCGGTCACCGTAAGCAGGGAAACCAGGCTGGTCGAGCCGCTGGCCTACAGGTTTAAGTCGGCCGAGCTGTACTATCCCCTTAAGACTTCCAACCTGGTCGGCGGTTCCGGCCGGGTGGAGCTGGTCCTGATCCTGCCTGGAACTTTCTTCGCGGAGGAGCTGATTTTACATAAGCAGGACCAGAGGTATTTTGAGCTCTTCCGTTCCGGCTGGAGGGCCAGCTCATCTTCAAAGATGTACCCGGCCGAGCTGGGGGAGCTACTGCCGGAAGCCGCCGGGTTTTTCAAGCAGGGTCAGAAGATATACCTGCAGCTTTTGAAGTATGACGGACCTTATGATTTTAAGGATGACCTGAGATGGGATATTTCCGGGTTGCCGCGGTATGCCTACAAGATAAGCATAAGCAGTTTTTTAGGCGAAATTCGCGAGCAGAAAATGACCGAGGACGAAATCAAGGACTATCTCCAGGCCAGGTGCGCGGAAAATCCTAACTTTCTCAAGGAGAGCCGGGTTCTGCTGGACGAAGAGATGCTCGGCTACCTTTTGACCTCGCGCCTGACCTGCGAGGATTTTGTGCACCCGGAAGAATTCGAGGTCTACAAGGCCATTTATAATTTTAATCCTTCGGGCCTTAGCCCGGTCAGGCTGGACGGGCTACCGACCGGGTTCGTGGTCCTGGAAGATAAGACCGCCAACAGAAAGTTTGAAAAAATAAAGGGCGTGGAGAAGGCCCTTCTCGATGATTACGACAGCAAGAATAAAAAAGAATACCGGCTGAGCGACTTCGTGCCGGAGGGGCTGGAGGACTGTATCCAGGTCAGGCAGGGTGAGAGAGAGAACCTGCTGTCCCCAGGGAAAAATTATGTGTCACGGGTTGGCTTCAACCCTGGCCGGACGGCGGCCCTGGTCTTCGTCTCGCACGTAGCCAGCCCGGAGATGGGGGCCGGCTACTTAGTGTTGCTGGAGAAGCACCAGGGGGCCTGGACGCCGGTCAAAGTCCTCAGCGCCGAAATCTATTAAACGGAAACGGGGGACAAAATACTCGTTCCCCGATTTTGCTGACAATTTTTGATATTCTGTTTTTCCAGCTCGCCGTTTTAGTAAGAATTATTAAAAAGATGGTAAAAAAATGTTTTAAAATTATGTCGCTCTCTTACTTCTCTTTTGTTTAAAGGCCCCTTCTTTTCTTCTCCTGATGTTCTACTAATGCTCCGAGCCTTATCCCATCGGCTCTGTTATTCTATATCGTTCTTCTCGCAAAAGGTCTTGATGTTTGATTCCAGCTCCTGGGCCCGGGCGATGGCCTTTTCTTCGGTCAGGGTCGGCAACAGCTCCTTTAGCTTATTTCTGACCGCCTTAACCTGGTTTTCAGCCTTTTCCGGGTCGGAGATGACGACCAGCCCTGGTTCGGCCGCCTGGCGGTTGGCCACGATGTAATTCTGGGTGGCTGTTTGGAACTCCTTTTCCAGGGCTATCACCGCATCTTCTTCGGGGGTCGTCTTAAAAAAATGGTCATAGGCCAGGTAGCCCGCCCCAAGGATGATTATAAGAAATAGCAATTTCTTCACGCTTGCCCCTCTCCTAAAATAATTTCCATTCCAATGGGATTGTATCTTACCCCCTCCTTAATTAAAAGCGGAAATAAGATGAGGGGAGAGGATACTCATTTACCTGATTTTTTGACTCCGGTACCTCGGGCTAAGAACCTGTGTAAAAACAATTAGATTCACTTGGCTAACCCGCTAATTGAAGACTTACTTAAGCCTATCCTCTAATCCATTCGATGGCCTTCCAAACCAATAAAAATATGCGACTTAATTTATTAACTTACCTTTTTCCTTTTTCCATTTTGTCATAGAGTTTTCTTGCGTCCTTTCCAAAACCGGCCCCCAAAAAATTGGAGAATGAGTATTGTGTTCCCCATTTTTTATGCGCCTCAATTTTTTGCCGGAACCTTCTACCCGACTATGAATAAAGTACCGGACATGCTTTTCTCCCTCTCTGGCCACAATGAACCAGGCGAATTACACCATTCCTTTTTTGTTCTTGATGGAAGAGTCGGGAGAGTGGTATGGTAATCATGAAGACACACTCTTCGGGTCTGAACTCACATTTCTGAATAAGTAATTCGAACTTGAGGAGGGAGCGATGAAATCAAGAGTTTCAAGAGTGCTGCTATCGGCACTTTTAGTATTAATCGTTTTAATCATCGTTCAGGGGGCAACCCCAGAACCCCAGTTGCCAAAGGAAACCGAGGCCCAGAAGGCCCAGCGCCTGAAGTGGTGGACAGAGGCCCGCTTCGGCATGTTCATCCACTGGGGCCTCTATGCCCTGCCCGCCCGGCACGAGTGGGTCAAGAACCGCGAGCGCCTGACCAACGAGCAATACCAGAAATACTTTGAGCACTTCAACCCCGACCTCTACAACCCGCGGGAATGGGTCAGGATGGCCAGGGCAGCCGGAATGAAGTATGTCGTGATCACCGCCAAGCATCACGAGGGCTTCTGCCTCTGGGATTCGAAATACACGGATTACAAGGCTACCAGGACGCCGTTCGGCCGCGACATCCTTAAAGAATTTGTCGAGGCCTTCCGGGCCGAGGGATTGAAGGTGGGTTTCTATTATTCGCTCCTCGACTGGCATCACCCGGATTACACCATAGACCGTTACCATCCGCTCCGGCCCGACAACGAGGCCGACTACGAAAAGCTCAATGCCGGCCGGGACATGGCCCGTTACCGCGAGTACATGAAAAACCAGGTCCGGGAGCTGCTCACCAACTACGGCGAAATCAGCATCATGTGGTTTGATTTTTCCTTTCCGGGAAAGTTCGGCAAGGGCCGCGACGACTGGGATTCCATCGGCCTGCTGAAACTGGCCAAATCGCTCCAGCCGCATCTCATCATCGACGACCGGCTCGACCTCCAGGACGTCGAGGGCGGCTGGGACTTCACCACGCCCGAGCAGGTCAGGGTCACCAAGTGGCCAGAATACAACGGCAAGCGAATTCCCTGGGAAACCTGCCAGACCTTTTCCGGCTCCTGGGGTTATTACCGCGACGAGTATACCTGGAAGAGCCCGGCCCAGCTCATCGAGCTGCTTATTGACTCGGTAAGCAAGGGCGGTAATCTATTGCTCAACGTGGGCCCGACCGGCCGGGGCACCTTCGACCACAGGGCACAGGAACGGCTCAAGGCCATCGGCGAGTGGATGGCCGTAAACGGCCGGTCAATCTACGGCTGCACCCAGGCGCCTGATGAATTTGTCGCTCCGCCCAACACGCTTCTGACCTGGAATCCAGTTACCAAACGACTCTACATGCACCTGCTCTTCTACCCGATGAATGGCCTGTGGCTCAAGGATATGGCCGACAAGGTGAAGTATGTGCAGTTCCTCCACGACGCTTCCGAGATTCGCTTCCGCCCCGGCACCGGCGAAGAAGCTAACAACCTGTGGCTGACCCTGCCCGTCCAGAAGCCACCGGTCGAAATACCCGTCCTCGAAGTCTTTTTGAAATGAAAAATTCTCGGTAATTTACTAACTGAGTAACGGATGGAATCAAGAGTAAGATTCTTGATAATCCTGCTGTGGATTTTGTCTCTGGTGGCGGGGTGTTCAACAGGGGAGTCTGGCCTCCAGTCGCTGGCGGCCTCGGAGCAGCCGCTTTTTTCTTGCGGCGGTGATCAATCTGGCCGTTATTACAAGTCAATTAATTTTTTAATTGGAGCCGGCGGCCGGGTCTACCTCTGGGACTCTGTAAATTTTGAAGGCCTTGACGTTTACAGTCCCGACGGGAAATTCCTTTTCACTCTTGGAAAAAAGGGACAGGGGCCGGATGAATTGCCGAATGTGGCTGCGGCGGCTGCAGATTCCAAAGGCCGTCTCTGGGTAAATGTCTTCAGCCAGAAAATGCTCAAGGTCTTTTCGCCAGACGGAAAGTTAATCCGGGAAGTGCTGCTTCCGGAAGAAATTTCCAGGGGCTATATCAACAGGATGCTCTTCGGCGCCGGCGACGAATTGTACATCCAGTCAGATTCAGGTGCCGGAGAATATTCAGTCCACGGCTTTTATCCGGAAGAGGGGCGCACCAGGCTCTTCCATGAGGAAAAGGGACGGAAGGAAGGAGGCCTGGCCCGTTTCTTTACCGACCTGGCAGTTGATGACACCGGGAAACTTTATATTTCTGACCCCTTTGATTACAGGATTTATGCCTATTCGCCGGAGGGCGTGCTCATCCGAACCTATGAAAATAGAAGGGCTAGAAAAGAACGCATCCTTGATTCAGATTTTGATATCTTAAACGGCGATTTGAACTCGGTCATAAGGTTTGAGGGTTACCGTGAAGTCCTGGCCCGGCTAAAGGGACCGTCCCGGTATTTTCCTGCAGTCTTCGGCCTCAACGCCGACCGGGGACGCCTTTACGTCTGGACCTCGCAGAGGGAAAGCAGGCTGAACAGGTACATCGTTGATATTTATGACCTGGATTTTCAACGCCTGGGACGGGCCTGCTATTTCAACTGGGTTAAGATGAACCTGGCCCGCATCGTTAACGCTCGGCTGTACATCCCGAGCATAGAAAATTATGATACCAGCCTGGTCCGGAAGCTCGGCCGGATGGGCCTCACTAACGTGCCCGAAAAACTGAATGTTTATCAGGTCAGAAATTAAAATATTTGCCCGCTAAATTGGGCGTACTTTCGCGTCTCCATTTTTTAGGAGGCACTAATCAGGAGGGAAGAAATGAAGAAGAGCAAAAACCCACATTCCTGGACATTCTGTTATTTCTTTTATTTATAACGACGGCGGCCATCAACATTGCCTGTGATTTCTCTGGAACTAAATCGCAAAAAACCGGATCAGAACCCACAGTAAGCCTGCTCCCGGAAGACCGGGTGCGACTTTCCAACGACCCGCAAAAAACCGAGATTTTCCGCGATGCCGGACTCGGCCTGTTCATCCACTGGGGGCCGAATTCCCAGGTGGGCACAGAAATTTCCTGGCCCCTCTACAATGCCTCGGAAGATTTCATAAAAAAATATTATGCCCTGGCCGACACCTTGCGTACCGGCGAATTTGGCGCCTTCACCTGGGGTCCCGACTGGCCCATCGTGGTCAAGATTACAAAGGCCAGGCCAGCGGGAATATTCTGAGTGAAGCCTGAATGAAACTTGATTAAGAAGAAACAACCGGTGACAGTCAGGGGGGCCAGAAATCTCTTTCTTATATTTTTTTTATTTAATCTGGTTTTATTTATAATCTGGCTTTGTTTAATTTGGTCGCAATTAACCCAAATGATGTTGTTGCCCTTTTTTAGGCGATTGCGGCTAAATGGAAACTTTAGAACCCAGGCCCGTCTTTTTCCATATAATAAAAATTTTGACTTTTGCGGACGGCAAGTGTTATTCTTCGGCCGTATCCGGATAGGGCGTGAATCCCAAAAGTTTCGCCTGAGCCGCGAGAGATATCTCGCTTCCGGAAAGGAGGGCAAAATGAATTGCAAGCGTTTTATCATTGCTTCGGTCGTCGTCTATGTGGCTTTCCAGGTCATGGAGTTTCTCGTCAACAACATTATCCTGATGAGCCAGTACGAGGCGCTGCAGAATTTGTGGCGACCCGACATGGCCTCGAAAATGTGGCTGATGTACCTGACCGGGGTGATGGTCGCTTTTCTTTTTACCTACATTTTTATTAAGGGCCGCGAGGGGAAAGGCCTGGCCGAGGGCTTCCGCTATGGCCTGGTAATCTGGGCTTTTGTCGCGGTTCCGATGAGCCTCGGTTTCTACGGGATGTTGCCGATTCCGTTCAAGCTGGCTCTGTGGTGGATAATATTCTCGCTGGTCGAGTATGTCATAGCCGGCCTCATAGTCGCAGCCATCTACAGGCCAGCCCCACCCGCCGCGAAAACGGCCTGAATTAGCCACCGGGAGATCCATCCGGATTGACCAGCCCTGGGGGCCGGCCATAGCTACCGTGGAAATCCCACCTGGCGATGGCCGGACCTGGCAGAATATTTCCGCTCCCGTTAAGGAAGTAACGGGCGTTCACCCCATCTGGCTATATTTCACTGGCCCGGAAGGACTGCTTATAAAGCTCGACTGGTTTGGCTAGTGTACAAAATAGTTCGCAAATTGATTTAGGAGGACGAGCCATCGTAATATCTCCTTTTCAAGACTTCAACCTTAAGAAAGGAGTATTTTACTTACGATGGCTCAAAGAGATTATAAGGGATT